>NZ_CP012069.2:0-1200000 GCF_001189515.2 Olsenella sp. oral taxon 807
GTGGTGCGCGACCAGGTGCTTGAGGAGCACCCAGAGCTGCGTGCCGTCCTCACCAAGCTCAATGGCACGATCACTGACGGTGACATGGCGCAGATGAACTACGAGGTGGAGAGCGAAGGCCGCCCGCCCGAGGACGTGGCCCGCGAGTATCTTCAGGAGAAGGGACTGCTCTCATGAGCGATGAGAAGCGAGACGTCGCGGCAGGTGTGGACGCGGCGGGGGCAGACGACGTGGCGAAGGCAGACGATGCGGCACGCGGCGCCGCAGGCGTGCCGGCCATTGAGTACCGCCATGTGACCAAGGCCTTCGAGGGCGAGTCGAATGACACGAGCAAGCTCGCGCTCGACGACGTCTCGCTCTCCATAGGCCGCGGGGAGTTCGTTTGCGTCATAGGCTCGTCGGGCGGCGGCAAGACCACGCTGCTCAAGATGGCCAACGGTCTGGTGATGCCCACGTCTGGCGACGTGCTCGTTGACGGCAAAAACGTGCGGAACACCGACTTGGTCGAGCTTCGACGCAACATCGGCTACGCCATACAGGGTAGCGTGCTCTTTCCGCACATGACGGTTGAGCAGAACATTTCCTATGTGCCCAACCTCTGGAACGGACGCGACCATGAGCGCACCCGTGGGGCCGTGCGCAAGTGGATGGGCATCGTGGGCCTCGACGATGACCTGCTCGAGCGCTTCCCGGCGGAGCTTTCTGGCGGGCAGCAGCAGCGCGTGGGCATTGCGCGGGCGCTTGCCGCATCGCCTGACATCCTGCTCATGGACGAGCCCTTTGGCGCCGTGGACGAGATCACGCGTGGCCAGCTTCAGTGCGAGATGCGCCGCATCTACGAGAAGACGAGCATCACGGTGATGTTCGTGACGCATGACATACGCGAGGCGCTGCGGCTGGGCACGCGCGTGGCCGTGGTGGACGGAGGGCATGTGCTGCAGTACGCCGAGCCGGCCGAGCTGCTCGCGCACCCCACTGATGGCTTTGTGCAGAGGCTCGTTGCGGGCATCTCGCCAGAGGACCTGGAGTGGAGGAGGACGTAGGCATCCGTGTCGGGCCGTGACGCAAAAAAGACGGGGCTATGACTGAGCGGGCTGTTTTGGCGCCATGCGTGTCATCTCAGCGAGCGGGCCAGTCGGTATCGGTGCGCTGCGCCACGCTGGGGCAGGACGCAGGCGTTTGCCTATGGCAGCCTCCGCATGACGCCATACCGGGGGTAGACTCCCCGTGACACTCAGGTGGGGCTGAGTCGGTCCTGGATGGTTGCAGCGGCGCTCAATTGCAGTCTTGAGCTATCAGTTGTTGCCTCCGCGACCTAGCTCTTTCGTACGCCTGGAACTGGGGTTCACATGAGCCCACAAAATCTCCGCACCTCGAATTGAAGAGAACATGCGTTCTTGTCCTGTGCTATGGTAATGGCAAGACACGGCGGCGGACGGAGGGACGGTGGTCGGATGGCACAGGCGAGGCGGGACATGGGCGAGCTGAGGCCCATAGACGACCTGATGTTTCGGGTGATGGCGAGGGACGAGGCCTTCTGCGGGGAGCTCCTGGGGGTGCTGCTCCAGGACAGGGGGCTCACGGTCGTGAAGAGCACCCCGCAGTCCCACGTCACGAACGCGCGGGGCCGCTCGGCGGTCCTCGACGCCCTCTGCGAGCTCTCCGACGGCAGGCTCGTGAACGTGGAGGTGCAGCGCGCCGACGATGACGACCTCCAGAGGCGGGTGCGCTACTACGCCTCGCTCGTGACGACCGACAGGACGCCCCCGGGCGCGCGCTTCGCCGACGTCCCGGACGTCTGCGTGGCGCTCGTCTGCGAGTTCGACCCCCTCGGGGAGGGCTGCCCGCTGTATCATGTGGACAGGGTCGTCAGGGAGGGCGGGCGTGCGCTCGACAACGGCCTCGAGGAGCTCTACGTGAACGCCCTGGCGAGGGACGGCGGCGAGGTCTCGGCCCTCATGAGGGTGTTCACAGAGGCCGAGGCGTACGACGAGGCGCGCTTCCCGGAGACGTCGAGGGTGAAGAGAAGGCTCAGGGAGACGGAGGAGGGGCGAGAGGACATGGGCAGCGTCATAGAGGAGATCCGAGAGGAGATCCGCGCGGAGTGCATCGCGGAGGGCGAGGAGAGGGGGACGCTCAAGACGCTCGTCCGGCTCGTGCGCGACGGGCTCGTGAGCGTGCAGGACGCCGCCGCATCGGCGGGGGTGAACGCCGACGAGATCAGGCGCGTACTCGCGCAGGGGTCGGCGCGCACCGCGCCCGCCCCCGGGAGGGTCCGCACCTGATCTTGTTACCGGGGAGGTTTGCGGTAATGGCGAGTCGGCACTTGGTTGTAGCGAGCTTGGGATCCAGCGATCCAAGACGTGAGTTCGTCTACCACGTTGTTGGGTGAGCCAAGAAGGATATGGTTGGCTCGCCTGTGCGGACGGATCTCGGCGTACGCCGCAGTGAGCGGCGAGTCGGTTCCGTGCGTGAGGCCAATGCATCGAGGACCTCAAGGTGTTGGCCCTGCTGCCCTACGCCAGGGGCGATAACACGGCAAAGTTCAGCGTTCCGAAGGGCTACTGCGTCGAGCGGTCGCTCCATCGCTATCCACGCCCGACCACGCTGATCTTCGAGACGGGCGGCCACCTCATGGTCGGTCACGGCCAAGAGATCAGCGAGGCGGTTTGCGACTTCATCGACAAGGGTGGGTGAGCCGTGGTGGCTCGGGTCTTGAGGCTCAGGAGGGCCGCGTCTAAGGGGGTCGCACCAGAGGACTCGCCCAACCGGAGCAGCTCGCTGCTGCAACCGAACATAGGATGACACCAGCCGCTTTCGCCCTACTCCAGGGCCAGCGCCGTCTCCCGCAGCCTGGCCATGACGTCGATGTTCTGCGTGCAGACATGGTTGCACTGCCCGCATCGGATGCAGTCGGACGCCAGTCCCCTCCCGCCCGTGGCCTTCCCGTACGCGAGCCTCGCCGCCTCTATGAGTCCGTCTCCCAGGCGCAGGTTCATGGCGGCGAACACGTCGGGTATGGGGATGTGCTTGGGGCATCCCTTGACGCAGTACTGGCAGGCCGTGCACGGGATGATGGGCGATGTGCCCACGATGGCCTGTACCCTGCGGATGAGTGCGTGCTCGCGCTCGTCGAGCGGCCTGAAGTCGCGCATGTAGGAGAGGTTGTCTTGCATCTGGGCGAGGTTGGACATGCCCGAGAGCACGGTGAGGATGCCCTCGAGCGAGGCCACGAAGCGCACAGCCCACGAGGCGCAGGACATGTCGGGTGAGGCCTCCCTCATCAGGCGCGCCGCCTCGCGCGGTGGGTTTGCCAGCTTGCCGCCCTTGACGGGCTCCATGACCACGATGGGCTTGCCGTGCCTGCGCGCGACCTCGTAGTTCTGCCGGGACATCACGCTCGCGCTCTCCCAGTCGGCGTAGTTGAGCTGCAGCTGCACGAAGTCGACCTCTGGGTGCTCGAGGAGCAGCTGGTCAAGCAGCTCTGGGTCGGAGTGGAACGAGAACCCCACGTGCTTGATGAGCCCGGCCTCCCTCTGCCTTTGTGCGTAGTCCCACAGGTGCAGGCGCTCGTACTTTCGGTAGTTGCTGCGCGAGAGGGCATGTAGGAGGTAGTAGTCGAGGTAGCCCGCGCCCGTGCGCCTGAGGGAGGCCTCGAGCTGCTTGCGTGCGGACCTCTCCGATAGCGCTATGGGGGCGTAGAGCTTGCTCGCGAGCGTGTACGACTCGCGCGGGTGGCGCTTGACGAGCGCCTTGGCGACGGCATCCTCCGAGCCCACGTACACATAGGCGGTGTCGAAGTACGTGAAGCCGCCCTCCAGGAAGGCGTCGACCATCTGCGACACCTGCCTGATGTCGATGCGCCCCAGCCTGCGGGGAAGCCGCATGAGCCCAAATCCCAGCTTTGGTGTGGCGCAAGCCACGTCCTTATCCATTACCCCACCCTCCCTCTCCATGGGATGAAGCGACTGCCTGTGGAGTATAGCAGGATGTGGGGCGAGGGCGAACGCGGCCGTCCGGGGGTGGCCGCCCATCCCCTTTGGCAGTTACTTCTCACGGGTGGGCCAGTGACGCCTTCTCGGGACAGCGCGGCGTCAGCGGCCCCCTCACGCGCCGCGACCCTCGACGCGATCCACCGTTGCGCGGGGCTGTGCCGGACAGGGCCGCCCGCGAGGCTGCGCTTGCCGACGACCAAGGGCATCCGGCCCACCCGAGGAAGGTAACCCTGAGTTCCCGGCACCTCCTTAGCCCACCACTGGCAGCCCGATGGGGTCCCGTCCTAACCCAGGGCGTGCCATCGGCGAGGCCCTCTGCCCATATTGCGCCTTTCCGTGCGGCCGGGCCCCAAACCAGGGCCTGCGGGCCCCGGCGCAAACCGCCCCGCAGCCTGGCGGGGGGTTGCCCGGACGCGTTTGCCCAGTTGGGCCACTTCCCATAGTGCCCCGCAGGCTGGCGGGGGGTCGCGCCCCACGCCCCCCGGGCGGTGACGTGACCAAAAAGCGCAGCCTGCGCGACGTGGGGGGCCGCAGACTGCGCCTCTCCGTGAGGTGTCGGGCCAGGATGCGTCCCTCCGCAAGGCCGCGTGCGGCCCTCCTCCGCAGCCCCGCCGCCGTCCCCCGCAGGCCTGGCGGCCGTCGTGCACAGGGACGGCGACCAGGGCCCCTCCGACGCCGGCGGCGCGGCCGGCAGGCTCGGCGAGGGCTGGTCCGACAGCTTCGACTACGGCCTCACGATAGGCGGCGGCCTGGCCGACGCCACGCTGCCGGGGGGCATGCACGCCTGCTTCACGGGGGACGACGAGGCGGGCTACACGCCCCTGTTCGGCGCGAGGTACAGGCTCAGGCGGGAGGGCGAGGGGCACGTCCTGACCCTGCCCGGGGGCACGGAGCTCTCCTTCGACGCAAGGGGGCGCGCCCTCGTCGCGCGGGGCAAAAACGGCCTCTCACTCTCCTTCGCCTACGAGGAGGGCAGGCTCTCGTCCGTCACGAGCTCCGCAGGCAGCGTGAGCCTCTCGTACGGCGAGGGCGGCAGGCTCTCGGGCGTGTCCGACAGCGCCGGCCGCTCCGTGTCGTACGGCTGGGAGGGCGGCAGGCTCTCCTCGGTCACGAACGCGGACGGCAACACCATGACGCTCTCGTGGGACGGCTCGGGGCTCCTCTCCAGGATGAGCGACTACGACGCCTCCGCGCTCATCGAGAACCGCTACGACGACAGGGGCAGGGTCACGAGCCAGTGGTCCAAGTCCACCGGCACCACGGGCATCTCGTACGACGCCGAGGGACGCACGAACAGCGCGACGGACGCCCTCGGCCACAAGAGCTCGGTGACCTACGACGCCGAGGGCCGCATAGCCAGGAGCGTGTCGGACGGCCACGAGAGGACCGTGTCCTACGACGAGCGGGGCTTTCGCTCGAGCGAGACCGACTGGCTGGGCAACGTCACGCGCTACGAGTGCGACGCGCGCGGCAACGTCACGGCCAGGCACCTGCCGGACGGCACGGTCGAGCGCCTTGGCTGGGACAAGGAGAACAGGCTCACGAGCTCGACCTCCGCCGGCGGGGCCACCACCACCTACGCCTGGGGCGAGGCGGGCGACCTCGCCTCGGTGACGGACCCCCTGGGCAACGTGACCAGCTACGGCTACGACGGCGACCACAACAGGATCTCCGTGACCGACGCCCTGGGCAACGTCACGCGCCTCGGCTGGGACGAGGCGGGCAGGCTCGCCTCGGTGACGGACGCCTCGGGCGCCCGCGCCAGCATCGGCTACGACGGGGCCGGGCGCGTCGCCACGCTCACGGACGGCCTGGGCAACGTGACCGGCTACGAGTACCTGCCGGGCGGCGCCCTCGCGAGGAGGGTTGACGCCGCGGGCGGCGCCTGGGCCTTCGAGTACGACGCGTCGGGCAGGCGCACCAAGGCAACGGCGCCAGACGGCACGTCCACGCTCTGGGCCTACGACGAGGCGGGCAGGCCGGCCACGCAGACCGACGCCGCCGGCAACGAGACCCGCCTCGAGTGGGACGCCCTGGGCGGGCTTGCCGGCGTGACGGACGCCGCCGGCAACAGGGTGGCCTACACGTGCGACTCCGACGGCAACGTCACCTCCGTGACCGACGCCCTGGGCAACGTGCGCAGCCTCGAGCGGGACGACAACGGGCGCCCCGTGCGCTCCACCGACGCGAGGGGCAACGCCACGACCTACTCCTGGGACCCCTGCGGGCGCCTTCTGGAGGTCACGGATGCGGACGGCACGGCGCGCGCGGAGTACGACGCGGACGGCAGGCCCGTGCGCGTCACGGACAGGACGGGCGCCCAGACCTCCTACGCCTGGGACGCCGCAGGCAGGCTCGCCTCGGTGACGGACGCCCTCGGCAACGTGACCAGCTACGAGCGCGACGCGCTCGGGCAGCCCACGGCGGTGGTCGACCCCCTGGGTGCGGCCACGCGCTACTCCTGGGACCCCTGCGGGCGCCCCCTCGGGGTCGAAGGCCCCACGGGGGAGGCGACCTCGTACGTCTGGGACGCCGCCGGCAGGCTCGAGCGCATGCGCGACGCGACCGGCGAGACGACGCTCTCCCATGACGCCCTGGGCGATCTCACGGAGCTGACCTGGCCCGACGGCACGTCCGAGCGCTGGGAGCGCGACGCCCTGGGAAGGCCGCTGTCCGCGACCGACCGCGCGGGCGCGGTCACGCGCTACTCCTGGGACGCCGTGGGCGACCTCGTGCGGGTGACGGACCCCCTGGGCGGCCAGACGAGCTACGGCCACGACGCCCTGGGCAACGTCACCTCGCTGACGGACGCGGGGGGCGTCACGAGGCGCTGGTCCTACGACGGGCGCGGCCTCGTCTCGTCGGCGAGCGACGCCCTGGGAAACGTCACCTCCTACTCCTGGGACGCCGAGGGCGACCTGGCATCCGAGCGCGACCCAGACGGGCGCACCGTGACCTGGGAGCGCGACGCGGCCGGCCGCCCCGTGGCCGTCACGGGCAGCGGCGGCGTCCATGACCGCTACACCTGGGACGCCGAGGGCGCCCTCACCTCCATGGAGGGGGAGGGCGGGACGACGTCCTTCGGGCGCGACGCCCTCGGCAGGATCACCTCGACGCGCTACCCGGGAGGCGAGGTCGCCTCCTACGCCTACGACGCCTGCGGCAGGAGGGAGTCGCTCACCTACCCGGACGGCACGGTGGCGAGGTGGTCGTGGGACGCCGCCGGGCGCCTGGTGGGCGTGGACGACGACGGCCGGGCCACCAGCTACGCCTACGACGCGGCGGGCCGGCTCGCCTCCACCCGGACGCCCGACGGCTGGCGCGAGGACTGGGCCTACGACGCGGCGGGCCTCGCGGCCTCACGGGTGACCACCACGGCCGACGGCGGGAGGCACGAGGCCTCCTGGGCCTACGACGCCGCAGGAAGGCTCACCTCCAGGCGCGAGCAGGGGGTGGCCGGGGGTGACCCCGGCGCCTCCGGCGACTACGCCTACGACGCATGCGGACGGCTGGTCCTTGCCTCCGACGCCTCGGGGGAGCGCACCTACGCCTGGGACGCCGCGGGCAGGCTCGCGCGCGAGCGCTCGGGCGCCGGGGAGACCTCGTACTCCTGGGACGCCGCAGGCAGGCTCGCGAGCAGGGAGGGTCCAGGCGGCAGGGAGGACTACTCCTACGATGGCAGGGGCGACATGGTCCTGTCCCGCTTCCTCAAGGATGGGCGCGTGGGCTTCACCTCCTGGTCCTACGACGGCCTGGGCAGGCCCGCCCTGGCCCTGGGGAGCGAGGGGGCGGGCCGCTGGTCGCGCGACCCCGTGGGCGCCGTGGTCTCCGGCTCGGGCGGCGAGGTGCTTCGCGACTACGCCTCGCCGGGGCTCGAGGCCCTCGTGCGGCGCGGGCCGGACGGCGCCTCCGAGCGCTCGGCCTGGGGCCTCTCCCGCGTGGGCGTGACGACCCCGGGCGGACGGGCGCTCGTCCCCCACGCCGACTGGCTGGGCACGGAGCGCTCCTGGGGCTCGGCCGCGGACGGCTCCGCGGCGGGCTGGGCGTCCCTCGACGAGTGGGGGTCCGAGCTGCCCGGCGGGCGCGACGCCGGCGCGGGCGGGCTGTGGGCCGGCCTCGAGGGGCTCTGTGGCCCCGAGGGGGGCTGGTCGGCGGGCCCGAGGGCCTACTCGCCCGCATCGAGGGCGTTCCTCTCGCCCGACCCGGAGGCGCCCGACGCGCCCGACCCCGCCACGGCGGCCGCCCACGCCTGCGCGGGGGGCTCGCCGCCCTCGGTGGTCGACCCCTCGGGAGGCAGGGCCACGCCCGCGCAGGGCGGGTGGGACGAGCAGGGCTGGAGGGCGACGCAGGCCCGGAGGGCCGTGGCGGCCGGCGCCCGCGACGCGGCCGGGCTCGCGGGGATCGCAGGGCAGGCGCACCGAGTCCTACTCCGGGCTCGTCTGCGGCACCGTCGCCAGGGGGCAGAGGACGACCCACGCCGCGAGCCCGCACGGGGTCCCCGACGTGGCGGGCATGATCCCGGGCCCCGTGGGCTTCGCCGCAGACGTCGCGAACGCCGGCCTCTGCGTCTGGGAGGGCGACTGGGCGGGCGCGGGCATGTCCGCCGCGCCCAGGGTCTTCGACATCTTCAGGGCGGGCAGGGCGGCCTCCTCCTCGACCAGGTTCGCCTCTCGCGGCGACGACATGGCGAGGGCGGCCACGCGGGGCGAGGGGTTCGCGTCCCGCACGTGGTCGCGCGCGAAGTCCGCCTTCAGGTCGTTCAGGGACGAGGTGGGCGACTTCGCGCGCGAGGTGGCCGGGAGCGAGAGCGGGGCCGTCACTCCCCGCTTCGTCCTTCCCTTCGGCGAGGACGTGGCGAGGGCGGCGAAGAAGGTGAGCAAGTTCGCCTCGCACGGGGACGACGTGGCGGGGGCTGTTGCGAATAGCAGGCGCGCTGCCTTTCGACAGGCAAAGCGGGATCTTGGCATTCCGGTCAGCCGACAGCCAGACAAGGTGCATAAGGTCATCAAGGATATACACGGGAAGGTGATCCCCGGAGGGAGAGGGTATCAGTTCAATACTGGCGTTATCATAGGTGAAAACGGGTCTCCCAAGGCTCTACACAGGGATATCTTTGACCATCCGAACGGCCACGTGTTCCCCGACGGTGGGAGGGTGGGTCCACATTTCAACACGCAGGTTGTTGACAAAGATAAGGTGACCTGGGGGAAGGAGCACTATTGGTACGGGAAGGGGACATGACGGGGGGCGTCCTCCCGATGGACGGGCCCCTGGGCAGCTGGGGCTGCGAGGTGCGGCGCCCGGGCGAGGGGGACGAGCTCCTGGACTCGCTGGGGCCGGGGCACCTGTGCCTGGGGCTGGGATACAACGGCTGGCTGTACCGCGAGGGCGAGGGCGCCGATCGCGACCTCGCGGCCTGGGCGCTGGCGTGCCTGCGCGCTGCGGGGGCCGACGGCATGGGCGTCCTGTGCCACGCGCTGGTGTGCGGGGGCGGGAGGGCCACCCTGCTCCGCGGCCTCTGGGCCACCTGCGAGGGCGGGGACTGGGACGGATGGGAGAGGGGCGCCGAGGCCGTGGTCCATGTCAACGGTCGGGAGTGGCGCTGCGCGATAGCCCGGGGCGGGCTCAGCGCCCTCTCACGGCTGCTCACGGGGCCCCTCGGCGTTGTCACGTACCTGGGCCCGCGCGGGACGGAGTGGTCCGCGCCCCTCGCGGCCGACCTGCTCCGCGCGTGCCTCGGCGAGGGGGAACACCCGGGGCTCCGGGAGTGCGAGCTCGTCCTCGACGCCGGGGCGGCCTACCTCTGGACGTACGGCGACCCGGGCGCCGGCCCCACCGTCAACTTCGTGTGGCGCGAGGGCGCCCCGCTCGCGGGCCTCCTCGCCCGGGCCGCCCGGGCCGCCCCCGGCCTCGCCCCGCCCCCGCGCAGCTACGCGCGCCGGCACCTCCCCTGACTGGCGAGGGGCTCCCACGTCGGGGCGACGGCGTACGCAGATCGCGAGATAGCCGCCCTGAGCTGTATCGTATTCTCGGACATGACGTGAGCCAAAAACCCAATGGTGGGGTAATGGGATAACTAACCTATGACAGTCGGGAGGGAGGTCCCAGAGGATGGCAGACGGAAGGCCGGCGAGACACGCCAAGGGGCACGGAGGCGACGCGGTCGACCACTGCCTGCGGAGTGGCAGGACCTAGGCTGGGTGCGCCGCCGATCTGGGCATACCCAAGGGGACGCTCGGCAGGTGGGCGCGGGCCAGGAGGCCCGCCTGGCCAAGGCGCGCCAAGGTCGAGGGGACGCGGGGGCCCCACGAGGGGTGTGTTTTGTCAAGTTAAATTGAGCAAAAATCGCACCAGGATTCGGGCAGAGTTCGCACCGGATTTGGGCGTCTGTCGCCCAAATCCGGTGCCTCCCGTCCTGGTCGCCCGACCGAGACGGGAGGGTCGCCAGTCCGATGGCCCCGGGGGCTCGCCATCCGGTCGGAGGACGGCCTCGCACCAGACGAACCCCAGCGCGTCGGGGCCGTCACGGCGCACCTCCTCCATCCACAGGTCGACTGTCCCGTCACGGGGGAGTCCGTCGCACCTTGCCGAGAGTATGGCGTCGTCGGACACGTGACGCAACGCGCGTCCGGGGTCACCGAGGGCAGCGATGTCGCCACGGGTGCCCCGGAGCACGACGCCATCCCCCGGGCCGTCTCCCGCCGCCGTCGCGCCGCCCCCTTCCCCGACACGGGCGCATGCCCGGCGCGGTGCGACTCGCCCCCGAGCCGGAGCAGCCTCCCGTGGTGGCAGACGCGGTCGATGACTGCCGCAGCCATCTGGTCGTCGCCGAGGACGGTCCCCCATCTGCCGGACCCCGGGTTGGTGGCCGTCATGAGCGACTGCCCCTCGCAGGACTCCGAGACGGCCCGGGAGGCCGAGCCCGCCGGTCCCAGGCGGCTCCGCCCTCGCGAGCCGGGCAGGCTCGCGGCCGGGCGACCCGCCGCCGCGCGCCCTCCCGGGCCGCACGGCCGGGGAGGACGCCGCGAGGAGCCTCGCCTGGCGCATCGTGCGGCGGCAGGGCGCGCACGGCGCCCCCGGCATGTGCGTCCTGCCACCTCCGACGTCGCCCACGGGCACGACGTCCTCGTGGCGGCCGGGGAGGGAGGGGGACGGCAGCCGCCGCGCCCGAGGGGGTCGGGCCGGGCGACCGACCCCGGTCGTAGCCGTCGGGCACCTTGGCCTGCGGCAGGGCGCACCTCCCGGGCGTCCGCGCCTCCCGGGCGCGCGCCCGCCCGCGCACTCGGCCCCGGGGTACTCGGCGAGGCACCCGGCCTGCCTGGGCGTGCCACGCGTGCCCCACCCGTCCAGCAGCGAGCCCGCCGGGGAGCACCTGCGGCCGGCGGCGGCGACGCGCGCCGCGAGAGATCCCGGGTCAGGCGACACGGGGCCTCGCCCCCTCCCCGACGAGGCGGTCACAGGCCGCCGGGCCGGCCCCGTCCCCGACGTGCTCGCCGGCCGCGACGCGCCTGGCGAGCACGTCGCAGGACGCGTCGTCGGGCACGCGCCCGCCATCGAAGGCCCTCCTCGCCGCCTCGCAGGCGGCCCCGGACCCAGAGGTGGCGGCGGCCCGCCCGATGGCCCCCGGGGCCCGGCGCGCCCGTGGCCCGCCGCGGCGTCGATGGCCGCCACGAGGTCGTCGGGCATGTCGCGGCGTATGGCCGGCTCCACGGTCGCCCTCGGCCGCGCGACGATCGCCGGCACGAGGGAGAGGGGGCCTCCGATGGGCCCGCCCCCCGGCACCTGGGCAGGGTCGCGACGCGACGACTGCGGTCCGCGAGCATGTCGACGCCGCTGGCACGGACGCCCACCACGAGGCCCCGGTCGTGCCAGGCGGGTCCGGCGCAGCAGGAGTTGCCGCCCGCGCGTACGTAGCCCCGCTCGTCCGACCTTGCCCCCAGCCACCCGGCGGGGTCGAGGCGCACGCCCGGGAGGGACACCGTCGCCGCGAAGTCGGCGGGGAGCGCCCTCGTCGCGGGCTCCCCGGACCTGTCGCGCGAGGCGGGGTCGGTGCGCTCGCAGCCGATGCGCAGCCTCGCGTCGGGCCCGGCCGCGGACGCGACGGACGGAACCGGGACGAGGAGGTTCCCGCGAGGGAGGCCGACGGCGTCCCCGACGGACCCCCTCTCGTTTCCCGAGTGGGGGTCGCGGAACCTCGACCCGAGGCGGCAGCGGGCCCTCGTCTGCGAGGACAGCCGCGACTCGGCCGCCCTTCCGAAGAGCATCCGACCGGCCTCGGTCGCGTCGCCGGGCACCACCGCGCGCGGCACCCCGCCGACGGGCCCGAGGACCTCGACGAGCCCCTCGCAGAAACACTCCGCCCTCTCGCACCCCGTTGCCACGCAGCGCCTCGACCTCGATCGCCGGGGCGCGGCCGCGGGCGGCTCGGGCCCGGGGCTCCTGCCCGCGACCACGGCAACGAAGCTGCCGCAGGCGCCCCGCATGGTCCCCGGCGCCCAGTCGAGCCCGAGGTAGCCATCGCCAGGCGACGGCCTCCGCGCCGGCCCCCGCCCCCACGCGAGCCCGCGGACCGTCGCATAGGATCCGGCGTGGCCCTCCTCCTCGACGAGTCTGTCGCAGGCCCTCCTCGCCGTATGGCGCCGCCTCCGCGGAGCCGAGGGGGCACGCGGCGAGCGCCTCGGGGACCCATCCTGCGAACGGATCGATTGCGGGCTTCGCCCTCTCGGGTGCCAGCGGCGGCGCGGGCGACAGGTCCTCCATGCTCGCGTACCTAGCGGCGGTGTTGCGGACGGGTGCCGGGCGCGCGGGCGATCTCGGTCGGTCCGGCCCCGTCGGCGTCCGTTCGTCTGACACGTTGTCTTACGCCGAGGGGCATGGTCATCCTTCCCTTCCTCCTCCCGGCGGGTGGTCGCGGGTGTCTGTCCCGCCGGGAGGAGGTGTGGGCCATGGCCGTGCCCCTTGTGCCGGGGCCTGGCCTAGGCAATGCGAATACCGCGCAGAAACCGATGAGCGCGTTGCCCGAAAGCTAATGCGATTTCTGCTCAGTTCTTATTGAACCAAAACAGAGGGGGCCGGATGCCCCAGGGACGGGAGGCGAGCTCCCAAAGGAGGCGGCCGCCCTCCTCCCCGCGAGCCAAGCCTAGGCGAGAGGACGTGACCGGCGGGCGCGAGGGGGGCACCCCGTCCGGACGGTGTGCCGGCTGCCGGTCGTGCCGCGACCCGATCCCTGCGACTGGCCGGGGCGCGCCTCCTGGGCCGGGCGCCCGGGCCCCGCTGCTAGCCGAGGTGGGACGGACGAGGCTATCCTTTGGGCGCATCTGGGGCGCCCGCACGATACGGTCACGGCCCTTGGGGCCCGACGCCGACACGACGCTGCGCGGGGTGCGCAGGCGCGTGCGCGAGCCGGCCGTGCGGGGCGCGCGCCCGTACGCGCCCGGCCGTGCGGGCGTCGCCGACCCGATGCGCCGCGACCTCCCAAGCCCAGTCCCCACCACCAGGCCGGTCGGCGGCGTCCCCCACCTGAGGACCGGACAGGGACGGCCCCGCGTGGCCGCGGCGGGCGACCTGCGCGCGCACGGCGCCGGTCCCGGCCCTCCCAGGGCGCACAGCGGCCGACCTGCCGATCGCCGCGCTCGGGCCGTCCCGGGGGCGCGGCTACGTCGCGCTCGGCGCGATCTCTCGCTCGGACCGCGGCAGCCAGCACGCACCCGAGGCGATGGCCGGCGGTCGCACGGCGCGGGGCTGCCCGCCGGCGGGACGGGACCCCGCCACGACGACGCCGTCGCCGAGCCGTTCCTCGGCACGTCCGAGGACGGGACGTGCCACCCTCGCGGCCTCGCCGCCCGCAAGGAGGCGCGACTCGCATCAGCCGGGTACGTCGAGGGATGCCACGACCGCCGTCGCCCGCACCCCGCGATCGACTACCACATCCCTGAGAGGAGATGGACGCACTCTTCGAGCGCACGGGCGCGATGGTCGCGAGAGAGGAGGCGTTGCCACTGGCGGCATGATTATGGGCCGCTCGCTGTCCGGGGGGTTGAAACAGTTCACTGGGCGTCCCTCGACGAGTGGGGGTCCGAGCTGCCCGGCGGGCGCGACGCCGGCGCGGGCGGGCTGTGGGCCGGCCTCGAGGGGCTCTGTGGCCCCGAGGGGGGCTGGTCGGCGGGCCCGAGGGCCTACTCGCCCGCATCGAGGGCGTTCCTCTCGCCCGACCCGGAGGCGCCCGACGCGTCCGACCCCGCCACCGCGGCAGCCTACTCCTACGCGGGGGGCTCGCCGCTCTCGATGGTCGACCCCTCGGGCGGCAGGGCCACACCCGCGCAGGGCGGGTGGGACGAGCAGAGCTGGAGGGCGACGCAGGCCCGGAGGGCCGTTGAGGCCGGCGTCCGCGACGCGGCCGAGTTCGCGGGGATCCTGGACAGGCACACCGAGTCCTACTCCGAGCTCGTCTGCGGCGTCATCGCCAGGGGGCAGAGGACGACCTACACCGTGAACCCTCACGGGGTCCTCAACGTGGCGGGCATGATCCCGGGCCCCGTGGGCTTCGCCGCAGACATCGCGAACACCGGCCTCTACGTCTGGGAGGGCGACTGGGCGGGCGCGGGCATGTCCGCCGCGCCCAGGGTCTTCGACATCTTCAGGGCGGGCAGGGCGGCCTCCTCCTCGACCAGGTTCGCCTCCCGCGGCGACGACGTGGCGAGGGCGGCCACGCGGGGCGAGGGGTTCGCGTCCCGCACGTGGTCGCGCGCAAAGTCCGCCTTCAGGTCGTTCAGGGACGAGGTGGGCGACCGTGTGCGTTGGGTGGCCGGGAGCGAGAGCGGCGGCATCCCGGACCTAGGCAAGAAGCTGGGGATCTCCGAGGAGAAGCTCGCCGCGTGGAAGAAGAAGCAGTTCGACAAGTGGCTCAACAGAGGGGCTGCGGACACCAAGGTGTACTTCGGGAAGATGGGCGAGGAGGTGAGGTATGTTGGCATCACGAGACAGGACCTGGACAAAAGGCTTGCCCAGCACTGGCTGACGGGCAGGTGCTTCGACAAACTTCCTCCGGTGTATGGTGATAAACTGTTCACCCGCCACCAGGCCAAGGCGCTCGAGCAGTACAACATCAATGCCTACGGCGGTGCCAGGGCACACGGCGGGGAGACACTCATGAACATCATAGACAGCATAGGCAAGAGGAACAGGTACCGCGAGCAGGCGCTGGCCTGGGCGGAGGAGTACGTGAGGAACGGAGGGGCATAGGCATGGGAGGGAGCCGGACGTGCGGCGAGGGCGGCAACGTCCTCGTGAGGCGCAGGGACGAGAGGCTGGCCCGCCAGCCCGAGCAGGTGAGGCGCGCCCTGGAGGCGCTGGACGAGTACCCCTGCCCCTTCCAGCTCAGGGTCCTCAGGCGCAGCCGGGCCTACCCGGAGCCGGGGGAGACCTTCCGCCTGGAGCCGCCCTGCTGTCCGCCGCTCGAGGGCGTGGTCGTGAACTCCCACGTGGACTTCAAGATAGACAAGGGGTTCATCGTCGTCCTGGTCTTCGCCCCGGGGGTCTCGCCGGAGGCGGCCCTCTCGATGGGCGTGCCCCCGGAGAGCCTCATGATAAGGCCCCAGACGCTCACGGACCTCTACTGGAGGCGGGGCTACTTCGAGCGCACCGGGCGCGTCGAGGTGGACCGGCAGGCCATCGGCTACGGGTTCTACTGGGAGTCCCTGCCCGGCAGGGACCGCTTCGAGGACGAGTGGCGAAGGCCCCTGCCCGCCGAGCCGAGGCTCCTGGGTGACAGGGGCCCCGCCACCGACATCGGCGTCGCCCGGATGATCGCCCGCGAGGCGATCATCCGGGGGCTCTGCCCCTGGCCGCCGCCGGGCTGGGCGCCGCCGCCCCCGCCGCCCGCAGCGACCTCGGAGGGTCCCTGCGCCCTGCTCGACGCCCAGCACCCCGACGCGCTCGCGCTCGCCGCGCGGGCCGAGGGGGCCGACCCCGCCTGCCTGCTCAACGGCTACGCCTGGGAGGCGATGCTGCCGGAGCTGCTCGAGCGCGCGGGCAGGCCGGACCTCCTCCGGGGCCTCTCGACAGACCCGGAGGCCGGCGCGCTCGCGCTCTCCTACCGGGGCCGGGGCGCGTCCTCCCGCGCCGCCGAGCTCGCCTCCCTCCTCAACGCCCTGGTGGCCTCGGGCGAGGAGGTGCTCGCCCTCGTGCGCTCGGGCAAGGTCGACTGGGACGAGTAGGGCGGCAGGCGGCCGGGATCGCGCCGGCGGCAGGTCGGCAGCGCGCGCTGGTCGCGTGGGGGACGCCCGTACGCCTGGCCCTCCACGGTTCGTGTACAATGTCAGCGTCGGGGCATGCCAGCCGGCGCGGACGGCCCCCGCGCCCATCGCGGCCTTGCCGGGCCCCGAGGGGCTGCCCCAAGCCCCGGGCTCCCGACGACAGCCCTGCGCGGGGGGTCTCACGGGTGCGCGGTGTACGAGAGAGAGGGGAACGGGCCCCACCCGAGGCGCGTCACGAGGGACGGGCGAAGTCACAACGGGAACATGGAAGGGCGCCCGGACCGTCGAGGACATCCCCGGCAGGTCCACCAGGGCGGGCACCTACGACGAGCAGCTGAGGAGGATCGGGCAGTGACGACGGGGCGGCAAGACGGGCGCTGGGAGGGCTGGAGCCGCTGGGTCTCCTGGCGCGTGACGAGGTACGACCCCGCGCGGAGGGACTGGCGGGGCGCCTACCCGAGCGACGAGTGGACGGGCTGCCACGACATCGGGGACGCCTTCCGCGACGGCACGCTGACGCCCGGGCGCTACCTGGCCTGCGAGGACGCCTACGTGGCCGTCGTCGAGGAGGCCGTGAGGGAGTCCGGCGTCGAGGGCCTCAGGGTCGCGGACATAGACCCCCTCCCACCTCCGCCCGCCCGCCTGCCGCCCCTGGACCCCGCCGACGAGCCCGAGGAGGGCGCCTGGGTCCCGGCAGGGCGGGTCGGCGCCGCCGTGAGGGCCGTCCTTCGCGGGGACGGCTGGGCGCGCCTGGAGGGGGAGGGGCTCGACGTCCACTGCGACGGGGACCTCTACCTCTGGCTCATCTCGCGCCGGGACCTGCCGGGCGCGCTCTCCCTCGCCCGGGGCGCGGGGCTGTTCCCCGAGAGGTCCGTCTCCTCGTCGCTCTACTGGGAGCGCCTGCCGGCCCTCGGCTTCCCCGGCCCGTCCGAGCTCGCGCTCATGCGCGAGCTCGTCGCCAAGCGCGCCCCCTACCTGCTCGGCTCCCTGGGCGACGGGGCGTCGCTGTTCCGCCTGCGCGGCCAGGGGCTCTACGACCTGTCCCACTGCGTGTGCGAGGGGGTGCGCGACCGCCTCGAGGCCGCCCCGTCGGGCGCGCGGCGCCTCGGGAACGCCGGGCGCCTCGTCGGCTGCCCCCTCGAGCGCCTCTACTGGACCGTCGTCGTCTGCTCCGACGCCGAGGCGGCCGAGCTGCCCGACCCCCCCGCCTGCCCGCCGCCGCCCGCCTGCCCGGCGGGCTCGTGGGGCTCGTGGCTGCTGGCGTCTCGCGACCCCGCGATCGAGTGGGCGGCGTACGACGACGGCGAGGACGGCGAGGGCGACGAAGAGGACGACGAGGGCGACTGCGACGACTGCGGGGAGGACCCCTGGTGGTCGTCCTGCGACGACGTGGGGGGCACCTTCC
The DNA here is from genome assembly GCF_001189515.2 of Olsenella sp. oral taxon 807. Classification (NCBI taxonomy): domain Bacteria; kingdom Bacillati; phylum Actinomycetota; class Coriobacteriia; order Coriobacteriales; family Atopobiaceae; genus Olsenella; species Olsenella sp. oral taxon 807. The sequence goes on from NZ_CP012069.2 coordinate 17,655, forward strand.
TCGACGGCGAGCTGACGCCCGGGCGCTACCTGGCCTGCGAGGAGGCCCTGGCCCGCGCGGTGGGGGAGTGCGCCGCCGAGGCCGGCGCGGGCGCCCTGACCGTCCGGGAGGCCATCCCGCCCGACCCGCCCGACCCCGAGTGGACCCCCCGCCGGCCCGCCCGCCCGGACGTCCCCCTGCCGCCGGCGGGCGCCAGGGCACCCGAGGAGGGCGAGGTCGTCAAGGCGGACCAACTCGTCGCGGCCGTGCGCGCCATGGTGCGCGACGGGGGGCGCTTCCGCCTGGGGGGCGAGCGCGGCTTCCTCGCCTGCGTGGGGAGGGGCCTGAGGGCCCACGTCGCCTGCCGCTCCCGCCCCGCGCGGGCGCTCTCGCGCGCCGGGGCGCGGGGGCTCTTCGCGGGACCCTCGCTCCCGTGGATGCGCCGCCCCGAGCTCGAGGCCCTGGGCTTCCCCTGCCCCGAGGAGCTCAAGCTCATCCGGGGGTGCCTCGCCAGGCGCGCCCCCCGGCTGCTCGGGGAGGTCACCGACGCGGCCTCGCTCTACCGCCTCGACGAGGCCGACCGCATCGACCTGGAGTGGAGCGTGCGGGCGGGCATGCAGGAGCTGGGGGTCGACCCGGACCTGCCGCCCAACGCCTACCGCTGCCTGCCCGAGAGGCTCCACCACTGCATGTGGGCCTTCGGCCGCTGGTCCGATGGGTGAGGGGGCCCGGGCCGGCGCCGCGCGCCTCCTCCTCCCCTCCGGCGGCGACTGGCGGGGGTGGCGAGGGGGTGCTTGGAGGGGGCTCGAAGGCGGGAGCCGAGGGGGCTGAGGCACGTGAGAGGGGCCGGGGAAGGCACATGGCGGGACATGGCGGCCACCAGGGAGGCGGGGGCATCCCCCGTGGGACGATGGGCGACGCGCGGGACCTGTCGGAGAGGTTCGCAGGCGAGGGTCAGGTGCTTGATAGGGAAGGAAGGCGGAGGCGCGTCGACTTTGGGCAGATTATCGGCCTGTGCATCGACCCCGAAACGGGGAGGTCGGGCGAGGCGACGATGGGGACAGTCCACACATCGGAGAGGAAAGGCGAGCACATAGTCCCCGCGAGGCCGAGGAACTGGCCATGGGAGCGAGGGCGATGACCCCCGCCGCCGGGAGCGCCGGGGGGTGGGGGGCGTGAGGCCGTACGTCCTTCCCGCGCGCACGGGCCTGGGCGAGCGGGCCCTTCGAGGGCGCCTGGGCGAGGCCCGCGCGCTCGCCGAGCGCGACCCGGGGAGGGGGCTGCCCCCCACGGCGGCCCTGTCGGGCGAGCTGGCGGGGCTGCTGTGGGGGCGCGGGCGGGCGCGGGAGGCCGTCAGCGCCCTGCGCGAGGCGCTCGCGGCGGCCCGCGCGCTCGCCGCGGGCGACCCGCTGCAGTTCCACGCGGACCTCTTCGCGGCCTGCTGCGACCTGAGGGGCCTCGTCGGCCCCGGGGCCGAGGGCCTCTGCCGGGAGGCGCTCCGCGCCGAGCGCTCGCTCGCGGGCCCAGGGGAGCCGACGCGGGACCTCGCGTCGGCCCTCGACGACCTGTCGCCCCTGATGGAGGCCCTCGAACTCTACGGGGAGGCCGAGGGGCTCTGCCGGGAGGCCGTCTCGGCCTGGCGCCCCCTCGCCGCGCGCGACCCGGAGGGGTGCCTGCCCTCCCTCGCGCTCGCCTGCGAGTCGCTCGCGTACAGCCTCAGCGACGACGGGCGGTTCGGGGAGGCCGAGGGGCTCTGCCGGGAGGCCGTCTCGGCCTGGCGCGCCCTCGCGGACGGCGGGAGGCGGGGGGCCCTGCCCTGGCTCCTGTCGTCCTGCCGGGGCCTGGCGCACGTCCTCGGCGAGGTGGGGAGCCTCGCCGAGGCGGTGTCCGCCCACCGGGAGGCGGTCTCGGTCGCCCGCTCCCTCGCCGCGCTCGACCCGGAGGGGTACCTGCCCTCCCTCGCGACCGAACGGTGGCACCTGGCCCTCACGCTCGACGAGGCGGGCCGCCCGGGGGAGGCCGAGCCCCTGCTGCGGGAGGCCCTCTCGGCCCTGCGCGCCCTCGCCGCGCGCGACCCCGGGACGTGGCCCGACCTCGCGCGCGCCTGCGGCTCCCTGGCCGACCTCCTCACGGAGCTGGGACGCCCGGGGGAGGCCGAGGCCCCGCTGCGGGAGGCCCTCTCGACCCGGCGGGCCCTCGCCGCGCTCGACCCGAACGCCCGGCTCGACCTCGCATACACCTGCGGCTCCCTGGCCGACCTCCTCACGGAGCTGGGGCGCCCGGGGGAGGCCGAGGCCCCGCTGCGGGAGCAGGTCGACATCGAGTCCTCCGTCCTGGGGGAGTGCCCGAACGGGCCCAGGGAGCGCTTCGTCGCCCTCCTGCGCGGTCAGCTGGGGACGCTCCTCGAGCGCCTGGGCCGCCCGGGGGAGGCCGAGCCCCTGCTGCGGGAGGCCCTGGGGAGCTACCGGTCGTTCACGGGCGTCGAGCGCGAGATGTCCGCCGGCATGGCGGCCCCCGTCCTGGTCAGCCTGGGCCGCCTGCTGGCGGCGCGGGGCCGCCCGGGGGAGGCCGGGCCCCTGCTGCGGGAGGCCCTCTCCATGTACGCCTCGCTCGCGGCCTACGAGGGGGGCGTGGACGAGGAGTACACGCCCGCGGAGCGGGCGAGGTGGCGCTCGGCCATCCGCCGCGGGGAGCGGGAGGCGCGCGAGGCCCTCGCGCGGCTGGGAGGGGAGGCGTAGGCGTGCGGCGCGGTCGGGACCCCAGGGGTCCGGGCGTGCGGCGCGGGCCCCGAGGCGCATGATGGCGCCACGGGCGGGAGGGCCCGCCGGCATCGCGAGGCAGGGGGCCTGCTGGCCCACCCGGGCGGCATGGGCGCGCCGGGCGCAGCTGGGCCGGGGCGCCCGAGCGGTGCCATATTGAGATGTGTGGGGGCTACATGGGGTCGGACCTCATGAACAGGATAAACAGCATCAGCCCACGAAACCCGTACTACGACATGGCAAGGGAATGGGCCGAGGGCTATCTGAGGAGGAACGGGATGATACTATGACTTCCTTGGAAAACTGCGGGGGGACCCTCCTCGCGAGGCGCAGGGACGAGCGCGTCGCGCGCCAGCCCGAGCAGGTGAGGCGCGCCCTGGGGGAGCTGGACGAGGACCCCAGATTCTTCCAGCTCAGGGCCCTCAGGCGCAGCCGGGCCTACCCGGAGCCGGGGGACACCTTCCGCCTGGAGCCGCCCTGCTGCCCGCCGCTCGAGGGCGTGGTCGTGAACTCCCACGTGGACCCCATGGAGGAGGACGCGATCGTCGTCCTGGTCTTCGCCCCGGGGGTCTCTCTGGAGGCGGCCCTCCCCATGGGCGTGCCGCCCGAGAGCCTCATGATAGGGCCCCAGATGCTCACCGACCTCTACTGGAGGCGGGGCTACCTCGAGCGCATCGGGCGCGTCGAGGTGGACCGGCGCTCCATCGGCTACGGGTTCTACGTCATCGACCCGCTTTGCCGCGAGGACCGCTTCGAGGACGAGTGGGGAAGGCCCCTGCCCGCCGAGCCGAGGCTCCTGGGCGGCAGGGGCCTCGCCACCGACGTCGGCGTCGCCTGGGAGGTCGCCCGGGAGGCGCTCATCCGGGGGCTCTGCCCCTGGCCGCCGCCGGGCTGGGCGCCGCCGCCCCCGCCGCCCGCGGCGACCTCGGAGGGCCGCCGCGCCCTGCTCGACGCCCAGCACCCCGACGCGCTCGCGCTCGCCGCGCGGGCCGAGGGGGTCGACCCCGCCTGCCTGCTCAACGGCTACGCCTGGGGGGCGATGCTGCCGGAGCTGCTCTCGCGCGCGGGCAGGCCGGACCTCCTTCGGGGTCTCTCGACAGACCCGGAGGCCGGCGCGCTCGCGCTCTCCTACCGGGGCCGGGGCGCGTCCTCCCGCGCCGCCGAGCTCGCCTCCCTCCTCAACGCCCTGGTGGCCTCGGGCGAGGAGGTGCTCGCCCTCGTGCGCTCGGGCAAGGTCGACTGGGACGGGTAGGGCGGCAGGCGGCCGGGCGGTGGGGCCGCGTCGGTTCCGACCTGCTTCGGGGGCCGGGAAAGCCGCTGGAGGAGCGCGGGATGGGGATCGAGGCACACGGTCACGTCTAGGGGGGAGAGGATGGCTGGGATGGCGTACGAGTCGGTGAGGGAGAGGCCCCACGCCCCCTTCGCGGAGATGGGCAGGCGCGAGGCCGCGGAGCACGCGCGCTGGTTCGCCTCGACGGTGGGGGAGCGGGTGGAGAGCCTCCGCTCCTACGCGCTCGCGCACGGCTGCGGGGGGCCGCTCGACCTCTCGCGCGAGTCCCTGCTGCCCCTGTGGTCGTGGTTCCTCGGGCGCTCCGAGGTCGCGCGCCCCCCGGGGGGCGGCCCCGGGAGGCTCTCCGGGGAGTCCGCCGCCCTGGCCCGCGACATCAACGTCTACCTCTGCGAGGCGGTGAGGTCGGCGGCCTGGGGCAGGCTCTCCTGGGGCTGCGTGCCCGGCCCCAGGAGCCACGCGGATGCCAACAGGCCCGCGCTGCTCGGGTTCGCCTGGAACCTCTCCATGGCCGGGGACGGGGGGGAGGCCCTCCTCGGCGGGGACCGCGAGCCGGACCCCGGCATGCTCGTGGACGTCTTCGCCCACAGGCTGTCCCAGGTCCCCGGCCCCGGGCCCTGGCGGCCGTGGGGCCACTGGGGCGTGCCGCTCGGGCGCGACCTCGCCGACACCCCCGCGCTCGAGGGGCGCCTGGACGACCTCCTCCACCGCATGGGGGACCCGGAGGTGGGCGAGGAGGCGCTCTGGACCTCGAGCGAGGACAGCCGCAGCTGGCGGGCCCACCGAGAGGCGAGGTCGCGCGGGCTCAGGCAGGAGGCGTGCCTGGCCGCCGCCGGGCGGCTCGCGTCGGCCCACCCCGGCCGGCGGTGGCGCGACTACCGCCGGGCCGCCTACGTGCTCATGGGCCACCTCCTGCCCCGCCGCGCGAGCGAGGCCCACGTCTCCCTCTACCTGGGGCGCCTAGCCGAGGAGACGGACCGCGAGGTCCTCATGTGCCTGCTTGACGGGATGGAAGACGTCCCCGCCCCTGCCGGGGAGGACCCCTCGGCGGTTGTGCGCATGGCGCGCGAGGGCAGGGGGCAGCTCGCCATGTGCGCCACGGCGGCTCTCGGCTCGTTCGACTGCGACGAGGCGCGCGCCGAGCTCAGGCGCCGCGCCTCCGAGCCCGTGGGAAACCGCAACGTCTACGTGGTCGAGAGGGCGGTCGAGGGGCTCGGCAAGGTGGGCCTCGCGGGGGACCTCGCCCTCGTCGAGGGGGTCGCAAGGACCCGCCGCCGCGACCTGCGCATCGTCGCCCGGGGCGCCGCCGACTTCATCCGCAACCGCGCCCTCGGGGAGTAGGGGCGCGCTCCGGCGACGAGGCGACAACGTACGCAGATCGCGGGATAGGCGCCCAGGTGCCCGGTCTCCCGCGGTTCGTGCACGCTGTTCCCGCGCCGGGGAGGCGCCCGGGGCGGGCCGCGTCGGCGTCGAGGGGTGGCCCGGGCTGCGGAGCGGGGGGCGATGCGCCGTGGGGGTGAGGGCGGTGCCGGGGCCCCGAGGGCCGCTACGTGGGCTCCGTCGTGCGCCTGGGCGAGGGCCGGGTGCCCGTGCGTGCCCGAGGCCGAGGGGCGGGGCTGCAGCTTCCCGACGGCGTGCCGCGGGCCGCACGGCGGCCGGCCGCCATCGCGGCGTTCCCCCGAGGAAGGACGAGTGAGGAGATGCGCATGGCCAGGGACCTGACGGACGTAGCGAGGGACGCGGGCCTGCCGCCGCGGGACGTGGAGCAGGTCGGGGAGTTCCTGTTCCACGACGAGGCCGGGCTGGCCCTCGAGGAGCTGTGCTGCGCGCTGCGCGATGAGGGCGCGGCGGTGGCCCCGGGCGACCTCTCGCTGATAGCGCTCGAGGGCATGAGGGCGCTGTGCGACCCGGACCTGTGGGAGAACCTGCCCGTGCGCCCCGGCCCTCAGAGCGCCCCCGCCGCGCCGGGGGGCTTCTCGAGGGTGGCGGCCTGCCCGGTCTGGGGCCTCGCCGAGCTGGAGGTCCTCCCCTCCCGCATGTGGACGGGGCCCTGCCGCTACGCCCTGCTCGCGGGCGAGGGGCTCCGCCTGGACGTCGTCCTGCGCGAGGGGGACGGCGCCGTCTGCCGGGTCGGCCTGCAGGTCGGCTCGGTGGCCTGGGGCCCGCCCGCGCCGCCGCCCGCGCCCGAGGCCCCGCCGGCCCGCGCGCGGGCCCTGCTCGCCTCCCTCGCGCGGGGGTCCCGGCCCGAGGGGCCTCCCCTGCGCCTGTGGCTCTCGGGGGACCGCGCCGTCGCGCTCGCCGGGGGGTCGGGCGCCGACGAGGCCGCGTCCCTCGGCGGGGCATGCCGCCTGCTCCTTCGCGCGGGCGCCCTCGTCGGCGCGGAGTTCCCGGGCCTCTCGGCGGCCGAGCTCGCCGCCTTCTTCCGCGCGGGCGTGGCCCCCTCGTCGCTCGACCCCCCGGGGAGGCGGCCGCAGGGCTTCTCCGCCTCGCTCCGGGCGCCCGCGACCTCGGCCGCCGCTGCCGCCCGCGCCGCGCGGGCGGCCCTGCTCGCCCTGAGGGACGGCCTGCCCGCCCGCGCCCGCCCCGCCCTCTGGGAGTCCCCGGGTGGGGCGGGGGACGGCCCCGAGGCAGTGCGCTGGGACGAGGCCGGCCTCTGCTCCGCCCTCCTCGAGGACGGCCCCGGGGGGCCCGCCCTGCGCAGGCGGGAGGCGACCCTGCGCTCCCTCGACGGCGCGTTCCTCTACCGGCTCGAGCTCGGGGGGACGGGGTGTTCCTCGACGTGCTCCCGCCGCACTCCCCCGACCCGCGCGTCGACGAGGGGGCCGCCGACCTGCTGGCGAGCGTCCTCTCGCTCGCCGGCCCGGCCCTCGGCGCGGAGTGGGGGTACGCGGGGAGCTGGGAGTCGTCCCCCGGCCCCGGCCCGGCCCTCGACGGGCGCGGCCTCCCGCCGGCCGCCCAGTGGGCCAGCTGGCTCTCGCCGGCGCTGCTCGCGCGCGTGGGGGAGGGCCGCGTGCGCGCCCTGGCGGCCCGCGAGCCGCGCGCCTCCTTCGACGGCCGGCTGCTGCGCCTGGGGCGGCTCGCCCTGGACGCCTACGACCCCGCCGACGAGGCCCTGCGCCTGCGCGTCGGCCGGGAGCTGTTCGGGCGCTGAGGCGGGGCGCGCCGGCACCCTGGCGCGGGGCTCGGCCGGGCGTGCCCGGCGGCGCCCGACTTGCGGGCCCTGCGGGCGGCGCACACCGCCATCATGGGCGGCGTGGAACCGGGGAAGCGGGGTCCCGGCCACCGGGCATGCCGGCAGGCGCGCACCCACGCCGACTGGCTGGGCACGAAGCACCCCTGGGGCTCGGTGGCTGACGGCCCTGCGGCGGACTGGGCGCACATCGACAAGTGGGGAGTCGAGCTGCGCAGTGCTTATCGAACCCAAACACCGGGACGAGCACCGCCGCCATGCGCACTGACCGGGCCGACCTCTTCGCGCGGGCGGCCTGCGAGGCGCGCGAGCGGCGTCCGTACCTGTCCGAGGTGCGCCCGGCCGCCGCGAGCATCGGTCGCGTGCTGCGGACAGCGCCTGCCCGTGCCTCCTCGTCCTGTCGCGCGCGGCGAGGAAGAGGTCGTCCGCCTCGACCCCGCCCGACAGCACGTCGTAGACGCTCCGGCCTCGCCATGGCGCCGCGCAGGCGCCCCGGTATGAGGGTTGCCGCGTTCTCAGAGGCCCTCACCGGGACGGCGAGCTCGAGGGCGAGCACGCTCCCTCCGACCTCGCCAGCAGCCACATTGCATGGAACCGGCGGCGCAGGCGCGCCTCGGAGTGCCGCGTGGCCGTCCCGGTCGTCACAAAGAGGTGATAGGGGCTGTTCTGAGCGGCGGACGCCCGCGCGGTGCACCCAGCGGGACGATAGTGTACACAAACCGTAGGAGAACCATCAAAATGCCTTGTTCTCTCCGATTTGTGTACACTCCTGCGTCCCCACGGCTGCTCGCAACAGCGCAACAGCCCAATAGTGTACACAAACGCCCCAATCCGGCGCGGAGAGGCCCGATCCTCCCATTTGTGTACACTATTGCGATCCCAAGGCCACCCACAACCCAAGCCCACGGCGCAACAGTGTACACAAATGCCCCAAAACGGCCCCGAGGGGTCATTTCCACCGATTTGTGTACACTCCTGCGTCGTCGCCCTGGCGGTGAGGCCCACATCGCCGGGGTGGTGACGCAACCACCCACCCACACGAGCTCACGAAGCCGCCAAAATAAACTTGGCTTTAGCACCGGAGCGCGGGAGCCGCAATTCCAGGCGCAAGGCGAAGGTCGCCCGGGTGTTCCCGCCGCCGGGGCCGGCGCCATGCCTGGTCGGCGGCATCGCAGGCCAAGCAGACGTGGACTGGCTCTCGGGAGCACACTCGCGTCGAAGAGTCCTTTGTCGGACGGCGCCTGCGGCGGTCGGCCGCGTGTGACATCCTGGCGGACGTGCAGACTGAGCTCCACAAGACGGCCCGCTGTCGCGAGCAGCGCGACCCCAACATCGAGGCAAAGACGCGCGACGTGCCGCCGTCCCGCGAGCGGCCGTTCCCCGTCTCGGCGGGGACGGCGACCGCGCCCTCCGGCCTGCGTCCGAGACCGGGCTCCCAGGGAGGCGCCGTCGGGCGCGACCACGGGCGCGGGAGGCTCGGGACGCTCTCGCTCCTTGCCTCGATCGACCTGCCGGCCGGCGAGGCGACCTCCCTTGCGGGCGAGACGCACAAGAGCCCCAACCACGCCGGGTTCCCCGGGATCACGGGCGGCAAGTACCCGAGGGGCGACCTGACGCGGGTCATGCCCGGCGACGTCTCGGTACGCGCCTCCGCCGAGACGAGGCGCTACCTGGCCACCGTCCCGGGCCGCTTCGAGTTCGTGTCCGCGCCCAGGCACGGCTCCTGGCTGAACCTGGTCGAGGGCTTCTTCTCGAGGATGGCCCGCCGGACGCCGCGCGGCGTCCGGGTCTTTAGCAAGGACGAGCTCAAGGAGAGGATCCTGCGCCACCTCGGGGGCGAGCACCGAGTCGGTCGCCTGCGGGCGGGGGTGGGACCTGTCGGACACAGGCCCGACAGCCGAGGAGCTCGTCGTAGACACTCTTCTCCCGGATGAGGTGGGCGAGGCAGGTTAGTTTCTGGACGCTACACTAGGCTAGGTCAGCGGCGTCCAGGAACTCCCTCGGTGACATCACGCGGGGGTTGTCTACGGCGGCCTCGAGCAGATCCTTGTCGCCAGTGAGTAGGATGTCGGCGCTCGTGTGCCTAGCCGCCCTGAGCACGGGGCGGTCAGCCGGGTCGCGGATCTCGGTCTCGTCCTTCTCGGTTTTCGCCTCGTCGGGCGTGGACACGATCTCGACGGTGCTGGCGAGCGCGGCAAGGAAGGAGTCGAGGGCCGCTGTCTTGGCGGGGAACTTTCGGGCGTAGACGCTCTTCAGCTCATCCACAACGTAGTCGCTCACAATAGCGTCGTTGGGGGCCGCGACCGCCACATTGTAGGCGCGTGAGGCTCCGCCGCTTGGAAAGAGGGATGCCGAGAGCAGGACGTTGGTGTCGATAAAGACGCGCATCTAGCCATCCCCGCGCATCGAGGAGACGAAGGCTGCCACGTCGTCCTCGGAGGTGAGCCCGGCCTGCTCGGCCTCCCCGCGCATCTCCTCCTGCAGGAGGCGCATGGCATACTGGGCGGCGTTGGCTACGCGTACCGTGGTACCGTCCACGATAAAGGTGACCTTGTCGCCGGACTGGACGCCCAGGACCTCACGCACCTCTTTGGGGATGGTGACCTGGCCCTTGGGCATGACCTTTGCGTTGTCGGTGAATGTGGTGGGCATGGATCCCTCCTGCGGTCAGAACTTCCCATAGTAGGAAAAGTAGGGTTTGGCATATGCAGTATACCTTGGATGTGACGGGGGGTGTACGCTTGATCGCGAGGATTGGGGCTGCTGTGGTGCCGACGCGAGCTCGAAGACTGGCTCTCGAGAGCCCACTCGCTTCGAAGGGCCCTTTGGTGAATATCGGACCCAAGCACCGGGACGAGCACCGCCGCCATGCGCACCGACCGGGCCGACCTCTTCGCGCGGGCGGCCTGCGAGGCGCGCGAGCGGCGCCCGTGCCTGTCCGAGGTGCGCCCGGCCGCCGCGAGCATCGGCCGCGTGCCCGTGGACAGCGCCTGCCCGTGCCTCCTCGTCCTGTCGCGTGCGATGAGGAAGGAGTCGTCCACCTCGACCTCACCCGACAGCACGTCGGAGACGCTCCAGCCTCGCCATGGCGCCGCGCAGGCGCCCCGGTATGAGGGTTGCCGCGTTCTCAGAGGCCCTCACCGGGACGGCGAGCTCGAGGGCGAACATGCTCCCTCTGACCTCGCCAGCAGCCACATGACATGGAACCGGCGGCGCGGGCGCACCCTGGAGTGCCGCGTGGCCGTCCCGGTCGTTACCGAGAGGTGGCGGGGGCACCTCTCGCACTCCCATCCCTCCGGCCACCTGACCCCCGTCAGCCGCCTCTCGCGGCCCCATCGCCCGGATACCTGGTCAGCAGGGCGTGGAGGCTGCCCATCCTGCCCATCTCCCCCTGACCTGCCTGCGCCTCGTGTTGCCCATCGTGCCCCCGCCTCGATCACTCTTTCTCGGCACCATGGCACGACATGGCAGAAGATGTGTCACCTGCGATTATGAAGCACGTTGGGGAGCATTTCAGGTAATTCAGGAATCTATTCACGATATACTTCCTGAGTTTTCCTGAATGCTTCTCGAATCGTGATATCGTCGTAGCAGTACGAGAGCTGCGTGTAGAAATGGGACCTCTGCATGGAATCTAGGCTGCTAGAGACAATTGCCCAGGGTGAGTCCGCGTCGGTGGAATTCAAAAGGTGTGGAGCACAGCCGGCGCCTGACACCTTCCAGACTATCTGTGCATTTGCCAATCATATGGGCGGCAGCATTTACCTCGGAGTAGAAGACGATGGAACAATCGCTGGCGTCGCTGAAGGGGTAGTGGCCGACATACAGCGCAACATCGCCAACGTCGCGTGCAATCTAAAGCTGTTCGACCCGGCAGTGATGCTTGAGACCGAAGCGATTGCCGCAAGCAATAAGACAGTCATCCGCATCTGGGTTCCCATGAGTCCAGATGTTCATCGGTACAAAGGCGTTGTATACGACCGCATTGCAGACGCCGATGTGAAGGTCAGCTCAAGCAGCCAGATTTCAGCCATGTACATTCGCAAGAGTAGCCTTGAGACCGAACGTCGCATCTTCCCTTATTTGAAGTTAGATGACCTGCGTTCAGACCTCATAGGCCGCGCTAGGCGAATGGCTGCAGCGCGGCGACCAGGACATCCATGGGAAGAGCTGGACGATGAGCAGCTTCTGCGTAGCGCCCAGCTTTTAGTCAAAGACTATTTGACGGGACAAGAGGGCCTTACCCTTGCTTCTGGCTTGCTGTTCGGCAAAGACGAGACGATTGGCTCGCTCTGTCCCACCTATAAGACCGACGCCGTGGTCAGGCTGCGCGATGAAGACCGGTATGACGATCGTCTAGTTGTAAGAACGAACCTCATCGACGCGTACGATGTCCTTATGGGCTTTTGCGAGCGTCACCTCCCCGATCCGTTCTTTCTTGAGGGTGATGCGAGGATTAGCGTCCGGGGAATCGTGTGTCGCGAGCTCATTTCGAACATGCTCATTCATCGAGAGTTTACGAGCCCCTATTCAGCAAAGCTGGAGATTAACCGCGAGGGGCTGCATACCGAGAACGCCAGCAGAACGTTTTTCGAGGGGAACATCACTCTCAGCAACTTTAGCCCAATGCCAAAGAACCCCTCAATCGCCAATGTCTTTACTCAAATAGGGTTTGCGGAGGAGCTGGGAAGCGGCACGCGAAACCTTTTCAAGTACGCGCGGAGCTTCATGGGCAGCGACCCATCTCTTGTAGATGGAAGTGTTTTTCGGGCCACTGTCCCCGATGCGCATGGAATCCTGCTCATGGGCAAGGTGCCGGCTCACAAGTCAGGAAGCATCGATGATGCGATACTGGAGCTTGCGGAATCTCGAACCAGCTTCACGTTGACGGAGGCAGCCGATGCCGCCGGAGTCTCAAAGCGTAGTGCCAGCGCGCACCTGTCTGCGCTCATAGAGGCGGGAAAATTGGTTGGAGAAGGCTTGACAAGGAATCGTCAATTCAGAAGAGCATGATCGCGTTTCTCCGCCCTGGCATCCTCGCGGCTCTCAGAATCACTATCCGATATTCCCAAAGGTGCCGGAAACGCGTCGCACCAAATCTGGGGGATGTCGTCTTTCATGAGCTCGCTCGAACCGCCTCTCGTCCTCGCAGCTGGTGCCCTCGGGTCGCATCTGGTCCCAGGGAGCAGCCCCTCCCAACGGACACACAGAGACGTGTCCGTTGGGAGGGGCGTGCAAAGCCGCGAGGCGCTAGGCCACGCTAGGTCATGGTCTGGGGAAAGCCGCTGGGGGGTGCAGCATCTTGCGAAGTGTCGAGGTGTAGCGTCTGAGCTCACGTTTGGAAATGGACTGCTGTAAGAGGGGAAAGGACACTGGTCAAGATAGACAAGCGCGTCGTACCACAATCGGAAATTATAGAAGGCTTCGTGAGTTCGTGTGGGTGGGTGGTTGCGTCACCGCCCCGACGGCGTGGGCCTCATCGCCAGGGCGACGGACGCAGGAGTGTGCACAAATCGGTAAAAATGGCCTCTCGGCGCCGTTTTGGGGCATTTGTGTACACTGTTGCGCCGTGGGCTTGGGTTGTGGGTGGCCTTGGGATCGCAATAGTGTACACAAATGGGAGGATCGGGCCTCTCCTCACCGGATTGGGGCGTTTGTGTACACTGTTGCGACGCGAGTAGCGCCAGGTGGCACGAGCGCCTCAGCCACCATGGCGTGTCGGCGGCGCCTCCTCGCTGGCCCCTCTCGCTTGGTCGGGAAGACAGGCTCTGAGCGAGCGGCGCCGCTGCCAGGTTGGCATCTTGGCCGAGGCGTCAACCCACACGAACCCCTGAAGAGTCAATTGTAGCACCCCATGATCGAGAACCGGGTGCTCTGATCTGCCGCTGATGGCCCATTGATAACCCGGCCATTGATTGGGACTTCATGCCAAACGTAGCGCCATAGATGCTTGCCGACGGGCCAACCGTCGGGAGGCCGACCGGCGGGGTCGCCCGCCCTCGGGGGCTACGCCACCTCCGGCGCGCAGGGCGGCCATGGCGGCAGGACGCTCACCCCCCCGCCACGGGTCGCAGTGGGGTCCAGACCACGCCAAGGTCGACTGCGTCCACACGAACCGCCCTCCACCGATGCCGATTGAGCGCAGGACATCGCCGCTGCGGCCGGCGGCGATGGGACCGATGTGAGTGTTGACGGCCGGGCTCCCGTGGGTGGGGAGATAACGTACGCAGATTGCGGGAGAGTCGCCAAGACGCTCGGTTCTTTGTGGTTTGTGTACACTGTCTGTATCGGGGGCACCTGTGGCGGGCCGAGCCGGCGTCACGGGACGGGGGCTGCTTGGCGGTGGGTGTATGGTCGGACTGTTACGGTCTGCCCCCGGCGAGGCGGCGGGCGTCCCCGACGAGGGAGGGCGCGGGCGGGAAGGCCGTCGCGCGCCCGGAGGGCGGCGGCTCGGCATGGGTCTCGACGAGCGCGTGGCGTGCCGGGCGGGGTGGCCCGGACCGCAGGACGGGAGGCGATGCGACATGAGGGTGAGGGCGGTGCCGGGGCTCGGGGACCGCTACGTGGGCTCTGTCGAGTGTTTAGGCGAGGGCCTCGTGCTCGTCGGTGTGGAGGCCAAGGGGTGGGGCAGCGACCGCTCGATGGTGTGCTACGGGCTGCATGATGGGCGACCGCCTGTGGAGGGTGAGGGCGGGTCCTTCAGCAGCCTGCTCGAGCTCGGGGCGAGCGCCGTGGACGGAAGCGTGAGGTACGTGACGTGCTTCCCCGAAGCCACTCCCGCGCTCTTAGGGCCCCTGCCCCCGCAGGCGCTCTCTCCGGAGCGCGGGGTCAGGCTGCGCGGCCTCGAGGGCCTGCGCCGCCTGGCGGACGGCCCCCGGCTCGGCCTCATCGAGGGCCACAACATCCTCTTCCGCCTGCGCCTCTCGGGGCGCGACCTCATGGTCGAGCGGGTGGGCATGCGCGGCTTCCCGGAGGCCTACGCCCTCGGGCCCCGCGCCTCGCTGCTCCTCGGCTCGGGGAGGATCTGCGGCCTGGTCCTCAGGGACATAGGCGAGGCCGACCTCTCCGCGCTCGCCGACGCCAGGCTTTTGCCCTCGACGAGAGCGACGGGATGGTGATGGTGGGGTATGGGAGGTGACTTCCTGGTGCGCCTGCGCGCCCGCGCGGGTGCAGCGGCCACGTCGCCGGAGGCGCTCGTTGCCTTCTCCTCGGCCGTCGAGGGCCTCGCGGATAGGAACAGGTGCGCGTTCTGCGCGGAGGGCGCGGCGCGCCGCTACGCGGCCGAGTGGTCCGACCTAGACGCCATCGTAGGGTGGGCACATGGCGAGGGGCACCTGGACGCGGATGTCGTCGGGGAGGCGCTTCACGGGTATCTCGGCCTCGTCCGCAACGAGCTCGGGCGCTCCGCCGCAGAGCTCGCCCGCCGCGCCCGCGCGGCGCCAGCCTCGCCCGCCGCGTTCTCCTGGTTCGTCGCGGACGCGGAGTTCCTCGCCGAGCAGAGCCCGGACGTCTTCCCGACCCAGGGGGACCGGGACCGCTACATGTCTCTGTGGGATGGGTGCGAGCTGGTCAACGCGCTCTTCCTGGCGGAGTGTGAGCGCGACCCGTCCGGCGGCCCCCACTCGTGGGGGGCGAGGTGGGAGGCGCAGGCCCGCGACGAGGCGTGGGCCCTCGTCTCCTTCGTGGCGCGGGCGCTCGGCGCCGGGGCGCCCCCGTAGCCTTGTCGCCTCGGCAGGCTCTTGGGCGCGACGGGCCCGCCGGGGGTCGGGGGTGGGCCTCGGGCGGAGCCGTGGGGTCCTCCTCCCCCTCGGCCGCAGATGCTCTGGGGACGGACTGGGCGTCGGGCCGCACCGTGGTACGAGGGGGGCGCGTATAGGTTGGGGCGTCCCGGACAGGCTGTCTGTGGGAGGGTGGATGGAAGCGAGGGATGGACGCGGCGGCGCGGTGGGAGGGGCTCCCGGAGTGGGGCCTTGCTCCGTCGCCGACGGATGCGTGACACAGCCCAGCGAGCATGACGCGAGGGAGCGCCTGGGGGAGGCGCGCGCTCTCGCGCAGGACGGCGACGACGGACACCTGGGCGGGCTGGCCGCCTCCTGCATCGACCTGGCGTCCCTCCTGGGAGGGCGCGACCCCGCCGAGGCGGAGGCACTCTACCGCGAGGCGCTTCCCCTCTGGCAGTTCCTCGACGCGCGCCATCCGGGCGAGTTTCTGGGGGACGTAGCCCGCACCCGCGCCGACCTGGCGTTCCTCCTGATGGGGCGTGACCCCGCCGAGGCCAGGGTGCTCTTTCGGGAGGTGCTGTCCGACCTGCGTCCCCTCGCGGCGGGCGACCCCGCCGAGTTCCTGCCCTGCCTCGCCCGCGCCTGCGACAATCTGGCGGCGCTCCTCCAGTGGGACGGCCTCGCGGGTGAGGCCGAGGCCCTCTCCCGCGAGGCCCTCTCCGCTTGGCGTGATCTGGCGGCGAGCGACCCCGCCGAGTTCCTGCCTTGCCTCGCCCGCTCCTGCGACAGCCGGGCGTTCTTCCTCAAGGGGCTCGATCGCGTCGGGGAGGCCGAGGACCTGCTGCGCGAGTCGATCTCCGCCTGGCGTGATCTGGCGGCGGGCGACCCGGGCGAGTTCCTGCCCAGGTTGGCGGACTCCTGCGGCCACCTGGCCTCCCTCCTGGAGGACGCGGGCGACCTCGCGGGGGCGGAGGCGCCCCACCGCGAGTCGATCTTTGCCTGGGAGGCCCTGGCGTCGAGCGACCCGGGCGCAGCCCTGCCCGGCCTCGCCGACTCCCGCACGGACCTAGCGGAGCTCCTGTGGACGCTCGATCGCGTCGGCGAGGCGGAGGGCCTCCTGCGCGGGGCCGTCTCGGCCTGGCGGGAGCTTGGGGCGAGCGATCCGGGCGGGTTCCTGCCAGGCCTCGCCGGCTCCTGCAACAACCTGGCGGTCTTCCTGGAGGGCGTCGGCCGCCGCGCCGACGCCGAGGCCCCGATGCGCGAGGCCCTCTCCCTCTGGCGTGATCTGGCGGCGGGCGATCCGGGCGAGTTTCTGCCCGAGCTCGCCCGCGCCTGTTCGAACATGGCCCTCCTCCTGGAGCGCGACCGTTCCTGGGAGGCGGAGGCCCTCTACCGCGAGGCGCTCTCGACGTACGAGGCGCTCGCGCGGGCGGACCCCGGTCGCGAGGACTACCGACGCAGGGCGGGCCAGGCGCGGGCCAGGCTCGAGCGCATGGCGGACCCGTCGGCATAGCGGGCGCGTCTTGCCCTCTCTGGTGCGGTGACCTGCGTGGTGTCATCCGCTACGGGCGAGCGCCCGACGGGGTCGGGCCGGCGACGAGGAGGCCCGGGGAGAGGAGCACCATTGGCGCAGGAGGGGGACATGACGGGGGCGCCCTCCCGATGGGCGGGTCCCTGGGCGGCTGAGGCTGCGAGGTGCGACGCCAGAACGAGAGTGCCCGCTCGCAGGAACTCCTTGCCCGGGCCTGTCGCGACCCCATGGGCCGGGGCTTCCACGGCGGGGCGAAAGTGTACACAAAACGGGCTCTTCGGGGGTTAGTGTGGGTTGACGCCTCGGCGAATCGTGTCGCAACAGTGTACACAAGTGCCCCACTCCGCAACCGGCGACTCACGTAAAGACGCACTCTGGGGGTGTCACTCTCACGGAAAGGCGCACTCTGCGCAGATGGCCTCACGGAAAAGCGCAGTCTGTGCCCACCGCCTCACGGAAAAGCGCAGTCTGCACCCGCCACCTCACGCAAAGACGCATTCTGTGCAGACCGCCTCACGGAAAAGCGCATTCTGCACCCGTCACCTCACGTAAAAGCGCACTCTGCGCCGGCGACGCCACCGCGACGTGACCAAAGGGCGCACTCTGGGCGGGCGACGTCACGGAAAAGCGCACTTTACCTGTGGGCCTCACCAAAGGGCGCATTCTGCATGCGAGCGGTGGTTGCGCCGAGAGCCCGTTTTCGCCGATCTGTGTACACTCTTGCGTCCCCACGGCCGCTCGTGCGACCGGGCGGGGCCACGGGTTCCACGATATCGACGGCCCCATTGCCCTCGTGATGCCAGAGCGCTCGGACCTGAGGCCCATGCCGCCGGGGCGGTGACGCAACCACCTACCCACACGAGCTCACGAAGCCTCACAAACCGCATGTGAATTAACCAAGTACTCGGTTCTCTGCGGTTTGTGTACACTGTTCGTGCCGGGGGAGGCGTGGCAGCCGGGGTGGGTGCCCCCCTGCGCCCGCGCACCCCTTGCGCCGGAGTGGTATGGTAAGGAGCGCAGGTGGCGGGAGGGGTCCCGGGCTCGGAGTCGGGACCCGTCGGGGGAGGCGCGCGTCGATAGGAGCTGCCATGGGGTGCGCGAGCGGGCACGCGGGGCCGTCCGAGGGGGACTGGAACGCGGCCGAGGTCCTGAGCGAGTGCCGG
Organism: Olsenella sp. oral taxon 807; assembly: GCF_001189515.2. NCBI lineage: Bacteria > Bacillati > Actinomycetota > Coriobacteriia > Coriobacteriales > Atopobiaceae > Olsenella > Olsenella sp. oral taxon 807. The sequence continues at coordinate 35,286 of NZ_CP012069.2, forward strand.
CCGTACATGTTCTCCCTCATGGCGTTCGAGGCGATGTTCCTCCTCTACGCCGAGGGCCTGGAGGGCGTCGTCGTGGACGGCCGCCGCCTGCGCCTGAGGCTGAGGCTCGGCGCGAGCCGCGCCGGTGACAGGAGCCTGTCGTACTCCGTGTGGGAGGGCGAGGCCGCCCGGCCCGGGGAGGTGACGCCGCTCCTCGTCAGGAGGGTGCTCTGGGACCAGGCGGCCGACCAGGCGCGCCGCGCCGCGTACTCCCGCTCGCTGGGGACCGGCTACGAGTGGCCGGACGCCGACCTGCTCGGGCTGTGGCCGGACCTCTCCCTCGACTCCGCGCCCCTCGGCCCCGAGGCTGCGGCGAGGCTGCTGCCCGCGCTCGCCCGCGCGGAGGGGGCGCTGGCCGCCCCGGGCGTCCCCTTCGGGGGCGTCGGCGGCGAGGGGGACTGGGGCGGCTTCTCGCTGGAGGGCCGTGCCGCCCCCGGCGCCCCGTACGCGCCGTCCCGCCTGCTGCGCTGGGGCTGGCCCGTGGGGGATCCCGAGGCCGAGGGCGCCGTGCTCCGCGCCATGGGGGCCATCGACCGCGAGCTGTCCCGCCCCGCCGCCCCGCCCGCCTCCGTGGCGTTCGAGTACGCCTGCCCGCCGGACTCCTACCTGCGCGCCCTCGCCGGGCCGGGGCGGCTCGCGCCGGGGGCGGCCGCGCACGCGCGGGCCGAGCTCGGGGCGGGCGGCCGCCCGGTGGAGCGCGTCTGCGGCGCCCGCGTCCCAGAGGGGGCCGGCGCGCCCGAGGCCCTCTCCCGCCTCCTCGGGCGCGCCTTCGCCTCCCGCCTGCGCGAGCCCGCCGACGTCCTGGTCGCCCGCGAGCGGGACAGGGAGCCCGCCGCGTGCGGGCAGGTCATGAGGGTCGTGGTCGGCGAGCCGTCGGGCGACGTCAGGGCCTGGTGCGTGTACCAGGGCGAGCGGGAGGACGGGCCTGACGCCCTCGTCATCAGGCGCCTCTGCTGGAACAGGGCCGCCGACCTGCGCGGCCGGCCCCAGCCGGGGTCGCCGAGCGTGCAGGCGCGCGGGGCGGTCGTGCCCGCCGGGAGGTCAGGCGCCATCTGCGAGCTGCTCGGGCGGGCGGAGGGGCTCGCCCTCTCCGGCCCCGGCGCCCCGGACGCGCCCGATGGCCTTGAGGTCGAGGTCATGAGGCGCCCCGGCTGGGGCGAGGCGTCGTTCGGGGCCAGGGTCCCCAGGGGCTCGGGCGCCGCCCGCCTCGCGCTCGAGATGGGAGCCGCCCTCGACCTCGAGATCGGCCGGGCGGGTCGCGAGGCGTGCTCGGTCGTCCTCGACCACGCCTTCCCGCCCGAGGGCCCCGCCCGCCCGGGACCGCACCCCTGCGGAGACCCTCCCACCGGCGCCGCGCGCATGCGGATGTACGGCTCGTCGCCCCGCGACCCCGAGGGGGGATGGGCGGGGCTCGACTCGGTCGAGCTGGGCTCCTGCCGCATCGTCCTCGACGACGAGGGCGACGCCGAGGGGTTGCTCGAGCTCCTGGGGCGGGCGCGCCGACCGGATGGGCTGGGCGTGGCCTGCCAGCGCCTGCGCTCGGGCCGGCCCGTCCGCCTGGGGCACGGCGACGGCGGCGAGCCGGACCTGATAGTGTACCCCGATGCCGGGGAGGGGGCGTGAGGCTGGAGGGGACCCCCCTGGGCGCGGACGGCCCCGTCCCGCTCTCCGACGTGGGGGTGTTCGCGGGGCGGGCAGACCTCGACTCGCTCGCCCTCCTGGTCCGGGAGGCGCTCGCGGCCCGGGAGCTCCCGGTCCCCGGCGGCCCCTGGCCCCCGGTCGTCGAGGTCGGGGCGGTGCGCGGGGTGTCGCTGGCCGTCGACCTCTCCGGGGCCGTCGCCGAGGCGGAGGCGATGGCCCGCCTCGCGGAGCTCGGGGCCGACCCTCCCTGGCTTCCAGGCGGCCCCGGCGTGGGCTCGGGCCGCCGTGTTCCGAGGGATCCCTTCCCCGAGCGCCCCGAGGGCCTCGCCGCGTCACTGCTCGACGCGCTTCGCGAGGCGCTCCCCGCCTCTGAGGTGAGCGAGTGGTGGGACTGGTCCCCTCCCGGGCTGGCCTTCGAGGTGACACTCCTCGAGGGGCGCTCCGTCGCCGGCGGGGTCGGGGAGGGCCTGGCGCTTTACGTGCACGTGAGCGAGCTCGTCCCGTTCTGCTGCACCCTCTGCCAGAGGACCCTGCGCCTCCGCAGCGCCGACACGACGGTTTGCCACCTCGTGGACTTCGGGTCGCCGCGCGTCGCGGCCGACGCGGCCTGCACGGCGCTGGGGGCGCTCGGCTACCGACGGCTCTCCCTGCGCCAGGCGATGCGCCCGGTGGGGCCGCCGGCCCCGGAGTTCCCCCACGAGGGGCCGACCACGCTGTTCGACGTGCTCTTCGGGCCCTGCCGGGGGCCCTACGGCAAGCCAAGCGTCACGAGCAGGTACGGTAGCGCGCTCTGACGCACCCGCGCTGCGTTCATGCTATGCTGGCTTTCCGTGGGCAAGCCCTTGGGCAAGCCCGCCGTCCCGTCCGCAGGGGGGCCGGGGGTTGGCAGGGGGACGACGGGAAGAGGGGGAGGCTGTGACGGACGGGCTGGCGCCCTCCCCCGTGCGGGAGGAGATCATGGGCGTCCTCAGGCGCTACATCCCCTCGGCGCTCGACGAGCCGGGGGTGGCGATCGCCAAGAGGAAGCTCTGCCGCAGGCGCTGCGACCCGGGGAGGCGCCGCGAGGCGGTGAGGGTGGTCGCGGCCCTGCGCGCGGCGCTCCCCGGCCTGCACGTGTCGGGCTGGGACGAGCGCGGCGAGCGTGGGATCGGCTTCGAGGCCCCGCTCACCTACCGGGACGACCTGCTGGACGAGGACGTGGAGCTCGTCGACGCGCTCGGCGGCGAGATGGACTCCCTCAAGGGCTACGCGAGCCTGCTCGGACCGTGGTGCTGCCTCTTCTGCGAGCGCGACGTCCACGTCCGCGCCCACGACACCTGGGCCGGCAGGGCCGTGGGCGCGGGCCCGCACGCCGCCGAGCTCGCCGCCGCGTGCGGGGCGCTCGGGTCCCTCGGCTACGAGCGCGTCCCCTTCGGCGAGGCCATGGCGACGGTCCCCGACGCCGACCTCGCGTTCAAGGCGGTGGGGGAGGCGAGCGCCTACGGCTGCCTGTTCAGCGAGCTGTTCGACCCGGCTGCCGTGTCCCAGATCTACAGCGAGCTCGGGAACCCCGACGGCTCCGCGATAGGCTTCGGCCGGCCGGAGCGCATGCTCCTCATGCCCGAGTGGCGGACGCCCCCGCTCGTCGGTGAGGCGCCTCTCCCGTGGCCCGCGCAGGCGCCTGCGGACGAGGTACCCCCGGAGGGCCCCGACGGCCCGTCCCGGCCAGGTCGGTACAACCCGCTCACCCTGTCGGCCGGCGCATGGCGGCGCCTGGCCGCCGACCTCGCCGGGGAGGGCTCGCCCGCCCCGCTCGCCCCCGACTACGCCGCCGCCCGGGCCGCCGAGGCCCTCTCGCGGGCGCTGCCCGGGGCGCGGGTCTCGCTCGGGGGCTCGGGGCCCGGCGCGGGCCTGCGCGCCAGGCTGGGGTCCTCGGACGCCGACTGGCGCTGCTCGGAGCGCACCGACCTGCTCGCCTGGGTGTCCCCGTCGGCCCCGTGGTGCTTCCTGTTCTGCGAGCGGGAGGTCACCATGTCGCGCACGGGCACCCGCCTGACCGACGCCGTCGGGGCGGGCCCCCACGCCGCCGCGTTCGCCGCGGCCTGCGAGGCGCTCGGGTCCCTGGGCTACGAGCGCGTCCCCTTCGGCAGCGCCGTGGCCTACGTCCCCGGCCGCGCCCCCACGGTCGAGGGGGCGGCGGGGGCCACCGTGTTCAACCTGCTCTTCGACGCGGGCCTCGACCCCGCCGCCGTGCCTTGGCTGGAGACGGCCCAGGGCACCCCGGACGGCGCCGACATCCCCCGCGGCAGGTCGTCCCACGTGGCTCTCCTCGAGCAGTGCTGGGTCCCGCTGGGGCTGTTCTGAGCGGCGGACGCCCGCGCGGTGCGCCCAGCGGGACGATAGTGTGCGCAAACGCATGGAAGTCGCCCAAATGCCCTGTCTCTTCCGGTTTGTGTACACTGTTTCGTGTCGGGGAAACGCCCGGGGCGGGCCGCGTCGGCGTCGCGGGCGGCCCGGACAGCAGGGCGGGGGGCGATGCGACATGAGGGTGAGGGCGGTGCCGGGGCTCGGGGACCGCTACGTGGGCTCCGTCAGGTACATGGGCGAGGGCTTCGTGCTCGTCGGCGTGGAGGCCGAGGGGTGGGGCAGCGACCGCTCGATGGTGTGCTACGAGCTGCACGGCGGGCAGCCGCTCCGGGAGGGGGAGTACGCGCCCTTCCTCGGCCTGCTCGAGCTCGGGGCGAGCGCCGTGGACGGGAGCGTGAGGTACGTGACGTGCTTCCCCGACGTCCTGGCCGCGCTCCCGGGGCCCCTGCCCCCGCAGGCGCTCTCTCCGGGGCGCGGGGTCAGGCTGCGCGGCCTCGAGGGCCTGCGCCGCCTGGCGGACGGCCCCCGGCTCGGGCTCATCGAGGGCCACAACATCCTCTTCCGCCTGCGCCTCTCGGGGCGCGACCTCATGGTCGAGCGTGAGGGCATGCGCGGCTCGCCGGAGGCCTATGCGCTCGGGCCCCGCGCCTCGCTGCTCCTCGGCTCGGGGAGGGTCTGCGGCCTGGTCCTCAGGGACATAGGCGACGCCGACCTCTCCGCGCTCGCGGACGCCGGGCTCCTGCCCTCGCCGTGGAGGCCCCCGGGCTCGCAGCCCCTGTGGCGCGGCCTTCGCGTCGAGGCGCCCCCCGGAAGGGGGAGCCGCACGCGGCGCGCCCGGCGCGCCGTGGCCGCCCTGTCCGCGACCCTGCCGGCGGGCATGCGTCCGGCGTTCCGCCCGCCCGTCTTCGACCCGCCGGACGCGCGGCCCTTCTCCTACGCGCACTGGAGGCCACTGGGGGAGGGCCTCTGGGGGCCCGCCCTGCACCTGGGCCGCCCCGAGTGGCCCGCCATGCACCCGGGCCGCCTCGGGTGGGGCGACGGGCGGGCGCGCCTGCTGAGCCTGCGCTCCGGGACGCGCCGGGCCGGGGAGCTCGAGTTCCAGGGGGCGTTCGGCCCCCGCGGCGACTCGCTCGACGTCATCCTGCCGTGCCAGCTCGACCTGCGCGGGGAGGCCGCCGCCGACGTGCTCGTCCGCGCCCTCTCGGCGACGGCGGGGGCCATGGGGGCGACGTGGGGCTGCGTGTGGTCCCAGGCCGGGCCCCTGCCCGACCCGCCCTCGCTCGAGGGGGGCCTGCCCACCGCCGTCCACTGGGCCAACTGGCTCTCGCCCGCCCTCTCGGCGCGCCTCGGCCCGCGGGCGGCCGGCGTCGCCTCCGGGGAGGCCGGCGCCAGCTTCGACGGGCGCCTGCTGCGCCTCGGCCGCCGGCTCCTCGACGCCTACGACCCGGCCGACGAGGCGCTGCGCCTGCGGGCGCAGGTGGCGCTGCTCGGGCGCTGACGCGCGGCCGGTGCTTTGGTTCAATAAGCACTGCCCAGAAGGGACTGCGGTGGGGATCTTGGACCAAAACTGAGGCTTCGTGAGTTCGTGTGGGTGGTTGCGTCACCGCCCCGGTGGCGTGGGTCTCAGGTCCGAGCGCTTTGGCATCACGGGGGCCATGGGGCCGTCGATGTCGTGGGACCCGTGGCCCCGCCCGGCCGTGCGGGCGGCCGTGGGTATGCAGGAGTGTACACAGATCGGTTGAAACGGCCTCTCGGCGTCGTTCTGGGCCATTTGTGTACACTGTTGCGCCGTGGGCTTGGGTTGTGGGTGGCCTTGGGATTACAATAGTGTACACAAATGGGAGGATCGGGCCTCTCCGCACCGGATTGGGCCATTTGTGTACACTGTTGCGACGCGCGCTGCGATGCGAGTTGCGACGCGTGCAGCGGGAAGGTGCCGTGCGTGGCATCGCTCTGCCGGCCTGAGACGTTCAGCATTCCAGATGAATGGGAAGCGTCTCATGGGCGGCAGTTCGAGAAGCTGTACTCCCAGACGAGTCTGCCCGATTCGCTTCAAAGCATTGACGCATCAGTCGAGCTTGCACACAGGCTTCTCGGCCCTGTGCTTGCCGGCTTGGCAGATGGCGTGACCTGGAGCCCGCACGAGACAGCCTGGGAGGACCAAATCTGCTATGGCAAGCGGCGAAGATACCCCGAATTCGTCCTCGACCTGCTGTGGGACGTCCCTGTAATCGCCCATCGTAAGATGATGGGCGAATACCTCCCGTACAGCGAAGGCGTGCTTTTCGGAGGAGTCTACGACGACAGGCTCTTGCTCAAGGACACGCCTACGGCCCGCGCCGCTTTCTCGTCAAAGCAAATCCCCTATGAGGGCGCCAAGGCCATGCTCCTTGTCGACATTGAAAACCCAAGGGAAACCGCAGGCATGATTGCCAACACGATGTCCGAGATACAGAACCCAAGGAAGAGGCGCTGAAACAGTTTTTAAGTGATCCAAGTTCTTACTTTGAGCTCAGTCTCTTGCTGCCAAGCAATGTTGTCGCAGGTTATAGATCGGCTGGCCAGAGGGCTCGTTAAGTTCGCGGCATTGGGTTTTTCGGCAATTGAGTGGGAATACGTCCATCTCATGCATCTTAGGCTTAGTGGTAAGCAGTCTCATCCATTACGCCGCTTTGAGCATTCCCTGGGAGCAGTCGGAGCGGCTTTGCCGCCATTGGCGGTATAATTATGGCGGTATTGAAAGGACGGACGACCATGGCATACGAGCCGCCGTTCCAACGAAACGACGCGATTGACTCGCTCTGCATGGAGATCGCAGAGCTTGTGGGCATGCTGTCCCCGCAGGCGCCGCTGGCGAAAAGCCTCACCCTGCATCGGGAGCTCAGGATAAAGACGATTCACTCCTCCCTCATGATCGAGGGGAACAAGCTCGATGAGAGAACCGTGACCGCCATCCTCGACGGGAAGCACGTCCTCGGCGACAGTCGCGACATCCTTGAGGTCAAAAACGCCAAGCGTGCCTACGACCTCATCCCCGAACTGGATCCATACTCTATCGACGACCTGCTGAGGGCGCATCGAACGATGATGGGGGGTCTGGTCCCCGAGGCGGGCCGCTTTCGCAGCGGTAACGTCGGCGTGTTCGACGGCGGCGTCCTCATACACGCGGGCACCCTGGCGGCCTACGTGCCCGAGGTGATGGCGGGCATCTTCGGCTGGCTGAGAGAGACGAGCATGCACCCTTTGCTCGCCTCCTGTGTCTTTCACTTCGAGTTCGAGTTCTGCCACCCCTTCTTCGACGGCAACGGAAGGACGGGGAGGCTGTGGCACACGCTTCTCTTGTCGAGATGGAGGCCCGTGCTCGCATGGCTTCCAATCGAGAGCACAATCAGACAGCGCCAAGCGGGCTATTACGAGGCTTTGGCGAAATCCGACGCCAGCGGGTCGGGCGAACAGTTCGTCGAGTTCATGTTGGGGGTGATCAGGGACTCGATCCTGCCGTTCTCCAAGCCCGCAAGCGAGAAGGAGCTTGCTCGGTCCAGGGCGCTCGACTTCTTCAGGGAGCACGGCAACGGTAACGTCTCCCAGCTCGCGGAAAGCCTCGGTTGCTCGAAGAGGAGCGCCGAGCGCATGGTCGCAAAGCTGAAAGAGGAAGGCATTCTTTCAAGGCGAGGCAGCGCTCGGGCCGGCATCTGGATCGTTGACGACCAGTCTGTGACACAATGAATGCAAGGGGGGCGTTACTCGGATGCAAGTCTTTGCATTGCGGCTTGGCAGCGACATCAAGGGGCTCGACGCGCGCAAAGGCGTACGTCGAGGGGCTGGTGGCCAAGCTTCTGTCGCCAGATCTGGTCGTCCTTCTCGAGCTAGCCCTCTGCAGCCACATTGCGAGCCAGAAAGCTTGAGCCTGAGCGGATGGTTGCGGGTGTGACGCGAGCACATGGGCCGTCAATCTCGCTGAGCGCTACAGCCCCTCTTAAATGAGGCTTCGTGAGCTCGTGTGGGCGGATGGTTGCGTCACCGCCCCGGTGGCATGGACCTCAGGTCCGGGCACCTGAGCATCACGAGGGCTATGGGGCCGTCGATGTCGTGGGACCCGTGGCCCCGCCCGGTCGCGCGAGCGGCCGTGGGTATGCAGGAGTGTACACAGATCGGCGAAAACAGGCTCTCGGCGCAACCACCGCTCGCATGCAGAGTGCGCCCTTTGGTGAGGCCCACACGCAAAGTGCGCTTCTCCGTGACGTCGCCCGTCCAGAATACGCCTTTTGGTCACGTCGAGGTGGCGTCGCCGGTGCAGAGTGCGGTTTTCCGTGAGGCCGTCTGCGCAGAATGCGCCTTTGCGTGAGGTGGCTCCACGTTTGCGCAGGTGAGGAAAAGCGCACTCTACGGAAAAGTGCATTCTGCGCGCGGACCCTCACGGAAAAGTGCACTCTGGACGCGGACCCTCACGGCAAAGTGCATTCTGCGCGACCGATCACATACAGAATGCGCCTTTTGGTGAGGCCCACACGCAAAGTGCGCTTCTCCGTGACGTCGCCCGTCCAGAGTGCGCCCTTTGGTCACGTCGCGGTGGCATCGCCGGTGCAGAATGCGCTTTTGCGTGAGACGGCGGGTGCAGACTGCGCTTTTACGTGAGGCCGTCTGCGCAGAATGCGCCTTTGCGTGAGGTGTCTCCGCGTTTGCGCAGGTGAGGAAAAGCGCACTCTACGGAAAAGCGCATTCTGGGGGCGGGCCCTCACGTAAAAGCGCACTCTGGGGGCGGGCCCTCACGGAAAAGCGCACTCTGGGGGCGGGCCCTCACGTAAAAGCGCACTCTGGGGGCGGGCCCTCACGGAAAAGCGCACTCTGCGCGACCGCTCGCATGCAGAATGCGCCCTTTGGTGAGGCCCACACGCAAAATGCGCCTTTTCGTGAGAGTGACACCCCCAGAGTGCGTCTTTGCGTGAGTCGCCGGGTGCAGAGTGGGGCACTTGTGTACGCTATTGCGACGCGATTCGCCGAGGCGTCAACCCACACTAACCCCCGAAGAGCCTCTTAAACCCTAGTTCTTTCTGATTGTAGAACTACCGCCTGATCAAACCAAAGAAAATCGAGAAAATCGCAGGTCGAGGCCCCAAGGGGCCTCTCTTGTGCTATATTATATGTAGTGCTACTTACTACTTCCTGTGTGGCACGGGAGGCGACCGGGATGCCGTTCATAAAGGTGCAGAAGCTGGTCAGGGACGAGTCCGGCGCAATCAGGAGCGGGTCCGCCGCCGTGGTCGACACGTCGTACGTGCGCGGCGCCAAGTACCACTCGGCGCAGGCGGTGCGCGAGAGGCTGGGCAAGGTCGTCTGGCTCGCGGACGACAGGCGCTCGGGCGTGTTCGCGTCACCGACGCGCGGCCTGGTGGAGTACGACGCGGACGCCGACGGATTCGCGCCGGTGGCCAAGGGCGACGAGCGGCTGGCGAACACGGGCGCGTTCCCCGAGCCGCCGCGGCACCTGGAGCTCGGCCCCGAGCACCTGCTGCTGTCGTTCCTGGGCGCCGATGGGGTCGCGGGGTGCCTCAGGGAGGCGCTCCCCGACGACCGGTCCTACCAGCGCGCCCTCGCCCACGTCACGCACGGCGTGGTGCGGGACGGGAGCCGCGAGACCTGCGACAACATGGTGGCCAGGTCCTTCGCGGCTCTGGCGCTGCCGGGCGTGCCGCCCGCGTCGCTGAGATCGGACACGGCGTTCTTCTCGGCGATGGGCGCCGACGGGGCGAAGGTCGCGTTCTTCAGGGCGTTCGCCAGGCTCATGAGGAGGACGAAGCCCGGCTTCGGCCGCGCATGCTACGTGGACTCCACCCCGCTCCCGAACGACGCGGTCGACAACCCGCTCAACGCCCTCTGCAGCCACGGGCTGAGGGGCGCGGCGGTCCAGATGCGCCTCGCGCTCGTGCTCGACGAGACGACGGGGCTGCCCGTCTGGTACGAGGTCGTGCCCGGCAACGTACTTGACCTCTCGACCATAAAGACCGTGATGGGCGACGTCCTCGCCACGCTCGGCATCGAGGTCGTAACCGCGGTCCTCGACGCGGGCTACGCGTCGCGCGAGCTGCTCGAGGCCTTCTCCGAGGGCGAGAGGGACGTGCTGGTCAGGATGCCGGCGAGGAGGGGGTACCCGTACCGCGAGCTCTGGCGGGGCGTCCGCTCTCTGATCGGCAAGGGCAAGTACGCGATCACGCGCTCCGGCCACCTCTACTTCGCCAGGAGGCGCGACGTCGAGGTGCAGGGCGTGAGGCTGCACTGCTACGTCTACGTGGACCAGACCAACGCCACGCCGCGCTTCGCCAGGTGGCTGGACAAGAACCAGGAGAGGTTCGACGGGATGTCGCTCGCCGAGAAGGACTGGGAGACCGTGCGGCAGGGCTACTTCGTGCTGATGTCCACCAAGGTCGCGACGCCCCGCGAGATCCTGGACGAGTACTTCTGCCGCACCGAGATCGAGGGCGTCTTCAAGACCAGCAAGGACTACCTGGGCCTGCTGCCGCTGCGCAAGTGGAGCGACCTCACCGTGCGCGGCAAGATCCTCGCCGACATCATCGGCACCATCGTGGTGCTCAGGATGCGCAAGGCGCTCGCCGGGGCCGACGTCTCCCTCACCGAGGTATGGGGCAAGGCCAGGTCGCTGTCCTGCTACACCAACGCCGACGGCAGGGTCGTGGTCGAGACGCCGTCGAGGCAGGTCCGCGAGTACTACAAGGCGCTCGGGGTGAAGGTGCCCTCGTCAATCGACGTCAGGGAATTCGACCGTGACGTCCTCGGCCTGGAGCTGTAGTTCTACAATTAGCGTCATCTAGGGTTAAATAGGCGGTATTTCACTGTTCGACAATGCGATGATCGAACACCAGGAATCTCTTTCGTCTGCGCGGACCCACCAACGAAATGATCGACCGCGCCCCTACATGCCACCCGATGTGTGGGAGGGCCCGCTCTACGTCGTACGGCACGGGTTCTCGCGTGGAATTCTCACGGACGACACCGCGCGCTTTCCCCATGGGGTGGCCGACGGCGTGCCATTCTCGCCCACGATGATGTTTCCCAGGGGCTATGATAGGCTCGCGCTCTAGCGGAACAAGTTCGTCAAGCCTTCCCGCGCGGAATGGGGCGACTGGCGTATGCCGCGAGAGGCCGAGGGCTGCGGCCGCGCCGTGGAAGGCCGTCAGGGAGCCAGGCATGGAGGAGGGGCGTTTTCCCGAGCCATCAAAGCGCTGCAGGGACATCGTAGATCGGAGGCCCGTGGATGACCCTTGAGACAAGACGGCTGGTCCTGCGCCCCTGGGAGGAGGGCGATGCGGAGGACCTGTACAGGTACGCGAGCCATCCCGACGTGGGGCCGATCGCCGGATGGGCCGTCCATGCGAGCGTGGAGTACAGCCGAGAGATCATCAGGGGGGTGCTTTCCGCGCCGGAGAACTACGCCGTGGTCCTCAAGGAGACGGGGCGACCGGTCGGCAGCATCGGGCTGATGCGCGGCGGGGCGAGCAACATCAGCATCCCCGACACGGAGGGTGAGATCGGGTACTGGATCGGCGTTCCGTATTGGGGCCGGGGCCTCATCCCCGAGGCGGTCCGCGAGATGGTGCGGCACGGCTTCGAAGGTCTCGGCCTCGAGAGGATATGGTGCGGCTACTTCGAGGGGAACGTGAAGTCGAGGCGGGTGCAGGAGAAGTGCGGGTTTTGCTACCACCACACGGCGGAGAACGTCCCCTGCGCATTGGAGGGCGTGCTGCGAACGGAGCATATAACCTGCCTCTCGAGGGAAGCATGGCTCTCCGCGAGGGGTGGGCCGGTCCCCGGCGGAGGGGAGGGCTGAGGCAAGGGTGAGAGAGCTGTCCGAGATGTAGCTGGGCGAGCTACCGCTAGACGAGCTGCGGGAGCTTTGCTCTCGTAAAGATCGATATCACCACGGGAGACGAGATAGTTCCCGGTCGCATTTCCCGATCGCATGGAGTACCGCCATCCCTTATGTTCGAAGAGAGTCCGGTGCAGGTGCAAGGACACGCGCGTGCGGCAGTACTTCATGGAGTCCGCGCTGGCCGAAAAGCTCGAGACCGTAGTGACGCGTGGGATCGCCAACACACGCGGACGCGATTACTACGACATACATATACTGGTCCGTCTGAAATCGGAGGAGGTCGACCGACAGCCTCTTCACGAAGCCGTTGTGGCTACCACGTCAAGCGAGGCTCGGTCGAGAAGATGGCTGGCTACACAGCGACACTCGAGGAGGTCCGAGTATCGGGAATCATGCGAGGCGTGGACCTCGTATATCGTAGGGTCGCCTTACGCGGCAGGACCTGACTTCGACGAGATCGTCGGTTCAACCTTCGAGTCCTGCTCTTCGAGTTGAAGAGGATCACACCTACGAGGGTGACCACCCCCGTAATGCACGCAACAATGACTGACTCCATAGAAGGACTGCTCCCTGCACTCGAAGCCGAATCCCCAAGAGGAAGTTTCAAATGGCGTCATAAGGTCGTCCCTGCGACATGTCGTATCGTGCCGCATCGCCACGACGGCGCGAGTCGATGCAAACTCGGCACTCCACGGTGTTCAATTGGGGGCGACGGGGACCATACTTCCAACCATCGAAAGCACAAGTTGCGACCGGAGGGCGGCGAAGTACCACGAGGGCGGCGTCGAGCGGGCGCTGTCGGACGGCGAGGGCGGCAGGGGCACGGTCGGGCGCGAGCGCGGGAGGCTCTGACGCCCCGTCGTCCCTCGCCTCGGCCGACCTGCCGGACGGCGAGGCGATCCTGCTCGCGGGCAAGACGCACGAGGGCCCCGACCACGCCGGGTTTCCCGGGATCACGGGCGGCAGGCGCCTACGGGGAGACCTGACGCGAGTCGTGCCGGCGACGTCTCGGCGTGCATCCCCGCGAAGACGAGGCGCTGCCCGGCGGCCGTGCCGGGCCGCCTCGGGCTCGTGTCCGCGCACGGCTCCCGGCCGGACCTGGTCGAGGGTCTCTTCTCGAGGACGGCCCGCCGGACGCTGCGCAGCATCCGGATGTCCAGCAAGGACGAGCCCGAGGAGAGGATCCTGCGCTACCTCGGGGAAGTGAGCGCCGAGCCGGTCGCCCACGGGTGTGGCGAGACCTATCGGACGTCGACCCGACGGCCAAGGGCCCGTCCTGGACACCCTCCTTTCGGATGGGACAGACAAGATAGGTTAGTTGCTGGATGTTATGCTAGCGCAAGGTTCGGTCGTCGGCAGAATTAGACCAGTCACTCACACTGCATTGAAATATGTGAGCTTGTAGTGTAAACTGACCTCGGTGATGAACGATGCTCTACGGATATGATGACATGCTCGCCCGCTACGGCTCTGCCTACCAGATTGGCAAGGCGGTCGACTCTGGCGCTGTCTTCAAGATCGCCCGCGGACTCTATTCGGACGAGCGGCATCCCGACCCGAACGCCGTTGTCTGCGCGCTCTACCCGCAGACGGTTCTTACTATGGACTCGGCCTTCTACCTGCACGGGCTGACCGACGTGGTTCCCGAGATGGTGCATGTTGCCACGGCGCGCAACTCGACCCGAATCAAGGACGCGCGCGTGCGGCAGTACTTCATGGAGTCCGCGCTGATGGTGGCCGGGGTGGAGATGACAGGTGATGGCGGTTCGACCGTCCGCCTGTTCTCGCGCGAGCGCATGCTAGTGGAGCTGCTGCGATGTGCGGGCTCGATGCCCCTAGACTACTACAAGGAGCTTATCGTTTCGTATCGCAAGATTGTGGGTGACCTGGACATGAGGGAAGTCGAGGACTGTATGGCGCTCTACAGGCGCGCGGACAGCCTCTTCGACATGATGCAGAGGGAGGTGCTGTAGAGATGGACCTCCGTCAGATTCGAGACGTCTACATCGACGACGGGCTTGACTTCCAGAACGCCACGGCGCGCACCTGCCGCGACGTGGTGCTCACGCTGATCTCGGCATCGCGCATGGCCGACCACGTGACGGTGAAGGGCGGCGTGGTGATGCAGCAGATATCGGGCGACGGGAGGCGGGCCACGCGCGACATCGACCTCGACTTCGTGCGCTACCCCATGACCGACGAGGGCATCAGGGCTTTCATCCGCACCCTCTGCCCGGCGGACATAGACGTGCGCCTTGAGATCGTCGGCCCCATAGATGACCTCAAACACCAGGGCTACCACGGCAAGCGCGTCTACCTTCGCGTCACGGACTCCACCGGCACGAGCATGGAGACGAAGCTCGACCTGGGCGTTCACGACAAGCTACCGCTCGAGCAGTTGGAACTCTGGTTCGACACGGCGCTGCAGGACGAGGGCGTCGCTCTCATGGCCAACTCAAAGGAGCAGGTCTGCGCCGAGAAGCTGCGCTCGCTCATGCGCATCGGCGCGGCGTCCACGCGCTTCAAGGACGTCTTCGACGTGTACTACCTGCTCTGCCGTGAGGGGGTGGATGCGGATGCCCCCGACCGGGCCATGCGCGTGCTGGTCTACGACGCCGACCCACTGCTTGGCGAGAGAGGCGGATGTTCTCCTCGAACGGCAGGGCGGCGCCGTCGATCATGGTGGAAGTGAAGCCGGCGTTCACGGCCTGGCGTACGTCGCCAAGCGTCTTGCCATGGTCCAGGTGCGGTGTTATGGGCACGGTGTAGCCATTGATGGCGCGCTGAGCGGTATTGGCGATGTACTCGTAGTCGGTGACCTGATATTCGTGGGCGCGAATGTCTTGGGTTGCGCGTGGATGGCTCGCGCTTCCCTGTGATGCCTGTGGCAGGGTTGCTGGGCCTGTACGTATGTGGCGCATGGGCAGCCTACGCGTCGCCATGTCTCGGCAGTGGGATGGCCCCGAAACTCCCGCGCGCCCTTGCGTCTTGCGAGGTACGCCTGGCATACCATGAGCATAAGACTCATCACGGACGGCGTGATGGGCAGAGGCGACCAGCCCAGGATCATTTTGCTGAGCGCGTCGGGCACGAAAAGCGCCATACCCAGCATCGCTCTTGCCATGCGACCGATGCCGGTCGCCGCCCCGCCCGTCAGGGCCCACGCCTGGGCTCCCAAGAGCCTGGTGACACGCCTGCACGAAGACGCGCTCTCGATGAGGTCGGAAATCTATCCCACAGGCTGGGGCGACATCCTCGCCCATGTCCTTGAGCCGGAACAGCAGGAAAGACAGGTCATCTGCCCTCCCTTCGCCACCCAGTGGGTCCTCGGCCAGAGGCGTCGCATCCCGAGAGAAGATGGACGTGACAACTCCCATGAAGCTATCACGCCTGTCGTTGGGAAGGGTCCCGGGGACCCCTTAGCCTACGCTTCTCAGAACCGTCTTAGCTCCTCGTGAGCAGCGTTGCGATCGCATCGAACGTGTTGCCGCTGCGGATGGTCAGCAGCGGATAGAAGTCCTCTCGCATGAGCAGCCTGTGGTATGCGGTCCTCAGGTACTCTGACTCGCTAAACTTGCCCCAGAACACCACGTGCCTCCCAAAATGTATCGCCTCGTCGCCCAGCGGCATGGACTTGATGCGTCGACGTGCATGCTGTGCGTCTATCTCACGTGTGAAGAACAGCACGTCGCGGCGGGCGATCGGCTCGCTCCACCACGTCGGCAGGTCGGGGACCTCAGACAGGTAGTCTTCCCGAGACAGGATCGCAAGGCGGATGGGAAAGGGGTAGCGCTCCTTGAGCATGGCCGCAAAGGCGCGGGAGATCTCAGACTCAGGCACATCGGTCTCGAACAGCACGTTGCCGCTGTTGATGTACGAGCGGACATCGGCGCACCCCATGTCTTCGACCTGCCTGCGAAGCTCGTCCATGATGACCTTGTTCTTGCCGCCGACGTTGATGCCGCGTAGCAATGCCACGTATTCCATCTTCACCCTCGAGTCTCGACCGGTCCCGCGCTCTGATTATCCCATGACCTCCTGCAACAACCTGGCATCAGAAAAGCTCCACGACCTCCTTGGCGTGCGCGCGGTCATGCTGGGTGGCGGAGACGCCCTCAATTGACCGTTCAGAGGGACTGGTCTGTGCGGCGAGCTGGGCCGCATCATGGCGGCCGCCGCAGATGGCATGTTCGATACGCCGGCGGTGTTCTCGAGTCGCAAAAGTCTCGCCAGCTGCGGGCAGGTGGGCTGCAACTTGACTGTCGTCGAGGCAAGAGAATATGGATGCGCATGGCTCCATTGCAAAGTGAGCAACGCGAGGGAGAGATGGGCGAGCATGACGTAGGTGTCGATCACCCAGTGGTACACTCTCGAGAAGAGCGGGTGAGCCCGCATGCATGCGAGGGGCGTGGTGGCCGTCGGGAACATGCCATTCCCGTCTGCGGCCCTTCGCGGATGGCTTCAAAGAGAGGATTGACCGCCATGGTTTCTGATGCGTCGCTGGCCTGCATGGTCGTTGCGGCTGTGATCTCGTTTGGCGCGCCGGTCGTGGCGCTCGTCGTTGCGAGAAGACGACTGCACGTCCAGTTTAGGGCGGTTCTCGTCGGCGTGCTGGTGTTCGTTGTCTTTGCGGGCTTTCTCGAGCAGCTTGTCCATGCGTTGGCGTTTTCCGCGTTTCCGGGCCTGAGATTCACGCCGGTCGCCTTTGTCCCGTACGCCGCCCTTGCCGCGGGCGTGTTCGAGGAGCTAGGGCGCAGCTGCGGGTTCATGCTTCTGCTACGGTCTGGGAAGGCGGATCACGACCTGCCCTGTGCCATCGGATACGGTATCGGCCATGGGGGGATCGAGGCTATGCTGATAGTGGGCTTGTCGATGGTATCGAACATAGCTCTCGCGCTTGCGCTCAATAGCGTCGGTGGCGCTGACGCGTTGCTCGCGACCGTGCCCGACGCCTCGCGTGTACTTGTCGCCCAACAGATAGACGCCCTCATCGGAATCGCCCCGACGGTATACCTGATTGCTGGGTTCGAGCGCATCGTCTCGATGGCGCTGCATGTCGCGCTGTCTGTCCTGGTATGGATGGCGGTCAGCGGTAGGATCGGCAAGGCCTGGATATTCGGGGCGGTGTTGCTGCATGCGCTTGCGGATGGCGGGGCGGCACTCTATCAGCAAGGGATGATGCTTCTGCCGGTGAGCGAGCT
Source organism: Olsenella sp. oral taxon 807 (assembly GCF_001189515.2). Taxonomy (NCBI): domain Bacteria; kingdom Bacillati; phylum Actinomycetota; class Coriobacteriia; order Coriobacteriales; family Atopobiaceae; genus Olsenella; species Olsenella sp. oral taxon 807. The sequence continues at coordinate 52,398 of NZ_CP012069.2, forward strand.
ATGGGCGCTTATCGCGACCGTTGCGACGGCGCTATTGGTCATCCGGCTGTACGCGGGACATGGATGCCATAGCGACGGAACTGCCTAGCGTGGATTCGACGTCATGGGATCTTGATCCCTCGCCTCACATCGATGATGGGGATGCTCGCAGTGGCGGAAGGCGTCCCCGTGGCGGGCGGGCGTGCTGTCTTCCCACGCGCCCATTCGGATGAGGAGCGCATCGGTGCGCGGGGACGCCCCTGCCGGGCGCACGGCAAAGAGCATGTCCAATGAGGTCGCGTCGTCAGTCTCTACCTGTGTTGGGACCTTGGCCTGTCGGACGCCATGGCCCTGTAGCGTCGTTAGGGTCGATGGGTTTTAGCCCGGTGATGAGGTTGGCCGGTCTCCCCCTGCCTCAAGCAGAGTGAGACCGGCGGGATCTATGCTGAGCTTCTCACGGAGGGCCTTCAACTTCTTTTGTACCGACATCGCTCGCCAACTCCCGTTGGCCCCGCAGCAGGCCGCTTCTCTCTTGGACCCGACTCAGCCGCGCTTCCAAAGCTCGTAGGTCCGGTTCTTGGTTGTGCCCGAGGAGGATATCAGGCCGCTGGCTTCCAGGCGACCTGCTATGTCACGGAGCGTGCGCACTGGGATGTTGAGCGCGGCGGATATCTCACGCGGGGACGAGGGACCGTGAGCTGACAGGTACTCGCACACGCTCCTGTCGCTTGTCGGTAGGGCGAGCCAGTCGGAAGCCCTGTCGTTTCCGGCGGATTCCGGCGGATTCCGGCGGATTCCGGCGGATTTTGGCGGATTGCCGGTATCGCCGGCGAAGGGTCCAAGGCGCCCGACACCGTCTAGGGCCTCCTGGCGCGTGAACTTCACGTGGACGCTGCTGGCGCGCTCGAAGACCTCGACGGGCGTGCCCTGCGCCTCGCAGGAGCGCCTGATGCGCTGCAGTCCCGTGCCGTAGGACTCGATGTCTCCGGAACGGTAGAGCGTCTGGGCGATGAGCACGTTACGTGGGTTCGATGCCGCCGACCTGCCGGCAAGAAAGTCGTCGGGCAAGACTCCGGGTGGAAAGGGACCCGGACTGTAGATGTCGACGCTATCCCAGAAGATGTCGATCTGGACGGCGGCGTTCGTCTCATAGACGCGATGACTGAAGGCATTGTAGAGTGCCTCGCGGATCGCGTCCAGGGGGATCTCGGGCACCTCCCTGCGCTGCAGTGACACGCTTGCGTCGATGACAAACGCGCGGCGAATGTTGTTCACGATGTAGGTCTCCCCGGCGTCCACGAGCGAGAACAGCGGCCCCGAGACCTGCTGGTTGTCGAGGATGTTCACGCGGTCGCTGTCTGCGAGCACTCCCATGCGCAAGCCTACCTGGGACCTGTCTGTGAAGCAGACCATAGCCGCGTTCGTCAGCGTCTCATCCTCGCAGAGTAGCCCGAGGCGCGAGAGCACGTCGCGAGCGTCGGTGTACTGGAACGGGATCCGCTTGGCCTGTACGCCCCGCGCGACATACCTGCGCAGCACCTCCTCGTCGACGGCGGAGACGGGCTTGCCCGAGCTGCGGCCATCCCAGGGGTCCCTCCCGGCCGCGCGCTCCAGTATCATGTCCTTGAGCGCGGACGCGCTCATAGGGACGTCCTCGTCGGCGCTGCGGATGCGGTATCTGCCGTCGCACGCGTAGGGACGCTCGCCTCCGGAGAACGTCACCTTGACGTACGCCCTGCTGTCCGGGGTCTCCAGGCGCTCAATCTGCGGGTAGATCCTGGGCTCGATGCGGTTACCAACGGCTTGGCTCACATCGCGCAGCGTCTTGTCGCTCACATCCTGGCCGACGACCTCTCCGTCGTTGCGCACGCCAAAGTAGAGCGTGCCGTGGCCGTGCTTGTTGAGGATGGAGGCGATTGACTCCATGCCCTCGCGCATCTCGCCCGTCGACCTCTTGTGTTCTGTGCGCTCGTCCTCCATGCCGAGGTTCACAGGCGTCCTCCTTCCCACTGCCGGTTATATTCTACGAAGGGCACTGTGCCAGTCGGGTCTCGCCCCATCAGTAGGACTGGGCGGGGATCGCCCTGCTCGTCGATGTCGGAGCGACTGCGGACCGTAAGCTCCCTGTGCTTGTAGGGTCCTATCGCTTGAGGGCTCTGCCCATTGACCGTGAACTCGCTTATGGCGTGCGCCGCAATGCCGTACTCCAGAAGCTTACTTCCTACCCCCTTGCCACGTTCGTCTGCGACGACAAACAGCATCATAAGCTTATGGCCGTCGATGTCCGTGAATCCCCAGAGACGCTTCGCCTCCTCCTCTGCTATGACGAAGCGCAAGGCGCTCTTGAGAGCAAGCGGCATGTATGCCAGAATAGCCTTGATCCCAAGATGCAGGAGAAACAGCTGAGTCGTCCTTACCGATCTCTCCCATACGTCGAGGAGCCGCTTGATCGATTTGGGAGTTCGCTTCCCACGGGCAACCACTCGCATAGGCTGCTGTCCTCTTTGCTACGACGTCCCTGTCGAGCGCGCTTCAAAATGACACTCGGTGCATACTATTGCTCACTGAAGTGATCGAGGCGACCTGGGAGTTGTGTTTTCATCACTCAAATAGTGGCTTCAATCTGGTTTTGCTCAGTCGCAACGATACAGCTTTCATAGTAGCCATCTCCGGTTGTCCTTGGTCCACTGACAAGCTCATATCCGCTTGCCCTCAGCTTGGTAGTCAAGGCATCTATCCTCTCCTTACTCCCAACACTAAGGAGCGATATGTGAGCATCATCCCGTACGGGCAGGCCCTCTCAGCGGATCGGCCATCCCCGACTTACTCATAAGCTCAGCACGTGCCATCGTCGAACGAGAATGCTCAATTCTCACGCTTGCCTTCACACATGCCGCAGGCGCGCACTGACGCCGGGCCCTCACGGAAGGGCACGGTTTGCCGGCGTCACATCCTGCAGTGCCACGCCACGGGCGGTCCCGACGCACGGAGGCGCTCACCCCTCTGTGTCGCCAAGGCGCCAGAAATTCTCGAGAAAGCAGTTGACAACTACTACGGGTGACGATATATTGTTCCCAACGATATATCGTAGTCCGGTATAACGAGAGGCGTAAGGGAGGAGACGCACATGCCGAGGAGGGAAGAGGCCGGCGCGCTGACGGAGCCGACGTTCTACATCCTGCTGTCCCTGCACAGGCCCACGCACGGATACGCGATCATGCAGGACGTGCGGGAGCTGACGGGCGGACGGGTGAACATCGGGGCGGGCACGCTCTACGGTGCCATAAGCTCGCTCACCGAGAAGGGTTGGATACGCGCCGCGGAGGGTCACGCGGACGGCGGCCGCGCGTCCGAGCGCAGGAAGGCGTACGTGATCACCGAGGGAGGCAGGCGGGCCTTCGCGTGTGAGGTCGAGCGGCTGGAGAGCCTTGTCGCCGACGCGAGATCCGTTATCGAGCAATGATCACGGGCGGTACGCATATCACATCCGCACATACACCACGTTCACAAAGGGAGATCGACATGAGCGCAAGCACAACCATCAAGAGGGCTTTCACCGACTTCTCGAAGGAAGAGGCCTGGCTCAACCAGATGAGCCACGAGGGCAAGGCCCTCGTCGACTACCGGGGCGGGAGGTACACCTTCGTCGACGACGAGCCGGGTGCCTGGCAGTACGCGATCGAGGTCCTCGGCCGGACCGGCAGGGCCGGCAGGGAGTACCTCTCCTTCCTCGAGGAGACGGGCGTCGAGACCGTGGCCGTCTACGCGAACCGCGCCTACCTGCGCAGGAGGGACGACGGGACCGACTTCGAGCTCCACAGCGACCTCGAGTCCCGCCTCGAGCAGGCCAGGAGGGGGAGCGTGCCCTGGATGGCCATCCCGGTGTCGCAGGTCGGCGTCGCGTTCACCCTCGTCCTCAACGCCTTCGTGGTGGACTCCGGGGCGTCGAACCTCGCCAGGGGCATCGTCCTCGCGTGCGCCACCCTGCTCGTCTTCGCGGCCATAGTCGAGTACCTCGTCTTCGGCAGGCCGTATCGCGAGCGCGTCCGCCAGCTCGAGCGGGAGCGCTCGATCAGGGAGTAGCGGGCGCGGCCCCCCGGGCCCGCCCTCGCCGTTCGCGGCACCCACTTGGGCCGGACTCCCTCACCCAGATCTAAATAATGTTTATTAGTGTTGCATTATGTTAAGACGAGAGCTATACTCCACCTAAAGAAGCGGAAGGGAGGGGGGTGCTGATGGGTGGCGCCCACACATGGACGGAGTGCCTGGGCGACGAGGATCTGGAGTTCGCGCGGGACGACGATGCCTTCGTTTCGCTCGTGAAGGGCATGGCCATCGACGACCGCATGGACTTCGAGGCCGCACGGCAGATCATAGACGCCCACAGGCAGCTGATGGGCAGGAGGGGGGATGGGAATGAGTGTGGACGGCGATGTCGCCAGGATGTCCATCGTGTGTATCGGTTTGGCGCTTGGTACGCTCGAGTGGTTCATCGTCAGGAGGACGAGCTTCAACAAGTGGGTCGTGCCGGCGGTGTACTGGGTGGGAGCGCTGATATGGTCATCTGCGACTGGACCTACGCCGGTGCTCTTCCCGAGCCTGGCGATGGGCCTCTCCATGGCGGGCTGTGCCATCGAGGACGAGATAATCAACAGATATCTACAAAGGAGAGGCACATCCGGCGTCGACAAGGCGAGGCTCCGGGACCTGTAGCGGGGGTGCGGCTACGCTCGGAAGTGGGGGTCAGTGCCATCGCGCTGGCCCCCATCCTCCTGGACTTGCCACCGCCCTTCTTGCGGCATGCCGCCCGCGACAGGCACCAAGTACGACGGCGCCCCGCAAGCGGAGGGAACCGAGCCTCCGTCAGCCGCCCCTGCGCCATGAGGCTGATAGGGGGTATCATTGGCCACGTTGGGTCATCGGCCCCATATCGATCCCATACCTTGAGGCTCTTCGCGGTTTTTGGTGGGTATCACGGGCTAGGGCGGAGCGCAGGCGAGGGCGTCGAGCGACAGGCCCCCAGCCCGGGGAAGATTGCGGTGGCGAGAGCCCCGCGTCGCGAACCCCCCGGCGGCCCCCTTGACGGGCGGTGTGAGCGGGTTGGCCCCCCGAGGTGGGCCGACGGCATCCCCGGCGGGCCCCCGCTCGCTTGCGCTCGCGCGTGGCGGTCGACTCAGGCCGCCGCTGACAGCGATTCGCCTTTGCACCCCGCTGTTCCGGCCCGCGACCCCCCTCGCCGGCCCCTTGGCTGGCCCCCCGTTCGACGTGCGAGAACGCACGCGTCATCGCGACAACGCAGCTGCGCTCCTGGTCTGGGGCTGCGGCGGGACGGCTGGGGGCCTGACATGGCGACTAAGCGCAAGGCTCTGGTTGACGGCGAAGGGGATGACGAGGGGAGCGCGTCCGATGCTGAGCCGGGGGCGGATGACTGTGCCTTGCAGCGTGAGGGCGGCTGGCATGCGGGCGGCGAGGTCTTAGGGACGTCAAACCCGGGCGACTGCCCCTATGGCCCTGGCGATTGCCCAAGCATCGAAGTGGTTGGGTCCGAAACGGGCTGGAGGCGGCGACCGTGCGCCCGGCGTAGACCCCCGCACGGCCTGTCCGGGCGCGGTTTCGAGGACGACCGAGTGCGTCCCCAGGGAAGCGTTGCGTTTCCGTGACGCCGCAGTCGCAGAGTGCGCTTTTCCGTCACGTCGCGGCGCCCGGGAGGTGTGGGGCAACCCCCCGCCAGGCTGCGGGGCACTATGGAGAATGCCTCAACTGGGCAGATGCGCTCGAGCAACCCCCCGCCGGGCTGCGGGGCGGGTTGCGCGGGGGTCCGCAGATCTCGGTTCGGCGTCGGACCTCACGGAAAGGCGCATTCTGCGCGTCGGACCTCACGTAAAACCGCACTCTGGGGGTGTCGCCCTCACGGAGAAGTGCACTCTGTACGCCGGACCTCACGTAAAACCGCATTCTGCGCGTCGGACCTCACGGAAAGGCGCAGTGTGCGTGGCTGCCCGCACACAGAGTGCGCTTTTTGGTGAGACGCGCAGACAGAATGCGCTTTTCCGTGAGGCGGCGCCGCGTTTGCCCAGGTGAGGAAAAGCGCACTCTACGGAAAGGCGCATTCTGGCTGCATGCCCTCACGGAAAACCGCATTCTGGGGGGTGTCACCTTCGCGGAAAGGTGCGCCCCGCGCCGGCGACGCCATCGCGACGTGACCAAAGGGCGTATCCTGGATGGACGGGCGACGCTTTGAAAAACGAGGGAAGGGTATCGGGATGTGCGAGGAGTGCTACGTTGACGAGAGCCGGGCGACCCCGCTGCTGAGGCCACGGGACTGCCTGGAGAGCCACACACAGTACGTCTGCGGGACCTGCGGCAGGTGCATCTGTATCGAGCATGACCCCAGGCGCGGGCTGCGGCGGTGGAACTTCCCCTTCAGGTCATTGGAGATCGCGAAGCTGTACCTGCGCGCCGCGGACTACAGCATGAAGAGGCCGTGTGGCATCTACGAGATGGAAGGCGCGGGCGGCAGGCTCTCGTACAAGATCTTCGCGGACGGCGAGGACCTCAGGCTCTATCTGGGGAGGAACAAAGGGAAGGCGTGTAAGGGGATGGCCCCCGCCCTCATCGTCGGCGAGTACAGGGAGTACGCGGGCACGCAGGTGCGGAGGCTGTCCCCCGACGAGGTCGAGAGGTACCTGTCGGAGCGCTAGGCCCGCCTCGGGGAGGCGGGAGGCCCGGCTGCCGGGCGCCGCCGTCCGCCTCCCGGGGGCGAGACGGCCCCCGGCGGCCCCGGCCTGCCTCGCCGTCGAGACCCGACGGTCTCGACGGCGGTCTGCCATGTCGGCTCACAATGTCTATTCGCGGCTACGTCGCAAGGCTGCGGGCGTTCGCCTCCAGCCACCCCTGCAGTTCATCGAAGCTGTATCCGCCCTTCAGGGCAATGCCCTCCCTCACGTCGGAGGTGGCGCATTCCCTCCTGTAGTCTTCGAGCATGTGACCGAATCCTCCGCCACCGTGCGTGCAGAATGGGATGATCGTCTTCCCGCTCAAGTCCACCGATCTCAAAAATGAAAGAACGGGAGGCGCAAAAGTCCTAAGCCAATTAGGGGAACCTATGAAGATCGTCTCCGCGTCGCCGACGCTCTCCACCCCTCGACGTAGCGGTGGGCAGTATCCCTTTTCAATCTGAGCCCTGACTTCCTTCACCGCCGTGTTGTACGAAAAGGAGTACGGCTCTTCGGGTTCGATCTCTCTCAAGTCCCCGTCCGTAATGAGTGCGATGTCCTCGGCCAGTCCCTTCGTTATACCTGAATACGAGTAATACACGATCAGAGGATTCATGCGGGGAGTCTCCTATCGGTCGATTAGCGCTATGTCGTGCCCACCTGCCTCTTGTACCCTAGGCTCCCGAATGGAATGATCACTCGAGTGGAATCCCCACATACGGGGGTGCCTTGAGGCGATAGGGGCTCTCCGACACGGATGATGGCAGGGCAAGACATCCAAGACAAGGCGTTTCGTTGCGTCTGGATGCGAGGTCGCCCCGGAAAGCTGACGTCAGCTCCGGATGGGGTAGACTCGTACGTTGCATGATCCATGAGGCGTTCCCGCCACATGTGCCGGAGATGGAAGCAGCCCTCCTGTTGGGTGCTCGTGGAGTGCGCTTGCACGCTGTGGCGTCAGTAACCTGCCTCCTGGGTTGTTCCTTCTCCTTACGACGCGCATGCAAAGAAGGGGAGGCCATGCAAGGATCCCATGTGTCCGCTACCCTTACCGTCTGCCATGATGGGCAGTTCTGGGTGGGGGCGTCCACCAAGGCCCAGCAAGCACCGTCTTGTCAGCTCGAGGCCACGAAGGAGGACCGCAAGGCATCGGCAAGAGAGAGACGCGAGGAGGACAGGCGGGGATGGCTTGGGCGGCGGACCCAAAAGCGCAAGCGAAGGTATCGCGGACACCGAGCGACTCCGAAGGCTCCCAAGCGAGCGCCCCATCCATGAGGCGGAGTACCCCACCCATGGGGCGCTAACCGAGGCCCCATGCCTCATGCCCTATGGCTGCAACGTTTTCTGTAGCAGTGCCTCTGACCTGCGGGGCGCAACCGTTGGGCGCATTGCAAGTTCCGCAAAATGCAGCCGTGGATTGGTGGGATTTTGCTCCTCGCTACCGTAATGTAGTCATTGCCGGGGTACGCAAGACAGCCCCATTCGCACCAGTCTCTGACGATGAAAGGACACAGGATGAGCTTTCGTGACAACCTCCAACACCTGCGTGCCACGCGTAACATGACCCAAGAACAACTCGCCATGCTCATGGGTGTGAGCCGCCAATCCGTGACAAAGTGGGAGGCCGAAAAGGCCTATCCCGAGATGGACAAGCTACTCAAGCTGCGTGACATCTTTGGGTGCACGCTTGACGAGCTCGTGCAAGGCGACCTTACCACCCGACCGAAGGAGCCCGGCTTGGGTATTGCGGAGGGACCCGCCCAGGACGTGTGCGGCTATGAAGAGCACATGCGCCAGCACGCACGGAACATGGCCGTGGGCATTCCGCTCATCATCCTGGGGATGGCCGGGGCCGCCTTCTTCGGGGAACTGGGTCACAACATGCTCCCTATCGACAACGACGCGCTCTCCGGTCTGGTATTCCTTGCCCTCACCCTCGTCGGGCTCTGTTTCATCATCCCGGCGGGCCTCAGGCACGACGCGTTCGCCAAGGCGCACCCGTACGTAGAGGACTTCTACACCGCAACCCAGAGGGAGGCAGCCAACCGACTCTTTTCCCGCGGCATCGTTGGGGGCATCGTGGCCATCTTCGTGGGCCTCATGCTTGCTGTCGGCCTCGACGACAGCGTCTTCTGGACTGGAAGCGCCTTTCTCGCCTGCGTGGCGGTGGGCGTCGCGTTGCTTGTCTACGCGTCACTCATGCATGACCGCATCAACGTGGACGAGTACAACAATGCCGCTTTGGAGAACCTCTCCGATGACGAGATTCGCGAGCTGGGCGCGGGTGACGCCGACGCGCTCGTGATACAAAAGCATCGTAGCGCCCGACTTGGGGCCACCTGTGGCATCATCATGCTCGTTGTCACGGCGATTGCCCTGTCGCTCCTGTTCCTCTCTCCCTACCTTGGGACGGCCAGCGCCGCAGCGTCGTCGTTCTTCTGGCTCCCATGGCTCATCGGTGGCCTGGCCTGTGGCATTGTCAGCCTCATCTACAACATGAGGGGTTAGGCCTGCGCTGGGCTCCGCAAGCGAACGGTCCTCTCGTTGGACCGTCCGGAGAGCCTCGGGCGGCGTCTCGGCGCACTCGGCCGTCTCGCCGTCCTGAGCCCTCCGCCCCGCCCCCGCCCTACGAGAAGATACCGTGCATGAACTGGCGCACCGTCGCCTTGGCCTGCTCGTCGTCCAACCGTCCCTTGCCTTGGTGCCAGAATGCGACGTCGGCGTTGAGCATCGCGACGAAGTGGGCCGCACAGGAAAGCTCCCGGCCGCGAACGCCCCCGTGGAACGTGGCAATGCCGCGAAATAAGCGGGTGACGATGGCGTACTGTTCGTGCGCGTACGGCTTTGCCATCCTGGCCACCGCAGAGTCGGGCGGCGCAAAGGACAAAGACAGCCTGAGGAGGTAGAACTCGCTGTCCTCCTGCGCGGCGGAGTAGTAGAGGCGTGCCACGCGCAGCAGGGCAGGCCGCACGTCGCGCCCGTACTCATGCGGGTGCGGCTCGTAGGCGCAGGCCGCGCCCAGAGCGCGGTTGAACGCGGCATAGCGCTCCTCAAGCACGGCCGAGAGCAGCCCCTCCTTGCTGTGGAAGAAGTAGTACAGCGTCGGCTTGGTGACGCCTGCCGCCTCAGCGACCTGCGCGACGCCGACGCCGTCATAGCCCCGTCGCGAGAACAGCCCCAGGGCGCAACGTAGGATGGCATCTCTGCTGTTGGTTTCATTTCCCATGGGAGCAGTATATATCGAGAGGGGCGTCGATATATCGAGAGGGGTGTTGCTCGCGTCGTGTCGGCGACCGACCGGTCGGCGAAAGCCTGCGGCGGCACCAATCCCGAATCTTGACTCCCATATACCGTGCGGTATACTATCTACCGAACGGTATAGACCGAAGTCTGGGAGGCTGTTATGGACAATGGCATCGACATGGGTATCGTGTGGTGGCAGGTGTACCCGCTGGGATTCTGCGGAGCTTCCGTGCGTCCCACCTCGGAGGGGGAGCGCACGCTGACACCCCGGCTCGACCGACTGGGTGCATGGCTGGACTACGCCGTCGACATGGGTGTAGGTGGGCTGATGCTCAACCCGCTGTTCGCCTCTGAGACCCATGGGTATGATACGACCGACTACTTTCGCATCGACCCACGCCTCGGCGACGACGCAAGCTTCGACCGCCTCGTCGCCGCCTGCCATGAGCGGGGGCTGCGCGTGATGCTCGACGGCGTGTTCAACCACGTGGGACGCAGCCACCCGCTATTCCAGGACGCCCTCGCCGGACGGGGGAACGAGGACCTGTTCTCCATTACGCGCCGACCCGACGGATCTGCCGACTACGCGACGTTCGAGGGCTTCCGAGAGCTTCCGGCGCTCAACCACGACTCTGGGCGGGTCGCTGGCCTCGTGCGAGACGTCATGCTCCATTGGATGCGACGCGGCGTCTCGGCGTGGCGTCTCGACGCGGCGTACGCCGTGCCGCCCGCCTTCTGGGCGTGCGTCCTGCCCGAGCTGCGGAACACGTTTCCCGATGCCTGGTTCGTGGGGGAGGTGATCCACGGCGACTACGCAAGTATCGTGCGGCAGTCCGGGATGGATGCGGTGACGCAGTACGAGCTGTGGAAGGCCGTCTGGAGCTCGCTCAAGGACGGCAACTTCTTTGAACTCGACTGGTGCCTCAAGCGACACAATGGCCTCATGAGGACCTTCGTGCCGCTCACCTTCATAGGCAACCATGACGTCACGCGCATAGCCAGCATGGTCGGCAGTGAGCTGGCCGCCTTGGGGGCGACCATCCTGCTCACCGTGGGCGGCGTCCCATCCGTCTACTATGGCGACGAGCAGGCGCTGCGCGGCACCAAGAGGAAGGGGTTGGGCGGCGACGATGCGGTGCGTCCCACCTTCCCCGCCTCCCCAGCCTGGATGACGGCGGAGGGGGAGCGGACATACCGCCTATATCATGACCTCATCGACCTGCGCAGGAGGAATCCCTGGCTCGCCCGCGCCACCACACGTCCCACCCGCCTCGCAAATCGCAGCTACTCCTACGATGCGAGTGGCCGTGGGGGAGAGGCCCTGCATGTGGACCTGCGTCTTGACCCGACGCCGCATGCGACGATCAGCTTGCGCGGCAAGGTCATCCTCGAGGTGGGCCACTGAGGCGGGTGGCAGGCAGCTTTCTGGGGATACCCTAAAGCGCCGTGCCCCTCTTCGGGCGCCAGAACCCGTCTCTCATGGCCCCCTCGTGCTCCAGCAGCCTCACCTTCGTGTCGATGCCGCCACCGAAGCCGGTGAGGCTGCCGTTCGACCCTATCACGCGGTGACACGGCACAATGAGGCAGAGCGGGTTGCGGCCGACCGCCCCGCCCACGGCCCGTGCCGACTGTCGCCTGCCGGTCTCGGCCTCAAGGCGCTTGGCGATTGCTCCGTAGGTGGTCGTCTGCCCGTAGGGTATGTCGAGCATGGCCTCGCGTACGCGCAGCTGGAACTCGGTGGCTCGTGCCGTGAGCGTCAGCTCGCGCGGGTCGGGCGTCTCACCCGCAAAGTAGCGATCGAGCCACCTCCGTACCCGGTCGAACACAGCCAGGCTGTCGCTGCGCTCCATGCTCTCGTTTACTCCGTAGCCGAAGTAACGGCCGTTGTTAAACCAGCAGCCCGTGACGCCCGTGCCGTCGCTCGCGAGTGTGAGCGTGCCTATGGTCGGCGTGCGATATTCCGTGAGGTACATCGCGACTTCCTTTCGCTGGTGTCGCAGGTCGCGCCGCCTTTGGCTCGCCTACAGCCCGCGCGTCTTCAGGTCGGCGACGAGCTGCACGTAGAACTCGCGCACGTCGAACCCCGGGATATTCTCTCTGTTGAGGTCGACCACGTCGCCGTGACTGATGCCCCGCCTTCCCTCGACCGTCAGGAAGCGATACGAGTCGCCCCAGGCAAACGATCTTTCGCCCACGAGCCCGTCGTTCGGGCCGTCGAAGCATTTGGCCAAAAGATAGGTGAGGTTGAGCGGGAACGTGCCCGAGGCGGCCCCGTTCAGCCTCGAGCCGACGCTCGCGCACCACACCCCCTCGACCGTCTGAGGCAGTTCTCTGTTCAGGAGGGTCGTGCCTGACGCGGTGAGGTCGCCCACCGCTGCGATGAAGTTGGGAGCCGGATCTCCCAGGGCGTGGGCTGCGGCATTGTAGCTTCGTGCGATCGCTTGCTGCTGCTCGTTTGACATGACGTTAAGCAGGTAGTCCGCGAACTCGCAGCCCCTGTGGGGCGTGTTGATGGTGGTGAGGGACGCTACGTGGGCCTTTACCTGCGGGTCGGCGAGCGCGACGCGGCAGTCTAGGCCTCCCTTGGAGTGCCCTATGAGGTTGACCTTCTCGGTGCCCGTCTGCTCGCAGACCTCGCGAATGCGCAGCGAGAGCTCCCGTGCGCTCTCGTGGACGGGAAGTGCGGAGGAATGCTCGCCGTAGAAGAGACGCGCGCCGTTGCGCTCGAGCTCAGCGGGGATGCGGCCCCAGTAGTTCACGAGCTTAAAGTCGCGGAAGAACACGCCATGCACGAGCAGGATGGGGTATCTCGTGGCGCACACGCGTTGCTGGCGGCGGCCCTCATTGAGACGCTCCCTCTCGTACTCGAAGCGTGCCTCCGCGTCGAGCGTCGAGATGATCTTCAGGAGGAAGTGCAGGTGCACGAGGGGCACCATCCCAAATATGCCACCAAGGACGCGCAGGCGCAGGCCGAGCTGAACGCTTCTTGCATAGGCTCGGACCATGCCGCACCAGAACACGAGCGTCTCGGTCGCAAGGGCGACGCCGAGACACATCACCCAGAAGGCGGGTTCCTGGGGCACGTTCGGCACACCGCCGGGCGCAGGCCAGCACAGGGCGAGACAGCCCGCCACGATGAGGAGCGCGGTGGAGGCGAGAAAGACGATGAGCAGCTCGCAGGCATTGCGGCAGGACCTGATGCGGGGTTGTCGCGTCCTCTCCCCATAGGGCGCGGGGCGTATGCAGATGGCCAGCACCCAGCATCCCAAGATGGCGAGGGCAGGTGCGGGCGCGATCGTCGGTACGCAAACGCAGGCCACCAGCGCGCACACGACGAGTGCGTTGACAACGCGGAATATCCAAGCAACGGTCCTGTTCATGTTCCCTATTATACGACCCTTCGCGCTTTCTGGCTGACGGTACGGGCTCGCAAGATCATGCCGTCAGCCGCATCCTGCACCATTCGTGTTAGACTTCCCGCAGCGGGTTTCGGCGTACGCTCGGCGCGGTGGCCTGCCGGTTGAAGATGGGTTCCGAGAGCCTCTCAAAGATAGCCTTCTCTATCTTGTTCTTCATCGTTCTCATGTTGTCGTAGCGTGAGGCGTGCGCGACGAACCACGAGAGTATGCCGCTGTTCTCGATGAGCGAGCGGTCCTCGCCGTCGAGCCTGTCGACCACCCTCTGGTAGTGACGCGTTGCGATAGTTGCCTTGTTCTCGTCTGACAGATTGGAGAAGGCGACGCAGGCGCTGATGCGCGAGAACATGGCGGAGCCCATCGCACGACGGGCGTCGCGCTCGGACTTGAAGTTGGTGGTGAGCAGGAACAGGCCGCCCCTCATGTCGACGTCGTAGTTGGTGTCTATGTACCTGCCCTCGTCGAACAGCTGATAGAACATGTTGTAGAGGGTTGGGCCGACCTTGTCGAACTCGTCGATGAGCACGACGTTCGACTCCCGGCCGAGCAGGTCACGCGCGAGGCTCGCCTTGGAGTGCTCGGCACCGAAGAGGTACTCGTACGCCTCTTGCGTCTGCATCATGGAGAACTGGATCCTCATGAGCTTTCCGCCGAGCGCCTTGCTAAGACAGCGGGCCGTCTCGGTCTTGCCGACGCCGGAGGGTCCGTACAGCAGGACGACGGATGGTCTTCCGTTGCCCATGACGGACAGCCTGTACAGAGACGCCACGAGGACCCGCTTGCTCTCCTCCTGTCCGAGCACCTCTTCGCAGACATTGTCGTAGATGGCCTCGAGGGCGCCTTTCTCGACCTGCTCGTATCGGTATGAGATCTGCTCGACGCTGTCCTTGCCTTGGGCCGAGACAAGGGACTCCAAGGCCCTCCTCGGCGGGTTCTGGACGAAGAGCGTCCCAACCTCGTATGTCTCCTCGAGTATAGTGGCAAAGTTTGCGATGACGTGGCTCAGGACGGAGCCGAAGTCATCGGCGTGGACGACGCAGTTGTCCACGTAGTCTGGGACACTGATCCTCGGTTCATGGGAGGCCAGGTCACTCGCCCTGATCTTGGCGTTGTAGCTCCTGATGGCGTCGAGATATCCGACCGTGCGGTCTCCCTCCCTGACGCGCGAGCCTACCAGCTCGTCGAAGCCCGTCCGTGGCCCAAAGTAGATGATTGCCCTATCTGCCATGTGCCTCTACCTCCGCGAGCTTGATCCCGGGCATGTCCATCAGCCCTCTTTCCGCCCTGTTCCGCCATGAGGGTGGGGGGAGATGCGTTCAGGCGGACCTTGGCCCGTTTCCCGCCGGACCTCTATCGCCCCTTCGCCGGACCTGTTGTCGGTGCAGACGCCTTCGACGCTATCGGCATCCGAGTCGCGTCTCTCCATTCTTGCCATTGCCTGCATTGTAGCGTGTTGCTAGCTGAGAGGTCCGTCACGCACGTCCCCTGAGGGGGCGGTGCAGGCAGTTCCCCTCTCGAAGTGTCCTCTCGAAGTGTAACGTGCGCACCCTCCGCCGACCCCGCCCGCGCGAAGTGAGTGAATCACTCACTTCATATACCTGAAGTGAGCGGATTACACACTTCGATATTTTATTCAGTAAGTCTTCTACCTGCGTATATGTAAATTCGACTGTATGAGCGTACGCAGGTTTTGGCCCAAAAATCACTCACTTCGCGATGACGATGTGAGTGAATCACTCACATCACGATCCGTGTGAGGGGCGAGACGGGCGCCGGGGCAAGACGGGCGCCGGGGCGAGATGAGCGCTGGCTTCCGCCCGGTCTTCAGCTCCCACCTAGGCTACGGCTCCGAGGGTCGTTGCGCGCGCGGGAATGGGTCACTTTGAGGGTGGAAGAGGGGCCCGTATCCCGTATCATAGGTATCTATGTTTCTCCGCGTCGTCGGTAGGCGCCTTCTTGCTGGCCCACCAAGAAAGGACAGTCATGCAATACAACATCATCGGAGGGTCATTTCCCGTCGTGACCTGTAGTCTCGCTGACGGAGAGTCCATGGTCACCGAGAAGGGATCCATGGTGTGGATGACCCCGAACATGCAGATGGCGACCTCGGGCGGCGGCCTGGGCAAGATGTTCTCCAAGGCGTTTTCCGGGGAGAGCATGTTCCAGAACATCTACACCGCCCGAGGGGCCGGCATGATCGCGTTCGGCTCGAGCTTCCCGGGCAAGATCGTCGCGGTCCAGATTCAACCTGGCCATAGCTGGGTCCTGCAGAAGAGCGCCTTCCTCGCCTCGGAGATGGGTGTCGAGCTGAGCATCTTCTTCAACAAGAAACTGGGTGCCGGCTTCTTTGGGGGCGAGGGCTTCATCATGCAGAGGCTGAGCGGCAGCGGCGTCGCCTTCGCCGAGATAGACGGTGACCTCGTGGAGTACGTGCTCGAGGCAGGTCAGCAGATGATAGTCGATACGGGCTACGTGGCAGGCTTCGAGGAGAGCGTCTCCATCGATATCCAGTCGGTCCGGGGCGTGAAGAACGTGGTCTTCGGCGGTGAGGGACTTTTCAACACCGTGCTCTCGGGTCCTGGGCGCATCTGGCTGCAGACCATGCCCATCTCCGGCGTCGCGGGCGCCATCATCCCGTACCTGCCTGCGAAGAGTTAGGGAAGCGCTGATGCGCGGCTCTTCGGGGAGCCATTGGATGGTAGGGGTTGGTCTACAGTGTTGGCTACCTCGAGACACACGAGATTAGACCTTCCTCTGCCCCAATTGAAATGTGCTAGCTGGGCTATCGGTGAGCCTAGGCTTGGCACTGATAGGAGGTGCATTGTGTCTGTGGGCACAATGGCATCCCTGTTTGTCGGGATAGCAGTTTCCCTGTTAGTAGGCTTGATGGGTGTGTATATATTGGTGACGGGAAACCCGAGTCTGTTACATGGCCATCACCGCGCAAAGACGAGACCTGACGATCTTTTGAGGCTGGCACATTGGTGTGGACTTGGCATGACAGCTGCTGGAGTGGGGTTTGCCCTGCTTACGGTGGGCACGGCGGCCGTCTATGGAGACTCGCTTCCGGCATGGGCGGGGAATGCTGTCATCCTGGCCCCTGCTATCACACTTTGCACGACGGGAATGATAACAATATTTGCCTCAATTATTCACTATAACGGGTCACTCTTTTCATAGGGTACGTCAATGTTGTCGGCAGAGGGGTTCTAGAAGCAAGTATGCGGCGGCACGTCCAGGTAAGTTATCGCATATAAGGGCAGGATATTATGTTCAGAGACGCGCTCAGAAGGATGTTCGCCTGCAGGGACTGGGACTGCGAAAACCAGCCAATCCCAGTCAGTCAGAACTAGTCAGTCAGAATAAACCGCCGTCGACCCCGACGGTACCGAGGGCAGACGATCTCGGACCTCCTGCCGTGGCCGGGGCAATGCTCGACGGCCTTGCGCCTCTGCTCCTCCACGAACCTCGGCTCCCGGTTCGTCTTTGCAACGGAACCCTCGCCGGTAGCCTCATACTCCTCCCGCCAGTTGCCTGGCGTATGCCCACCGGGGTAGCCAGGCTCGCCCATCGTGTCCGAGTAGCCATAATCGAGCCTGACGAGGGTCTCCATGGCGTTCCTTCCCCGCTCGGCGCCGTGCATACGACTTCCTTCCTGGCCCCGTCCCGGTCCAAGATTCCCACTGCAGTCCCGTATATGGTTGTTTTTGCCCGACGTTAACGCACCTTTACGCTTCTTCCTCAAAGTCAGACTTGGCAGCGCCGCAGAGGGGACACACCCAGTCATCAGGGAGCGCCTCAAAGGGCGTGCCTGCCGCGATGCCGCTGTCGGGGTCGCCCACTGCAGGGTCATACACATAGCCGCAGGGGCCGCACACATACTTTTTCATACCTCAATACCTCGTCGTTTTTCTAATTTTGTTGTTTTCTATGACAGCAAAGCCTTTGCTAGGGCGGGCACGGTGGCGAAGTCCGCCTCCTCCGGATTCCATTGGGAGCGCACATGCTCTTCAATGACGGTGAAGCCTGCCTCCCGCAGCTTCTCCTGCAGCAGCTTTACGCTCTCGCCGCTCCAGCCGTAGCAGCCAAAGGCTGCGGCCTTTTTATTCTTGAACTTGAGCTGCTTCAAAAACTCCAACCAGCCCGCCACGGAGGACAAATAGCTGTTGGAGACCGTGGGACTGCCCACGGCGATGGCACGGGACTTAAAAACCTCGGTCATGAGCTCGTTTTTATCCGTTTTGGCGAGGCTGAAGACCTTTACCACTGTCTCCGGGTTCTGTTTGTGGAGCTCTGCGGCGATGGCGTGGGCGAGCTTTGCTGTGCCCTCCCACATGGTGTCATAGACGACAGTGATCTGATCCTCCTGATAGGCCGCTGCCCACTCCTCGTACTTGTTCACGATCTGCAGCGGTTCCTCCCGCCAAATGGCTCCGTGAGAGGGGGCGATCATCTCGATGGGTAGACTGAGCTTACCGATCTCTTCCAGTTTCTTGACGAGGATGGGGGAGAAGGGATTGAGGATGTTGGTGAAATACTTCATAGCTTCTCTGTAAAGGAGGCATTGATCCGCCTTGTCGTTAAATAGCTCTTCCACCGCATAGTGCTGACCGAAGGCATCGTTGGAGAAGAGGATGTTGTCGCCGGTAAGGTACGTCGCCATGGAGTCTGGCCAGTGGAGCATTCGCATCTCCACGAAGACAAGACGCTTCCCGTTGCCGATATCTACGCTGTCGCCGGTTTTTACCACGTTGAAGTTCCAGCCCCGCTTGCCGTACTGTCCCTCGATGCTCTTGACGGCATTGGCAGTGCAGTAGATGGGCGTGTCGGGAATTTTCTCCATCAGCGCGACGAGAGCTCCGGAGTGGTCACACTCACCGTGGTTGGCCACGATAAGGTCGATCTTATGGAGATCGATCTCCTTTTCCAGATTCTCCACGAACTCAAAGCGGTGGGGTAGCCAGACCGTGTCGATGAGGGCGGTCTTTTCCTCCTCGATGAGATAGGCGTTTTGGCTTGAGCCGTTTTTGATGGAGTAATCCTCACCGTGGAACCACTCCAGCTCCCAATCGATATAACCCACCCAACTGACGTTAGCTTTTACATGCTTTCTCATGGTGTCCCCTTAGTTCAGTGTTGGCAGCAGGGCAATTTTGAAGCGGTCGTCCATGTTCACGATCTTGCCTTTCTGGTAGGGCAGCAGATCTTTCAGGGCGAATGCCTCGTCGCCTTATAGTTGGCTCCTCATGTGCAAGATCCCCTTTGTCCTCTCCACCTTTGCCAGTATAGAGATACTCTGCAAGAAGATCTGTATCTCAGGATACAAGGAAGTGATTTTTCGCTGTATACTTAGCGGTCACTACTGAAGGGGGGTGCGTTCCATGGACTTTCACATCCTAGAAAGCAGCTGGCTGTTTCAGGGCTTGTCAGCAGAGCGGATCAAAGAGCTGTTCCAAGGGATCCCCTCTATTATCCAACGTTATGAGAAAGATGAGACCATCTTCCAGCCCCTTGAAACGGCGGATCGAGTGGGCGTAGTTCTGAAAGGGAGCGTACAGTCCTATAAGTTGTTTCCCAATGGCAGCCAGGTCAATGTCACGGTCCGCCAAGCCGGCGATATCATCGGTTCCGCTGCAGCACTCTCGGTTCAAAAAAAGTATCCCTCTGGTGTAGTGGCCTTGGAGCATACGGAGATCCTGATGCTTTCGCGCGACGATTTTCTTCGTCTGCTGAAGCGGGATCCGCATCTGGTGGAAAACGCCCTCTTTGAGATCTCTACCATCACCTACATGTTGCAGCAGCGGTTGGAGCTGCTGTCCTATCATGGGATCGATCAGAAGATCGCATTCTGTCTGCTGACGCAGTCTGCGCAGAGCGGTGAAGCTGTCATTCCGATCCCCGGCTCCATGACCAAATGGGCGCTGATGATGAACGTCTCCCGTCCCTCGCTGCATCGGGAGCTGAAGCGGCTGGAAGAACAGGGACTGCTTTGCCATACGCCGGCACTGATCAAGATTCTGGATCCGCCGGCGCTGGGGAAGCTCTTGAGAAGATGAGCTCCAAGCGAAAACCGCCTGGAGTTTCCCTCAGACGACCTGTATGGTGTAATGGCCTTTTCCCTTCGTGGTACGGTGTAGCCCCTGCGTGGACAACATGCCGTCCATCACATTTTTGGCGTAGCGGGCGAAAAACTCCCGGATGTTGGAAAACAGCTCGCCATGCTCCTCCGAGGCACCCAGCTTTGTCTGCGCTTCTGTGAGCCGGTTGGCCAGGTCTTCGCTTTCCTGCGTCAGGATATGCAGCGGATCGGTGGATGGTCGGGGATGGCCGCAAGCGTCGCTGCACACCTG
Organism: Olsenella sp. oral taxon 807; assembly: GCF_001189515.2. NCBI lineage: Bacteria > Bacillati > Actinomycetota > Coriobacteriia > Coriobacteriales > Atopobiaceae > Olsenella > Olsenella sp. oral taxon 807. Next base: position 72,099 of record NZ_CP012069.2, read on the forward strand.
TGGTTGATGCAGGCCGACGTTAACAGTGTCGCCAAGGCGCCAGAAATTCTCGAAAAAGTAGTTGACAACTACTACGGGTACCGATATATTATTCCTAACGATATAACGCAAGACGATATAGCGGAAGACGTAAGGAAGGAGACATAGATGCCAAAGAGGGAAGACAGCGGGGCACTGACAGAGCCGACGTTTTATATTCTGCTGTCCCTACACAAGCCCACGCATGGATACGCGATCATGCAGGACGTGCGGGAGCTGACTGGCGGAAGGGTGAGCATCGGGGCGGGGACGCTCTACGGTGCCATAAACTCGCTCACCGAGAAGGGTTGGATACGAGCCGCAGGGGACCGTGCGTCTGACCGCAGGAAGGAGTACGTGATTACCGAGGGTGGGAGACAGGCCTTTGCACGCGAGGTCGAGCGCCTAGAGAGCCTCGTCGCCGACGCGAAGCCTGTCATCGAGCGCTCATTGCACGCATAGAGCATCAACTAAAAGTATCACATAGACTAAATTCACAAAGGGAGACTGACATGAGCACGAGCACAACCATCAAGAGGGCATTCACCGACTTCTCGAAGGAGGAGGCCTGGCTTAACGAGATGAGCCATGAGGGTAAGGCTCTCGTCGACTACCGGGGCGGTAGGTACACCTTCGTCGACGATGAGCCGGGCACGTGGCAGTATGCGATCGAGATCCTTGGTCAGGGTGGCAAGGCCGGCAAGGAGTATCTCTCCTTCCTCGAGGAGACAGGCATCGAGACGGTAGCCGTCTACGCGAACCGCGCCTACCTGCGCAAGAGGGATGATGGGACTGACTTCGAGCTCCATAGCGACCTCGAGTCCCGCCTCGAGCAGGCCAGGAGGGGGAGTGTGCCTTGGATAGCCATCCCGGTGTCGCAAGTCGGCCTCGCGTTCATCCTTGTCCTCAACGCCTTCGTGGTGGACTCGGAGGCATCGAACCTCGCCAGGGGCATCGTCCTCGCGTGCGCCACCCTGCTTGCCTTCGCAGCCATAATCGAGTACCTCGTCTTCGGCAAGCCGTATCGCGAGCGCGTCCGCCAGCTCGAGCGGGAGCGCTCGATCAGGGAGTAGCGGGCGTGGCCTCAAAAAGCCATCTTGATCACTGGGCGGATCCTGCGACAGGCGGGGTCCGCCCTCACCCCTTAAGATGGGTGCTCAACGATGCTGACCCTCACCCATATGTAAAATTATATTTAATAGTATTGCATTATATTAAAATCAGAGTTATACTCCAACTAAAGAAAAGGAAGGAGGTGGTGATGATGGATATCGCCCATACGTGGACTGAACGCTTGGGCGACGAGGATCTGGAGTTCGCGCGGCAGTTCATTATGGCCTCGGGCTCTCTGAAGGAGATGGCGTCAAGGTACGGCGTCTCGTACCCCACAATCAGGCTGCGCCTTGACAGGCTGATCCAGAAGATCGAGAGTGTGCGGGAAGACGATGACGCCTTCGTGTCGCTCGTAAAGGGCATGGCCATCGACGACCGCATGGACTTCGAGACCGCACGGCAGATCATAGACGCCCACAGGCAGCTGATGGGCGAAAAGGAGGGATAGGAATGAGTGTGGACGGCGATGTCGCCAGGATGTCCATCGTGTGTATCGGTTTGGCGCTTGGTACGCTCGAGTGGTTCATCGTCAGGAGGACGAGCTTCAACAAGTGGGTCGTGCCGGCGGTGTACTGGGTGGGAGCGCTGATATGGTCATCTGCGACTGGACCTACGCCGGTGCTCTTCCCGAGCCTGGCGATAGGTCTCTCCATGGCGGGCTGTGCCATCGAGGACGAGATAATCAACGGATACCTACAACGGAAAGGTACCTCCGGCGTCGATAAGGCGAGGCTTCGGGACCTGTAGCGAGGATGTGGCTACGCTCGGAAGTGGGGGTCAGTGCCATCGCGCTGGCCCCCATCCTTTTGGACTTGCCACCGCCCTTCTTGCGGTATGCCGCCCGCGACAGGCACCAAGTACGATGGCGCTCCGCAAGCGTGGTCGGGCCTCCGTCGGGCGTCCCTGCGCTCCATGAGGCTGTTAGGGGGTATCATTTCCCACGTTGGGTTTATCGGCCCCACGCCGATCCCACGGAATGACATCGACCCTATGGAAGGGGGAGCGTGCATGAGTTTCAAGAAGATTGCAGTTGCAGGTGGTGGTGTGCTCGGTAGCCAGATTGCCTTTCAGTCAGCGTACTGCGGCCTCGATGTTACCATCTGGCTCCGTATGGAGTCCTCCATCGGTCGCTCGCGGCCCAAGATAGACCGTCTGCGCCAGATCTATCTCGATACCCTCGAGGCCCTGAAGACGGACCCGGCCGCCTACGCATACGGCCTGATCGCGCGCGAGGACATCTCGCCTGAGGCCCTCGACGCCTGCAAGGAGCGCGTCGAGCAGGCGTATGCGTCCCTCAGACTCACGACCAATTGGGACGAGGCGTTCTCTGACGCTGATCTTGTGATCGAGGCCGTGGCCGAGACCCCGGACGCAAAGACAGCATTCTATAAGGAACTTGCCAGGCACATCCCAGAGCGGACCGTGATTGTCACCAACAGCTCGACTCTGTTGCCCAGCAGCTTCGCCGAGACAACCGGTCGGCCTGACAAGTTCCTCGCGCTGCACTTTGCGAACGAGATCTGGCGCAACCCCACGGGCGAGGTCATGGGCCATGCTGGTACGGATCCCACACACTTCGAGGAGATCGTTGAGTTCGCCTCCCAGATTCGCATGGTTCCCATCCGCGTCCTCAAGGAGCAGCCAGGCTACATCCTCAACTCGCTGCTCGTGCCCCTGATCGCTGCGGCCCTGAGGCTCTGGGCCACTGGTGTCGGCACGCCTGAGGACATCGACAAGGACTGGACCATCTCGACCGGCGCCCCATACGGGCCGTTTCGCCTGCTCGACATCATCGGCCTCGTGACGCCGCTCAACATCATCTCGAGGAGTCCCCAGGCAAAGGACGAGTCGTCTGTTGAACATAAGATCGTACAGATGCTCCAAGCCAAGATGGACAGGGGGGAGACCGGCGTCAACGCCGGCAAGGGTTTCTATGACTACGGTGGGGGTGAGCCAGCGGCAAAGTAGGTTCCTCCTTCCGTGTGTCGAGGAAAGCCACTCTTGCGAGGCTCGTCTATAGGGTTGTGCGGTAGGCCTATGTGGGCTGGTGCTGCGATGGGGTTTGTCGCCACTGGACCCTTCATAATTTATTGCTGGTGCCGAGCGGACCTTTCCCTCGCGCATGAGAGGCATCGAGATCGTGTCGTACGACGCGCGGATCGCCGGGACCTTCCCCTCGTGCATGGGAGGGCTGACTTTTGGGGGTCTCTCTGTGGCAGGGGACGGTCCGGATCACGCCCACGTCGCTCGACACCCTCTTCATATGGAGTCACTGTGGCGGCGTGTATCTTGATGATGCAGGTAAATGTGAGGCCCGCCGTTGTGCGGACGTGTTCGTGCAAGCCGATATGCCGAGGAACGGGGGAGGGTATACCATAAGAGGGTCGACGAGGCGTTCCGTAGGGATGCCTCGTTTAGGGCGTACGCCGCGTCTTGGCAGGGGGGTCTGATCGCGATGACAGAGGTGGGAGCAGGGGTGTACGCGGGACTGCGCTGTGCGGACTGCGCGTTTTCCGAGTTCGTGCTCAATGAGGAGTCTGGTATGTTCGTGGGAACCTGCTCGCGTGGGTATACGCTGGCAGACCCTCACGTGCACGTGTCGCCGGACAGGTTCTTTGCAAAAAATCCCAGGGCGCTGGTCCCGGTGACGGACCCCTACGGCAGGGAGTACCTGCGGACGAGAAATATCTGTACGAGGTTCGCACCCAGAGAGGGCTAGCGGCGGCAGGCTCTGCCTGCGTCTGTAGCCTGCGTGTCGGGTGGCATTCGCTTCCGGATGGCGGGAGCGTGGGCCCGCACTTTAACGTGGAGGACGATGGCGTCTGGAGGAGGGTGCGCTTTGGGTACGGGTGACGGGGTCGCGCCTCCCGAGGGCTGGGGCCTCGAGGTGTGGCGTCATGGGGACGCCTGCGGCGAGGGGGACTGGGGCCCGGGCGAAGACGGCCCGCCGCTGGCGGGCATCGGCCCCGGCCACCTGCGCCTCACCTTCTACTACGGCGGCCGGGTCCACGAGGGGACGCGCGGCAGCCTGTACGAGTGGATCTCGGCGTCCCTGCGCGCCGCAGGGGCGGCTGCGGCGGGTCTCTGGCGCTACGAGCTGCGCTACGGGAGTGGCACGCGGATCGACGCCTTCGGGCTCTGGGGGACCATGTGGAAGAGCATGGGTCCCGGCCGCGCTGCCGCCCTCGCCCGGGCCTCCTCCCTCGGTTGGGAGGGAGGGGAGGAGGCGTCCGTCCGCGTCAAGGGCAGGGAGCTGCGCTGCGGCATCTCCCGGGAGAGGTTCGCGGCGCTCTCGGGGAGGGGCGTCGAGTACCTTGGTCCCGTTGGCATGGACTGGTCCGGCGAGCTCGCCGCCGACCTGCTCTTCGCCCTGTCGGACACGTGGTCCCCGCAGTTGTGGCGCTACGTGCGGGGCAGGGACCGGCTCTGCGGCCAGGTGTGCGAGAGGGGCGGGATCGCCGTGGGGCGCTCCGGTGACGACACGGGGCTTGCGGCCTACCTCACCGTTTGGGAGGAGGGCCCCATGCACGGCCTGCTGCTTCGCGCCGCAGAGGTCGCCCCCCGGCTCAGGCCCGGCTCACCTCGTGAGAGATGGAACGAGATGTTCCCTTAGCAGGCGCCTGCATTACCTGAGCACCCGATTTGCGATCCGCTCGCCATGCGAAAAGACCTGCCATGGCTGAGAATAGGGATGCAGTCTGAGTCGAGCGATATCCATGTCAGCATAGCCATGGCCTACCATAGTTTGCAGATGGGGTACGCTATACATGGCAATTATGGTAATTGATACTTTGCAAATAGGGTAATGCTTCCACCACACGCTGGGGATGCGAATCATCCTGTTGGGGGTCGGTATGATCAAACGTGGCGTTGCAGGATTCGTCCTTGACAACGCTTCGTGGTTTCCCGTGGTCTCGGTCACGGGGCCTCGATAGAGCGGGAAGTCAACGCTCGTCAGGAGCCTCTTTTCCGACTACGCATACGTGAATCTCGAGGACCGCCCCACTTACGAACGCGTGATGGCAGGTCCGTCCGACTTCATTCACGAGTGACCCCCTAGGATGATCATCGACGAGGCGCAACGCGTGCCAGAGCTCTTTAATGCCATACAGGTGGTTTCCGACGAGCGTGGCACGGTAGGCCAGTACATCCTCTTGGGATCTCAGAACTACCTCCTGCTGAGGCGTATCACTCAATCCCTTGCGGGGCGCATCGGGCTGGTACGGCTCATGCCACTCTCGTATCGCGAGGTAGCTCTGGCACCAAACGAGGTGACGCCAGATGGGTTCATGCTGCGTGGAGGGTATCCGCGCCTCTACGACGTTGATATTCCTAGTTACGTTTATTTCGAGAACTATATCTCAACCTATGTTGAACGAGATGTGTCGGAGTACGTCGATGCGCGTAGCAAGGGGCCTTTTCGCAGGCTCCTGATGCTGTGCGCACAGTCATGCGGATCGCTTCTAAACGTATCGCGCATCGCGAGCGACCTGGGTGTCGCGCGAGCGACTGTCGACTCATGGCTTTCGATACTCGAGGCAAGCTACACCATCTTCAGGCTACAGCCGTATCATGCCAACCTCAGGAAGCGTCTTACAAGAACGCCCAAGATCTACTTTTGTGACACTGGCCTCCTATGTCACCTGTTGGGCGTCGAGACCTCCGAGCAGCTGCGAGACAGCGAGATGCGCGGCGCCATCTTCGAGAACCTCATAGTCACAGAGACGGCAAAGCGGCATCTCAACGCGGGACGGACTCCTCGGCTCTTCTTCTACAGGGATGACTCGAAGATTGAGGCTGACCTGGTCGATGACAGCGATCTCGCAGGTAGGGAGCTTATAGAGATTAAGTCGCAGGTCGGGTTTCGCAAGGACTTCCTGCGACATCTACCGGTGGTTGGCAGGGACCTGGGCATAGCCGAAAGGCGGCGGTACGTTGTCACGCGGGGGGCAGACTCGTTTTCCGTCGGTGGCATGAAGGTGTGGGCGGCTCGCGATTGGCTCATGAGACCGTAGTTCGTGACGCCGGAGTCAAGCGGAAGGCCTCCTGGCAGGTGTGAGCTTACCAGGCTACAGGGTGCCGGTTGCAGGGGCTTTTCGATACGGATTGGCATGCGCCACCAAAGGCCGCATCCATTGAGATGGTGCTTTCGTGACCCCTATTGGGCGTCATGGCCTCGCGCTATGTGCCTCCGGAGGGACGCGTGGGACACGGGCGCCGGGCCTGCGGGGCTCGACCGCGCACTCGGCGACACCGAGTGCGCGATGCGCGTGCCACCCGGCGCCACCGAGTGGCACAGCATTTCACGACAACTGTACATATGCCGACTTCCGCGCCACTCGGCGCCACCGAGTGCGCAGTCTGCCTGCCACTCGCCGCCGTCGAGTGGCGCCCGTGAGTCAGCGCGGCTCGAGGGTCATCAAAGAGATGGGCGGCACCGGATGGTACGCGGCTCGGGACCATCGGGAGGGAGGCGGCACCGGACGGCAGTGTGGCGGCCGCAGGTCCCTCACGCACCGCGATTCCCGACGCGATCCGTCGTTGCGCGGGACTGTGCCGGGCAGGGCCGCCCACAAGGCTGCGTCCGCCGTCGACGTCCAAGGGCGTTCGGCCCACCCGTGAAAGGCGGCCACCGAGCGCGAGGGTGTGTATGGGGCCGCGATGAGGTAGGATTGCGGTGGGGTGGGAGACGCGAGACCCCATCGATTGTGTTGCGAAGAAGAGCTGCGTCGTGTCACGGGCCGGAGCCAGGGCCCAGTGGCGTAGGTGTTTGGAAAGGGGCTGCGATGTTGTCCTGGTTGAGGGACCTCTTTGGTATAAAGCGCGCCGAGCTTCCCGGTGATGATCCCGTGCGGTCCCGCGTACCCCTCGCCGAGAGTCGCATCCTCGTCGTGCCCTCTGGCTATAACGTGCGCGAGCTGGGTGGCTACCCCACGCCGTATGGCCAGACGCTCTATCATCGCTTCCTGCGCTCCGGTGACACCGATGAGCTCAACGGTGCTGACATAGCCGCCCTGCGTGACTACGGCGTCTCGATGGACGTCGACCTTCGCAGCCAGTGGGAAGTCACCCATTCCCCCGATCGTCTGGCCAAAGACCGGGGTGTCCGCAGCCTGCATGCGCAGCTGCACTCCTATGACATGCATGCACACGACCTCAAGTTGCCTGATGACACCGAGGGCTACATGGCCAACGGTTACCTCTCCATGCTTGAGAACCGCAAGGTCGTGCGCAAGATCTTCTCGTTTATGGCCAAGGCTGCCGATGACGAGTGCGTCCTCTTTCACTGCGCGGCTGGCATGGACCGCACAGGTGTTACGTCCATGCTGGTGCTGGGGCTCTGTGAGGCGAGCAGGGAGGATATCCTGCGCGACTACCTCTATTCCTTCGCCGATGCCGACAGGGTAGAGGAGCTGCTCGAGGGGAAGGATTCCGCCCGCAGTGACTTTGATGGCCCCATGGGGGCCGATATGCTCATGCACACCATGTCCGCCGTGTATCAGGCGCTGCTCGATGGCTGTGGCTCAGTGAGGGGCTACCTGCTCTCCTGCGGCCTTGGCGAGGATGAGCTCGACCGTGTGCGCCACCACCTGGTGGGTTAGGTCGCAGGTCTGTGGGCCCTCACTCTCACAGTTGGCACAGGAGCGCCTCTCACTAAACGCCCGATGTCTGCAAGGCGCCAAGAGCGTACAGCGTACTGAGAAGCCTACTTGGGGGAGGTGAGTGTTGCCCACGTCGCGCCAGTGGCATAAGTGCCTTGGCGGGCATTTCGAGCGTCATCGAGACTACCGCTCAGGGGCAAAAACATGCCGTTGGCCCCGCCGATTGACCGTGTACGGAAAAGCTGGCCCCGTGTACCTGTACACCCCTTTGGAGACAGCTTCAGCTCGACTACCCTCATAGTGTGGAGAAGAAGCATGAGGGCAGTGCGACACAGCGGTCCGTCGCGAGGAGGCGCTTGCGCATATGGGTTGGAGGTCTAGGTATGTGGTGCAGGGCATGCGGCGAGGGGGCAGCCATGAGTGACCTCGTCTTCATCGTGCCGGCACTGGGCATACCCGCTCTCGTCTCGGCGCTAGAGTGGACGCTCCTGAATGACATCGTCGAGCGCCACCATAGCCATCATGATACCTATCGTGTCTCCAATACGCTGACGCACACCCTCGTTATGGTCATGGTGTTCATGGGTTTCCTTGGCGTGGTTCTCGGATGGCTCTGCAACGTCGGCGTGTTCAGGGCGAACAGCCACGTCCTCCTCGCGTTCTTCCTGTCCTTCTTGGGCGTGTCTCTCCTGATCTGGACCTGGTTGCATCGCTACAAGGTCGTGACCTACGACGATTGCATGCACATCACACCGCCGATCGGGACAAGGAGGACGATCAGATACGACGAGATCGAGAGCATGGAGTGGCACCGCTCAAAGTCGCTTCTGGGCTACGAGAACCTGCGTGTGCGTGTCAAGGGGAGCTATTGGTGCGTGACCCTCTGGGGCATGCTTGACCTCGAGCAGATCCTCATGCGCATCAACCGTTACGATGCCATCGACAGCGAAGGCGTGTACTGATCCTTAGAGAGACGCCAGGTCGGTCGGACGCGCCTATCGGCCAGGCGACGCCGGCTTAGATAGGGCCCCGCAGATTGGCGGGCCCTATCAAAAATCCGCCAACTGGGCAAACGTCCCCGAGATAGTACCCCGCAGATTGGCGGGTACTATCGAGCGCCCGCAGGGGCCGCCGGCCGCTATCGGGTCGGCTTGATAAGGGGGTACACGAAAGACGAGCGAGCACGAAACGAGCTTCTGATGGTGAGCTTGTCGCTTATGGGGAACCAGCGCGTGGAGAAGACCTCGGCGCCACCATTGGCGTAGACCTCGATGGTCGAGCCGTCCACGATCATGCGCAGATCGTCGAGAGACGCAAGCCTGATGCCGCGAGTCCGTCGACCAGCCGAGGCCAGCTCTCCTGCCTCGGTCTGAGCAAAGCGAATGCCGAAGCTGCCGTTCTCGGCGAAGACCTCCAAGACGTCATTGAGCCAGATCTGCGCATCGCCGTCCTCAATCTGCTCGAGGACGACGTCTGCCGCGAGGCTGTCAAGCACGAGGCTCTCGCCGCAGGGCAGCACGCGAGCCTCTCCACGGTAGTTGTCAAGCTCAGCAACCGGATGCTGGCGCAAGAGCCCGTCCTGACCAAGAGAGATCTCGCGCGGGAGCGTCATTGTATGCGCCCGGTCCATGCCTTCGGGCACGCTTGTGTAACTGTGGTCGAAGGTGCCCATCCAGCCAATAGAGATCGTGCGACCCCCCTCGTCCGTGAAGATCTGGGGTGCGTAGAAGTCAAAGCCATGATCCCACTCGGTGAAGTTGTCGAGCGGGACGGCGTCGATGTCGATGATCTTCTTGTGCGCGGGAAGCGGGAAGTACCCCGCCTGCCAGAGATTCTGCCAACGATAGCTCTCGGAGGGAAGCCCCTGGGGGCAGACTGCCAGAAACTCCCTGTCTCCCATGCGTATGACGTTGGGACACTCCCACATGTAGCCAAAGACCAGGTGTGCCACCGCCGTGTTCTTGGGCAGAATGGTGCGGCGCAGCTGCCAGCTTTCCCCCTTGTCGTGGGAGTCGTAGACGAGCACACTGCCAAAGTCGCCTCGAGCATCGGGATTGTCTGTGTCGGCGGGCCCCCGCTGGCGGGCGCCCAGCAGCATGTGCAGGCAGCCGTCCTGTTCCCAAACCGTCGGGTCGCGCACATGCAGGGTACAGCTTGTGGGGTAATCCGCATTAGTGAGAAGTGCCTTCTTGGGCGAGAAGTGCAGGCCGTTCTCGCTCGTGGTCATGATCTGGTTGGCCTCTCGCCCCCAGTCCACGCGCTCGTCGTCGAAGGTGTCGACGACGTTGCCTGTGTAGAACACGCGCATGAGGTCACCGCCGTCAGGCGCACCGCCCTTGTCCACCCAGGTACAGCCCGAGAAGACGCCGCTGCGGTCGAGCTGGATGTCGGGCGCGAGTGCCACCCCCAGATCCTCCCAGCTGATGAGGTCGTCGCTCACCACATGACCCCAGTACTTGAGCTCGTCCGTCGGCCAGTTGGGCGCGTATTGGTAGTACGCGTGGTAGCGTCCGCGAAACTGGCAGAGGCCGTTGGGGTCGTTGAGCCAGCCCTGTCTTGGCTCGATGTGAAACGACGGGTTCCAGAATTGCTTGGACATCGTTCTCCTCAGAAACGCACTCGATGCTGGGTTTTAGGTAATGGTTCAGAGAAATGCCGTTGAGATTATAGGGCGGGCATGCAGGTCGTAGGACGTGGTTGGAAAAATATGCACCTCACTCATGGGAGACACACGGCGGCATACTTTGTGATCCCGTATGAATGAGAGGTGCCTGCTGGCGAGTCATGACGCGGCCGATGGGACAGTGCAGCCCAAGGCGTGGGCACACCCAGCTTGAACGCCCCGGGATGTACGAACCAGAGCTCCGGGGCGTTCGGTCCAGATAGCCTTGCAACGCCTGCGTGCCATGGTTTTAGCTGTCGATGCCTGCAAAGTGGCAAGAGCCCATCTCCCAGCCCTGGTGTCTGCCCTTGAGACTGGAGCTGACACGCAGCTCGTCCACGCTCTCGGGATACCACCGAGTTGTCATCGTGACCTCGCCGCCGTTCACGTAGATCTCGACGATGGAGGTGTCCACGATGACGCGCAGGTTCCTGATGCGGCCTGCCGTAAGCGCCGAGAGGGGAAGGCGTCTGACGCTTCGGTAGGCGCCGGCGGGGCTCGTGAAGGCCAGCTCGCACAGGTTGCCGATGACGGAAAGCTCGAGGTCGTCGTTCAGGCGCAGCACAGCGTCTCCGGATTCGATCTGCGTGACGCAGATGTCGGCGGTGCCCGCGAAGCGCGCGCCTACGGCTCCCGTGAGGTCGAACACGTCGTAGGAAGATGAGCCGACCGTCCCCGTGAGGCCTGCGACGTCACTGGTGAACTCAACCAGCTCGCCGCGAAGCGCGTCGATCTCGGTTACGGGCCACTGACAGACACGCCCATCCTCGTTGAGTGTGAGCTCGCGCGGCAGGGTGAGCGTGTGGGTCCACTCGCGAGTGGGGTTGTCGTACTGGGTCTCGATGTCGGGCAGGCTCGCCCACCCGACCAAGATGGTGCGCCCCCGCTCGTCCTCGAAGACCTGGGGGGCGTAGAAGTCGAAGCCAAAGTCAAGCTCGACGAACCCCGCCTCGTCGATGCAGGGGTAGGGACCGTCCGCGTCCATGAGGCCAGGGTCCTTCGCCATGAGGTCGATGAGCCTGCCGTCGAGGGCGACGTAGCCCGAGTTGTGTATGTTCTGGAGGCTCGTCGGCCGCTTGCCCACGCCCTGAGGGCACACAAAGAGGAACTCGCGCCTGCCGAGCGTGGCGAGATTGGGGCATTCCCACATGTAGCCAAAGGGCTGCCGTCCGAGGTTGGTCGCGGAGCCCTCGAGTCTCCAGCTGAGGCCGTCGGGGCTTTTGTAGAGAAGGATGCAGCCCCGATCGCCCTGAGCGCGTGCGCCGAGCAGCATGTGCCAGCAGCCGCCCTGCTTCCAGACCTTGGGGTCCCTCACATGGCAGGAGCAGTAGGCGGGGTAGCCCTCATTGCCTAAAACCAGGCGCTTCTCACCAAAGGTGGAGCCGTCGCTCACGACGAGGGTCTCGTTGGCGAGACGACCCGAGTAGTCGTAGTCGTGCTCGCCCGGCAGCAGCTGGTTTCCGGTGTAGTAGCACCACATCCTACCGTCGTGGACGGTGGCCGAGCCCGAGTACGAGCCGTTTTTGTCAAGCTCCCGGTCGGGCATGATGGGCGAACCCAGCCACTTCCAGCTGACGAAGTCTCTCGTGGTCCAATGGCCCCACCCATGGGCGGCGTCGGGCCAGAGCCTGCGGTGCTGGTGGAAGTAGTGGTAGGTGTCATCGAGCTGGCAGAGGCCATTGGGGTCGGTTATGTCGCCGGTCTCGGTCTGGAGGTGGAACCTGAGGCGCCAGTTGTGCTTGGGGCTCCACGTGCGCTTGATTGCCATCTTGCTCCTTTTGCGCGTCGCGGTCGCGAGAGGGCCGCTCTGCCGTGGTCGGTTGACGTCTAGAACAGCTAGGACAGGACCTTCTCGACCTCGTCGAGGGTGGGCATGGCGGGGATGGCACCGCGCCTCCGCACGCAGAGGGATGCCACGGCATTGCCAAAGCGGGCGAAGCTCCTGGCGTCGTCGAGGGTCACGTTCTCGGGCCTGATGTCGGCGTCCACGAAGGCGCAGAGGAAGCCTCCCCAGAAGGAGTCACCCGCCCCGGTCGTGTCGACAGCATCCACCTTGAAGCTGGGCACGGTCGCGCTGCCGTCCTTGGTCGCCACGAGGGCGCCCTCGTCGTCGAGCGTCACGCAGATCACCTGTGCGCCCTGACCAAGGAGGATGCGGGCGGCCTCGGTGGGGTCGGAGCGGCCGGTGAGCAGCTCGGTCTCCTCGCAGCTGATCTTTATGAGGTCCATGTACGTGACGATGGAGCGCATCTGCTCAGAGGCCACCTCGGCGCTCGTCCAGAGGGAGTCGCGGTAGTTGGGGTCATAGGACATGACGGCGCCTGCGGCCTTGGCCACGTCGAGCGCGGCGATGGTGGCGCTGCGTGCCGGCTCGTCGGTGAGCGAGAGTGATCCCACGTGAAAGACGCGGCTGTTCTCGATGACATCGCGCCTGAGCTCCTCGGGGCGCAGCTGCGTGTCTGCGCCGGGCTTGCGGGCGAAGGAGAAGGTCCTCTCGCCCTCCTCGCTGAGCGCGACGAAGGCGAGTGTGGTGAAGCAGTTGGGGTCGAGCACGAGGCCGTCGCAGTTGACGTCGTTGGCGACGAGAGTGGCGTTCAGGAACTCGCCGTGCATGTCGCGCCCCACCTTACCGATGAAGGCGGTGGACTTGCCGAGGCGCTCGAGGGCCACGAGGACGTTTGCGGGCGCGCCGCCGGGGTTGCGCTCGAAGAGCTTCTGGCCCGCAGCTGAGGTACCCGCGTCGGTGAAGTCGATGAGAAGCTCGCCGAGGGCTGTGACAGAGAACATGGTGCTCCTTTCCGCAGCGCCGACGCCTGCATCGGCGCTGCCGTATCAGAGAAATGCGGGAGCGATCGCAACTGCGACCGCCCCCGCAGGTGTGCTGACCAAGGTTGCCGGTCAGGGGGACGGACCTACTTCTTGATGTCGATGAGGGTATCGCCAACCTTGACGGTGCCGGTGTGACCCTCGACGGAGGAGAAGTCATCGGTGTTGGTGATGATGACCATGGTCGTTGCCGGGAGGTTGGCCTCCTTGATGGCGCCCAGGTCGACATCCATCAGGAGGTCACCCTTCTTGACACTCTCTCCCGCCTGGCACTTGGCGGTGAAGGGGCCTCCCTTGAGGTTGACGGTGTCGATGCCAATGTGGATCAGGATCTCGACGCCGCCCTCAGAGAGCAGGCCAATGGCATGACCGGTCTCGGCGACCATGGTGATGGACCCGTCTGCGGGTGCGAATACCTTGCCCTCGGTGGGCTCGACGGCCGCGCCCTTGCCCATGGCCTCGGAGGCGAAGACGGGATCGGAGACGGCGGTCATCGAGATGGCCTCGCCTGCCATGGGCGAGACAATGGCTTCGGGACCAGTGGCTGCGACTGCTTTGGCGCTGGGGGCCGCAGTGGTGCTGGTGCTGGTCTCAGGCTTGGGGGTGGGAGCGGCAACCTTCTTCTTGGGCTTGTCCTCGTCCTTGTAGATGGCGCTCGTGAGGCCAAAGGCCACGCCGAAGGCGACGACGAACATGATGATGTACTGGACGGGCTGCTTGACGCAGAGCAGGAGGCCGAAGATGCCCGTTACGCCCGTACCGGTGGCAGCGAGCTGGGTCAGGTAGCAGACGAAGGCACCGCAGGCGGCACCGGCCATGCCGCACACGAAGGGCTTGACCTTGGGGAGGTTGACGCCAAAGATTGCCGGCTCGGTGATGCCCAGTAGGCAGGAGATGCCAGAGGGGACCGCGAGGCTCTTGGTCTTAACGGTCTTGGTCTTGAGTGCGACGGCCAGGCAGGCACCGCCCTGCGCTATGTTGGCGGCGGACGCGATGGGCAGCCAACGTGTCACATTCCCAGGCTGGGCGAGCATGGAGACGTCGATGGCGGTGTACATCTGGTGCAGGCCCGTGACGACGGAGGGCGAGTAGATGAGGCCGATGATGATGTAGCCGATGCCTAGGGGCACCTTGAGCAGGAAGTACAGCAGGCCGAGGATGGCGTTCTCGAGCCAGACGAAGATGGGGCCTATGAAGAGGATCGTGATGTAGGCAGCGACCGAGACGGACACGAGCGGCGTCACGAAGAGGTCGAACATCTCGGGTACGGCCTTGTGCAGGCGCTTCTCGAAGAAGCAGAGGATCCAGACGCCCACGAGTATGGGGATGACGTGTCCCTGGTAGCCTATCCAGTCGATGCTGTAAAGGCCTGGTATCACCTGGAGCGTGATCATCGTGCCGTCGGAGAGGGCCTTGGAGGCGCTGTAGGCGCTGATGAAGTCGGAGCTGATGAGCAGGGCACCGAGCGACGCGCCAAGGTAGGGGTTGCCCCCAAAGACCGTGGCTGCCGAGAAGCCGAGTAGGATCTGCAGGTTTGCCAGGGCGCAGGCGTTGACGAGCGCCGCGATGCGCCACCATACGCTGGTGGTGTCCAGATCAAAGAGACCCGCGCCGTCGGGGGCGGGTGTGCCCATGAACTGGATGGCACCCATGATGCCCATGAGCATGCCGGATGCGACGATGGCGGGGATGATGGGTACGAAGACGTCAGAGAGTACCTTGATGGCCTTCATGAAGCCGTTCTGCTGCTGTGCGGCTGCCTCCTTGACGTCGGCCTTGCTCGCGGCGGAGATGTTGCCCTGCTTGCAGAGCTCCTCGTAGACCTTGTTGACAGTGCCTGTCCCGTAGATGACTTGGAGCTGACCAGAAGCCTTAAAGTTGCCCTTGGCGCCAACGGCGTCATCGACCTTCTCCTGGTCGACCTTGGAGTCGTCTGCGATGACCAAGCGCAGGCGTGTGGCGCAGTGCGCTGCCGAAACGATGTTGCCCGGGCCGCCGACCGCCTCCAGAATCTCCTTAGCGGCTTGTGCGTGATCAAGTGCCATTGAGTCCCCCTTGTCTGAACGCTACATATGGAATCGTTCTCACACGCTCTTATCGAAGGATTCCATAGTTGGTGGCAAACTCAGCTTGCAGCCATGGAATCGTTCTCATATATTCAAGAATACTTCACAACTGAGAGGATGTGGGTCCTAAAGGAGCGGGGCATAGCTGAACGGCGGCATATAGGCGGCGAATGGCGATGGATCGTCTTGCGTCGGAGGGGGACGAAGGATGCGTTCCCGAAAGACGAGAGGCGGATCGGGCTTGGCAGGCCATGAGCATGGTGCCGTAGGGGTTGGCCCCGCAGTCGGCTAAACCGAGCTTCACGGGTGTCCCTAGCGGATCGACCCCCGTGCGAGGACCTCGTAGCCCAGGCGTATCTCGCACGGGATGCGCGTCGTCTTGCCCATGGCGTCGACGAGCATGCGCGCGGCCTCCTTGCCGGCCGTCTTGTAGTGGTGGTGTACGGTCGTGAGCGTGGGCGTGACCACGAGCGTGAGCTCAGAGTCGCCCGTGCCCGTCACCTGCACGTCGTCAGGTATGCTCCTGCCGTATTCGCGCAGGCAGCTCATGGCGCCGAAGGCAATGGAGTCGCTCGCGCAGATGATGGTGTCCACGTCGGGATGCGACTCGATCAGTCGCTCACAGCTGAGGTAGCCCGACTCCACCGTGAAGTCTGCGATGAGCTGTGCGCTTGCGGACACCTCGAGGCCGTACTCCTCGCAGGCATCAAGGAAGCCCCTGTGTCTGGCTCTTCCTGCGGCTAGGTCCCGCTCCGTGACGCCGATGTAGGCGGGCTTTGTGGCGTGGTCGAGGGCCAGCGCCGTGATGTCGCGTATCGAGTGATAGTCATCGTTGTAGACGCAGGATCTCCCCTCGATGTCTTGGCCGAGGACCACGAGCGGTACTCGCAGCTCGTCCATGGCGCGCTCGTGCGCGGACGTGAGTACCGTGCCCACGAGGATGACGCCGTCCACGTGGTTCTTCTCGGCAAAGAGGCGCAGGTAATCGACCTCGAGCTTCTCATCATTGTCGGTGTTGGCCAGCAGTATCTGGTACTGGGAGTCGTTGAGCTGAGAGGTCAGACCCTCCACCATCCGCGAGATCGAGGCGGAGTTTATCTTGGGAATGATGACGCCCACGAGATTGGTCTTGCCGGTGCGCAGCTGCTTGGCCTGACGTGAGGGTATGTAGCCGGTCTCCTTGATGACGCGGGCGATGGCGCGGCGCTTCTCGCTCGAGACGTAGCCGTCGTTGAGGTAGCGCGACACGGTGGCGCGAGACACTCCCGCCATCTTGGCCACTGTCGTGATGTCCATGTGCCACCTCGCCTTCTGTTGTGTGACTCGAGAACCCTGTGATTAACTTACTTGCACAAGGTGGGCAAAACCGCACTCATTTTTTGGGTGTGCGGTCGCTGTGGCGCGGTGAGTGCGCTGTTGGCTCTGAAGGGTATGCGGGACATGCTCGCGGGTCTGCCTTAGGGACAGGGAGTTTGCTCACCCGGCGGTCATAGCTGAGAAGCCCGTTGGTCTCTTCCTCGATGTCCGTGAGCTGGGTGAAGACGAACCCTGCAAGCCCCCTTGGCTCGAGCGCGTCTGCCTGGGCGAGCTGCCTGGAGACTGCCTGTCGAAATGCTGCTGTGTCCTCGAAGACATCATAGCCGTAGGAGGTCTCCAGTGAGCAGTGCCCCTCCACGCGAAGACTGAGCCCACCGAACTCGTTGAGGATGAAGGCACGGTCATCCTTATGTGGATAGACCTGGAGGCTCCTGAAGTAGTTGTGGATGGCCACGAAGTTGCCCGCCCCCTGGTCGTACCAGCCGCTTGCCGCGATGACGGGACGCGTGGGGTCGAGCTCTCTGGTGCGCTGCGCCTGGCCAAAGGAGTCAAACTGCCCCCAGCTCTCGTTGAAGAGCGTCCAGGCAATGACGCTGGGATGGGCGGCGAGGCGACGCACGGTCAGGTCGCGGGTGTGCTGCCACTCCCTACGATAGGAGTTGTCGTCGGCTGCGAGCTTGCGCCAGTGGGAGGGCGTGTCGTCCCGAAAGCGCGACCATGAGCGCCTAAAGAGCGTGGGCGTGTTGATCGAGCGCCACTTGTCGTAGCTGCCGCCACCTGTGGGCATGTCCTGTATGACAAGCATGCCCATGCGGTCGCAGAGCCAGTACCAGAGCTCCCCCTCGACCTTCACATGCTTGCGGAGCAAGTTGAAGCCCAGGTCATGGGCAGTCTGGACGTCGGATCGCAGGGCGTCGAGCGAAGGCGGGGTCATAAGCCCGTCGGGCCAGTAGCCCTGGTCGAGCAGCCCCCTCAGGAAGATGGGCCTGTGGTTGAGCATGACGCGGGGCGTGCCTTGGGCGTCTGGCTCGACCGCGACCGAGCGAAAGGCGCAGTAACTCGTGACCTCATCCTCCCCATAGCCGAGCGTGAGGTCATAGAGGCGAGGGTTGTCCGGTTCCCAGAGCTGGGGGGCTTGGACGCGCAGCCTGACCGTCGCCTCGTGCTTTTTGGCGACGGGTCCCATCGCCGACCGGCCGCTCTTAAGCGAGAGGACCAGGCGTCTGCCAGGGTGGCTGACTTGGGCCGTGACCGAGATGGTGCCATCGTCCGGGTTGGCACTCACCTGCAGTTGTCGGACGTGGTCTTTGGGGACGTCCTCGATCCAGACACTCTGCCAGATGCCGGACTGAGCCGTATACCACATGTTGGCCCGCACGAGTCGCTGCTTGCCGCGAAGCTGCGTGCCCGTGTCGCTCGGGTCGAAGACGCAGACGGCCAGGGCGTTCTCTCCGTCCTTGACGGCGGACGTTACGTCTATGTCAAAGGGCAGGTAGCAACCCCTGTGCTCGGCGAGCCTCTTGCCGTTCAGATAGACCGCGCAGGCCCAGTCCACGCCCTCGAAGTGCAGGATGCGCCTGCGCCCCGGCAGGGGTCGGCTTGCATCGAAGCAGAGTCGGTACCAAAGGAGCTCATTTGGCTTGAGCTGGCGGCCGACGTGCGAGAGCTGGGCCTCTGGCGAGAAGGGCACGAGGATCTTGCCATTCCAGGAGATGGGCATCGCGGCGTTGCGCCAGGAGCTACGTGCTTCTTGGGCCGAGCCGAGCGAGACGAAGGCGTAGTCCCACCAGCCGTTGAGCGTCTGCCAAGATGTGCGGGCAAGCTGCGGGCGCGGGTGTTCTGGCCAGGGGACGGTGCCGTCGCCAGGAGTGGCGGCAAGGAGACTCTCTCCCCAGATCGTGGTCAGGGGGAAGAGGGGAGCGCCTATGCCCTCCTTGGGCTGGCTCTTGAGCGCACGTCTGAGATCGAGGTCCATGGACTCTCCTAAGTGGGTTTGCGAATGCAGAACAGGATAGTGCGCAAAGACGACCATGGGCCTTGCGAATTGTGAAGAAACACATATGAGAACATCGGTCATTTGACTTTGGTCGGTCTGGGGCATATAGTAATCGTCCTGCGCAGTTGATGCGCCCAGACTCTGCGGGGTGGAGCAGTCTGGTAGCTCGCCGGGCTCATAACCCGGAGGTCGGTGGTTCAAATCCGCCCCCCGCGACCAAATTTTCGTCCTCTGCCTGGTAAAACGGGTGGGGGATTTTCTTTGTCGATAGCTTGCCGAAAAACCGCGAGGGGCCCATATTTATCTGCTATTGGCCTACAGGTTTGCCCGCCTACTCTTTGGCATCCTCGATGTTGTGCGCATACGGCTTCCAGAGCGGGCACTCCTGCCAGCCTTTGGTGAAGCCCATGCGGCGGAGCTCACCGAAACTAAGGCGGCCCAAAAGTTTGAAGAGACGCTCACGCCAGAACGTCTCGGGCGCGATGTGCTCCAGCAGATAGCTCAGGATTGTGAGGATGCCAAACATGTTGTCCGACCTCACGCTGAAGGGCTCGTGCCATTCCGGATGCTTCGACCGCTTGGGAATGATTGGTCTGGTGCCGATGCCCCTGTTCCAGAGACGGCCATGGTGCGCGCATATGTTACGCACCGTGTTTATGGTCACGAGCCAAGATTCCAGCACGCGCGAGCTCACGCCCAAGTCGTTTGCGAGCTTGTTCCTGATTTCAGCTGGTGCGCCGTTGAAGAGCCTGAGCATGGTGCCGAAGTCCATCAGGTTGACGAGTATCCAGTAGGGAGGAAGCTCGTGCTCGTCGCTATAGGCCTCTTTGAAGTGGAGGGCGAAGGGCTCACGTGAGCGTCTGAGCTCATCCTTGCAGCGCGCTATGAACTTGTTATACTTGCCCTGCTTGAGCCTTGGCAGGTTGTTAGCGTCGAGGAATCCGAAGGCGCCGGTCTCTCTAGCAAGTTCGTATGCGAGCTGTGTGCGGAAGTAGACCTCCACGCGCTCTATGGCATCGAGTACGACAAGCCTGAACTGTCGGTCGAAGATGTAGAGGCGCCAGATCTGGTCGAATGACGTTCCCTCGATGAAGCGCTCGTCCTGCATGCCATCCTTGTCGCCTTTTGGCTGGCGCTTGAAGATGTACCAGTATCCGCTCAAGCGGTAGTAACCGATGTCAGCGAGGTGCCTGATAAGATCGTCACGGTCGGCCACGAGACCACGCTCGTTGATGAGAAGGTCTGCCTGCTGCTCGAAGGACAGCCAAGGTTTCGTGTACGTTCCCACGGTGCTCATGCACCTCCAGACAAAGAAGACCCGCCAGTGTGCATGCTCGGAAGCAGAGGCCAGGCGGGTTTACTGACCACAGTGTATCACATCCATCGTGAGACGGCGCGGAAGAGCCAGCGCACGAAGCGCCAGACGAGCCTAAAGACGCCCGTGTCTAGCCTCCTTCTCCTCTGCGGCGGCGAGCATAGCCTTGAGCTGGTCCACCGAGAAGCTGAGCGCGGGCTCGCGTCGCTTTGGCGTGCCGATGACGCTGTCCATGATGGCGTTGCCGTAGCCGCTCATCTCGGCGCCGAAGCTCTCCTCGACCTTGCTCACGGCGGCGCGCTTGGCCTCGGGGTCCACGTCGGCATAGATGTCCAGGGTCATGGACACGCTCGCGTGCCCCAGGTAGCTCGCCACGGTCCTCACGTCGCAGCCGCCCGCGATCATCATGGTGGCGAAGGTGTGTCTGAGGTCGTGGAAGGTGCACTTGAAGCCGTTCATCTTGCAGAAGGCGGCAAAGTCCTTGCCGAGCTGCGTGGGGTTGTAGGGGCGGCTCTTCTCCTCCTGCGTGCCCAGTATGTAGGGGTCGCCGAAGGGGAGCGCGAACTCGTTGGCGATGCGCACGGCGTCCGCCCGCACGAGGCGCAGCATGTCGAAGGTGCGCCTGGTGAGGGGAATCGTCCTCAGCGAGCTCGAGGTCTTGGGCTCCTTCACGTAGAAGCCGCCCGGACCGTTTCCCAGGGCGTGGCTCACGGTTATGGTGCCGTCGTCCGAGCGGTCGGACCACCTGAGCGCGCAGACCTCGCCGCGCCTCATGCCCGTGGTGAGCGCGAGCTCTGTTGGGCCGTGGGCTTGGGTTGTGGGTGGCCTTGGGATCGCAATAGTGTACACAAATGGGAGGATCGGGCCTCTCCGCGCCGGATTGGGTCATTTGTGTACACTGTTGCGACGCGAGTCGCGATACGAATCGCGACGCGAGCTGTGCCAGGTGGCACGAGCGCCTCAGCCGTCATGGCGTGTCGGCGGCGCCTCCTCGCTGGCCCCTCTCGCTTGGTCGGGAAGACAGGCTCTGCGCGAGTGGCGCCGCTGCCAGGTTGGCATCTTGGCCGAGGCGTCAACCCACACGAACCCCCGAAGAGTCTCTTACTATCGACAGTTCCTAAGACGAGCGGCGCCGAATCGTTCGAGGTCGGCGGAACGTGGGAGACCTGGCCGACGATCACGCTTGTAGCTGAGGCCGGGAGTGCGGTCTCCGTGGGCGACGGGAGCTCTTCCGTCGCTGTGGAAGGCACCTTCGCCGCCGGCGATGTGGTGGTCATCGACATGGAGCGGCAGGCAGTGACCGTGAACGGGGCCGATGCCACGGCGCGGGTCTCGCTCGAATCTGACTTCTTCGCGCTGGTACCCGGTGGAAAATGCCTTGGTCTTCTCGGGTTGTTCTTTTCACTCCGTGAGCTGGGTCGAGAGGTGGGCCTGATGGCAGTCCCGACCCTCTACCTCTTCGACCGGTGGGACGAGCGGCTGGGGGTGCTGCCGACCCTGGGCTTCATGACGCATACTGAGGGGCTGGGAGGCGAGGACACGCTGGAGTTCGGCTGCCTGGTGGCGCCTGAGAAGGGCGACCGGCTGGTGTGGCGGGACCCCGACACCGGGGCCTGGCGCGAGCACGAGGTTGTGAGGACCGACGAGGAGACGGCGGGCATTGCGCACGTCTATGCCGAGAGTTCATTGTGCGAGCTGCTGCGCGATTTCGTGGAAGAGGAGCAGCTGGTAGCCAAGACTGTCTCGCAGGCCATGGCGGTGGTCGCTCACACGCGATGGTCACTGGGCACGGTGAGTTGCGATGATTCCACCAAGCGCGGGGCGCTGCTCTGCCACTCGAACGCCTTGGCAGCCTTGCGCAGGGTCGAGTCCGTCTGGGACGGGGAGCTGGAGTGCTCGTATGAGGTCTCGGACGGCCGGATTTCCAAGCGGACTGTCTCCTTGCGTATGTCTGCGACGACCGAGGGCGTGGGGTTCCAGCACCTCTCGGGCATGACGACCGCGAAGCAGTGCTTCGTCTCGCGCACGGACCTGGAGTCCGTCTACGCCACCTTCTTCGACACGTCGGCGCTCACGGCGGGCTACCAGATGTTCTACGGCTGTCAGAAGTTGGTCGGGGGAACCGATAGGACCGTGGTGGGGAACTTGACCGCCTACTCCATCTGCAAGCTCGGGGAGGGCGGCGTGCTGACGGACCCCGGCAACGACACGAGGCAGTGGTTCTGGGGGACGGTCTACGCGGACGGGTACCTGGAGATCTCGGCGAGCTCGGACGTTACGTGGTCGCGCGGGGTCGCGGGGCGCGGGCGGACCGCGCCTAGGCCAAGTACCAGCTGGCCTCAGGGCTGCCGTGGTCGGACGAGAAGGACCGCCTCACCAAGGTCAAGGTGAAGGCCGACATGGCGACGGCGGGGTTCACAGAGCTCAACATGAACTACTGGTTCTATGCGTATGGGGACGTGACAAGCTTCGAGGGGCTGGGGAACCTGAGGCTCGTCTCGCGGATGCGGCATGCGTTCTCGTCGTGCACGGCTGTGACGGAGCTCGACCTAACGGGCTTCGACCCCTCCTCGCTCACGGACCTCTTCTACGCCTTCGCGGGGTGCTCGGCGCTCACGACGATCTACGTGGATGCGGACTGGGCCCTGCCCTCCGGCTGCACTGGGAACCAGTGCTTCTACAGCTGCAAGAGCCTCGTGGGCGGGAACGGCACGGCCCGGGCTAGCGGAAAGACCGGGATGGCCTACTGCGTGGTGGACAAGGACGGGCAGGCGGGGTACCTCACGGCGAAGGCCTAGGAGACAGCCTTCTCGACCTACTCGACGAGCTGCTCGTAGGACATGCTGCCGTCGGCGACCGCTGGCATCGCCCGCAG
This sequence comes from Olsenella sp. oral taxon 807, assembly GCF_001189515.2. Taxonomy (NCBI): domain Bacteria; kingdom Bacillati; phylum Actinomycetota; class Coriobacteriia; order Coriobacteriales; family Atopobiaceae; genus Olsenella; species Olsenella sp. oral taxon 807. Next base: position 94,889 of record NZ_CP012069.2, read on the forward strand.
GAAGTCGTCGTGGCGGGCTTGAAGTGGTGGCCGCAGAGGCGCAGGGATGCTCCCAGAAGGGCGGCCCCCGTGCGCTTGTTGCCGTCGGTGAAGGGGTGGTTGCGGATCACGCCGTAGTACAGGCGACAGACCTTGGCGACGTCGCCCTCGTAGAGGTCCCGGCCACCGAAGGTCTGCCAGGGCTGAGCCAGGGCCGAGTCGAGCAGGCCCTCGTCGCGCACGCCGGGAAGGCCGCCGAAGCGCGCGATGGCCACGTCGTGGATGGCGATGACCTGGTCCTTTGCGACGAGCGGGTCCTGCGGGGCGTTCACTTGGCCAGCTCCCGGAAGACGTCGGCGTACTCGTCCATGAAGTCGACGGCCACGTCCACGGCGTCTGTCTGGGCGGCCCCCGCTGCCGGCTGGATGACAACCCAGGGCCTATTGTTCTTGAGCACGGTGACGGGACGGCCCGTGCGGTTGACCTCGGCCGTGACCTTGGAGAAGTTGTTCTTGGCCTCCGCGAGGCCCATCGTGACGGCAGGCATGGGCGTCCCTTTCCGAGAGTTCTTGTAACTAGCCAGAATTATAGCCATATATGTGGCCTTCTCAAGCGTTTGTGACGGGGTTGGAGGATGAATGCATTGGATGGCGTCGCAGGGAGGGCTTTCTCGTATGGAGTCGGTATTGGTGGCGCTCATTGGAGGCGCGGTGACGCCGGCTGGCGTGGTGGCGTCGAACTTGCCATGGCGGCCAGGTGGAGTGGCAGGCAGTGCGCGGACTACTTCGCTGGGACGACTCGGCAGGCGTCCTCGAACTACTGCATCGGGGTCGACGGCGACGTGGTCATGAGCATGGACGAGGACGACCGGGCCTGGACGTCGAGCAGCGCTTGGAACGACAGGCGGGCCATCACCATCGAGTGCGGGAACATCGATAACTCCACGGGAGAGATGAGCCAGAAGACATGGGACACCTTGGTCGGACTTTGCGCGGACATCTGCACGCGGTACGGGTTTCGGCTCAACTACACGGGCGACCGGAACGGGAGCCTGACCGAGCACCGCATGTTCGCCTCGACCGCCTGCCTGGGGGCGCGGCTGCATGCCCGCATGGGGAAGCTAGCGAGTGAGGTTAACGCGCGGCTGGACGGCGGCTCCACGAAATCGGACAGCAAGTCCGGGAGCTCCGACGTGTACCTCGTGAAGGTGACCTGCGACGCGCTGAACATCCGCAAGGGGCCCGGAACGGGCTATGCCGTCGTCGGCTGTATCCGCAGCCGGGGGACGTACACCATCGTGGGGACCTCCGGCAACTGGGGCCGCCTGAAGTCCGGCGCGGGCTGGATCTGCCTAGACTACACCTCTCGGGCGGGATCCGCGAAGGCCTCTTCCGCCAAGGCCGCGGACATCGATGCCATGGCTCGCGCCGTGATCCGGGGCGACTACGGCAGCGGCGAGGAGCGCAGGTGCCGTCTGGGCGAGAAATACGCAGCGGTGCAGCGGCGCGTGAACGAGCTGCTGAAATGAGAGGCCGTCTGCATGAGGAGCTGGCTTGGGGCTTGGCTGACATTCTGGCCCTTGTGTTCTGCCTGCTTGTCGCTCCGCTGGCGCTGCTGCTTTGGCTCATGTATGGCCGTCATTGACGACAGCGGGGTACGCAGCGCCCCGCTGCCTGCCCTTGCAGGTGCGTGACCGTCGCACGGGTTTTCAATGCCGCGTGTCCTTTGCGCGGTGTTGGAAACCCCTCCGGCTTGCCCGTAGGTCCGGCGGCCCAAACCTCGCACGAGTTTCCAACAGCGCGGCGCGGCTGCGGCTTGAGGCAGGGACCTCTGCCGCGCCGCGCCGTTGGAAACTCTTGGTGGCTGCCTTGGTGGTATGAAGCAGCGTCGTGACCCACTTGGGATGCGGCGCTGCTCTTATCCATGCTGGTTTGTTAATCGCATCTCTCGGCCACGCTATCCTTCGGCTGCTTGTCCTTCGGTCCCCTCCTTGACGTCCGCGTTCTCTTCCCCTGGGTCCAGTCTTACCAGGATTGTTTGCACGGTCTCCGAGTCTTCGATCCTCGTGATGCCGAATACCTTCTTGCCCGCGTCCTTGAGGGATGCACCGACAAGGTAGGTCTCCGTGCCGTCTAGGATGATGAGGCGGTCGTGGAAGGACTCCGTGCGCCTGACCGTAAGTTCGGGGTACTGGGCGTTGAAGGTCTCGATGTCTTTGGCAGTGAGCTTGGCTTTGGGGTGGGTCCAGAGCGTTACGGAGACGCCGTCGTTTTTCTTTGCCAGGATGTTGAGGGTGCCTGCGTCGGTGTAGCCGTCTACGAGGAGGACGCCCTTCTTGGCACGCTGGACGAGAGAGACCAAGAGTTCGAAGGCGTCCCAGACCTGGCCCTCGAAGAATACCTTCTGCCTGGGGGCCTCGTGCGATTCCATGTAGTCGAAGACGCGCTCGAAGCGCTCGTCGGTCTTCTGCTGGTACTCGATCTGGCGTCGCTCGACGTTGCGGACCTGCTCGAACATGTGGGCGTTGTCGGCGATGAAGTGGCGCATCTCGACGAAGGCGCGCATGATCTGCACGCTCACGCGCACCGCAGCTTCGCTTCTGAGCACTGCCGAGAGCATCGAGACGCCCTGCTCGGTGTAGGCGTATGGCATGTAGCGTCGCCCGCCGCGTCCGTCTCCGTTGTTTGAGGTGCCAATTTGGCACCTCAAAGATTCGAATTCATCGTGACCCAATTTGAACCTGAAATCTTCGGGGAAACGCGCCGAGTTGCGCGAGGCGGCACGATTGAGCGCCTTGGTCTCCACTCCGTAGAGCTCTGCGAGGTCGCTGTCGAGCATGACCTGCCTGCCGCGCACGGTGTGGATCATGCTGCGGGTCCGGGCGTCGACCACGGGGACGATGGCGTCTCGCCCCTCGCCCGACCCGGTCTTCTCGTCTGCCATGTCCTCCCTTTCCTCCGCTTGAGGTCACATCCTGTGCCTTCAAGGTTCTACCAAGTTCCAAATGGTTCGGACTTGTCGGTTGCCTATGCTCGCATCAACCTGAGCGCCGCCTTGGCGATGAGCCTGATAGCTTTGACCAGCACCCTAAGCACCCGCACGGCCGTCCTCCTTGAGACTGCTCCACCTGAGCGTACACCTTGCTGCAGCGCATGTCGGTGGCGAGTTCGAGCGGGTTTTATCCCTCGGCGGCAACTGAGGCCTCAAACATACGTTTTTGCATGTCCGAATCACGTCGCTTCTCGCCAGCCTTCCGTGCGGGATGCTTACTATCATCTGTGAAGATTCCCAGAGTGGGGCCTTTGGCGGCCATGAAGCCGTCGTTGTTCCCCTCGTCTCTAGCGGCTTGCAATGCCTGAGTCCAATTTTTATCGGAAACAGTGTTCCCTATGGTGTATTATCAACGGAAACGTTGTTACCGATATGAGGAGTGGACATGGACAAGAAGGGCACGGTGCGGCGATTGTTCGTGCTCATGGGCGGCTATCGCTGGCTCGAGATTGTCAGCATGGCAACCGTGGCGGCCTCTGCGGCCATGAACCTGCTCGCTTACGTGCGCGTATACTACGTGGGAGAAGCTGTGCTCACGACAGCCGGTGACCTTTCCTCAATCGACCGGCAAGCGATAGCGGCCCTCGGTTGGGACGCGGTGCTGTTTATCATGGCGGCATTCGGGATATACGGCATCGGCCTGCTCTTCTCGCATCTGACGGCGTTCAACACGGTTGCCCGTCTGCGCGACCGCATCGTGTGCCACTTGGGGCGGGTCCCCTTGGGCTACCACGTGGCAAATCCCTCGGGCAAGCTGCGCAAGATAATCGAGAAGAACACCGATAACATCGAAAACACCATCGCGCACACCATGCCCGACTTCGTTAATGCCATTGCACTGCCGGTCGCGTATATCGCGTGCATGTTCGCCTTCGACTGGCGTCTTTCGCTCGCCTGCCTAGCGCCCCTGGTCGCAGGGTTCTTCGTGCTGGCGTGGATGCTGAACGACTCGAGCAAGTCCTTCTACGCCAAGCAGCAGAAGTCGGCAGAGGACATGGCGAGCGCCACCACCGAGTACGTACGCGGCATCGCCGTGGTGAAGGTGTTCGGCCAAACGGCGGAGTCGTTCAAGCGCTATCACGACTCGGTGGAAGAGCACCGATCATGGATGCTCAAATACGCGCTCTCCATGCGCCTGCCGGACAGCCTCTACACCGTCACCATCAACGCGGGGTTCCTGTTTCTCATCCCAACCGCCATCGTCCTGCACGACAGCGCGAAAGGCGGTGCGGCGGCAACCACAGCAGCGGCGACCTTCATCTTCTTCTGCGTGCTCATCCCCATGACTGTGACCATGCTTACGCGCATCATGAACGCGGCGTCGAACCTCATGGTTTCCAGCGCGTCGCTCGACGCCGTGGACGACATTCTCACCCAGCCCGTGCTGGAACGCCCTCTTGCCCCGAAGGAGCCTGAGTGCTTCGACATAGCCTTGGATCACGTCTCATTCCGCTACAAGCCCGACTCTCCTCTCGCGCTCGACGATGTGACGCTGCGCATTCCCGCCGGCGCCGTGTGCGCCCTCGTGGGGCAATCGGGAGGGGGTAAGACCACCGTGGCCAATCTGATCGCGCGCTTCTGGGATGTTCAGGAAGGAACCGTGCGCATCGGGGGAGACGATGTGCGCGAGATGGACTACGCCTGGCTGGCTGCGCACACGAGCATCGTCTTTCAGGACACGCGGCTGTTCAAGGCCTCCATCGCGGACAACGTGGCGTATGCGAAGCCTACCGCTTCGCGGGAAGAGGTGCTGCGGGCCCTCCATCTGGCGCAATGCGACGATATCCTCCAAAAATTCCCCAACGGGGCCGACGCTGTCGTAGGCGCGCGAGGCGTGTACCTGTCCGGTGGGGAGATGCAGCGCATCGCTCTGGCACGCGCCATGCTCAAAGATGCCCCCATCGTGCTGCTCGACGAGGCGACCGCTTATTCCGACGCCGAAAACGAGCATCTTATCCAGCAGGCGCTGTCCAAGCTGCTGCGCGGAAAGACCGTGCTCATGGTTGCCCACCGCCTCTCTACCGTGGTCGACGCCGACCAGATATGCGTGGTGGAGAACGGACGCATCGTCGAGAGGGGCGTGCACGACGAGCTTATAGCGCAGGCTGGTTTTTATGCTCGCATGTACAAGGAGTACGAGCGGAGCGTGGAATGGAAGATCGGAGGGGCCGCATGATGGGCAATCCGCTGCAGAAAGCTTTGCGCGTAAGCGACGAGGGCAATGCCAACCTGCTGCGGGCGAGCGCGTGGATGTGCGCTTTCAGGCTCGCCGCCTTCCTTCCCGTCATACTACTCGCGATGATAGCGAACGAGATGGTCGTTCGGAGCGCGGGCGCAAACGCCCAGGACGTACCGCTTCTGCCCTATCTGGGGGCAGCGGCGGCGTTGGTCGTCGTCATGTTCTTGGCGTATTGGGTATCGTACAAAAGTAAATACCTGAGTGCGGGAGACGAGGATGCCCGCATGCGCATCGCGCTTGCCGAAAGAATCCGTCGGCTCCCCATGTCCTATCTGGGGAAGCGCGACCTCTCCGACTTCACCTCCGCAGTCATGGACGACGTCGACACCGTGCAGGGCGTGCTCGCGACTTCGTTTGTCGAGCTGGTGAGCGGCCTGCTGTTCGCTCTGGCAAGCATCGTCTGCCTGCTTGTCGTCGACTGGCGCATGACGCTTGCGCTTGCCGCATGTCTCCCGCTTGCCGCCCTGTTCATGGCCCTGTCCCGTTTGATCTCCGAGGGACAGAACAGGCGCAACCGCGCAAGGCGCCTGCAGATGAGCGAGGCGATGCAGGAGTATCTGGAAAACATGCAGGAGCTGCACGCTCTCAACCTGATGAATGGCTACCAAGGCAAGATTCGCCGTGCGTCCAGAAAACTGGTGCCCGGGCTGGTCCTATACGAGCTGCTGGCCGGTCTGGGGATCTCGTTCGGTGAGAATTTCCTGCGCTGCGGCATGGGCGTGGTGATCGTCTACGGTGCAGCGCGGATGGCATCGGGGGATTTGGGCACGTTCGAGTTTCTCCTCTTCCTGTTCGCCTCGGTGCGCCTGTACGAACCGCTCTGCGTCGCCATCGAGCGGCTGGGCGCCATCATTCATGCGCTCGTGGCATCCCAGCGTATCGGCGAGATACTGGACCATCCCGTTCAGGAGGGGGACGGCGACGTCCACCCGAGGGCGTATGATCTCGAATTCGACCACGTGACATTCGCCTATGGCGAGGACGACGTCATCCACGACGCGTCTTTTACCGCCCCGCAGGGACAGACAACCGCACTCGTGGGGCCTTCGGGCTGCGGGAAGTCGACGCTATGCAGACTCGCCGCGCGCTTCTGGGATGTGGATAGGGGCACGGTGCGCATGGGTGGCATCGACATAGGCGGCATCGACCCCGAGACGCTCCTGCGCAGCTACGCGTTCGTGTTTCAAGACGTGGTGCTGTTCGATGACACGATAGCGAACAACATCCGCATCGGACGCGCGGGGGCAACCGACGAGGAGGTGCGTGAGGCCGCGCGGGCCGCATGCTGCGACGAGTTCGTAGAAAAGCTCCCGCACGGCTACGAGACCATCGTGGGCGAAAACGGTCGCACGCTCTCGGGAGGGCAGCGACAGCGCATATCCATCGCCCGCGCCCTGCTGAAGGATGCGCCGATCGTGCTACTCGACGAGGCGACCGCGTCCGTCGACCCTGAGAACGAGACACATATCCAGCAGGCTCTGGGGGCGCTCGTGAAAAACAAGACCGTGCTCGTTGTGGCCCATCGGCTGCGCTCGATCGCCGGCTGCGACCACATCGTCGTGCTTCAGGAGGGTACCGTCGTCGAAGAGGGCGTCCACGAGCAGCTGATGGGCGCGAAGGGGCTGTACAGCCGCCTGTTCGCGCTGCAAACAAAAAGCGCTTCGTGGTCGGCGGGGCGAGACGGGAACGACGTGCGATGAGCGGGCGGGCATGCATGCCAAAGACAGGGCTTCTACCGCATGTCGAGCATTCGCGAACACCAGGCCTTGATACGTGTATCGGAGAGCTTTTCGACAGGGAGCCGCCCCGCCTGGATGCCCGCGTGAAAGTCGCCGCGTTGCTGGCCGTGAACGTGGCTGCGGTACTCAACCGCAGCTTCTCGGTCGAGATCGCTGTCATGGCGTGCATCGTGGCGGCTCTTCTGTACAGCAGGCTCAACCGCACGGCCATACGCTGCGCCGCCACCTACGCGGCGGCGGTGATCATCATGGCGTTTGCGGGCGGCGAGAACGGCATCGCCTCGGTCTTGCTGGTCGTCGCCATGGTCATCCGCAAGACCACGCCCATCTTCGGGTTCGGCTACTGCCTGGTCGCCACCACCAAGATAAGCGAGCTGTTGGTGGTCATGCAGAAGCTCCGTCTTCCCAACAGCATCACCATCCCGTTCTCGGTCGTCTTGAGCTACTTCCCCTCGCTGGCTTCGGAATGGCGCAATGTGACAGGGGCGATGAAGATGCGCGGCTTCGGTGTGTCGCCCAAAAACGTCGCGTTCCATCTTGTGCGCACGATGGAGTATGTCATGGTGCCCATAATCGTGCGCAGCGCGACCGTCGCCGAGGAAATCTCTGCCGCCGCCATAACGCGCGGCATCGAGGCGCAGGATGTGCGCACCACGGTCTACCCCATGGAGATCGATCTTGCGGATGCCATATGCCTTGTGGCATGCACATGCCTGGTGGCGGCAGCGGTGGCAAGCCGCGTGGGAGCAATCGCATGATAGAGATCTCGAATCTCGGTTTCTCCTACGAGGGCGGCAACGGCGCATGCCTGCAGGATGTCAGCCTCTCCGTGAAAAGCGGTGAAGTCGTCGTGGTCACGGGGAAGAGCGGCTCGGGAAAGACCACCCTCATCCGCGCCTTGAACGGGCTCATTCCCCACTACTACGAAGGGTACATGACCGGTTCGGTGAGTGTAGGCGGCCAGGCGCTCTCCAGCCTTCCCATGCCTGCGATCGCGCGCATGGTGGGGAGCGTGTTCCAAAATCCTCGAAGTCAGTTCTTCAATACCGACACGGTAACCGAGATCGCGTTCGGGTTGGAGAACCTCGGCATGCCGACTGAAGAGATACGCCGGCGCGTCGAACGTGCGGTGGTCGACCTGGACATAGAGACCCTGATGGGAAAGAGCGTGTTCGAGCTTTCCGGTGGCGAGAAGCAGATCGTGGCCATCGCCGCCGCCTACGCGCTCGGCCCCGACGTGTTCGTGATGGACGAGCCGAGCGCCAATCTCGACTTCGATGCAACCAGGCGCCTCGGGCGGCTTGTGGAACGGCTGAAAGAGTGTGGCAAGACCGTGGTGGTCTCCGAGCATCGCGTGTACTACCTAAAAGACGCCGTGGACCGCTGCGTGTACCTTCAAGATGGGCGAGTGAGCCATGAGTTCAGCCGAGACGGATACCTGGCGCTTTCGTCTGGCGACCAAGCGGCACTGGGGCTGCGCAGTCTCGACCTGAGCCTCGTGGAGGCGCAGGTGGCGACAGCCCAGCCGGAGCACGACAGCCAAACGGGGGCTCCCCTGCGCGTAGAAGGGCTTCGCGGCGGATACCGAAGGCGAGAGACGTTGCGCGGCGTAGACATCGAGGTGCTGGCAGGCAGAACCGTCTGCCTGCTGGGGAAGAACGGCGCAGGAAAATCCACGTTGGCAAGCATGCTCTGCGGCCTTGTGCGCGAGCGCGCGGGCCTCGTGTCGGTAGGCCGCGAGCTTTCGTTCAGGCGGCGCGCGGGTCGATTCTTCCTCATCATGCAGGACGCAGGGAGCCAGCTTTTCAGCGATACCGTTGCAGGTGAGCTTGCGATGTCCGACGCGAAGGGCAGCCTGACCGTTAAGGCCACCGCCGCTTTGCTTGAAGAGCTGGGGCTGGGTGGCACGCTCTCCAGGCATCCGCTCTCGCTTTCGGGAGGCGAGAAGCAACGCCTCGCCATCGCCACGGCGATCGTGGCGGAGCCCGACGTGGTGATACTCGACGAACCGACAAGCGGGCTCGACTTCGCCAACATGCAGCGGATCGCCCAGGCGATACGGCGCCTGGCGCGCAGAGGAACGCGCGTCTTGATCATAACGCATGACTACGAGTTCATCTGCCGTATGGCCGACGATATCGCGATGCTGGAATCCGGCCGGGTGACCTGCACGTATCCGCTTGACACAGAGCATGCGGCGCTCCTGCGCGCGTGGTTTTCGATCGGGTGAGCAAAGGGTGAGCCGAGAGGGCAAGACCCACAGGCTCCCTTTGACCGAAAGGAAGGAAGAATGAAAGAGAACAAAGATGCGGGAATGCCGGCGCAGGCCGTGAGAACGGGCGGCACAGGCAAGAAGATGTCGACCAAAGACTACGTCACCGTGGGCATCTTCGCCCTCTTGCATACGGCGGTGCTGTTCATCGTGGGCGCGATAGGTGGTCTGTCCGCCGTCGGATTCCCGCTGTTCGGCCTTGTCGGCTTCGTCCCCGGTGGCATCATCTTCGTCTACATCGTGACAAAGGTTCCCAAACGCGGGGCCGTGTTCGGCCTCGGCGCCATCTCGGCGCTAGTTAACTTCCTCATAGGGGCATACGGGCCCGTTCCGTTGTTCGTTCTAATGGCCGGCATTGTGGGCGAGGTGGTCGTGTCGGCAGGCAGGTACAAGAGTTTTCCCCTCATCGTCGCAGGATACGTCCTGTTCGCGTTGCTTATCTGGTTCGGCTTCATGTCGCCGATCGCATTCTCCATGGAAGGCTACATGGATTCAGCGGTCAAGAGCTACGGCGTCGACTACATGGCGACGCTCGCCGGATGCGTGCAGGGGCCGCTTCTGATGGCGTTCGGCGCCGCGACGACGGTGGGCGCCGTGGCAGGAACCCTCTTAGGGCGCAGGCTGTTCGCCAAGCACTTCTCGCGCATCGTTGGCTAGCGCGGCCACCGTCGGTCAAGGCAAGGGGCCTTCGCACGGGGCGCGGGCGCGTGCTGGAGCGGCCGCAGGCAAAGCAACAAAGCAGGGACATCATGCCTACCCTATAATAACGAGGTCGGATCTAATTCGATCCCTAGGTGAAAGAGGGGTGTCGCGTGGCGAAACGTGCCGAAGGCACAACGGAAAAGCTTCTTGCAAGCGCGCGGAGGGAGTTTTCCCGGCATGGGTTCGCGAATGCGTCGCTGCGCACCATCGCCCTCGATTCGGGAGTGACCACGCATACCGTGTACACGCGTTTCGACAACAAAGAAGGACTGTTCGCCGCGTTGGTTGGGCCGGCGGCAGGCAAGTTCATGGAAACCCTCATGGCGGGCTACGATAGGTATTTCGACATGGGGAACGAGTCAATCCGAGAACGCGAGCTGTTCTCGCACTCCGTATATGAGGAACTAGTCGACTTGATGTTCGACAACCGCGACGCGTTCATGCTGCTACTGGATGCCTCGGCGGGCACCGCGTTCGAGCACTACGTGGAAAAGGTCGCCGAACAGCCTTGCCGGCGCATCTACGCCCAGTCCGACGTTTTGGGGATGCCGCTTGACGACGACCAGCGGCTGCTTGTCCACGTGCTCACGCGCGGCTTCTTCGACGGCATGTTCGAGACACTGCGACACGGCCTGGACCGCCGGTCCGCCCAGGCGTTCGTCTCCGAGCTCATCTCATTCTATGAAGGCGGCCTGGCGAAGGCGAGCTTGGGACAGGCAGCAGGTTTCGGCGGGCTCGTGAAGGAGCTGGGATGACGGCGGACAAAGACGTCGCGTGTCTCGCCGACGATCACCAGGCATCGGCATCCGGATGGGAAACGACTTTTCCTCGGCATGAAAGATGAGCGCCCTTCGGCGCATGTCCTCGGGCCCGTGGTTCGCGGTAAGTTTCTGCCGTCGTTGCAAGAGGCGTTCGCGCCGCATTCATGGAAGGGGTCGCCATGGCGGAATATACCATCAGCTCTGATTATCCCTAGTTCTTTCTGATTGTAGAACTACCGCCTGATCAAACCAAAGAAAATCGAGAAAATCGCAGGTCGAGGCCCCAAGGGGCCTCTCTTGTGCTATATTATATGTAGTGCTACTTACTACTTCCTGTGTGGCACGGGAGGCGACCGGGATGCCGTTCATAAAGGTGCAGAAGCTGGTCAGGGACGAGTCCGGCGCAATCAGGAGCGGGTCCGCCGCCGTGGTCGACACGTCGTACGTGCGCGGCGCCAAGTACCACTCGGCGCAGGCGGTGCGCGAGAGGCTGGGCAAGGTCGTCTGGCTCGCGGACGACAGGCGCTCGGGCGTGTTCGCGTCACCGACGCGCGGCCTGGTGGAGTACGACGCGGACGCCGACGGATTCGCGCCGGTGGCCAAGGGCGACGAGCGGCTGGCGAACACGGGCGCGTTCCCCGAGCCGCCGCGGCACCTGGAGCTCGGCCCCGAGCACCTGCTGCTGTCGTTCCTGGGCGCCGATGGGGTCGCGGGGTGCCTCAGGGAGGCGCTCCCCGACGACCGGTCCTACCAGCGCGCCCTCGCCCACGTCACGCACGGCGTGGTGCGGGACGGGAGCCGCGAGACCTGCGACAACATGGTGGCCAGGTCCTTCGCGGCTCTGGCGCTGCCGGGCGTGCCGCCCGCGTCGCTGAGATCGGACACGGCGTTCTTCTCGGCGATGGGCGCCGACGGGGCGAAGGTCGCGTTCTTCAGGGCGTTCGCCAGGCTCATGAGGAGGACGAAGCCCGGCTTCGGCCGCGCATGCTACGTGGACTCCACCCCGCTCCCGAACGACGCGGTCGACAACCCGCTCAACGCCCTCTGCAGCCACGGGCTGAGGGGCGCGGCGGTCCAGATGCGCCTCGCGCTCGTGCTCGACGAGACGACGGGGCTGCCCGTCTGGTACGAGGTCGTGCCCGGCAACGTACTTGACCTCTCGACCATAAAGACCGTGATGGGCGACGTCCTCGCCACGCTCGGCATCGAGGTCGTAACCGCGGTCCTCGACGCGGGCTACGCGTCGCGCGAGCTGCTCGAGGCCTTCTCCGAGGGCGAGAGGGACGTGCTGGTCAGGATGCCGGCGAGGAGGGGGTACCCGTACCGCGAGCTCTGGCGGGGCGTCCGCTCTCTGATCGGCAAGGGCAAGTACGCGATCACGCGCTCCGGCCACCTCTACTTCGCCAGGAGGCGCGACGTCGAGGTGCAGGGCGTGAGGCTGCACTGCTACGTCTACGTGGACCAGACCAACGCCACGCCGCGCTTCGCCAGGTGGCTGGACAAGAACCAGGAGAGGTTCGACGGGATGTCGCTCGCCGAGAAGGACTGGGAGACCGTGCGGCAGGGCTACTTCGTGCTGATGTCCACCAAGGTCGCGACGCCCCGCGAGATCCTGGACGAGTACTTCTGCCGCACCGAGATCGAGGGCGTCTTCAAGACCAGCAAGGACTACCTGGGCCTGCTGCCGCTGCGCAAGTGGAGCGACCTCACCGTGCGCGGCAAGATCCTCGCCGACATCATCGGCACCATCGTGGTGCTCAGGATGCGCAAGGCGCTCGCCGGGGCCGACGTCTCCCTCACCGAGGTATGGGGCAAGGCCAGGTCGCTGTCCTGCTACACCAACGCCGACGGCAGGGTCGTGGTCGAGACGCCGTCGAGGCAGGTCCGCGAGTACTACAAGGCGCTCGGGGTGAAGGTGCCCTCGTCAATCGACGTCAGGGAATTCGACCGTGACGTCCTCGGCCTGGAGCTGTAGTTCTACAATTAGCGTCATCTAGGGATTATGGTTCGCGCTGTTAAGGATGGGCGTGCACGCGCGGTCCGTCACGGCGAGGGGGTTCGGCTTCGCGTGGGCAGCGGACTGACTTTCGAGCGCTGCGTAATACGCGGTGGCTGTGCCCGTGATGATGCCCGGGTGCGCTCCTAGTCGTTGCGTCACTGCCCTCCTGTGATGTGTGGGCTGCGGCGCCCGCTATGTCATTGCGTCTGGCGTCTGGTCGGGAGGGGAGCGCATCCGTCGGCGCTCATGTCGCGCATCTAGAAGGACGTGCCCGGTATAGAGAGCTCGGCGAGCCTCACGCTGCCGAGGTAGCGGCAGATGATGCGCGTCTCGGCGCGGTAGCCCCGCACCGTGGAGGGCTCGATGGTGCCGGAGTCCTCCTTGTGGCGCATGAACGAGGCCATGAAGTTCCTGAGGGAGACGTTGGAGGACGACGCCCCCTCCCAAGAGCTCGAGCTCAACGATGAGGGCGTCGCGTGCGCGCTCCGCCTCGTGCGACCTCTCGTCGACGTTCGTTCCCATGACTATCTGCCCCCTCGTGTTGGGGCCCGCCCCTTGGCGCGCCTTGCGGGGCGGATGGCGCCTGCGGGCAAGCGACAGTGCAAGGGATGAAAGCGAAACGCGGATGCGCCTTGAGTTTCCCAAAGGATCGCCTGCGGCCCTTCGGGAAAGCTTTCGCGGCCCTTGCGCGGAAGCGTCCGTGGGCGAGTCTTCGCTCCCAAGGCGGGGTGGGGTAGCGTGCGGAGGCAGCTCGTGGGAATGGGGCGATGTGGTTGCTGCGGGGTTTGGTGTGCCTGTGCGCTGGAGCGTGTGGTGGAGGTGTGGTGTTCTCAGGGTCGCGTTGACTCCGCTGGGTGACGGCGTGGTTGTGCGGGTGACGCACGATGCACAGCTGTCATGCCCGTGAAGTGCGCGGGGTGCTTTGCGCCGTGGTGGCGTTGCTCGTCTGTGGCATGGAGGCCTCAGTGCCTGTTCGTCATCGTGTCTGGCGGTGGCCTAGAGGGCCACTGCTCTGCCGCGTCGATCCTCTCGACGAGGAGGTTGGCCCAGGCGACTGCCTTGGGCCTTGAGGATCGGGGCAGGTTGTTCTATCGGGGCATCTTCCTGAGGTTCTCGAGTTTCCAGAGCGCCTCGGGATTGGCGGCGGCGGCCTTGGCCATCGACTCGTCTTGGAAGACGAGCTCCGGGCGATAGTCTCCGGCTGCCAGCCGTTCCAGGTACTCGCGCTCTCTATCCGTCTTGGGAAGGATCCAGTCAGCGACGAAGCGCTTGGCGTCCTCCATGAGGGCCTCAAGCGTCGGGTGCTCTATCGACGAGCGGAGCATGGGGTAGAGCTGGTCTGCGAGCTCGGAAAGTCTGTCCGCGAAGCGCTGCTCCCTTCCCTCGAAAGGCTTTGGAAAGCACGCGGAGAGCGAGGCGTAGTACAGGGCCAGCCGGTGGACCCTCTCCTGCTCGCCGGGTTCGAGTGTCTCGTAGACGCCCTTCAGGTTGGAGATGTCGTAGAGGTCGCGGACCTTCACACGGTCGAAGAACGCCTTCACCTTGCCGGCCGCGAGCTCGGCGTCCGCGAGCGTGCGCACCATAGCGCCCGGCCTCACGGGCGTCTCTCGCAACACGGCTGCAGGATGGGAGAGCGGTTCATGTAGATGCAGTCGACCTTGACGTGGCCGACGCCCCAGTCGCCACGGTAGCGCAAGAGGAAGGTACGTCCAGCATGCCCGCCGGGGTGTGCCTCTACCGCATAGCCCTGTGCCTGTGCGACGGCCTCTATGCCGTCCTCGACGTGCGGCCTGTCGGCGAGCATGCCCTTGCGTGAGACGCTGCCGATGTAGGAGACGTCGATGTCGACCGAGAGCCTCGGTACGTCGAGCATGAAGAGGTTGATGGCGGTGTCGCCGTGCAGCGCCAGCTTGCCTTTGAGGGCGGGGTGGCGTTCCATCTCGTCCAGGAGGTCGAGCAGGCGCTCGACCTTGTCCACGGTCCTCGGCTCGAACTCGCCAGTGCTCATGATGTCCACGACAGGACCTCCTCCTCGCTTTCGGGCAGGTACAACCTCCAGCGACGGCTCCAGCCCCTGTTCTCCTGTGATTTCGGATCCAACTTGGATGGGCCGCGCCGAAGTCGCCCTTCGAGCGCTGAGAGCGTCTCGTCGGCTATGCCCCAGTCGCCCCGCTTCGCTTCGAGGAGCCAGCCCGCCCGGGCGACGGCGGCGGCAGGTGCGCTGCCAAGGATCTCGGTCAGGGCTTCTAGGTCGAGGTAGGGAAAGGCCGAGCAGGAGCGCAACGCCTCCTCTGCGCCGCCGGCTCTTTTGGGGTACATCAGGCAATCGATGAGCGTCTGCTCGCGCGTGGTCACCCTGACCGCACCGTAGGACCTCGAGCGCATGGTCTGCACACGCGGATCGCCGCCGGCACCGAAGGGGACGTAGCGGACGCCCCCGTACTCAAATGGCGAGCGCACTGTTGCGGACCTGAACGAGCACTCGAAGCCGACATTGTGCGCGACGCCGTGAGCCACGAGCGCCGAGTGATACGAGACGATCGCCTCGGGGTCGACGGTCTTGGCCACGAGGAACGGGTCGGGCGCCTCGCCGAGGAACTTGCCGGTCTTGGAGACATAGGCGCCCCGGCGCACCCGCTCGACCTCGCCCGACCTGAGGGCGCGTCGCAGAAGCGTCCGCGCGGTCTCCCTCGTGGCGATGGCGTAAAGGTCGCCCGTCGTGAACGCCTGATGCGATGCTATGTACTCTTTGAACTTCATGCAGACGAAGTATAGTGGAAACAGGTACAAATTGTAACCATTTCCATATGATATTAACTGCAAATCTGAGAATCCCATCCAATCCCATCCACCGAGACATGGCGCGGAAGAGCCGGTGCGCGAAGCTCCTGGCGAGCCTAAGGATGTCCACGGGAAGCCTCCTTCCCCTCTGCGGAGGCGAGCATGGCCCTGAGCTGCTCCGCCGAGAAGGTGGGGCCGCCGGCACCAGCGCTCGATGTGGCAGCGGGGGCTGGGGAAGTCGCAGAGCGAGCCGAGGTCCACGTCGAAAGAGTCGGCCACCCTGTCCACGGCTGCCCGCTTGGCCTTTGGGTCGACGTCGGCGTGGATGTCCGGGGTCATCGACGCGCTCGCGTGCCCTAGGCAGCTCGCCGCGGTCCTCACGTCGCGCCCGCCCGCTATCATCATGGTGGCGAGGGTGTGCCTGAGGTCGTGGAACGCGCAGCTAAGGCCGTTCACCCTGCGGAGGGCCGAGAGGTCCTTGCCGAGCCGAGCTGGGTTGCAGGGCAGGCCCCCCGCGTTCCCGGTGTGCAGGGGTCGCCGCGCGCCACTCCCGTCTCGTACGCCACGCGCTCGGTGTCGCGGCGCTTGGCGGAGAGCGTTGTCTCCAGGTGCTTGGTGAGCGCGTATCCGTCGCCGCCCATGTCGCGCATCCAGGAGGACACGCCCTCTGCAGAGAGGCCCGCTAGGCGAACGTTTCGGGTACAGGGGTCGATCTGGCGCGCCCCGGCAGTTGCTACGCCCTCCGCCGCACGCGCAGGACGTCTCCTTTCGGGAAGTTGTTGGGATTCCAGGTGTAGTCGCCGTCTCTCTCGCAGAGCGCGACGTACGGACTGTGCTCGAGCCTTCTGCCACCTTGTGAGAGGGGGACGGGACGCTCGGCGAAGCCCATGACCGGGAGAGCCTTGCGGCCGTTCACCGTTTCCATCCAAACTTCGTCGCCCAGCTCGATCTCGGCCGCGCGCACCTCAACCGCGTTCAGGTACTCGCCAAGCCGTTCGTCCTTAGGCATCGAGGTCGAACGTTCGGGGCATCTCGTCGAAGTCGGATTGGTCCTGCTCGGCGAAAGCAAGTCGTAGGGCTCCTCGCGCCAACAATCTCTCAGCCGTCGATGACGTGGGCGCCGTTGTCGCCCTGGTCGCCTAATTGCTCGACCCGGTCGATTCCCAAGCATAGGCCGCTCCCGAAGAAGTTGCCCATCACCTGGCAGATCCGTGCCCATCCGTAGCAGTCTCCGCTCGGTGGGCGGTAGCCCTGTAGCTCGCAGTACCTGAGCAGTGGTGCGACCGTGTCCTTGCCGCGTTCCAGTGCAGGTAGACGCCGATCTCATGCTCCTTCGTGGTGATGACTGCCCTGTTTCCCATGATTGGCCCCCTAAGCTTGTGGGGCGCCCCTTTGGCGCTCCCCGTGGCCCGGGCGGTGCCGGTGGCACGTGCGGCTGCAAGGGAGGAAGCAAAATCCGGAGGGCATGAGTTTTCGCTCATAGACATGATGTGCGTAGCGAAGAGTTTTGTCGGCCTACTTGGACTCCGAAGTACGAATAGGTGGAGATAAAAGCGAGGCCAATACCTCATCGGGTTTAAACTATGGATGACTAACGACAAGGAGACGCCGATGCAGCAGCCCCTCGCGACGAACGACGTCGCCCTCTTCTCCACCTCCAAGGAGAACCAGTACTTCGACCGCAAAAGCGCCCGCAAGGATGACAAGGAGATTGCCAAGCATATTAGCCCTAGTTCTTTCTGATTGTAGAACTACCGCCTGATCAAACCAAAGAAAATCGAGAAAATCGCAGGTCGAGGCCCCAAGGGGCCTCTCTTGTGCTATATTATATGTAGTGCTACTTACTACTTCCTGTGTGGCACGGGAGGCGACCGGGATGCCGTTCATAAAGGTGCAGAAGCTGGTCAGGGACGAGTCCGGCGCAATCAGGAGCGGGTCCGCCGCCGTGGTCGACACGTCGTACGTGCGCGGCGCCAAGTACCACTCGGCGCAGGCGGTGCGCGAGAGGCTGGGCAAGGTCGTCTGGCTCGCGGACGACAGGCGCTCGGGCGTGTTCGCGTCACCGACGCGCGGCCTGGTGGAGTACGACGCGGACGCCGACGGATTCGCGCCGGTGGCCAAGGGCGACGAGCGGCTGGCGAACACGGGCGCGTTCCCCGAGCCGCCGCGGCACCTGGAGCTCGGCCCCGAGCACCTGCTGCTGTCGTTCCTGGGCGCCGATGGGGTCGCGGGGTGCCTCAGGGAGGCGCTCCCCGACGACCGGTCCTACCAGCGCGCCCTCGCCCACGTCACGCACGGCGTGGTGCGGGACGGGAGCCGCGAGACCTGCGACAACATGGTGGCCAGGTCCTTCGCGGCTCTGGCGCTGCCGGGCGTGCCGCCCGCGTCGCTGAGATCGGACACGGCGTTCTTCTCGGCGATGGGCGCCGACGGGGCGAAGGTCGCGTTCTTCAGGGCGTTCGCCAGGCTCATGAGGAGGACGAAGCCCGGCTTCGGCCGCGCATGCTACGTGGACTCCACCCCGCTCCCGAACGACGCGGTCGACAACCCGCTCAACGCCCTCTGCAGCCACGGGCTGAGGGGCGCGGCGGTCCAGATGCGCCTCGCGCTCGTGCTCGACGAGACGACGGGGCTGCCCGTCTGGTACGAGGTCGTGCCCGGCAACGTACTTGACCTCTCGACCATAAAGACCGTGATGGGCGACGTCCTCGCCACGCTCGGCATCGAGGTCGTAACCGCGGTCCTCGACGCGGGCTACGCGTCGCGCGAGCTGCTCGAGGCCTTCTCCGAGGGCGAGAGGGACGTGCTGGTCAGGATGCCGGCGAGGAGGGGGTACCCGTACCGCGAGCTCTGGCGGGGCGTCCGCTCTCTGATCGGCAAGGGCAAGTACGCGATCACGCGCTCCGGCCACCTCTACTTCGCCAGGAGGCGCGACGTCGAGGTGCAGGGCGTGAGGCTGCACTGCTACGTCTACGTGGACCAGACCAACGCCACGCCGCGCTTCGCCAGGTGGCTGGACAAGAACCAGGAGAGGTTCGACGGGATGTCGCTCGCCGAGAAGGACTGGGAGACCGTGCGGCAGGGCTACTTCGTGCTGATGTCCACCAAGGTCGCGACGCCCCGCGAGATCCTGGACGAGTACTTCTGCCGCACCGAGATCGAGGGCGTCTTCAAGACCAGCAAGGACTACCTGGGCCTGCTGCCGCTGCGCAAGTGGAGCGACCTCACCGTGCGCGGCAAGATCCTCGCCGACATCATCGGCACCATCGTGGTGCTCAGGATGCGCAAGGCGCTCGCCGGGGCCGACGTCTCCCTCACCGAGGTATGGGGCAAGGCCAGGTCGCTGTCCTGCTACACCAACGCCGACGGCAGGGTCGTGGTCGAGACGCCGTCGAGGCAGGTCCGCGAGTACTACAAGGCGCTCGGGGTGAAGGTGCCCTCGTCAATCGACGTCAGGGAATTCGACCGTGACGTCCTCGGCCTGGAGCTGTAGTTCTACAATTAGCGTCATCTAGGGATTAGTGCCTTCGCTAACGCGTCGGGCGGTAAGCTCGTCATCGGCATCGAGGACGGCGGCGATGTCACGGGCTTCAGGAGAAACGGCGCCCGTAACATCGAGGACTTCGAGAGGGCGCCGCTCGCTACCTGCTCCCCGAGCCCCATCGTCCGCGCTGAGCGCGTCTCCGTGACCAATTCGGCCGGCGAGGATGACATAGTGCTCGTCTTGGATATCGAGGCGTCCTCGAGCCACGTCATCTCCCGCTTGAGCGACGGCGAGGTCTTCCTGCGGCAGAATGACAGGAGCGTTAGGCTGACCCGCGGGCAGGTCCTGGCCCTCGAGTACGATAAGGGCCAGCGCGCCTTCGAGGACGAGCTCATCGAGGACTCCTCGATAGAGGACGTCGACCACGAGGTCCTGGATAGGTATAAGGGAGTCCTTGGGACCGACCTTCCTGACGAGCAGGTGCTTAGATCCAGGCGCTTCATGCGTGACGGCAAGCTGACCGTCGCGGGCGCACTGCTCTTCGCAGGTGATCCGTCTGCGATGATGCCCCAGGCGCGCGTGCGCGTGCTGCGCTACGATGGCACGAGGGCCGAGACCGGTAAGCGCCTCAACATCACGAAAGAGCGCGTGTTCTGCGGCCCTCTTCCCAGGGTCATCGAGGGCGCATACTCGCTTATCTCCGGTATGCTGCGAGAGTTCCAGTTCCTGGCGTCGGATGGCAAGTTCCGAACGGTCCCAGAGTACCCTGAGTTTGCGTGGTTCGAGGGACTTGTGAACGCCGTCACGCACCGCGACTACGCCTATCGCGGCGACTACGTGCGCGTCTCGGTCTTCGACGACCGCTTGGAGATTGTGAGTCCGGGTGCGCTGCCCAACATCGTGACGCTCGACAACATGATGACGACGCGCTACTCGCGTAATCCGCGCATAGCGCGTACCCTCGTCGAGTTCGGCTGGGTTCGCGAGCTCAACGAGGGCGTGCCGCGCATCTACAGCGAGATGCAGAGCATGCTGCTCAAGGACCCCACCTACTCCGAGCCGGGCGGCGCCAAGGTCCAGCTGACGCTCGAGAACAACATCGTCGCGCGTACGGTGAGACGCCATGAGGCCCTCGAGGACAGGTTGACCGAAGGGGTGGTCTCCGCGCTCGACGAGTACGAGCTGGCGGCGGTGCGCCTCGCCTTCACGAATGGGAGGGTCACGGCCAAGGAGCTCGCTGAGCGCATTGGCCGCAGCCAGAGAACCGCCACCAGAGTGCTTAAGGGCATTGCCGGGCCAGGGGGCCTGCTTGAGTGGCACGGCTCCTCGATCAACGACCCCCGTCAGTTCTATGCGCTGAGGTAGAATCCTCCTTGTCGTACCTTGTCGTACCTTGTCGTACCTTGTCGAAGCCCCGAAGAACCCCTTGGACCTATTCCGCGTAGCCCGTTTACCTGCGACGCGTTGAGTCTGGTTCCGAAGTTTCCATCGCGTCATAGCCCTGCCGTGACTTTGTCGGAGCATGTCGGACCTGTCGGACCTCGCGGTCCCGTCTCTACAGCAGTCCGTCCAGCTTCTCCATCTGGGTACGCTTGCCGTCCTCAAGGTTGTCGGTGTAGGCGCGTAGTGTCATGGCGGGGTCCGCGTGGCCGAGCAGCGTCGAGACCGTCTGTCACATTCTGTGACCTTAGAGCTAGAGATCTCATTTTTCTATTTGTCAAGCGCGGCGACAATCGAGCCAACGACGGCGGAGTCCTCAAGCTTGGCGACCGCGAAGCTCTTCTTGCCTGCGTCCTTCAGCGACGCCCCCACCAGGTAGCCCTCGATACCGTCTAGGATGAGGAAGCGGTCATGGAACGAGGCCGTGTGCCTGATCTCGAGCGTGGAGTACTGCGCGTTGAAGGTCTCGATGTCACACTTGGTGAGGCTGGTCTTTGGGTGCGTCCACACGGTGACGGAGACGCCTTGCCTCTTCTTAGCGAGGATGTTGAGCGTCCCCGTGTCCACGTAGCCGTCAATCAGGACGATTTTTCGCTTGGCTCTCTGCACGAGGGAAACCAGCAGCTCGAACGTATCGTAGACCTGTCCCTCGAAGAAGACCTTCTGGCTCGGCGCCTCGTGAGTCTCCATGTAGTCGAAGACACGCTCGAAGCGCTCGTCGGTGCTCTTCTGATATTTGAGCTGTCTGAGCTCAACCGTGCGGATCTGCTCGAACATATGGGCGTTGTCTGCGATGAAGTGTCGCATCTCTACGAAGGCGCGCATGATGCGGACGCTTGCATCAATTGCGACCCTGCTGCGGAGCACGCCCGAGAGCATCGCCACGCCTTGCTCGGTGTACACATAAGGCATGTAACGGCGACCGCCAGCTGCGAATTTCTGCAGGTCATCGCTTGAGATGCCAATTTGGCACCTCAAGTTTTCGTACTCGTCGTCAGTGAGCCTGAAGCGGAAGTCCTCGGGAAAGCGGTCCTCATTGCGCTTGGCGGCGCGGTTGAGGGCGCCGGTCTCGACCTCGTACAGTTCGGCAAGGTCGCTGTCGAGCATTACCTGCTGGCCTCGCACGGTGTAGATCATGTCCCTGATCTGCGCATCGTTGGAGGCGATGATTGCAGATTCATTCCTAGCGGGTTCTTTTGCAGCCATGGCCGTAGTCTTCCTCCTCGAACCGATGATGCAATTCTATCAAGCGTGCTCACATCCAGCGCGAGACGGCGCGGAAGAGCCAGCGCACGAAGCGCCAGACGAGCCTAAAGATGCTCATGGCCTGCCTCCTTCTCCTCTGCGGCTGCGAGCATGGCCTTGAGCTGGTCCACCGAGAACGTGAGCGCGACGGCGCTTACGCTCGGCGCCGTGGCGGGACTCGGGAAGTCGTAGAGCGAGTCGAGGTCCACGTCGAACGAGTCCGCCACCTTGTCCACAGCCGCACGCTTCGCATCCGGGTCCACGTCGGCATAGATGTCCAGGGTCATGGATACGCTGGCATGCCCCAGGTAGCTCGCAACGGTCCTCACGTCGCAGCCGCCAGCAATCATCATGGTGGCGAAGGTGTGCCTGAGGTCGTGGAAGGTGCAGGAAAAGCCGTTCATCTTGCAGAAGGCGGCGAAGTCCTTCCCGAGCTGCGTGGGGTTGTAGGGCCGACTCTTCTCCTCCTGCGTTCCCAGAATATACGGATCGCCCAGCGACACGCCCATCTCGCGCGCCACGCGCTCCGCGTCGCGGCGCCTAGCGGAGAGCATCGTGTTCAGGTGCTTGGTGAGGGGGATTGTCCTGACGGAGCTCCCGGTCTTGGGCTCCTTCACGTAGAAGCCGCCCGGACCGTTTCCCAGGGCGTGGCTCACGGTTATGGTGCCGTCGTCGGAGAGGTCCGACCACCTGAGGGCGCAGACCTCGCCGCGCCTCATGCCCGTGGTGAGGGCGATCTCCACCGTGAAGCCCAAGGGCTGCGGCTCCGCCTGCATGGCGAGGCGCAGCATCCGCGTGCGCTCCTCACGCGAGAGGGCGTTGATGGGCGTCTTCACGCGCTTGGGCGGCTTGCAGAAGTCGTAGGGGTTCTTCGCTATGAGGTCCTGCGCCACGGCCCACTTGAGCGCCTGCTTGAATAGGCGGAAGGCCTTAGAGCAGCTCTTGGGCGCGTAGCTGTCCGCGCTCATGTCGTGCATCCATCCGGAGACGTCCGGAGTACTTCTTCTTTTCCTAAGGACCAAAGCCAACGAAAGCAACGGTATCGGTAACAGCATCGCGGGTAACTTGCCGCTACTTTTTGCACTTCGTGTTTGCGAGGTAGACCATTGCGACGCTGTCAACTGCGATGACGGCGGTTGACACGCACACGAGCACTATGGGGGCCGCCCCTCCCAGCAGTGCCAAGACGAAAATGACGAGCGTGGCCACGAGCATCCCTCCACCCATGACCCGGAGCAGCTTCCGCTCGTTCACCGTCTCCTTCTCCGCCTCGGTGGCAGTGTTGTAGCCCGCGATAAGGTTTGCTCCGTGACCGGACAGAAAGGCGACGGTCATGGCGGCGCACACCGCGAATATGACCCACAGCACGATACGTGCGAGCATATCATCCACCTCGAACTCTTCTGCTTGACCCTTTGTCCATTGTATGCCTGACAGCTCCTTGTCCCTTATTCGAGCAGCATGCCCTTCTCCATGCGTCCTCGTTGGCTATCGTCGGCACCCTGCGGGCGGCTTTGGCCGCTGTGGCTCGACTGTCCCTCATGTTGCCCCACGTCATATCCTGCGCAAAACCTGCGCCTTGAGCTGCCTCTCGGCGTCCCAGACCTCGGCCCTGTCCTCGTAGACGCTCCTCTCAAACCTCGGCATCCATGCGCTCGTTCTTCGCGGTGCCGGGGAATATCGCTCGGGCGTTCCTCATCTGTCACCTGCAAGCCCTGTGGGGTGAATGACCATGGGCTCCTCGTCCACTTGCTAGAGGGCATAGCATGTCCCTGAGGAGGCAGAGGAGCAGGCAACTCGTGAAAGGGCATCGAGGCGTGCTTGAGCGGTCGGTCCTTGTCCTTCTGGCCGTTATGGCAGACGTAATCCCTAGATGACGCTAATTGTAGAACTACAGCTCCAGGCCGAGGACGTCACGGTCGAATTCCCTGACGTCGATTGACGAGGGCACCTTCACCCCGAGCGCCTTGTAGTACTCGCGGACCTGCCTCGACGGCGTCTCGACCACGACCCTGCCGTCGGCGTTGGTGTAGCAGGACAGCGACCTGGCCTTGCCCCATACCTCGGTGAGGGAGACGTCGGCCCCGGCGAGCGCCTTGCGCATCCTGAGCACCACGATGGTGCCGATGATGTCGGCGAGGATCTTGCCGCGCACGGTGAGGTCGCTCCACTTGCGCAGCGGCAGCAGGCCCAGGTAGTCCTTGCTGGTCTTGAAGACGCCCTCGATCTCGGTGCGGCAGAAGTACTCGTCCAGGATCTCGCGGGGCGTCGCGACCTTGGTGGACATCAGCACGAAGTAGCCCTGCCGCACGGTCTCCCAGTCCTTCTCGGCGAGCGACATCCCGTCGAACCTCTCCTGGTTCTTGTCCAGCCACCTGGCGAAGCGCGGCGTGGCGTTGGTCTGGTCCACGTAGACGTAGCAGTGCAGCCTCACGCCCTGCACCTCGACGTCGCGCCTCCTGGCGAAGTAGAGGTGGCCGGAGCGCGTGATCGCGTACTTGCCCTTGCCGATCAGAGAGCGGACGCCCCGCCAGAGCTCGCGGTACGGGTACCCCCTCCTCGCCGGCATCCTGACCAGCACGTCCCTCTCGCCCTCGGAGAAGGCCTCGAGCAGCTCGCGCGACGCGTAGCCCGCGTCGAGGACCGCGGTTACGACCTCGATGCCGAGCGTGGCGAGGACGTCGCCCATCACGGTCTTTATGGTCGAGAGGTCAAGTACGTTGCCGGGCACGACCTCGTACCAGACGGGCAGCCCCGTCGTCTCGTCGAGCACGAGCGCGAGGCGCATCTGGACCGCCGCGCCCCTCAGCCCGTGGCTGCAGAGGGCGTTGAGCGGGTTGTCGACCGCGTCGTTCGGGAGCGGGGTGGAGTCCACGTAGCATGCGCGGCCGAAGCCGGGCTTCGTCCTCCTCATGAGCCTGGCGAACGCCCTGAAGAACGCGACCTTCGCCCCGTCGGCGCCCATCGCCGAGAAGAACGCCGTGTCCGATCTCAGCGACGCGGGCGGCACGCCCGGCAGCGCCAGAGCCGCGAAGGACCTGGCCACCATGTTGTCGCAGGTCTCGCGGCTCCCGTCCCGCACCACGCCGTGCGTGACGTGGGCGAGGGCGCGCTGGTAGGACCGGTCGTCGGGGAGCGCCTCCCTGAGGCACCCCGCGACCCCATCGGCGCCCAGGAACGACAGCAGCAGGTGCTCGGGGCCGAGCTCCAGGTGCCGCGGCGGCTCGGGGAACGCGCCCGTGTTCGCCAGCCGCTCGTCGCCCTTGGCCACCGGCGCGAATCCGTCGGCGTCCGCGTCGTACTCCACCAGGCCGCGCGTCGGTGACGCGAACACGCCCGAGCGCCTGTCGTCCGCGAGCCAGACGACCTTGCCCAGCCTCTCGCGCACCGCCTGCGCCGAGTGGTACTTGGCGCCGCGCACGTACGACGTGTCGACCACGGCGGCGGACCCGCTCCTGATTGCGCCGGACTCGTCCCTGACCAGCTTCTGCACCTTTATGAACGGCATCCCGGTCGCCTCCCGTGCCACACAGGAAGTAGTAAGTAGCACTACATATAATATAGCACAAGAGAGGCCCCTTGGGGCCTCGACCTGCGATTTTCTCGATTTTCTTTGGTTTGATCAGGCGGTAGTTCTACAATCAGAAAGAACTAGGGGTAATTGTCCACGGAGTGCGGAAGCGGCGCAGAGAGAAGGGCACTCCGAAGCATATGGAGTGATGCGATCAGAAAAGAGCGGCTCGGCTCACCAGGAGCCGGGTCGCCTGCGTACGGGAGCGCGTTTTCTGAGTCTACGTCAGCCGATGGAGACCGACCCACTGCTAGAGGGTGACGGGGGCACCGCCCACCAGCACGTTCGTGCCGTCGAGCTCCGTCTTCACCGTATCGTGATAGGCAGGAATCCAGGCGAAGTGGCCGATGTAGCGCTGGGGCTGGCCGAACTTGTCGTGGTAGCGCCCAGTCTCGTCCTTGATGTGGTCGAAGCAGGTGATATGTACGTCTGTGGCACCGAGCTCCTTGAGTCTCCTATAGTTTGCCAAGGTATGGACATCTGCCGTCACGATCGGGTCGTCAGCAGACTGCACGAACCAGAGGGGCGTCTTGGCAATCGACTTCATCTCGCCGTCTGTTGCCAGGGATGCGACCCAGGGAGCACAGATGGGGACGCCTGCGGCAAAGAATCCCGGATAGTCTGCCACCAGTCTCATGGTCATAAATCCGCCGTTCGAGAGTCCACCCACATAGATGCGCTTGTGGTCGATGTCGGGACGCGCTTCTATGAACTCATCGATCAGGGTCTTCAGCGCCTTCGTGTAGATGGACTTGTTGTCATCTGCAATTTCTCCCGAGCCTGAGTCCATCCAGTAGGTCGGGCTCGAAAGGGCAAGGATGTAGGCGGCACCGCCGAGCTTTTCCTGGATGTCGGGGGAGGAGAGCGCCGTCACGCGGTTGCCCATAACGGTACGGTAGGGCTCCTGCCCTTCTCCTGCACCATGGAGCCAGACGAGGAGCGGCACCTTCTCGACAGGAGGAAGCGGCGTGAACGGACGGGTTGCACGTGCAGCATTGACTGTAATGAGATCGGGCGTGAAGAAACCGTAGTTCATATCAATATCATCGAAGATGCCGGAGCCCGTGAGGTCCCAGCCAGTAAGATCGGGGCAGACGTCTCCTGTGTCGATATCGAATACCATGCCTGTGAGCGGGGCCTCTCCGGGCCCTTCACTCGGGATCTCCTTCGTCTGCGTGATGCGGAAGCTCATCGGGCGGATGTAGCCACGGGTGAGCGCTCCATCGATCCTTTTCGTGAGGAGCTCTTCGGGGAGCTTGAGCGCGATAGAGGAGCCCTCGGTCTGCGGGTTGCCTTCGCCGTCAGAGGCATAGGCAGCAAGCACGGGAATGTAGCCCTTCGAAGGGAAGGCGCACTCGTCCGTATGGTGCTCCTTTGCGAGCACGACCTCGCTGGTCTTTGCATCATTGCGCTCCACATAGACGCTGAAGCCCTGCCTGTCTACGAATTTTGTGTGTACCTTCTCGGGGAGCTCGAGGATGAGCTTCGAGACATAGGGCCCCATATCGGTGGCCGAGGTGAAGGTCTTGTATCCAGCCATGCATATTCCCTTTCCTGTGCGGCAGGGCCAGCTTCCCACTGGCCCTGCGCTGTGTGTCCGTTGCGTGTTCTACCCAGATAGGTCAGCTATATGGCAGCGGACCTGTCGAAAGGCCACCTGCCTGCCAGAGCGTTTGCTCTGCCTCACTGTGTCTGCCATCTGGGGCGTATAGGTCTCATGTCCGTACCACTCATGAATTGCGTTTGTGGTCCAGAGACCAGCTGCATGGCCTGCAGCGAAGGCGGCTCCTGCGGCAGAGAGCTCGGCGAGCTTTGAGGCCTCGACCGAGGTGTCTGCCATGTCTGCCTGAAACTGCATGAGGTAAGCATTCTTTGTGACGCCGCCATCTGCCCTGAGCGTCTCGAGGGCAAGACCCGTATCTGCCCTGAGTGCATTGAGCGCATCTGCTATCTGGTGGGGGATGCACCCGGTACAGGCCTTTACGATCTCTGCCCTGCCGGTGAGCGTCGTGACGCCTGCGAGCATGTCCGTGGCGCCACTATCCCACCGGGGTGCACCGAGGCTCGTGAAGGCCGGCACGAAGTAGCTCCGATCATTCTGGTTTGCCTCTTGGATCAGGCCTTCAAGCTCGTCCGGGCTTTCGATCAGATGCACCACATTCTTCAGCCAGGTGACGACGGCCCCGTGTATCTGAGGTTTCCTTCGAGCACATAGGGGAGCCCGCCTTCGAGGCTCCAGGCAATGCTCGAGACAAGGCCATGCGTGCTCCGGATGGGGGCATCCCCTGCCATGAGCATGACAGAGGAGCCGGTACCGTAGGTTGCCTTCACCTGTCTTGGCGCGAGGCAGTCCCGAGCAGCAAGCGCTGCCCGGGAGTCTCCGAGCATCGCATGGAGCGGGATGGGATTTGAGAGCGTGCCGTTGAAGCCCGAGACGCCGAAGAGGGCATCGGATGGCAATGCCTTAGGGAGTGCTGCACGGGGAATGCCGAAGAGATATGACCGGTGCACTCACTGTTGGGTGTGCCGGTCACTTAACGTGCGAATAATCAATAGTTGTTCAAGCAGCATAGGATAATGCTGGAGATTGATATGCGTTCGGGGGGCTCCTCATGCTGATGGGCAACGCGAAGCGCGGAGCCTTCTACTGTATTCTTGACCTTATCGTCTCTCTCGGTTCCGCACCCCAGGTCATGTTTTTGCTCATTGTATTGAGTAAAATCACGCATCATCATTCGAAATAAAAGGAGGCGAGCCTTGATGTTCCAGCGCAAGATCGTGGAGATCATCGCCGCGAGGATGTGGGAGGACGATAACCGCCCCATCCAGGTCGTGGCCGGTCCCCGCCAAACTGGCAAGTCAACGGCAATCGCACAGGCGCTCGAGAAAGTGGACAAGCCCGCCCACTCGGCGAGCGCTGATGACGTCATCGCCCCCGACGTGTAATGGCTGCGGACGGAGTGGCAACAGGCGCGCAACTTGCAGCGCGATTCGGACAGACCAGCCATTCTCGTGCTCGACGAGGCGCAGAAGGTGCGCGGATGGCCCAACGCGGTGAAGGGGCTCCGGGACGCCGATCAACGCGAGGGGCGCCCTCTGAAGGTCGTGCTGTCTGGCTCGTCGAGCCTGCTCCTGCGCAAGGGGCTTGAGGACTCGCTGAAGGGACGCTTCGAGGTGCTGCGCTCCACGCATTGGGGCCTTGCCGAGTGCCGGGAGGCGTTCGGGTTCACACTCGACGACTTCCTGTTCTTTGGGGGCTTCCCAGGCGCTGTGCGCCTTGTGGTCGACGAGAGGCGCTGGCGGGCGTACATGCGGGACTCGATCATCGAGCCCACGATATCCAACGACGTGCTCGAGCAGGAGGACGTGCGCGAGCCGGCGCTCTTGCGTGCGCTTTTCGACCTGGGGGCGCGCTTCTCTGGCCAGGAGCTCTCCTACAACAAGATGCTCGGCTAGCTGCAGGATGCTGGCAACACGACGACGCTGGCGCACTACCTGACCCTGCTCGACAAGGCGGGCGTGCTCTGCGGCCTCAAGAAGTACCACCCGAAGGCCATCGAGCGCAGGAAGTCCTCGCCGAGGCTCATGGTCTACGACACGGCGCTCATGACGGTGGTTTCCGGCCGCTCGAGGGAGCTGCTGTTGGGCGACTCGGAGCTTCGCGGCCACCTCGTAAAGAGCGCCGTCGGGGCCCGCCTGCTCGCCCTGGGGCTGGACCTTGGCTTCGACGTGCAGTGGTGGCGCGAGGGGAACGACGAGGTCGATTTTGTGCTCTAGTGGCCGCGACGCTTCTCGCGACGCTTTGCCTGCCTGAGGTCGAACTTGCGCCGTTCCTCGGCCTCGCGGAGCTCCTTTCCCTCACGCTTGCGCTCGGACTTGGCCGCCTCAAGCTGCGCCTGCAGCGCCCGTTGCGACCTGGTGCCGATGCCAGACTCCCTTACCTGCCTGCGGGCTGCCCGCTGCCTGCGCTTCGGGCTCTCGGCGACGCGGTGTGCCTCCGCCGCCACGGGTGGGCTGAACTTGAGGTCGCAGAAGTGCCCGAGCACGAAGTCTAGGACCTCGGGGTCGCTCGGCTCGGCGCCGAAGGTGACCTTCGCCACCGCGAGCTCGCCGCCCTCGACC
Organism: Olsenella sp. oral taxon 807; assembly: GCF_001189515.2. Classification (NCBI taxonomy): domain Bacteria; kingdom Bacillati; phylum Actinomycetota; class Coriobacteriia; order Coriobacteriales; family Atopobiaceae; genus Olsenella; species Olsenella sp. oral taxon 807. The sequence continues at coordinate 124,274 of NZ_CP012069.2, forward strand.
CTCTCGAAGATGCCCACCCAGAAGGGTGCGTCGAACAGCACGGTCAGCGTGATGCTGGATTGCTCCATGGTCTTCCTCCTTTGTATGTCGTCTCGCGAAGAACGGACAACCCAAGGAGGGAGGGTTACTTACCCCGCAGATGCGGGACGGCCGGGCTACCTACCGGCTCTGGCGCGTACGAGCGCGCGTTGCGTTTCTATCTTCACGGGCGCCAGTCGCTCGGACAGACGCCAATGCACATTATAGCAGGCGGCGGGCCCTATCGGCGCGTCTCCCCGAGGTTCTCGAGCTTCCAGAGCGCCTCCGGGTTGGCTGCGGCGGCGCCTGCCATCGCATCGTCTCGGAAGACGAGCTCCGGGCGGTGGCCCCCGTAGTTCCGCAGTATAGAGGATGCTTCGTGAGTTCGTGTGGGTGGTTGCGTCACCGCCCCGGTGGCGTGGGCCTCAGGTCCGAGCGCGCTGACGTCACGGGGCCATGGGGCCGTCGTCGTGGGACCCGTGGCCCCGCTCGGTCGCGCGAGCAGCCGTGAGGGCAAAAGAGTGTACACAGATCGACGAAAATGACCTCTCGGAGCCGTTTTGGGGCATTTGTGTACACTGTTGCGCCGTTGTGGGCAGACGTGGGAACGCAGGAGTGTACACAGATCGGCGAAAACGGCCTCTCGGTGTCGTTCTGGGGCACTTGTGTACACTGTTGCGACGCGAGGGTCGTGCGAGTTGCGACGCGAGCCGCGTCGGGTGGCACGAGTGCCCCAACCACCATGGCGTGCTGGCGACGCCCCCTCGGTGGCCACCTCTCGCCTGGTAGGGAAAACAGATCCTGCGCCAGTGGCGCCGCCGCTAGCTTGGTGTCTTCGTCGAGACGTCAACCCACACAAACCCCCGAAGAGCTTTTTTCAGTGTAAACGGACTATAGGGGGTGATGGGCATGCAGGCTATCGTCGATCTGGCGCAGGAGAGCGGCGGGATGATGACGACGACGCAAGTGGTTGAGGCCGGCATCCCTCGCGCGCGTATCTCGGACATGGTGAAGGCCGGAAAGCTCGAGCGCGTCCAGCGCGGCGTGTACTACCTGGCGGATACCTGGAAGGACGAGTTCCTCGCGGCGCAGCTCCGCTTCTTTAAGGGAGCTTTATCAGACGGGACGGTGCTCTTTCTGCACGGCTACACCGACCGCACCCCCCTCCAACTCACCATAACCTTCCCGTGCTCGTGTCGGGCCACCAAGGCGCGGGAGGCGGGCATCGAGGTGAGGACATGCGCCGATGGGGTCCTCGACCTGGGACGTACAAGCGTCAGGACGAGCTATGGCAACGAGGTGCGGGCGTACGACCTGAAGCGGACGCTCTGCGATGTCGTCTGCGGCCAGCGCATCGTGGACGTGCAGGTGGTCAGCCCGGCCATGAGGCAATACGCTCGCAGCGGCAGCAAGGATGTCCAGAGGCTGCTTGGCTACGCCCATGCGCTCGAAGTGAAGAAGAAGATCTGAAGCGATCTGGAGGTGCTGCTGTGAGGACAAAGAACGCGATACAGCTCAAGGCTATCATCCGCAACCGGGCGAAGGTCGAGGGCGTCCTTTCGCAGCTGGTGATGCAGAGCTACCTGTTCGAGAGGCTGCTGGAACGCATCTCCCTCTCGACGTGGCGAGACAACATCGTCATCAAGGGTGGAGTGCTCATCAGCTCGCTTGTCGGCGTGGGCAAGCGCAGCACGAAGGACCTGGGCACCACCGTGCGCGGCTTCCCGCTCTCTCCTGAGAACGTCGAAAAGACGTTCCGGGAGATCGTGGACGTGAAGGCTGACAATGACTTCTCTCTTTCGAGTTCGTGCGCACTGAGGACATACGCGAGACCGACGACTACCCTGGCATCAGGGTCCACCTGCTGGCGAACTACGAGAAGATGAGCTCGCTGGTGACCGTGGACGTGACCACGGGCGACAAGATCACGCCAGAGTCAGTCGAGTACAGCTACCCGCTGCTGTTCGACGACCGCAGCATCGCCATCATGTCGTACCTGCTCGCCACTACGCTTGCCGAGAAGCTCGAGATCGCCATCAGCAGGAGCGTGGCCAACACACGGCCGCGCGACTACTATGACCTGCACACGCTGTGGCTCACAAGGAGGGACGAAGCCAAACCCGACGTACTGAGGGATGCCGTGGCGGCCGCTGCGGAGAGGCGCGGGTCGCACGCAGCAATGGGCAACTACCGTGAGGTGATGGCCCAGGTGGCCTCCGATGACGGGACGCTCGGCCTCTGGGCTGCTTACGCCCGCAGGTATCCGTACGTTGGCGACATGACGCTCGGGGAGGCGTGTGGGACGGTCGTGCGACGGTGGTCGAGCGGGAGGAGCGCGACGCGGGCGGCGCGTCCTCGTGCCGCGCGACCGTAAGGGGTCAGTCAGGAAGCTGCTCGATACCCTAGGTGTGCCACTCGAGGCGAGGTTCCCCATCCCCGCCCCGGCGCATACCTAATGATGAGGGAAGCTGTGTATAACAAAGAGAACAACGAAGAGAGGTGGCCTGCTGCTCGCGAAGGAGCCGTCCCAGCTTATACTGCCACTCGGCCCCGATCGTACCAATACGGTACGCTCGATGCCGTCTGGCAGTGCATGGCGCACTGCCCAGTACGTTCACCGGCGAGTGGCAGTGTGAGTGGCACTGCCACTCGGCCATGAGCGTTCCGTTCGCACTGCCACTCGACCCCGATCGTACCAATACGGTACGCTCGGTGCCGCTTGGCAGTGAGTACTACACTGCCACTTGCCCCTGAGCGTTCCACCTCGTACGTTCACCACCGAGTGGCAGTGTGAGTAGCACTGCCACTCGGCCCCAAGCGTTCCGTCCGCATTGTCAAATACCCCTGGAGGTCCTTCACGACGATCGCAAGCAAGCGACGGTATCTTGGCAGCGTTGGCTTGCCCTGCATATCCCCATGGCCTGGCTCGGAGCCAGCCTGCCCTCTGCATTTGCTATACCTATGGAGAAAACCTCTGTTAGGCCACCGTCGGCATGACGATAGCTCGCGTCTTTGCCTCGATATCTTCAGCAGGCTAACGCGTCGAAGAAAGACGTGGAGATGCCTGGCATGATGTCGCAAGAGGGGGTGCCGACTTGGGTGCCGACTGTGTCGGCCTCGACGTAGTTCATGTTGTAGAGCGTGACCGTGAACCAGTTCTCTCCCGTCTCGAGCCTAGGCATGAACTCCGGTCTGTAGGCGTCCTCGGAGGCGGTGGCCGTGCAGATCTCGCGAAGCCCGGAGCCTCGGCGCTCCATGAGGCTCATGCGGTTGAAGACATCGGCGATGATGGGGTTGCGTCGCTCGCTTCTCACGCGGTTTTTTATGATGTCGTCGGACAGGGGTGCGCCAATCTTCCCGCCGAGTGAGCGCACCTTCATGCAATCGTTGTACATGTCCACGTGCACCTCGCTGCCGAGTTCGAGGTACGAGCGGTGGATGAGTGCGTTCACGAGTGTCTCCTCAACTGCTCTCTCGCTGTGGCTACGCCGCTCAATTCTGCTGTTGGGGGTCTTTTCCCACGACTCGGCCGTGTGGCGCTTGACGAATGCCTGGGTCTCGCGGAGCAGGGCGAGCAGGCTGCCCTCGTACTCCGCCGTGTCCGCGAAGTCGTTCTCGTGCTCGCCGGTGAAGCGCGTGCAGAACACGCGTGAGCACCGCACGAGCAGCTGCTCGCAGACCAGCCGCTCGTGAGCGTGTCGTCCTCGATCACGAGGCCAAACGACTTGAGATCAACATCGTCTAACTCGCTGCGCATGCGATTGACATAGGTCGACTTCAAAACGGTGAAGGCCGCCCTACCCGTCGGTATGCCCGAATCGAGCCCGTCCCAGGTGCGGTTCGCGCCCCTCAAGATCAGCTCGTTGAGGATTTCGGGCGGAGCTATGACGCTCTGGTTGCCCACGCGCACTCTGCCTGACGCCGCGTCGCATTCTGCGCGGGTGAAGGTATGGGCTTCTCGCCATGTTCTTCATCTTCACTATGGAATGCGAGAACGGCATGTGCATTAAAATGGAGCAGGAGTACAGGGCGCTAAAGCGTGTATGCGAGTGTCTGCGCCTTTTGGAGCCGTGTTGCCCATCGAAGCTATAGAGGGGCATATTCGCGTGCGGCACGAATGGATGGAGGCATCGGACCCGTTCTACGACTACCGAGACACGGGTGGCTTCAGGCGGATCTACGAGGTTCACCGCAGGAGCATTTACTCTGCGATGAGGGAGAGGTTCACGTTCTCTTTGACGATCCGATTAGCTCCGATACGGCCGCAGAGAAGTCGCAGGACATGGTCGAGGCGGGCGTCACCATGTACGCATGGGAGTGCCGAATGAAGTGGTGCGGCTAGGGCGAGGGCGCACGAGCCTATAAGTACGATGAGTTCTGACGCCTGACCCTTATTGACAGCCTCGGGGCCATTTGGGTGAAATAGTGACAAAACACCTTCTTTACCTGGCCCTTCTTATTAACAGCCTTATTGACTCCATTGTCAGTGAGAGTGTCGGATGGCCTTGTAGACGCGCCCCTTGCGGCCGCCTGTCTTCTCAAGCAGCCCCTCTTCGACCATGGAGTTGAGTAACCTTCTGGCTGTGTAGTCCTTCTCGCCAACAAGCTCGGATGTGGCGGCGGTGGTGATCCCGTTATGCCCGCGTGCGTAGCGAAGTATGGCGGTCCTCGCGTCCCCTTGTCTGCGGGCATCGACGGTTGCCGGCGTATTCCCTGCGGCAATGCCCTCCGAGCGCATGAAGGAGACATGCACACCGTGCCTAGACTGGGTAACCGAGAAGGGCACGTTCGCCTCGTCGCAGGCGGCCTTGATGCGCTGCAGTCCGGTTCCGTAGATCTCGATGTCGCCGGAACGGTAGAGCGTCGTGGCAATGAGTCTGTTCCTAGGCTTGGAAGTGCTCTCCTCGCCTGTGAGGTAGTCCTCGGGGTTGAAGCCGACGGGGAAGAGGCCCGGGCTGTAGATGTAGACGTGATCCCAGAAGACGTCTATCTGGATGGCGGAGTCGTCCTCGTACTGGCGGTGCGCAAAGGCGTTGAATAGCGCTTCACGCACGGCGTCCATCGGGATCTCGGGCACTTCGCGCCTGTGCAGTGAGGAGCCGTCTATGACGAAGGCACGCCGGATGTTGTTCAGGATGTAGAGCTCAGCTGCGTCGACCATGGAGAAGAGCGTGCCGGTGACTTGCTGGTTGTCGAGGATGTGGACGCGCTTGCTGTCGGCGAAGACGCCCATCTTCAGCATGATGTCCTTTGACGGGACGAAGCAGACGGCAGCGGCGTTGGTGAGCATGCCGTCCTCGCAGAGCAGGCCGAGGCGCGAGAGGACGTCTGTGGGCTCGGTGTAGCTGAACGGTATGCGCTTTGCCTCCACGCCACGCTCGACGTAGCGGCGCAGCGCCTTCTCGTCGACGGCGGAGACCGGGGTGTCCGAGTTGCGGCTGTCCCACGGGTTGGAGCGGTTCTCGCTCTCGCGCATCATCTCGGCCAGCTTGGCGTGGCTCATGACGATGTCCTCATCCGCCCGACGGATGCGGTAGCGCCCGTCGCACGCGTAGGGCGTCTCGAAGCCGGAGAACTCGACGCGCACGTACGCCTTGCCCTCAAGGGTTTCCAGGCGCTCGATCTGCGGGTAGATACGCGGCTCGATGAGCTCGCCGACCTTCTGACTGATGTCACGCAGGGTCTTCTCGGAGACGTCCTGTCCCACGACCTCACCATCGGAGGGGCGTACGCCAAAGTAGAGCGTGCCGTGGCCGTGCTTGTTGAGGATGGAGGCGATGGACTCCATGCCCTCGCGCATCTCGGACGTGCTGCGTTTGTACTCGACGCACTCGGTCTCCATGCCGAGGTTCATGGGTGGCCTCCCTCCTAGCAATCGTGCTTGCTGTAATAGTCATTATACGTGCCAAGAGCCTGTTCGTGAGGATACGCCTGGCGAGGTTGGCACAAATACTGAGTGGCTGTTGCGGCCCTGAGATTGCCTCTGGTGGATGCTGTCGGGTCTCTGGTGCTGGCAAAGACTGCCGAGAGGCGGCCTCTGGTGACGTGAGGCGGCTGTTCAGACAACGGCTGCATTGGGACCTTTGCCGCCCGTATTGGCCAATAGACCGGGTGTGCGCGGGCAAGCAGGATAACGGAGCAGACCGGGTGACCACGTGTGGGGTGTGCACCGCTGATCGGGCGTGACGCACACTGACTCTCGCTAGCCATAATCACCCTCGCCGATTGCGACGCGTGGCCGTACGAGTTGAAGGTTACGCAGACGCTTGCCGCCGTTTGCTATGACGTGTGGTTTCGGTGTCTAGGTGGTCGAAGGAACGTCCGACGACGGTCCACTCGTCGCCTAGGTCCGGCGACTTGGACACGAGGGCTGCCAGCATCCTCGTCTCGGGACCCGTCACGACACCTCCACACGCTCGTCAACTTTCGTGCAGAATGATACCGCCCCGCCGCCAGGAAAGCTACGTTTCCCCCAGACGTCTCTCTGTGCTACCCACTAAAAACCACGAGGGGCCTGTCTAAGGTCACAGATTGTGAGTTCAAGATGTAGGCTTGGTATTCTCTCCGACGGCCTGCAAAGGTGCCAGATTGGCACCTTTGCAGGCAAAGACCCTTTGTAAGCTTGCCAATTTGACTTCTCGAGGCTACTCAGGATGTGGAGCGTATGCCGCAACCAGTTCCTGTGTGCGTAGTTCCAAGAGTAGGTTTGGTGACACTTCCCAGCGCTCGGCACCAGCTGAGTTGCGACCGGCCCATCAAGGGGCTTCCCACGAAGGGCGTCATCTTCTATGATCGGACAACACAAGGCGGCATCGAGGAGCCGCTTCCGGATGGCAGGGGGGCGAAGACGATTTTTTCTGATAAAACGATGATCACAATGCGTGAGATGAGTCCGAGCGACGGTTCTTTGGCTGTGGGCAGTGCCATCTTGGGTAGCAGTGACAGTGGCGGCATCAAGAGGTAGGAGACTTACGTCGTCCGGGAAGAAGGTGAATAGCGATGGCGAACATCGACATGCGGCTCCCCGAGAGTGACACGTCACTTCTTGCCGGGATGATCGGAAAGGCCCTCGGTGAGTTCGTCTATGGTGAGCGCTTCGAGAGCGTTCCGGAAGAGGCTCGTAAGTGGCATCGCGTGAACCGTGAGGTCGTGAGCCCTTGGGAGAGGGGTGAAAGTTGTGGATAGCACGGCTATGGGCATATCCACACCGCTTGGGGTTGTTGGGCTCTGGCTCGACGGTAGGCCCTATGCCCACGACGGCCTCTGGGAGGTCGTTGACCGCTCCGACTATGCGACTTGGCATCCCGTGGACGGCAACGTGCGCATTGCTCATTGGCATGAGCCAGACGGGGCCGCCCACACGCTCGCATGCAGGCTCGACCCCTCGCATGGCTGTGAGGGCGGCTTCGCAAGCGGCGAGAGGCTGGAGGCCACCGAGATAGACGACGGTCGCTCGCGGTTGGTGATCGCCGTGGAGTACGACTTCGAGGACTACGCGCAGGGACATGGCGAGTACGAGTACGACTACCAGGCGACCGCTGCCGACCTGGCCGCGACGGTGGAGCTTCCCGCCGACGCCAAGCCCCAGTGGATCGTCTTCGGTGTGTCATGGGTGGAGGAGGTGGATGACGAGAACGGCACGAACCCTTGGCTTGTGGGCGACCCTAACGGCGACCGGCTTCGCATGCCCATGGGCTCCTGCACGAGGAACGGCTCCGGTATGGCAGCGGGGCCGTCGACTGGTTCTTGCCGATAGAGCCCTTGGGAGCGTCAAGACGACATCTTGGCGATCTTCGATGGCTGTGAGATCGTGGAGCACACTAACGCTGAGGAAAGCTATGGCCGTCTCTGTGACGAGGAGATCGTAGTCGATGTCGCTAACCCTCGCTGCGGCGAGGCCATATGGATGGGGTTCGGTAACGAGTACGCAGTGGGTATCGATGGGTGGCACGTGCACTACGACTCCTGCGAGGTCGATTACCGACAGCTCAAGGACGATATCGCCGCGATTCTCTCGGGCGAGATGTGCTTCCTCGCTGCCTTTGCCGGAGACGGGGGTTTTGGCCTTAGCTCGGGAAGGGTCATGGAGAAGATCGGTCGTACGCCCTCAATCTTTCTGGCTGGCAGCCTTCAGTGCATTGGGTTTCTGGTCTCCTCCCTTCTCATTGAGGCCGGAATGGTACCGTTCACCTTGGGAATCTGCCTCTTCTACGCAGGCCAGGGCCTCATGTTCTCACCCATCACGACCATGGTGCTTGGCACCTTGAGTGCTTCGCAAGCTGGCCGCGGCATTGGCACGAACGATCTTGTCATGAACGTCAGCGGCTCGATTGGCATTACCATATTCGGCTCCATCATGGGCACCACGGCGCTTTCCGGCCTCAGCCTTATCGGTGCAGCTGGCAAGACGGCGACCTATTCCAACCTCCTGCTCATATATGCTGCCACCATGATGTTGGGCATCATTGCCTTCGCCTGTTTCCGCAAAGCCATCAACCCAAAGGAGCGATAGCCTATGAAAAAGGTCATTGTCTTTGGAAGCCTCAACATGGACCTGACGATTGAGGCCGATCGGGTTCCCTACGGCGGCGAGACGCTGCCCGGGAGGAACTTCCTCTCCAATCCGGGTGGCAAGGGGGCGAATCAGGCCGTGGCTGTGTCCAAGGCGGGGGTTAGGACCCATCTTGTCGGAAGCGTGGGCGCTGACGTCTTTGGCGATCTACTCCTTGCCCGGGTCGCCTCGTACGGTGTCCAGTGTGACGAGGTCATCCTTCGTGAGGGTGTGGGGACGGGCATCGCCATGATCTGTCGCGTCGACGGGGATAACCGGATTCTTCTTTCAGCAGGCGCGAACCACTCGCTTAGCGCTGCAGACGTCAAGGAGGCCCTTGACAGGCTTGCGGAGCCGGGTGATGTCTTCCTGACGCAGATGGAGTGTGACTACGCTACCACCTGCGCAGCCATCCAGGACGCCCACGGGCGCGGCATGTACGTGGTTGTGAACGTCGCCCCGCCCCGGGATCTCCCGCAGGACGTATGGTCTTGCATAGATCTCGTCTGCGTTAACGAGACCGAGTGCGCGGCCATCTGCGGCGTGCTCCCCGAAGACGATGGGACGCTCAGGCAGGCACTGGACCTTCTCATCAAGAGGGGCGTGGGATGTGCGGTCGTGACGCTGGGAGCAGGCGGCTCTGCTGCGCGTGAGGGAACACGACTTTACCGTGCCCCCGCCGCCCGCGTCAACGCGGTGGACACGACGGCATCGGGAGATACCTACCTCGGCGTGCTTTGCGCGGCATATGTTAACGGGATGCCGATGGAGGACGCCATGAGGAGGGCAAGCGCGGCAGCCGGTATCACCGCATCCCGCGTCGGGGCACAGCGGGCCATTCCAACGGCCGCCGAAGTCGACGCCTTTATGCGCGAGGCCTAGGAAAGCGATGATAAAGTCGCCGATCCCGTCCCTTCGGGACCAGCATGGGTGATTTTTGACGTGAGGAGGGCTCCAACGCCCCCAAGCGGGCTACGCCGGTCTCCGGGGGCCATGCCGCAGCCTCCCAGACCATGGCGGGACGGCCAGCGGTAGGCTATGCCGCGGCCGGCGCCCCACCCTCCGCCCTCCGTCGCCGCTCCTCGAGCCTCTCGCGTTGCAGGGCTATCCTCTCCGCCGACAGCGCGAGGGGCGGCCCGCAGAGCCGCCGTCCCCGCCTCGCGATCATGCAGCCGGCTGCGGCGACGGCGGCGAAGGCCTGGTTGGACACCTTGGCGAGCCCCTTATAGCGCGTCTTCCGCAGCCCGAATATGTCCTTGACCCAGTGGAAGACGTGCTCGACGACACTGCGGGCGGCCGACTTGGCGGCCTCTGCGACCAGGTCGTCCTCGCCGACCTGCGAGCGCCTCTTGGCGACGATCCACTCGACGCCGGAGAGGGAGGGGTCGCCGGCGACCTCCGGCCTCCTCCCGACGCCGACGTAGCCGGCGTCGGCCCAGACGCGCTCGTCACCCTCGCGCACGAGGTCGGGGACCTGGTCGAGGTCGTGGACGTTCGCGGCGTCCATGCGCACCGAGTGCGGCACGCCCGTCTCGGCGTCCACGCCCACCCCGAGCTTGTACCCGAAGTGCCAGTTCTGCCCCTTCTTGGCCTGGTGGGCGTCGGGATCCCGCGCGCCGTCGGCGTTCCTCGTCGACGACGGGCTCTCGATGAAGGTGGCGTCCACGATGGTGCCCCGGCTCACGGCGAGCCCTCCGTCCGCGGCGGACCCGAAGGCCGAGGAGACCATGGCCTCGCCGACCCCGCAGCGCTCGAGCAGGTGGCGAAACTTGCACAGGGTCGTGGCGTCGGGGACCTCGAAGGGCGCCACGCCGACGAAGGAGCGCATCGTCGCGGAGTCCCAGACCTGGTCCTCGCACTCGCGGTCGGAGAGGCCGAAGCAGACCTGCACCATGTACATGCGCAGCAGCACGAGGTCGTCGACCCTCGGCCTGCCCATCGCGGGGCCGGCCCCCCTCGCCCCGGCGTCGGCCCCGCGGGCCTCCCTCACGAGGGCGAGCCAGGCGTCCCAGGGGCAGGACTTGGAGAGGCGGTCGAGGAACCGGGAGCGCCTGGTCTCGCGCTTCCGTCCCATGCCCATCTCGACGTCAGAGAATGTGAGCTGTGCCATGCGGATACCCCCAACCTAGTCGCCAACGACCTCGAATTATATCATATCCGCAGGTAGGAGGTATGGATGGACAGCGATCCGCCCCTGTCCCGGGCTTCTCGGCGGGACTTTATCATCGCTTTCCTAGCGATCATCCTCTAGTGTTTCAGCCAAGCTGTGATGCTCATGATGCAGGCTGTCATGCTAGGGGCAGTTCGCCTTCCTGACAGTCTCAGGTTCACGTGCGCCCCAGACGAGGGGTCCGTCGTGCTTTCGATGACGGCGGGCCCCTTTTGAGTCGGCCTTTGCGCGGTTCCCTGATGGGGGCGATGCGGGAGTGGCTTGCACGCGGGTGCTGTGCGTTAAGGCATGCGACAGCGCCGCGTCGCTTTGGTAGCGTGCTGCAAGATTCGGTGTGCCAGCAGCCTCTATGGGCGATATTGGAGCCCGTGCCCGAGACGACGGCTCTTCCTGTCCCATGGCCGCGCGGAGGTTCCTTTCCCTCAACATTATGCACAGCGCTTTCAGATTTACCGCCTGGCGGCGAGAAATGCCACCGGGTGCTAAACGAGGTCGCTGCAGTGCCCCGGCGAACCTATCATTTTCCCGATGGGCGCTTTGCCCGCAGCTGTCGAGCAGGGAGGTATCCATGTCAAAGGACCGAGCAGAGAGCAAGTTCCTTACCGTGGGCCCGGACATTCAGGTCCACTACTGGGACAAGGGCGAGGGAGACGCCATCGTCTTCATCCCGGGCCTTACTTTCTCGGGCGAGATCTTCAGGCATCAGCTCGAACACTTCTCGGACCGCCACCGCGTGATCGCCGTCGACCCGCGCGGCCAGGGCCTCTCCACCAAGACCGTTTACGGTAACGACTACGTCACTCACGGTGCGGACGTCAGGAGGCTCGTGGACGCCCTCAGCCTCGAGAACGTGACGCTCGTGGGTTGGTCCACCGGCAACCTGGAGGTCTGGAGCTACCTGGAGCAGGCAGGCTACGACAAGGTCGCCGGCGTCGTCACGATCGACATGAGCCCGCTGCCGCTCTGTGAGGATCCGGCCTGGTGGACCGAGGGCACGCCTGCTGAGCTCTCCGAGGTGGCCACGCGCGTCCTCATCCACCCCGAGAGCGCGGAGGCCTTCTGGGATGAGTACCTCACGCAGGTCATGATGCAGCGTGAGCTCGACGAGGACGAGCACGAGTACCTGATGGACATGAGCCGCCGCACGCCCCACTGGGTGGCCCGCCAGCTCTTCTGTGACGCCATCCTCAGCGACTACCTCGAGGTCGCCAGGACGGCCGCCAAGACCGTGCCCACGCTCATGTACGTCGCCGAGCACTGGGCCGACGTGGCCGAGCCCTTCTGCCACGCGCAGTTCCCCGAGACGTCCACCTGCGTCATGGGCGGCCACCTCATGGCCTACGAGTACCCGGAGAGGTTCAACGCCCGCCTCGAGGAGTTCCTCGAAAGCGAGCGGCGGTAGCCACGAGTGGTTCGGGCACCTTACCCCTGACCGTTTCCCTTCCCTCATCTCAAGCAGCCCTCTCATGAGGTCGGCAGCCTTACGTTCCCGTGCCGTCGACCTTGGGGGGGTGCGGCACAGGGACGCTTTCGCGCAGCTAGGCCCAGGCCGAGGCCTGCGGACCCCGGCGCGACCCCCCCGCAGCTTGGCGGGGGGTTGCCCGAGCACATTTGCCCAGTTGAGCCACTTCCCATAGTGCCCCGCAGGCTGGCGGGGGGTTGTCCCCGCGTCCTGGTGCACTCGAAACCTTTGTTGGGCATTACAGCATGGCTACGAAGTATCGGTCCGAGATGCCGTTCGGGGTTCTCGGGGGACTGGTCACCTAGGGAAACACTGATTTATTCAAGGCGTAACGCGCCGCAGGGGCCGCCCGGGCAGGCGCGAGAGGGTACCCTGTGGTATAATATCCGCAGGTAAGGGGCATCTTTCTCATCAGTTTGGGGTGGTCCTCACGCGGCGCCGGGGGAGCTTCGCGGACCTCGAGGCATCCGGCCAGAGGCGGCGCACGAGGCGCGAGAGGTTCCTGGAGCAGATGGAGGCGATCGTGCCCTGGAGGGAGTGGGTCGCGCTCATCGAGTCCCACTACCCGGACGGGAGGCGCGGCAGGAGGCCCGTCGGCCGCGGGCGCATGCCCGGGACGTGCCTCCTGCAGGTCTGGTTCCACCTCTCCGACGAGGCGTGCGAGGACGCCGTCCTGGACTCGAGGGCCACGCGGCGCTTCGTCGGCATCGACATGATGTCCGAGCAGGTGCCGGACGCGACGACCCTCCCCGAGTTCCGCCACCTGCTCGAGGGGGAGGGGCTCGGGGAGGGGATGCTCGCCGAGCTCGTCTCCATCCTGGACGAGCGCGGCATCATCATGCGCGGGGGGTCCATCGTCGACGCCACCTTCGTCGAGTCCCCCTCCTCGACGAAGAACCGGGAGCGCTCGCGCGACCCGGAGGCCCACCAGGCTAAGAAGGGCAACAACTGGCACTTCGGGTACAAGGCGCACGCGGGCGTCGACGCGGGGACTGGCCTCGCGCACACGGTGGAGGTCACCGCCGCGAACGTGTCGGACGTGGCCGTGGCGCCGTCGCTGCTGCGCCCCGACGACGAGTTCTGCTACGCCGGCGCGGGCCACGCGGGCGCGCGGGGGCGCCAGCAGGCCCCCGGCCACCCGGACCCCTCGGAGGTCACCTGGAGGATCGCGAGGCGCCGCTCGAGGGTCCCGGGGCGCGACCACCCGGAGGTCTCGTGGGAGCGAGGGATAGAGAGCTCCCTCTCCCGTGTGCGCTCGAAGGTCGAGCACCCCTTCCACGTCATCAAGGACCTCTTCGGGCTCAGGAGGACGAGGTACCGAGGGCTCGAGAAGAACCGCAACCAGCTCTGCGTCGCCTTCGCGCTCGCGGACCTCGCCCTGCTCGCGCAGGCGGGAAGGACCCTGGCCCCGACCTGCGCGTAGGGGGCCGGGGCCCCGGGCGACGCCCCGGAGGGGGCGCGGGCCCGACGCGGGCCGGCGGGCGGGCCGGCCCGAGGCGCCGACGCGCCGCCCGCAGGTCCCCCGGTGGATGAAATCAACCCATCGGCCTATATAATCAGTGCTTCCCTAGCCCGTGCTACCTACCAGAATTCTCAAAGAGTTATAAAGAACTGCGGTATCTATACCACAGGATACCCATGGGTACCTGCTTTGGTGGTCCTCCACGGCATGCCATGCCTTGAATGAAATCAGTGTTTCTCTTAGAATCGGCTCGCCTCGGCAGAGGCCGGTGCTAAGAAGGCACGGTTCTCAGGGGGGGCGTAAGCGCTTGCGCAGCGCCAATGCAAACACTAAGGAGTGCCAGAACCAACGTTCGGATGCCCTGCTGGGGGCACTGCGAGTTTGGCCTGGGAATCTCATGAAGGGGATGCGTATGTTTTGTCTGAATTGCGGAAGAGAGGCCAAGGAGGGGCAGGCCTTCTGCGGAAACTGCGGCAGCAAGCTGCCCGTTGCTTCGGATTCAGTCTCCTCGACTTTCCCCACTCCCGAAGCGCCTGCGACCGTTCCGGTGACGTCGGCACCTTCCTTCGCGTCTCCGTCCCAGGGTGTCTCCTTGCCCTCCGGTCCCGCTGCGCCTGCGGCGAGGCCGGTCCCCACGGCCACCACACCTTTCTCGGCGCCCGCAGCCGCGCCTGGCCCAACGCCTGCGCCCACGCCCACCGTCTCGCCCATGTCCGCATCCACCGGTGTTTCGACCTCGACTCAGACGCCTGTCTCTGCTCAGACTCCTTTTCCGGATCCCACTCCGACCCCAACATTTGGTGCACCCGTGAACCCATCGTCCCAGCCCCAGAGCTTCGCGCCTCAGACTTCCATCGCTGCCGCCCAGCGGGACGCCTCCACGCTGCAGTCCGCCTTTCAGCCCCAGCAGGTGAGTGGGGGCGGCTGGGCAGAGGGTTCCTCGCATGTCCAGGTGCAGGCCACCAGCCTCGTCAATGGGGCCAAGGCTACCTGGTCGACACCCTATGCCATCGTCTCTCTTGTGGGTAAAGTCATCGCGGTCATCGCCCTGCTGATGCCCTGCGTCAGCTCTCCGCTCCTCACGGCCCAGCTGTCATCGGGTGGTTCCTCGCTCTTCTCGATCCTCTCCAACTACACTCAGGCATCTGAGCTGCAGGATATTGCCAGGGGCGAGTGGAGCATGTGGTCCCTCAATGGTCTCGCGAATTCCGTCAATAGTCTTGTGAGCTCTCTAAACAAGGCCTGGGAAGCCTATGGAAGCAGCCTTGGCTCGGGCTATGCCAGCGGCGGGTCAAACCTAGAGCCCCTTGCTAGCTTGATCACCACCTTGGCTACCATCGTCACGATTGTGTGGGCCCTCATGATCGTGGCCCTTGTCTTCACCATCGTGAGACCCTTCGTCAAGAACGGCAGGCCTGCGGCGCACGAGCGGAGGAGCGGCATCGACACGGCTATCCTTGTCGTGGTGGGTTTGCTCTGCCTTGCGTGGTGTGGCATCGTGACGAGCGTGAACGGCATCATAATGTCCACCCTCTCGTCCACCCTCTCATCGTACAACCTTCCGACGGTTACTCTGCCGAACTTCCTTGAGGTGCCCCTGTGGCCTTGGGTTGCCGCCATCGCCTCTCTGCTCATGGCGTTCTGGCCGCGCCTGAGCAGGCGTATGGGTCTTAGCGCATAGGTAGTCTGTCCGTTGCGTTAGCCGAGTGGCCTCTCCCATACGGGGGCGGTTCGGCCTTGGACGCACGAGTCGGTCGTGCGGGTGGGCGTCCGCGCGGATCCCGCAGGGTCGGCTTGCCCCCAGAGGCAAAGAGTGTACACAGATTGGCTAAAGTAGCCTCTTGGAGCTGTTTCGGACCATTTGTGTACACTGTTGTAACGTTGTGGACAGACGTGGGGACGCAAGAGTGTACACAAGTCGGCGAGAATGGCCTCTCGACACCGTTTTTGGCCATTCGTGTTCACTGTTGCTACGAGTTGCGCTGTGAGCTGCGCCGCGAGTTGCGACGCGAGCTGCGTCGGGTGGCACAAGGACTCACGAGCGCCTCAACCGCCATGGCGCGCCGGCGGCGCCCCCTCGGTGGTCGCCTCTCCCCTGGTCGGAAAAACAGGCTCTGCGCGAGTGGTGCCGCCGCTAGGTTTGCGTCTTCGCCGAGACAGCAACCCATGCAAACCCCCGAGGAGCCGTTTGTATTCTCCCCAGAAGGAGTCGGCACATGGCATCCAAGGAGGACATCTCAGGGATGCCTCTCTCCGTCAAGGCTGTGTTCTTGCGGCCTGATGAGCTGCATACGGGGGCGTTGGGCGTCAAGAGCCTCATCTTTTGCGACAACCGTCTCGGGCTAAGCCATCCGGAGGTGCGCATACTCGGAGGTGTGCGCACTCGTCCACGAGGGTCCCGCGCGAGGCCGGGCGGACGTTCTGGGTGTGGTGAGCATCTTCACGTGCGGCCTGCGGAGGGAGCTTGGTCACTCAGCCGCTGCCGGCGCGTCGTCAACGAGAGCCTCTGAGACTTGGGCTTGGACATCCTTGTTGATGCTGTTGTGGACGAGGGTTGCGTTGTGGCGTCGGACAAGCTGCGTCTGTCGCGTACCGCGATAACCCCTCAGACGAAGGCTGGATTCACTGGGTGTAGCTCACCGGTATAGTGCAGTGTCGCGCACTCCCAGGCGCTGCAAGAGCTCCATACGTACGGCTTCCCCTGCGCTACTTCACAAAGAAGGGCATAGGCGAGTTCGATCTGGTCACTGAGAGGAAAGATGGGGCAATCATCGCGCTCGAGATCAAGTCGGGGAGGGGCTACAAGGCGCATGCCGCGATAGACGATGCCCTCAAAATCGAACACTATCACATCGACGAGGCCTACGTTCTGGCCGAATGTCATGTGGGACGTGATGACACGCTGCTTTATCTCCCAGTCTACTCGATCGGGCTTATGAGGAACAGTTGGGCGGGCAGAGGGTAGACGACCTCAAACCGGATATATTTCGCTCGACGGGTAGAGCGCCTCATAACCCGGGGGCAGGTGGTTCAGATCCGCCCCCCGCGATAAAACAGGTTTCTGGATTGATAATTGTAAGCCAGGGCATTCTCTTACAAGCGGGTTTTGACCGGCTATGGGCGAGAATGCGAGACGTGTGGCGCCATCATGTGTCCTGTATGGGGCAGTCCTCGGCGGAAGCGATGGGTAGCCCCTCCCTTGACTCGATCAGTGCCTACTGCCTTGCTAAAAGTCTCAACTTGAATTCTCTGATCTTTGCGGCGTATCTGCTCGTCATGATGACGCCTATGATTACCGTCCCAAACTCTATCCCCAGGCACAACCCGCCGCCAAAGTCATCTGCCTTGTTCGTTAGAACCAGAACTAGGTAGACGGTGGCCGAAGCCAGTCCCGCGAGGAACAACCAATGCATCCTCCGTGTGATTTTCAGCTTTTCTTCTCCACTGTACTCTGCGACCTGCAATGCCGTTTCCCTCAGCTCTTCGTTCATGTGCTCACCTTTCCTTTCGCCGTTTAGGATTTCGCGCAGGTCGACTTCGTAGAAGTCAGCCAGCTCAACCAATATGTCAAGATCCGGCATGTTTCGTCCGGTCTCCCAGCGAGAAACCGTCCTGCGCGCCACGCCCATTCGCTCTGCCAACTGTTCTTGAGTTACATTGCTTTGCCTCCGGAGCTCCTGAAGAAAACTTCCTACCTTCACCATATCCATTCCTAAATGCCCTCCCTTCTGATTCCAACGTACAGCTTGCCCTCCAGACCGACAAGGACATGAAGTGAGCAAATGCTCCGTTTGCATTGATGAGACACGACGTGTCCCGAAGCTCTGATCAACTTAGAAACAAGTCACCTGAAGAGCCCATAGAGGTGCACCCAGACGTTGAGGTTGTGCATCTCGTCTCAGACGGTGGCGAGCTGGATCTCTTCGAGTGGGACGCAGTACGCCCCGTCCGTGCCGATAGTTCGTCACAATCCGTCCTTTGATAGGCTGAGACAGCTTGCTTATCTCGCGCAGGTCTCGCTGCCGTTATCGTCGGGCGCCGGATTGTCTTTCTGGCACACGACTTCGCCTGCCCGTACTATACTTTGATATTTTGTTAGGTTCGCTGATAAAGGAGGAAGCATGGCGGAGAAGCCAGAGTGGGTCAAGAGCTTCGCCAGGCCTAGGGGTACCGAGATCAAGCACATACGGGGGCACTGGTACCTCTATGAGAGGGGCAGTATCTACGACCCCAAGATCAAGAGGAGTAGGAAGAAGTCGGGACGATGCCTCGGCAAGATCACGCCCGAGGGACTTGTCGCCAGCGTCAGCCGCAAGGAGAGGGCCGAGCGTGCGCGGGTGGCAGGCTTCACGGCTGCTGGGTGAGGCACGGATCCGGTAGGGGTTGGGCACGCGGGTGCAAGTCATCTCGGACGTCGTGGAAGTGGGCGTCCCGATCCTGGCTGGTGGGCCGTGTCGGTTCAGGTTGGAGCTGGGGTACTCTGCGAGAGGCTTGGGGTGGGCCCGTCAGACCGCTCATTCCTCAAGAGAAGGGTCGGCAAGCCAGACTCGCGAGCGAGAGGCGGTATCCACACGTGGTTTGGACGCTTTGTCCTCGCCTGCTTCTTCTCCTCTCATCTTAGGAGGCTTCGTGAGTTCGTGTGGGTAGGTGGTTGCGTCACTGTCCCGGTGGCGTGGGCCTCAGGTCCGAGCGCCCTGGCATCACGGGGGCCATGGGGCCGTCGGTGTCGTGGGGCCCGTGGCCCCGCCCGGTCGCGCGAGCCCAGTCTTGTCGCCCGCCGCTCAGGTGCGGGCACCTGCGGGCTCGGCTTGCCCCCAGGGGCAAAGAAGTGTACATAGATTGGCTAAAATGGACTCTTGGAGCTGTTTTGGACCATTTGTGTACACTGTTGCGCCGTTGTGGACAGACGTGGGGACGCAGGAGTGTACACAGATTGGCAAAAACGGCCTCTCGGCGCCGTTTTGGGGCATTTGTGTACACTGTTGCGCCGCGAGGATCGTGCGAGCTGCGATGCGAGTTGCGACGCGCACTGTGTCGGGTGGCACGAGTGGCTCAAACGCCATGGTATGCCGGCGGCGCCCCCCGGTGGTCGCCTCCCCCTTGGTCGGGAAAACAGGCTCTATGCGACAGGCTCTGCGCGAGCGCCGCCGCTAGCTTGGCGTCTTTGCCGAGGCAGCAACCCATGCAAACCCCCGAGGAACCGTTTGTGTTCTGCCTAGTAGTGGAGGCCCTGGTGCCGCCTCAGGGCGCACGCACGCCTTGCGCGGCCCGGTCGTGCGCCCGGCCGCGAGGGCCTTCCCGGGGGCGAGCCGCCGCCCGCAGGGCAAGGTGACCGGCCAGCCCCGTCACCGGGCGCCGCGGGCTATGCCGCCCGTATGGCGGTGCGTGTCGCGTCAATCTCATCTCGCCGCGTTCGAGAGGGGGGCGTCGAAGCGCCCTCCGGCAAGGGTTCCCCAAGGGCCGTCGGATGACGTCAGCTGCCGAGAAATGGCCAGGTTCTCCAAGAGCCGAGAGGAGCACCACGCCTGGTCCGGTCGGTACGCGACCGAGGCCCACGACCCCCCGCCCAGGACGGGGAGGGCCGAGCGCGAGCACGTGGCCTCGTGGTTCGGGGCGAACCCCACGATCGGGTCGGGGGCGCACTCCCGGCAGTCGGGCAACAGCAGCGCCAAGGTCCGCTACGACCGGCCGCAGGGCGCCGCGCCGCTGCCCTAGGTGGCGGAGATGGTCGACGCCGGCGGCGAGGCCGTCGGGAGGGCCTCTCGCGTCGCTGCAGCCCGTGGCGACCGGCGCAGGGCCTGCCGGGCCGTGGGGGAGGAGATCCCCTGGGATACGGTGAGCTTGCGCCACCCGCGCCGAGCCCCCCTTCGTCCGTCGCGTCCCGGGAGTCCACAGAGGCGTTGGTGGGGGGCGGTCATCTCAGGCGGTGAGGGAGTAGGGCCTTCCTTTGTGCCCTGCCGGGCGGGCGGCGTAAGGCTGCGGTTGTCTCGAGTCAACAAGTTTTCCCCAAAATTTCAGCTGCTTCCAAGAATGAGCAGTCTGTTAAAATTTGTTGCGCATGTAATGCGGCTCACAGTCTCATCGGGGAAGCGGTCTATGAAGCACTCGGAGTTTGTCGATTTGGGAACCAGTCCGGCGGAGGCCCAGGCACTCCTTATGGATTTCGAGAGCGTGGCCGTCGCCATGCGCATGCCGCGCACACTGCGTGACTCGCCGCCAAAGGGGTCCGTCACGCCCGATGGCATGAGCATCACGTCTGCGGGAATGTGCCTGATTGACCGGCTGCCCAGAGAGGTGTGTTGATGATCAAGCTCACTACCATGACCGTCCAGCTCATTGACTGCAGGCCTGACGGCATACGCATCTGCCACGTGGAGGGCGAGTCCCTCATCACGGTCGTCGTCCCACGGGATTTGCTCTCCAAGGCGAAACAGCTGCCTGATATCCCCAAGCGCGGCATCTACTACCTCCTTGATGAGGGGCACGGTGTCATCAGTCGCGTCTACGCAGGGCAGACGACGCAGGGGCTGCGGCGGCTTGACGCGCACAAGTCTGCCAAGGACTTCTGGAACACGTCAGTCATGTTTTTGGATGACGAGGTGAACATTGACCGAGACGTTCTCGATGCCCTCGAGGCGAATGCCATCGACTATGTACGCAAGCACGGCTCCTACGAGACCGACAACTCAGACACGCCCCAGCCTTACGTGAGTCCCTACAAGGAGCAGACCGTCCAGAGCCTGCATCGGAGCATCCTCTTCAGGATGGCGGCCCTCGGCTATGACCTCAACCGCATCGAGGACGTCCCCCCTCGCCCAAGAGCCAACTGTGCCAGGCGGCATGATGGGCCAGGCTACGACCTCAACCGCATCGAGGATGTCCACTCTTCCGAGGACAAGCTCTTCCACACGAGGAAAAAAGGCGTTGTTGCCACGGGACGCTACGACGAGCGCGCTGACACATTTGTCGTGTTGGCTGGCTCGCAGGTGGATCTCTCCCGGCCCGTGCTCAAGAGCTCCATTGCCGCAGACAGAAGGTGCGAGCTCTTTGGCGATGCGGAAGGAATCTGCCTTCTGGGGAACAATCAGAGCTTCAACAGCCCGAGCGCGGCGGCGGTGTTCGTGCTGGGTGGTAGCCAGAACGGCTGGATCGAGTGGATAAACGACCAGGGCCAGACCCTCGACTACGTTTACCGCAGAAAGAAGGACTGAGAGGCACATGAACAAGCAGCAGCTCGCGGCCAAGATCTGGGCGTCGGCCAACCAGATGCGCTCAAAGATCGAGGCCTCAGAGTACAAGGACTATATCCTCGGTTTCATCTTCTACAAGTTCCTCTCCGACAAGGAGGAGCGATTCCTGGCCGAGAATGACTTCGACGCGGATGCGATGTCATGCGTCACCGAGGATGACGCCGAGGTGCTGTCTTTTGTGCGAGATAATCTTGGTTACTTTATCGCTGCTGGCGACCTGTACTCTTCTTGGCTCGATAAGGGCAGCGACTTCGACGTGTCCGATGTGCGCGACGCGCTTTCGACTTTTGAGCGGCTCGTGAGGCCGTCGTACAAGAACGTTTTCGATAGGGTTTTCGAGACGCTGGAGACCGGTCTCTCCAAGCTGGGCGAGACGTCCGGCGCCCAGACCAAGGCCATCAGTGCCCTCCTGCAGCTCATCCGCAGTATTCCCATGGACGGGCGGCAGGGCTACGACGTGCTCGGTTACATCTACGAGTATCTGATCAGCAACTTCGCGGCCAATGCCGGCAAGAAGGCTGGCGAGTTCTATACGCCGCACGAGGTCTCGGTGCTCATCTCTCAGATCGTGGCGTCAAACCTACGGGATCGCGTGGAGATACGCATCTACGATCCCACCTCCGGCTCGGGCTCGCTGCTCATCAACATCGGCGAGGCCGTGGCGCGGCGCTTGGGCAGCCGCGACTCCATCCGCTACTATGCCCAGGAACTAAAGGAGAACACCTACAACCTGACCCGCATGAACCTCGTGATGCGCGGCATCTCGCCTGACAACATCGTGTGTCGCTGTGGTGACACTCTGGAAGACGACTGGCCATGGTTCGAGGAGGGGCATCCGGAGACCTACGAGCCGCTCTTCGTGGACGCGGTGGTGTCAAACCCACCCTACTCCCAGCGCTGGGATCCAGACGGCAAGGAGAACGACCCGCGCTTTGATGGCTACGGCATCGCCCCCACGTCTAAGGCCGACTACGCCTTCCTGCTGCATGACCTCCATCACCTGAAGCCCGACGGAGTGATGTGCATCGTCCTGCCGCATGGCGTGCTCTTCCGTGGGGGCGAGGAAGAGAGGATTCGCCGTGCGCTCGTGGAGAACGAGAACATCGATGCCGTCATCGGGCTTCCCGCCAATATCTTTTTCGGCACGGGCATTCCCACGATCGTGATGGTGCTAAAGAAGCGCCGTCCGACCGATGACATCCTGATAATCGACGCCTCCAAGGGCTTCGTGAAGGAGGGGAAGAGCAACCGGCTTCGCGCCTGCGACATCCGTCGCATCGTGGACGCCTACGAGCGGCGGCGAGACATTGAGCGCTTCTGCCGCGCGGTGCCCAAGCAGGAGGTGCGCGACAACGGATATAACCTAAACATCCCGCGCTACGTTGACTCCTCCGAGCCAGCTGAGACCTGGGACATCTATGCGACGATGTTTGGTGGGCTTCCGATCTCTGAGGTCGAAGCTCTCAAGCTTTATTGGGATGCGCTTCCCAACTTGTGCGAGCGGCTCTTCGAGCCGGCGGGTGGTTCAACGCTCAGACTCCGCGTGGATGACATCGAGGCGGCCGTGCACGACAGCACCGCTGTGCGCGCCTACCTTGACGCCTACGAACGGCGCTTCTCGGACTTCGAGATGTGGCTCTTCGATAAGCTCGTGGATGAGGCCTTGCTCGTGGACCGAGCAAGCGAGGAGGACGTCCTGGCTGCGGAGGTCTTCGGACGCCTTGAGGGTGTGCCCCTCGTGGATCCCTACGATGCCTACCAGGTGCTCGACGACGCCTGGCGACAAGTGTCTGAGGATCTGGAGGTGCTGCAAACCGAGGAGTTCGATGCCGCCAAACGGGTCGACCCCAATATGGTCGTGAAGAAGAAGAGGGGTAGGGACGTTGAGGTGCAGGAGGGTTGGCGCGGCCACGTGCTGCCCTTCGAGCTGGTGCAGCAGGAGCTGCTCGCAAACGACCTCGCCGACATCCGTCGCATGGACGAACGCTCCTTGGCCATCGACGCAGAGCTTTCCGAGGCGCTGGAGGGCCTCTCGGAGGATGATAAGGCGGCGCTGGGAGGCGCCGTGAGCGACAACGGGGATGCCTTCGTGGCCGGAAGACTCAAGGCCTGCGCGCGTGAGCTGCACGCCGACGGCGACTCGGAGGAACTCGCGCGTATCGTGGAGAAGGCCTCCAAGCTGTTCGACGAGCAGAAGCGCTTGAAGAGGCAGTCGAAGCAACAGGCCATCGCGCTTGAGGCAAAGACCAAGGAGGTAATTGAAGGGCTGTCCGACGAAGCTGTACGGAACCTTCTTGACGCGAAGTGGAACAGGCCGATCGTGGACGGGCTCGCCGCGCTGCCCCGCGCTAGCGTGGATGCCTTGGTTGAGAGGGTCCGCTCCCTCGCCGATAAGTATAGCACCACGTTTTCGCAGGTGGAGAAGCAGATCCACGACGAGGAGCGAAAGCTCTGCGACATGCTGGGGGAGCTCACTGGTGATGAGTTCGATATGGCCGGCATACGCGAGCTGCGTGCCCTTCTGGGGGGCGACGGCCGATGAGCGCTAACGTGCCTGAACTCCGCTTCTCGGGTTTTGCTGACCCTTGGGAACAGCGTAAGCTGGGGGAGCTGGGTGTAACTTATGGTGGCCTGACCGGTAAATCGAAGGAAGACTTCGGTCATGGTGATGCAAGGTTCGTTCCGTATACGAACGTTTTCGACAATCCCATTGCCGACTCGACGAGGCTTGGCGAGGTAGAAATTGATGTGAGTCAGAATCGCGTTCTGCATGGTGATACTCTTTTTACGGTATCTTCCGAGACACCCAATGAAGTTGGCATGTCGTCCGTCTGGCTCTCCGACCTCGACAACCTGTACCTGAACAGCTTCTGTTTTGGGTATCGGCAGGATGGTAGTTTTGATCCGTATTACCTTGCCTACATGCTGCGATCGCAGTCAGTTCGTGAGAACATCGAACTGCTCGCCCAGGGTATCTCGCGCTTCAACATCTCCAAAGGCAAGGTGATGGAGGTTGAAGTTCCTGTGCCGATGATGGCCGAGCAGCGCGCCGTCGGCGCCCTCTTCTCCCGCCTCGACTCCCTCATCGCCCTTCATCAGCGTAAGCATAATCAACTTAGTGTTCTCAAGAGCTTACTTTTGGAGAGGATGTTTCCCAAACCAGGGTCCGATGTGCCTGAACTCCGCTTCTCGGGTTTTGCTGACCCTTGGGAACAGCGTAAGCTGGGGGAGTTCGGTTCCGTTGAGATGTGTAAACGCATCTACAAGGAGCAGACATCGGAATCCGGTGAAGTGCCATTCTTCAAAATCGGTACATTTGGTAGTGAACCAGACGCATTTATCTCAAATAAACTGTATGAGAGCTATAGGGATGAGTATCCATATCCGGAGCCGGGGACGCCACTCATCTCTGCCGCCGGTAGTATTGGCAGGACAGTTGTCTATCAGGGAGAGCGTGCTTATTACCAAGATTCGAACATAGTATGGCTCGACCACGACGACAATCTGGACAACTCGTTCTTGGACGTATTTTATAGCCAAGTTGACTGGAAACTTGAGGGCAGCACGATTAAGCGACTCTACAACAAGGATATCCTAAACGCCGAGGTATGCGTCCCTTCGCTCCCCGAGCAGCGCGCCGTCGGCGCCCTCTTCTCCCGCCTCGACTCCCTCATCGCCCTTCATCAGCGTAAGCTGGAAAAGCTTAGGGCACTCAAGCAATCTCTTCTCCAGAAGATGTTCGTCTAAGCAAAAGCCCGACCGAGGAGGTCTTCAATGGACCGCAAGCGCGTGATTGACGAGTCGATACACTCCGGAGAGATGGAGGGCGCCTACGTGTCGGCCGAGTTTCGCGAGGACGCCGACGAGTACGTGAGGGGGCACATCCCTATAGAGGAGCTTATGCGCAGGACGAAGCGCCGCTGGGAGCCCGACCGGGAGGGCAAGGGGCCCCATGTCTGACGGGTTCGTCGATCCCTACATCGACCTGCGGACGGGCGTGCTGCGAAATCTGGTGGGAGCGGGGACGTGGGACGAACTGCGCAACGCAGAGGGCGAGCTCGTCGCGATGCGCATGAGCGAGTTCTTGAGGGAGCTCCCCTTGGAGCCGACGGGCACGCTCGATGACCTGAGGTGCATTCACCGCTGGTTGTTTCGGGACGTGTACGACTGGGCGGGGGAGGTCAGGACCATCGAGATTCGCAAGGCGGGCGAGGGGGCGCAGTTCTTCCTGCCTTCCGCGAACATACCGATGGGCATCGCATGGGCGCGCAGCGAGCTGGAGAAGGACGACTTCCTTGTGGGCCTGGCTTCTAGGCGGTTCCCTAGCCGCATGGCCTACCACTATGACAACTACAACTTCGTGCACCCCTTTCGCGAGGGCAACGGGCGAACGCAACGGCTGCTCTGGACCCTCATCTGCCATCATGCGGGTTACGATCTCGACTGGAGGGACGTTACCGGTGCGGAGAATGACGAGGCGAGCCGTCTGGCGGCCGAGGACCGTGACATGGGCGCCCTCGTGTCCATCTTTGCTAGGATCGCTGCGCCGTGCGACCCCTCGGTGCCCATCAATGCCGGCCTGGTGCAGGCTGGCCATCTTGGTGGGTAGGGAGTCATGCAGACCGCGAGGTGGCGCAAGCTCGGTAAGTCCGGGACATCCGGGTGGTCTTCCTCCGGAAGACGCCTACATGAGGAGTCTCCATGCCCCGCCAGTCATCGCTGTGATTTGGCGACGAGGTGCCTGTCCCTGCTGTTGCCATCTCCTATGGGCCGGGGTTGCGTCCGCTGCGCAATCGTGGTGAGACGGCCGCAAGGATGCGCGGTGAAGGTCCCCAAGATGGGCGGTAGACGCACTCCTTCTTCCGTCAGTGGGGTATCCATACAAGCGTTGCTCGACCTTGGAGGGGCGACCTTCTCAGGCGCCTCAACTCGAATGACTTTGCATGTAGCTTTACGCGTCACTACTATAAATGCAGTCTTGTGTTCCCCGTGGGGGTAGCCGTGACGCTCAGCGCCCCGTACGGACGCTCATGTGTCATGGGTAGGGCCATGATTCGCGGCAGCGCCCCGTTGGTGGGAAGGGGAACAAAGAGGCTGATTGTATCGCAGCTGGAAATTGTGATATGAGAGGGGCTTGGTGGTTATGCTCACGTGTGTTGCGCTGCCCTATGGCCTGTTTGCGGTGGGAGGACATCGTGACCCATCCTCGTAGAACACACGCTTGGGAACAGCGTAAGCTGGGGGAGCTGGGTGTAACTTATGGTGGCCTGACCGGTAAATCGAAGGAAGACTTCGGTCATGGTGATGCAAGGTTCGTTCCGTATACGAACGTTTTCGACAATCCCATTGCCGACTCGACGAGGCTTGGCGAGGTAGAAATTGATGTGAGTCAGAATCGCGTTCTGCATGGTGATACTCTTTTTACGGTATCTTCCGAGACACCCAATGAAGTTGGCATGTCGTCCGTCTGGCTCTCCGACCTCGACAACCTGTACCTGAACAGCTTCTGTTTTGGGTATCGGCAGGATGGTAGTTTTGATCCGTATTACCTTGCCTACATGCTGCGATCGCAGTCAGTTCGTGAGAACATCGAACTGCTCGCCCAGGGTATCTCGCGCTTCAACATCTCCAAAGGCAAGGTGATGGAGGTTGAAGTTCCTGTGCCGATGATGGCCGAGCAGCGCGCCGTCGGCGCCCTCTTCTCCCGCCTCGACTCCCTCATCGCCCTTCATCAGCGTAAGCCGGACGCGCTCAAGACTGTCATAAAGTCACTACTCGATAATATACTCGTGTGAGGGGGTCGGGAATGGAGAACCAGGATATCGAGTACAAGGCGGTCTGGCGCGATGAGTACCTGCAGTGGCTCTGTGGGTTTGCCAATGCCCGTGGCGGCACCATCTACGTAGGCATTGCCGATGACGGTGAGGTGGTGGGGGTCAAGAACGCTGACCGTCTGCTTGAGGATATCCCCAACAAGGCCATCGCCGCACTCGGGATCATCCCCTATGTGCAGCTTCATAGAGAAAACGGCAGGGAGTTTCTCGAGATAAGCATCGAGCCGCAGGATTTTCCCATCAACTGCAAGGGACGCTACTACCTGCGGTCCGGCGCCACGAACCAGCTTTTGCGAGGCGTCGGCCTCGACACCTTCCTTCTGCGCAGACGGGGACGGACCTGGGACAGCGTGCCCGTGCCGAACGTGCGGGTACAGGACCTGAGTCGAAAGGCCATGGACTCCTTTTTGGGAGAGGCGCGAGGCGGGGGCCGCATGCCCGATGACGTTGCAGGCGATGACGCAGAGTCGCTGCTGCAGAGCCTGCACCTGCTGGAGGGTGGCCGGTGCACCAACGCTGCAGTGCTGCTGTTCCATCCAGATCCCATGGCTGTGTTTTCCAGCTGCTTCGTGAAAGTCGGCTACTTCAACGGGTCGGAAATCCTCTTTCAGGATGAGGTGGGGGGACCCATCATAGGGCAGGTCGACAAGACGCTCGATCTGCTCTATGCCAAGTACTTGCGGGCGAGGATCGACTATGATGGGGCGCATCGCGTGGAGCGGTTTCCGTTTCCGCGCGCGGCGGTACGCGAGGCCGTGGTCAACGCTGTCGTTCACAGAAACTATGCCTCGACCTCACCGATACAGATTCGCGTCTGTGATGACTGCCTGCAGATCGGCAACGCATGCATACTCCCGGAAGGCTGGACGGTGGACGACCTATTGGGCTTTCATGAGTCAGAGCCACACAACCCCAAGATCGCGCACGTCTTCTTCTTGGCTGGCCTCATCGAGAGATGGGGTCGTGGCGTGCAGCGGATCTTCAGCGCCTGCAAGATCGATGGCGTCGAGTCACCCCTGTACCGCATGGTGGGGAACAGCCTGCAGATAGTGTTCACCGCCCCTGCGGATCGTGTGATGAGGATTGGCGTGCAACAGTCAGATCCTGGCGATGTTGCGACTCATGTTCACGCAGATGACAGGGACGGTGCCGTACTGACGCGACTTGGCGCGACTTGGCGCGACTTGGCGCGACTTGGCGCGACGTACCCGGATTTTGGCCATCGCCTCATGGAGGCGTGGGACGCGCTTTCCGCAAGGGACCGGGGCATTCTCGGGCAGCTCGCGACTGACGGCCCAACTCGGACGGCCGACTTGTCTGACAGCTTGGGAGTCTCGTTGCGAACCGTGCAGAGGACGATGAAGAAGCTTGCGGTGATCGGTCTGGTCTCCTTGCAGGGAAAGGCGAACGAGAGTCGCTATTACCTGAATATCGATAGCGGGAAGGGCGAGTGATGGCTGACATCTTTACCTCTGAGGCTGAGTTCGAGGCGGCTGTGGTCTCTTGTCTCCAAGACCACGGCTGGAAGGGCGGCGTGCTGCGCCAACCCACCGAGCAGGGCCTCTTGGACAACTGGGCGCACATCCTCTACGAGAACAACAAGGGGGACAGGCGGCTGAACGGATGCCCACTCACCCAGGGCGAGATGCAGCAGATCCTGGAGCAGGTCGCGAAGCTGCGTACGCCCATGAGGCTCAACGGCTTTATCAACGGGGGGACCATCTCCATCACCCGCGACAACCCCGATGACGTAGCGCACTTCAATCGCGAGGTGAGCCTGTACATATACGACCGTCGCGACATCGCCAGCGGCAGGAGCGTCTACCAGATCGCCGAGCAGCCCATCTTCAAGGCGAGTTCCGCCCGACTCAACGATCGCCGTGGTGACCTGACCCTTCTCATTAACGGTATGCCGCTCATCCACATCGAGCTCAAGCGCAGCGGCGTGCCCGTCTCCCAGGCATGCAACCAGATAGAGAAGTACGCCCACGAGGGCGTGTTCACCGGGCTCTTCTCGCTCGTGCAAATCTTCGTGGCCATGGAGCCCGCCGAGACGGTGTACTTTGCCAACCCCGGCAAAGACGGCGACTTCTCGCTCTACCGCTTCCACTGGGCCGACTTCAACAACGAGCCCATAAATGAGTGGCAACGCGTCATTGCCACGCTGCTCTTCATACCCATGGCGCACCAGCTCATAGGCTTCTACTCCGTGGCCGACGAGAGGGATGCGACGCTCAAGGTGATGCGCAGCTACCAGTACTATGCCGCCGCTGCCATATCAGACCGCGTACGGCGCGCAAGCTGGGATAAGCGTGGGGCGCGCGGCGGCTACGTCTGGCACACCACGGGCAGTGGCAAGACGATGACGAGCTTCAAGTCGGCCCAGCTCATCGCTGACTCAAAGGACGCCAACAAGGTGGTGTTTCTGGTGGATCGCATCGAGCTGGGCACCCAATCGCTCGACGAGTATCGCAACTTCGCCAATGACTCGACCACGGTTCAGGCCACGCAGGACACCGATGTGCTGCGCTCCCGCCTCAAGAGCGATAACCCGGCAGATACGCTGATTGTGACCTCCATCCAGAAGATGAGCAACATCCACGAGCACGACGGTGGCATGACCGCAGCCGACTTGGAGCGTGTGCGCGAGAAGCACATCGTCTTCATCGTGGACGAATGCCATCGCTCGACCTTCGGAGACATGATGCAGACTGTCCGTCGTACGTTTCCCACGGCCATGCTTTTTGGCTTCACGGGTACGCCCATCCAGGACGAGAACCAGAAGAAGATGAACACGACCATGGACGTGTTCGGTGACGAGCTGCACCGCTACAGTATCGCCGACGGTATCCGTGACCACAACGTGCTCGCCTTTGACCCATACATGGTGTGTACGTATAAGGACAAGGACGTGAGGCGGGAGGTCGCCCTGGAGAAGGCGCGCGCGGATAGCCAGGCCACGGCGCTCGCCGATCCCAAGAAAAAGAAGGTCTACCTGCACTTCATGAATGAGGTGCCCATGGCAGGTGCGCGCAGGCCCAGCGGCGGTTGCGACAAGGGCGTAGAGGACTACGTCCCAGAGAGTCAGTACTCCGGACCGGACGGCGAGGGCAGCCCTGAGCACTTTCGCATGGTGCTCGCCGACATCGTGGACAACTGGGCGACCCTCTCGCAGGGCGGAAAGTTCCACGCGATACTTGCTACGGCGAGCATTCCCCAGGCTATCACCTACTATCGGATGTTTCGCGACGAGGCACCGCAGCTCAAGGTGACCGCACTCTTTGACCCCAACATCGGAAATGACAACCCCGACAACCCCGCGGGCACCATCTTCAAGGAGGAGGGCCTGGTAGAGATCCTCGATGGTTACGCCAAGCTCTATCCGGGCAAGGACTACACCATCCCCACGCACGCTCGGTTCAAGAAGGACGTTGCGGCGAGGTTGGCCCACAAGAGGCCCTACGTCGGCATAGAGCGCCATCCCGACAAGAGACTCGACTTGCTGATCGTGGTGAACCAGATGCTCACGGGCTTTGACTCCAAGTGGGTGAGCACGCTCTACCTGGACAAGGTCCTGGAGTATGAGGGCCTGATCCAGGCGTTTAGCCGCACGAATCGGCTCTTTGGCCCCGACAAGCCCTTTGGCATCATCAAGTACTACCGCTACCCGCACATCATGAAACGCAATGTAGACGATGCGGTACGCCTGTACTCGGGTGATCGTCCCTTCGGCCTGTTCGTGGATAAGCTGGAGGCTAACTTGGAGCATATCAACCAGTGCTACGCTGACATCAGTGCACTGTTCTCTGCCTACGGGGTGGAGGGCTTCGCGCGCCTGCCGGACCCAAATGCTGCGCGTGCCCAATTCGCAAAGCTGTTCAAGCAGCTCTCGGACTACATCGAGGCGGCTAAGGTGCAGGGCTTCTCGTGGGACAAGGACTCGTATGCGTTCGAGTGCGAGGACGGGGCGGTGACCGTCAAGACGGCGCTAGACCAACAGGTCTACCTGGTGCTTGCCCTGCGTTATAAGGAACTCTTTCAGGAAGACGATGGTGGAGATGGACCAACCGACGTACCCTTCGAGATCGACGGCTACCTGACCGAGATTGACACCGGGCGCATTGACGCTGACTACATGAACGAGAACTTTGCCAAGTGGCTGAAGCAGATCGACGAGGGCGAGGAGGCTCAGGCGACACTCAGTCTTCTGCATGGTTCGTTCGCTACGCTCACACAGGAGCAGCAGCGCTTCGCCGAGCTGGTGATTCATGCGGCGCAGCGCGGCGAGCTCGAGGTCATTCCTGGCAAGACCTTCCTCGACTACATCAATGACTTCCAGCAACAGGGAAGGAACTCACAGGTGGAGGCCCTGGTCGCCGCTACGGGCGTGAATGCGGACAAGTTGCGTGACCTGATGGCGCGTCATCCCAGCGCAGACACCATCAACGAGTACGGGAGGTTCAAGGCGCTTGTGGCCACGTGCGACAAGAAGAGGGCCGCGGCCCATTTCGCCGAGAAGGGAAAAGGGCCGGTCCGGCCATCTCAGGTGAACATGAAGCTCGACAAGCTCCTGCGTGAGTTTGTGATACAGGGCGGGATCGACGTGTAGGATAACACGCTTGGGAACAGCGTAAGCTGGGGGAGCTGGCGACCAAGGTTACCCAGAAGAACGGTGATATGGCCGTTACAGAGACCCTCACCAACTCTGCCGAGTCTGGGGTTGTGAGCCAGATTGACTTCTTCGATCATGACATTGCAAAGGAGGAGAGTATAGGCGGTTACTTCGTCGTGCAGCCCGAGGACTTCGTCTATAACCCGAGAATATCGGTGACGGCGCCAGTGGGTCCCATCAATAGGAATCGCTTGGGTAGAGCTGGCGTTATGTCGCCTCTTTATACGGTGTTCCGTCCCGGAGATGATATCGACAACGCATATCTTGAGCACTATTTTGAGACCTCTGGTTGGCATGACTATATGCAGCTGAATGGCAATTCTGGCACCCGCTCAGACAGGTTCTCGATCTCTGACTCAGTCTTCTTCAAGATGCCGGTACCATGTCCCACTCGTGCAGAGCAGGAAGCTATTGCGAATGCGCTGGAGAGCACCGACTCCCTCATCGCCCTTCATCAGCGAGAGTCGCCCTCAGTGACTTACGCTGATGATCAGATAAGGCTGGTGAGCGAGCGCATCACCAAGTCAACGTCCTTGTTTTCCAGCTCTTGGATTATGTGCAGGTATGTCTTCTCTGTCGTGTTCATGCTGGCGTGTCCCAACCGTTTGGCTACACTCGCAATCGATACGCCCGCGAACAGCAGCAACGAGGCGTGGGTGTGCCTAAGTCCGTGGATGGGGATCACGGGGACGCCCGCCTCCTTGCAGAGTCTTGCGAGCACGTTGTTCGCCGTCGAGTTATACACTTTCTTGCCCTGCTTTACGAACATTGGCTCACTTTCGGGGAGGTCCTTGATGAGCACCGAGAACTGCACGATCAGCTGCCAGTCGATCTGTACCTTTCGCACTGACGACCTGTTCTTGGTCGGAACGAAGCCGCCGCCGTTCTTGTAGTCCCACGTCTTGCTCACCGAGAGTGTCTGTTTGGTGAAGTCAAAGTCCACAGGGGTGATCGCCAGTGCTTCAGAGAACCGCAGTCCTGTCTTGGCCACGAGCAGGATGAACCACTCCCAACTGATCTTCTGGCCGAGATTGAGGCCTGCGAGTAGCTTGTGCAGCTCGAACTGGTTGAGATAGCGGCTCTTCTTCGGTCGCGGGGCCTTGCCCTTGATGATGGCCTTCCTCGTCGGGTCCCGGGGGACAAGCCCCTCGTCAACGGCGTCCAGCACCGCGCCCTTGAGCAGGTGACAGAAGTCCATGGTCGTCTGGCGTTCGTGCTCCTTCGCGTACTCGTTGAGTATACGCTGGTAGGCGAGTCGGTCTAGGTTCTCCAACGTGAGGTCAGGCGCCAGCCTCTCGATCCAGCCGAGTGCAAGCTTGTACTTGTTGAGTGTCACCTGCCTCACCGCGTCCTCCTTGTAGACGGCTATCCATTCTTTGTAGTACGTATGAAACAGATCGCTACTCGTCAACTCGTTCAGCATCGTTTCCTTCTCCCCTTCGCTATGGAGGGCGACTCCTATGTTAAGGATGAAGCGAATGCGTATATGGAAACATTAAGTTTTGCGCAGGGACACTTGTGCGGATGAGGGGCGATGATGCAGTCGAGGAGGGAGATGGCGGTGCCCTGCTCGCGTAGGAGGGCCGACTCGACCGCCTTCCCTATCTCCCATGCGGCTGCGCTTGACGTGGCTTGCGTCGGTGTACGAAGCCCGCCGCTCCAACGGTCCGATCGCGCTGCTCGCCGGGCGACCCCCATGTTCTCCGTATTGGCTGACATAGGGGTAGAGAGTTGCCGTGCCGTATCAGAGTAAGGTTAACCACAGCCTTGGTTCAATAAGAACCGCGACCAGGCGGGGCCACGGCTTCCATGACATTGACGGTCTCATGGCTCCCGTGATGCCAAGGTACTCGGCCCTGAGGCCCGCGCTGCCGGGGCGACGACGCGACCACTCACCCACACGAGCTCACGAGGTCTCAGAAATGAGCCGGGTGGGTGCATGCTACTCATGGCTGTCTTCTTTCCGTGCGCCGTATGTGCCCCGCTTGCGCAGGACTTCATCGGTGCCGCCGGCGCACCATGGTGGTTGAGGCGCTCGTGCCACCAGACGCAGCTCGTGCCACAACAGTGTACACAAACGCTCCAAACTGGCACCGAGAGCCCATTTTCGCCGATCTGTGTACGTTCCTTTGTCCCCGGTCCTCAAATATGATGATGGCTAAGAGCATTTCCGTTCCCATTGACGATGGCGCCATCTTCCAGGTGAAAAGCATTTCAGAGATTATGGATTGAGCCCGGCATACAGCTCGTCGAGCGTGACGAGGCAAAGGTCCGCCCTGTCTGCCGCAGCCCTTCTTGTCGCAGCGCTCGTCTCCCTCTTGGTGAACAGGACGAAGTGACGTCTGCTGAAGCCTTTGAGGAGTGTCGAGCGGTGCTCGAGCGTCTTGATGGCTGCGGTCTCGTTGAAGGAGTTGCGCCACCTGCACTCGCCGACAAGGAGCTCCCGCTCCACCCTGTTCATGGCGACGATGTCGATGTCCGTCTCCTCGTGCGCGTCGGGGTCGGTGCCCCACCACTGCCCGAACTCGAGTGCGGAGAACGGGAGTCTCCCGGCGATGCTCTCTCGTTGGACCCACTGCAGGCAGACGTCCTTGAACTGCTTGCCGACGTACGTCGAGAGCGCCTGTCCCGAGCTGGCGTAGGCGGACGCCGCTGCACCCGCACCCTTCTCGATCGTCCCAAGATACCTGCTTACGAATCGGTACCAGTAGGCAAAGAGGGGATCCTTCAGGCGATAGGCCGAGTTCTTCGAGGTGGGGCCGTTCCCGAGAGGCGAGACCTTCTCGATGATCCCGAGGACGGAAAGTGTCTTCAGGTACTTGCCGACGGAGTTCGGGTTCACACCCGCCCGTTTTGCGATCCTCGATGGGGTGGAGTTGCCGGATCCCACGGCATCGAGGATCGAGTTGTATCGTGCCGGCTCATGGAGCTCTTGGCGCAGCAGCATGAGGGGCTCCTCATAAAGTAAGCCGAGCCTGTCGAAGAACAGCTCCCGCACGTTCTCCTCGTAGGTCCTGGAGAGGTCGACCTGAGAGAGATAGTAGGGAGTCCCGCCGAAGGTCGCATAGTATATGACAAGCTCCTCGGGGGGCACGCCTGGGAGCATGCGGGCGGCATCGAGGTAGTCAAAGGGGTTGAGCCTCATCTGCATCGTCCGCCGACCGTAGAGCGGGCTCTTGCTGCCGAGCACCCTGCTCTCCATAAAGCCCTCGTTGCTCCCGCAGAGGATCAGCTTCGTATCTGTCTGCTTGAGGCCGTGGTCAATCGTTGTCTGCAAGGCCGACGGAAGCGACGGGTTGGCCTCGGCCGCGTAGGGGAACTCGTCGAAGACGATGACGAGCGGTGTGTCGGGGGGTTCCTTCCCGACCCTCTCGACGACGAACCTCAAGGCGTCGTTCCAGGACGCGAAGGCGGGGAGCGTTGCGGGCAGCGAGAACGCCGCGTAGGTGGCGGCGCTAAGGAGCTCAAGGTTCTGGTGCGACGTCTTCTGCTGGGCAGTGAAGTAGAGCACCCTCTTGTCCTTGACAAACTCGTCGATGAGGGTGGTCTTGCCCACGCGCCGCCGCCCGTAGATGACCGCCATCTGGAAGCCATCCCTCTTGTACATGCGCTCGAGCGCCGTGAGCTCCCCTTCGCGTGCGACGAACATAGTCCCCTTCCGGTCATTCTTCTCTAGCATATCCGTACCCTTGAGTACCGTACTCAAGGGTATCGTACCCAAGAGTACGGATACCTGTCCTCAAGAGCGAAACAGTCATCCAAAAGTTTGCCCCCATACAGACTGTGAGCTGCTGTGAAGCGGACAAGGAGGTTGCCGCAGCAAGCTCGGGTGGTGTTTGGGCTGAGGCGGTCGGGGCCGTACCCTGACGGCTATGGCGAGAGCGCCGCGCAGGCACGGATGTACGCAAAGTCGCCCTTGCCGCCCGCACCCCATTCAGGGACCTCTTCAAAATCGGCTCACGCGTCTCCATCTTGGGGAGGATGCCATCGTGATCGCCGTCCCCTCCCCCCAAAACCATGGCTCACGCGCCTACATCTTGGCCCTGACCCATGCGACGGCCACCTGCACGCGGTCTCGCAGGCCCGTCTTGGCCAGGATCCTGCTCACGTACCTGCGTACGCTCGCTGGCTCCACGACGAGTCGCTCGGCTATCTCGGCGTTCGAGAAACCGTCGGCGACGAGGGAGGCGACCTCGGCCTCGCGCGGGGTGAGCGACGAGAAGCTCCCCTTGTGCATAGGCGCACTGCCCCTTGGGGACGCCAGTGGGGAGGAGGGAAAGCATCTTCCCAGTACCTTGCGCGTGATCCTTGGCGTGAGCACGGCGTCGCCGGAGGCGACGGCACGTACCGCGTCGGCGAGCTCTGCTGAGGTGACGTCCTTGAGCAGGAACCCCGACGCGCCGGCGGACAGTCCGCCGAGCGCGTAGTCATCTTGGTCATAGGTCGTGAGCACAAGCACCTTGACGCCTGGATGCGCCCGCGTAATGATGCGGGTGGCGTCGATGCCGTCCATCATGGGCATCCGCACGTCCATGAGCACCACGTCCGGCATCTCGTCGCCCGAAGCGGCGGCGAGCGCGTCCACCGCCTCGCGGCCGTTTTCCGCCTGCGCGACGATGCGGATGCCTTCGGCGCCCTTGAGCATCAGCGCGAGTCCAAGCCTCTCGTAGCGCTGGTCGTCGACGACCATCACCGATATCATAACCGTCCCCCTTCGACCGGACTGGCGCCGGCGGATGTGGACGCGGGGATGTTCGCCCTCAGCGTCTAACTGCCCTCGGAGGGTCCGGCAAAGAACGTTCCTCCCGCGCCACGTACGCGACGTTCGAGGCGCGTGAGGCCCGTGCCGGCGGTTGCGGGGGTGAGGTGCGCGTCATCCTCAGGATCCGAGGTGACCCCTATCAGCGACCTCCAGGCAATGAGGCGCACCGTGTCCCCACAAGCCCAAAGAGCACGAGGACGTCGGCGTAGTTGAGCTCTGCGGGCAGGCCGAGTCGGGAGAGGACCTCTTCGAGGTAACGGGCGGCACAGAGCAGCGCCGACCCGCCGCCGAGTGCGGCAGCCAAAGGGACGACCGCGTGGGAGTCGCGCTCTATCTCCTCGATTGCCTCGCGAGCGGCTAGGTGACCCACGGCGTCCCCGAGCGTACGCGGTATCAGTCCCGCAGCGCGGGTGGCGAGACGGACCCCTTCGACCCCAGCGGCGAACACGGCGAGCGTCGCGAGAATGCCGGCGCTTACGATGCCGTTCACGATGGCCCCCACCCCGTTGCCGCCCAAGAGCGCGCCCAGGACAAAGATAACCAGGGAGAGTCCAAGAAGGAGGCCCGAAAGCACTCGTCTTGCCGCCGTTCCCGCGCGGGAGCGGCCCGTATCAGCTCCCGTCTTGCGCAGGAAGTCGACGGGGGCTACCCTCCCGGTTCGGAGGGCAGGCAGGATCGCTCCCGCCATGCAGGTCGGCCAAGACACGGCAAACGCGAGAGGTGCAGCCAGCGCTCCCACGTCGAAGGCTGGTGGCTCAAACGATCCGAGGCCACCCGAGAAGCCCTCGGCAGCCAGCGCGTCGAACGCGGGCACGAGCGCAGACGAGAGGGGAAGGGAGGCAAGCGAGCCTGCGGCCGACCCGATGGCGGAGGCTAGGCCAGCTACGGAGAGCGCTGAGACGCGTACCTGGATGGGCGTGGCACCCGCGAGGCGCCACTGGGCGAAGGTGGAGTGGCAGCGCCTCACGGTGGCCGACCCGATCGCCGTGAGTGCAAACAGGGCGATGAGTGCGACCTCGGCGTAGATGGTGACGGACACGACCTGAAACCCGGTGAGGTCGAGCCGAGCTGCACGGGTGGCCTCGGCGAACGCGGGACCCGACGTCCAGACGGCCTGTGACACGCAAATGCCGACGAGGGTCGAGGTCATTGTGACGACACAGACGAGTGGGACCCAGCCGACGAGGTCCTCGGCAAAGATCCGGATTGCATACCTATGCATGGTCTGCCTCGCTTTCGTGCTCCTTCATGCCGTCAAGTATCTCTTTGGGGGCCATGCTGCCTGCGACGTGCGTGATGCGCCCGTCGCGCATGAAGATGATCACGTCGGCGGCCGATGCGACGTTGGGGTCGTGCGTGACCACGACGACCGCGCAGCCGGTAGATGCCATCTCCTTGAGCGTCGCGAGCACGACGTGAGAGCTGCCGGTGTCGAGTGCGCCGGTTGGCTCGTCGGCGAAGAGGACCTTTGGCGAGAGCATCAGGGCGCGGATGAGTGCGCAGCGTTGCCTCTCTCCGCCTGAGAGTTCCTGCGCTCTCGCCGCGTGATGCCCAGAGAGCCCAAAGCGGTTGAGCAGCGCTGCAAGCTGCGCGGGGTCGCCTCTGTGACCAGCTGGCGAGAGCGGCAGGAGGGCATTCTCCTTGACGGTCAGGTACGGGACGAGGTTGTAGTCCTGGAACACGAAGCCGACGCGCTCACGCAAAAAGCGCGTGCGCTGCCCATCGGGGAGCGCGTACACGTCCTGCCCAAATGCCAGCATCTGCCCTGTGTCTGGGACGTCCAGTCCCGAGAGGGCGTAGAGAAGCGAGGTCTTCCCCGCCCCCGAGGGCCCGACGACCGCAGTCATACCGGGACCGATGGAGATTGAGCAGTTGTCGAGTATGGGAGGGGCGCCCTTGGTGAGCGAGGCCTTGCTCAGGCCGTAGGCTTCGATGATGCGTTCCATGTAGACCCCTTTCGTTCGACTTGCTGCGGTGTTGCGCATCTTTGTGCAGTGGTTCGCCGAAGATGAAAGCACGAAGCGCGGGTCATTTCCAGGCCATGCGGGGCTTTGCCATCTGGAGCGGACAAGGCCCTAAGGCTGCCGCTCGGTCCCGGTACCTGTACGGTGGTAGGCTTATCATGGTGGAGAGGGTCCCTCGCCCTCTGAGGCTGCCCTAGGATTACCGTGCCGCTATCGTGTGCTAAGGTTGGAATGCAGCTCACCGAAGGGGAAGGGGGCGTGAGGCATGGATATGGTTGCCAAATGCGTTGGAGCTTGTTCAGGGGAGGTGCCAGTTCGTCCTCTACCAGGCTACTATCAGTGCTCTGATCCCCATCCTCTCCGCGATGAATTTCGCCGCCGTGCGCACCGGGCGGGACGAGGGCATCAGTCCCCTGAGCGGCGCCGTTTCGACGCTCCGTGCCGGTGTGGGGTTGCGCAATGAGCGGATCCTTGCGGGCGTGCCAAGGCCGTGACCCTCAGGGGGTATGCGGGCTGGAATCTGCCGAGCTGAGGCGTCTGGTCGTGTACGTGCACGGAAGGGGTGGCTCCGCCAAGGAGGCGGAGCACTACAGGGCCCTTTTCCCCGAAAGTGATGTGATTGGCTTCGACTACAGGTCGCAGAGCCCATGGGAGGCGCATGAGGAGTTCCCTCGATTCTTTGGCGAGAGACGCGGCCGCTACGGGTCGCTTGTCCTGGTCGCCCACAGCATGGGGGCGTTTCTTGCGTTGTCCTCCCTTGGTAAGAGACACGTCGACGAGGTGTATCTCGTCTCTCCCATCGTGGACATGGAGAAGCTGA
Source organism: Olsenella sp. oral taxon 807 (assembly GCF_001189515.2). NCBI lineage: Bacteria > Bacillati > Actinomycetota > Coriobacteriia > Coriobacteriales > Atopobiaceae > Olsenella > Olsenella sp. oral taxon 807. The sequence continues at coordinate 163,239 of NZ_CP012069.2, forward strand.
TACGCGACATGATGGCGCGCGCGGGCGTCACCGAGGAGGAGCTTTCGAAGAGGCTGGAGATCGAGACGGGCTTTGGCGAGAGGCTGTCCTGGAAGTACCTCCGTTACGTGAGGGACAACCCAATACGGTGGGGCGTCCCGACCCACATCCTGTGCGGCGAGGGGGACGACCTGACGCCCGTCGAGACTACGTCGGCCTTCGCAGGGCAGATTGGCGCGGACCTGAGCGTCATGAGAGGCGGGGAGCACTGGTTTCATACCCGCGAGCAGCTACGGTTTCTCGACGCTTGGCTGGGGCGGCTCAAGCGGGCGGGTCTCGGGTCCGGTGAGTGCGCAGCTTCTTGCTCGACGCGATCCACGTTCCCATCGACGCCGCGTCCCCGCCCATGAACCGATGGACAGGTCGCCCTCAAGCTCGGCAAGGCATGACGTGAGCCATGCGCTTGGCGTACGCGAACGCATCGCGAGATTGAAGTCTTTACACGAACTACCCATAATCCAAGTCTCGCAATGGTAACATTGGCAAGTGGAACGCTAGATTCGACCGTTCTAGAGATGGGGAGATGTCATGGAGTGCACGCCGTAGCCTCGTGAGCCACTTTGTCGAGAAATCCCTGTTAAGACCCAAAAGCCGTCTCGAGTTGGGTGCCCTATACGTGGGGTGCTTTCTGCTGGCAAGCTTCCTCGCATGCGTGGAGCGTCAGGCGGCAGGCTCAGATGTGTTACTGAGATACTTCGAGTTCATGTTGCATAATAAACGTGCCTTCGTTCTGGGGTTCTCTGTGGTGGCGTTGGTGTTTCACTACCACCTGCTGGCAAGCTCTGGAACAGAGATCAGATGCCGGGTGCTGGTAGGGGACAGGCTGACGCTGATACGACTCAGGTACATCATCGAATGCCTGGCATTGCTCGGCATCTGCTGTGCTCTCTCGATCGCACTGCATCTCCTGCTGGGCTTCGAGATCGTTGACAACCTCTGTTTGTTCGCCGTCCTATCCATGTACATCCTCGCGAGCGCGGGTCTTATGGGGGCAAGATGAAGGCCTTTCATTTTTTCTTGACTCGTATATTCCTAAGGAAGCCAATTTTCGCCATAGGCACGCTGACTCTGTTGTTTCTGGCTAACTACATAGTGTTCTCGACGGCTCGTACCGTGTTTTCCGCACGTGAGGGCTACGAGCAGATGGCGCGCATTAACGCGGAGGGAACATTCATGGCGAGCTTGGATCCGGATGCGACGGTAGATGTCGACAGCAGCTCAAAAGAATCGATCCAGAGCGTCTACGATGTCCTGGACGACCGATATGAGTACGCTTTCTACACTGACGGCTACATCACGGACCTAGCTAACAGCCATGGGGTCGAAGTCCCGGTGGGTTACATGAATCAGCGATATAACGAGCTCAACGGCTTTTCCGTCGCGAAGGGAGACGGGCTGACGTTTGATTACAGCCTGGACCAAGGCGAGGCGATTCCCGTTTTGGTGGGCAGGGGGCTCGCCGACGACTATCCGCTTGGCTCGCAGTTCACCATGCATGACCCCGCATTGGGCCGAGAGTTGACGGTGAGGGTCGTTGGCATCATCGCCGAGAACTCGTCGCATTCGATCCTTTATGCGCCTGATTTGAAGCAGTACCACAACTTTTCGGTGGTTATCCCGGTGAACAGAGCTTTCATTGAGCAGGCCGACGCCTTTCTTAAGCTCAACGGGCTCATGGATCTCATTTTAGTTAATACCGATCGTACGGGCGTGTCCGAGCTGGGCGCATATGTCAACAGAACGATTGGGGTCAAGTTCAACTACTATAGTCGACAGGACAACATTGAGTTTTACAACCAGTACCTTGTCTCCTCGACGAGTTCCCTGCTTGTTGTCTCTGGCGCGCTCCTTGTCCTGACCATCGTCCTATCCGTCTGGGGCTCTCTGGCAAGCGTGCGTGTGATGGTGCGCGACTTCACGATCAACGTGCTGGTGGGGCTAAGCTACTCCAAGGTCCGGCGGCTCCTCTTCTCATACTACGCGGGCCTTTCGCTCCTTACCCTGCTTGCCGTTCTTGCCATGGCCGCCTATTCGAGGTACGATGCCTGGCAAGGTAAGAGTGCATTTCTTATGACCTATGGCTGCGCGGGGTTGATCGGGATGGACTGGCTGGCCTTGCTTGTCGCACTACTGCTCGATCTCTTTCTGGTCACGGTGGTTGTGCAGACGATTTCCTGGAGACTGAGACGGGTTCCCATCTCGGTGGGGGTTTTGCAGTGATGGATAACGTCATCGACCTCAAGCTAGAGCACAAGACATATAGGAAGGGCTCGTCATCCGTAACCCTTCTTGAGAACTTCTCGCTCACGGTCGCTGAGGGCGAAAAGCTTGCGATAGTCGGGGAGTCTGGCGTTGGCAAGAGCTCGCTATTGAACATCCTTGGCCTGATTGACAGACACTACGCAGGTTCCTACACCCTGCTCGGCAGATCCGCCCGAGAGCTGTCAGATCGCGAGTCGGCTGCGTGGAGGAACCAAAGGATCGGATTCGTCCTACAGGAGTCGGCGCTCATCAGCTCCTTGAGCATTGCGGACAATATCAAGTTGCCCCTGCTCTACGCGCGGCCGCCCGGCAGCGGCCGGTCAGGTAGGTTTGAGGAGGTGGTGGACACTCTTGACATCGGTCCCATTCTGCGCAAGAAACCGCTCGAATGCTCCGGCGGGGAAAGGGCGAGGGCCGTCTTTGCGCGGGCTGTCATCATGAGCCCCCAAGTAATTCTTGCTGACGAGCCTACCGCCTCCCTTGACGCAAAGAACAGGTCAAGGATCATCGGTCTTCTGTTTGGCCTGAATCGTGACCTTGGGTCTACGGTCGTCACCGTTACGCATGATGCCGACGTGGCCAGCCAGCACGATAGGGTCGTCGCACTTCAGAGAAAGGCATAGGGCACGAATCTCTGCGTTATGGTATTTTCGGAGCCACTCGGGTTGGGCCTGCTTGTTCCGGGAATTAGCTTGGGTAAAAGGACGGACGGGTGTTGTGTCCGGCATGCGAGAATAAGGCCCGCGTCAAAGCGTGTGAGAAAAGGATCCGAAGATGGGATGGTGGAACCCGAAGGCAAAGATCCCCATCGAAAGCGAGGAGTTCGGCAAGATTGTCCGGGACCTCGTCTTCGAGTGCCCCAGCTCGCACCGCCACGAGGTGTCGGACGGGAAGCGCCCAGACGGCAAGAAGAGCAAGAGTAGGTTCTATCAGTCGGTGAGTGCCCGCAACACATCGTTCCACGCGAGGGGGATCAGTGGTGACCTGTTCCTGACGATTCTTGGAGAGATCACAGGTCCCCTCAAGAGGAAGGACAGGTACATCAAGGTTGAGAACGGCCAGACCGTCGAAGAGGTAGCCGCATCGGCGGTAAAGCGCCTAGGGTCTGATGCCATGAAGAGGGACCTCCTGGTCTTCGCTCCGCGATCCGACATGCCCGATACCGAGGCGATCTTCTATTACATCAGAAACGCCTTCGCCCACGGCTCCTTCGAGGTGCAAGATGTCGACTGTAGGAGGATGTACCTGCTTGAGAGCGACAAGAAGGGCAAGCCGCTGGCGATGATGCGCTTAAGCGAGCAGACGCTGCTGCGCTATGCCCAGCTCGCCCACCTGAGCGTTAAAGAGATAAAGAATCTCCGTCAAGGGAAGCGCAAGAGGCCGGAGTAGCGATTCACTTGTCGAGCGCGTTGCCTCGACAAGGAGAGGGACCCTTCCCATCCCACTCGCCGGCCGTCTCTGTGGGCTCGCGCCAAGCCGTGGGGGCTCCATGCTCCATTGCAAGGCTGTCTGGGGCATTGCGGGGCTGCTCCGCAGGCTGGTCTTCGGCCGCCTATAGCAGCCGCCTTCCGCTGTGACCCCCCGATCTTAGCTCGTCCCACTTCGTCGCTCTCGCCATGTCCCTGCACATCTTCCGTTTGGAGCACTCCATGCTCCCGTCCCCACGTCCTGCGGCTCCATCCCACCACTCTCGTCCGGCGGGTGGGATGGTCATCTCGGGTTACGGCAGTCTGTCCCGGCGTCTCTTGCAGTCCAAGCTTTCGTACAGGTTCGTTCACCGTACTCGCAACAGCTTCACCAGTGTATCGTCTATACCTAACTCTCTGTTAGACCACCGTCGGCATGACGACGCCCCGCGTCTCCGCCACGATGTTGTCAGCGAGAAAACATGTCGAGGGGAGACGCGGGGATGCCTGGCATGACACCGCGAGGGGCGAGGGGGCCGGGCGCGTGCCCCAGGTGCGGCGGGACGCGCCTCGTGCGCGAGGGGCGCGACGGGGGCGGGTCGCAGGGGCGGTCCCGCGGGTCCTGCGGCCGCGCCCCCTCGCGCAGGGCCATGGGCCCGCCCGGGTGCCCCGGGCCCGAGGGGGGCGTCCGGGCGAGCCGCGCCGGGCACGCGTGCGCGGGCGGGACGCCCGGGGAGCGCGCGGGGGCCTGCGGGGTGTGCCCGGGCACGTCCCGGCTCGTGCGCACGGGGCCCAGCGAGGCCGTGGGCCGCGCCCCTGCGCCGCCCGGGAGGGGACGGCCGTCTCCTGCCAGGTCGACGGCACGCGCCCCGGCGAGTCGCCGGCCGGCAGGCGGCCCGGGTCGGCGGCGGCGTTGCCCCGGGAGCCGCGGCGCTCGGCGGCGCCGTGCGCGAGCGCGGCATATCGAACCTCAAGGTGTGCGTGGTCTGCGGGGGGCGACCTCGGCGACGAGTTCTGCGAGGTCGCGGACCGGGGCCGGCCGACCGACGAGGCGTACGGCCTCGGCCCTGGGGGCCGTGGGCGAGGGAACGTCCGTCTCGACCGACGGCCTCCGTGGGTACGCCCGGGTGCCCCCCCGCGCTTGCGTGTCGCGCCACGACGCGACGCCCGCGCGGGAGGCCGTGCGCGGCGAGCTCGGCATGGCGGACGCCATGCACGCGAGGCCCGAGGGCTTCCTGGCGCGCCTCGGGGGGTCCCGCCGGGGAGGCCCGGCCACCACCCCGGCTGGTTCCTGTGGGACGAGCAGACGAGGGGGCCGGGCGCCGACAGGGCGGACACCCTGTCGGGCCAGGCGGCGACGGGGAGCTACGACAACACGCGGTTCGCCCTCGCGAGGGAGCCGCAGCCCCTCTGGTCCTACTGGGAGGATAAGCTGGCCATGCCGACGGTGGTCTAACCACAGCTTCCCTCATCATTAGGTATGCGCTGGGGCGGGAATGGGGAACCTCGCCTCGAGCGGCACACCTAGGGTATCAAACAGCCTCCTGACTGACCCCTTGCAGTTGCAGCATCCCCATCTCCCGGCCCGGAGGTGCGCCTTGACCAGGCGGGCGTCGAGCAGCGCCTCGTCGACGGTACGGCCGGGGAGCCGCCCCCCGACCAGGTCGGCGAGCTCCCTGCGCACGAGCGACGCGACGAGGCACACGAAGGCGAGACCCTGCGCGCGGCAGTAGTCGCGCTGGCAGAGGCCCCGGAGGCCCATGCCGTTCTTGAGCCAGTCGTAGTAGGTCTCGATCGCCCATCGTCTCTTGTAGTGGTCCCAGACCTGCTCGGCGGTCGCGTCCGCCAGGCTCGTCTGCAGCACGCACACACCGAAGAAGGGCTCGGCGGAGGCGAAGCCGTCCTCGGTGTAGCCCTTGCGGCCCTGCGCGAGATAGCGCAGGTAGTTTGCCCTCTCGACCGCTGCCTGGTCGCGGTCGCGCAGCACGAGGACGCGCCGCCCGCCGCCCGCGTCGTGCTCCTTCCACTCGACCACCGTCGCCTTGCGCCCGCGCGCCCAGCCGAGCCGCTCGCGCAGGTCCATCTCGGCCACGGCGTCCTTGCATGCCCTGAGCCCCTTGTGCAGCGGCATGATGTAGTCGTTGTTCCCGCTCGACAGCAGCTCGACGTTGGCCGCGCTGTGGAAGCCGGAGTCGACGAGCCACAGCACGCCGTCGAGCGGCACGTCGGCGACCAGGTCGGCGAGCGACGCCTCGCCGGGCAGCCCGCCCTCGACGATGCGGCAGGCGAGCGGCGAGCCACCGAGGGCGTCGTAGGCCATGAGCAGGTTCATCTGGTCGCAGTGGGTGGCGCCGAACCGATACCCCTTGCCGGCCAGGTCGTCGGGGAGCGACCCCGAGCCGACCACGTGGCCGTCGACGGCGACCAGGCGCGAGCTCGCCTCCGCGAGCGCCCGCTCGAACGCGAGCACCGGCCCCTGCCTGCGACCGAGCGCGTCGAGCAGCTCGCCCACGGCCCGCTCCCCCAGGGCGACGGAGGGCAGGGCCAGCGAGAGCGCCGACTGCTCCCAGACCCTCCTGGCGTCCCTCGCCGGCGTGACGCCACGCACGCAGAACATGCAGGCCAGCGCCCATATCCGATCCGCGTCGTCGGCGTGGAAGTGCTCCCCGAGCAGCCCGCGCACCGGTGCCGAGGCCGACAGCGCCACCGCCCAGTCGCCGAACTCCAGGGTGGTGATCTCCGAGCCGGACGCGCGGCCGGAGTTGGGCACGTACCCGCGGCCCTCCTCTATCTTGCCCACGCAGCGGCCCATCCTCGTCCTCCTCCCGCCCTCGGTCACCGAGCGATACTCGTAGACGTAGTAGTGGCCGCTGATGGCCTTGACCATCGTGCCCCTGGGCTTCATCGCCCTGATGTGCTCCGGGACCGAGTACGCGCCCATTCCCGCCCCCCTCTCCTACATACCTATAACATACCTAATCCTACCACGAAAGGTGGCCTCCGGGCAACGTGCCCGGAGGCCTCTACAGAGCCTCTGCCTGCGCAGGCGCTCTCCCTCGCGGTACGGTTGAGCGTCCTGGGAGGGAACCTCATACCTAATGATGAGGGAAGCTGTGTCTAACAGAGAGTTAGCCAATCTGCGTACACTTCTTTGCCTCCACGTCTGTCCACAACGGTGCAGCAGTGTACACGAATGCCCCAAAACGGCTCCGAGAGGCCATTTTAGCCAATCTGTGTACACTCCTTTGTCTCCACGGCTGCTTGCGCGACCAGGCGAGGCCACGGGTCCTACGACGTCGATGGCCCCATGGCCCCCGTGATGCCAAGGCGCTCGGACCTAAGGCCCGCGCTGCCGGGACGGTGACGCAACCACCTGCCCACACGAACTCACGAAGCCTCTCTATAAAGCTCGTTATAGGTGCATCGATGCCTTAGCCAAGATCATCGCCTTGAGCGATGAATTCCATAAGGTTCAGGTGCCGCACCCCATCTCGCGTTTGAGGCAATGGGTCCAAGGTGAACAGGTAGCGGGGGTACGAGTCGCGTATCTTCTCGAATGGGCGATACTCTCTATCCTCGGTACTGCGCTCTGCGATAGTCATCGCAATCTGAATGTAGCGATACTCCCCGAAGCTCCTTCGTGCTATGAAATCGCACTCTAATTCACCGATGCGCCCGACGCTGAGCACGTACCCGAGGCTTCTAAGGTACAGGTACGTGATGTTTTCCAGGGCGGGGCCATAGCTTATCCTCGCATCGGTGTTCGTTGCGAAGTAAAATCCTAGGTCGGCAAGGTAGTACTTTTCGTCACGCGAGAGCGATCTACGTGACTTCAGATCGAATCTCGAGCAACGGTAGAGAATCTTTGCGTCGACGAGAATCTGTATATATCTGTTTAGGGTCTCGCGCTTGATCGGTACCTTCTCCACGTCGTTGAAGTGCGTAAGCAAGTTCTTGAGGCTCGTAGGTGACCCGAAGTTATTGATGAGGTAATCGCGGACGGCGTTGAAGACCGAGACGTTTTTGATCTTGTTCGAGCGTTTCACGTCCTTCTCGAAAATCTCCTGTATCACGTTGCGGATATAGATGCGCCTCTCGTCCTCCGCGTCATACTCGACGGCCTTTGGGAAGCCCCCGAGCGCCAGATACTCGGAGAATTCGAGTGAGAGCTTCTGGTTGACGGGCTTGCCGAGGAACCGTTTCATACCAAGGTATTCGGCGAAATCGAGCGTGAACACGTCGAACTCGAGATAGCGGCCGGTCAGCTTTGTGGCGAGCTCTCCCGAGAGGAGGTAGGAGTTGGAGCCGGTGATGAAGATGGACCATCCGCCATCGGTCCGATAGCCGTTGATGAGATCTTCAAAGCCCTCGACGTTTTGTATCTCGTCGATAAAGAGGTATTTCGTGCCCCCCGCCCGGGCTGGCGTGGAGGAGTCTATAAGGGCTTCGAGCTTATCGGGCGTTTTCACGCTCCTATTACCTCGAGCGTCTAGGTCGATGAAGACGATGGCGGATTCGGGCACCCCGGATTCGACAAGCTCGTCTGCAATAGAGCGCATCAGGCATGACTTGCCGCAGCGGCGTACGCCCATGATCACTTTGATCATCCCCTCGTCGTGATAGAAGCCACGAATGGCCTTAAGGTATTTCTCACGACGGTATACCTGCACGATGGGCTCCTTTCAACCGGGCTCATCATAGCAGTTATGGGTGTGGTTTACTGGGATTTGCAGAAAACCGCACCAATAAATTCAGCTTTAAAGCTGCCAGCAGCTATTCCCACTCAATTGTTGATATTCAGCAAAGAACGCATCGATTGCGTCGTCCCCATCCCCAGCCGTCGACACCCGAACCTCGTGCCCGACTTTGCAAGAGAGCTCGCAGCAGCCTTGGGGATCGCGTGTATCGAGGCCGTTGAGAAGTTCTGCGACGCCACGAAACAGAAGTATCTCCTGAACGGCGTGCGACAAGAGGAGAATATCAGAAACTCGACCGGTGTCGTCGGTCGTGACATTATCAGGGATAGAGTGGTTCTGAGTTCCCGGCACTTCCTTAGCCCACAACTGGCAGCCTGATGGTGTCCGGGCACCTGATCCCGAAGGTCCCGTGCGCCTCGCTCGTCTTCCTCACGGGCTCGGTGGTGACCAGCTGCCCGTCGCGCCCTATCGCGTGCCGCTCGCGCGGGATCCCCGGCATCGACTCGACCGCGGGCGAGGTCCTGCGCGAGGCCAGCACGTCCGACATCATCCTGGTCGCCGCAGTGGCCACGAGGCACATGAGCAGGTGCCTGCGGAAGGTCTCCTCGCTCCGCACGCAGACGGGCAGGGCTCTGCCTCCCTGCCTGGCGATCTCGAAGACCTTCTCGACGCGGCCTCGGGCGTGGCAGGGGGGGAGCAGCCTCCCCTTAGGGAGACACAGAATAAGTGTTTAGCCCCTGCTAGGACCCCTGGCAATCGGTCGATTTTTGGTCATATTCGGACCCCTGCGGCCTCCCCGGGCGTCCCGGGCCCCTCCGGGCGCCCTCGCGGCACACCTGTCCCCTCGGCCGCCGTCAGGCGGCCGCCACGGAGGCCCCCAGGAACTCCCCCTGCCTCCCGGCCCTGGCGCACACGGGCAGGTTGGCGCTGGCGAGCAGGGCGGGGATGCGCACTCGCCCTCTTCGCGATGCCGCGGTAGCGGACCCTCGCGTAGCCGAAGGCCCGCCTGGCGATCTGGCAGGGGCGCTTGCCCTCGCGCGCACGGAGGCCTCGGCTCCGCCCCTCCCCGCGCCCGTCCCACCGGGCCCGCCGTGCGGCCCCGGGCCTGGAGGGGCCCATCGCGACGCGCCAGTCGATCCCGGAGAGGTGCGGGTCCGAGCGGACCTCCTCGCGCCTGGCGACGCCCCGGTAGCCCGCGTCGGCGTAGCAGAACTCGTCGTCGTCCCGCACGAGCCCGTGCGCCTCGCAGACGTCGGGCACGTTGGCGGCCGCGAGGGTCGCGCTGTGGACGTAGCCGCTGCCGGCGTCCTCGCCCGAGTGGCACTTCATGCCGAAGTGCCACTGGTTGCCCTTCTTGGTCTGGTGCATCTCGGGGTCGCGCGAGCCCGACGCGTTCTCGGGCGGGCTGGGCGCCTCTATGGTCGTGGCGTCGGGCACGCCGTCCCAGCACCCCACGAGGTCGCGGACCGAGGGCGAGTCGTAGCAGGCGTCCTCGCAGGCGACGTCGGACAGGTCCGGCCGGCACCGCGCGAGGCGCGTCCCGGGCAGCGTCTCGGCGGGCCAGGGCTGCCTGCCCGCGCCCGTCCCCGGCGGCTCGACCAGGGCCAGCAACCTCGGCCCGGGGCACCACGGGGCCCGTCTGGCCGGGGAACTCGGCCCGCCTCGTGCGCCTGGCCCTGCCCTCCCACTCGACCTGCGTGAGGCTCGCCTGCCTGCCCGGTGCCATCCCCGGCCCTCCCGCCGCCCGTCCGTCCCGACCGTTCCATCATGGCGCAAAAAGGCCTGCCAACTGCGGATATGCCACACTCTCCCATGTTTTTCGCCCGCCCGGGAGGCGACCCAAACCCATCCGTCAGCCTGATTTATTCCGCGTGTCCTTAGCCATCCTCCTGGTGCCGGCGAGCACGAACACGCCCCCGACCTGCGGCCCGGCGCGGACGGAGCGGGCACGGTCAGGCGCGGCCACGGGCACGAGAGGCTCTGGCGCTCCGTCGCTCCTTGTCTTGGCCGACCTGCCGGCCGGCGAGGCGAGCGCCGAGCCGGTCGTCCATGGGCGGGGGCGGGACCTGTCGGACACAGGCCCGACGACCGAGGGGCCCGTCGTGGACACCCTCCTCCCGGATGGGGCAGATAAGACGCGTTAGCTGCTGGACGCTATGCTAGGATCTCAGGATCTGTCGCGTCCTGCTGGCTACCGGCTCTCTGCATGCCCCTTTGCTCGGCGAAGAACTCCTTCTGGCGCTCTATCTCCTCTCGGAGCTGCTCCTGCGTCGGCAGGTAGGTGAGGTACTTGGCGGCGAAGAGCTGGTCGGACCCGTTGAGCACCGAGAAGTGGGCCACGTCCTTGTCCGTCTCGGTGCAGAGCACGATGCCGAGCGTCGGGTTGTCATCGGGGACCTTCCTGAGTTCGTCGTACATGCGCACGTACATGTCCATCTGACCGATGTCCTGGTGGGTGAGCCGACCCGTCTTGAGGTCGATGAGGACGAAGCACTTGAGGATGTAGTTGTAGAAGACGAGGTCGATGTAGAAGTCGTCAAGCTCGGTGCGGATGTGCTGCTGGCGTGCCACGAAGGCGTAGCCCTTACCCATCTCCAGCAGGAACCTCTGCAGGTTGGTGATGATGGCGCCCTCAAGCTCTGATTCCTGGAAGTCCGCGTTGGGCGCGAGACCTAGGAACTCCGCTACGACGGGGTTCTTGATGAACTCCAGCTTGTCATGTTGCAGGGGTGCCGTGAGTTCCCTCATCTCGGCCTCGACTGCGGGCTTCTTGTCGTCCTGCGACTGCAGCAGGCGGTGGTAGTACTGGGTGGAGATGTTTCTCTCCAGGACTCGCACGCTCCAGCCCTGCTTGACGGCCTCTCGCTCGTACCACGCACGCGCGGCGGGGTCGGATACGCGGGAGAGAGCTCGGTAGTGTGACCAGCTCAATTCGTCACACAGCGTGTGACCTTTTGGGAACGCGAGGTAGAGCTGCCTCATGTACTTGAGGTTGGTTTCCGTGAATCCACGTCCGAAGTCCTGGGTGAGGCGGCGGGAGAGCTCCTTGACGAGCGCCCTGCCGTAGGCGGCCCGCTCCTTGCCGCCCTGCTCCTCCACGATGCGCTGGCCGATCTCCCAGTATGCGTGTACCATGGCGGAGTTCACGGCATGGTAGGCCTGGCCGCGCGCCCGTTCCAGGACCTGCGTGATGCCTTCGTAGAAGCCCGACGGCAGTCGTATGTCGTCGGCTGCCGGCCTCTCTAGCCCCTTGCTCTCGTTTCCGCTCCTTTTTAGCATCTGCCCCTCCCTCTCTTGTGGTCTGAAATTGTATCAAGAGGCCCAGGCTTGATGCCGCCGACCATAATCTCAAGGCGGCGCCTTTCCGGCTTGCTGGGGAAACGTCGTATGCCGTGGCGTTTCCTCGGCGGGCGACTTCGCTCAGCTCTGCTGGGCTCACGCCTGGGTGAGCATGGCCTCGAACTGGTCGATGTGAAAGTGGGGGGCGACCGGCTGCAAGTCGGGCTCGTTGCCGAAGAGGTCGCACTCGATGGGGGACGCTGCCATGTCCACGTCGAGGCAGTCCTGCTCCGTTGAGACGGCGGCCCTCTTGGCGTCGGGGCCCACATCGGCGTAGATGTTGAGTGCCTTGCTCACGCTCGCGTGCCCGAGGCAGCTCACTGCGGCGCGCATGGTCCTGGGCGCTTGGAGGATGCGCGCCACGAGCGGGATGGTGCGGGCCGGGCTCGACGTCTTGGGCTCCTTCTCGTAGAGGGCGCCCCTGTCGTTCCCCCGTGCGTGGCTGACGGTGATGGTGCAGTCGCCCAGCATAGCGTCCAGCAACTAGCGTGCCTCGTCTGCCCCATCCGAAAGGAGGGTGTCAACGACGGGCCCCTCGGTCGTCGGGCCTGTGTCCGACAGGTCCCGCCCCCGCCCGTGGACGACCGGCTCGGCGCTCGCCTCCCGAGGTGACGCAGGACCCCCCGGGCTCGTCCCCGCTCGAGACCCGGATGCCGCGAAGCATTCGGTGGGCCGTCCCCGAGAGGAGGTCCCGGCCAGGTCCGGCTGGGAGCCGTACCCGGGCGCGGACACGGGCACGAGGCGGCCCGGGACGTACGGCAGGTGGAGTCTCGCCTTCGCGGGGGTGCGCTCCGAGACGACGCCAAACACGGCCCGCGTCAGGTCGCCCCTCGGGCGTCTGCCGCCCGGGAATCCGGCGTGGTCGGGGCCCTCGCGCGTCTTGCCCGCGAGGGGGTCGCCTCGCGGGCCGGCGGTTAGCTGAGGCAAGGAGAGAGCGTCCCGAGCCTCCCGTGCCCGTGGCCTCGCCCGACCGTGCCCCTGCCGCCCGCGACGGATCGCAGGTCGGGGGCGGTATTCGCGCGCGTCCCGGGTGTCCGGCCCCTCGTCGTGGGACGGCGCGTCGCGCGATTTGGCCCCGGGGTCGGGGTCGCGCCGCTCGCGGCAGTTGGCCATCTTGTGGGGCTCGGTCTGGGCGTCTGCCAGGATGTTGCGCGTTGCCGGTCGCGACCGTCGCGAGCCTCGGGTGGCCTACGGCCTCCGCCGCCTCCCCGGCGCGGTCCGCAGGCAGGTCGCTCGCCCTGGACCCGGCGGAGTGGCCCGGGTCGGCGGGGCGCTGACACGCGAGGTCCGCCACGAACGCGCGGTCAGCGCCGTCGATCTCGCGCGGCCTACCGCCGTGGGCGCCATCCGACAGAGCGCGCTCGACGCCGCTCTCGAGGTGCCTCGCCGCGCACGGGCGCACGCCGTCGGACGTGCGCCCGACCTTCTCGGCGATGGGCCCGGCGTCTCGCCGGAGTCGCACGGCAGCAGGATCCGGGCCCTGGCGGCGACCTGGGTCGTGCGCATGCGGGCCAGCCGCTCGGGCCTCTCCCTGTCTCTCGCGCCCAGCGCGACCGCCGTCCTCGACCCTGCCAAATCGTGCCTCCCGTCCCCGCCCTCCGTCAACGGGAGCATGCCGCACCTGCAGTCCAGTTACTTCGTGGATATTATACTAGTGGACATCGAGCGCCCGCTCGATGTCATTGTCGCAGGACGCGAGATAGGGCGAGAGCCGTGCTGTGGAGAGCCACCGCTCGGGCCAAGCGCCTGTCTTAGCGGCCTCGCCCTGCTCGGCAATGCCTTCGATGGCTCGGTTCTCCCACCCGCGCACGTGAGCTCTCTCTATAGACATAAGTTTAGACCCGGTGACTTGAACTAGCGGTCATCCTGGGTTCATCACCTGCCAGTATATCCGTGGTCTTCGGGGGTTTGTGTGGGTTGCTGCCTCGGCGAAGACGCCAACCTAGCGGCGGCGCAGCTCGCGCAGAAGCTGTTTTTCCGACCAAGGGGGAGGCGGCCACCGAGGGGGCGCTGGTGGTACGCCATGGTGGTTGGGGCACTCGTGCCGCCCGACGCGACTCGCGTCGCAACTAGCGGCGCAACAGTGTACACAAGTGCCCCAAAACAGAGCCGAGAGGCCGTTTTCGCCAATCTGTGTACACTCCTGCGTCCCCTCACCTGTCTACAACGGCGCAACAGTGTACACAAGTGCCCCAAAACGAATCCGAGAGGCCAGTTTCGCCGATCTGTGTACACTCTTGCGTCACTGCCCTGGCGGTGACGCCCACCACGCCGCCAGGGCAGTGACGCAACCACCCACCCACACGAACTCACGAAGCCCCATATCCGTTCCCCACTTTTGGCTGCTACATTATGACCAAGGACCTCTCCTGCCAATCGCGCAGGGTGCCGGACCCGTTTCCGATTCGATCAAGGGGTGCTCGCTGGTCGCGGTGAGCCTGGTGTGGAGATCAGCTTATCTCGTCTGACATGAAGACCGCGCAGGGCCCTCGCTGAGGCGGGTCACGACGCGCGCATCCAGCGCCGCCTCGACGGCAAGAGGCCGATGCGCGGTGCGAAAGTGCCTAAAGCGGAAGCACCTCTTCGTGCCTGTGCCCAAGCTGCTTTCGCGACGGCTGTCCGCATCGGCTGCCGACACCCCAGGACTGCGTTGTTGCAGGCTTTCTTGAAGCCGTCCCTAACGGGGGCGAGCTGGACATGTCGGGCATGGAGATGCGCCGTCTCGGCGAGCGATGGAAGCTGCCCACGGCGACGTGGACCTCCCCAGCAAGCTTCGCGACGCTCAGGGCCTCGTGGTCCTTGGTCGGGAAGAGCCTCTCGGGCCGCCTCCCTCAGCGTACCGCTTGACCTTCGCGCGTCCCTTTAGATGAATGAGGTGGTTGATATGCTCATTTATTGGATAAGTGACACGAAACGCGCGTCCGGGCGAAAGACCCATTCGAGACGGGCGTCATAGCAGCTGCACGCCTGAGGCTTGGCATGTCCGTACCGTCTCGCCATCCCAGACGGAGGCCTGCACCTCGCCTACGTGGGCCTTGCCCAAGAGCAGCATGCAAAGCCTGCTCTGGCCGATGCCCCCGCCGATGGTGTAGGGCAGCTCGCCCTCAAGGAGCATCTTGTGGAAGGGCAGTTTTCGGCGATCGTCGCACCCCGCGATAGTCAACTGTTGGTCCAGTGACGTGGGGCTCACGCGGATGCCCATGCTGCTTGCCTCCAGGGCGCAGCCGAGCACATCATCCCAAAAGAGTAGGTCGCCATTAAGGTCCCAGTCATCGTAGTCGGGGGAGCGGCTGTCGTGCGGGCGGCCGGAGCGTAGCGCCCTGCCGATGCCGATGATGAAGGTGGTGTGGTGGTCGGCCACAAAGCACCTCTCGCGTTCTTGGGGCGCAAGCTCGGGGTAGAGGTCCTCCAGCTCCTGCGCGCTCACAAAGGTGACCCTACGATCCAGCTCTACGTCGAGCTGGGGATAGTGCCACTTGAGCTCGTCGAGCGTGTCGCAGATGGCCGTGACAATGCGGCTGACCACATCTTGCAGGTATTCGAGGGTGCGGTCCTCTTCGCAAATGACCTTCTCCCAGTCCCACTGGTCAACGTAGATGGAGTGCAGGTTATCGAGGGTTTCGTCTCGGCGGATGGCATTCATGTCACATACGAGACCCTTGCCCATGTTGAAGTCGTAGCGTCGGAGTGCGTAGCGCTTCCATTTCGCGAGTGACTGCACGACCTCCGCGTTCTTGCCCGTCGCCAGCACGTCAAAGCTCACGGGGCGCTCGATGCCGCTGAGATTGTCATTCATGCCCGTGGTTGGATCCACGACGAGGGGTGCCGTCACGCGCACGAGGTGAAGCGCCGTGCAGAGCTTTGCGAGGAAGATGTACTTGATGCGCTCTACGGCGCGCTGGGTGTCATAGAGTGACAGCCGCGATTCGTAGCCTTCGGGGATGATGGTCATGAACTCTCCTCGCTATGGGGTGGTTTTGTGTCAGAAACTCTACAGGAGTCTCATTACAGAGGGATACTAGCACAGCTGCTGACCCATCGGCCAAATGTCACGATTCGGGAGGCTGGGTCGTAAGGTTACAAGGAGCGCCTTTGGTAGCTCGCGATCGCCCAGAGTGCGTCTTTCCGTAAGTCGTGGGTCTCAAACTGCGCTTTTCCGTGAGGTGGCGGTTGCAGACTGCGTCTTTCCGTGAGGTGGCTCGACGTTTGCGCAGGTGAGGAAAAGCGCATTCTACGCAAAAGCGCACTCTGGTGGCTGGGGCTCACGCAAAAGCGCATTCTGGCTCCGCCCCTCACGCAAAAGCGCACTCTGCGATCCCCAGGTCCCACAGACTGCGCTTTTCCGTTACGTTGCGGCGTCCGGAAAGTGTGGAGCAACCGCCCGCCAGATTGCGGGGCACTATGGAAAATAGCTCAACTGGGCAAATGCGCTCGAGCAACCGCCCGCCAGACTGTGGGGCGGGTTGCGCCAAGGTCCGCAAAGATCGGTTTGGAGTTTGACCTCACGCAAAGGCGCAGTCTGACCGCAGCCCCCCAGTCCCTCACGCAAAGGCGCACTCTGGCCACACGCCCTCGATGCTGCCCCGCTCGACTGCGCTGGACTCCGGCCTTGCAGCTTCAGATGAATGAGGATGGCGCGCCTCTTGTCATCACATACCCGCATGGCGATTCTCGTCCACAGCCTCAGCTTCCCTTTGAGGACCCTTCGCGCCTCCGTGTAGAACACACGCTCCTCGACCAGCGGCATCCCGAGTTCGTCCGCGAACGCCCGCGCGTCGTTCACGTAGAAGAGGATCTGCGCGGACGCGTTGCCCGTTCGTTTCACGTACCTGTTGGCGTACCTGACGCCCACCTCGTTGGTGGCGTCAAAGACCAGCTCGCTGCCGGGCAGGCGCTCTGCGAGGTCCCTCAGGAACCCTGTGACCTGCTCCTCTCGGAAGTACTGAAATACGCCCGAGGCGATCAAAAGCGACGGGACCTTTCTGTCCACCCGTCCCGTCCAGCCAAGTTCGAACATGTCGCCCGCGATGATGACCTCGCTCGGGAGCGGGTCGATGAGCGACCGTCTCAGCTCGATCGTCTTTGGTAGGTCGATCTCGTAGAACGTGACCGCAGGCAGGCTGAGTCTCTGTGCCATCGTCTCTAGGCCTGCGCCGAGGTTGATGACGTTGCAGCCGCCAGGATATCTTGCCGCAAACGAACGCACCAGCTCGTCGAGGACGTGGTAGCGGGCAACCGAGGCGAGCATCGTGTACTCGGAGGAGTGCTTCCGTATCCTCTCGAGGGTCTCGACAGGAATCCGGTCTCGCAGCTTGAGGGCCGTCGCGTCACGAAAGTACTCGGGGAAGCGCTCCGTCGCGTATATCCTCGCCACCATCGGAATGTACGTCGTGTCAGCCACACCCTGCAGCTTGACGTGTCGGGATGCCCGCGCGTCGCTCATGCCCTCTTCCTCCTTAGCTCGTCTGGGGAGATGCGCTCGGGATATCTCCCCTCCTCGAGGATCTCCTTGAGGTAGCGGTTGTCCAGGATCATGTCGTCTCGGATCAGCTGCCAGTTCGCCTTCTTTCTGAAGAAGACATTGAATACGAGAAAGTTGATCACGGGGCCTATGATCGGCGTCTTTACGCCAAAGGACTCGGTGTGCGAGAAGCGGCAGCCGGTCTCCGTCCGCTCTCCTTCGAAGGTGATGAAGGCAGTCTTTCTGTCGCTCCTAAACACGAAGCGGAAGTGGTCACGATCTCGCACGCTCTGGGTGATGGTTCCCGTGACGTCGTAGTCGAGGCCCATCACGATCTCGCGAAACCTCACTCTGCTGCCGACGGTGACGCCTCCGTCGTACAGCTCGCACTCCAGGTGATACGGACTCCACCTGACGAACTCCTCCTCGAAGTTGTCTGCCCAGTCGCACAGGCGCTCGAAGGGAGCGTCTATATCAATGCGCTCGGTCAAGGTATGCATGGACCACCCCTTTGTATCTCTGCCTCTCGTCCTCGGGGGCGCCAAGGGCGCCTGCGCAGAAGTCGACCATGCGGTCCATGAGAGGGGAGGGGTCATCGTTGCCCCCTCGGGCGTAGCTGAGGTCGTAGACCATCTCGCCGATGCCACCCGCGACGAAGACGGCGGCTTGGTGGATGTCCTCCTCGTTGGTTCCGCGCCAGCCCTTCGCTCGTATGAACAGCTCCCACACCTCGACAAAGCGCTGCGTCAAATCCTCTCTCAGCTTAAGAGAGAACAGCAGGTTCTCGGCGGATGAGACGGCCTCGTTCCCGTGTCCGCCACGTGTGAGTGTGGCAAGGAACAAGGGGGCGACGCCCATCATGAGCTTGTCGGGGTCGTCCTCCCACCGCGCGACGACCTCATCGATGGCCTGCAGGTACCGCTCGGAATGCCGTCGCAGCACCGCCTGGTAGATCTCCTCCTTCGACTTGAAGTAGTAGTAGAACACGCTCGGGGAGGCGGTTCTGTTGCCCACCTCGTCGAGGATGTTCCTTACGGAGGTCGCGGCATAACCCTTGGAGAGAAACAGCCTGCTCGCCGCGTCGATCAGCTCGCCGCGACGGATCGTGGGGTCCTGTCTTCTCCTGGGCATGGAACTCCCTCTGACGGAAAGTTCATAGAATGATGTTCTACCTACAGATAATAGAGCAGTATTCTACGAATGTCAACGTTCAACGTCGAATGGCTACGCCCGTGCGTGGTCGCGGTCAGTCTCATACTTGTCAGATGAGGGCGGTGAGTCCGGTGTCTTGTCAAGCGGGTTGCGGCGTCGGCTTCTCGTGGCCGGGCGCAGGCGATTCGCAGGGATGCGTCGTAGCCGGCTGGCATGTCCTGCCGTTGGCGCCGGCAGCCCGCTTCAGCTGAAGGCAGCTTGACTTTCCCGGGGGAGGGGATAGCATTTATGCAGCCCCATGACCCCATTCTGAAAGACTGAAAGGAGAGCACATGAGAGAGCATGCGAGAAGGTGGCTTCTCTGCGCCGTGCTTGCGTTCGCCGCGCTCGTGGCGCTGCCCCAGGCAGCGCTCGCGGAGGCGAAACCGGTGTGGCGCCTGTACAACCAGTACAACGGCGACCACATGTGGACGTTGGACAAAGCGGAGTACGACAAGCTGGTCAAGGTGGGCTGGACCGGGGAGGGTAGGGCGTGGCAAGCGCAGGCTCGAGCCTACTCATCCTATCAGGGATGGGTGATGAGACTTTACAACCCCTGGAGCGGCGAGCACCTCTTTACCATGGATGATGAAGAGTACGATCGCCTCGGTAAAGCGGGCTGGAGGCAGGAGGGCACTGTGTTCGAGTCTGCCGAGGCGGGGACTCCCGTGTGGCGCCTCTACAACAAGTGGCTCACAGCAGGCACCCACCTCTACACCACCAACAAGGCCGAGTACGACCGCCTCGTCAAGCTCGGCTGGACTGGGGAGGGCATACGGCTCTGCGCGGAGCTGCCCGAGTCCCAGCTCAAGCAGTTTACCAGCTACTACATTGGTCCTAACTCCCTTGTCGGTGGCGACGACGGCTCACGCTCGGGTACGCTCTCGACGGGCGTGTCAGCGTCCATCAGGGGCGATACGCTGACCCTGACTCCCAAGGGTGACAGGGCCCTGCTGGTCAAACAGCCCTATTGCGATTTTCACCGCAATGGGCACCCCTATGGATCCGAGAACAGGACGATCATCAACAGCGCGGGGGAACTCAACGGTGGGAAGCTCAGCTTCAGGCTCACGGAGTCGACGGTGTATATCGTGAGGCATCCAGTTGACCCAGGATTTTGGTTCGAGGTAGTTGGCGGTAGGGAGAAGCTCGAGAAGGTGGATATCAAGGGTATTTCCTGGCCCCACGATGAACTTATTGTTGACGCGCAGGGCAACGTCGTCTCGCTGTGCCTGATGTCCTGAGCAAGCGGTAAGGCTGCGGTTACGGGCATCCCTCGCCCTCTGTAGCCGAGTGGCAATTCCCATATCAAGCGGGGTCCCGTGGAGCTTGCGGTGGCGGCGCGTCCCTTGAGGGGGCGCGCCGTCGCGCGCCCTTGGCCGACGGCCACCGATGGGACATCGTCCGGGGGCGTCGCGGCCCTCGCGTGCCCGGCTGTCCCGCCGCCCGCGACCCGCTCGTCTCCGGCGGGGGCCCGAGGCGCTGTGGCGCACCCGGGCCCCAGGGGAGGGCGGCCGGCCGCACCCTGCCCGCTTTCCCAGGAGGTAGAGCGGTGCCGGGGCGCGCTCAAGTTCTGCTCCTTTCTACATCCCCTCGATCAGCGCCTCTCCTCACCTGGACAATCGCAGCGCCACCTTACGGAAAAGTACAGTTTGGAGTTGCGTCTCACGGAAAAGTGCATTCTGCAACCCCAGCACGCCAACAGTCACCCAGAGTGCGTCTTTTCGTGAGAGTCCGCGCCAGAGTGCGTCTTTCCGTAGAATGCGTCTTTTCTTATCTGGGCAAACGCAGTGTCACCTCACGGAAAGACGCACTCTGCTTCTGCGACCTCACCAAAAAGCGCATTCCGCAACCGCAGCGTTATGAAAAAGCGCACTTTGACTCACTCGTTCAGGCCACGCGTCACCAAAAGGCACATTTTGCGACCTTCGTACCGCCCGGACCACGTTTCTCCGTGACGCGCGGGGCGGCGAAGGGAAGGCGGTTGCGTCGCGTGCCCCCTCCAACTGACCCTCGCATATGTGGAGAAGAGATGCAGGGGCGAGGCGGTGAGCGTGC
Source organism: Olsenella sp. oral taxon 807 (assembly GCF_001189515.2). Taxonomy (NCBI): domain Bacteria; kingdom Bacillati; phylum Actinomycetota; class Coriobacteriia; order Coriobacteriales; family Atopobiaceae; genus Olsenella; species Olsenella sp. oral taxon 807. The sequence continues at coordinate 183,692 of NZ_CP012069.2, forward strand.
CTCAAATTTCCTTAGTTAATCTAACTAGTGAGCAAGAGAATTCGACCTGTGACGTACGGGAGGGTTGCCATGCAAGCGCAACATGCCAGACAGCCCCTCCGCCGGAGTACCTGCGCGAATGTCGCACCTACCCCTTACGGCGCCATGAAGGATGAGGACGCGTTCGCGAGTGAGGTGAGCAGTCTCTTGTTCAAGGTATACCGTTCAGCGGGTTCCATAGAGGCGAGCGTGCTGAGTCGACAGCACGACACCGACATCTCCCTGAGCGACTCTCGAGTGATCATTACGGTGGGCAGGTTGGCCTTCAGGACGGGATCGCGCATCAACGTGAGCGAGCTGGCCTGCGCCTGTGACGTCACGGTACCTTCAGCTACCTCGTCAGTCAACCGTCTGGTCACAAAGGGGCTGCTGAGAAAGGAGCCCGACGAGCGGGATGGGCGCTGCGTGAACATCATGCTCACGCGTACTGGGGAGAAGATCTATCGCATTCACGTGTTATTTCATTTGAACATGGCGAGCAGGCTAGCCGAGGGTCTGAGTCCGTCGGAGCGCGAGGCGCTCCTTGCGGGCATTCATCGGCTTGCAGACTTCTACCACGATGTCGAGATGGAGCGCGTATGAGCTTTAGAGTGATAGGAACCGGCAGTTCCCTACCTAAGAGAGTCGTTACCAACGATGACCTCTCTCAGTTCCTCGACACGTCGGACGAGTGGATCTACTCGCGTACGGGCATCAAACAGCGCCACGTGTGCACGACTGAGGGACTCGACGACCTCGCCATAGAGGCCTCGAGAAAGGCCGTCGAGGTGGCGGGCATAGATGGCAGCGAGATCGATCTCGTCGTGGGTTCCACGACCTCTCCCGATCACGTGGTTCCTGCTATCGCCTGCGTCGCTGCCGACGCCATCGGTGCAAAGCACTGTGCGGCTTTCGATCTCTTCATAGGCTGTTCGGGCTTTGTCCAGGGACTTGACGTGGTAGACGGGTTCTTTGCCCGTGGCAGGGCAAAGAAGGCCTTGGTCGTTGCTGCCGAGAAGGTGACGAGCCTCGTCGACTGGTCGGACCGGGCGACCTGCGTCCTGTTTGGTGACGGAGCGGGTGCGGTGGTGCTCGAGGCGACGGACGAGGACCCGCTCCCCATGCATGCGTGGGCGACGCTCGACTTCGCCCTCACCTTGCCCGGCGTCAGGAGTACGAGTCCCTATGACCAACGTATAGGGGCATACGGCAAGGCGCTCACCATGAACGGGCGCGAGGTCTTTCGCTTTGCCGTGAGGGCCATCATCGAGGAGGTAAACAGTCTTGTCGCCGAGGCGGGCATCGACGTCTCTGACATCGATCACTTCGTGTTCCACCAAGCAAACGAGCGCATCTTGGCCTCCGCTATCAAGCACCTTGGGCTCGATGACGCAAAGGTGGTCCGCAGGCTAGAGGACACGGGCAACATCTCGAGCGCGTGCATCCCGTTGGCGCTCGATACCCTGAACAGGAATGGGGGGCTCAAGCGGGGGGAGCTCATCTGTATGATCGGCTTCGGTGCCGGCCTTTCGGTGGGGTCCTGCCTCACCAGGTGGGAGCCGTAGCCACCACAGTTCGTGACAGCGCCGCGCAAGCGGCTGTCAATAGGAGGAGTCGCTCAGGCGACATAAAGCGCCGCTCACGCGGCAGATACACAAGGAGGAGCCATGGCCGAAAGCACGTTCGATAAGATCTGCGAAATCCTCAAGGAGCAGGACGGCGTTACCGAGAAGCTAACCCCCGAGACCACCTTCGAGGAGGCCGGCATTGACTCGCTCGCAACCGTCGAGGTAGTCATGGCCTGTGAGGAGGAGTTCGACATCGAGATCGACGCCGAGGCTAACCCCAAGACCATCGGTGAGTTCGTCGACATGGTCGACAAGCTGATCGCGGAGAAGGCGTAAGTGATGATACAGACCCCCATCTGCGACGCACTGGGCATCGAGAAGCCAGTCTTCCAGGGTGGCATGGCGTGGATAGCCGATGCGAGCCTTGCCTCGGCCGTGTCAGAGGCGGGAGGGCTGGGCATCATCTCGGCCATGAACGCTAACGCCGAGTGGCTACGTGACCAGATTCACGAGCTGCGTGAGCGGACCGACAAACCCTTTGGCGTGAACATCATGCTCATGAGTCCCTTTGTGGACGAGGTTGCGCGCCTTGTCGCCGACGAGAGGGTCCCCGTTGTGGTGACCGGTGCTGGGGACCCGCGCAAGTACATGAGTTCTTGGATTGACGCGGGTATCAAGGTCATTCCCGTTGTGGCGTCGGTCGCGCTGGCCCGCATGGTCGAGCGCGCCGGTGCGACTGCCGTCGTCGCCGAGGGAGGCGAGTCTGGCGGACACGTGGGTGACTCCACTACGATGACCCTCGTCCCCCAGGTCGTCGATGCCATCAGCATTCCCGTCGTGGCCGCAGGCGGCATCGCCGACGGCCGTGGCGTCGCCGCTGCCTTTATGCTCGGGGCGGTAGGAGTGCAGGTGGGTACGCGCTTCCTCGTTGCTGACGAGTGTACGGTGAGCGAAGAGTACAAGGAGCGTGTCCTCAAAGCCGGAGACATCTCCACCATGGTCACGGGCAGGTCGGGAGGACATCCGGTGCGCTGCCTCAAGACCCCCTTCACACGTCGCTTCGCGAAGGCCGAAAGCGCAGGCGCCAGCCAAGACGAGCTCAACGCCATGGGTGCGGGATCACTGCGCAAGGCGGCCCGTGAGGGCGACTACGAGAACGGCAGCTTCATGTGCGGTCAGATCGCTGGTCTCGTGAAGAGGCGCCAGTCTGCCGCAGAGATCGTCGATGACCTGGTCGGCGGTGCCGAGAAGGTGCTTAAGGGGGCGACCACATGGGTAAGATAGCCCTCCTCTTTGCGGGGCAGGGAGCCCAGCACCCCGGCATGGGTAAGGAGCTCGTACATGCGCAGCCTGTTGCCAAGCAGACCTTCGACGAGCTCGAGTCTGCCATGCCGGGTCTCTCCAAGCTTTGCTTCGAGGGCACTAAGGAGGAGCTCACCCGTACCGAGAACACGCAACCTGCGATCTTCGCGACCGATCTTGCGGCCGCACGCTCGCTCGTCGCACGCGGCATCAACCCAGACGGCGTCGCGGGCTTCTCGCTGGGCGAGGTCGCGGCGCTGACCTTTGCCTGCGCCTTTTCTGACATGGACGGCTTTGCGTTGGTGCGCTACCGTGGTGAGCTCATGGCCGAGGCGTGCGCGGCAAAACCTGGCGGCATGCGTGCCGTCGTGAAGCTGACCGCAGCTGAGGTCGAAAGGCTTGCCAAGGAGGCCGGAGCCTGGCCCGTCAACTACAACAGTCCCCAGCAGACCGTTGTCGCGGGGAGTGACGAGGCGCTTGCCAAGCTTGACGTGCTTGTCAAGGAGGCTAAGGGACGCTCCCTCAAGGTCGCTGTCGCCGGCGCCTTCCATAGCCCGTACATGGAGAGCGCCAGTGCGGGCCTTGCGAAGTGGCTCGAGAACAAGCCACCACGTCCCTGCATCGTCGATGTCTGGGCAAATAAGACCGCAGAGCCGTATCCCAAGGATCCCTCCAAGATAGCTGAGATCTTGGCTGCCCAGCCCTCGAGTCCCGTCCTGTGGACCAAGACCCTAGAGAACATGCAGGCAGCCGGCTTCGATAGCTTCGTCGAGGTAGGTCCGGGCACTACGCTCACGGGCCTCGTCAAGCGCACCCTCAAGGGGGTCACGGCGCTCTCGATCGAGACGCCCGAGCAGCTCGAGGCAGCGCTTGGCGTGCTGAGAAAGGACTGACTATGGCTGAGTTGAAAACCGGCACCCTTGATCGCGACGCGAGTCGTAAGGTCGCCCTTGTGACGGGTGCGTCACGTGGCATAGGTCGCTCGACGGCCCTGCGTCTTGCGACAGATGGCTACGACGTGGCCGTCATCTATGTGGGGAGCGCAGAGCCCTTCGAAGAGGTTGTCGAGGAGCTGCGCTCCGCTGGTGCGTGTGCTAAGGCATACGAGTGCGACGTCTCCTCCTCAAAGGAGGTCGACGCCTGCGTGGGTCAGGTGCTCGATGACTTTGGTCACGTCTGGACCCTCGTTAACAACGCCGGTATCACCCGTGACGGCATTATGGCCCGCATGAAGGACAGCGACTTCGACAGTGTCATAGCCGTCAACCTCAAGGGCGCCTTCAACATGGTTCGCGCCCTCACGCGTACCTTCATGCGTCAGCGCGGGGGCCGTATCATCAACATGAGCTCCGTCGTGGGCATCATGGGAAACGCCGGTCAGGTCAACTACTCGGCCTCCAAGGCCGGCCTCATCGGCCTCACGAAGTCTGTCGCACGCGAGCTTGCGAGCAGGAACGTCACCTGCAACGCCATAGCCCCGGGATTTGTCGAGACGGCCATGACGGCGGGTCTTTCGGACGCGACGCGCAAGTCCTATGAGGGGCAGATCCCTCTGGGGCGCATGTGCGTGCCCGAGGACATCGCGGCCGCGATCTCCTTCTTGGCGAGTGACGAGGCCTCTCTCATTACGGGTGTAGTCTTGCCCGTCGATGGGGGCATGGCCATGTAGGGACCTGTGGCCAGCACGGGCGCTTTGCCGTGCTGGCCATGTTGCAAGAGCGGGGCAAGCCTGATAAGGAGCGTACACATATGGAACGCAGGGTCGCAGTAACGGGGTTGGGTGCCGTATCGCCTGTCGGCAATACGCTCGCTCAAACCTGGGAGGCACTCAAGGCCGGTGTCTCGGGCGTCGGCGAAATCACGAAGTTTGATACGACTGACTATAAGGTCAAGGTGGCTGCCGAGGTCAAGGACTTCGATCCTACGCCGCTTCTGAGTGCGCCTGAGGTCAGACGTAATGACCTCTTTACACAGTATGCCATCGTGGCGGCCCATGAGGCCATGGTCGATTCTGGCCTCGACGTAGAGGAGAGCATCGATCGCGAGCGCCTGGGCGTCTATGTTGGCTCGGGCATCGGGGGCATCAACACGATGCTCGCAAATGCCGACAAGCTCATTGAGGGAGGGCCTCGCAAGGTCTCGCCGTTTTTGATTCCCTCGATGATCGCGAACATGGCCGCCGGCCAGATATCCATCCGCAATCGGGCACTCGGTCCTACCCTCCCTGTGGTCACGGCCTGCGCCACATCGAGCAACGCTATCGGAGAGGCATTCCGTGCCATCGGGCATGGCTACGCAGACGCCATCATCGCCGGTGGTGCCGAGGCTGGGATCGCCCCTCTCGCTGTCGCGGGCTTCAGTAGCGCCAAGGCCCTCACCAAGAATCCCGATCCCAAGACAGCGTGCCGTCCCTTCGACGCGATGCGCGACGGCTTCGTGATGGGTGAGGGTGCGGCCATCGTGGTGCTCGAGGAGCTCGAGCATGCCCAGGCGCGAGGCGCCCACATCTTTGCCGAGGTCATGGGCTACGGCAATACCTCGGATGCCTATCACATCACGAGTCCCGACCCAAAGGCCAGTGGCATCACCCGTGCCATCAGGCAGGCCATCGCCGAGGCAGGACTCGACGCCACCGAGGGTCTCTACATCAATGCGCACGGTACCTCGACCAAGCTCAATGACACGTCCGAGACGCTGAGCTTCAAGCGGGCACTGGGCGAGGAGGCCGCACGTGCGGCACACATCTCCTCCACGAAATCGATGACGGGCCACATGCTGGGCGCCGCCGGCGCGATAGAGGCCATCGCATGCATCAAGGCTCTTGAGGAGGGCGTCATCGCCCCCACGATTAACTACGTGCACCCCGATCCCGACTGCGACCTCGACTATACGCCCAATGAGGCGGCCTCCTTCGACGGCCTCTGGGCTCTCTCGACATCACTCGGCTTTGGCGGGCACAACGCCGCCCTGGCATTCAGGGCCTACGGAAAGTAGAGGTGAGTCGTTCACATGGAATTCGATAAGGTCAAAGAGTTGGCTACGCTACTTGAGAACAGCTCCCTCACCAAGCTGCGGCTTGAGGAGGATGGTACCGTCCTCGAGCTCGAGGCCGAGCCCCCGCAACAACTGGTGAGTGTGGCGGCTCCAGCTGTCGCCGCCCCCGTCACGGCGGCGCCCGCGCCATCCGCGCCGCCTGCCCCCGCCCCAGCTGCGCCTGCGCCGTCGTCGGGCGACAGTGATGACGCACCTTACGACATGAGCAAGCTCACGCTCGTGAAGGCTCCTATGGTGGGTGTCTTCTATGCGGCACCGTCCCCGGGCGCCGATCCCTTCGTGCATGTGGGTTCCAAGGTCAAGAAGGGTGACACCCTCTGCGTCATGGAGGCGATGAAGCTCATGAACGAGGTCGTGGCCGAGGTCGACGGGGAGGTGGTTGACGTCTGCGTCGAGGACGGTGACCTTGTGGAGTTTGGTGGTACCCTCATGAAGATCTACTAGGACAAGGGGCCTCACATGAACAGAACCGAGCTTGAGAAGATCCTTCCGCATCGTCCGCCGATGTTGCTCCTCGATGAGTCCGAGGTGGTGGATGGTGAGGCCCACGGCAGGCTGGCCATCCATGGGGACGAGTTCTTCCTCCAAGGCCACTTTCCCAATAACCCCATCGTTCCGGGCGTCATGCAGTGCGAGATGCTCGCCCAGAACTGCTGTGTTCTCATTGCGGGCAAGATGGAAGGCACTGGTAAGACGCCACTCTACACCGGCCTTGACAAGGTGCGCTTCAAGAGTTCCATCCGCCCGGGGGACACCATCGACCTCGTCTGCCGCCTGACACGCGAGCGCGCTCCCTTCTACTTCGCGGAGGGCGAGGCATCTGTCAACGGTCGCCTCTGCTGTAAGGCGAGCATGTCGTTCGCCTTGGTGGACGCCACGGAAACGAAAGGTGGCGAGCGCTAGTGTTTGAGAAGATCCTCGTTGCCAATCGTGGCGAGATCGCCGTGCGCGTCATTCGCGCCTGTAAGGAGATGGGCGTGCAGACCGTCGCGGTCTTTTCTACCGCAGACGCCGGGTCCTATCACGTGCAGGTCGCCGACGAGGCCTGGTGTATCGGGGGACCCCGCCCCGCAGACAGCTATCTCAACATGGATGCCATTATCACGGTGGCCGTCGAGTCTGGCGCGACGGCGATACACCCCGGCTACGGATTCCTCTCTGAGTCCGCTGAGTTCGCGCGCAAGTGCAGGGACTGCGGCGTCGTCTTCGTAGGTCCCTCGCCTGAGGTCATCGAATGCATGGGTGATAAGGACGAGGCCCGTCGCACGGCTAAGGCGGCGGGTGTCCCCATCGTGGAGGGTTCCGATCTTCTGAGCGATGCCGACGAGGCCGAGCGTGAGGCTAAGCGCATCGGCTTCCCGTTGCTCATCAAGGCCCGTGCCGGCGGCGGTGGCCGTGGTATCCGAAAGGTGGAGTCCCTAGAGAAGGTGCGCAGCTCCTTCCAGGAGGCTTCGAGCGAGGCCTCTTCCGCCTTCGGTGACGGTGGCTGCTACATGGAGCGTTTCATCTCGCCCGCCCACCACGTTGAGGTGCAGATCTTGGGCGACGCCCACGGTAACGTGGTCTCGCTCGGCGAGCGCGAGTGCTCCGTGCAGCGTCGCAACCAGAAGCTCCTCGAGGAGAGTCCCAGTCCCTCGATCACACAGGCGGTGCGCGAGCATATGCACCGGGCGGCTCGTGACCTCGCGCGCTCCGTGAACTACCTGGGCGTGGGCACGATCGAGTACCTCTACTCGGACAGTGACGAGACCTTCGCCTTCATGGAGATGAACACCCGTCTTCAGGTGGAGCATCCGGTGACCGAGTTTGTCTCGGGGCTTGATCTTGTGAAGTGGCAGCTGCGCGTGGCCGCCGAAAACGAGCTTGCCTTCACCCAGGACGATATCCACATACGCGGTCATGCCATCGAGTGCCGCCTCAACGCTGAGACACCCGACTTCTTGCCCTCCTGCGGTACCGTCGAGACCCTGCACATACCCGGTGGACCGTGGGTACGTTTTGACACGGCCCTCTATCAGGGTGTCACCGTACCACCGTACTACGACTCGATGCTCGGTAAGCTCATCGTGTTCGCTCCGACGCGCGAGGAGTGCGTGCGCAAGGCTCGCTCGGCCCTCGGCGAGTTCGTGGTGGAGGGCATCTCGGACAACTCCGAGTTGCAGCTGGACATACTCTCGAACGACGCGTTCATCTCGGGCATGTACCACACCAACCTCATGGAGCATCTGTATGAGTAGCAACAAGAAGAGCAAGAGCGCCAACGCCCTCGAGGGACCGGTCACGGAGGTCGAGGTTGAGGTACCGGTGCGTCAGGTGCTGGTGCGCTGTCCGGGCTGTCGTCATGCGACGAGCCAGGAGTCCATCTCCGAGAACCTCGAGGTCTGCCCGCGCTGCGGCCATCACTTTAGGATAGGCGCCCGCAAGCGCCTCGGCATGACTGTTGACGCCGGGAGCTTCCAAGAGATCGACGCCGCCCTCACGGCCCGGGACTTTCTTGGCTTTCCGGGCTACACAGAGAAGCTCGAGCAGGCGCGCGCCAGGTCATCGGAACCCGAGGGCGTCATTTGCGGTACGGCGACCATCGGCGGCTATCGCTGCGCCATCTTCGTGATGAACGGCGAGTTCATGATGGGTTCTATGGGTAGCGTCGTGGGCGAGAAGATCTGTCGCCTCTTCGAGCTGGCAACCGAGAGGCGCTTGCCCGTCGTGGGCTTCACCGTGTCGGGTGGCGCGCGCATGCAGGAGGGGACGACCTCCCTCATGCAGATGGCCAAGACCACGGGTGCCGTCCGTCGCCATAGTGACGCAGGGTTGCTCTATATCGCCGTGCTCACCGATCCCACCTCGGGCGGGGTCACGGCAAGCTTTGCCATGGAGGCCGACATCTGCCTGGCAGAGCCCGATGCCCTCGTTGCCTTCGCCGGTCCCCGTGTCATCGAGCAGACCCTGCACAAGCGCCTGCCTGCGGGCTTTCAGCGCTCGGAGTTCCAGCTTGAGCATGGTTTCGTTGACCGCATCGCTCAGCGCAGCGACCTGCCAGCAGAGCTTTCGCTGCTGCTTGCCCTCCACGGCGTCGAGCGGGTCGAGGGGGAGGGACCCTTCCTTCCCGTGATTCGCCTTGAGGGTAAGCGGGACGAGCGCCAGACCTCCTCGAGCTTCCTCGGCAACATTAAGGCCGCTGTGGGCGCCATCTCGGGGAACAAGCAGGTTGACCCCAAAAAGATCAAGGAGGCCGAAAAGGAGAAGGGCGCCTATGAACTTCTCGGCATCGTCCGTTCGGGTGAGCGCCCCACCGTGTTGCCCATTGCCGAGCAGGTCTTCGATGACTTCGTGGAACTGCACGGCGATCGCTACTTTGGTGATGACGGGGCTGTCGTGGGCGGCATCGCACGCTTGCGCGGACAGGTCGTGACCGTGATCGGTACCGAACGTGGGCGTGACACCAAGGAGCGGGTGCGTCGCAACTTTGGCTCGGCCAACCCAGAGGGCTATCGCAAGGCCCAGCGTCTCATGCACCAGGCCGAGAAGTTCGGCCGTCCTGTCATTTGCCTCGTTGACACCTCCGGGGCATTTTGCGGGATGGGGGCTGAGGAGCGGGGGCAGGGCGAGGCAGTGGCCCAGAGTCTCGTTGTGATGAGTGGCCTCAAGGTTTCCATTATCTCGGTGATCATGGGCGAGGGTGGCTCGGGCGGCGCGCTTGGGCTCGCACTTGCCAATCGCGTGCTCATGCTCTCGGGGGCAGTGTACTCCGTCGTGAGTCCCGAGGGCTGTGCGTCGATACTCTGGAAGACAGCCGATCGCGCGTCCGAGGCGGCCGATGCCCTCAAGATCCGCGCGACGGACCTCTGTGAGCTAGGCGTGGCCGACGGTATCATAGAGGATTATGACATCGGCAGCGAGGCGTTCGCCGATCGCCTTGCGGGGCGTCTCGTCGAGGAGCTGGAGCCACTCGAGAGGATGACCGCCGACGAGCTCGTCGATGCGAGGTACGAAAGGTTCCGTCGCATGGGAAAGGACGCGCTATGCTGACCATCGTTACCGAATCAAGCTCCGGGCTCACGAGGGACGAGGCCGAGGAGCTGGGCGTCACGCTCATCCCCACCTACTACAGCGTGGATGGAGTCACCCACAGGGAGCTCTACACCAACGAGTGCGGGAACTACCGGGAGTTTTTGCGTCCCGAGCTCACGATGCACACGGAGCCCGCCTTCCCGCAGGTCTACGTCGAGGCCTTCTCGAAGGCCTTTGCCCAAGGCAACGACGTGCTCTGCATCACGATATCATCGCGGCTCTCGGCGGGGTATCGCAGTGCGCTCAACGCCGAGAAGTTCTTCTATGGCGAGGAGATCGTCGACGAAGACACGCCTGGCGAGCGCCACGACGAGCTGCGCGTCATCGACTCGTACGCCGCTGGCTCCGCTCTCGAGCTCTTGGTCAGGACGGCCCGCGCTGCGGCGTATCGGGGGCTGAGCTTCGAGGAGATCGTGGCTGCGGTCGAGGCCAGGCGTGATCATATACACACGCTGTTCTCGGTACCCGACATGGCGGTCCTGCGTCGTAGTGGTCGCCTTACCAACACCCGTCGCTCCGTGACGGCAACGCTTGACCGCTTTCCGGTCTTTGAGCTTAAGCGCGGTGCCATCGCGACAGCTTGGGTGGCTCGCGGCACTGCGGGTATGGCAAAGACCATGCTGCTGCGTGTGCCTGCAGACGTAAAGCACCTGATGGTCGCCTATTACGGAGAAGATACCAAGGCCCTGCATCGCCTCGTTGACAGCATACATAGGCAGCGTCCCGATGCGTACGTCACCGTGAAGGATGGGGGTCCCGCACTCACCACGAACCTTGGTATCGGCGCGGTGTCGCTCATCTGGGACGACGGCGAATAGGCGTCTGTGGCGACCCGCTGCCCGCATGCGCTCATTCACCTTGCGAGGGTCGGCTCCACCAACGACTACGCGAAGGAGCACTACCGTCTCGGCGCGGGGCGCGATGTCCAAGCCGATGATCTGGCAGGTCCCCTGCTCGCGGCAGCGCGCTCTGCCGCAGCGGGGGGCCTGCCGCTTCCCGTTGATGTCGTCGTCGCAGACGAGCAGACGGCGGGGCGCGGACGGCTGGATCGCACGTGGCAGAGCAGGTCAGGCGAGACCCTCGTCGCGAGCCTCGTCGCCGCCGTTCCCGCTCGTATGCTCGTGGAGCTGGGTGGCGGGTGGCTTACGAGCGCCTGTGGGCTCGCCTGTTTGGATGGCCTGCGCGCCGTGCTGAGGCAGAGTGGTCTCGATGGCACCGTCGAGCCCCCCAACATCGAGTTGCCCGGGCCGTCCTTGGCGCTCAGACTCAAGTGGCCCAACGACCTCTTCTGCGGTGGTAAGAAGCTTGGAGGTATTCTCTGCGAGCTGGTGCCGGGTGCGTTGGCCCCCAACGGGGAGGACTTTGCCTGTGTCGTTTTGGGCATTGGCATAAACCTGCTTACACCGGCCGAGCGCCTGCCGCTTGCGACGGCGACCTCACTCGCGGTGGAGTTGGGGCCGGCCGCAGGGGCGCTGCCTGCCTTCGCGTGCCTGCGCGAGGACCTGCTCACCTCCATCGCGCGGGGTCTGGGCCAGCTGTTGGGTGAGCTTGTTGCGCATCCCGCCAAGACGACGGAGGCCCTCCTGCTCCGCCTGCGCGAGGAGAGCTGTACCCTTGGCAAACGCGTCGAGGTCAACTGTGGGGGCGACCGTCGTGTCACGGGGGTCGCACTCGACATCCTTCCAGACACCGCACTGCTCGTGAGGACCGATGCGGGCGAGGAGCTGCCCATCACCGCCGGGGACGTCGGTGTGCTGCCGATGGGTCCGTGACGTCAGCACGCGTTCTTACGTGGCGAGATCGTCGCTCGTACGCGCTGATCTCTTCCCCATCATCCTTTACATACTACGACAGCCATAGTATGATGAGCTCACGATATACCACGACAGACGTAGCTTAGACGGGAGGCAGAGATGGCGGGTATCAGCAGCGACGTCATCCGTGGGTACATCGACACGATGATACTCAGCCTGCTGTTGAAAGAGCCCTCGTATGGCTACGAGATATCCAAGCTCATCCGGCAGACGTCAGACGAGAAGTACGTCATCAAGGAGACGACGCTGTACTCCGCGTTCGCTCGGATGGAGAGAAACGACCTCGTGGAGTCGTTTTCTCAAGACGCCGCCAACGGGAAACGTCGCACCTACTACCGCATCACCGAGGCAGGCAGGAGCCACTATCGCTCGAAGTGCGAGGAATGGGAGCTCACAAAGGACGTCATAGAGCGATTCACGAAGGGGGAGAGCACCTGATGGATACCATCCTAGGCTACCTGGAGTCCATGTTCGCCACGCTGCCGGACACACCGGAGCTGCTCCGGGCGAAACGCGAGCTGGGACAGATGATGGAGGACAAGTACAGTGAGCTCATCGCGAAGGGCGCCAGCGAGAACGAGGCGATAGGCACCGTGATCTCCGAGTTCGGCAACCTAGACGAGGTCGCCCAGGCGCTTGGCATCGAGGATGCCATCAGTTCCTCCTCAGCCACAAAGCCAACGGGGCGGGCGCTCAGCTCCGACGAGGCCAAGACCCACCTCGCTGACTGCGGGAGGGCGCAGCACCCGGCAGTCTACCGTGAGTCTCCGCGTCCTGATAACCAGGTCGCCCAGGACATTCTGTCCCTCTTTTGGCCGACGGTTACCTGTATATATCTCATCTGGAGCTTTCTGACGTTCAGGTGGTACATCAGCTGGATCATCTGGCCCATAGCGGCAGTGATCGAGCGTGTGGTCCGCATGGCTCTTGGGAGCACGTCGTCCTCGAAGGTGCGAGAAAAGGATCGTGAGGTAGGGGGCGCATCGTCATGAGAAGTGGAAACTGGAAGAGAGTCTATCTGGGCGTGTTGGTGCTTGTGACGCTGGCCTGCATCATCGTGGGCAGCCTTCGCTTTGTGGAAGCGCATTCGTTCGGTGAGCCTCTGCCTGGCATGCCGGGCACGGAAAGAGGGAACAATGTGAGCTCGGTGGACGAGGACATCACAGAGACGTTCAATGGCGTTACCTTTGATGCGTCCCTTACGAACGTTACTATCGAGAGTGGTGGCTCCGCGCACATCAACTATAGCAACGGGGGCGGGCGCGACGAACGCTTCGACTATGCGGTCAAAGACGGTGTGCTCCACGTCAGCCAGACGACAGAGACGTCCCTGCGCGAACTCAAACGCACGGCGTCCACGATCACCATTACCATTCCTGAAACGGTACAGCTACGTGACCTCAGCGGCGTGACTGCGCTTGGGGACGTTCGCATCCTGGACGTGAACGTACGTCATGCGGATGTCAGCACGAACATGGGGAACCTGAGTGCCACGAGGCTCGGCTGTGTGTCCTGTTCTCTGCGTAGCGACATGGGTACGGTGAGCGCGAGCGACGTGAGCTTTGGAGATTCAATGGAACTCTCCGCAAACATGGGGAACGTCGAGCTGAGCGGGGTGGAGAACTTGCGTGAACTGAGGCTTGAGCTTTCGACCTCCATGGGTGGCATCATGGTCAACGGGCAGAGATCCCGGGCGGATACGCTCACCCAGGGCACAGGCACAAGGCGGTTGGTGGCCAAGGCGGACATGGGTGATGTCAGGATCAGTAGTCGGGAGGGGGACCTCGACCATGGCTAAGGCGGCGAAAGGCGGCGTGGTGGCAGCTCGGACGAGGGATGGGATCGTGGGTGAGCTATTTTGCCTGCAGGATGAGGCCTATGGGAACTTCCAGGCCCGCCTTATGCCGACGGTCGAGCGAGACCGTGTGATCGGTGTGCGCATGCCCGCGCTTCGCAAGCTGGCGAGGTCCCTCTCGCGTGAGTGCTCAACCAAGGCGTTTCTCAGGGAGCTGCCGCATCACTACTTTGAGGAAAATCAGCTCCATGCCCTCATCCTGAATGACGAGACCGACTTTGAGCGCTGCCTTGTGGAGGTTGAGCGCTTCTTGCCTCATATTGACAACTGGGCCACCTGCGACGCTCTCTCGCCCAAGGCCTTCTCCAGGGAGGCAGAGCGGCTCTTGCCATACATTGACAGCTGGATCGATACGGGCGAGGCCTACACCCAGCGCTTTGCTTTGGGCCTGCTCATGCGGCATTTCCTGGACGAGCGCTTTGATCCTGTGCAGTTTAGAAGGGTTGCTGACCTGAGGTCCGAGGAGTACTACGTGCGCATGATGGTTGCCTGGTACTTTGCGACGGCGCTTGCCAAGCAGTGGGAGGCTGCGCTACCCTACGTAGAGGCGCATCGGCTTCCGGATTGGGTACACAACAAGACGATCCAGAAGGCGTGCGAGAGTTTTCGCGTGAGTGACGAGCACAAAGCGCGGCTGCGCTCCCTGAGGCTGGGCCGAAAGGTTCGTAACGGCAGCTGATTTGTGCGCCGAGGTGACTCTGGCTGGTGTATACTTACGAACATGCGTACGCTCACGATAAGGGAGGCGCGTGTCTCGGGCAGAGAAGATAATCCGTCAGGTGATCGAGGAGCTGAGCCCCAGGCAGGGGGAGGTTGTCAGCGGTGGCACCTACGAGGACGAGCCCATTCTAAGAACGGGCCGTCAGCTGTTGGAGGCGCAGCTGGCCACAAATCGACAGACTCAGCGCTTGGATCGGCCCCGTTCGCCACAGCAGGAGAGGGAGGCGTCCTTGTCCTCATCAAAAAGGGTTCCATCGCAGATCAAGGCGATGCGCGCGCTCGCCAAGGGCCGTGGGCGGCAGCGCGGTTACTACCAGGGAGGCGCAGAGCTCTTCTTCAAGCAGGCGGTCCTCATGGAGGACTATACCGATGACTGTCCCTTTACGGGCAATTTCGTGAGCTACTATCCAACCTACGAGAGCATGCCCGACCAGGTGCTGCGCGGTTACTTCTATTGGCGCACGCGCTTTCGCAAGGGACGGACACCCCGCGCGCCACTGGCATTTCTCTTCGTCCATATATACGAGCTTCTCTGCGGCGTCGGGGTAACGCCGGGGGAAGATGGCCTACGAGAGCTGACACGGATCTATCACGCCTACCACGAGGATCTGGGGTGTCGTGCCCTTGAGTCCTACCTGCCGCACTGGATGAGGGACTACGCCATCTATCATGGCCTCGACCTTTCGTCCTGCGAGTCGGCAGACCTCATGCCCAGTTCCTGGGGACACGCCCTGCGGGCTGTGAGCGTGCTGCGTCAGGCGCAAGAGGCGCTTCTCTCACAGAAGTCCCCGGCGCTATGGGACGATGCGACGCCGGAACTGCCGCCCGTGAGTGAGTTTATATCCGCCCTCGAGGAGGTCTCGGCCTACCACATCGCGAAGTCTCGGGCCATGCGACTCCATGCGAGCGAGCTTGAGGAGATCCTGTGCGCCATCTTCGCTCATCTCGTTGACCACTGCAGGCGCCGCCGCAAGACGAGCTTCGTGGATGGGCTCTTTGGCCTCGAGTATAGCTATCCTTACCTGATGTTCTCGTCTGCCGTATTCTGGGAGCGCGAGCCTCATCCAGACGTGACGGTCAAGTTGCCGACGGGGGAGACCTACCTGTGCAAGGACTCTCGCTGGTGGGTGGCAAGTCCCTGCGACGAGCGACTGCCGAGCCGTGGGTTAGGGCTCATCCTGCACACGGCAGATCGCCTTCTGCGCGAGCATGCGGGCGACCTGCCCTCGCTCAAACCGCGCAAGGCCCCCAAGTACCTGCTCAAGATCGTAGACGAGGAAGTTACGGCCTGCCTAGAGAGGCGCGAGGCCATCAAAGCCGCGCAGGTGCACATCGACCGCAGCAAGCTGGGCGGCATACGGGTGGCGGCGGGACGCACGCGCGAGGCGCTGCTCGTAGACGAGGAACGCGAGGAGCGCGAGGAGCTGGCACCACACATGAGGTCGCAACTGGCGCCCACCAATGTCGTGGCGACCGTCGGGGAGGGGCAGAAGTCGCCTTCGCCAGAGCTAGGCCTCACGCCGGGGCCAAGCGACGGCGCCTCTTGCCCAGGGGCCGTTGTCCTCACCACCGTACAGAGGCAGATTCTACGCGGGCTTCTTGACGGTAGCCTGGACGTGGGCGCCCTCGAGCAGACGGGAATCATGGTGTCGCTTGAGACTGATATGATAAACGAGCGGTTCCTCGACCTGGTGGGTGATACCGTGATCGAGGTAGACGAAGACGCTCCGCACCTCGTTGAGGATTACGTCGAGGACGTGAGGGAGGTCCTTCTGTGAGCAAGGCAAAAAGAAGCGGGGCCTCGCCTCGCGCGGGCGCAACAAAGGCTGCCCCCGACGCGTCACCGGCCACCGCAGCGGCTTGTCCACGCGTGCCCAAGCGCATCGCGACCGTGATCGTGAACTCGCTCAAGGGTGGGGTCGTGCCGCGCGTGGGTCTGCCCTACATAACGGTGGGTCGTGAGGCCGAGATCGCGGCCCTCCTTCGCGACCTCGAGATCGTGGCAGATGGTGGTGCGTCCTGCCGTTTTGTGGTGGGGCGCTACGGGAGTGGCAAGAGCTTCCTTCTGCAGACGATACGCAACCACGCGATGGGCAGAAACTTCGTGGTCGCAGATGCCGACCTCTCGCCGGAGCGACGCCTGCAGGGCTCGAAGGGACAGGGCCTCGCCACCTATCGCGAGCTCATCGGCAATCTCTCCACAAAGACACGGCCCGAGGGCGGGGCGCTTTCGCTGGTGCTGGACCGCTGGATCTCGGGCGTGCAGTCTGAGGTCGCGGCGGCAGGCACGTCACCGGCCGACGCATCCTTTGCCGACGAGGTCGAGCGGCGCATCCATGCGGTGATCCTCGAGCTGCAAGAGATGGTCCACGGCTTCGACTTCGCCAAGCTCCTCTCGGCGTACTTTCGCGCCCATATAGAGGCGGATGACGAGACCAAGGCGTCAGTCATCAAGTGGTTTCGCGCGGAGTACCGCACCAAGGCCGAGGCCCGAAGCGAGCTGGGTGTGAGCGTCATCATCACCGATGCCGACTGGTACGACTACCTCAAGCTCTTCGCGCGCTTCCTGCGTGGCGCGGGCTACGAGGGCCTGGTCGTGCTCGTGGACGAGCTCGTGAACCTGTACAAGATCCCCAACGCGATCAGCCGCCAGTACAACTATGAGAAGATACTGACAATGTACAATGACACGCTCCAGGGCAAGGCCTCCTACCTGGGCATCATCATGAGTGGTACGCCGCAGTGCGTCGAGGACCGCAGGCGTGGGCTCTATTCGTACGAGGCGCTGCGAAGCCGCCTCACGCAGGGGCGCTTTGGGCGTGAGGGTATGGTGGACCTCCTCGCTCCCGTGATTCGCCTGACCCCCCTCACGCCCGAGGAGTTGCTGATCCTCGTCGAGAAGCTCGCGGACATCCATGCGGGACTCTTTGGCTATGAGCGCAGGCTTATGGAGGATGACCTCGCACGCTTCTTGGAGATCGAGCTCTCGCGCGTGGGAGCAGACACGCTCGTGACGCCGCGAGAGGTGATCCGCGACTTCATCGAGATGCTCGATATCATGCTGCAGGATCCCGGCGTGACGGTTGAGGGGCTTTTGGGCTCGGACAGCTTCGTGCACGCGACGGCGAGTGAGGGTGCGGGTGAGGTCGCGGCAGGTGGCTCAGGTGGCGGTCCCACCGACGCTTCCGACGTCGCGCCTGGCTATGCCGAGTTCACGATCTAGCGCAAGACGGGCAGTGACATGGCCAACCCCCGCGTCTTCGACAGGTATGCGCCGTTCGTGCGCGACTTCGTGTACGAGCACGACTGGGAGTCATTGCGAGCCATTCAGGTCGCGGCAGCAGACGCGATCTTCAACACCGATGCCAACGTGCTCCTTAGTTCCTCGACCGCCTCGGGCAAGACCGAGGCCGCGTTCTTTCCCATCCTCACAAGCCTCTGGGAGGATCCGCCGGCCACGGTGGGCTGCATCTATGTGGGACCTCTGAAAGCCCTGATAAACGATCAGTTCTACCGCCTTGTGGACCTCTGTGAGGAGGGGGGTATCGCCGTTTGGCACTGGCATGGCGACGTCTCGGCCTCGCACAAGGCGCGCCTCATGAAGCGTCCCTCTGGCATCCTGCAGATCACGCCCGAGTCCCTTGAGGCTATGCTACTTCACCGCCACGCGGCCATTCCCAAGCTCTTTGGGGACCTGCGCTTCGTCGTGGTGGACGAGGTGCACTCGCTGCTGCGCGGCGATCGTGGGGCGCAGACGCTCTGTTTGATCGAGCGGCTCTCTCGTATGGCCGGCGTGCGGCCCAGACGCATCGGCCTCTCCGCGACGATCGGCGACACCGAGGCGACAGCGCGCATCCTCGGTGCGGGATCGATGCACGACACTGTGGTGCCGCAGGTCAAGGAGGCAGGTCAGACATGGCGCCTTTCGATGGAGCACTTCTATAGCTACGGGCCTCAGGCAGCCGAGCGGGTTACGGAGAAGCGCTCGCACGGGATGGGCGTGACAGGTGCGTCCATACACGTTGACGCCATCGTCGAGCGCATCGATGGGGACGGCGAGCCACCTCTCGCCGATATCGCGAGGCGTCCGGCTGTGGTGTCGACCACGCTCGTCTCACCCTCGCAGGGGGAGCTTGTCGCAGACATCACGGACAGCGCGCCCCAGGACGCAGACCCTGGTCTCGCCTACGTCTTCGAGCATACGCGTGGCCGCAAGTGCCTGGTCTTCTCTAACTCGCGCGAGGAGTGCGAGGAGGTCACGTCCACCCTGCGCTCCTACTGCGAGAGGAGCGGTGAGCCAGACCGCTTCCTTGTCCACCACGGCAACCTGTCATCGAGCCTTCGCAAGTCTGCCGAGGAGCTGATGCGCGACGAGGAGGTGGCGCTCACCACCTGCACGACGGCGACCCTCGAGCTTGGCATCGATATCGGGCGGCTCGAGCGTGCCTTCCAGATGGACGCACCCTTTACCGTCTCGGCCTTCCTGCAGCGCATGGGTCGTACGGGCCGACGTGGCCAGCCTCCCGAGATGTGGTTCGTGATGCGCGAGGATCCCAGCGAGCCCCGCGCGCTCCTGCCCGAGACCCTTCCCTGGAAGTTGCTCCAGGGCATCGCGCTCATCCAACTCTATCGAGAGGAGCGCTGGGTCGAGCCGCCGCGCGAGGGGCGCAGGCATTACAGCCTGCTCTATCACCAGACCATGGCTACGCTGGCCTCCTGCGGAGAGCAGAGTCCTGCGGTGCTGGCGGGGCGCGTCCTCTCGCTTGCGCCCTTTGCCAACGTGAGCCAGGATGACTACCGAGTGCTACTTCGCCACCTCATCGATACCGAGCAGATCGAGAGGACCGAGACCGGTGGCCTCATCGTCGGACTCGCGGGCGAGCGCGTGTGCAACAACTTCCGCTTCTACGGCGTCTTTGTCGAGAGCGAGGAGTACCGGGTGCGCTGCGAGAGCCAGGAGCTGGGCACAGTGGTGCAACCGCCGCCCGCAGGCGAGAAGCTCGCCATCGCCGGTCACGTCTGGATCGTCGAGGAGGTCGACCACCGTCACCGCTTGGTCTATGTGACACAGGTCAAGGGCAAGGTGCCCGCGTACTTTGGCGAGTGTCCTGGCGACATACACACGAGGATTCTCGAGCGCATGCGTGGCGTGCTCGCAGAGCAGCGTGATTACCCCTACCTCGGGCCAAATGCGCGCGCAAGGCTCGCCGCCGCCCGCTCCCAGGCCGTGGCCGCAAACATCACGCAAAAGACCCTCATCAATGTGGGCGGAGATACCTGGGCACTCTTCCCGTGGCTTGGGACGTACGCGTTTCTCGCCCTGGAGCGCGTGATCAAGCTCAAGCTGGCATCGCGTTTGGGCATCAAGGGCGTCGACGTGAGCCGTCCTTACTTCATCCAGTTCAGGATGGCCGCGACACCCAAGGAGTTCCTCTCTGCGCTCGAGGGCGTCTTCCTGGCAGAGCTGGACCCCATGAGCCTACTTTTTCCCGGCGAACTTCCCACCTTTGACAAGTACGACGAGTTTCTGCCTCCCGAACTCGTGCGAAAGGGCTTTGCCGAGGGTACGCTCGATATCGAGGGCGCCCGCGAGCGAGTGCTCGGCTGGAGCGGGGATGCGAGCTTCAGCAGGCTCAGCTCCTCGTGAGCACAAGATAGGAGTTGAGGTCACCCGCCTTGCCGTCTGCGCAAAATCGTGCGGTGAGCTCTGCTGTGCCTTGGGCAGCCCGCACCAGCCGGTCAATCTCTTCCTCGTCGAAGTGGTGGCAGTAGCGCCAGGTGTCGGGCCTGCCCTGCCAACCAAGCAGGTAGTCACCCTTGTCCAGCTCTTTCTCGCTCAGGCCGAGCGACCTAAGCCCTGCGCGGGTCGACTCACGGGCACGTCTGGCGATCCGCCTGTCGGACATGGGGCGCCAGAGCGAGACGCAGCACAAGCCGCCAGTCCGGGTGTAAGAGAGCAGCTCCTGCAGGAGCCTTCGACGTGCCTCGGTAGTGGGCACATGGTGGAAAAAGCCAAAGCAGGCAACGAGGTCCGCCGCGCCCCCTTCGAGCCGCACCCCGAGGTCTTCCTCAAGTACTCCGAGGTCTTCCCCGGGCGCCTCGAGGTCTCCCTCAAGCTTTTTGTCAAGAAGTGTGCCCACGACATCGAGGTCCTGGAGCGTCACGTCCCAGCCCTCGGGCAGCCGCACGCCTCTTGCAAGCATGGGGCAGCTGTCGATGCCGTGGTAGGAGACCCTCACGCCCGGTAACCTCTCGGCCAGGTAACGCGCGAGGCGCAAATTGCCAGAGGCCACATCTAAGACACGCACGCCTCCGTATCGCGGGAGCGCGCCCGTCGTATGCCCAATGCAAAGACAGCGCTCCCAGCCAGGCCAGGCTGTCTGCCTCGTCTGATCAAAGGAGCGGGCGTTGTCGCGGTAGAAGCTTTCGTTCAGGCGGTTCATGCGACGTGCGACCTCTGGTGTCATGTTTCGTACGTCCTTCTCCTGCCGTTCCCGTATCCCATCTCTGTCCCATTCTGTCCGTCGTGACGCCACCGTAGCCCGCCCCCACCGTAGCCCGCCCCCACCGTAGCCCGCCCCCACCGTAGCCCGTGCGCGTGACGGGGCGGCTGGTACGGACGTCGCTTTGACGTGCGTGGCGATAAGACCCGTCACGATCGTAGCGCTAATCACTCGTCCATCGCCCGGACCGTGCCGCTATCGCCCAGACCGTGCCGCTATCGCCCAGACCGCGCCACTCGGCGCCACCGAGTGTACGATAAACATGCCACTCGCCGTCATCGAGTGGCACAAGATCTTCCGGCAACTGCGCATATGTCGATCCACGTGCCACTCGACGCTACTGAGTGCGCGATGCGCGTGCCACTCGATGGTACCGAGTGCGACACTGTGGATATGCGGGGACAGGGCAGCCATCATATCCCACGCGGATGCGGCGTCCTCGCGTGTAGTTGTCACTCAAATTATACAGGATAATCTCAGGATGCTGCTCTATAGGCTCGACAAGCCCCAAAACCTGCCGTCCCCTGGTCGGCAGCTCTAAGCTCTATAATGGCAGACCATGGAAGAGCTACTCTTGGACATAGTGACGCACCTGCGCGAGCTGCCCGAGGGCGTGGACCCAAAGGCTGCGGTCAAGCTTGAGGGCATCGTGCGCGAGCACAACCGTGGCATCCTTGGCAACGCCCGCCACCTCTCGAAGCGCCGTCTGCTGCCCTTCTACCTGCACGTCAAGCAGGAGGATCCCGAGCGCTGGCGAGCCTGGGGCATCGACGCCGCGCTCGAGCGGCGCCTGCTGGGTGTCCTTCGCGTGAAGCCGCGCCGCACGGCGTCGGGTGTCGCGACCATCACGGTCATCACGCGTCCCCATCCCTGCTCGGGCGACTGCGTGTACTGTCCTTGTGACCTGCGCATGCCTAAGAGCTACCTTTGGAGCGAGCCTGCCTGCCGACGTGCCGAGAAGAACTACTTTGACCCCTATCTCCAGGTCTCGACGCGCCTGCGCGCACTCGACCAGATGGGTCACGCCACGGACAAGGTCGAGCTCATCGTGCTGGGCGGCACATGGACCGACTACTCCCACCCGTACCAGATATGGTTCGTGCGAGAGCTCTTTCGTGCGCTCAACGAGTGGCCCGCACCCTGGGACAGGCTCCGCGAGCGATATGCGTTCTATCGCGACCTGGGCATCTCGAACTCGGCCGACGAGATTGCGCGCCTCGTGGCTGCAGAGCAAGCGAGGGTCGAGGCGGGCGAGGAGAGTTACAACGAGGGCTTCGCGCGTCTCTATGGTGGGGGCGAGGCGTGTGCTGCGGCCGGTGAGTCTGGCGCCATGTCTGGCACGGGAGCTCGCTCGCCTTTCTGGGAGGCGTCTCGTCACATGGCGGCGAGCCTGGGCGAGCTTGCGGTCGAGCAGCGGCGCAACGAGACGGCGGCCCATCGTGTGGTGGGTCTTGTGATCGAGACGAGACCTGATACGATAGACCCCGCCAAGCTCAGGCTCATGCGAAGGCTTGGCTGTACGAAGATCCAGCTTGGCATCCAGTCCACGCGCCAGGAGCTGCTTGACGCCAACCGGCGTCTCATGGACGTCTCTCAGATCAGACGTGCGTTCTCGCTCATCAGGCTCTTTGGCTTCAAGATCCACGCGCACTTCATGGTGAACCTCCTCGGTTCGACGCCCGAGGACGACAAGGCTGACTTTCGAGCCTTCGTTAGCGACCCAGGCTTTTTGCCCGATGAGATAAAGCTCTATCCCTGCTCGCTCGTCGCGGGCACGCGGCTCGTCAGCGAGTACGAGCGAGGGCGCTGGCGTCCCTACACCGAGGGCGAGCTTCTGGACGTGCTCGTGGCCGACACGCTGGTGACGCCCCCTTATGTCCGCATCTCCCGCATGATCCGTGACATCAGCGCCGAGGACATCCTCGTGGGTAACAAGAAGGCGAACCTGCGACAGATGGTTGAGGGCGAAATCGCCCGTCTGGGCCTTGCGGGGGACGTCCGTGACATACGCTTTCGCGAGATCGCGCATAAGTCGCTTGATCTAGAGGCCCTGCACATCCACGACTATGGCTATCGTACGGCCACCACGCACGAGCATTTCCTCGAGTGGGTCACACCAAAAGACCGCATAGCGGGCTTTTTGCGCCTCTCGCTTCCGTGTTGGGACGAGCTCGCCTCGGGTGTGCTCGATGTTCACGCAGACGAGCTTCCTGTGCGTCCAAACGAGGCGATGATCCGAGAGGTTCACGTCTACGGCCAGGTCGCTCACCTGGGCAGGGCGGACTCGTCCTCGCAGCACAGGGGTCTTGGTCGCGAGCTCGTGGAGCGTGCCTGCAACGTCGCTCGCGCCGCAGGCTACGGCTGCGTCAACGTGATCAGCTCTGTGGGCACGCGTGAGTACTACCGTCGCCTAGGCTTTGCGGACGTAGGCCTCTACCAGCGTCGGGAGCTTTGAGCTTTTTAGGGGGCGTAGGGCCACGGCCAGCTGCGGGTGGCGAGCCTAAAGGGGGCTCGGTCCCCTCTGCTACACTGGTGTCCGAGGCCCAGCTACAAGGGGGCTCGCTCGCTAGCGGAGAAGGCGGAGGGGGAAGGCATGTCAGACATACGTATCGCCACCATAGGGTCCAGCGCCATTACCGAGCGCTTTATCGATGCGCTTGCAAAGGTCGATGGCGTCAGCTATGTTGCCGCCTACTCGCGTGATCTTACCAGGGCGCGGGCATTTGGCGAGCCACACGGTGCCACGTGCTTCTTTGACAGCCTAGGAGAGCTCGTCTCGAGTGACGCCGTCGATGCCGTCTACGTTGCCTCTCCCAATGGCCTTCACGCTGCACAGGCCCTGCGCTGCGTTAAGGCAGGCAAGCACGTGTTGGTCGAGAAGGCCTTCGCCGCCAACGAACGGCTTGCCCGCGAGCTGTTTGACGCGGCGCATGCCTCGGGCGTCGTCGCCCTCGAGGCCATGCGCAATCTTCATACCGAGGGCTTCGCGGCGATCGAGCGCAATCTCGGGCGCTTGGGTGCGCTCAGGCAGGCCACACTGCGCTTTGGCAAGGTGACCTCCCGCATCAAGCGTCTCAATGCGGGCGAGTACGTGAGCCAGTTCGATCCCGCGCTGGCTTCTGGGGCACTCGTGGACATTGGCGTCTATGTGGTCGAGCCGGCGATTGCCCTCTTTGGTAGGCCCGATCGCGTGAGGGCGTCACTTGTGACAATACCGGTTCCTTGGGGCGGAGACGAACCATATGTGACTGTTGACCTTGCAGGCTGTATCGTCTTGGAGTATGCGGATAAGGTCGTGGAGCTTGCCTATAGCAAGGTGGGCGACGACCTGCTTGCGTCCCAGGCCATGGGGGATGCGGGCACGCTCATCTGGGATGCCACCAACTGCCCGCGCAAGGTCACGTTCATCGCTCACGAGGACGTGGGCATGGCGTACGCGACGGTGGGTGGCGCAAAGGAAGAGATTCCCGTCAGCGTCCCCGAAAACGACATGGTCTGCGAGATCGAGCTCTTCCGCGATGCGGTTGGGGGAGTTACCGGCGCGCTTGAGCGCGTCGGGCGCTTCGAGCAGGTCACCATCGATTCCCTGGCCGTCATGGATGAGGTCCGCGCCCAGGCGGGCGTGCGCTACCCCCATGACGAGGAGGGCTCGGCTGCGGGTGTGCTCGCGCCCATGTGAGGACAGGGCGCTCGAGCGAGGATGGGGCGCTCGGCGGGCGCGGGCGTCGACTCAATGAGCCGAGAGGCACCCTGGCCCCATCCCTCACGCAAAGCCGCACTCTGCCACCTGCGCCTCACGGAAAAGCGCACTCTGCCCCCTGCGCCTCACGGAAAAGCGCATTCTGCGATCTCCAGATCGCACAGACTGCGCCTTTCCGTCACGCTGCGGCGCCCGAGAGGTGTGGGGCAACCACCCGCCAGGCTGCGGGGCACTATGGAGAATGGCTCAACTGGGCAAATGCGCTCGAGCAACCCCCCGCCAGCCTGCGGGGCGGCTTGCGCGAGGGTCCGCAGATCTCGGTTTGAGCTTGACCTCACGGAAAGGCGCACTCTGCCCGACCTGCGGACCCCAGAATGCGCTTTTCCGTCACGACGCGACCGCAGAATGCGTCTTTCCGTGAGGGTGCCGGCACAGAGTGCGCTTTTTCGTAGAATGCGCCTTTTCTCACCTGGGCAAACGTGGCGCCGCCTCACGGAAAAGCGCACTCTGCAACCTACGCCTCACGGAAAAGCGCAGTCTGCAACCTACGCCTCACGAAAAGGCACACTCTGCGATTCCCAGATCGCACAGACTGCGCCTTTCCGTCACGTCGCGGCGCCCGAGAGGTGTGGGGCAACCCCCCCGCCAGGCTGTGGGGCACTATGGAAAATGGCTCAACTGGGCAAATGCGCTCGAGCAACCCCCCGCCAGGCTGCGGGGCGGCTTGCGCGAGGGTCCGCAGATCTCGGTTTGGGCTTGACCTCACGGAAAAGCGCACTCTGCGGGCGCCAGGACAGGACCAAGACAGGGCCAGGACAGGGCCAAGGAGGTCGAAATCTTTGAGTTCGGGTAGACGAGCGGCTATTCTAAGGTTGCTTTGCGTGACTGCTCTCTGGTTGCACAAACTAATGTCGTGGTAACGAAAGCTTAAAGCTCGATCCTGGGAGCGGATCCCATCAGGCCGCCGTATGTCGAGCCCTTGCGCGCAGTGTCAACGAAACCTACAATATATACAATTTCAGTTAAATATTAAAGCAGGGAGGCTGCGTGATGAGGTGCGCGGGAGGGACTCGGTTGGTGTCCCTGTCAGCTACGGTTGTTGCGGTGGCCGTTAGTATGGCATTAAGCCGGATATACGCTGGGATTACCGTTCAGGCCTCAGTGCTCCGGCTAGCCTCCTTCGCCCCTTGCCCCCTCGCCGGTGTGGGGAGGTTTGTCTCATGAGGGGCCTGTCTATGGTGAACTCCTACCTCACACTGCTCTTGGTATACGAGTGCGTGCGGTGTAATTTCTCGATACTTGGGCTGATCCCCCTCCTCGTGGTCAACGCGGTGTTGTCTTTTGTGCTCGCCGCGCACATCAACAGTCGCAGGAAGCACTGTACCGTGCCGGTCGAGGCTGAGCTTGTCCAGAGCGAGCGCCGCGAGGCGCTCCGTCCCCCCCATCGTCCTGTTGCGATGATTCACTGGACGCATGATGTCTGGCGTTACCGTTGGGGCGACGATGTTTGCTTCGCGGAGGACACCATCCCTCCTCTCATGTCCTTATTCGGGCCGCTCGTGGGCATCAGGCGCTCGGGCACCATCTGGGTGGACCCGTACCGTTCGCCGTACGCAACGTACGGGGGCGTCCTGTCTCCAGACTGGAGGTACCACCTGCGCTTCTACTATGCTACGGCCGTCCTCTGCCTGCTGTGTGCGGTCGCGCTGTGTATGGTCGCGCTGGCTGGCAGCGCACTCAGGTGAGCTCATGTAGCCGCGCAGGGTGGTACGAGTAGGGTCTCGGTGAGGTCAGTTCCGTGCCCCGCAGGCACGGGGGAGCCGAGTGCCGGACTTCCTACACCTCTTGACAATGAACGGGTACGACATGCGCCTTATGCCGGGCCCTTGCGTGCTCTGTGGGCGAGGTCTACAATACCTATAGCTTCAGTCAAGCATTCAAGCAAGGAGGCAGTGCGGTGAGGCGTGCGAGAGGGGCCCTGTTGGTGTCCCTGTCGGTTGCGGTTGTTGTGGTGCTTGGCATGGTCTTTAGCCGTGTTCGTGTCAAGATCACAGGCCAGACGTTGTTCCCTGGCGTGCTACAAGGCAACGCAGGTGACAAGCCTAGCGTCTTGCGTGAAGATGATACCAGGAGGTTTACCAACAGCCTGAATGGTCTGGGTGCTGCTGTAGCATCCCCCTCTAATCTGGGGTGGAACCTTGCAATGAGTGGTCCCACGCCAGTGTCCCAGTGGGTCTCCCTTGTCTTTGGCACTCTCTCTGGCATGGGGTGGGCCGCCTCATGAGGTTCCTGTCCATGGTGCACTCCTACTCCACCCTGCTCTTGGTGTACTGGTGTGTGCGGTATAATTTCTCAGTGCCTGGGCTGATCCCCATCCTCGTGGTCAATGCGGTGTTGTCTTTTGTGCTCGCCGCGCACATCAGCAGTCGCAAGAGGCGCTGCACCGTGCCGGTTGAGGGCGAGCTCGTTCTTAGCGAGGTCCGTGAGATACCCGACTCTCCCTCGTATGGTCGTGGGGGGAAGATTCAGTGGGTGCACGACGTCTGGCGGTACCGTTGGGGTGATGACGTCTGCTTCGTTGAGGACACCATCCCCCCTCTCGTGGGTTGGTTCGGTCCGCTCGTGGGCATCAGGCGCTCGGGCACCATCTGGGTTGACCCGTCCCGTTTGCCGTACACGTTATATAGGGGTGCCTTAACTCCGGACTGGATATATCACCTGCGCTTCTACTATGCTACGGCCGCCCTCTGCCTGCTGCTTGCGGCCATCACGGCCGTGACGTGCGTGGGCCGACTCACGTAGGGACTCGCTGAGGCAAGCCCCGCGTCCTGCACCCCGGGAAGCGGGGCGCCCCGCCAGACCGGCCGTGACCGACGGGCGCAGAAGAGTTATGATGAGCTTACTCAGCCGATGCCCATGGACGTCGATGTCCCTGGCCATCGCTGTCCATGGCTGTCAGCTCCGACCTAACCTCCTGGAGGACACTGTGTTCAACAAGCGTCTCCTAGCTCTTGTTCCCACTGCGACGAGGAGGTCCATTGTCGCGGCTATCCTTCGCCTGCTCTCGCTTGGCTGTCAGGTGGCGGTGCTTGTGTGGCTTGCCGATATCCTCATGGACGCGCAGGCGAGTCTGAGCGCGGACATTGCGGTACCCTCCGCCTGCATCGTCCTGCAGCTCGCCTTTGGCGCATGTGCCGAGGCAGCGGGAAGACGTGCTGGTGCCGCCGCCGTTACGACGCTCACCAAGGAGGTCTTCGAGAAGCTTATCGGGTCGGGGACCACCCTTCCCTCTCGGATGAGTGAGGGAGAGGCGAGCCAGCTTGTTGGTGAGGGTGCGCAGCGCCTGCGCCCCTACTTCCAGGACTACCTTCCACAACTCGTCTTTGCCCTGCTTGCCCCCCTTGGCCTGCTTGTGCTGCTCCTTGCGGTCAGTCCTCTCGCAGGTGTGCTCATGCTTGCGTTCGTCGTGCTCATGCCTGCCTCGATCATGATGCTTATGGGTAGGGCGAAGCGCTTCATGGGTGCCTACTGGGACGATTACGTTGATCTTTCCAGCGCGTTTCTCGATGCCATCCGGGGACTCGTAACGCTCAAGGGCTTTAGGGCGGATGCGGGCTGGCAGGGGCGTCTTGCCCGGCTGGCAAAGGAGTTTCGCCAAGCAACGATGAGGCTGCTCAGGGTGCAAATGGGAAATGTCTTGCTCATGGACCTCTTCACCTATGGCGGCATCGCCACAGGCGTCGTCGTGGCGACGCTGCAGTGTGCGGCTGGGGACATATCACCATCGGCTGCCCTTGCGATCGTGTTCATCTCGAGCTTCTTCTTTCTGCCGATGCGCCGTCTTGGCTCGCTCTTCCACACGGGCATGAACGCCAATGCCGTCTGCGAGCGGATCTTCGCGCTTCTCGATGCCGAGGACCAATTTGCCACAGACGAGCAGGTTGATCTTGGAGGTCCAGGCATCGCGTGCTCCAATCTGGGCTTCTCGTACGACGGCAAGGTGAAAGCCCTTGACGGCGTGGACTTTGACGTGCCGGCCCATACCCTCATCGGCGTGACCGGCCCAAGTGGTTCGGGTAAGTCCACCCTCATTCGCGCCATTGCGGGCGGGTGCGTGGGCTATGAGGGCAGCATCCGCGTCTGCTGCGTCGAGCTCTCGAGAATTTCCTGTGAGTCGCTCTTCTCCGTCGTGAGCGTCGTCTCGCAGCAAAGCCACGTCTTCAAGGGAAGCTTTCGGTCGAACCTGCTGCTCGGTAAGGAGGATGCCAAGGACTCGGAGCTCTGGGGCGCGCTGCGAAACGCCCAGCTCGATGCCTTCGTGCTCTCGTCCGGCGGCCTCGACGCACAGGTTGCGGAGGGGGGAGCCAACCTCTCGGGTGGCCAGCGGCAGCGCCTGTGCTTTGCCCGCGCCCTCTTACGAGATACGCCCATCTACGTCTTCGACGAGGTTACGTCCAACATCGACGCCTCGAGCGAGCGCAAGCTCCTGGATGGGATATCCCTGCTCTCGGTGACTCACACTGTGATCATGGTCACCCATCGCCTGAGCGCACTTGCCCTTGCGGACGAGATCTACGTTATGGACGAGGGACGCGTCGCCGAGAGGGGCACCCACCCGGTGCTCATGGCCCGAGGCGGCCTGTATCGGCGGCTCTGGGATCGGCTTGCCGATCTCGAGACATTTGCAGCGCAGGCGGGCGTCGAGTACGACGAGGATCGCTACGTGCCGACCGACGCGGAGCTGCGTGTTGCGAAGGTCGTGGCTACGCACTCCATACCCCTCATGGGAGCCCAGGCCATGCAGGCCGCTCTCGAGGCACTGAGCTATCGCGCCTACTCAAGCGCGCCCGTGGCTGGCTTACCCAAGGGGCATCCTGCATGGATTCCCCTGCCTGACTTCGGGGAGCCGAAGGCTCCTGCGGATCAGGTGGCCGTGGGGACAGGGGGAAACAATGGGTCGGAAGAGGACCGCAGACAGGACTCTGGGCTGTCTGAGGAAAAGGACGACAATCCGTCGCGTCGCAGCCGACTCAAGACCATCCTGTCCATGCTTCGCCTTACGCGGGGCATGGGCAAGGAAGTCTTGCTTGCAGCCCTGCTAGGTACCTTGGGTGACCTCTGCGTCGTCGCTCAGCTCGCGCTCGCAGGCTGGGCCGTCTGGGTGTTGGCTCCCGCTTCGGCAGGGCCAGGCGCGATGTCCTGCCTTGTGGCCATCTGCACGCTCGCCCTTGTCCGGGCGGCCCTGCACTACGGGGAGCGGCTCCTCACCCACGACCAGACCTTCCGGACGCTTGCTCTCGTGAGGGACAGGGTCTTCGGTGCGCTCAGGCGCCTCGCCCCGGCACGCCTCGTCGCCCGGGACGCGGGCGACCTCGTCTTACTGCTTACCTCCGACGTCGAGTCGCTCGAGGGCCTCTACTCCCGCACGCTCACCCCGACCGCCTCTGTCATCCTCTGCTCGGCGCTCACCATCGCGGCCGTGGGAAGTCTGGCCTGGCAGCTGGGACTCGTCGCGCTTGTGGGGATCGCCTTGCTGGGCATCGCCCTGCCCCTTGTCGCGGGTTCCCTCACGCGCGGGCGTGCGGAGAGGCTCAGCGCGTACTCGGTGCTCATGAGCTCGTTTGTGCTCGACAGCCTCGACGGCATCTTCGACCTCGTCCAGTGTGGTCGGGCGCGCGCCTATGCTAAGGAGCTGGAGACCCACGCGGGCTCGCTTGAGGCGGGGGAGAGACCCCTTGGCCGCGCGGTCGCACTCCTCGCTGCTCTCGCCGGGATTCTCGTGACGCTCGTGAGCTGCGCCATGACGGTGGCTGCTGTGGCGCTCATCTCAAGGGGCGCCATGAGCCCGGGCGTAGGAGCGGCCTGCGTGCTTGCGGTCATGGCCGACGCCCTGATCGTTGCGGACGTCAGTCGCCTTGGCTTCTCGCTCCAACGGACGCTCGAGTCCGCCAACCGCATTATCGACGTGATGGAGGAGGAGCCTGCGGTCGAGGATGTCCCGTCAGGTCCTGGCTCGCATGGGAACCTGGTTAAGGGCGCTGTGCCTGTCGAGGCGAGGGACGTCTCTTTCTCCTATGGGAAGAGGGAGGTGCTCCACGGCCTGTCCCTCCGGGTCAGGACTAATGCCCTGTTCAGGCTCACGGGTCCCTCAGGTGCTGGCAAGTCGACCTTGCTCAGGCTCATCATGCGCTACTGGGACGTGGGTGCGGGGTCCATCACCGTCGGCGGCAGGGACGTGCGCTCGATCGCCTCGGATGAGCTGCGTACAAGCGCCTGCCAGATGACCCAGGACAGCTACCTGCTGGATGCGACCCTGCGTGAGAACCTCCTCATCGCCCGTCTTCGGGCGAGCGACGAGGAGCTTGGGCGCGCCATCGACGCCTCCGCGCTTCGAGAGGTTGTCGATCGTTTGCCTCAGGGACTCGACACGCCCGTCGGCATGCACGGGACGGCGCTTTCCGATGGGGAGCGGCAACGCGTGGGGCTCTGTCGCGCGCTCGTCTCGGGTGCCCCCCTCATGCTGCTCGACGAGCCTACGAGCAGGCTCGATAGTCTGAACGAGGCCGCAGTCCTCTCTGCCCTGAGGGCGGCGGCAGGGGGCAGGACCATCGTCTTGGTGAGCCATCGCCGTGTCGCCGCAGCCATCGCGGACGAGACATTCGTGCTTCAGGCGAAAGGACGATAGGGCTTTCAACAACAGTGAGCGTGGCATGTCAGCATGACACGCCTCTCACGAATGCCCCAGCAAGTTTACTCTTGCAAACGCATCCGAAAAGGGCTATAAAGTTACCCACACCTAAGCCGAATCGGATAGTTATATGTGACAATTTTAATAGCAATTAAGCTCGTGTAGTGCATATGCGAAGGGTCGTGTTCCGTGGAGATATTTGTCGCAAACTTCTTGATTGCCCTGAGGGAGGGCGTCGAGGCCGCTCTGGTGGTAGGCATCCTCATCGCCTATATCTACAAGGTTGGTCGCAAGGACATCATGCCTAAGCTCTGGCTGGGTGTCGCGCTCGCCACAGTGGTTCCCCTGGGCCTTGGCGTCTGGTGGACCTGGGGACCCTACACCATTACCTTCCAGACCCAGGAGATTCTGGGAGGGTCGCTCTCCATCGTCGCCATGGTCTTCGTCACCTGGATGATCTTCTGGATGGGAAAGAACTCCCGCAAGCTCGCTCAGAGCGTGCGGACCCAGGCTGAGGAGGCGCTCGACGCGGGCAATGTCATGGGTCTCGTCTGGCTTGCCATCATATCGGTGGGTCGCGAGGGGGCCGAGACTGCCGTCTTCGTCTGGGCGACGGTCAAGTCCTCGGGCGAGCAGGGCATCGTGGGGCCGGCAGCCGGTGTGCTGCTCGGCCTGGTCGCTGCCATCGTCGTGGGCTACCTCATATACAAGGGCTCCGTCCTCATCAACATCCACAAATTCTTTGCTGTGACCGGCTACCTACTCATTTTGGTCGCGGCCGGTATCATAATGTATGGTATCAAGGACCTTCAGGAGGCCGGCGTGATCCCGGGATACGCCGTCTATCTCTACAATTACACCGATGTGATCACGGACGTCGCGGGCACCTGGTGGTTCGTGCTCCTGCGGGCCTTCTTCAACCTCGACATCCTCTTTGCGCCCACCAGTGCACAGCTTGCGGCGTGGATCGCTTATCTCCAGGTGGTGCTTCCCCTCTTTACGCTGCAGGTGTGGGGTGTTACCTTCCCGAATAGTGGTGGCTCGCGGGGCAAATGGGACGATATACCCCAGATCCGCAAGGCGAGCACGGCTCCGCAGGACAGCGAGGAGGCCTCTGCATCCCAGGTTGCCGAGACGAGCGCGGTGTCGCAGGAAGAGGACAGGTCGACCTAGCCAACCGATGGCTCAGGGTGTCGACATGTAGGCAATGGACGTGGGAAGAAAGGATAGCTTCTATGATCAAACTGAACTCAGGTTCCTGGTGGAGGAAGGCCACGGCAGTCGCGCTTGCCGGCGCCTTGGTCGCGATGCCTCTTGCCGGTTGCCAGTCCAACTCGCCGAGTGGCTCAGGTGGCTCCGGTACCTCCCAGACAGCGAGTGACAAGTCCTCCAACAACATTGATGTCACGATCACCGATGACTCCTGCAAACTCACGGCCAACTCTGCCCAGTCCGGCACCGTGACCTTCACCGTCACGAACAAGGGGACTGCCGTCAACGAGTTCGAGATCCTCGCCGAGGACAAGCTGCAGATCAAGACCGAGCGCGAGAACATCACCCCTGGCACCACCGTCACCGTGACCGCCCAGCTCGAGCCTGGTACCTACTATACCGCGTCCAAGACCAACATGGTCGGCGCGCTCGTCGATGCCACGAAGTTCGAGGTCACCGACTCTGGCAAGGAGGTCAAGATCTCTGATGACGAGCAGCAACTGCGCGAGGCTGCCCAGACCAACTACACCTCCTACGTCAAGGACCAGTCTGGCCAGCTTCTCGAGGCTACCAAGGCCTTCGCCGAGGCATACAAGAAGGGCGACTACGATACCTGCCGCAATACCTATGCGATCGCGCGCCTGCACTACGAGCGCATCGAGCCCACGGCCGAGGCCTTCGGTGACATCGACCCCTACCTCGACGAGCGTCGCGCCGATGCGGGCGATGACGGTTACGTGACCGACTTCTCCAGCTACAAGCCGGGGACCAACCTCCACGAGGCAAAGTACTGGACCGGCTGGCACGCCATCGAGCTTGACCTGTGGACCAAGGACTCGGGCTACACGAACGAGTTCCGCGCGGCTCTGGCCGACACGCTCGTAAGCGACACCCAGAGCCTCTACGACCTCGTGTACTCCAATGACTTCAGGGTCTCGCTCGACGAGATCTCCAACGGCGCCATCTCGCTTCTGGAGGAGGTCGCGACCACCAAGATCACCGGCGAGGAGGAGGCCTTCTCCCATACCGACCTCTATGACTTCCAGGCCAACATCGAGGGTGCCAAGGTCGCCTATGGGGACGTCCGCGACCTCGTCAAGATGAAGAGCCCCGACACGGTGGATGCGATCGACAAGGCGTTCCAGCAGATGGAGTCCGAGCTTGCCAAGTACAACACCGGCACGGCCGAGAAACCCGTCTATCCCTCCTACACCGAGATCGACGCAAACGCCGGCGAGAACCAGACGGATGACAAGCTCTCGAGTGGCGCCCGTTCCCTGTCCAACCAGATCAACGCCCTGCGCGAGTCCGTCGCGCAGCTGACGTCCATCGTACTAAAGGAGTCGTAAGCGTCACGGCGCCTAGACTCATCTTAGTGCGGGCAAACTCCCTCGGGCTGGCGGCCATACGGCCGTTGGCCTGAGGGTTACAGCATACGTTCGAGCGCACGGAGGCGTCATGATTCGCCTCCTCGTGTGTCAAAAGAGAGGAATGCCCATGTCTGATAGCTTGGAGGAGGGACGCGAGCGGGACGAGGACGGCATCACCAGGCGTGGTGCCCTCAAGGGACTCGGGGCGTTCGCGGCCGGAGCGGTTGCCACGGTGGCACTCTCGGGCTGTAGCAGTTCGAGCGCGAACGGTGGCGCAACGGTCGAGGGAACGACGTCAAGCCTCATCGAGACAGACGTTCCCGTCGCCGCCAACGACTGGACCGACAATGGAGCCTATGTGCGCAACGTCCAGCGCATGAGCCAAAAGATGCGTGGCGTCGACCATCAGCCCGGAGTGACGTCGGCCCAGCAGAACCTGCAGGCCGTTGCCCTCGACATGACGAGTACCGCTACCCGTGATGACTTGATCAAGCTCCTCAAGACCTGGACCACCTATGCCGAGAACCTCTGTGGCGGCTATCCTGTCAACGGACCCAACTCCGACAAGAACGCCTCGCCGCTCGACTCCGGGGAGGTGTACGACCTCGGCGCCAGCAACCTCACCATCACCTTCGGCTTTGGGGCGTCGCTGTTCCAGACCGCCGACGGAAAGGACCGCTATGGTCTTGCCTCCATCAAGCCCCAGAAGCTTGATCTGACCATGCCGCATTTCTCGGGCGACCAGTTGCAGAGCGACGAGTGTGGGGGAGACCTCTTCCTGCTCATTGGCTCCGAGGATCCCAAGGTCGCCTTCCATGCCGCGCGAAACCTCATCCGCGCCGCCTACGGCACGGCCACCATACGCTGGAACAAGGTGGGCTACTACCACACGATCTCGCCCGAGGGCTACGCGCATGCGGACCGTGACCTCTTTGGCTTCAGGGATGGGACAACCGCCCCGAGCGCGGAGGATGAGGACTACATGAACCGGGACGTCTGGATCCAGGATGGCGACGACCCCAACAGCGCTCTCTATAAGGGCGGCACCTACATGATGTGGCGCTCCTTCGACATGAAGATCGAGGCGTGGGACCAGCAGACCTTGGCCGAGCAGGAGCGCATCATCGGTCGCACCAAGCTCGAGGGCATACCGCTTTCGGGTGGCGAGGACGAGACGGCCGAACCCGATCCCAGCGCCACGGATGAGGATGGCAACCCGCTCATCGATCCCAAGAGCCATGTGGGGCTCTTCTCGTCCTTACGGCACTCGTCTGGTCACACGATGTTTCGCTGGGGCTGGAACTTCTCGAATGGCTTCAACGCCGTTGGGCAGCTCAAGGCGGGCATGCACACCGGCGGCATGGTGAGGGACCCCGAGGAGGACTTCTACGCGTTCATGCGACTCTGGCGTGACTGCGACCTCACCGAGTACATGTCGTTTACGAGTTCGGCTGTCTGGCTCATGCTTCCGGGCCTCCAGAAGGACCAGACCTACATTGGCCAGCAGATCTTCGAGGCCGTCTAGGGGCGGCAGGGATAGGTGTGGGTACCATGCCCTCGGGCACGGTACCTGCTGCGATCCGCAAACCACAGAGCAGGCGGGGCCTTGCATCGTGAGGGTGTCCAAGAGGGCTGCCCTGCGCAAGCGAGGCGTTCCGTCGTCCTTGCACGTGTTGAAGGAGCGTGTCCATGGAACATGGGCCTAACAAAAACCTGCTGGTTCGATCGGCTGTCGTGGCGGGGACGACCCTTGCGCTCGCGGGGTTCAGCACCTACACGGCCCTCTCTGCCGCACGGGCACAGGAGGCGGCTCAGAGCCAGCGCAACTCGGGCGAGCGAGGAGCGCTGCTCAAGGACGGTACGTTCACGGGCGCTGCTCGTTCGTTCGGAGGCGTCATGCACGTCTCGGTCGTCGTCTCGAACGGCTACATCACAAGCATCGAGGTGACTGGTACGGGAGACAACAGCCCCTACTTCGATCGCGCAAAGGAGAAGGTCATCCCTGCGATCGTCGACCGGCAGAGCGTGAGCGTGGATACCGTGAGCGGCGCGACGTTCTCGAGCAAGGGGATCATGAACGCAATCAACAATGCCCTCGTGTCGGCGGGGGCCATGGAGGGGCAGACTGCGAGGACCAACTTGACGACCTCAAGCTCGTCGAAGCCCCACTCGACCGCCGAGCTCAAGAAGCTTGCGCAGCAACGGGCTCCAGAGGCACCTCCCTGGTGGGAGGTCACCGTCGATGATCTGCTGGGTACCAACGATGACGGTACGGGTGGATATAACTACACGATTCGTCAGGGTTCGGGCGGTACCAACTAGGGGGCCATCGCATGAGCGATATCGCAGACGCCACGACGCCCGCGCAGCGCGATGCCAGGTCTGCGGCAGGCGACGCGGGAGATGTCAAGGCAAACAGGGCCGAAGATGGGACCGCCCGCAGGTCAGGGCAACAGGTAAGTCCCCGTAAGCGCCGCCATAGCTTCGTGAGGTGGACACGCCTT
Source organism: Olsenella sp. oral taxon 807 (assembly GCF_001189515.2). Taxonomy (NCBI): domain Bacteria; kingdom Bacillati; phylum Actinomycetota; class Coriobacteriia; order Coriobacteriales; family Atopobiaceae; genus Olsenella; species Olsenella sp. oral taxon 807. Next base: position 220,071 of record NZ_CP012069.2, read on the forward strand.
GGTGTTCAGCTGGTCTTTCTCCTCCTCTCGCCGCAGGCGTTCTCGACTGCCTTCTCGGCAGCGCGCTCTATCATGGTGAGCCTGGGCAAGGGCGAGGCCATTGAGATGACGGGCTTTACGATTACGCTCGTGGCCCTCCTCGTCCACACGATTGTGTTCGGTCGTTTCTTCTGCGGCTATGCCTGCGCCTTCGGCACCTTGGGAGATGTGCTCTTTCAGCTTGGAGATGCTATCCGGCGCAAGCTGCGCCTGAGGTCACTCAGGGTCCCCGACAAGGTGGAGGATGTCCTGCGACTCCTCAAGTACCTTGTCCTTGCGGCCCTGCTCGCAGGGTCCTTTCTTGGTGCGGGTTCGATCATCAGCTCCGCCTCCCCCTGGACTGCCTTCGGGCACCTTACGAGCCTCTCGCTCGGGAGCATGGGGATCGCGGGCGGCATCATCCTTCTCGTGCTGATGGTGCCCATGCTTCTCAAGGAGCGCGTGTTTTGCGAGTTTCTTTGCCCGCTTGGCGCACTCTTCTCGCTCATGCCCATCATCCCCAGGTCAAATCGCCATCGCAATCCCCATGACCTCGCTGGCAGCGCCGGCTGCAAGCGTGCCTGCCCCGTGCGCATCTATCCGCCCGGCGAGGGCCGGTGGATGGGGGAATGCATCCAGTGCGATCGCTGCGAGTGCGTGGCCAGGCCCGGGTGCGTGACGCTTGGTCCCGCCCTGCAGCGTGCCGAGGAGGCCCTGCGCCACCAAGGATTCGCATGTGAGGCCAGAGCCGCGTGCGCGAGCGGGTCCCAGCGGCCGGCTGCGCCTCGGCCCTCCTCCTACCTCTTTTGGCACGACTATCGCACGCTGAGGGTCGCCGCCCTCGCCCTGGTGCTGCTCGGCCTCTTGTGGCTTGGGGGCACCCTCAACTACCTGCCCGCGTCGCCTCTCGTCTCCTGACGACTGATGGCTGGCGCCCGCCCACCGCTCATAGAGGGCGCGGGGGAGTTCTTTGACACCCTCGTGCGCATTAGGGCTGACTGTGACCAGCGTCTCATCGATGCCTGCCTGGCGCGCTGTGCCTTCTTTCACGGCACGCTCTCGCGCTTCGACGACACGAGCGATGTCGGACGCATCAACGCCGCAGCCGGCAGGCGCGTACGCGTCGCTCCCACGACGGCACGGCTCGTCTCTCTTGCGCTGGAGTACTCCCGTCTTACGGGGGGTCTCTTTGACATCACGTTGGGCGTGGTGCTCGAGCTCTGGGACTTCAAGGAGGGTCGGATTCCCACGAGCTCATCGCTCGAGGAGGCCCTCCGTCATGTGAGCAGCGAGCACGTCCATGTTGTGGGGACCCAGGTCTGGCTCGACGACCCCCTTGCCAAGATCGACCTTGGCGGGATCGCGAAGGGTTACGTCGCCGATGACCTTGCTGTGGGTCTGAGGGCTGCCGGCTGCGAGCATGCCGTCCTCAACCTGGGAGGAAACGTTCTGTGCGTGGGGTCGCGTCCTGACGGCAGTGCCTGGCGGGCTGGTGTCGCGCGCCCCGGTGAGCCCTTTGGGGACCCCATGGCCCTCTGCCGGCTCAAGGACCAGGGCCTCGTCACGAGCAGTCTCTGTGAGCGGGCGTTCTCTTGCGCAGGGAGACGCTACGGCCACATCCTCGATCCGCGCTCAGGACACCCCGTCGCAACCGATGTCGCAAGCGTGACACTGCGGACCGAGCATTCGGTGGACGGGGAGACCTTGGGCAAGAAGCCCTTCTTCTTGGGCATGGCCGAGGCGCTTTCGTACCTCGACTCGCTGGAGGGCGTGGATGCCCTCCTCGTTGGCATGGACGGTAGCGTGGCGCAGACCTCGGCGGGCGCCTTCGAGCTGCTCTGACGCCCGTGAGGCTCTTGCCACTGGCGAGGCGCTAGCTGTGGGCGAGGCGCCCCAGCGCCCCGTCTATGGCCGACTTCACGATGGCCGCGTGCTCGTCCGTGGCGTTCAGACACCCTACCCAGATGAGCCTGCCACTGGAGTTCATGCCGCGCTCGACTGAGCCGCCCGTGCGCTCTACCACGGGCTTTGAGCCCTCACCTTCAAGTGCGGGCACAATCTCGTGGGCGATGTCATAGATGGTCTCGAGGCAGTCAACGGCAAAGCCCGGACAGCAAAAGTAGACGCGCGAGCTTTCGTCTCGCCAGCCAGCGAGCACGTCTTTTGCGAGAGGAGACGCCCAGGACTTCTCATGCGGCCCGAAGACGCTCTGGTAGCAGACGTATATGCTCGCAGGATCGATGCCAAGCTCCCGTGCCACGAGGTCGGCTGTGGCTCTCGTCTGGGACCGGTAGCTGTCACCCGCCCGCTCGTCCTTGAGGGGAATGGCGTGAAACGAGAGCACCAGGTGCTCATCGCTGGCGTTCGTGAAGCCGGCCTCCGTGATGTGCCGTGCGACCTCGCGGATGTAGAGCGGGTTGTCAAAGTAGTGGTCTATCACCTGGTAGGGAACGTTCCAGCCAAGCTCGCGTAGGGCGCGACTAAAGGAGTCCACGACCGACTGGGTGATGCAGTAGGCGCTCTGTGGGTAGAGCGGCAGGAGTATGAGCTGGTCGCAGCCCTGCTCATGGAGCTGCCAGAGCCTAGAGGCGATGGAGGGCTCGCCGTAGCTCATGGCGCTCATCACGCTGACGCTGGGCAACTCGCCTGCGCGATCACCCTCGAACAAGGCCTGCACCTTGCGACAGAGCAGCTCCTGGTTGGTGACGAGAGGGGAGCCCTTCTCTGTCCAGACGAACTGGTAGCGCCTCGAGGACGTGAACTTGCGCTTCGGGAGTATGAGCTTGAACACCAAAAGGTGCCAGAGGAAGAAGGGAAGCTGCCGTATGCGCGGATCCATGAGGTAGGCACCAAGGTATGCCTCGATGTCATCGGGGGCAGGTGAGGCGGGGGATCCGGTGTTGGCGACGATGACGCCTATGCTTCGCGTCGTGCTGTGGGGTGCCGTGTCGTGGGCCATGGTCGTGTCTCTCACGTGTCGGGGTTGGCGCGCTGCCAGACAAGGATAGCCTCTTGGGGCTCCAGGGGTGTTCTGAGTCCAACCTACCTCACGATCTCGTCACGGCCGCTCGTAACTTCTCACGAGCAGGACAGATGCCCAAGGAGACACGGAACAAATCAGCCTGACTCCCCGGCACTTCCTGAGCCCGCTGGACACAGGCCCGAGCCGTCGCCTGCCCTGAGGACCTGCGCCCGGCTGCGGGGGAGGGCCGTGCGCGCGACCTCGCGGAGGGGCGCATCCCGGCCCAACGCCTCACGGAGAGGCGCGGCCCGCGGCTCCCACGTCGCGCAGACTGCGCTTTTCCGTGAGGGGCGGGGGCCAGAGTGCGCTTTTCCGTAGAATGTGCTTTTCCTCACCTGGGCAAACGCGGCGCTGCCTCACGGAAAAGCGCACTCTGCAACCTGCGCCTCACGGAAAAGCGCACTCTGGCCCGCGCCCGCAGAGCACGCCTCACGGAAAAGCGCACTTTGGCCGCGCCCCCGGGGCGCACCTCACCAAAAGACGCACTCTGGCTGAGGCGTCACCTCCAGAATGCGTCTTTACGTGAGGCGTCTTACGAGAAGACGTACTCTGGCCGTTCTGGAGCTCGCAAAATGCGTCTTTCCGTGACGTCAAGCCCCAGAATGCGCTTTTCCGTAGAGTGCGCTTTTCCTCACCTGGGCAAACGCGGCGTCGGCTCACGGAAAAGCGCACTCTGCAACCTGCGGCTCACGGAGAAGCGCATTCTGCCCAAGCTTCTCACCAAAAGGTGCATTCTGGCCTGATCGACTCACGCAAAGCCGCATTCTGCGATTCCCAGATCGCGCAGACTGCGCCTTTCGGTCACGTCGCCGCCCGGGGGGCGCGGGGCGCAACCTCCCGCCAGCCTGCGGGGCACTATGGAGAATGCCTCAACTGGGCAAACGCGCTCGAGCAACCCCCCGCCAGCCTGCGGGGGGGTTGCGCCAGGGCCCGCAAGCCTCGGCCTGGGGCCTGGCCGCACGGAAAGGCGCAGTCTGGGCAGAGGGCCTCGCTGATGGAGCGCCCCGGGCCAGGCCGGGACACCATCAGGCTGCCAGTTGTGGGCTAAGGAGGTGCCGGGAACTCAGGATCATCCTGACTAGTCGAGAAACCGTCCTGTCCGTAAAGAGACTCCCCCGCGAAGGGTCGTCTCCGGGTAAGGGTAAGGTCCAGGTCACACCCCGGCCGGGGTGTCTTGACGTCGGCGCAACGGCTGCGGGTTCGGAGTCCGTCCCGGCCAGCACTGCCACTCGCCCCTGAGTGTTCCGCCCAGTACGTTCACCGCCGAGTGGCAGTGTGAGACGCACTATCCAGCACGCTCACCGCCGAGTGGCAGTGTGAGTCGCACTGCCACTCGCCCTTAAGCGTACCGGTCGCACTGCCACTCGGTCCTGATCGTACCGATACGGTACGCTCGATGCCGTCTGGCAGTGAGGAACGCACTGCCACTCACCCCTGAACGTGCCGCCCAGTACGCTCACCACCGAGTGGCAGTGTACGGAGCGCTGTCCCGTACGTTCACCGCCGAGTGGCAGTGTGAGACGCACTACCCGGCACGTTCACCACCGAGCGGCAGTGTGAGACGCACTGCCGCTCGCCCCCGAGCGTACCGGACGCACTGCCACTCGGCCCTGATCGTACCGATACGGTACGCTCGATGCCGTCTGGCAGTGAGAAACGCACTGCCACTCGCCCCTGAACGCGCCGCCTCGCACGTTCATCACCGCCCGGCAGTGTACGGCGTGCTACCTCATGCCGGCCTCTCTCCTGAGGAGCTCCAGGAGTTGCCCCCTGCCGTGCAGGCCCAGCTTCCCGAGGCCCCGCGCCCTATAGGAGTAGACGGTGGGGAGGGCAACGTGAAGGTGGGACGCTATGCCCGGCGCGGGGACCCCCTCCGCCGTCAGGACGCTGACGCTCGCTTCCAGCTGCGTGAGGCCGCGTCCCAGCAGGTAGAGCCTGGGGCGCTCGTCACAGGCGAGCATCGCGTCTGACAGCGCCGCGTCGCGTCCGCCGCGCGCCGCAAGAGGCACGAGGGCACCTACCGTCCCGAGGACCAGGTAGCCTGCAAGGGCGCTCGCAGGGCCAGTTGGGCTGTTGCCCAGGGCGCGCGTGCCCGCGAGGGTACAGAGGGATCCGAGCGCTATGGCCGCCTCCGCGTCGCGAGTCCCCGCGCCGTGGGCGTCTCGCCCGGCCGTCCCGCGCGCCCGATGGAGCGAGAAGACCCCGGTCGCCATCATGGCGCATGTGACCAGTGAAAAGACGGTCACCCCACGATCCCCAAGACAGAGGGAGACGACGAGGGTAGTACACGGCACGAGCGCGAGGGCCACGACACGGCGTATGCCAGATGCTAGCGGTCGCCCTAAGCTGGCAATTGGCGCGACTCGGCGCAAGGGGCGCACCCGAGCGACGAGCTCGGGCAGTGACTTGACCTTGAGCTTTCGGTAAGCCCTGCCGCGATAGGAGCTGACGGTGGGCTCTGACACGTGGAGCGTACCGGCAATGGCGCTTGCAGGCCAGCCCGAGAGCGTCATGAGAATGACCTGTCTCTCACGGCCACTGAGACTATCCGCCCCCCGCAAGCCCGACAAGCATCTTCTCATAGACCTGGGGTGCGAACGGAAGTTTGGGTCTTGCTGCCTCCCTGTCCGTACGTGGCTGCGCACTGCGCCGCGATGCTCGTCTGCCCACCACAAGTGCGATGACAAGCAAAGCAAGCGATGCTGCGAGCAGCGTCAGATGGTAGGCTGGGCCCACGTAGATAAACCCCGCCTGAGTACCCTCGGTCAGCATTCGCACGATAGCGCCGAGCGCATGTCCCGCTAGCAGGCTCCCCCATGGAAGCCAGCGACCCTTCAGGGACTCCGATAATGGCGAGGGCACGAGTAAGGTCACCAGTATCATCCACAGAAAGCGACACAGCATGACAGCTACCACGATGACGATACGAGCATCCTTTGGAACGGTACCTCCCGTGGTAGCGTCCATCGATGAGAGGGCCAAGGCAAAGCCCGAGGCAAGACCTAGCACGAGTACCGAAGTGGAAATCTGGCACGAATGGGCCACAAGGTGGCGTGACGTCCCGCTCGAAGGCGACAGCAGAACAGCCAGCATGAGGAGCAACAGGCACAGTGTGCCCCATCCTAGCTCAAGACAGCGCATCCACGGCGTCACGGAGACATAGTTCCACTCTGACAGTACACCACGCAGGTACAGGCAGGCCAATTCGAACACGATGAACGCGACGGAAAAGACGAGACACAGCAGGTGGGCCACCAAGGCGTTGCGGCCTCTTGCCGCCCATCCACCCGTGCGGTCCCAAGCCACGAGGAGGATGCCGATGGCAAGCACAAGCGTCGGCGCAAAGAATCCCGTAACGCCCACGGGAGGTATCGCGACGTACACCGTCGTCGTAGCGAGGCGGGGAAACGCGCCGGCGAGCGCTCCTGCTGCGATGGCGCATGGGCAGAGGAGGGTCGTCCAAGGGTGGGAGCCCTCGCGAGGCCTGTGCGAATCGTCACTGCCGCCCGATCGACCTTGAGACATCATTTTCCCCGACATATCTCCCCCTTACCTGCCGATTACAGGGTTCCTTATACGCACAGCATAGGGTGGGAGTGGGCGTTGGTCTGCCATCAAAACCTATGCAATCAGCAGACGATGGTTTCTACCAGCACAAACAAGGCCCGATGCTTCTGTGGCACCTCGTGTGGCAGCCTGTCTGCCGCCGTCGTGCGACACGTGTGCAAACAGACGGACAGGTGGCGTGACGCACGGTTTTTGCGTATGTGTGCAGGTTGGCACACGCGAGTCGTCGCGCGTGGCTATGCCGATACTCCTCAGGCTCCGCTCAGGCGGGTCCCGATGTTTGGCTGGTCACCGTAGATAATCGTCAATTGGTCCTTCGTAGACTCACACCATCTGCCAGGAGTCGCGAAGAGCCAAAAATGTCCACTAAGTTCGCTAAAACTACCATTGGTCTTGCGCGCCATCAGAAGTCAGCCGTATACTACTACTCACCAAAATACACGATTGGTTCGGCCTTCCGTAGAGCTGGGCCTCTCGGAGAGTACCTACTGGGCACCTGAATCGATGGGAGAAGGAGAGACTGGTATGGAAGCTGTCATTGACGATCGAGCTTACGTGGCCACAGAGGATGAGGGTACAGCCCCGGTGAGGGGCGCGCAGTTGCCGCTTGCAATGGTGAGCGAGGGACAGACCGCAACCGTCCTCAAGGTGCGTGGTAGTCAGGACCTACGCCAGCACCTCTCCGAGATGGGCTTTGTCCCTGGAGCCGAGATTGAGGTCGTGTCGCGCGTGGACGGGGACGTCCTCGTGAGCGTCAAGGGCGCGACCTTTGGCATTGGACGCGAGATGGCGATGCGCGTCGTGACCGCCTAGCCTCGTGACCACCTCATATCGCACCTTGCCACGCCCCAGTAAAAGACTGGCGGCATGACACCGCCCTTGCGTTGCGTGTGGGCTATCCTGCGCTGCGCAGGGATGTCATGGCAATAGGAGGTGCAGTCCTGTTTCGTCGCTGCGGCGGCATGGAGAAGGAAGGCATGGATGGCAACCCTGAAGGATGTGAAGGTCGGACAGAGCGCCACGGTGGCGCGGCTCAGCGGTACCGGCGCAATCAAGCGCAGGATCATGGACATGGGTCTCACCAAGGGCACTCAGGTGCTCGTGCACAAGGTCGCCCCGCTCGGCGACCCCATAGAGGTCACGGTGCGTGGCTATGAGTTGTCGCTGCGCAAGGACGAGGCCGAGTGTATCGAGGTCACGGATGTTGCGAGGGCCTAGGCCCCTGCGCGAAAGGGTATCCCATGACAACTGAGAAACAGAAGCTGAACATAGCCCTTGCCGGCAATCCTAACTGCGGCAAGACGACGCTGTTCAATGAGCTCACCGGCTCGAACGGCTATGTGGGCAATTGGCCGGGCGTCACGGTCGAGAAGAAGATGGCAACCTGGAAGGCTGACAAGAATGTCACGTTTGTTGACCTGCCGGGCATCTATTCGCTCTCGCCCTACTCGCCAGAGGAGGTCGTCTCGCGCGACTACGTGGTGAACGACCGCCCCGACGCCGTGATCAACCTCATCGACGTCACAAATCTTGAGCGGAGCCTCTACCTTACGACCCAGATCCTGGAGGCGGGCTGTCCCGTGGTCGTGGGGCTCAATATGTGCGATCTCCTCAAGGAGCGCGGTGACGTTGTAGACACAAAGAAGCTGTCCCAGATGTTGGGCGTGCCCGTGCTCGAGGTCTCGGCACTGCGCAACACCAACCTCGACGAGCTCGTTAAGTCGGGCATCGAGGCAGCCAAAAAGGGCGATGTCCCCGGCGGCGTGAGCTGCTTCTCATCTGCGGTCGAGGCTGCCCTCGATGCCATCTCCGCCGCGATCAAGGACAAGTGCAAACCCGAGCTTGTGCGCTGGTACTCCATCAAGCTGTTCGAGCGCGATGCGGACGCCATCAAGGCCCTGGGGCTCTCGTCCGACGAGCTTGCCTCACTCGAGGGCCATATCGCCTCAGTCGAGAAAGAGCGCGACGACGACTCTGAGTCCATCATCACCTCCGATCGCTATGACTGGATCGCCACGGTCATGGACGCCTGCGTGAAGAAGGCCCCCAAGACGCTCACGCGCTCGCAGCAGATAGACCGTGTGGTCACCAACCGCGTGCTGGGGCTTCCCATCTTTGTGGGCGTCATGATCCTTGTGTACTGGGTGGCCTTGGTGCTGGTAGGCAAACCGGCAACCGACTGGGTCACCGACAACCTCTTTGGCGACGGCTTCTTCGTGAATGCCCAGTCAGCCCAGCAGTTTGAGGAGGCCGATGACGCCTGGAAGGACAATCACTACAAAGACCAGATCAGCGGCTACATTGCAGCTGCGGAAGACGCAGGCGTAAGTGTCGATGGCGTCCAGGATGCCGTTGACGCGAAGGAACCAACCGACGAGGACAAGGAGACGATCTCCACCTTCGAGGATGCCGCCAGCCAGGCGGGTGTCGTCGCGACTGACGTCCCTGCCACGGACGAGGATGGCAACTTCCTCGATACCGATGGCAACGTCATCTCTCAGGTGGATGCAGACGGCAACCCCGTGCTTGAGGGCGGCCAGCAGCTCCAGGTCGTTGACAAGGTAACGATCGATGACTTCAAGACTGCGCTTGACAGCCCCGAGCCTGACCAGCATGACTACGATGGCTTCGTGGACTCCATCCCGCACGTCGTCTCGGGCTGGCTCACAGGCGCGGGTGCCTCTGACATGGTGCAGTCGCTCGTGGGCGATGGCATCATCAATGGCGTGGGAGCCGTACTGAGCTTCATCCCACAGATCTTCTGTCTCTTCGTTGCCCTCTGCTTCCTTGAGGATTGTGGCTACATGAGCCGCGTTGCCTTTGTTATGGATCGCGTCTTTCGTCGCTTCGGTCTCTCGGGCAAGTCGTTCATCCCCATGATTATCTCATCGGGCTGCGGCGTGCCCGGCGTGCTCGCGACCAAGACCATCGAGAACGAGCGCGATCGCCGCATGACGGCCATGCTCACCACCATGATTCCCTGCTCGGCCAAGTTGCCGATCATCGCGCTTGTGATGGGCGTGCTCGTGGGCGCCGACAACAGTGCCTGGTGGGTGGCTCCCCTGTTCTACTTCATGGGTATCGTTGCCATCATCGTCTCGGCTGTCATGCTCAAGAAGACCAGGCCCTTCGCGGGCGCCCCGGTACCCTTCGTGATGGAGCTGCCCGACTATCACCTTCCCTCCCTCCGCTCCTGGCTCCTGCACGTGTGGGAACGCGTCAGTTCCTACGCCAAGAAGGCTGGCACGATCATCTTCGCGGCTGCCGTGGGCATCTGGTTTCTCTCCAACTTTGGCATCGCCGGCTGGGAGGGCGGATCGGGCGCCTTTGGCTTCTTGCAGGGTATGGAGGGCGTGCCTGACGGCTACATGGACTACTCCATCCTCGCGGGAATAGGCGGAGCGCTCAGCTGGATCTTCATGCCACTCGGCTTTGGGAACTGGCAGGCCACGTCCTCGTCGATCTCGGCCCTGATAGCCAAAGAGAACCTGGTTTCGACCTTTGGTGTGCTCTACGGCCTGGGTGACGCGACCGAGAAGTCCGTCAGCATGTGGCGGGGCTTTGCCGGCATGTTCACTGTGGAGGGTACGCTTCATGTCGGTGCGATGTGCGCCTTTGTGGCCTTCAACATGCTCTGCGCCCCGTGCTTCGCCGCCATGGGCACCATCCGCCGACAGATGGAGTCCGCCAGGTGGACGGCCTTCGCCATCGGTTACGAATGTGTCTTTGGTTGGGTTGTGGGACTGCTCATCAACCAGTTCTACGAGCTGATCGTCTTTGGCAGCTTTGGCTTCTGGACCGTGGTGGCCTTCGTGCTTTGCGCAGCGATGCTTTTCCAGCTCTTCCGTCCCACTCCCAAGTGGAAGGAGAAGGATGACAAGATCCTGGACAGCCTAGCCGGTGCTGGAGATACGGTGTGAGTGCGCCGCACTATCCGTGTGTCGGTCTTGGCCTGCGCTAGCCTGCTAGGTGTCGCCCCGTGCGGGCGGCACCTATCGCAGGTGTGACAAAACTGAGGGGTGCGGGGGTACCTCTCACAAGAGAAAGAGGTTCTGACATGGGCTTTCATCATCAGGCCTGTATTGCCGCCGCAGGGGCGGCAGCCACTGCGGCCGTCGTGAGGCTTGCGCAAAGGGGCGTGCTCCATAGAGGTGCCGTCTCTGTGGCTGCCTGTGGCATCAAGCTTGCCGATGTCGTACGTGCCGAGACGCAGTCCATCATCGATGACGCCAGTGACGTCACTGCCGAGGCCCGCCGCAGGGTGAGGATCGATGCGGCGGTCAAGGAGCGTCTCGCCAAGGAGGAAGGTCGCATCCGCGAAGAGGTGACGGCCGAAATCGACAAGGCTGGTGCTGACGCTTAGGGAGTGGCTCTGCCATGCTGTATGCCATAGTCTCTGACATACCGGGGCGTCTGCGCCTTCGCTGCTCTACGGGAACGCTCGATGACAAGGAGGCATACGGCATCTCGCATGCGCTGTTGCGCCTTGATGGCGTCAGCCATGCGGAGGTGCACGTTGCTAACGCATCCGTACTTGTCGTCTTCGAGCCGAGCTGCCGCCAACGGGTGCTCGATGCGATCGGCATGCTCGATGTGCTTGCTCTTCCACGCGAAGATGGGAGCATTGAGCCCTTCGCTGGCCAGGTAGAGCTTGCCGCCGAGAAGAACCGCTTCATCCTACGGGTCGTGAGGCACGTCGTCTCTCGTTATGCCCGCAAGTGGCTGCTGCCGATGCCCCTGCGCGTTGCTTGGACCGTTCTTATGGGGCTGAGCTACATCGTCAATGGGTTCGGGTATCTGACAAAGGGTAGGCTTACGGTAGAGGTGCTCGATGCCATGGCCATCGGAGCGTCTCTCGCACGAGGGCGCTATTGGGATGCGGATGCCGTGATGTTTTTGCTGGGGCTCTCCAACATCCTCGAGGATCACGTTCAGAGTCGTGCTCATCTCGCCCTCAAGGAGGGCCTGATCACGCGGCCGCAGACGGCCTGGGCTGTCATCGATGGCCAGGACACGCAGGTGTCGATGTCTGAGGTGCGCGAGGGGATGCTATTGCGCATGGGCATGGGCTCGGTCCTTCCGGTGGACGCGACCGTCATCGCCGGTGAGGGGAGCCTCGACGAGGCGTCGCTGACGGGTGAGGCGCGTCTTGTGCACAAGGGCGTGGGCTCGACGGTCTATGCCGGGACGGCGCTCGAGGAAGGCGAGCTCACTGTTCGTGTGACCGCAGCTCCGGGAGAAGCTCGCATCGACAGCATTGCCACTCTCGTCGAGCAGTCAGCGAGTCTCAAGGCCAGTGTGCAGGGCAAGGCAGAGAGGCTCGCGGATTCGCTCGTGCCCCTCAACCTGCTTGCGTTCTTTGCCATCATGGCTATCACGCGCAACGTCGAGAAGGCCATGATCGTCCTCATGGTTGACTACTCCTGTGCGATCAAGCTCTCTACCCCGGTGGCCGTGATGAGCGCGATGGGGGAGGCCTCCGACCTGAGCGTCATCGTGAAGGGCGGCAAGTACCTGGAGGCACTTGCCGCTGCCGACACAGTCGTCTTCGACAAGACGGGAACGCTCACCCATGCGTCTCCCCAGGTCGAGAAGGTGCTTGCCTTCGGTGAGATGGACGAGGCCAGCGTCTTGCGCTATGCCGCTTGCATCGAGGAACACTTCCCGCACAGCATGGCACGCGCCATCGTGCGAGAGGCGCGCCGCCGCCACCTCTCGCATGAGCGTGAGCTGCATGCCAAGGTGCACTACGTGGTCGCCCACGGCATATCGACCCATGTGGGTGGCGACAGGATGATCATTGGGAGCGCCCACTTTGTCTTCGAGGACGAGGGCGTGGAAAAGCCCGACGACTTGGATGAGCGCATTGCACGGGAGGCTCCCAGCTCCTCCGTCGTATATCTTGCGCGTGAGCGGCAGCTCGTCGGAGCTATCTGCATTGCTGACCCGCTGCGCGACGAGGCAAGGGAGGTCATCTCGCGCCTGCGCGGCCTTGGCGTGAGGCGGGTCATCATGCTTACGGGAGACTCCAAGGCTGCCGCTGCCCATGTGGCGAGCGAGCTGGAGCTTGATGACTACCACGCGCAGGTCCTGCCCGAGGACAAGAGCTCCCATATCGATGCGCTCAAGGCCCACGGGCATACCGTCATCATGGTGGGAGATGGCATTAACGACTCGCCCGCCCTCGCCTCGGCCGATGTGTCGGTGGCACTCTCGGATGCAAGCGATATTGCCCGGGCGGTGGCGGACGTTGCCGTGATGGATAACTCGCTTGAGTCCCTGGTCATGATGAGGGTCCTGTCACAACGGCTTATGCGGCGCATCGGCTGGGACTACCGCTTTATCGTAGGCTTCAACTCCCTCCTCATCGTGGGCGGCGTGATGGGCCTCGTGCCTGTGACCACAGCCGCTTATCTGCATAACGGAACGACGCTTGCGGTCGTGGCGCTCAACACGAGAAGACTGCTCAGGAAGAGCGAGACCTAAGACAGGGTGTGTCTTGTGGAGGGTTGGCGAGGCGTCTGACCTGGCTCGAGGATCCGGCGTGCTGTGTTTTTACGGAGGGCACTGTACTAGCGCAGATCCAACGAATAGTACGTTGACACTTGACCTTAAGATATATTTATATTATTATAGATCGCAGGGTGGATTCGCTCGTGTGATGTGCCGCAAATGAACGCAGAACAAATGCAAACCAAACGTAGCCCAAAGGAGTTCACATGAAGCAGAAACTGGGTGTTGCTCTAAGCGTTCTGTTCATCTCAAGCGCATGCTTTGCGATGGGCATGATGGGTGCTTGGGTCGATCCAATCCTAATGCGACAAGACGTGACAAGGGTAGGATCGCAGGGTGCCTCGAAGCTCGCAGGTACTCCTGCGGAGGTGGCGAGCGGATATTCCACGGTGCAGATGGGCACGCACGACGCGAGTCGTGCAGCTGATGTCTCCTCGATCGAGAATGGCCTTGACCCATGGTTGCCCATCGTCGTGGCGCTGTCTGCAGGCGTCATCGTCATCCGGTTATCCTGCATGCGTCAGGATGCGAGCTAACATTACGCGAGAAGATAGTCAAATGGCGAGCAAAGGATGACCAAAGGGCGAGCGCGCCCATGGCCGGCACCTGACGCTCGCGGTCGCGCCGCGCACATGCCACCCTATGCCTCAGATAGCAGCATGCGGTCGTTCGTAAGCTCGCCGCCCGACACCTCCTCGAACTTCTGGAGCAGGTCGGCAACGGTGAGCCTCTGCTTCTCCTCATGAGCGACGTCGTATATGATCTGTCCCTCATGCATCATGATCAGCCGGCTGCCGAGCCGGATGGCGTCATTCATGTTGTGTGTGACCATGAGTGTGGTGAGGTGGTGCTCATCCACCACCTGTTGTGTGAGCGAGAGGACCTTCTTGGCCGTCTTGGGATCGAGCGCCGCCGTGTGCTCGTCAAGTAGGAGCAGCTTGGGCTTCTGAAGCGTTGCCATGAGCAGGGTGAGTGCCTGGCGCTGCCCGCCAGAGAGCAGGCCCACCTTTGACTCAAGACGATCCTCAAGACCGAGGTCAAGGGAGGCGAGCCTCTTGGCGTACCCTGCGCGCTCCTCTTTTCCTATACCCCAGGAGAGTCCCCGGTGCTCGCCCCGGCGCTTGGCAAGGGCGAGGTTCTCGTCGATCTGCATGTCGGCGGCTGTGCCGCGCATGGGATCCTGGAAGACGCGGCCCAGGTAGCGTGAGCGCCTGTGCTCTGGAAGTTGGCTGATGTCGATGCCGTCGAGCTCTATCGTGCCGGCGTCAAGCGGGTAGACGCCGGCGATCATATTGAGCATCGTGGACTTTCCCGCGCCGTTGCCACCGATGATGGTCACGAACTCGCCATCCTCAAGAGTGAGGTTGACAGTGGTGAGTGCGGGCTTCTCGCTCGCGGTTCCCCTGTTGAAGGTCTTGGAGACCCTGCTCAGCGTGAGCATCAGCGCTCGCCTCCCTTCGCGGTATCGTCAGGCAGGGCGCTCGCGGCGTTGTCCCTCTTGTAAGAGCGCCTGAGCTGGTGGCGCTCAAGCACCACGGGCGTGGCCAACGCCAGCGCGACGATGGCGGCCGAGAGCAGCTTCATGTCGTTGGCGTCAAGGCCCATCTGCAAGACGACGGCGCGGACGATAAAGTAGACCACCGATCCCACGACGACCGAGACGAGGCGGCTGCCAAAGGCCGTGAGCTTGCCAGGGGTAAGCCTGCCGAGTACCTCCCCGATAACGATGGCGGCGAGGCCAATGACGATGGCGCCCGTGCCCATGCCGATATCGGCGTACTTCTGGCTCTGGCAGATGAGGGCGCCCGACATGCCGACGAGGCCATTGGAGAGCGCCAGCGCGATCACCTTGGTCACGCGAACGTCTATGCCCAAGGCACGGCACATGTCCTCGTTATTGCCCGTCGCACGCAGCGCGCTTCCGATCTCGGTACCAAAGAACCAGTACATGGCGACGATGATCACGAGTGCGAGAACGATGCCGATGGCGAGCGTCGCGATGGTCTGCGTGAGGTTGAGAAGCGAGGCGACGCGCGTGAAGATGGTGTCCGCGTTCAGAAGCGGTGTGTTCGACTTGCCCATGATACGCAAGTTGACGGACCAGAGCGATATCTGGGTGAGGATTCCCGCAAGGATGGCGGGGATGTCAAACAGCACATGGAGCAGTCCCGTCACGAGCCCCGCGACGATCCCCGCAAGGGTTCCGAGCAGGATGGCGACGATGGGGTCAAGACCTAAGCCAACAGAGGCCACAGCCGCGACGCTACCACCCAAGGCGAAGCTGCCGTCGACGGTCAGATCTGCGATATCGAGCATCCTGAAGGTGACGAAGACCCCAAGTACCATGATGCCCCAGAGAATTCCCTGGGAGGCGGCTCCCAAGAGGGCAAGCTGCATGAGATTCCTCCAATGGACGGCAGACTCTACGAACGTGCGGTAGGCGGTGTGCGGCGTGTGCCAAAACGCCCCCGGCACACGCTACACAAAAGGCCCCCTGCACGTCAAGGCACGGGGCTCAGGGTGATTAGCTGTTGAGGACCGAGAGGTCGATACCAAGCTTTTTTGCCGTCTCCTCGTTGGTCTTGAGCGTGCACTTGCTGGCGTCAAGATGCTCGATAGCCATGTCAGCGGGCTTGGACTCACCTTTCAGGATCTTTACGGCCATCTGACCCGCTAGCTTGCCGAGCTCCTCGTAGTTTATGCCATAGGTGGCCAGGCCCCCGTTGTCGACCATGCCCTCCTCGCCACAGATGGTGGGAAGCTTGTTATCGTTGGCGATCATGGTGACGGTGGTCATGCCTGCAGCGATGGTGTTGTCAGTGGGAGTGTAGACGACATCCACCTTGCCGACCATGGACTCGACGACCTGCTGGATCTCGTTTGAGCTCGAGACGGAGTAGCGGACGAGCTTCAAGCCGTGGTTGGCGGCCGCCTGATCGGCAAGCTTGACCTGTACGTCCGAGTTGGACTCGGCGGTGCAATAGAGCACGCCCACGGTCTTGGCCTGGGGAAGGAGCTTTACGAGCAGGTCGAACTGGTCCGCGACGGGGGTGAGGTCAGAGGAGCCGGTGACGTTCTTGCCGGGCTTGTCGTTGCTCTGGACAAGGCCAGCCGACGCGAAGTCGGTGATGGCGGTGCCGACGATGGGGATCTCGTCGGTGGCGCCGGCGACGGCCTGGGCGGCGGGTGTCGCGATCGCGAGGATGAGGTCATTACCATCGTTCACGAGCTTGTGGGCGATCGTCTGACAGGCAGACTGATCGTTCTGGGCGTTTTGCTGATCGATGTTGTAGGTGATGCCGGCTTCGTCGAGCGCATCGACAAAGCCCTTGTTGGAGGCGTCGAGCGCGGGGTGCTCGGTGAGCTGCAGCACGCCTATCTTGCGGGAGCCTCCCCCCTGCCCCTGTGAGCCGGAGCCGCCGCCGGTGCAGGCGGAAAGGCCTGCGGGGACGATGCTGAGGGCCGACAGGCCACCCAAAAGCTTGAGGATGGCGCGGCGAGTGAGCGTAGCGTTCATGGCGTGGACTCCTTGTACTATACGAGGCTGCAAGACGAATTTCCTGATTGTAGTACCATATAGTTCCACCATATAGTTTCGCCGGCTTGTGAGGGGGGAGGGCCTCCAACTGCTTACAGAATTGTAACTACGGTTCAGGATGATGCCCGTCTAACGTGTGCCGGTCAGGACAGATGCGGGACCGCAGGGCAAGAGGGGCTCCCGCCATATTTGCGGCAGCTTGTCAAAGCAGAGGTCGTGCCGGTAGGGGACCTGTCGCGAAATACGACCGTCGGCACACAAATGTGCTACCGGCTACCGGTTATCTCAAGAGGGGAGGTTTGTTACGAGTAGATTGCGCTATACTTACCATGTAGGGAGTGCGTCGAGGACGTGCTGGCCGTAGGGGGAATGGACCTGCACTGGATTGCCCATCAAGTGGTTCCATCAGATCGGCTGGCGGACTGCGCCACGTTTCAAAGGAGAGGAAAAATGAAGAGAAAATTCAAGTCGATGGATGGCAACGAGGCCGCCGCGTGGGTCTCGTATGCCTACACCGAGGTAGCGGGAATCTACCCGATCACGCCATCAAGCCCGATGGCCGATCACGTGGATCAGTGGGCGGCGCATGGGCTCAAGAACATCTTCGGCACGCCCGTCAAGGTCGTCGAGATGCAGTCTGAGGGTGGTGCCTCCGGGACCGTCCATGGCTCGTTGGGCTCTGGTGCCCTCACGTCGACCTACACGGCCTCGCAGGGGCTGCTGCTCATGATTCCCAACATGTACAAGATAGCCGCCGAGGGTCTTCCCGGTGTCTTCCACGTGTCCGCGCGTACGGTGGCGACCCAGGCCCTCAACATCTTTGGCGATCACTCCGACGTCATGGCCTGCCGCCAGACCGGCTTCGCCATGTTGGCGGAGGGCAACGTCCAAGAGGTCATGGATCTCTCGCCTGTCGCACACCTCTCGGCCATCAGCGGTGGCGTGCCCTTCATCAACTTCTTCGACGGCTTTCGGACTTCCCACGAGATCCAGAAGGTTGCCGTCTGGGACTTCGACGATCTCGGCGACATGTGCGACATGGACGCTGTGCAGGCGTTCCGTGACCACGCACTCAACCCCGAGCACCCCCACGCCCGTGGCTCACACGAGAATGGCGACATCTTCTTCCAGCACCGCGAGGCCTGTAACTCGATGTACGATAAGCTTCCCGCCATCGTCGAGAGCTACATGGACAAGATCAACGCCAAGTTGGGCAGTAGCTACCACCTGTTCGACTACTATGGGGCTAAGGATGCCGATCGCGTCGTCATCTGCATGGGTTCCTTCTGCGATACGCTTGAGGAGGCCATCGACTACCTGAACGCCCATGGCGAGAAGGTCGGCTTGGTGAAGGTCCGCCTGTACCGTCCCTTCTCCGTTGAGCATTTCGTGAAGGCACTTCCCCAGACGGTCAAGAAGATCGCCGTCCTCGACCGCACCAAGGAGCCCGGCTCCATCGGCGAGCCGCTGTACCAGGATGTCGTGAACGCCCTCTTTGAGGTCGGACGCCCGGACATCAAGGTCGTCGGCGGTCGCTACGGTCTCGGTTCCAAGGACACCACGCCCGCTGATGCCTTCGCAGTCTATACCGAGCTCAAGAAGGACAATCCCAAGCGCGAGTTCACCATCGGCATCGTGGACGACGTCACGAACCTCTCGCTTCCGCGCGACGAGAACGCTCCCAACACCTCCGCCCCCGGCACTATCGAGTGCAAGTTCTGGGGCCTTGGTGGCGACGGCACCGTGGGTGCGAACAAGAACTCCATCAAGATCATCGGCGACCACACCGACAAGTATGTGCAGGCGTACTTCCAGTACGACTCAAAGAAGACCGGTGGCGTCACGGTCAGTCACCTGCGCTTTGGTGACTCGCCCATCCGCTCCCCCTACTACGTCACGCGGGCGGATTTCGTGGCCTGCCACAATCCGTCCTACATAACCAAGGGCTTCAAGATGGTGCGCGACGTCAAGCCCGGTGGCTCCTTCCTCGTGAACTGCCAGTGGAGTGACGAGGAGTTCGCTAACCACTTCCCTGCGGTCGCTAAGCGCTATGTTGCCCAGAACAACATCAACGTCTACCTTATCGATGCCATTGACCTCGCCGAGAAGGTCGGCATGGGCAAGCGCACGAACACCGTGCTTCAGTCCGCGTTCTTCGCCCTGGCCAAGGTGCTTCCCGCCGAGGAGGCCCTCTCGTACATGAAGAAGGCGGCCGAGAAGTCCTACGCCAAGAAGGGTCAGGCCGTCGTCGAGTCCAACTGGAAGGCCATCGACGCGGGTGCCACCGCCTTCCACAAGCTCGAGATTCCTGCCGACTGGGCCAACGCCACCGATGACACCAAGCCTGTCGTGCTCGAGGGTCGTGAGGCGCTTGTTAAGCAGGTCAGGGAGCTGCTTGGTCCCATCAATCTGATGGATGGCGACAGCCTGCCGGTCTCGGCCTTCAAGAACAACCCCGATGGCCAGTGGGAGCTTGGTGCCTCTGCCTACGAGAAGCGTGGTACCGCCGTCATCGTCCCGCATTGGGACGAGACCAAGTGCATCCAGTGCAACCAGTGCAGCTATGTGTGCCCGCACGCCACGATTCGCCCGATTGCAATGGACGCCAAGGAGGCTGCTGCCGCCCCTGAGAACATGCGCATGGTGGATCTCAAGCTTCCCAAGAACAGCGGATACAAGTTTACCATCGCCGTGTCTCCGCTCGATTGCATGGGCTGCACCAACTGCGCTTACATCTGCCCCGTTGACGCTTTGACCATGGTACCGCAGGCCGAGGAGGCCGATCAGGCCGAGGTCTGGGACTACGCCGTCAACAAGGTCGGAGAGAAGAAGGAGCTGCAGTCCGATAAGACGGTCAAGGGCTCGCAGTTCTATAAGCCGCTGCTCGAGTTCTCGGGCTCCTGCGCCGGTTGCGCCGAGACGAGCTATGCGCGCCTCGTGACTCAGCTCTTTGGCAACCGCATGTACATCTCCAACGCTACCGGCTGCTCCTCCATCTGGGGTAACCCCGCTGTGACCGCGCCGTACACCTGCAACGCAGAGGGCCACGGTCCTGCGTGGAACAACTCCCTGTTCGAGGACAACGCCGAGCATGGTTATGGCCTTGCCGTTGGCTATGAGGCCGTTCAAAACAAGCTTGTTGCCGAGACCGAGGCGCTCATGGCCTCCGATGGCGTAAGCGAGGACTTCAAGGCGGCTGCGCAAGCCTGGATAGACTCCAGGGGCAAGGCGGGCGACTCCGAGGTTACCGCTGAGGCGTACTCTCGCCAGCTTGAGCAGCTTGGAACGCCCGAGGCCAAGAGGATCCTGGCTGACAAGCCTTACATGAGCAAGAAGTCCTTCTGGATCTTTGGAGGCGACGGCTGGGCCTACGACATCGGTTTCGGTGGCCTGGATCACGTCCTCGCCTCTGGCGATGACGTCAACGTCTTCGTCTTTGACACCGAGGTCTACTCCAATACGGGAGGCCAGGCATCCAAGGCCTCTCGTCTGGGACAGGTCGCGCAGTTTGCCGCCGCAGGCAAGAAGGTCAAGCAGAAGTCCCTGGGCGAGATCGCGATGTCCTACGGTTACGTGTACGTGGCGCAGGTTGCCATGGGTGCCAACCCCATGCAGACGCTTAAGGCCATCGCCGAGGCAGAGGCCTATCCCGGACCGTCGCTGATCATCGGCTACAGCCCCTGCGAGATGCACTCCATTAAGAAGGGCGGCATGCAGCACTGCCAGCTCGAGATGAAGCGGGCCGTCGACTGCGGCTACTGGAACCTCTACCGCTTTAACCCTGCTGCGCCCAAGGGCAAGAGGTTCATACTTGACTCGAAGGCGCCAAAGGGCGGCTACCAGGAGTTCCTGATGAACGAGGCTCGCTACGCCAGTCTGAAGAGCGCCTTCCCCGATCGTGCGGATGTGCTCTTTGCCGAGAACGAGCAGGCTGCTATGGAGCGCTACGAGCATCTTCTCAAGCTCAAGGAGCTTTACTCCGAGGCAGCGCCGCTCGGCAGCAAGGTGGGTACTGCTCCTGCAGCATAGGGGTAGTACTAGTGCTGTCCGGTAGCGTCAGGCGCAGCGGCGCCTAACGGGCACATGGTAACGATGCCTGACGGGTGCTTGTGTGGTCCAAGGGAGGCAGGTCTCGCAGAACGCGGGGCCTGCCTTTGTCGTTATCCTGAAGCTGAGAGCCTCCCCGGGAGCCTTCCTGAGAACCTCTCCGGGAGCCTCCAAGATTGAGGTCGCACTGCCACTCGGTACGCTCGACACCGAGTGGCAGTGTGGGATGCGCCGCCCGGTACGTTCACCGCCGAGTGGCAGTGGGGTCTACACTGCCACTCGCACTTGAACGTACCATCCCGTACGTTCACCACCGAGTGGCAGTGTGGGATGCGCCGCCCGGTACGTTCACCGCCGAGTGGCAGTGTGAGACGCACTGCCACTCGGCCCTGATCGTACCGGACGCACTGCCACTCGCCCTTGGGCGTACTAATACGGTACGCTCGACACCGAGTGGCAGTGGGGTCTACACTGCCACTCGCACTTGAACGTACCATCCCGTACGTTCACCACCGAGTGGCAGTGAACAGCGCGTTGCCCGGTACGCTCGATGCCGAGTGGCAGTGTGGGATGCGCCGCCCGGTACGTTCACCGCCGAGTGGCAGTGAGGACGCGCCTCCCGCCTCGCGCCTCTTGCGTCGATCCGCCGAAGTTACTGTCGGCGCTCTAGGCCCGTACGAGGTTCGTGGGTTCGCGTCCCTCTATGAGTAGCTCTATCACGGCGTCGAGCCCAAGGCGGATAAGTGCGCTGTTGGCCTCGCGCGAGACGTAGGCCGCGTGTGGGGTGACCAGGCAGTGTGGGTGACCCGTCAGGCGGGTATCTGGCTCTCTCTCGTTTGCGAGCACGTCGAGAGCCGCCGCGCGTATCGCGCCTGCGTCTAAGGCGTCTATCAGCGCAGCTTCGTCCACCACGGGGCCGCGCGAGGTGTTGACGAGAAACGCGGTCGGCTTCATGAGCGCGAGCTCGTCCGCGCCGATGAGGCCTCGCGTCTCGGGAAGGAGCGGGCAGTGCAGGCTCACCACATCGGAGGCTCCAAGTAGCTCGGCGAGGGTCGCGGCCTTCTTGCAGCCTACTGCGGCCAGCTCATCTGCACTCTTGGTAGGAGCCCAGACGAGAACGCGCATGCCCAGAGCGCGTGCGAGCGGCACCACCCTCCTCGCGATGTTACCAAAGAACACGAGCCCCATGATCTGGCCCTGTGGGCGACGCATCTCGTAGCCAAGGTGGGGGTTCCACGTGCCCGCCAGTACAGTACGGTTGGAGAAGGTCGTCTGGCGCATGAGGTCAAGGGTTAGGGCCATCGTGTGAAGGGCGACATCCTCGGCGCAGTAGCCCGGGCAGTTGCTCACGAGCACGCCTCGCTTTGCGAGGCCTTTGACGTCCACGTGGTTGAGCCCTATGGAGAGGCTCGCGACAAGCCTCGTACCGGCGTTTGCGATGATATCAACTTCGTCCTTGAGCACAGGCATGAGCTCACCTAAGATAGCCTCATAGCCCACGATTTCATCTGCCCGTGGGCTGGTCAGGGGCTCGTGTGCGATACCGGTGAGCAAGAGCGTATCCAAGAGACCCCTCTGCGCGAGGTAGTCTCTCGCGATCTCTGTCGAGCCGTCAATCGTGTAGAGCAAGACCCTGTGTGCCATGCCCCGCCTCCTCTCGTCTGCCCCTGCGCCCCCATGATACGCCGCTTGGGCGCTGCACGGAGCCTCGCTGAGCGGAGCTTCTAATCATCGTGCGGAGTTGCGTCCCTCCATCGACCACCGTTATGTCTACGGTCTACACTCGACAGGACAGATCGAGTACGCAAGGAGTCGCATGCCCAGCTACAATGAGTTCGTATCCAACTTGTTTACCATGGAGCCGATCGCTCCTGCCGCCACCCCGGCGTCACGGCCCGTGACGCACCATGGGGCACAGCAGCCCTTGGCAGGGGAGCAGCCTGATGAGCGGTCCGTCTCGGCAGGGGCTACGATCGACCTCGACAGCCTGAATCCTGCCCAGCGCGAGGCGGTGCAGACGACCTCTGGTCCGCTTCTGGTGCTCGCCGGGGCCGGTTCGGGCAAGACCCGCGTGCTGACCTATCGCATCGCACACATGATCGCAGATGAGGGCGTGCATCCCTGGCAGGTGCTTGCCATCACCTTTACCAACAAGGCGGCAGCCGAGATGCGCGAGCGCTTGGGTGCGCTACTTCCTGGCGGTACGCGTGGCATGTGGGTCTGCACCTTCCACGCCATGTGCGTGAGGATGCTGCGTGAGGACGGCGAGCGCGTGGGCTATCCCCCAAACTTCACGATCTATGATGATGATGACTCAAGGCGCTTGGTCAAGACCATCATGGGCGATCTTGACATCGATCCTAAGCAGAGCCCGCTGCCAGCCATCCGCTCCATGATCAGCCAGGCCAAAAACGCGCTCGTGTTCCCAGACGAGTTCGACGCCCAGGCCTCGTCTGCCCAGCAGCATGCCGCCGCCCGGGTCTACCGCGTGCTGCAGCGTCGCCTTGAGCGTGCCAACGCCATGGACTTCGATGACCTACTCACCAAACTGTTCGAGCTCCTCTCCAAGTACCCGGAGGTGCTCGATCGCTACCAGGAGCGCTTTCGCCAGATAAGCGTCGACGAGTACCAGGATACCAATGCCGTTCAGTACGCGATCGCCAACCTGCTTGCGCGCAAGCACCGCAACCTCATGGTCGTGGGTGACGATGACCAGTCCATCTACAGTTGGCGTGGTGCCGACATCAAGAACATCCTGAGCTTTCGCAAGGACTACCCAGACGCCACGGTCGTGAAGCTTGAGCAGAACTATCGCTCGTTTGGCCACATCCTCAATGCCGCGAACGCCGTGGTGCGGCACAACTCGCGCCGCGAGAGAAAGCGCCTGTTTACCGACCGTGGAGATGGCGAGCAGATCAAGCTCTTCCAGGCGGCAGACGAGCGCGACGAAGGGCGCTGGATCGGCGCCGAGATCGAGAAGCTGCATGACGCAGGCACGAGCTACGACGATGTCGCCGTGTTCTATCGTACGAACGCCCAGTCCCGTACGCTTGAGGACATGTTCCTGCGTGCGGGTGTGCCCTACAGAATAGTCGGTGGCACGCGCTTCTTCGATCGTGCGGAGATACGCGATGTGGTCGCCTACCTCAAGCTGGTCGTGAACCCAGGCGACGACGTGAGTGCCCTGCGCGTGGTCAACACGCCCAGACGCGGTGTCGGCACGACGAGCGTGCGTGCCGTCCAGGCCTACGCGGCCGAGATGGGTCTGTCCTTTCTCGAGGCGGCGGCGTCCTGTGCGCGCGAGCCAGGGATCGTCGGCCCAAAGGCACGACGCGGTCTTGCCGAGTTCACGGATGTCATCGAGTCGGCGCGGCGCTACGCAGGAGAGCTCTCCCGTGTGATCGAGGCCATCGTGGACAAGGCCGGCATCATCCGCGTCTACGAGGCGGAGCAGAGCGTCGATGCAGACGGTCGCATCGAGAACGTACGTGAGTTCTTCTCCGTGGCGCAGGAGTTCGACGAGACTCACGACGACGCAACCGAGACCCTAGAGAGCCTCAGGCAACTTCGCGCTGCCGGTATGCTGGGCGTGGGGGGAGGTGGCGATGGGGCTACAGATGTGGCTGTGCTCGAGGTAGCTGGTGAGCGGGTGGACGAGGCGGAAGTCGAGCCTTCCGGGGGCTCTGAGGTCGCAGCTGGGGCCGTTGCCGCAACCGCAGCCGGAGCTCCTGACGTGGCCGCAGAGAAGCTGCCCGCCTTCCTTGAGTGGCTTGCCCTGCGCTCCGACCTCGACTCCCTGGACGGCCAGACGAGCGCCGTCACGATGATGACCGTGCACTCCGCCAAGGGCCTGGAGTTTCCCGTCGTCTTCGTCTCGGGTATGGAGGAGGGCATCTTTCCGCATCACGGGGACAGGCAGGAGGACCCCGCACGCATCGAGGAGGAGCGCAGGCTTGCCTATGTGGCCATCACGCGAGCACGGGAGAGGCTCTACCTCACCTATGCTTCGACGCGTCACCTCTTTGGCACGGTGCAGAACAACCCGCGCAGCCGCTTTTTGGACGAGATACCCGAGAAGGACGTGCATGCCATCGGTGTCGGCTCGTCCGACTTCTCGGGCGTGGGGTGGGAAAAGCGGGGAGACCGCCATGGCACCTACGGCTCGGGCCGTGGCTCGGAGGTCTACGGTGGCAGGGTGTTTGGCTCGCATACGCGCTCCACGGGCGTACGGAGCGCTCACTCTCGTCCGTCTCCTGCCAAGAGGGACGAGAGTGGGACAAAGGAGAACTTCGCGGTGGGAGACAGGGTGTCACACAAGACTTTCGGCCCAGGGGTCGTGAGAGCCGCATCGGGCGACACGATAGAGGTCCTCTTCTCGCGCACGGGCAAGGTGAAGAGGCTCCTAAAGAGCTTTGCGCCCATCGTCAAGATCGAGGGGTAGGGAGAAGTATGGATAGAAGATCATCGCACTCGACATTCGGGTTTCCGAGGGGAAGGGCAGCGCACGCCGCCGTGACGACTGCCTTCGTGCTCGTCTGGGCCATCGTGATGGGTGCGCTCGGCAAGGACGATCCGCTCATGCAGCCGCCGCAACGGGAGGGGGTGGGTCTCCAGCTGATCCCGGTCGATCTCAGGGTGAGCGTAGTCTCCCTGCTGCTCTGGGTTATCGCGCTGCTTGCGCTGTCGTATGTGGTGGGCAAGCGACCTCGGCTGCTCATCTTGAGTTGGCAGGCGCTCGCCGTCCCCGTCATCTGCGCGCTCGTGCTCACCTTGGAGCCCTGGGAGTCGCTGAGATGGCAAGCTGTCGAGTTCTTCTTGGGTCCCAACGGACGTCCGGCTCCGGCGCTGGTCTCTCTGCTGATCATGCTGTTGTATGACATTGCCCGGTTCCTGCTCAAGCCACTCTGCGTGATGGTCGGGCTCTGGCTCACCACCTGCGTCGGCGATGGTGAGCGTCCCCGTCCGGCGTCCCTTGCCTGGGGCAGGCTGCTTGGCGTCAGCATCGGCTGCGGAATCCTGTCGTTCGTGCTCACCGGCCTGCTCGAGATGGTCATCCCCATCTCCTTGAAAGCCGTTCAGTCCATGATCGTGCAGGCCATGTCCAACGGCAGTGACATTCCCGTGCGCCTTGCCATCTGGCAGGACATGCTGGTACAGCTCGTGTCCGTGCTTGCTGTCGTGCCCGCCCTCTGCGTCTCGCCGCTCAAGGCAAAGACAGAGGAGGCAGAGGAGCCTGAGGAGGCGTACTTGGAGTAGCGCGCCTCGGTGCCTCGGTACCTCAGGTCCTCAGGAGCGTGGGGTCACAAGACCCTGAGGGGCCGGGCGCAGGCGGCACGTCGCGCCAGCTGCGCCCGGCCCTGTGACCTCAGTCGGCGTGTTTATCTCCCTGCTTGGGAGATGTTCTCTCGTGCCGTTTGGACAGACGTCCAGCCCTGCGTAGGGCGTCTCGTAGGATGAACTCCACCTGGGCGTTGGCGCTGCGCATCTCATCCTTGGCCCAAAGCTCGACGGCCTCCCAGATCGCGGGGTCTATGCGCAGCGGGTACTGCTTTCGTGCGGCCATGTCCGCCTACCCCCGTCATCGGGATCTCTTATTGATAGAGCGAGCTGGTGTTGAGGACGGGCTGCGCCTCTGACTCGCCGCAGAGCACCACCATGAGGTTTGAGGCCATCACGGCCTTACGGTCTTCGTCAAACTCTACGATGCCGTCGTCGGAGAGCTGCGAGAGGGCCATGTCCACCATGCTCACGGCGCCCTCGACTATCTTCTTGCGTGCCGCGATAACGGCGTCGGCCTGCTGGCGGCGCAGCATCACCTGGGCGATCTCGGGCGCGTAGGCCAGGTGGGTGAGACGGGCATCCTCAATGGCGACGCCAGCGACCGAGAGCTTGCGCGTGAGCTCGAGCTTCAGCGCCTCCGAGACCTCCTCGATGTTGGAGCGTAGCGTGATCGTGGTCGATGAGTCGTCGTCATCCTCCAGGTGGTCGTAGGCGTAGATGCTTGCCACGTGGCGCAGCGCGGTCTCCACCTGCATGGACACGTAGCCCTCGTAGTCGTCCACGTCAAAGATGGCTTTAGCGGTGTCTGCGACGCGCCACACGACGACGGTCGCTATCTCTATGGGGTTGCCCATCTTGTCGTTGACCTTGATGCGCTCGCCCTCGTGTGTGCGGGCGCGCAGCGAGATCTTGGACACATGCGAGCGTCCGCTTGCGGTCGGCAGCCCCGTGAGCGCCGACTTCGTCAGTAGTGCGCCTGCGGGATCGTCCGGAGCGCTCGTCCTGCCAAGGGAGCGGGCGTAGAAGGGGTTCGCCCAGTGAAGCCCATCATCGCGTACCGTCCCCACGTACTTGCCAAAGAGCACGCAGACGCGTGCCTGGCCCGGTTGCAGGGTAAAGAAGCCGTTACTGACAATAATAGCGACAACGAGGAGCAACACACTTCCAAAAAGGGTCAAAAGGGATACCGCAAACAGGCCCACCTCTGCCTCGTTTGACAGGCTTATGGTCGAGCTGACCATGAGCTCTATGGACACTGCGTAGAGCAGTACGTCCACGATGATCATCATCCATCCGGACTTGGCGTGTGCCTTCTTCTCGGTGCAGCTCGTCTGTGTGCTCATCTTGATCTCCTTCTTTGCGAGGGGCCGCCTCCCCTGTGGAGCGCTGCCCTCATGAGCGGCGCGTCTCTTGCGTCACTAGAATCATTATGATATCAAAATGATTTGCGGTCAAGAGTCTGTCGAAGACGTGATGGGCGACTTTCTGCGCTATGCTGACACGGGAGGGGGATGGGTAGACACATGGAAGAGCTTTCCGATACAACAGTTATGGGACTGGGGCTTCCCGACTTCGTTGCTAAGTCGATTTTCGTTGCGGTAGTCATCATAGCCACACTGCTCGTCCAGTACGTGCTTGTGCGAGCCATACGAAAGGCGCTCGACAACTCGAACATCCCCTCGGCGTCCATCTTCATCAACATCGTGCGTGCCATCTTATGGCTTGTCGCCCTGCTCTCGCTCATGCAGCCTATCTTTGGTATCAACCCCACGGGCCTCGTCGCGGCCCTGGGCGTTGGCTCCGTCATCATCTCCCTCGGCCTGCAAGCGACGGTTGCAAACATCGTGTCGGGCCTTGGCCTCATGCTAGGCAAGGTCGTCGAGCCCGGCGATGAGGTCTCAATCAGCGGCTTCTCGGGCGTGGTCACCGACGTCACCTGGCGCCATACCATCGTTCGCGCACGTGATGGCACAGAGCAAGTCATCCCTAACTCGGTGCTCAACACCTCGGCGCTCACTCAGCGTACGCGCTGGGACGTGGGAGACTGCGAGGTCAGCTTTGTGGTGCAAACTGGCGCCGACCTCGATGAGGTCGAGCGCGAGGTCATCGGACGTGGGGAGGCCGTGCTTGGCGACAGGCTCGACAAGAGCATTAAGAGCAGCGTCACGTTTGGCGAGATGGACGCAGCGGGCATCACAGGACATGCACACTTTCACCTCAAGGACGGCTGTGCCATGGGTGAGGCTAGAGACAAGGTCGTCCGCTCGATCGCAGCGAGTCCTTGGCTGGCCGGTGCGACGCCTGCAGAACCCTAGCTCCTGCCGCCGCATTGCCGGTGGCTCTCGCCTTGGTCTATTCCAGACACCACCGCCGGCAGCCTGCTGCGTTGGGTGGCCTGTCGTGCCGAGCCGCGTGGCAGCGGATCAGTCCCACGAAGAGGAGGCCCCATGGAGAAGATAGCGAGCTTTACGGTCGATCACCTGCTGTTGGAGCCAGGCGTGTACGTGAGTCGCGTCGACTCCTGGCAGGGGATCGACGTCACTACCCTTGACCTGCGGATGGTCGCTCCAAACCGCGAGCCACCGATGGACACCGCTGCCGTCCACGCCATCGAGCATCTGGGGGCGACCTTCCTGCGCAACGATGCCAGCTGGAAGGAGCGCATCGTCTACTTTGGTCCCATGGGTTGCCGCACGGGCTTCTACCTCGTGCTCTTCGGCCTCGTGACACCTAGGGAGGCCCTCCCCTTGATCGTGCGCCTCTTTGAGCTCATCGCGTCCTTCGAGGGCGAGGTCCCGGGTGCCCAGCCCAAGGAGTGTGGCAACTGGCATGACAGTGACCTTGCGCAGGCCAGATGGTGGGCTAAGCGCTACCTAAAGAACACCCTTCGCGGTATCGACGACGCGCACTTGAGCTATCCAGGGCAGCAGGCATGAGGCTGGGCATCGTCGGCGCGATGGACAGCGAGCTGGCCCATCTGAAAGGCAAGCTTGCTGACGTGCAGGTCAGCCGTTGGACGAACATGGACTTCTTTGCCGGGACGCTCGGCAGGACCTGCGCAGTCATCGTCAGGTGTGGTGTGGGCAAGGTCAACGCCGCACTCTGTGTGCAGGCGCTCGCCGATCACTTCGCTGTGACCCACGTAATCAACACAGGCGTCGCTGGTTCGCTCGACGGTGCCATCGACATCGCCGACATCGTGGTCTCGACCGATGCGGTCCAGCATGACATGGACGTCACGTCCTTGGGCTACGCGCCGGGACAGATACCGGACCTTGACGTGCTGGCGTTTCCTGCCGACCCCGCACTTCGGGCGCTTGCGCTCGAGGCCGTCAAGGTTGCCGCGCCCGCTGCGCGCGCCTTCGAGGGACGTATCGCCTCAGGAGACCAGTTCGTGCACTCCCCAAGCCAAAGGGAGCGCATCGCCTCGCTCTTCAAGGCCTGCTGCGCCGAGATGGAAGGTGCCGCCTTCGCCCAAGCCTGCTACCTCAACAGCTTGCCCTTCGTGATCATTCGAGCCATCAGCGATAAGGCTGATGGCTCCTCGAACATTGATTATCCGAGCTTCGAGAAGGCTGCCGCCGAGCGCTGTGCTCGCATCGTCGAGCAGATGGCAGTCCTGCTGGGGAATGCCACCCACAGAAGAGGGGACGGCTGAGGTTAGCCGCCTAGTTGAGGTTAGCCGCCCTTGGTTTTGCCTCGGCCTGAGTCCTTGCCCTCACGCTCCCTGCACGCCCATGCCCACGAGCTCGGGGCCCGTGTGCACGATGAGGTCGGGTGGCAGGCTAGACGAGAGGAACTCGAGTATCTCTGCCCTCACCTGACTGCGCAGCCTCGTCTCGAGCAGGCTGCGGACCTTGGACGTCGCCTTGGTGCAGCAAAGGGCAAGGCGCACGCGGTCGAAACCGTTGGCCTTCTCGGCCACGACCCCCACGATCGTGTCGAGAGCCTTCCCCCAGCCCCGCACCTTCTTGGCTATGGTGTAGTAGCCCTCCTTGCTGCAGGTCAGGATGGGCTTGATGTTGAGGATGCTCCCGAGTCGGTAGATGGCGCTGTTGATGCGTCCGCCCTTGTAGAGGTACTCGAGCGACTTCACGGCAAAGAAGACGTCGGTTCTCTCGACGCTCTGTGTCAAGCGCTCCTCAAGCTGTTCGAAGGGTACACCCGCCTCCACGTACTCGACTGCGCGCCTCACGACCATGCCGGCTGCTATGCCTATCGACTTGGAGTCTACGACCAGCACAGGGAAGCCCTCCATCTCGTTGGCGACCATGCGTGCGGTCTGGTTGGTTGCCGAGAGTGCGCTCGCTATCGTGACAACGACGGCCTTCGTGTAGCCGTCGTCCCTAGCTTGCTCCAAGACCTTGCGCATCTCGTGGGGGGATGGGAGCGACGTCGTGGGGATCTCTTCGCCAAAGCGACGCACGACCTCATCCGAACTGATGTCGATGCCGCTCGAGAACGTCGAGCCATCGGAGTAGATGATGCGCAGGGGCATGATGCGTATGTCGTGCTCCTTACGGAAGTCCTCGTCGGTGTCTGTGCCCGAGTCGGTGATGATGGCGATGCGCTGCTTGTTCATAAGTCCCTCCGCAATGCCTCGATGGTGTACGCGTCGACCAGTGTATGCCTGAGATGGTGAGGACGCTACCCCATCCTACCCCCGTTTACACAAGCCTAATGTGTTCAAGCTGGATTTGGGCGGCGCTGCTCAAAAGTCCAAGGTGGTGTCACGTATGCTGAGATACGGGGACGAGGTGGGCGGTGGTTTCGGTAGGGTGCGCCCTCGGCGCGCGGTGACGTGAGGTGACGAGCATGTCAGGCAAGGGCTCCATGAGGGAGAAGCTGGCGCTGGGGCTAAGGAAGGCGCAGGCGCTTGGCTCGGGCGCGACCGGTGGCGCCGAGGCGAGTGCCAAGACCAAGCGGGGGAAGAAGGCCAAGAAGAAGGCCAAGGCTGCCAAGTCCAAAGGTCAGGTCGAGGAGCTCGCTGGGACCAAGGACCGCGATGATGGCAAGGACCAGTCCGGAACAACGGAGGACCAGGGTGGGCTCGAGGCACACGGTGGCCCCGGTGTTCCTCAGGCTTCCCTCGAGCGTAGCGAGGACCAAGATAGTCCTGAAAGGTCATCCGAGAGGCCACAGCGCCCCAGCATCATCCGTGAGCCTAAGGTCCTGCGCCGCTTGGCCCGACGCTCGGCTCTCGAGAGTGTGACCTCCAACGGCACGGTCGCCGCCGCAGTCATGGTCGTGGCGGCGCTCTTGGCCGTGGTTGTTGCCAACTCCGCCGCCTATGAGCCGCTTCACGAGTTCCTCGAGCTGCCGCTGACGCTGGGAGTGGGCTCTCTCTCTGCATCCATCACGCTTGAGGGCTTCGTGAACGACTTCCTCATGGCCATCTTTTTTCTGCTTGTCGGCATAGAGCTCAAGTACGAGATGACCGTGGGGCAGCTTAGGAAGCCGAGACAGGCGGCCCTGCCCATGCTGGCAGCCGTGGGGGGTGTCTGTGTGCCCGCCCTCATCTACCTGACCCTCAATTATGGGGGCGCCGTGCACGGTTGGGCCACGCCCATCGCGACCGACATCGCCTTCGCCCTGGGCGTGATGTCGCTCCTTGGTGATCGCGTCGCGCCCGCGACCAAGGTCTTCTTCCAGACCCTCGCCATCGCCGACGACCTCGTGGCTATCGTGGTGCTCGCCTTGTTCTACGGGCAGACGCCCGACATTGCCTGGGTGGCCGCATCGCTGATAGTGGTCACGGTGCTCGCGGGCATGGCGCGTGCGCGGGTCTATGCTGCGAGGCCCTACCTGGCCGTGGGGATCGTGTTGTGGCTGTGCATGTACAACTCGGGTGTCCATGCGACGCTTGCGGGCGTCATTCTCGCCTTCTGCCTGCCCGCCCGCTCTGACGTACGCCTTGGGGGGCTGCGTGGGTGGCTGGGCGACCAGGCACGCATCCTCGATGACCGTTACAGCGACAAGCACCATGTCCTGGGCCAGCACGACTTCATGGCCTCCGCGACCTACATCGAGCGGATCATGCATCATGTGACGCCGCCGTTGCAGCGCGTTGAGCGCAGCATCTCGGTCTCAGTGAACTACCTGATACTTCCGATCTTCGCCTTTGTGAACGCCCAGGTGCGCCTCGTTGGAATGGACCTGTCGGCACTCTTGGCCGACAGGGTCGCCCTTGGCGTGTTCTTTGGGGCCGTTCTCGGCAAGCCTGTCGGCATCATCCTCACGACCTGGGTGCTCGTCAGGGTGGGTTTCGCGAGGCTCCCGAAGCGCGTGACCTGGAACCAGGTCGTTGCCGTCGGCATTATGGGCGGCATGGGCTTTACGATGTCCATCCTCATCGCAGGTCTCGCCTTCCCCAGTCCGACCGAGGTCATGGCGGCAAAGTGCGCGATCCTCTCGGCGTCGTTCATGGCGGGGTTGTTGGGCATTTTCCACATGCGGGTGGCATACCCGCTCGTCAGGTCCCTCCGCAGGCGGCGGCGAAGGATGACAGACCAACGAACGGGGCACGTGGCGTAGGGGTGCCTGTTGTGCCCCACGTACGTGCGTCTGCGGAAGCTTGGGCATGGGGGTCGCTGGAGCACGCGCTCGCCGCACGTGTGCGCTCGTTGCCGGGTTGGGACAGGGTCTCGTACGCCGGTTGATCGCCAGGCCAAGGGTCCTCAGGCCAATCTGGAGAAGCGGGAGCTCTGGTCCCGCTGTGTTGGGGTCCCGCTGTGTTGACGTTGCCCGGCCATGCCAGCATTCCCTCGAGCGTACCACTCGACGCCACCGAGTGGCACGCGCGTCGTGCACTCGACGCCACCGAGTGGCGCAGAGATTGGAGAATGCCCAGTTGCCGGAGAATTTCGTGCCACTCGACGCCACCGAGTGGCACGCGCGTCGCGCACTCGACGCCACCGAGTGGCGCGGTGAGGTTGCATCCAGCTGAGGTTGCATCCAGCTGAGGCTGCGTCCAGCCCCCTGTCATACCGAGCGGGTTCGCCGGATTACTGCGTGTCGTCGGGCCTAGTACACGGTACCGTAGCTGTAGCCCCAACCGTGCGCCGTGATGATCGAGTTCATCTGGTCGCAGAGGCGGCGCCTGGTGTAGCGACCTCCCGGCAGCAGATCGACGACCTCACGTAGGTCGCCACAGATGCCCTCGATGTCGGCGCGTACGAGGACGTCGATCTTCGATACGAGGCGCTTCGGGTCATCCTCAAAGAGTCCGTCTACCAAGTGTTGCAACTCACCGTACTCGGGTGCGCCCGTGTCACCTGGCAGGACTGTCTGGTATTGGGAATGTTCGTTGTCTCTCATAGGCATCATGCGAGAGATGGTAGCGTATGTCAGGACAGCGTGGAGGACTTCACGCAAACCCCCGCCAAGGAACGCGCTCTTGGCAAATGCCCCCGGCGAGCACTCCCGGCACGTGGCCCTCACGAAAGTGCCCCGCAGATTCTGGGGCACTTTGATCCGAACGCCAACTGGGCAAACGTTCTTGACAAGTGCCCCGCAGATTCTGGGGCACGTTGCGCAGGACTCCTCTGGGGCACGTTGCGCAGGACTCCTCTGGGATCACCTGCGTTGGCCTGGCTCACCAAAGCCTCCAAATTACCTCACACCGCAGATCTGTGTCACGGCTATGCCTCGCGCAGGGAGTATACTGCCTTATGGCTCTCAGCTGCAGGAGCGTGTTGAGCCATGGACGGGTCAGGGGTAAAGCAGCGGTAGTCGAGGACCGCAGGTGACACGAGTGTGGTCTATCGCTGGGTATATGAAAGGAAACCAATATGTCAAAGACGATGAGGCGCAACGCGTATGAGCTGATGTCGGACGAGGAGCTGGAGCGCGCGATCGCAACGTTGGAGCGTCAGGTGGATGACATCCGCGCCGAGCGACTCTCGCTCGACATGGCCCGAGGCAAGCCCAGCCCCGCTCAGACCGCCCTCTCCAGACCCATGCTCGACCTCGTGAACTCTACGGCGTCGCTCAGCGACGGAGATGCGATAGTGGACAACTACGGTACACCGGAGGGCCTGCCTTCCGCTCGCGCCCTCGCGGCCGAGATCCTGGGCGTCAAGGCCGAGAACGTCGTGGTCTCTGGCTCCTCGAGCCTAAATCTCATGCATGATCTTGTGGCTCACGCATTCACGAACGGTGTCGCGGGCGCAGAGCCCTTCTACCGGCAGGGTGATGTCATATGGCTCTGCCCGTCTCCGGGCTATGATCGCCACTTCAAGATAACCGAGGACCTCGGCATCAAGAACGTCGTCGTCCCAATGCGCGAGGACGGCCCCGACATGGACCTGGTGCAGCGTCTCGTTGAGGACGATCCCAAGGTCAAGGGCATCTGGTGTGTTCCCAAGTATGCCAACCCCACGGGTGTCACCTACTCTGACGAGGTAGTTCGTCGCTTTGCTGCCCTAAGGCCGGCGGCTTGCGACTTTCGTATCTACTGGGACAACGCCTACGCCGTGCATTGCTTTGGCGAGAAGGACGACGTGCTCCTTAACGTCTTTGACGCTCTTGCGGAGGCGGATGCCGACAACCTGGTGTACGAGTTTGGCTCCACGGCCAAGATGACCTTCCCGAGTTCGGGCATCGCGTTTGTCGCGGCGGGCGACGAGGACATCAAGAGGGTCCGCGCCGCATTCGCCGTCGAGCGTGTGAGCTCCGAGAAGTTCTCTCAGCTCGCTCACCCGCGCTTTCTCAAGAATCTCGCGGGCGTCAAGGCTCACATGGCCAAGCATGCCAAGATCGTGGGGCCGCGCTTCGCCCTCGTGGAGCAGAAGCTCACGGATGGCCTTGCACAGTTGGGCGTCGCGCACTGGTCACACCCGCATGGCGGCTACTTCGTCTCGTTCGAGGGGCAGGAGGGCTCGGCTAAGCGAACCGTCGCTCTGATGGCGGAGCTTGGCGTCAAGCTCACGTCGGCAGGCGCCACCTATCCGTATGGCAAGGATCCCGCCGACTCCAACATCCGCATCGCGCCGACCTACCCCTCCCTCGACGACCTCCGTAAGGCCCTTGACGTCTTTGTGGTCGCGGTCAAGCTCGTCTCGGCCCAGCTTGCCCGGGAGAGCCGCGCCTGAACAGGGTATCCGCGAGTCCAGCCATGCTGACTGGCGATGCGGCTGTGAGGAGCATTTGCGCACATTGCCTCTTGTTGACGTGTATTCTGTAGAATCAATATCCTGTGTACCGGTATACTGGCACGCACGGATAGGCAGGCGTTGGAACTCTCGTCGCAATTGACACGTGAGCACGCCAGGAGGGTTTGATTGATGGCTAGCAGGAGGAACAGGCGCGCGGGTGGAGCGGCCAAGGCCAAGCGGACTGCGGGTAGTGAGGCTGCCGACAAGAGGACGGACAACAGTTCCGATCTCTCGGGCAATCCTAATCGCAAGCGCCTTGCCAGGGCAAAGGTGGTCAAAGGTGGCAAAGACGGCAAGAAGCGATCTGTCTTCAAGCCGACCATCGTTGACAGGATGGGCGGTAAGAAGCGCACGAAAGAGATAGCCGTTGCCGTCTTCGCCGTCATCATCGGCGTCTCGATGATGCTGCCGTCTCTCGCATACATCTTTACCGGCCACGGCCCATCGGGTCAAGGCTCGAACTCCTCTCAGTCGAGCGACTCTACCAACTCGTCCGAGAGTGCCGGTGATGACGGAGGTTCGACGGACAGTGGCAACACTGACTCTTCGAACGAGGGGGCAAAAAACGACATAGCCAGCATTGATGACAGGTACCAAAAGCCCATCTCCTCGCTGGAGGACAAGCTCGCGAGCGCGACCGATGACACCAGCAAGCTTCCCACACTCCTGGGTTTGGGTGATGACTACCTGCAGTGGGCCCTCGCAGCAAGTAGGCAGGCTAGTGACGATGCCGGTAAGGCCCACGTCAGTGAGCTTTACGGTAAGGCCATCGACTACTACAAACAGTATCTTGCCATCAACGACTCGGGTGCGGTCAAGGTGAAAATCTCCCAATGTCAGCTCTACAGCGGCGATACCGATGCGGCCGTACAGACGCTTGAGGCGCTCACGCAGGCCTCGCCCGACTACGGTCCCGCCTGGGTGTATCTTGGTGTTACCTATGTCCAGAAGGGTGATAACACCAAGGCGATCAACGCCTTGAAGCGGGCGGAGGCGGCAGATCCCAATGACGAGTACGGGGCCAAGACGCTTGCGCAGAAATACGAGGAGTATCTCGCCTCACGATCGAATCCCTCGGGCTCGACGACGGGTGCCACAGGTTCGGGTTCTTCGGGAGGAATGTCTCTCGTGGACAGACTCAACTCGGGAATGAAGCTCTAGGGGTGCGGTAGCCAGGGGCGCGGTGGTGTCCAGCGGGGGTGGTGACCTCACGGGCGGTGTCGGCGAGCGTCGCATCTCACGGAAACGGAGTGAACATGAGCATTGCAATCACAACGAGCGAGGGCGTCGGCGCCACGCGTGTTGCCTGTGCTGGTGAGGTGGACGTGTCTAACGCCTCCGAGCTCAGGGATGCCCTCAATCAGGCGCTCGAAGGGGCGCCTCAGACCCTTGAGGTCGATCTGTCCGCGGTTTCCTACATCGACTCCACGGGCATCGGCGTCCTTGTGGGTGTCGCGCATCACGCGAAGGATGAGTCCGTCGTCTTCAAGGTACTGCGCCCGCAGAGGAACGTCGAGCGCATCATGGGCATCCTGGGCGTGGACGCAGAGCTTGGGGTTGAGCGGTAGGAGACGTGACTTGTGTGCGGCCGTCACCGTGCAGCCGCTATGACATACGACAAGGACGAGCCGTCGTGGCGCAATGCTGGAGACACAGCCAGCTTTCGCCGGCGGCAGGAGAGGTGTTCACGTGTTTGGCATCGGGGAGACGGAGCTGGTCATCATCGTCACCTTCGCGTTTTTGCTCTTTGGTCCGGACAAGCTTCCGGGTATGGGCAGGACGATCGGTCGTGTGCTCAGGCAGTTCCGTGACGCTCAGGAGGGCTTTACGAAGGTTGTTCAGAGTGAGGTCCTAGATCCCTTGAACGAGGCGATGGGCGATGCGGGTGCACAGAACGGTACCAAGCGTACCGCAGCCCTTGAGGAGGATGCGGACCGCAAGAGCAAGAGTACGGGCAAGAGCGTGCCCACAAAGGGTGGGGGCAAAACGTTTGCCGAGCGCAAGGCACAGGCAAAGACGAAGGACAGGAAGGCTGTCGGGACGGGGGGCGAGCAAAGGGGAGGCGTTGATGCTAGTGCGCTTTACCAGAATACGAAGGAGAAGCATCCCTCCTCACGGAAGGGGTCTAAGGAGTCTGGGGGCAGCGCGCCTATGACTGTCGGTGACGTCGGCGCGCCAGCGTCTGTCGCTGTCCGGCCGACCACGACGGTCTCGACCTCCAAGCGTCTGTGTCTGCTTATGGGGACGTTCGGGCGCCCGCAGGCAGTCTCTGTGCCCAAGCGCCCTTCGGCGGCGTCAACGCTCACGTCAGCGCGCCTTTGTCTGCTGACGGTTGCGATGCCACCGCACCATCTGACAACGACGCCGCCCAGTCAGCTGGCGCTAGCGTCCACGCGTCGTCGCCCGCAGGTGGCGTCCACGTGCCTGACGCCCCCAACGTCCAGGCGCCGGCGCCTGCTGGCGGCCATGGCGCCGGCCCGCTGTCTGGCGGTGGCTTCACCGGAGCGCCTGCACCCGCCAACAATCCCGATGTCGTCCACGACGGGTGAGGGAGAGTAACCATGCCCATTGGACCAGCACGCATGCCCCTGATGGATCACCTTGGCGAGCTGAGGCGCCGTCTTGCGATCGTTGCCGTGTCGCTCCTCGTCACGTCTGTCGTGGTCTATGTTGCCACACCCACTCTCATAGACATCATGCTCGACCCTATCAGGGATGTGTTCGAGTCAAACGAGCTGACGGTCCTCAGCGTACTCGGCGGCTTCACGATTCGCTTCAAGGTGGCCTTCTTCTTCAGTCTCATCATTTGCACACCAGTCATCGTCTGGGAGGTCATGGGCTTCTTTCTGCCCGCCCTCAAGCCCAGCGAGCGCAGGTGGGTGATACCTACGGTGGCCGCGATGATCCTACTCTTCTTTTTGGGCATGGGTTTTTGCTATCTGGTGATCCAGAAGCCTACCATTGGATGGATGGTAGCCCAGAGCCGTGCCATCGCAGATGTCATTCCAGAAGCCGAGGACTTCCTCAACATCATGATGCTCCTGGAGATTGGCTTCGGCTTTGCCTTCCAGCTGCCGCTCATCGTCTTCTACCTCTCCATCCTGCACGTGGTCCCCTACAAGACCTTCCGCTCGCAGTGGCGCTACGTCTACATCGTGCTGCTTGTGATCTCGAGCGTTGTCACGCCTGATGCCTCGCCGGTGACCATGATCCTGATGTTCGCCGCGCTCATTGCCCTCTATGAGATCGCACTTTTGATCGCGCGCTTTGTGCTCATTGCGCGGGACGGCAAGGAGTCACTCAAGTGGAGCCGGGAGGAGTACCAGGAATATGGGGACTCGATCCGACCCCATGAGGGAGATAAAGGAGGGACCGTAGACGCGCGCGCAGCTCAAGACTCTGACGCCCGGAGAGGCCGGGGGATCGCTTTGGGTCATCCAGGCCTTACGGTCCTGCGCTTGGTGGCCCTCGCCGCCTGCCTGGTGTTCGCGATCATGCTGGCTACGGCGCCGCCCCGTGAGGCGCCGAGGGTCGGTACCATCGGCACCGGCTGCTCCTACGAACTCGACACATGGTCTGGCACGCTCACCATCTACCCCACGGACGGCGCGTCGGGGGAGATGGCTCGCGTCCGTGACGCGCTGTCTGACGATGGCGACCTCTTGGACGCCATCAGATCGGTAACCGTCAAGGAGGGCGTCGTGGCGCCCGCAGACTCAAGTTACCTCTTCGGGAGCCTGCGCGCGATGGAGTCTCTTGACCTCTCGGGTCTCGACACCTCGCGGGCCACCGACATGAAAGGTATGTTCCAGAGCTGCGGGTCTCTCCGATCCCTGGACCTCTCGGGCCTCGACACCTCGCGGGTCACCGACATGGAGGATATGTTCTCCATCTGTTTGTCGATCTCCTCCCTCGACCTCTCGCCGCTCGACACCTCGCAGGTCACAAACATGAAAGACATGTTCTCCAACTGCTTTTCGCTTCGATCCCTCGACCTCTCACCGCTCGACACCTCGCGAGTCACCGACATGTGGGGCATGTTCCAGGGCTGTTCGTCGCTTCGATCCCTCGACCTCTCGCCGCTCGACACCTCGCAGGTCCAGTACATGGGGTACATGTTCTCCAACTGCTCGTCGCTCTCGTCCCTCGACCTCTCGCCGCTCAAAACCTCGCGAGTCACCGACATGGGAGGTATGTTCTGGGGCTGCTCGTCGCTCTCGTCCCTCGACCTCTCGCCGCTCGATACCTCGAGGGTTACGGACATGAGCAGCCCTATCGGGTTCGGCATGTTTGAGGACTGCTCGTCGCTCTCCTCCCTCGACCTCTCGCCGCTCGACACCTCGCAAGTCACAAAAATGAGTGGCATGTTCAGGGGCTGCTCGTCGCTCTCGTCCCTCGACCTCTCGCCACTCAAAACTTCGCAGGTCACGGATATGAGTGGCATGTTCAAGGGCTGCTCGTCGCTTCGATCCCTCGACCTCTCGCCGCTCGACACCTCGCAGGTCACGGACATGTGGGGCATGTTCGCCGACTGCTCGTCGCTTCGATCCCTCGACCTCTCGCCGCTCAAAACCTCGCAGGTCCAGTCTATGGGGGGCATGTTTGATGGCTGCTCGTCGCTTCGATCCCTCGACCTCTCGCCGCTCGACACCTCGCAGGTCCAGCATATGGGGTACATGTTCGCCGACTGCTCGTCGCTCGCGTCCTTGGACCTCTCGCCGCTCAAAACCTTGCGGGTCGAGAGCATGTGGTACATGTTCTCCGGCTGCTCATCGCTCCGATCCCTCGACCTCTCGCCGCTCGACACCTCGCAGGTCAAAAACATGAAAGACATGTTCTCCGGCTGCGCATCACTCCGATCCCTCGATCTCTCGTCGCTCAAAACCTCGCGGGTCATGGACATGAGTGACATGTTTGATGGCTGCTCGTCGCTCCGATCCCTCGACCTCTCCCGCCTTGACACCTCGAAGGTCACACGCATGGACTTCATGTTCTCCGGCTGCTCCTCGCTCGCGTCCCTCGACCTCTCCCGCCTTGACACCTCGAAGGTCACACGCATGGACTTCATGTTCTCCGGCTGCTCCGCGCTCGCGTCCCTCGACCTCTCGGGCTGGGACACCTCAGAGGTCACCGGCATGTGGGGGATGTTCTTTGGCTGCTCCTCGCTCTCCTCGCTGGCGGTCGGGGAGGGGTGCGGGGGCGTCCTCTCGGCCGACAGGCACACGGCGCTCCCCGCGGGCGTGGGCAGCAGGGGGTGGTACTCCGAGAGGGACAAGAGGTGGCTCACACTGGGCGAGCTCTCGTCCTCTCGCCAGGGGGTGGCCGACACCTACACGGCCCCCGAGGCCTGGAGGTCGCTGGTGTCGCCGCAGGCGGCCCAAACGTCGCCGTAGGGACAGCCGGGTTGGGGTCACCCCGGCCCCGGCCGGCGAGGTGATGCCACTCGCGGGTGAGGCACGCGAGGGTTCCGATCACGTCGGGTTCCCCGGGGTCCTCGGCGGCAGGCGTCCGTCAGGCGGCGGTCCGCACGAGGGTGCAGGCAGGTTACGTGTCGCTCGCTGGCGACAGTACATGTGTGGACAGCTGGCGGCAAGCTACGTGCAGTCAGCTAGCGACCAGAGGGGGTCTCGGGCCGCAGGTTCGGCGCAATCTGCTATAGTCTCCAACCCATGGGTGGGACCTTATGCCGCGCCCACCCGACCAAGAGGCACGAAGGGAGCGTGAGCCTTGAAGCTCGTTGTCACAGAGAAGAATGACGCCGCACAGCAGATCGCCCGGCTCCTCTCGAGCGTTGGCAAGCCCAAGGCCGAGAAGGTCTATGACACGCCCATCTACCGCTTCACGCACGATGGGGAAGAGTGGGTCACCATAGGGCTTCGTGGACACATCATGGCACCGGACTTCCCGCGCGAGCTGCGCTACAGCAAGGCCGAGGGCTGGTTTGCCGTGAGCGAGGATGGCGAGCTGCTCTCTGCCGCCGTACCCGACGCCTTGGCAAAGCCCCCCTATGACAGCAAACGCAAGCCCTTTCTCGCCGACGGCATCGACATCAAGGGCTGGAAGGTCCCAAGTCTTCCCTACCTGGTCTGGGCCCCCATCGAGAAGCTCCCCGCCGAGAAGGGCATCATCCGTGCCCTCAAGAACCTGGCCAAGAAGGCTGACTCCATCGTCATCGGCACGGACTTCGATCGTGAGGGCGAGCTCATCGGCTCGGACGCCCTGCGCCAGATGCTCGAGGTCGCGCCTGATGCCCCCGTCTCTCGTGCGCGCTACTCGGCCTTCACGAAGGCCGAGATAGACCATGCCTTTGCGAACCTCGTCGAGCTTGACCAGGATCTTGCCGATGCGGGAGAAAGCCGCCAGTACATTGACCTCATCTGGGGCGCCGTGCTCACGCGCTACCTCACGATGGCCCGCTTCGGCGGCTTTGGCAATGTCCGCTCGGCAGGTCGCGTGCAGACGCCCACGCTGGCCCTCGTCGTCGAGCGCGAGCGTGAGCGCGAGGCGTTCGTGCCCGAGGACTACTGGGTACTCTCGGGCATGCTGGCTCCCAAGGGTGTGCAGGACGAGGAGCAGCGCTTCAGGGCCACGCACGCGACGGCCCGCTTCAAGGACAAGGCAGCGGCAGACGCCGCGTACGCCCGCGTCAAGGACGCCCGCACGGCCACGGTCAGCGACATCGAGAGGAGGCGCTTCACGACCAGGCCTCCTGCGCCCTTCAACACGACCTCGCTCCAGGCTGCCTCTTCCTCTGTCGGCCTCACGCCGGCACGTACGATGCGCGTCGCCGAGTCCTTGTACATGGACGGCCTCATCTCGTACCCACGCGTGGACAACACGGTGTATCCTCCCTCACTCGACCTGCGCGCCTGCGTGCAGAGCCTTACAGGCGTGCCGCAGTACGCCCCCTACTGCAGGGAGCTCCTGTCCGCAGGCAAGCTCGTTGCCACGCGCGGCAAGCAGGAGACGACCGACCATCCCCCCATCTATCCCACGGCTGCGGCCGACCCCGACAAGCTCGACGCGGCCGCGTGGAAGCTTTACAACCTGGTCGCCCGCCGCTTTCTTGCGACGCTCTCGAAGGCGTCGGTGAGCGAGTCCACGAAGCTCTCCCTCGACGTGGCCGGCGAGCCCTTCAACGCATCAGGCGTCGTTGTCGTGGAGGAGGGCTTCAGGGCCATCTATCCCTTTGGCCAGAAGAAGGACAAGGTCCTGCCAGCGCTCGCTGTGGGGGATGACTGTGACGTCCACTCGATGGAGCTCGACGCCAAGCAGACCGAACCGCCCGCCCGCTACAGCCAGGGGCGACTCATCCAAGAGATGGAGAAGCGCGGCCTCGGGACCAAGTCGACCCGTGCCTCCATCATCCAGCGCCTCTTTGACGTCAAGTACCTCAAGGGCGACCCCGTGGAGCCAAGCCAGCTCGGCATGGCCGTCATCAAGGCGCTCACCGCCTACGCGCCGCACGTCACGAGCCCCGACATGACCTCGGAGCTCGAGGCTGACATGACCAAGGTTGCCGAGGGGACAGACAGCCAGGAGCAGGTCGTCATGCACTCTCGCGCGCTCCTCTCGGGCATGGTCGATGCCCTGATCGAGCACAAGGACGACCTAGGCGAGGCCATCGCCGATGCGGTCACGGCGGATGCCAAGGTGGGAAGCTGTCCTAGCTGTGGCAAGGACCTCGTGATGAAGCGCTCTGCCAAGACGCGCGGCAGCTTCATTGGCTGCATGGGCTGGCCCGACTGCGACGTCACCTACCCCGTGCCGTCCAACGTGAAGGTGGAGCCAATCGAGGGAGAGGCGGGTGTGTGCCCTACGTGTGGGGCGCCTCGCATCAAGTGCAAGCCGTTTCGCTCCAAGGCCTACGAGCTGTGCGTGAACCCCATGTGCGAGACCAACCGTGAGCCAGACGTGATCGTGGGGGAGTGCTCGAAGTGCAAGGGGGAGGGCCGTCATGGCGATCTTGTCGCCCACAAGAGTGAAAAAACGGCCAAGCGCTTCATTCGCTGCACCAACTACGACGAGTGCAAGGTGAGCTATCCTCTGCCACAGCGCGGTGAGATCCACGCCACGGGCGAGACCTGCCCCGACTGCGGGGCTCCCATCGTCGAGATCGTGACGGCCCGTGGCCCGTGGCGCATCTGCGTCAATATGGACTGTCCCAGCAAAGAGAAGAAGACCGCATCGGGCCGGAAGGCCGCGTCGGGGCGCACGGGTACGTCGGGCAAGAAGGCCGCGCCGAGCCGGAAGGCCGCGTCGGCTAAAACGGGCACATCAGGCCGCAGTTCTCGCGCTACCGCAAACAGGCGCAAGACGGGTACGGGCGCGCACAAACCTGGCACAAAGAGGGCAGCCAAGCGCTCCGGCTCTGCAGAGGACTCAAAGTCATGAGCAAGCGTCGTGGCAGCTTCATCACCTTCGAGGGCATCGATGGCTCCGGCAAGACGACGCAGGCCAGGCGGGTGGCTGACCTGCTTGGGGCGGCGGGTCTTGACGTCGTGCTGTTCCGTGACCCGGGAGGGACCGTCGTCGGCGAGCAGATACGCGCCATCCTCCTCGATTCCACTTATGCGACGATGTCCGATGCCTGCGAGCTTCTCCTCTATGAGGCATCTCGCGCCCAGCTCGTGAGCGAGGCCATACGTCCGGCCCTCGAGAGGGCCTCCGTCGTCGTCTGCGACCGCTACTTCGATTCGACCTATGCCTACCAGCATGGTGGGCGTGGCCTCGACGAGGATCTCGTGAGACGCTGCAACGAGCTTGGAAGCTGCGGTGTCGTTCCCGATCTGACGCTCGTGCTCGACCTTGACGTCTCGACCGCGCTCATGCGCACGGAAGGGCGCGACCCAGATCGTCTCGAGGCCGAGGGCCTGCACTTTCAGGAGCGTATTCGCGAGAGCTACCTCAGGCTTGCCAAATGTGAGCCTGCCCGCGTGCGCGTCGTGGATGGTGACGCGGGTGAGGACGAGGTGTTCTCGCACGTGGTGACTCAGCTCGTTGAGGCCTGTCCTCAGTTTTGTTCTGCTTTGGGCGAGGATGCGAGGC
This sequence comes from Olsenella sp. oral taxon 807, assembly GCF_001189515.2. Classification (NCBI taxonomy): domain Bacteria; kingdom Bacillati; phylum Actinomycetota; class Coriobacteriia; order Coriobacteriales; family Atopobiaceae; genus Olsenella; species Olsenella sp. oral taxon 807. Next base: position 264,259 of record NZ_CP012069.2, read on the forward strand.
CATCCTCATGAGGAGGGCGGGGAGGGGGTGTGCGCGAGATGTGTGCAACAGCGGCTGATTGCGTGGCCTCGACCGTATCTCCGCAGGCACTTCAGGTCCTTGATCAGCAACCCCGCGTGAGGGATTATCTTGCCAAGGCGTATGGGGAGGGCAGGATCAGCCATGCCTACCTCTTCGTGGGAGCCCCCGGCTCTGGCATGCACGACGCTGCCCGTGCCTTGGCGCAGCTCATCGTCTGTCCCCACGGTGGTGATGCGAGCTGCGACGAGTGCATACGCGTGGCACACCGGACTCATCCCGACGTCCGCTACCTCAAGCCCGAGAGCGCCACCGGCTATCTCGTGTCGCAAGTGCGCGAGCTCATCGATGACGCGGCGCTTGCCCCCGTGCGCGCCAAGGGCAAGCTGTACATCTTAGACGACGCGGGGCTCTTGCGTGACGCCTCAGCAAATGCCCTGCTCAAGACCATAGAGGAGCCGCCTCGGGGAGTCCACTTCGTCCTCATGGCGCGCTCTGCGGCAGCCGTTCTGCCTACGATCGTCTCGCGTTGTCAGCAGCTGCCGTTTCGTGTCGTCTCGCCCGGCGTCGCCGAGAGGGCCGTCGAGCTCGCCTCGGGCTCCTGCGGAGGGGACGCCCGCATTGCGCTTGCGGTGACAGGCTCGCCGGGACGTGCGGCGGAGTTTCTGGCCTCCCCCGACAGGCAGCAGGCACGTCGAGAAGTCGTTCGCGCCCTCGATGAGCTTGCGCGTGACGACATGTGGGATGTCCTCATCTCCGCGCGTCGGATAGTCGATGCCGTGCGGGTTCCGCTTGACGAGTACAAGCTCTCCCAGCAGGCCTCGCTCAAGGAGCGCGCAGACTACCTTGCCCCACCGGCGATGAGGCGGATCGAGGCTGCCAACAAGCGCGAGCTCACGGCACGACAGCGTTCGGGTATGATGGAGGCGCTTGCTGTCGCAGAGTCGCTCCTGCGTGACGTGCTCATTCGTCGCGAGGGGGTGGATGAGTCCCTCGTGAACGAGGACGCGGCGGACGTCGTGGACCGCATGGCGCAGGCATCGACAAGCGAGGCCGTGATCAGGGCCCTTGGCTGCGTCTCTGGGGCGGCCTGCGACCTCGCCCACAACGTAACACCTCAGCTGGTCATGGAGACCATGCTCCTCTCTGTCAAGGAGGCTCTTGCATGCCCACCGTCATACCGGTGAAGTTCAAATACGTGGCACACGACCTGTGGTTCGATCCTGCAGATACGGGTGCTGGAGAGGGAGACTACGCCATCTGCGCGACCGAACGCGGACAGGAGATAGGCCTTTGCACCATGGATGCCATGGAGGTGGACGAGGAGCGCCTCAGGCAGCGGATAGATAAGGCGAGCCTGAGTAGCGTGGTGCGCATCGCATCGGAGTCCGACCTCGATCGTGCCGACAAGCTCGCCCGGCAGGGTGAGGATGCGCTTCCGACCTTTCGTGATTCTGTGTACAAGCTGAATCTTGACATGAAGCCCATAGGCGTCGAGTACCTCTTCGACGGTGGTCGCGTCGTGTGTTACTTCTCGGCGGAGGATCGTGTTGACTTTCGCCAGCTCGTGCGTGTGCTCAGCCGTGAACTGCGCAAACGCATCGACATGCGCCAGATCGGGGTGCGCGAGGAGGCCGCCCTTGTGGGTGGTTTCGCACACTGTGGGCAGGAGCTCTGCTGCGCGCGGCTAGGTTGCAGGCTGGAGCCCGTCTCCATTCGAATGGCCAAGGAGCAGGACCTGCCGCTCAACACATCCAAGATCTCGGGTGCCTGCGGGCGACTCATGTGCTGTTTGCGCTACGAGTTCGATGCGTACAAGGACTTCAAGCAGCGCGCGCCCAAGCGTAACGCCGTGATAGAGACGCCGCTCGGCAAGGCGAAGATCGTCGAGTATGACACGCCCAAGGAGCAGATATGCCTGCGTCTTGAGAATGGAAAACAGGTGCGCATCCCCCTCGCGGAGATGCAGACCTCCGAAGCGGCGGTCAAGAAGAGCGAGGAGCTGCACTGCCCCTGCCGCCCGGATATGGTGCCGCGCTCGGCGCTCGAGAGGCTCCAATCGCCCGAGGTGCAGATGGCACTCGCGGAGCTCGATCGGGTCCATGGTGTGGTTCCCAAGGCTGCCTTCGATTCGGCCGACATATTCGTGGAGAGCAAGCCACGTCGTCGTAGCCGGAGGAGCCGCAGGCAAGATGGTAGCATGAGTGGCGCCCAAGGTGCCGACGGCGCCCGCTCAACCTTCCATCCCCGGGGCGCAAAATCTGCGCCCACCCCGCGCGAGGGTGACGAACCGTCCGCGCGGACCCAAAATCGCTCGAAGCGTCGGCGCAAGAAAGGTGGCGTCGGTGGAGTTTCTGGCGGCAGTCCAACCAAGGAGCGGGTGCAGGAGACGCCGGTTAAGTCCGACGCAAGGCACCGTCGCCGCCACCATGAGGATGGTGATGTCAGCGACGGAGCAGTGTGGCCGGCTACGACCTTGGTGAGGTCTGATGGCGCAGGCATGCCGCAGGACCGTCCCGTCCGTCGCCGCCCAGGAGATCGTGGGGGACAGCAGGCAAAGGTCCAGACTCGAGGCCAAGACGGACAGCGCACACAGGCTCAGGGCACGGGAACGCACGAGGGCACCAGTAAGCCCAAGAGGCGTCGTCGCAGTGGTCGAGGGCGTGGCAGTGGCGGTGGTGGTCTTGGCACCCAAGGCCCAGGCTCAGATCCCAGTTCCGCCACATGAGCGAGTTCGTGTCGCCTTGCGGATCCTTGGCCCTACGGGGTGCTGCAGAGAGGACAGATCAATGTACGAGCTTTCCACCGAGCATTGCTTTGATAGCGCCCACTTCCTGACCGACTATCACGGCGCGTGCGAGAACCTGCATGGGCACCGGTGGCGTGTGACGGCATATGTTGCGGCAGACGAGCTGGTCACAAGCGGTACCGAGAGGGGCATGGTCATGGACTTCGCCCGGTTCAAGCGCATCGTCCGCGAGGAGTGCGATGCGCTCGACCATAGCTTCCTCGTCGAGGAGGGGTCGCTCAGGCCCGAGACGATCGCTGCACTCGAAGGTGAGGGGTTTGTACTCACGTTGCTGCCCTTCAGGACGACGGCCGAGAACCTCGCTCGTTACCTGGCCGAGCGTCTTATCGCACGGGGCCTGCCCATACGTCGCGTCGATTGCGACGAGACCCCCAACAACCGCGCGAGCTATGTGCCGCCCAGCTGTGCCTTCGAGTGAGCAACCCCCTTAGGTTCCCATGGCGTGCGGCAACGTTGCCGCTGCACGTAACGCCCCGCTTCTTCAGTTGGGCCATTCCTGCTCCAGTCTTCTTGCTTTTGCGAGGCATCCGTCCTGTCCCATGCGTTAGTATGTACACACATACGCGTCTCTTTTGACCGACGGTCGAACGTACGGAAGGGGATCTGCACAGGCGAGTGAACCCACAGGCATGCCTGCAGGTGTGATATGTACGAGCAGTGCCTGTCATCAGTCCGTCCCTTGTCTGGGCCCGTCACCTGTCGGCTAGGTTGCGCAGGTCTGTCGGATCAGGGGACGCGTCATGTAAGGGGTTGGGCACTTTGGAAGAGGAAGAGGCACACATGGCGGCACGCGTACTTCATGGCGTGAATCTCGCTGGCTGGCTGACGCTCGAGCCGTGGGTTACCCCCCGGCTCTTCGCGGACTCCGGAGCGCTCGACGAGGACGCCCTCATCGCCTCTATCGGCACCAAGCGCTATCGCGAGCTTATCAGCGAGCATCGCAGAACCTTTCTCTCCCAGAAGGACTTCACCTCGATAGCGTCTCGTGGCTTCAACGCCGTGCGTCTCGCCGTTCCCTGGTACGTCTTTGGTGATGCGGGGCCTGACAGCGGTCCCTTTGTGGGCTGTCTCGAGTACGTAGACGAGGCCTTCTTGTGGGCAGAGGACATCGACCTCAAGATCGTGCTCGCGCTTGCCGTCATTCCTGGGTCGAAGGCCGCCGGCACGGACTTCGCGCATGACCGCGAGGATTTCTCGCGCCGCCGCGAGGCCATGCTTGTCGTTCTGGGCGCACTCGCAAAGCGCTATTCTTCACGCATGGCCCTTGCGGGCATAGAGGTCGCCGATGGCGTCGTCGCCCAGACGCGCCGGGGGTTCACGCTTAGTGATGGTGTGCCCCTGCATCAGGTGCGCAACTACTACCGCGAGGCGTACGAGAGCATTCGCACCAATGCGCCGGACGTCACGGTCATCCTGCCTGACGCGGGCATGCCTGGTTCTTGGCGCAGGTTCATGCCACCAAGGCGCTATGAGAACGTCTGGCTCGATAGTCACCTCTACCACTACCGCGACCATATTGACTCCGTTGGTCCCACGGGTATTCGCATGTTGTCGAACGCGTCTCGCGAGTCGATGAGGCTTGCGAGGAAAAGCGGCCTTCCCGTGATGGTGGGCAAGTGGTCGGCATCGCTTCCGTTTCCGGACTCCGTCACGACGCCCGAAGGCAGGATCGCGCTCGAGCGCGTCTACATCTCAGAGCAGCTCGCGATCTTCAAGAGCTGCCCTGCCTGGTTCTTTAACACATGGAAGACGGACAAGCATCTCGACGGCTGGGACGCCCGTGTCGCGCTCTCATCCTTCGAGCGGGCGATGCTCACGTGAGCCAAGGGGTAGTCGAGGGCGAACCCGTCACCTTCGTGCGTCAGCCGCAGGGAGAAGGGACCCTCTTCGTCGTGGGGACGCCCATCGGCAACCTCGATGACATCTCGGTGCGCGCCCTACATACACTTCGTGAGGTTGATCTCATCCTATGCGAGGACACGCGGGTGACGGGCAGGCTGCTGTCCCATTTTGGCATCCGCGCGGCGCTCAGGCGGGCGGACGAGCACAGTTTGGCGGAGCGCATCGCTCCCGCGCTTAGCCGCATCGAGCGGGGGGAGAAGGTAGCGTTTGTCTCTGATGCGGGTATGCCGGGTGTGTCCGATCCCGGCCAGCGCCTGGTGGATGCCGTCCTCGATGCGGGGCTTGCCGTCGAGGTCATTCCCGGTCCCTCTGCCGTCACCTGCGCACTTGTGGCCTCGGGGCTTCCCATGGAGCACTTCTTCTTTGAGGGCTTCCTTCCGCGCAAGAGAGGTGCGCTGCTCACTCGGCTCGAGGAGCTCGCGGCGGTGCCTGGTGCGCTCGTCATCTATGAGTCACCACATCGCGTGCCCGCGACGCTCGCGGCTATCGCCGACGTGCTCCCAGAGCGCCAGGTCGCCCTTGCGCGAGAGCTCACCAAGCTCCACGAGGAGGTCGTGCGAGGTCCCGTACGCGAGGTGGCAGACGAACTTATCGCTCGGGAGGACCTCAAGGGCGAGTGCGTCATCGTGATCGCGGCGCCGAGCGCGGATGAGCTCACGTCCCTGCGCCGGAAGCGACAGGCCGACGTTCCCCTTAACGAGGCCGTGCGCGAGGGGCTTGTAGCAGGCGAGCCCAAGAGCGCACTTGCCAAGCGCCTCTCCAAGGCCTATGGTGTGTCCCGTGCCAAGGTATACGGTCTGGCTCTCCGCACGAGCGGAGGATGCTGCGGCCAGGAAAAGTCCGCCGCGTCGACGGGAACCTGACGGGTCCACAAGAAAGGGAGGACGCATGGACAACGATGCCGATATCGCAAAGATGAGCTCTACCTTCACGAGGATAGGCACCAGTAGCCTTCTGCTGGCGCAATTCACTCGCGTTGCGGGGCCGCTCGGATTCCTACGGACAGCTCTCCTCGTTGTAAGCGGGGTCTTTCTCATCGCGGCTGCTGTTCTGTTTTTCAGGTTTCCTAACCAAGCTACGTATGGGGACATGAATCCATCCTCCGGCTCTGGTGGTGTCTACGACTTACAGAATCCTCAATATAACCCGTACACTCAGCGTTCCCTCTATCCCTCCACTCACCTTGACGAGAGATGCGACGCTATGGGGTGGATGCAACGCATCAGCCTCGTCATCATGGTGGGGTCGCTCATCGTGGTATCCCTGGTGATGCAGGTCCTGCCGACGTCGCCTGAGGAGCAGTACCCGATAATGAAGGCTGCGATGGCCATCGCAGCGATCGGTAGCCTGCTCATGGCTCCGTGCGCGTTTCGTCGAGTCCTCCATGCGCGACGCCTGGGTCTGCAGCCGGCGGTAACCGAATACTTGTCCTCGCTGATCGGCATGCTGGGCCTGCTCGTCGCCGGGATCGCTTTTCTCTCCTTCTCCATCTACCTGTGACCGTAAGCTAAGCCCCACCGCAGGAAGTACTGGCACTGGTGTAGAATCCTGACTTCCGCAGCAAATTTCAAACCATGTGATTTGACAAGAGGATGGGTCCTCGAGCAGGGACAACGAAAGAAAACCCGATCTCTATACTGCGGAACTACAGGGATGATACTGCGGAACTACGAAGATGAGCTCACGTCCCTGCGCCGGAAGCGACAGGCCGACGTTCCCCTTAACGAGGCCGTGCGCGAGGGGCTTGTAGCAGGCGAGCCCAAGAGCGCGCTTGCCAAGCGCCTCTCCAAGGCCTATGGTGTGTCCCGTGCCAAGGTATACGGTCTGGCTCTCCGCACGAGCGGAGGATGCTGCGGCCAGGAAAAGTCCGCCGCGTCGACGGGAACCTGACGGGTCCACAAGAAAGGGAGGACGCATGGACAACGATGCCGATATCGCAAAGTTGAGCCTTATCTTCGCGAGGATAGGTGTCGGTAGCATTCTGGTGGCACAATACAGCCACATGACCGAGCCATCCGGGCCCCTATGGCTGCTTTTCTTCGCTGTGAGCATGAGCACCTTCCTCGCGTCCGTTATCCTCTTTTTCAGGTCTCGCAGCCAGGGCACGTATGGGAATGTGAACCCAGCCCCCGGCTTTAGTGGCAGCTACGATCTCCAAGAGACGCGACGTCGCCTGCATACTCAGCGCCTCCTCCATCCCTCCACTCACCTTGACGAGGGATGCGACGCTATGGGGTGGGTGCAACGCATCTGCCTCGTCATCATGGTGGGGTCGCTCATCGTGGTATTCTGGGTGGTGCGGATCCTGCCGACGTCGCCTGAGGAGCAGTACCCGATAATGAAGGCTGCGATGGCCATCGCAGCGATCGGTAGCCTGCTCATGGCGCCGTGTTCGTTGCGCCAAATCTTCCAGGCGCGCCGCGTGGGCCAGCAGCTGGCGGTAACCGAATACCTGTCCTCGCTGCTCGGCATGCTGTGCCTGCTCACCATCGGGATCTTTTTTCTCTTCTGCTCCATCTACCTGTGAGCGTAAGCTAAGCCCCGCCGCAGGAAGTACTGGCACTGGTGTAGAATCGAACGCTGCACCCTGCAATCAATTCCGTTATCAGGAGAGCGGCACATGGCAGACATCACCTTGACTGGCCCGGGCGGCTGCAACGGCAGGCCCAGCTTCTACATCACCACACCCATCTACTACGTCAACGCAAAGCCACACCTGGGGACCGCGTACACCACAGTTCTCTGTGACGTGCAGGCGCGCTACCGTCGCGCCAAGGGTTTCGACGTCAAGTTTCTCACGGGTATGGACGAGCATGGCCAGAAGGTCGAGGAGGCTGCGCGCGAGCACGGCATGGGACCAAAGGAGTGGTGCGACAGTCAGGTGCCGGCCTTCGAGGAGCTCTGGCGGACGCTCGAGATATCCAACGATGACTTTATCCGCACCACCGAGCCTCGCCAGCTGCGTGCCGTCAGCTACCTCTGGGAGCGCATGAGGGAGTCTGGCTATATCTACAAGGGCTCCTACGACGGCTGGTACTGCGTTCCCGACGAGACCTACTTCACCGAGAACCAGGTGCACAAGGCCGACGAGGAACGCCACAGCGAGGGCCAGCACCTCTGCCCCGACTGTGGCCGACCCCTTACGCGCGTGCAGGAGGAGTCCTGGTTTTTCAGACTTTCCGCCTTCCAGGACCGGCTGCTTGGACTCTACGAGGAGCACCCCGACTTCGTGATGCCCAGCTTTAGGATGCACGAGGTCAAGAGCTTTGTGGAGGGGGGCCTTCAGGACCTCTCCGTGAGCCGCACGAGCTTTGACTGGGGCATACGCCTGCCCTTTGATGAGGGCCACGTGACCTACGTGTGGTTCGACGCGCTGCTCAACTACATGACGGCCGTGGGCTATGGTCAGCCGGGAGAGGGTGCCGCAGCTGAGCTCGCGCGGCGCTGGCCTGCCCAGTACCACGTCGTGGGCAAGGACATCATCCGCTTCCACTGCGTCATCTGGCCCGCCATGCTCATGGCTATGGGCGAGGCCCTGCCGGAGCACGTCTTTGCCCACGGCTTCCTGATGGTTAGGAACGATGAGACCGGTCAGGGCGAGAAGATGAGCAAGTCGCGTGGGAACGCCATCGCCCCCCAGGAGGTCATCGACCTTCTGGGCGTGGAGGGCTACCGCTACTACTTCATGTGTGACGTCATACCTGGCGAGGACGGTGCCATCAGCCTCTCTCGCATGGAGCAGGTCTATAACGCGGACCTCGCCAACAGCTGGGGTAACCTCGTGAGTCGTGCCCTTAACATGAGCTCCAAGTACTTTGGTGGCATGACGCCTGCGGATGACCCCACCTGGGCGTCCCGCCAGAGTCCGTTGCGCGATATCGCCTGTGGCATAGAGGCCCGCTATAGCGAGCACATGGAGAGCTTCGAGTATGTGGCTGCCAAGGACGTGATCATGGAGCTCGTGCATGCGGCGAACCATTACGTCGAGGACTCGGCTCCCTGGACGCTGGCCAAGGACCCCTCGCGCTCAGGCGAGCTTGCCGACGTTATACGCAACCTGCTTGAGTCGATACGCATCTCGGCGCATCTGCTTGCGCCCTTCATGCCACAGACGTCTGTCGAGGTTCTGCGCCGCATGGGCGCTACAGGCGAGCTGGACTGTGACGATCTGGCCACCGCCTGCGAATGGGGCCAGCTTGCCGGTGGCGTCGAGGTCACCAAGGGAGACGCCCTCTTCCCGCGCCTCGCTGCCAAGGGGTAGGGGAGCGTGCCTGGGGCAGGGGAGGCTCCGTACTCCTATCTGGCGAATGTCCGTGAGACACGGGCGACGCTTGCGCGCTTCGGGCTTGTCACCAAGCATCGGCTGGGACAGAACTTCCTGGTAAGCGATGCGGTGGTGGGGAAGATCCTGGACCTGGCCGAACTGGTGGGGGATGATGTCGTCCTCGAGGTGGGTCCGGGCATCGGCACGCTTACGGTTGCACTGCTCGCTCGTGCTCGTGAGGTCATTGCCATCGAGGCCGATCGCGCGCTTGAGCCGGTGCTTGCCACGACCTGTGCGCAGGACGCCGAGCGACTCACCCTGTTGTGGGGAGATGCGCTCAGGCTCGTCCCTCTCGTTCCTTCGGCCACCGCGGCACCCATCGGCTCCCCGTCCCCCCCTTCGTCCCTTTCGGGAGTGGGTTTCGTGCCCAACAAGCTTGTCTCGAACTTGCCCTACCAGGTGGCGGCAACTCTCATCCTCAAGCTGCTTCAGGAGCTTCCGAGCGTGGGGCGGCTTGTGGTCATGGTTCAGGCGGAGGTAGCCGATCGCATCTGTGCGGGTCCCGGGTCACGGGTCTATGGTGCCTATACGGCAAAACTTGCGCTCTGGGGCCAGGTCACGGGTCATTTCGAGGTCGGACGGGGCAGCTTCTTGCCGCCCCCGCACGTGGACTCCACTGTCGTGCGCATAGACCGCGCGCCCATGGCGGACCCCAAGACGGGGCTGGACCTCACGCCCTCGCAGCTCGACTGGGTCGCTCATGTCATTGATGCGTCCTTTGCCCAGCGCAGGAAGACGATTCGCAATTCCTTGTCAGCAGGCGGCTTCGAGCGGTCCCGGCTCGACGAGGCTTTTGCGCGCTCTGACATCGCGCCAACCACCCGCGCGGAGTCCCTCTCGCCCTCGGACTTTGTGCGCCTCGCAGACGCGTTGTGACGCCACCCGTGAGCCCAACCTCCCATAATGCGCTTTTCCGTGACCCCGGCCTCACAGAATGCGCTTTTCCGTGACCCCGGCCTCCCAGAGTGCGCTTTTCCGTGAGGAGGTACCCCCAGAATGCGCTTTTTCGTGAGGGGTCACACGCAGAATGCGCTTTTCCGTAGAGTGCGCTTTTCCTCACCTGCGCAAACGTCGAGACACCTCACGGAAAACCGCATTCTGAGTCCGCACCCTCACGGAAAACCGCATTCTGAGTCCGCACCCTCACGGAAAGGCGCACTCTATGGTCGACGCGGGTTGCAGAATGCGACTTTGGTGACAACGCTTGGGCAAACTGCGCTTTTCCGTGAGCCCAACCTCCCAGAATGCGCTTTTCCGTGAGCCCAACCTCCCAGAATGCGCTTTTCCGTAGAATGCGCTTTTCCTCACCTGCGCAAACGCTGTGACGATTTACCGAAAACCGCATTTTGTCTCATCGACCTCACGGAAAAGCGCACTATGGACAAATGGGCGGGTAGCCGTGCGGTCGCTGGATCGCCCCTCGCTAACGTTTATCTTCTTACATCGCGGCTGGTGTGAGAGGTGGAGAGGTGTTGTTCGATGGCAGGTTTCGTGTTTCGCTCCAAAAAGGGCAAGGATATCGAAGTTCCCGTACCGCCAGCACCGCTTGCGGACACTCACGGACATCTGACCTGCTTTCGTACGCTTGACGTCGCAGACGCGCTCGCTCATGCCGCCCTCGCAGGCCTGCGCCTCCTTGTGGTGCCCATTGACATCGTTGATGACTTTGGCGAGAGGTGGAGGACTGCAGGGGATTTGCTCGCATGGCTGGACACGCAGGTTGAGCGCGCGCATACGTCGCTTGACGATACGGCTGGAGAGGGCCTGGAGCCTCCGACCTTCAACGGTTGGGGAGTTCCGGAACTTCTCGACAACGTGCACATCGTGGCGGGGGCGCATCCCTACGGTGCGGACTGCTTGGACGAGGCAGCGCTCACTCGCCTTGGCGACCTCCTTGCCAGTCCGCGCTGTGTGGGTGTGGGCGAGATCGGACTCGACTTCGGTCCCCACAACAAGCTTGGTGCCGATGTTCAGGAGAGGGCCTTTCGTCGCCAGCTTCGGTTTGCTCATGAGCGGCAGCTCCCCGTTGAGCTGCATCTTCGCGATGGCGAGGACGATACGGCGGCGCACGATCTCGCGATTCGCGTGCTCAGAGAGGAGGGAGTGCCCGAGCGAGGCTGTGACTTGCATTGCTTCACCCAGTCTCTTGAGGTCATGGCACCGTTTGTGGAGCTTGGCTGTCACATCGCCTTTGGTGGTGCCGTTACCTTCAGGCGCTCGGACGATATCAGGTCCGCAGCTTGCGCATGTCCGAAGAACCTACTGCTCTCTGAGACGGACTCTCCCTACATGGCGCCGGTGCCCCTGCGTGGCTGGGAGTGCGAGCCGGCGATGGTCGCCTTCTCCGCAGCGCTTCTTGCCGACGTGCGCAAGGCTACACTGGACGCACCGCGCGAGGAGACCTACCGCGCCCTCTGGGAGAACGCCTGTACGCTCTTTGGGCTTTCTCCCATGTGCGCAGCAGGGTAGCGTCGCTGCGCTGGGTACTGCTGCGCGGGGTGGCGCAGCTCACGCTGCTGTGCACTCGTACGGCGTCCTGTGAGTCAGGTGGGCCTTGCGCTCATTTGAAGGGTTGGACGAGATCACCAAAGGCGTGCTTGTTCGACCTTAGTTGCCGTTGGTGGCCCGCACGGTGCAACGCCTCCTGATTGTGCGCCACTCGACGTCACCGAATGGCACGCAGGACGCGCACTCGACGCCACCGAGTGGCACAGAGGCCGAAGAATGCCCAGTTGTCAGGAGATTTCGTGCCACTCGACGTCACCGAATGGCACGCAGGACGCGCACTCGACGCCACCGAGTGGCAACAGCCTGACAGCTACCACCACCCATGCCACAGTGTCCTGCTGTGGTGCTATGCTATAGACGATGCTTCGAGCTACGGGAGAGCGCTCAGGGGAAACTCATGTCACAGGTGGACGCGCACATCGAGGATGTCACCCATGACTCTCGTGACCGGATGGCGGGTGCGTTCGAGGACATGGAACAACGTGTTGCCGAACTGCTTTGGCCGACCCGCTGTATTGGGTGTGACAGGCCGGGAGAGCTTCTTTGTGCCGAGTGCCGATCGCGGCTCCCTTGGATCGAGCAACGCTGGGCCTGTCCGGACTGTGGGGCACCCTTTGGGAGTCTCGCCTGTACGGAGTGTGAACATGACTGGGAATCGCGCACGATCGTTTGCGCGCTTCCCTTTGGTGGAACGATTTCTCGTCTCATCACGATCTTCAAGGATCATCACGAGCGGCGCCTTGCTTCGGTGTTGGCTGCGGCGATGGCAACCTCACTCGACGAGGCGGCCGCCTGGCCTGCCCAAGATGGCCGTTCACGCTTTGAGCCCGAGGAACTCGACGCGATCTGCTTCGTTCCGGCAACCGCTGGAGCCTACGCCCGGCGGGGCTTCGACCACATGGAGCTTGTGTCCCAAGAGCTTGCGGCGCTCACGGGCATCCCCCTCGCGGACGTCTTGGCGCGAGCCTCGGCCCGTGACCAGCGCCAGCTTGACAGATGGGAGCGCAGGGAGAACATCAGAGGTACGATCGGTCCCGTCACAGACGTCTCTGGACTCAGGTTCCTTCTGGTCGATGACGTCATCACCACGGGCGCAAGCATGCGAGAAGCCACACGTGCGCTTCTGGATCGTGGGGCCGCCGAGGTGAGCTGTTGTGCCTTCGCACGTGTCTGGTAGTGTTCCCTCTTCCTCACTTCCCCTGTCATCACGATTACCCGGGCAGCACTCTCGGTCGGCGTTCGTTCGGTGCCTGTCTGGCACAGCTTCATCCGGGTGCTGCCCCGTCCGATGCGCGCCCACTCCAAGAGGCAGCCAAACGACTGGCCAGCCACGATCTCTTGGTGTCCTCACCGATGTAACCACTCCGCTCGCAGGGCGTGACGCTCAAACTAAGTGATGTGCGAGGTATGGTGTGGCGTATCACAGATAGTCCATAAAAGAAGGCTGGTATAATCTCAGGCGTTTTACCCAGGTCTGTGGTTGCGGGATTCGGCCCCTGCCTTTTCTAGGCGGTCGGTTGATACCCTAGTCCATGACAGACGAGGTCAAAGGGATCCACGTAAGCCGGACGTGAGCGTGCCGGCGAGCATGGCTCGTCCTAGGAGTAAGTCGCACCGCCCGACGATAAGCAAGGACGTGGGGTCCTGCGGGCGAGAGAGCCCACGGTGGGGGGCCGTAGCCCCGAAGCCAAAGCCCCGGTGCGCGAGTGTGGGGGAAAATACCAGGTCAGCTGGGTAAGACATGAGTTGTACAACCATGGGAGAGAAGATGATTACGAGCAGGAAGAAGATACTTGCGCTTGCCAGCATGTTGACGCTCACGGCGGCACTGTTCCTCAGCGGATGTAACCTTCCGGCCTCCCCTGGGGGCGAACCCTCGAACGACACATCATCCCGGACTCAGGTCCAGCAGACGGTGCAGGACAGCGCCCTCGTTAACGCTGGTACGCTTACCGTAGGCGTTAACCTCGATGCCGCTATGGCGCCGCTGTGCTACGAGCAGGATGGGGATGCCCGTGGCCTCGACGCAGACCTTGCGTCCGCACTCGCGGGCCAGATGGGGCTTAAGGTCAAGTTTGTGAACGTCTCGAGTCCGGCAAGCTCGCTTGGCACCGTCTGTGATGTCGTTATGGGCCAACGGGCAAGCACCGAGGGTGTCTACACGTTGGCCGGCACATACGCAGAGTCTGCGTCGGCCTTCTTCCACAAGGGTGATACCGGCATCGCCAAGGTTGACGACCTGTCCTCAAAGCGTCTTGGCCTTCAGGGTGGATCGGTGTCTGAGGCTGCGCTCGACCGCACGGGCCTCACGGTCGAGAAAAAGGGTTACGGAAAGGTCAACGATGCCTTTGCAGCCCTTGAGAGTGGAGACGTCGACTATGTGCTCTGCGAGGCCTATGCAGGGGCCTACCTCGCTCACTCCGCCTACGAGGACGTACGCTTCGTGGGCACGCTGAATCGTCCCGAGGCTGAGGGCATCGCCTGCTCGAACTCAAACACAGAGCTGTCCTCGGCCGTATCGAGTGCCCTCGATACCCTCAAGGGTAACGGTGTCTATAGCCTGATCCGAAGCCGTTGGCTGGGAGACTTCGACTCGATCGAGGCGGAGACCGACCAGGTCAAGAACATTCCCACAAAGCAAGAGGGGACAGCGGGTGCCACGACAACGGGTTCCAGCACCGCTGGCACGGCCGCTGGCTCCAACGCGGCGGGCTCCAACGCCGCTGGTACCACGACAACGGGCTCCAATGCTGCAGGTACCTAGTGTTTTGCAGCAAGCGTAGGGCCTGCGGTCCACTCGGGGCGAGAGGCGCGTGCGTGTGGCTACGTAGCTACAGAAGCCCGACCTCCCGAGTGGTTCGGCAGTGCCCTTTTGGCGATTGGGGAAACCAGCCGTGAGTGTTTGGGTAAGAGATGGATACGAGATGCCCGTATGGGGCCTCACATCTGACACAGGAGGAATCGATGGTTGACATCAAGATCTCGGGACGCAAGGTCTCGGTCTCAGACGGCATGCGCGATCGTGTGACCGAGAAGATAGGAGATGCGCTCAAGGTCTTTGACATCCAGCCCATGAACTGTGATGTCGTCCTGCGCATGGGGAGGAACCGCACTAAACCCGAGCGCACGACCTGCGAGGTGACCGTGTTCGTGCGCCACAACGTGGTGCGTGTCGAGGCGAACGCAGAGGACATGTACACCGCGATCGACGAGGCGGCATCCAAGGTTTCGAGGCAGCTACGCAAGTACAAGACGCGCGTCGTCGACAGAAGGCAACGCAGCGTCCGCTCCATTCGCACGAACGGAGCGACCGAGACGCCCAAGGACCTCAGCTCCCTCATCGAGTCTCCGGAGGACGATGACAACCAGCTCGTACGAGAGAAGGTCATCGAACTCACGCCCATGACCGAGGAGGAGGCACTGATCCAGACGGATCTTCTTGGCCATGACTTCTACGTCTTCATGAACTCGACGACGGGCCTCATCAATGTCATCTACCATCGAAACAACGGTGGCTATGGCATCATCAAGCCCAAGGACGAGACCAATGGCAGAGCCTAAGCGGGAGACGGGCATATGTCCAATGACTTCAGTAAGACCGTCGGCGGCCTTGATGGTGTGATCGGGGCGCAGGGCGACGGTCGAGACCTTCATCAGAGGCGCGGCGTGCGCATCATCGTAGACTCCACGGCTGACTATGCCCCCGAGGTCGCCGAGCGGCTGGGGGTCGAGGTGATCCCCTTCACCTACGTCACGCCCGAGGGCGAGCAGGTCGATGACCTCTGGAAGACGAGCGATTCTCACGCGTTCTACGAGCGGATGCGGCAGAATCCGGACATGCGTCTCACGACCTGTGCCGTCACGCCGGGTCGCTACTTCGAGGTGTTCGAAAAGGCCGCCAAGGCTGGCCTACCCACCATCTACATGGGTCTTCCTGCGGGTCTCTCGTCGTCCATCGACTCGGCGCGCCAGGCGGCGGACATGATCCGGGAGCGTTACCCCGGCTTTGAGCTTTACGTCCTCGATAATCGCTGTGATTCGGCTGCGGGCGAGCTGCTTGCCATCGAGGCCGCGCATCAGGCATCCATGGGACTCTCGGCCAAGGAGCTCTATGCTTGGGCGAGGGATGCGCGCTACTTCGTCCACGGCTACTTTACGCTGGAGAGCTTTGACGCCCTTGCTGCCGGTGGGCGTATCCCGCCGGCTGCCGCGAGCGTGGGCAGCAAACTCGACATCAAGCCCGAGCTATCCTACGACCTCAACGGTGCCCTGACGCTCCGGGGCATGTGTCGAGGGCGCAAGAAGGCGCTCCGGGCCATCATGCAGGACTTTCGCGAGAACTACGCCCATGACACGTCGCTGCCGCTGAGCATCGTCTCATCCGATGCCGAGAGGGACGCTGACTGGCTCGAGAAGGAGGTTCGCAAGGAGAAGGGATGTGAGGACGTGACCATCATCAGGAGTCAGGTCTCTCCCATCTTGGGCTGCCACGTGGGTCCTGGCATGGTCGCGCTCTGCTTTTGGGGTACCGACCGTCGCGAGAAGCTCTCTCTTACCGATCGTATCACGCGCAGGGTCAAGCGGGCGGGGGCCAGTGGTGCGCGGTAGTGCTCGACATGTGATCTCAACAAGAAGTGCTCAGGTCGCTGTGACGTGGGTACCAGAAAGGCTATAAGAAAGGCTATAGTGACGCGTATGGCAAGCACCGCGATTCGTAAGGTCTCCTTCATCGGCACTGGTATCATGGGTGCCCCCATCGCAGGGCATCTCATGGATGCTGGCTATGAGCTGACGGTTTACACCCGCAGCGGCGAGAAGGCCAAGGGCCTTATCGACAGGGGCGCTCGCTGGGCCCCCGATGTCGAGTCTGCCGCTCTCGGGGCTGACGTGGTCTTCACCATGCTGGGCTATCCGGAGGACGTCGAGGACGTCTACCTTGCCACGGATGGCCTCATACGCAGTACGAAAAAGGGTGCTTGGATGGTCGACCTCACCACCAGCTCGCCCGGACTTGCCCGTGACATCCACGATGCCGCCGAGGTCGAGGACAAGCATGCCTTCGACTGTCCCGTTACAGGTGGCGAGCAGGGAGCGATCGACGGCACGCTGACGCTCATGGCAGGTGTCCGTAAGGATGACGCCACGGTGCTCCAACCCCTGCTCGAGAGCTTCTCGTCTAAGATCTACTATTTGGGTGGCGCGGGTAGGGGGCAGATCGCCAAGCTCTGCAACCAGGTGTCTCTTGGTGCCGCGATGATGGGCTACGCCGATGCCCTTGCGCTTGCTGGTAGGGCGGGTATGGACAAGGCGCAGGTGCTCGACATTATCTCGCATGGCCTCGGGGGATCGGTTGCGCTCTCGCAGTTGGGGCCCAAGTCCGTGGCAGGAGACTACAAGCCTGGTTTTCTTGCGGAGCACCTGCGCAAGGACCTCGGGCTCGCAATCTTCGAGGCAGACGACCTCGACATCGCCCTGCCGAGCGCCGAGGCGGCCTATGGGCTCTACGATATCCTCTGCCAGGTCGGTGGCTCGAGGCTGGGCACGCAGGCCGTCACGCTGCTCTATGCAGATGATGACACCGGTACCGCTGCCGGACTCGACTGGTCGAAGCTCGATGTGCCCGACTACGACCACGATGAGTACGACCATGGAGGTCACGAACATCACCATCACCACCATCGCTAGACGACGCGCGGACAGCGTGGCCTCGCAGGTCCTGTACCTCGGGCCCAAGGAGGTTTGCGCCGCGAAAGGAACCCATGCACCATGAACGAGAACACCCAGAGTTCGCTCGCAGTCCTCATTGACTACGAGAACCTTGCGCTTGGAACGGGCAAGAGAAAGCGCAACGGCCATCAGGAGGCGGGACCCAGGCCGGACGTCAAGCGCATCTTGGAGCGGCTCGTCGACAAGGGTAGGATTGCCGCCAAGCGCGCCTACTGCGACTGGCAGCGCTTCGATAATGCCATAACCCCCCTACACGAACTGGGCATCGAGCTCATTGAGATACCAGATCGGGCCTTTACGGGCAAGAATTCAGCCGACATCCGCTTGGCGGTCGACGCGGTGGAGATGTGCCTCACAAAGGAGCATATCGATACCTTCGCGATCCTCTCTGGTGACTCGGACTTCTCACCGCTTGTCGCCAAGCTCAAGGAGTTTGGCAAGATGGTCATCGGCGTCGGCATGAAGGAGTCAACGAGCAGCCTGCTCACCGAGGTCTGCGACGAGTTTCTCTTCTACGAGGACATCGCAAGTTCAGGCGGCGTGCCTGACTTCGCGGCTAAGGTGAGCAAGGACAAGCACGACTGCTATCAGTTGCTCTTCGAGACGATCGACGCACTTCAGGGCGAGAGTGACAGCGCCATCCTCGCCTCGCGCCTCAAGGACACCATGAAGCGCAAGCGACCGCAGTTCACCGAGCGCGGCTACGGCTACCGCTCGTTCTCGAACCTGCTGCGAGAGGCGGCCAAGCTCGGTTTCATAGAGATCCACCAGGACTCGCGCAGCGGTACGGTCATGGTGGACGGCTTTAGCGAATAGGGGAGATCATGGCGGATAGCGATGTGGAGGCTGTGCGCCTCAAGGAGCTGGTTGGCGAGCTGGGCGGAGCAAACCGTCGGCGGCGCCAGGATGCTGCGCACGAGATCGCCCGGCTGGCAAAGAAGGACGTTGATCAGCTCTTTGACTATGCCGGAGACATCATCGACGGGCTCGATCGCCCCGAGGCCCAGACGCGCTGGGAGCTGCTCGACGCTCTCTCAGAGATGGCGCGGGTTGATCCGGGCTGCGTCGAGGAGGCTTTCGGCGGTGCCGAGGCGTCCCTCTTCGACGAGGACTCATCGATCGCGCGACTCGCCGCCTTCCGCTTCCTGACCAGCTATGGAGCAACGTCTGGCAAGCGCTCGGATCAGGTCTGGAAGATCCTCGAGGAGGCGATCCAGTGCTACCACGGCGATCCCGAGTACCGTGACATGCTCGGCTGCCTGCTCGAGATGGCCAAGGGCACGATCTCAGACCAAACGGCTCAAGTCATGCGCTCTAGAGTTGACTTCGACGCCAGGCACGGGAGAGGCTACATCAAGGCCTTCTCGGCCGAGATCGTCGAGGCGATAGACAACCGCTTGTTAGGTGCTGGATAAGTGCTGAGGATACGGCGTTTTCATGCGCGATCGCCGAAGTGCCCTTTATGCTCCGGTGGCTGAACTACCATTTAGCACGTTTTACATGATCGGGCATGCCGTCACGTGAGCGCGTGTGCATGGAGCGTGTCCGCAGGATGATATGCCCCGGATATGGGCAGGGCAGCACGGGAGGTTATATCGTGGCAGACAAGAAGGACGATAAAAAGCAGGACGATAAGAAGCGTGACGATGAGGTCAAGGCGACCGATGGGGCGGATGTGACCGACAAGAGCGAGACGTCAAAGGACGAGTCGGCAGACAAGGATAAGACGGACACGTCCGCAGACAAAACCGAGGAGATCAAGAGCGACTCCAAAGACGAGTCGGCGAACAAGGTCAAGGACTTTGGGACGTCCGCGCGCTCTGGCTCTAGGAGCTGGAAGGAGGAGCACGATTCCAGACGGGCGGCTCGGTCCTCGCGACGGGGCCTCTCCACGCCGGTCTGGATCGCTATCACCGTGGCGGCCCTTGTCGTGGGCGTCGCCTGCGGCCACTTCCTGCTTGCGGGCGTCGCGGGTGGAACCGTCTTGGGAGATTCTGTAGCCGGCAAGACCTCCCTCACCGAGGCCGACCTCGACAAGCCGATGGGTAGCTACAACTATGCCGGATCGAGTTATTCCATAACGGCCCGCGAGGTCATCGAGTCTTCCTCCTCTCTTGACGCTGCGAAGAAGGATGACCAGACATACAAGGTTCCTTCGGCGGACAGCGTCATCTCCGTCGCGCGCAACCAGATCTTTTCGAAGATCTGCGATGCCAAGAACATTACCGTGAGTGACGAGGAGATCAGTGAGTTTGCCCAGAAGATGGTGGGTACCTCCGACTTCTCGACCATCGCCTCCAAGTACGGTATAGGAGAGGATTCAATCAAGACCCAGATCACTGCAGCGGCGAGGCTCTCAAAGCTTCGCAGCGAGACCGTGAAGGCCAAGCTCCCCGTCCAGCCGACCGCGCCGACCGCTCCGTCTGACGGCAACAATAACGCCGAGAATGGAGACTACGCCACCTACATCATCGGACTTGCGGGCGATGAGTGGGACAGTTCGACCGGTTCTTGGAAGAGCAGCGACAGTGCCTACGCCACCGCGCTGGCAGATTACAAGATCACGAACGAGTCCGCATCCTATGCGGCAGCCCAGGCAGCCTACTACGTGGCAACCCAGAAGTATCAGGCTGAGGCCAATGCGTATAGCAGCGAGTGGAACGGCTACCTAAACGAGGAGCTCTGCAAGGCCAACCTCACCCTATCTACCTTGGTTTCCTAGGGCTAGGGCGGGGCGCAGACGATGCGCGTGCTGGTGAGCGATTGCCTGCGCGGAGTTGCCTGTCGCTTTGACGGGAGTTCTAAGCCGTCTCGCTCTGTCAAAAGGCTCTGTGAGAAGGTCGAGGTCGTGGGTGTCTGTCCAGAGATCGCCGCCGGACTGAGTGTGCCGCGTCCCCCTGCGGAGCAGGTGGGCGACCGTGTGAGACTCATCGATGGCAGCGATGTGACCGAGGACTTCAGGCGCGGGGCAGAGCTCTCGCTCGATCGGGCACGCTCGAGGGGCGCCCTCAAGAAGGGGGCGCCCCTCGCCGTCCTCAAGGGAAGAAGCCCATCGTGTGGTGTTGGTCTCGTCTACGATGGGAGTCATTCGGGAAGGCTCATCAAGGGAGACGGCGTGTTCGTGCGCCTTCTCAAGAAGGAGGGGGTTTGTGTGGTGAGCGAGGATGTCGTCAAGGCCTGTGAGCCGTCGGTGGAGCATCCCGTTGCCTTGGTCCTGGGATCGGGGCTTGGGCACCTGGCAAAGCTCGTGAGGCCCGTACGCCGCATCGACTATCATGACATCGATGGCTTTCCCGCAGATGCGACACCCGTGCGCGACCACCGCTTCGAGCTGACCATTGGCACCATCGACGAGGTGCCTGTGGCGGTCTATCCGGGACGCATCCATCTCTACCAGGGCTACAGCGCGGCCGAGGTGACATCCCTCGTGCGTCATGCCAGACATCTGGGCTGTCGTGACATCGTCTTTGCCTGCGCGACGGGTGCAGTGACGGGAAATGCCCATGTCGGTCTTGGCATCCTGACCGATCAGATCAACCTCACCGGACGAAATCCGCTCATCGAGTGGGACGGCATCCGTGACGTCGAGACGCCGTTCGTGGGCATGGTGGACGCCTATACGCCCTACCTGCGCACACTTGCGCGTGGCGTTGCCGATGACTTGGGCATCGCGGTGGACGAGGGCGTCTACGCAGGAGTCCTGGGGCCCTGCTTCGAGACGCCGGCCGAGATCGGGATGATGCGGGCGCTGGGCGTCTCGTACGTGGGCATGTCCACTGTGAACGAGGTCATCATGGCCCATGCCCTGGGGATGAACGTGCTGGGACTCACGCTCGCGACCAATGAGTCGGGGGATCCCGATACCTCTCACGAGTCCGTGCTCGAAGTTGCCGGACGCTATGCGAGTGACTTTGAGCGTCTGGTGCGTGGCGTGCTGCACCTGCTCTAGGAAGGGCGAAGCCAAAGAGAGATACCCCGTCGCTCGCAAGCAGGGCCGTTCCAGCGTTCCGGCCGCACTGCCACTCGGCCCCGAGCGTTCCAACATGGTACGCTCACCCCCGAGTGGCAGTGTACGGAGCGCTGCCCGGTACGCTCACCGCCGAGTGGCAGTGTACGGCGCACTGCCACTCGGCCCCGAGCGTTCCAACACGGTACGCTCGACATCGAGTGGCAGTGTACGGCGCACTGCCACTCGCCCCTGAACGTTCCATCCTGTACGTTCATCTCCGACTGGCAGTGTGAGACGCACTGTCGAGCACCCCTGGAGGTCCTTTTGGTCTGTTCCGCGCGCCTCCCGGGTCCACATTAGGATTGGCCCGCCAGTTCCTTGCCCCTTGCTATACTGAGAGAGATTATGTGAGGCACGTTACGGGTGGGAGGTCCCCATGCCTAGGTGCGACGGCATCGTAGCGCGTATGCGCCTGGCCTGTGCCCTTGGCGTCGCTGCGCTTTGCGCAGCCATCCTTTGCGTTGGCTGTGGCTGGCGCGAGAGTGTGGGCAGTGGCGTCGAGGAGGGTTCGCCAAAGTCGACGGTCGGGACTGCGCCAGTCGCCGACGGGGATGGTAGTTCGGCAGACGACAGCTCGGCCGAAGATGGATCGACCGATGACCCCACCGCCTATGAGCCACAGGGTTTTTTACTGCAGGAGGACTGGAGCGACAGACACGGCTATAGCCACACCAGGCACCGCTACACCCATGATGGGGCCGAGCAGGTGGATGCCTACGGTCTCAGGCTCTGGACTCAATTCTGGGTGGAGTATCCACAGCTTTCGGGGGACTTCGAGCATCTGGACGAGATCAATCGCACCATCAAGGACTGCGCGATGGAGACGGCGCGCGATCTGTACTTCAACCCGACGCCTGCCATGATCGAGGCCGTCAGGTTGGCCGCGGCAGAGCTCAAGGATGGAAGCCGTGCGTCTGCGCATGCAGCCATGCCCGACAGCGAGTGTACTGCCATGATAGGGAGCGTCGTCTCATATGCGATCACCTACAACAACGATACCTTCATCAGCATCTGCTTTGCCGACAACTACACTGTGGGCATCCCCACCAACTTGTGTTGCCGTCTTCGTACGGTCAACATAAACCTTCAGACAGGGGAGAGTTACTCGCTGGGTGACATCTTGACGCCCAACCAGGATATCGCAGATAGCTTTGTCGACGGTTATACCAAACATATCAATCGCTTGTATGAGGAAACGGAAGCATACGGGGACATTAGAGGCAAAGACAAGCGCCCAGCGCCTGAGGATGCGATCGGTGGTCTGAGCCGTGAGGAGTTTAAGAGGGCGCTTTTGGGACAGGACGATGGTGCGGGACGTCTCTCGGTGGTCTTCTTTGTGACAAAGATGGGCAGGGTGCATTTGGGCTTCAATTTCCAGGGGAACATGAATGAGTATTCCTACGGCAAATGGTGGGAGATGATGCTCACGAGCAAGCAGGTTGCCGCCACTAAGAAGGACTCAAGCCTCTGGGACCTCTTGCCAGCGCGTACGACAAGCTAGCGCGGAGCTTTCGCAGTACGAGGCCATCCTGAGCGACCGGATACCCCTGAGCGAGAGTCCTTCAGCTTCCGGAGTACTCAGCGACAGGTTCTTGACAACGTCGCCTGACAGATTTGCCCTTGAAATTGCCCCATGGGTTCGTCTACAATCTATGGCTGCGCCTGCGGGGTTTGCATGCCGCTGGGGCGCACAGCCTAGAGGCCAGCTTAGCTCAGTCGGTAGAGCACCGCTCTCGTAAAGCGGGGGTCATCAGTTCGAGTCTGATAGCTGGCTCCACGAAAAAGCACAGGTCATCCAGGGTATTTGGGTGATCTGTTTTCCTTTCTTGACAGGCCGCCGAGAAGCCCTAGAACACAATGCGAAATGGGACGCAACAGCGCCTTCTCAGGCGTTGATTCGTGCTGGCAGCCCTTCGTTTGTCTCGCTCGGGTTGTAAGGCATGGCCTTCACGTCCAGTCTGTAGCCTAGGGCCCTTACCGCCTTCTGTACTGCTGCGAAGGACGGGTTGCCCGTGGGGGAGAGCGCCTTGTAGAGTCCGTCGCGCGTGATTCCCGTCTTGCGCGCGAGCTGGGTACACCACTTCTGGAGAGTCTTGGTCGCTGGTAGTTGCCGCCGTCAGATATGCCGACAGCGACCGCTTTGTCGAACGCGCTGATCATGTTGTATTCGTCGCAACGCCCTCTAAGTGCGCACGTACCCACGTTTTCGCGAAGTGAGTGATCCACTCACTTCCCTTTCGCGAAGTGAGTGATTTTCTCGCCAAAATCGGCAGACGTCGAGAGGACAAAATTACATACATGCAGGTAGAAGCCCTATTGAAGGAAAACTAGAAGTGAGTGATCCACTCACTTCGTCCCCATGATGTGAGTGATTCACTCACTTCGCGGCACGCGCGGGCGGGCGGGACAAGACGGCGCAGGCGGGCGGGACAAGATAAAGCGCTCAAGATCGCCCCTCTCGTCACATACGTCACATACGATAAAACCTCATGCTACCTCTTGGCCTGTATGACGGCATGTGGAACCAGGACCTGAGGCACGAGCCTGCGGGTCGTCACCTCGCCATGCGCATCACTATGGCACCTACCCTACCTAGAAAAACGCGGACACCGCGGTAGTCTGGCCGCTGTCTGTCCGACGCGCGCGACCAAGACCGCCATCAAAGTCATCCACCTTGCGTCTGTCGCGTAGTGTCACGAGTTGACGGCAAGCGTATTGGGGTGGATCTGAGCAAGCGCAATGCTATATGATGGGGCAAGAAAGAGTACGCCGTGCATCGGGTACAGGGACGCAGGCGCCTTGAGTGAGTAGATATGGGACGGTGTATGGCTTTATGCGCAGACAGAGATGGGGCAGAGAGATGACGGCAAACCTAGCGACGAGTTGCCACACGAGAGGACTAAGAACGCTGGTGGGGTCGCTCCTGGCGCTTATGACATTCCTTGTCCTCTTGCCAACCAGGGTCCAGGCCACTACACCGGTGGAGCATGTCGACGATCTGCTTGGCTCAATCGGCGGTACCGTCTACATCAACGAGAACATCGATTGGAACCACATCGGCCAGTATTATGGCAACGACGGCCAGTGGCACAACATACCTGATCTCAGGCCCGCCGACCCCGCTAAGGAGGGGGATGCCGTCGACCTGCAGAACGGCTGGAAGATCAAGTGGTGCCCCCCGTATAATACGGACTACACGAGTGGCTACAAGACAGGTGTGTACATGGTGTTTCGCGCCCCTGACAACGGCAAGCTGGACTCAACGGGTTCCGACTGGGGTGGCTTCAAGCTGCGCTTCAACAGGATCGGCTATACGACCTCAGGCGAGGACATCGACTCGATCATCGAGTTCACGGCAGTGCATGCGCGGCAGTCGGACAACACGGCGCTCAATGAGCCTAAGCTCATATGCCCCTTCCACATCGGCGATAAGTACGGCGCTGCGGTGGCTGCGGTCTCGACCAAAGACAAGGAGTGCATCAGCATAAAGTCAACCTTCACGACTACCCTGGTCAAGACCGGCACCGAGACCCAGATCGACCCAAGCAACGAATTCGACACCGTCTACGCGGACATCGATCAGTCCTTCCACTACCAGGACGGCGGGACTAAGCGCGATCCTACCTATAACTCTCCCTGGAGGGAGGCCGTAGGGTTGGCTGATGGCTATAAGTCTGCCCTCTTGGGACCGGTTGGGGTGACGACCGTCAAGGTGGACGAAGAAAACGGGGTTACGTGGTTCAGGTCGTCCCAGAACGATGACGCAAATGCGGCGAACAACATCTCCACGGTCGTGGCAAAGGCGGGACCTAAGTTCGTCACCGGATGGGTGGGTGACGGATGCGAGACGAGCATAGGATATGCGTCCTTCGTCCGCGTATATCCCGAGTGGCCAGATCCAAAAAAGTCACCGGAGACCCAGGTCAGGAAGCGTGGGGAGATAGCCTCGTTTGACATCACCCAAGCGTTTCCTTATGTGTCCGAGAAGAACAAGGCGACGTCCATCGTCGTGACCGACACGCTCGATTCGGCCCTCGATGCGTCGCACGCGACCGTCCAGGTCTTCAAGGGTGGCGTGGACGTCACGGACAACTGGACGATCAACGTCTCCGGCCAGGTTGTGACCGCAACGGCAAAGAACACCGGGCACGGCTTTGCTGAGGGTGAGCATACGTTCAGGATCACCGCCCCCGTCTCCCAGACGGCCGCGCTCGACACCTATGAGACAGAAAAGAACCAAGACGGCACGTTCAGGAAGGTCCCAAACCAGGCGTCCGTTGCCATCAACGGGACAGCCAAGACGACCAACACGACGCACGTCTTGGTGCCCTACGAGGCGAGTGGGTCGGTCCAGATCAGTGCCAAGAAGTCCCTCAAGGGCAAGCAGCTTGAGGACCAGCAGTTCACGTTTCGGCTGACGGATGGCCAGGGCGCAGTGGTAGGCGAGAAGAAAAACGATGGGAACGGTGATGTCACATTCGACACCATCGACTTCGACCAAGATGACATCGGAAAGACGTACACGTACACCATCACCGAGCTCGACGACGCGAAGCAGGGCTATACGTATGACGCCCATACAGAGACGGTCAAGGTGAAGGTGGAAGACGCTGGGGAAGGCAAGCTCAACGTAGTCACTGAGTATGACGCCGATGGGGCGCAGTTCGAGAACAACTACGCCCCGAACGTCGGGTTTGCCATCCTCAAGCATGATGAGAACGACCAGCCGCTCGGAGGCGCGAAGTTCACGCTCTACCTAGACGATGGCGACAACAAGTTCACCAGCATGGATTCTCCTGCCACGATATATGAGGACCAGACATTGCAGAGGCGTATCGAGGGTGCCGTTATGACTACGGATGGTCAAGGGAAGGCACTCTGCTACGGCTTGGATTGGGGCAAGACGTACTGGCTCAAGGAGACGACTGCGCCTGCGGGCTATACCCTCGACCCCGACGCCCACAGGGTCGTTGTCGGGGAGGATGGGTCCATCAGCCTGGTTGATGAACAAGGGGTCTCTGCTAAGCTTCCTGTCAAGGATGGCGTCTCGACTATGACGATCAAGGACACGCGGGTCGCTTCGCTTCCGAGCACGGCGGGCACAGGCATAACGCCCATTCTGTTTGTCGGGTTTGCCTTGGTTCTCGTCGGAGGCGGCTCGATCCTTCATGTTGTCAGGCGCAGGAGGTATCTGTAGGGAGGCGAGAGTCCCTCACCTGAGGTCACCAAATCGCGCGAGATCTTGCTGCGCAACGCGAGGCGGCCATGCGCGTTGATCGCCTACTCACCATCGTTCCCTCATCAGGTATAATCAGCCCGTGATCCGCAGAGAGGACCATGCGTGGCAGCCTGCGGGGGCCGGTGCCGCGCGTGTCAGCGAGGTCTCGTGAGGCTTCGCACAACGGGCGTTCGCGTCGCCCTAAGGACGGGTGTGCTCGCGTGCCCACGATGGGTTCCAGAGCGGCTCGCCCGAGCGTCCGCATGCGAAGGGAGTGGGGAATGGGATTTCGATTCTTCAAGTCAAAGAGCATCGCCAAGGGCCTGCGCATCGGCATATCGAAGAGGGGACTCAGCGCAAATATAGGAGGTAGGGGTCACTCAATCTCGCTTGGCTCCCAGGGTGTCTATCTGAACCTATCGATCCCAGGAACCGGCATCTCCTACAGGACAAAGCTCAAAGGCCCGGGCTCGGGCGCGTCAAGCAAGTCAGGCGGGGCCGCGCGTGAGATGCCCAAAGGAGTGCAGGTCATCCTCAGGGAGGACGGGACGTACGAGTACAGCGACCAGTCAGGCGAGCCCATACGCGACCAGACCCTCGTTCGCAGGATCAGCGCCCTGCCTGAGGTCAAGGCCAAGAAGGAGGAACTCTCCGCTCAGTACAGGCAGGACCAGCAGGATAAGGCCAAGCAGCTGAACTCGCAGATGGACTCGTTCGTCAACATCGCCTCCCTCTCCCCCAAAGTGCGCCGGAGCCTGTCGCAAGACACGAGCTCCAAAGATGACCCAGAGACGATCATGAGAGGCATCGACGAGTGTATAGACTCAATGACGCTTCCTGTCGAGATTGCCGTGAGCTACGAGCTCAGGGGCAGCGAACTGTGGGTTGACCTCGATCTACCCGAGCTGGAGGATCTTCCCGACAAGGAATACGTGACGCTTGCGAGTGGCGCCCTCAGGCAGAAGAATCGGACACAAGAAGCGCTGAGGGGCGACTACGCGAAGTGCGTCTATGGGGTGAGCATCTTCGTCGCGGCGTCGCTCTTCGATTCCTCACCTGGAATCGAGCGGATCGTGGTCTCGGGTCGTACGCAGCGACGTGACAGGGAGGGCAGGATATGCGACGAGTACATCATCTCGGTGAAGTACACGCGCCCGGCCTTCGAGACCACCGACCTCACGTCGATAGATCCAGAGGCCTTCTTCCTCAGCTTCGAGAATCGCTGCCTGACAACGAAGACGAAGCTTTTCAAGGCTATACGACCCTTCGACCCACATGAGGGATAGCGAGTCCAATCGACCCATGAGGCCCAGTACTCTGCCGGGTTTTGTCAGATTATTTTGAGATAGACTGATCGGTGAGCGGTAGGTCAGAGGTGCCTCAAGATGGTGTTCGTGTGTGGAGAAACCCAACCATTTTCAGTGAACCACTCTAGAGTCTTACCCCTAGAGGCCGTCTGTGATAAGGCCATCGCCAATGCAGCGATGGCCTTCGATCTCGTGGAGCGGCGGACGGGACTCGAACCCGCAACAGGCAGCTTGGAAGGCTGCTGCTCTACCAGTTGAACTACCGCCGCAGATGCCAAGACAACTTTTACCGGTCTGAAGGTCCTTTTTCGGAGCTGTCCTACACCCGTACGCTCACGTATCCGGACCATGTCTCGGACTGTCAAAGTTGACGACTAAACCATCTATTTATGGTATCAATGCTCCTCTGCTCTGTCAAGTACCATCCGGCGTTCGCGGTGAGCGTCTCGGGGTCGCCCACGCTGACAATTTAGTATATGATACATGTTAGCAGGCTTTCCTAGTGGCGACATGTGCACCTAACTATGGTACAGTCGAATGCGCTTTGTCGTAGAGTGGCAGGTCTGCTGCGTGATCAACAGGTGGGAGGATCGCTTTGCCAGGAGAGCGCTTGAGGAAGACGTAGGGATGAGCTGGCTCTCCGATGCATAGGGGCACCCCTTGTGATGCAGTCGGTGTATTTGGTATGAGAACGTGAAAGGAACGATCGTGGCCGCAATGTTGAAGCGACTCCCCAGATGTCCAAGCAAACATGTCCTGCTCAGCTTCCTGCTTATTGTTGGGGCGCTTGTCTGTTGCCTCATACCAGGCGTGGCGCGTGCCGACACGGTGACAAAGGTCGATAACCTACTTGACCACATTGGCGGTGATGTCTATATCACAAAGGAGCCAAGCGCCAAGCCAGGTGCCGAGCAGGGCCAGTACTGGTCGGAGGGTCAATGGAAGAACGTTAGCGATGTCCCGAAGGACGGTAGTTCGCGTGCTATGGAGAATGGATGGCAAATATACTGGTGGAAAGGCAAGTGGGGTGGATGCTACGCAGTCTGGCGCTATACGACCGGACCGGACACCCTGTCGGAGAACGCCAAAGCATTTCCTGGCTTTAAATTTAGATTCAATGACATAGGCTACACGAGCACGGGGGAACGAATTGACTGGATTATTGAGTTTACGCAGGTAAATGCATGGAAATGGAACAGGCATCATGTGGGTTGGTTTACCCCGTTTGAGATAACGACTAATTTTGGCATCCAGTTGGCTGCTGAGGCTTATGAAGGAGATCTAAAGGCAAAACCGCAGATACCACCAGACCGTGTTGGGGTTGAGAGTACATATAGGACTCGCGTCGTGAAGCACGGCACAGAAGATCTCATTGATCCAAACAGTGAGGTTGACACGCTGTACTGGGACATCGATCAGCCGGCTGACTGGAACGAAGTAACCAACGCTACAAATTACACAAGTGATTGGCGCGAGAGCATATGGAAGGTGAGCGGCTACAAGGACGAGGCGCTCATACGTAAGGATGCAATCCCAAACTGGCTTGAGGTCAAGCCGGACGGGAGGGGCTTTCTCTCGAAGCAGAATGATGGTACGCAAAACGCACGGGATAGTCGTAGCGAAGTCGTCATGAAGTCAGCTCCGGAGTTTATGACCAAATGGCGTGGGTGGTCCTGCTCAACAGCTATGGGCTTTGACACGGTCGTACGGGCCTACCCAAAGTGGTCCGATCCGGTGAAGGATCCCCCGACGCAGGTCAAGAACCGCGGTGAGGTCGCGGAGTTCAACGTCAAGCAGACCTTCCCCTTTGTGGTGGAGGCCAACAAGGCGAAGTCCATTGTGATGACCGACACGCTCGACCCGGCCCTTGACGCCTCGAAGGCAGAGGTCAAGGTCTACAAGGGTGGCACTGACGTCACGAGCAACTGGACGATCAGCGTCTCTGGCCAGACCGTGACCGCGACGGCAAAGAACACGGGGCACGGCCATGTTGAGGGCGAGCACACGTTCAAGATACGCGTGCCGGTCTCAGAGACCGCCGATCTCTCCTCCTACGAGCAGCAGGACGACCAGGGCAACAAGTTCTGGAAGGTCCCGAACCAGGCGTCCATCGCCATAAACGAAGAGTCCAAGCCAACCAACACGGTGCACGTCCTTGTGCCCTATGAGGCAACGGGTTCTGCCCAGCTCAAGGCCACGAAGCGGCTTGATGGAGGCCAGCTCAAGGACGGGCAGTTCACGTTCCGCCTGAAGGACGAGCAGGGCAGCGAGCTCGACGTCAAGACGAACGACGCCGACGGCAACGTCACGTTCAGGGCGCTCGACTACACGCTGGCCGACGTCGGAAAGACCTTCACCTACACCATCACCGAGGACGGTGGCGCAGAGTCGGGCTATACCTATGACACGCATTCCGAGACCGTGACCGTCAAGGTGGAGGACGCGGGCCAGGGCAAGCTTAACGTGGTCGTGACCTATGATGCGGACGGTGCGGCGTTCGTGAACAGTTATGCCCCAAAGGTTCCGCTTGCCGTCCTCAAACAGAACAGCGACTCTCATGCTCCCTTGGGAGGTGCTCAGTTTACCCTCTACCTAGATGACGGCGACGGGTCCTTTACGAGTGCGGATCAACCTGCCGTGACCTACAGCGACGAGGCTCTGCAACATCCCATCGCAGGCTCGGTGGTGACTACGGGTCTCTTGGATGGAAAGGCTATCTACTACGGACTTGAGAGGGAAAAGACGTACTGGCTCAAGGAGACGGGCGCGCCGCTCGGCTTCAATCTCGACTCGCAGGCCCATGAGATCATCGTCGGGTCGGATGGGGTCATCAGCACCCGCGACAGCAACGGGGTTGTTGCGCCGCTTTCGACCCCCGACGGCGTCTCGACCATAACGATCGTGGATGTCCCCATCCCCATCCTTCCCGGCACGGCAGGCGCGGGTATTACGGGTATCCTGCTCGTGGGTGCGATCTTGGCTCTTGGGGGAGGTGGTCGTGCTCTCTATATCAAGAAACGCAATGGATACATGTATAGGCATAATGGATACTATAGGTAGTCGGGCATTGCCCCGGCGTCACGTAAGGAGGTGGTGCCATAGGACGCAGAGTCCGTAACAGGGGACTTACCCTGGTCGGTTCGCCGAGACAGGCACGTGCGGGCTGTTCAGGTAAGTGCAGTGCGACAACAATAACAGAGCGAAAGGAATCACACATGAACGGAAAACCGATGGCAATACGCAGCAGGTTGGGTACCCTGCTTGCGTCCATTGCCCTGGCGGCGTCTTTGGCGCCCACGGTGGCTCTCGCTGACCCGACTAGCCCCACGGATGTCGCGGACAGCAAGGTGACCATTACCGACCTAGTAGACGGTGATGTGGTCAGTGCGTACCAGATAGCTGATGCCGATATTGATGCAACAGGCAACCTGACATACAAGATGGCCAACAATTTGCCTGCAGACTACAACGAGATTGGCAAGTTCGGGGCGATCGCATCGGACGGCACCACTTTCGTGCAGAACTCTGAGATACAGAAGGTGGCATCGGCGGTAGCAAAGTCGTTCTCCGATGCGAGCGTCGCTGCGAAGGCGACCGCGACCGCAGCAAATAAGTCGGCTGATCTCACCCTTGGCAGTGGCTACTACCTGATTCGTGTCACGAGCACGAGCGGCACGGCGCGGGTCTACCAGAACATGATCATCGACGTGAGTCCCGTGGTCAAGGACGGAAAGTATGAACCTCATGCTGACCAGTCCCTTGCAGTCAAGAAGACCGATGTGGGTCTCACGAAGACGGTCGTGAACGAGCAAGACAAAAAGACTGATGGATATAGCGTGGGCGACTCTGTGCCCTTCACGGTAAAGACCGCCATCCCCAGTTACCCGGCAGACTCCAAGGACGCCACGTTCGTGATCACCGATACGCCCACGAATGGCCTTGAGATTGACCCTACGTCCATCATGATCAACGGAACGCCTGCGGCGAGTGGTTCTGACTACACGATTACGGCCGCTGCGACCGGCTACACTATCACCTTTAAGAAGGACTATGTCCTCTCACGTTTCGGCCTACCTATCGTGGTGACATATAAGGCAAAGGTTACCTCAGATGCTTTCTCGAAGGCTGGAAGCGTGACGGGGAACACCGCAAAGGTGACGTTCAATCCGAACCCCTATACAAGTGACACTGCCGAGCCGAGTGACAAGACTGAGGTCAAGACCTATGGCTATGTGTTCAAGAAGGTTGATCCACAGGGCCAGCCATTGCCTAAGGCCGTCTTCACTCTCACGCTCGCGAATGGCACGGTGCTCACCTCGGAGTCTGACCAGCAGGGCTACGTGTACTTTAGTGGCCTTGCAGCCGGTAGCTATACCGTCTCCGAGACCGGCGTTCCCGCAGGGTATCAGAAGGCTCCCGACCAGAAATTTGAGCTCAATGAGGGCGCTTGCAAGGGGGATAATCCTGCGACGGCGGACGTAGAGGACAACTATCTCGTTTCAACCGTTGACGTCATGGATCCCATTCAGGCTGCGTTGCCCGCCGCAGGTGGTCCCGGCACTTTGATCATCACCGCCGCCGGTGTCATCCTGCTTGCGGTTGGTGGCGTTGTGCTCGTCCGCACCCAGGGTAAGAAGAACGCCGAGTAGATGTAACGGTTCTCTTGGACTTTGGAAGCGAGGATAGGCGCATTCGCGCCATGTTGGTGGGAGGGGGCCTGTACCCTCCCACCTCCTTCTATCACAGGGAGAGGAAAAGGCGTTCCCGTATTCAGGTAGCGATCGCCGTTTTCGTCTTACTTGCGGGCATTTTTCTTATCTGCTATCCGTTTGTAAGTAACGTTCTGAATCAGCTCGAGCAGGACAAGGTCAGCGTCACTCAGCAGCAGGTGGTAGAACAGCTTGAGCCAGAGGACCTGTCTGCCCAGAAGCAAGCTGCCCTCGATTACAATGCGCGCCTCTTTGCAGGTAGCGTCAGGGTGGTCGATCCGTTTGACACGGGAGATTACGTACCAGGTAACGCTGAGTATGAGCAGATGCTCAACTTGGCGGGAGACGGTGTGATGGGACGGTTGGTGATCCCCAAGATAGAGGTTGACCTCCCCATCTATCACTACACGAACGACGCGGCGCTAGGCCATGGCGTCGGTCATGTCGTGCAGACCTCCCTGCCCATAGGTGGAGCGTCATCGCATTGCGTCCTCGCGGGGCACACGGGTCTTCCGACAGCGCGAATCTTTGAGCAGCTTGACAGGCTCACCGTTGGTGACTGGTTTGTCATACAGGTCCTTGGCGAGAATCACGCATACAGGGTGATCAAGACTGAGGTCGTTCTGCCCGAGGAGGTATCCAGCCTTGCCATCGAGCCTGACAGGGATCTTGTCACGCTGGTCACCTGCACTCCCTATGGGGTGAACTCGCATCGTTTGCTCGTGCACGCGGAGCGCTGCGAGGTTCCGAGCGAGTGGGATAATGGGAGCGAGACCGTCGTGCGCTCGGTGAGTCCCCTCGCTACTCCTGGGCTACCCATTTGGGTCTGGTCGCTCGCCGGCGCTGGGGTCGCCCTCGTGATCGTGGTTGTGGCCCTCATTGTTCAGTGGAGGAGACGACGTGGTTATGGGCGCTAATGCGAGGCGGAATATGACAGCGGGCGCTAATGCGAGGCGAGGCTCGGTGCGTGTTGTTGTAGGATCTATTATGTTTCTGGTCGGTGCGCTTATCTTCATTTTGCCTGGGCTTACGACCTTGCAATCTCAAGAGAAATACGATCGCGAGCTGACGCGCTTCTATGCCGATGTCTCTTCTGATACCAAAGCTCCCGCCGACGCCAGTGCCCCCGTTGCAACCGGCGGCACTCCTCCTGCCGATACCAGTGCCCCCGCGACCGGCGGCACTCCTCCTGCCGATACCAGTGCCCCCGCTGCGACCGACGGCACTCACCCCGCTGATGGAGGGACATCCTTTGATGCGGCCTACCAGTTCCTGTTGGCCTACAACGAGAGGGTCATCGCTGGGACTGCTGGTGTCGTGAATGATCCGTGGGGTATCGGGAGCAATGAGGATGCGTTCAAAGGTGTGGGTCTCGATAATGCGGTCGTGGGTGTGCTGCGCGTGCCGCGCTTGAATGTCGAGGCCCCCCTGCTCCTCGGGGCGTCGAACGACCATTTGGCTCGCGGGGCATGCATCATCTCTGGAACCTCTGCCCCTTTGGGGCAGGAGAGCTCGAACGTCGCGATAGCGGGACATCGGGGAGATATCTTCAGAGATATTGAGGACATACAGCTGGGAGACACTCTCACCATCGAGACAAGGTGGGGCACCTTAGAGTATCGAGCGGTGGAGTTTCGCGCCATCGCTCCGGATGACACCGCCGCCGTGGGAGTACAGCCACATCGCGACCTGGTGACGCTCCTCTCCTGTCATCCCTATGGCATCAGTGACCAGCGCTACCTTGCAATTTTCGAGCGCTCTTACGCCGATGAGGGGACGACGACGCCCTCTAACTTTAACTTTAACGCCGTTGACACCTTCAGTCCCATGGCGGCGCTTTCCAAGGCGCTCATGCACTGCGACTCGCCCCAGCTGTATGTGGAGCGTTGGCTTAGGGTGGTAGGTTCCGTTCTTCTCGTGCTTGTTCCCCTTGGCTCTTGCGTGCATCTGGTGCTGCCCATGTTCCAAGAGGGTGGTGTCTTTCGGGGACGGGGGAGGCATATGAGA
Source organism: Olsenella sp. oral taxon 807 (assembly GCF_001189515.2). Classification (NCBI taxonomy): domain Bacteria; kingdom Bacillati; phylum Actinomycetota; class Coriobacteriia; order Coriobacteriales; family Atopobiaceae; genus Olsenella; species Olsenella sp. oral taxon 807. The sequence continues at coordinate 298,797 of NZ_CP012069.2, forward strand.
AATCGCACGTATGGTAAAGGGCGAGGTTGATCCTTGCATAGTACAGCGGCGGCGATGGAATGCAAGGTTGTGTCCCTCTCCGCTGCTTCGTCCTTTGGGACTGCGGTAGGAATCCTAGACCCGAGACCTGCTGAGCCATCTTACGGAAAAGCACATTCCACAACCCATCGGTTGGACAGACTGCGCTTTTCCGTGAGGGGTCACACGCAGAATGCGCTTTTCCGTGACCCGCAGGAGCCAGAATGCGCTTTTCCGTGAGGAGGCTCGACGTTTGCCCAGGTGAGGAAAAGCACATTCTACGGAAAAGCGCATTCTGGCTACAGTCCTTCACCAAAAAGTGCACTTTGTGATTGTGACATCACGCAAAGGTGCACTCTGGCTACGTCCCTTACGAAAAAGTGCGCTCTGTATGTGCGCTGGGGCATAGAATGCGTCTTTACGTAAGTGGTGGGTCTCAGAATGCGCTTTTCCGTGAGGGGTCACACGCAGAATGCGCTTTTCCGTGAGGTGGCTCGACGTTTGCCCAGGTAAGGAAAAGCGCATTTTATGGAAAAGCGCATTCTACGATTGCTGTGACACCAAAAAGCGCATTCTGTGCGTCTCTTACGGCAAGTCGCACGTTTCGCAATCATTCCGCTGTCAAACTTACTGTCATGCCTTCATGCGTGCAGCTTGGCAGGCATGACTTCCTAGAATCGTATGTCCCACGCTTCTCGCCCACGGTCGTGAAGATGGATGCGCGCAGGGAGAGTCTGGGATGCTGGGGCAAGTACCACACTGGTTTCTCCCTATGATCAAGGCGTAGTCGCGAGGCCTTTCGTAGCGTGCCATAGGTGGTGTACCGTCAGGTCATTGGCCCAACTGACGTGTCTGTAGGCACTTTGTTTGATTAAAGGTTTGGAGAGTGACTTCACACGTTTGAGTTTGTAAGAACATAAGTTCTTATGCTGTGCTATGATAAAGGGTAAGACACGGCGGGGGACGAGTGGAGGGGCGGTGGCCGGATGGCGCAGGCGAGACGGGACATGGGCGGGCTGAGGCCCATAGACGACCTGATGTTTCGGGTGATGGCGAGGGACAAGGCCTTCTGCGGGGAGCTCCTGAGGGTGCTGCTCCAGGACAAGGGGCTCACGGTCGTGGAGTGCGAGCCGCAGTCCACCGTCACGAACCCCCACGGCCGCTCCGTGGTCCTCGACGCCCTCTGCGAGCTCTCGGGCGGCAGGTTCGTGGACGTGGAGGTGCAGCGCACCGACAGGGACGACCTCCAGAGGAGGGCGCGCTACCACGCCTCGCTCGTGACGGCGGACAGGACGAGGCCGGGCGGGCGCTTCGCCGACGTCCCGGACGTCTGCGTCGCGTTCGTCTGCGAGTTCGACCCCCTCGGGGAGGGCAGGTCGCTGTATCATGTGGACAGGGTCGTGAGGGAGAGCGGGCGGACGCTCGAGAACGGCCTCTCGGAGGTGTACGTGAACGCCCTGGCGAGGGACGGCACGGACGTCTCCGCCCTCATGAGGGTGTTCACGGAGGCCGAGGCGTACGACGAGGGGCGCTTCCCGGAGACGTCCAGGGTGAAGAGAAGGCTCAGGGAGACGGAGGAGGGGCGAAAGGACATGGGCAGCGTCATAGAGGAGATCCGCGCGGAGTGCATCGCGGAGGGCAAGGCCGAGGGGAGGCTCGAGATGCTCGAGGCGCTCGGCCGGCTCGTGCGCGACGGGCTCGTGAGCGTGCAGGACGCCGCCGCATCGGCGGGGGTGGACGCCGACGAGATCAGGCGCACGCTCGCTGCGGAGGGGTGAGGCCGGCCGCAGGGGGTGACGCGCCCCGCCCGCCGGCGGCCGGAGGCTGTCGGGGCCCGCACGAGCGCGCCGTGTGGCCCCCGCCCTCATGAGGGTGCTCACGGAGGTGGAGGCGTACGACGAGGGGCGCTTCCCGGAGACCTCGAGGGTGAAGAGAAGGCTCAGGGAGACGGAGGAGGGGCGAAAGGACATGGGCAGCGTCATAGAGGAGATTCGAGAGGAGATCCGCGCGGAGTGCATCGCGGAGGGCGAGGCGAGAGGCGAGGCGAGAGGGACGCTCAAGACGCTCGTCCGGCTCGTGCGCGACGGGCTCGTGAGCGTGCAGGACGCCGCCGCATCGGCGGGGGTGGACGCCGACGAGATCAGGCGCACGCTCGCTGCGGAGGGATGAGGCCGGCCGCAGGGGGTGACGTGTCCCGCCCGCCGACGGCTGTCGGGACCTCGGTAGGGCCCGTCCGGCTCGTGCGCGCCGGGCTCGTGGACGCGCGCCGCTGCGGCCTTGCTGGAGATAGACCCTGACGAGGCCGAGCGCATGCTTGTGTAGGGGCCGGCGCGCACCGCGTCCACCTCTGGGAGGGGCGCATGAGACGGACAAAGGAAGAGAGTGCCGACACGAGGCGCGCCCTCATCGCTGCGGCGACGCTGGAGTTTGCCGAGCGCGGCTACCAGGGAGCGTCGCTGCGCAGCATCTGCGCGGCGGCCCACGTGACGACGGGCGCCCTCTACTTCCTATTTGCGGGCAAGGGGGAGCTCTTTGAGCGCACGGTCGGTCCTACCTTCGACCAGGTGGAGCTGTCCTTGCGCGCCCACTACCGGCGTGAGCGCGCCCACTTGGGGGATGGTCAGCTGCGTGACCTTCCGGAGGGCGAGGACCTCGCCGCCGGGCTCGACATATACGACATCTGCGCGAGACGACCCCAGGTCGTCGATGCCGTGCTCGCGAACCGCGAGCACCCCTACGTTCGGGGGAGGTTGGCTGTGCTGACCCAGATGGCATCCGAGCAGGCCTACCTCACGCTGGGCGAGGATGCGCTCAAGAATACGAGTATGCACGGAATGGATGGGCATACCATCGAGTGGCTCGCGCAACTGCAGATCGACTCCGTTCTGGGCATTCTGTCAGAGCACCTCTCTCGTCAGGAGTTCATGACGAGGCTGAGTACTGTGGTGCGTTTCCTGCGAGGGGGAGCCATCGCCGTCGTGATGGGTGAAGACTTGACTGACCTCCTGACAGGCGCTGTCATGTGATTGCTCACGTTGAGAGGCGGTTGACGTGCGCGCGCATGTGGGTGTATCCTTTTCCCGAAGGGAGGAGTTAGTCATGGTTATTATGAGTCCGCCACGGCGGGTATATGCTTCATGGGTAGTCAGAAGGGCCATCGGCCCTTTTTTCATAACGATAGGATAACAACGTTACGTTTAATGGAGGCATTCCAGAAGGGGTGCCTGAGAGGAGCAATGTATGAGAGACGCAACGAAAAGGTGCTGTCAGAATCAGGACGGGGCCGTGCGCGGGCACTTCGTGAGCGTGCAGGACGTCTGCAAGAGCTATGGCTCAGGCGAAGGCAAGGCGCAGGTACTCAAGGACCTCTCGCTTGAGGTCGCGCAGGGGGAGTTGTGCGCCATCTTGGGAGCCTCAGGTTCCGGCAAGTCGACGCTTCTCAACGTCGTTGGCGGGCTTGACGAGGTGGACTCGGGTCAGATCTGCGTGGGCGGGTGCGACGTCACGGCGCTTGGACCATCGCAGCTTCTGGAGTACAGGCGGGACTTCCTAGGCTTTGTCTTTCAGTTCTATAATCTGGTGCCCAACCTCACCGTACGAGAGAACATCCAGGTCACAAGCTATCTGTCGGCAAACCCGCTTGATATGCAAGAACTCATCGGGACCCTGGGGCTCTCAGCGCACGCCGACAAGTTCCCCTCGCAGCTCTCGGGTGGGCAGCAGCAGCGCTGTGCCATCGGACGTGCCCTGGTCAAGAAGCCGCAGCTGCTGCTCTGCGACGAGCCGACAGGCGCCCTCGACTCTGCGACATCGCTCGAGATACTGGGTCTGCTCGAGCAGGTCAACAGGAGCTTTGGTACGACGATGCTCATCGTGACCCACAACGAGGGCATCACGGCCATGTGCGATCAGGTGGTGCGCATAAAGGACGGCAGCGTTGTGTCGAGTGTGGGCAACGCGCACAAGCTGCCCGCGTCTGAGATCGAACTGTAGGTGGTCGCGATGCAAAGACTGCTGCTCAGAAGGACCCTTCGCGACCTTCGCTCCAACCTCATCCGCTACCTGGCCCTTCTTGCTGTGGTTGCGGCGTGCATGGTCATCGTCACGTCTATCGGGGTCTCTGCCCAAAGTGTCATCAGAGGTGTGAGTCAGACGGCCCTGGCCACGAACGTCGAGGACGGAGAGTTCTCTACCCTCGTGCCGCTTACGGACGCGCAGCTGGCCAAGATTCACGACAGGGGCGTCTCTCTGGAGGCGGAACCCTACCTTGACTTCATGCGTACGGACGGCTCAACGCTGCGCGTCATGGCGACGCGCGACTCCATCAACAGGGTCACTCCCAACTCGGGAAGGTTGCCCCAGGCAGATGACGAGGTCCTGATCGAGCAACACTACGCGAGGGCACATGGCCTTAGCCTGGGCGATACGCTCGATGTGGGCGAGAGGCGCCTTGCGATCGTGGGGATCGGCTCCAGTTCCGACTACGACATGTGTGTGGCAAACATGTCGGACGCTTCTGTCGACCACGATGCCTTCGGCACGGCGTTCGTCACGTCGCCCACCTACGCGCGACTGCTCGAGGGGGGTGGGGCCGCAAAGGCCGAGACCTGCCTCTATGCCTACACCCTGCCCGCCGGACACTCCTCGCAAGAGCTCAGGGAGCTTTTGAAGAACGAGGACTTCGACGTCGCCATAGATCAGGTGAGCGACCCATACTTCCAGGAGTACGTGGGCCGCAAGTTGGCAGATAGGCGCAACGTGGAGGATGCGCTGGGTAGGCTTACGGACGGGGCACGGAGCCTGCAAGACGCCCTCGGCGCGTCCGGCCTCGCGACGCGTGCGCAGACGCGACCTTTGGCACAGGCGGCCCAGGGCCTTGCCGATGGCGTCGACGCGTTTCACGACAAGGTGGAAGGTGTCCTCGACGAGCACCTCTCGCTGAAAATAGATAACCTGACCAGCTTCGTCGAGCAGGCGGACAACCCGCGTATCAAGGCGTCCGCCTCCGACGTTCAGATCAACATCGCCGTCAGCCAGCTGGCTGGTGTCATCGTCGTGGCGCTCATCGCGTACGTCGTCTCCGTCTTTGTGGTACATTCCATCGAGTGCGAGTCCACGATCATCGGCACGCTCTATGCCCTGGGCGTGAGCCGACGCCAACTCGTGCTGAGCTACGCCATGCTGCCGGTCCTCGTGTGCCTCGCCGGCGGAGCCATGGGTACGGTCTGGGGATCCTCTCCGTGGATGGTGCATGCGCTTGCCACAAACACGCTCACGTATTACTCGCTGCCTCCCATCTCCTTCGAGGTGGGGCCATGGGATGTCGCCTTTGGCGTCGTTATGCCTGCGGTGATGGCACTCGTCGTCAACGGGGTGCTCATCAGGCAAAAGCTCTCCCGTCCCGTGCTCTTGCTGCTGCGCAACGAGCCTGACGCAGGCAGGGTCTCCACGGCGCGCATCCGCGATTGGGGCAGTCGCGGCTTTGTGCGGACGTTTAGCCTGCGGCAGCTCCTGCGTGAGAGGCGCAGCGTGTCCGCCGTGCTCGCAGGCATGTTCGTGTGTCTGCTCATTCTCTTTCTCGCCCTCGATGCGGACGCCTTCTGCGAGAACAGCGCCCAGGCGGCAGAGCGGGACACGTCCTTTGGGTATCTCTACACCGTCAGGTATCCACCCGCTACGGTGCCCGAGGGGGCCCACGAGGCATACCTGAGGAGTCTCTCCGTGAGCAAGCTCGGCTACACGCTCGACGTCTCGCTCCTGGGGCTAAGGGACGACAACCCCTTCTTCCCAAGGATCGCAGCCTCGGGCGAGGGGGAGCTGTCGATCTCGTCGGCGATGGCGTCCAAGCTTAACCTTTCCGTAGGCGACAGCGTCGTTCTCACCGACCAGACGCAGGATCGTCCCTATGCATTCACCGTGCGCGAGGTGGTGCGAGACGACGCGAGTCTCCGCTGCTTCATGCGCATCGAGGACATGCGAGCGCTCTTCGGCGAGGACGGCGACTGCTACAACGCGCTCCTTAGTGACCATGCGCTCAACATAGAGGCAGGACGCCTCGACGGCACGCTCACGAGGGAGAGGGTCATCGAGAGCACGGTCGTCTGGCACGAGATGATAGGGCCGATGGTGATCTTGCTCGTCACCCTGTCGTCCGTCATCTTCATCGTCGTCACGTACCTCATGGTCAAGGTGACGATCGACCGCGCCGCACGCCCCATCGCCCTCATGAAGGTCTTCGGTTACCGCAGGGGGGAGTTGCGCAGGCTCTACCTTGACGGCAATCTCGTCGTCGTGGCGGCAGGGCTTCTTGTGCTCGTGCCTCTCTGCAAGCTGCTCATCGACCTTGCCTACCCCTATCTTGTGGCAAACGTGGGCGGAGGCCTTGACGTCACGTGGCCGCCCTCGTGGTATGCCGTCGCCTATGTCGGTGCGCTCGTCTGCTACCTGGTGGTCGAGGCGCTCCTGATGCGCCGCGTCAACAGGATAGCGCCCACCGAGGCACTCCAGACGCGTGAGTAGCAAGAGAAGGGCCTGGCAAGGCGGCCGCATGCCATCGCGTGGGCATGCGGCCTTGTCACGTCATCGAGGCCGCCCACGGGAAGACGCAGAGACGTCGGTTTCTCGTGAGCGGCCCGTCCCATTGAGGTGCGGTGGTGTAGACTGAGCGGGTCTGCGTGACGTCCTGTCCACCTGCCTTGGGCAGGCCAGCCCCATCACGCCCGGTCGTCCCGTCTTCTGTCAGAGGAGAGGTAGTTCAACCATGAAGGCACTGTTCAACGACGGTCACGTCGACGAGATCCCCAAGGATGAGGAGCTCCACGTCATCCGTCACTCCGCCGCCCACATCCTAGCCCAGGCCGTCAAGCGGCTGTATCCCGAGGCCGACTTTGCTTACGGCCCTGCCACCGACAACGGCTTCTACTATGACATCGAACTTCCCGAGGGCACGAAGCTCTCGGAGGAGGACTTTCCCGCGATCGAGGCCGAGATGCGCAAGATCGTGAGGGAGAACCTCAAGTTCGAGACCTACGAGCTCCCGCGTGAGCAGGCTATCGCCCACATGGCCGAGCGTGGCGAGAAGTACAAGGTCGAGCACATAGACGACCTGCCAGAGGACGCCCGCATCACCTTCTACAGGCAGGGCGAGTACGTTGACATGTGCGTGGGGCCGCACATCCTCTACACCAAGGCCCTCAAGGCCTTCAAGCTCACGGGCGTCTCGGGCGCCTACTGGAAGGGCGACAAGAACAACAAGATGCTCACGCGCGTGTATGGCACCGCCTTCCGCAACAAGGAGGAGCTGGCCGAGCACGAACGCCTGCTCGCCGAGGCCGCCAGGCGCGATCACCGCAGGATAGGCCGGGAGATGGAGCTCTTCATGACGAGCGACGCAGGTCCGGGCTTTCCCTTCTGGTTGCCCAACGGCATGCGTGTCAAGAACGCCCTCATGCGCTATTGGCAAAAGATGCAGGATGACTATGGCTACGAGCAGGTGCAGACGCCCGTCATCCTCTCGCGTTCCCTCTGGGAGACCTCCGGTCACTGGGATCACTACAAGGACAACATGTACACGACCCAGATAGACGACGAGGACTTTGCCGTCAAGCCCATGAACTGCCCCGGCGCCTGTCTCATCTACAAGAGTCGTCCACGCAGCTACCGTGACCTGCCACTCAAGCTCGCCGAGGCCGGCCTCGACCATCGCCACGAGCTCAAGGGGACGCTGCACGGCCTCTTTCGCGTGCGTGCGTTCACGCAGGATGACGCCCACCTCTTCATCACGCCCGAGCAGATCTGTGAGCAGGTCATCGACACCGCGCGCCTGATCACCACCTACTACGAGCAGTTTGGCTTTCCCTACAGGGTCGAGCTTTCCACCCGTCCCGAAGACTCCATGGGCTCGAGCGAGGATTGGTCCCTTGCCGAGGCCGGTCTCAAGGAGGCGCTTGAGACCATGGACACCGACTACACGCTGAACCCCGGCGATGGCGCGTTCTATGGTCCCAAGATAGACTTTCACCTTAAGGACTGCCTGGGGCGCACCTGGCAGTGCGGTACCATCCAACTTGACTTCCAGCTGCCCGAGCGCTTCGAGCTCGAGTACACCGCCGCAGACGGCAGCAAGCGGCGTCCCATTCTCATCCACCGCGCGGGCTTCGGAAGCTTCGAGCGCTTTATCGGCATGCTCATCGAGCAGTACGCGGGCAAGTTTCCCACCTGGCTCTCTCCCTGTCAGGTCAAGGTCCTGCCTGTCTCCGAGAAGAGTCGCGACTACGCGCGTAAGGTGGGAGAGAGGCTTCGCGAGGCCGGCCTGCGCGTCAAGGTGGACGAGCGCGACGAGAAGATAGGCTACAAGATCCGTGAGGCCCGCTCCATCGATCGCGTTCCCTACATGCTGATCCTCGGCGAGCGGGAGGTTGAGGCGGGCAACGTCTCTGTGCGCGACCGCAGTGGCGAGACGACCCAGCACGAGCTCGACGAGTTCATCGCTTCCATCAAGGACGAGGTCGCGGAGCGTCGCGGCTGACGCCAGGGTAGGTCGCGGCCATGTCTGACGCCCTCGAGAGACTCTGTGCCGATCAGTCCAAGCGGCTGGGCGCTGCCCTCACGCGCCTTGTAGATGCGGAAGCTGCCGACGAGCTCGTCTCTGGCCTTGCCCAGAGACGAGCCGCTGTTTGGATTGAGAGTCTGGGCGATATGCCCATCGGCTTTGCTGACCTGCGGGCGCAGGCGGCAGACGCCCACGGGCGGGGTCTTCCTCTTGTGGTGGAAAACTCCCTCGCCACGTCGTTTGGCTGTTCCGCCTGCCGCCTCGGCGCGGATGTTGTCGTGGAGCGCTTTACACGCGCCTGGCCCGAGGGAACGGGGCGCTGCGTTGCCCTGTCCGCCTCAAAGGCGTGTCCGTCTGACCTTCGCGTAGCGCTTGCGGTGCTGCCGTCTGCGGTCTTTGATGACACGGCCGTGGCCTCGCTTGTCGCAGCCCTTGTGGCCTTTCCCGCCCGCCGCCGCAGGGAGGATGACGCCGCCCAGGTGGTCGCGGCCTACCTCTCGTGCCATCCGCTTGTCGTGGCTGTGAGCTACCCGGGACTCAAGGCGAACCCGAGCTTCAGAGCTGCCGCGTCCCAGCTCACGGGAGGCTTCGGGCCGGTTGTGGACTATCGCGTACGGGGCGCTGCCGCCTGGGAGCGCGTCCGCTGTGACGCTGGCGACCCGAAGGCGCAGGTCGTCTCGCTCGAGGGGCGGCTCTCACAGCTGTCATGATGATGCTCGCCGCAGCCCGGGTGATCGCGGTCTTGGGGACGTAACCGCGACCTCGCTCACGACCGCACGCTCGCCTACGATCACGGTCTCGCTTACAGGAGCGGGATGCGTGGATCAGGAGCAGCTGCCTGCGGTCAGGGAGCCAGACTCCTGATGGGAATCACGTAGATATCCTCCTCTACCTCACGCGCATAGAGAAATGTCACCGTAAGCACTCCCACGAAGGCGGGGGAGCGGATGCGCGCTTTGGGATTGTCACCGACAATCTTATCGTGCCTGCGCTTGAGGGAGGCAATGGCGCCAGGAGCCTTTTTGTCGCCTGTCTTTGCTTCGTGCGCGGCCCGACGTCCATCGACGAGCTCTATGAATATGCGTGCGATCCTCCTTACATCAACCGTGAGGGTGCCACCCCCAGAGTGCGCTTTTCCGTGAGGGCGGCGTCACGCGGGCGCCCAGAATGTACTTTTCCGTGAGGCTCCAGCTCCAGAATGCGCTTTTCCGTGAGGTGGCTCGACGTTTGCCCAGGTGAGGAAAAGCGCATTCTACGGAAAAGCGCATTCTGTGCAGACGCCCTCACGAAAAAGCGCACTCTGACCCACCACCCTCACGGAAAAGCGCACTCTGCATCCGCAGGGTCACGGAAAAGCGCACTCTCCAACCGACGTCTCACGGAAAAGCGCACTCTCCAACCGACGTCTCACGGAAAAGCACATCCTACCCTCGCGTCGGTGGCCAAACTGCGCCTTTCCGTGAGGGCCCACAGTCAGACTGCGCCTTTTCGTGAGGCACCACGGCTATAATGCGCTTCTTCGTGAGGCACCAACTCCAGAATGCGCTTTTCCGTGAGACGGCGCCACGTTTGCGCAGGTGAGGAAAAGCGCACTCTACGGAAAAGCGCATTCTGCGCAGGCGACCTCACGAAAAAGCGCACTCTGCATCCGCAGGGTCACGGAAAAGCGCATTCTCCAACCGACGCCTCACGGATAAGCGCATCCTGCCCTCGCGCCGGTGGCCAAAGTGCGCCTTTCCGTGAGGGCGTTACGGAAAGGCGCAACCTGCGATCCCTAAACCACCCAAAGTGCGCTTTTCCGTGAGGGCCCACAGTCAGACTGCGCCTTTTCGTGAGGCACCAACTCCAGAATGCGCTTTTCCGTGAGACGGCGCCACGTTTGCGCAGGTGAGGAAAAGCGCACTCTACGGAAAAGCGCATTCTGTGCAGACGCCCTCACGAAAAAGCACACTCTGACCCACCACTTTCACGGAGAAGCACATTCTGCGTGCGCGACTCACGAAAAAGCACATTCTGCGTGCGCGACTCACGAAAAAGCGCATTCTGCGTGCGCGATGTGACGAAAAAGCACATTCTGGATGGGCGACGCGATTACGGCGACGCGACGAAGAGGCGCACTCTGCGCAATTCGACTCCCTCGACCAGAGGCGCACAATCGACAACGAAGACCAAAGCTGGGGCGGTGGCCCAGGTGGTGCCGCCGCCCCACGCAGCCGCCCCACGCAGCCGCCCCTCGCTGCCGCCCTACGCAGCCGCCCCTCGCTGCCGCCCCGTGCCGGCCGGTTCCCTACGCTTTAGCCCAGCACGCTCAGCAGCCAGTCGACGTCCGTGGTGGTCCTCATCTTCTCGATGACCGACTCGTCCTCGAGCGCCTTGGCGACGTTTGCGAGTACCTGTAGGTGTTCGTCGCCGGTACCGGCAATGCCAAAGACCAGGTACGCCTTCTCGTCACCCCACAGGACACCCCCTGGGTACTGATGCAGCGTGACGCAGGTCTTTTTGACGCTGCCCTTAGCCTCGTTGGTCCCATGTGGGATAGCGACGCCCATGCCCATATAGACGCTCTGCTCGCGGTCACGCTCGAGCATCGCATCGACGTAGGAGGGGTCAACGGCGCCATGCTCGACAAGCAACTGGCCGGAGGCCCGTATGGCCTTCTCGCGGGTGACGGAGGGGCAATCGAGCTTGATGCCGTCGCGGTCGATGGCGACCGCACGCTCGCGGCTCTCGATCTTCTCGGTGGCCTTCTCGACGTCGGTCTCTCCGACGCCCGATTCGGCCTCGGTTGCGACGAGCGCATCATAGAGGCCGTCCAACGCCGGATCAGAGAGGAAGTTGTTGATGATGATGAACTGTGCATCTGGGGCGCTCTTCTGCGCACGTCCGGCGAGGCTCTTCTGGACCACGACGATGTCTGTGTCAGCAGGTACCTCGTCCACACTGGCGTGAGTCACGACGATGTCCGGACGGTCGAGCTTGATGCGGTTGTGGAAGCGGGTGGCACCCATGGCCGAGGACCCCATGCCCGCGTCGCAGGCGAAGACAACGTGTTGGCCGAACTTTTTGTCGACGTTTGTAGCAACCGCCTGTCCGCCCTTGAGTGCGCCCATCTCGTCTTTAGCCTCATCGAGGCTCTTGATCTCGGCGCGGGCGACGATGGGAGACGCGATGGCAAAGGAGACGCCCGCCGCAAGCGCGATACCTACGAGGGTCGTGATGATAGAGCCCTGGGGCGTCATGCTGAGGATGGCGATGACGGAGCCAGGAGACGCAGGGGCAACCAAGCCACCGCCCGCGAGGGAGAACCAGAGTATCGCAGCGGCGTTGCCAACGATGGGGGCGATGATCACCGTGGGGTTCATGAGTACGTAGGGAAAATAGATCTCGTGGATCCCGCCCAAAAAGTGGATGATGACGGCACCGGGCGCAGACTGGCGGGTCGTCTCGTCCTTGCAGAAGAAGCAGTAGGCCAAAAGCACGCCAAGGCCTGGACCTGGGTTCGCCTCAAGGAGGAACATGAGTGACCTGCCCGTGTTGGCAACCTGCTCAAGACCTATGGGCGTGAAGATTCCGTGGTTTATGGCGTTATTGAGGAAGAGCACCTTGGCGGGCTCGATGAAGATGGCGAGCAGTGGCATCAGGCTGTACTGCATGAGAACCTGGACACCTGCCTGCAGCACGGCGAGGATGCCGAGCATGAGGGGGCCTATGACCAGATACGCCACGATCGCGAGCACGAGGCCGCCGATGCCGAGCGAGAAGTTGTCGATGAGCATCTCGAAGCCCGCAGGCGTGTGCCCTTCGATCAGCTGGTCGAACTTCTTGATCAACCAGCCGGCGGCGGGTCCGACGAGCATCGAGGCCATGAGCATCGTTGTGACCGTCGTCTCGCCCGTTACGGGATCAACCGTGATGCCCGAGACGATGGCGCCCATGACGGCGATGGTGGCGATGATGCGCCCGCGCTTACCCGCGATCAGGTAGCCGCCCTGTGAGGCGATGAGGATGGGGATGAGGTAGGTGAGCATGGGGCTTGCGATGGCAGCCAAGGTCTTGTTGGGAAACCATCCGGTTGGTATGAACATTGCGGTCATGAAGCCCCACGCGATGAATGCTCCGATGTTGGGCATGACCATCGAGCTGAGAAACTTGCCGAACTTGGACACCGACTCCCGTGCGTTGGCCATCTCTCTCCCTTTCCGACATGTCCGGCGCAGGTGCGCCAAGACCCTTGTCTTCTCCGCGATGACGAAAAAGACAAATGACAGTAACTATTGAAACAACAATACATTTTGTTGTAATAAAAATCTATCTTGTTCTGTGAACGGTAGAATTTTCTCCATAAACGGGTGTTCACCAACGATGATGCTAAAAAATATGTCTCAAAATAGAGCTTGACAATATTCCCACTATTGTTATAGTAACAGCCAAGAGGTGTTGAACCAATAGTCTACGCTACTGACGGGCAGCACGCAGCCAGGTCGCGCGGACGCACGAGAAGGGACATGGGATGAGGGCAAGGGCAGCACGACTCCACGCGGCACACGACATTCGCATCGACGAGTTCGAGCTTCCGGACATCAAGGACGATGAGATGCTCGTGCGGGTCATCTCGGACTCGATGTGCATGTCAACCTATAAGATGGCGATCTTGGGCACCGAGCACAAGCGCGTCCACGCCGATGTGGCCGAGCACCCAGCCATCACGGGCCACGAGCTTGCGGGCGACATCGTTACGGTCGGCGCGAAGTATGCCGATCTGTACGAGCCTGGTCAGAAGTTCACGATTCAGCCCGCCCTCAACTACAAGGGCTCGATGGACTCACCCGGCTACTCCTACGAGTTCTGCGGCGGAGACGCCACCTACTGCATCCTGCCACAGGAGGTCTTTGCTACGGGCTGCTTTTTGGTCTATCACGGGGAGGCCTACTATCAGGCGTCCCTTGCCGAGCCCATGAGCTGCTCGATCGGGGCCTTCCATGCCGCCTACCACACCCAGATGGGTGTCTACACCCACGACATGGGCATCCGTGAGGGTGGCAAGCTCTGCATCAACGCAGGTGCGGGCCCGATGGGCCTTGGTGCCCTTACCTATGCCCTCCACTGTGATCGCAGGCCTGGCCTTGTCGTTGTGGCAGACATCAACCAGGAACGCCTCGCTCGTGCCGAGCATCTCTTTCCGCCAGAGGAAATCAGGCGTGACGAGGGTATCGAGCTGCACTTTGTCAACACGGGTACGGTCGATGACCCTGTGGCGGCACTGCGCGAGATCACAGGGGGCGCGGGCTTTGACGACGTGCTCTGCTATGCGCCCGTCGCGGCCGTGGTCACTCAGTCGAGCCTGATCTTGGGCCGTGACGGCTGCCTCAACTTCTTCGCAGGCCCCACGGACAAGAACTTCCAGGCTCCCATCAACTTCTACGAGGTGCACTACGGCTCTCAGCATGTCATCGGGACTACGGGCGGCAACACGCAGGACGAGATGGAGTCGCTCGAGCTCACTGCTGCCGGTCGCCTTGATCCCGCCGTTATGGTGACCCATATTGGTGGCCTTGACGCGGTGCCCGAGACGACGCTCAAGCTTCCCAAGATCCCCGGTGGCAAGAAGCTCATCTATACTCACATAGAGATGCCGCTCATCGCCCTCTCGGAGCTGCGGACGAGGGCGGACGAAGACGGACGCTATGGTACACTTGCCGATATCGTTGATGTCCACAAGGGACTCTGGTCGCCCGAGGCGGAGCGCTACCTGCTTGCCAACTGGGAGTCGGTGGAGTAGGCGAGAGTGACAAAGCCCGAGGGGCCTTCGGCCGTCCCATGCTCGGCCCGAGCCCAGGGGTGTGGGGAAGAGGAGGCAGCGCAGGGCATGGACATGGGCGAGAGGCGCTCGGGCATCGTCGAGCTCATCAATCAGGAGGGCTATGTGTCCTTCTCGAGGCTCAAGTCGGCCTTTCCCGACGTGAGCGAGATGACGCTGCGTACCGACCTCAAGAAGCTCGACGAGGAGCGTCTCATCGTACGCGTTCATGGCGGCGCCAAGTCCGTGAGCTTTGCCGTGGGGACAGACGACCTCTTGGCACGCAGGAGCCTGCGCCATGCCGCCGAGAAGGCCGCCATCGCCCAGAAGGCAGCAAGGCTCCTCAGGCCTGACACGACCGTTTTCATCGACTCGGGCAGCACGACGACGGCCCTCGCGCAGAAGCTGCCCGACATGCGCCTTCTGGTGTTCACGAACTCTCTTACAGTGGCCATTGAGCTCTCTCGCCTCAAGAAGGTGACGACGCAGCTCGTGGGCGGTCGGCTCAACACCTACTCGCTAAGCACCGTCGGGGGAAGTGCCATGGAGTTCGTGCGTGAGATAAGCTTCGAGCAGCTGTTTCTTGGCGTTACAGGCTATGGCGAGCACGGTGGGTTCACCTGTGGGTCGGATGATGAGGCTGCCCTCAAGCGCGCTTTGGTGGCAAGCGCGGAAGAGACGGTGGCCCTCGTCGACTCGAGCAAGGTTGGGAGAAACTCGACCTTTCCCATCTGTAGTATTAGCGACGTCGCGATGGTTGTGTCTGACGACGGGGTCTCAAGGGAGTTCCGGCAGGCCTGCGAGAATGCGGGCACGGAGCTGCTATAGGGATAGCAGGGCGGATGACGGAGGCGCAGCTTGCCCATCGGGCCTGCGCATGATAGAGTATCTTGTCTAAACACCCATCGCAAGGAGTAGTTATGAAGACGCACAACATGATCCGAAGGGCCTGTCAACTAGCGCTCGCCGCCCTGATCGTCATCGGAGTGAGTGTCGGCCTCTCCGCATGCAAAAACGATGAGCAGATGGCCCGCGATAGCGCCGAGGCCATGTTCAAGGCCTTCAAGAACCCCACCGAAGAGAGCATGCGTCCCTACATGTCGAACGCCAAGGCTCCCATCATCTCGCAGATCGAGTCATACAACATTGACGTCTACGAGTTCTTGGGTCATGTCTTCAGGCACTTTGACTACAGGATCGACAAGGTTACGGTTACGGGTGACACGGCAAGTATCGAGGCCTCGTTCAACAACGCCAGCCTCTCGAGTGCTTTTGCGGCCGCAAATACCGACTACCAGTCAACAGACACCGCGACGCTTGCGCAGATCTATCAGGATGGCAAGGAAGCGGGTCTTGAGAAGAGGCTCATGGAGCTCTTCTACAAGCGTCTGGATGAGGCGACCGACCTTACGCCGACGAAGGCGACCATCAAGTTGACCAAGGAAAACGGCAGCTGGAAGGTGGACGATGGTTCCGTCCAGGACTTTGCGAGCTCCATGTATGGGAGCATCAGCCTGTCCGGTGAGGTTGAGCCCGCATCGCAGTCGCAAGAGCAGCCCGCTTCTGAGGCGCAGGAGTCCGCCTCAGAATGAGGGGAACGAGTTCGATCACAAAGAGATCGTAACACTGGACATTGTGGTGTGCAGATGCCTACGCATGGGTCTATACTGCGGTCCAAGAGAGCCTGAAGTCGGATCCTCGCAGGCCGCAGTGGCAAAGGTCCAATGCCATGGCGTGTGGCCGGCACCCGTCTTCAGCATATGGCAGTAAGGAGTGATGATTGAGATGCAAGCTGTTATGATGCGAACCATGTTACGGAAGATCTGTCGGCTTACCCTTGCCGTAACGCTCGCTGCGGGAATGACCGTAGGCCTTGGTGCGTGTAGCAACCGGCAGGAAGCTCCCACGAACAACACCCAGGGCGAGCAGACGGCTGCTGCGCCTGCCAACGGCGCACAGCCGCAGCAAGAGGCCCCCGCGAATCCCAGTGCGCCGCAGGAGGCCCCCGCGAGCTCTAGTCCACAGCAATCTGCGGATACAAATCGCGACGAGCAGGATGTGCGCGCTGTTGTCACAAAGATGCTCGACGCTGTCAAGAATCCCAGCAGGGCGAGCATGGAGTCCTACCTGTCAAACCTAGACAGCAACACCAAGGCGCAGCTCGATACCTATGGTATCGACATGTACGATTTTACTGAGCATATCTTCAAGCACTTCGACTATACGATCGATGATGTTCAGGTCAACGGCGACACCGCAACCGTCAAGCTCACGTTCACAAATGCCGATCTGATGAAGGCTCTCATGTCTGGCAGCAAGGAGCTCCAGTCGCTCGACCAGGACACGCTTCAGCAGCTCAGCGAAGGTGGCGAGAAGGCAATCATGCAGAAATACATGGAGCTCTTCTATGCCAGCATCGATGATGAGAATAACCTCACCTCGACGGAGGCAGAGCTAAAGCTCGTCAAGTCGGGCGGTGTGTGGAAGGTTGATGAGGATTCTGCCAAAAACTTCTCACATTTGATGTCTGGAAACTTCAATCTGTCTGGCGGGGGAAGATGATCCGATAGTCTCAGATAAGTCGTGCGGCAATACCAATAGGGCCCATCGGTATCTTTGCAAGCGATCGTAACAAGGGCTGGGGTGGGAGCGCGCGGAATGAGCGAGTGACGGCCTTGGGAGCGACGTGCCCCCAAGGCTGTTTTGGTCGTCAAATGGCGTGGTGGCGTTCTATGTGGGATGTCAAGACCGTTCCATGGTAAGATATGATAGATACGTATTTGTTACAAGGAGTAATGATGAACACACGTAAGACAATTTTCAAGGTCTGTCGGCTG
Organism: Olsenella sp. oral taxon 807; assembly: GCF_001189515.2. NCBI lineage: Bacteria > Bacillati > Actinomycetota > Coriobacteriia > Coriobacteriales > Atopobiaceae > Olsenella > Olsenella sp. oral taxon 807. Next base: position 316,000 of record NZ_CP012069.2, read on the forward strand.
GCGCTTGCCGTTGCGCTTGCAATAGGGGCGACCGTGGGCCTCTCTGCATGCAAGAGTGACGAGCAGGAGATCCGTGCCAGTGTCGAGACGATGCTCAACGCCTTCAAGAATCCCACTAAGGAGAACCTAAGTCCCTACATGTCGGAGGCAGACAAAGACTCTGCAGCGCAGGAGCAGCTCAAGGAGTCTGGCATCGACTTCTACGAGTTCCTTGCGCATGCCCTCAAGCACTTTGACTATAAGATCAACGAGGTAAAGGTGGAGGGCAACACGGCGACCGTCAAGCTTGACATCACCAATACCAACATCAGGAACGCCATGGCGGCCGCTCGCTCGGATGTCAGCAATATGAATGATGAGGAATCCATGCAGCTCTATCAGAATGGCGACACGAATGCACTCATAAAGAAGCTCATGGAGTCCCTCTACAAGCATCTCGATGAGTCCACTGACCTCGTCACGACGAGTGTGGAGTTGAAGATGAACAAGGAGAACGGAACCTGGACGACGGATGAGGGTTCTCTCAACGAGTTCGTGGGGGCAGTATACGGGGTAGGAGCGCTTTTCGGGTCCGATACCTCAGCCTACATGTAGGTCGCGCATCGCATTCGCGCGACTTCTTTGACATGGTGACGAGCCGGTGGCGCGAGGGGCGATCGGCTCGTTGGCGGCCTTGGAAGCGACATGGCTTCCGGGGCCGTTTCTTTCTTGCTCTCTTGCTTGGCTACCTGCACGTGGCGGTGCGTTGCTGTCTCAATCTGCTACTATAAGTTCATTATAGCCTTGTACATGTAGTCAACCTGAGGCACGCAAGGTCGTAAGGTCGAAAGGAGTCCCGCATGCAACCGGGTGAGGAAATCGAAAGTCTGCTGGATGAGCTCGAGCAGGTCGTGAGCGAGGCCAAGGCACCCTTCACTGGTGGCATGCAGAAGAAGATAGTCGACTCTCGGGAGATCTACGAGATAATCGACGAGATTCGAAGCATGTTCCCCCAGGAGTTCTCTGACGCACGCCGCATCCTCAAGGAGGAGGATGAGATTCTTGGACGTGCTCAGCAGCAGGCCGACTCCATCATCGCTGACGCCCAGCAGCAGGCCATGATACTCTCGGGGGATCAGGAGGTGGTGCGGCTCGCCCAGCAGCAAGCCGAGGAGATTCGTGGTCAAGCCTCCCAGTACGAGAGGGACACGCGCTACAACGCCGAGGAGTATGCAGATACGGTGCTCCAGCACCTGGAGGATAACCTCAAGTCACTTACGAACTCCGTGACGCGCGTACGCGAGACGCTCGACGAGAACTCAGGTCCGCGTAATCAGTCCAATAACGTCACGTGGTAGGGGGTGGAGCGCGATGCGACGGGTGACGACCATTCTCGATGACAGACTTGCCGATGCGGGAAGTGCCCTCGTCGTTCAAGGCCACATCAACGAGAGTGGCTACCTCTTGGGCGGTCATACTTTCAGACTGCCCGATGGCCTTGACTATGACCTCGTGCTCACCAACGCAGGGAAGGGAATCCTTGTGACCGGCATCGTGAGCGGTCGCGTGCTTGGCACCTGTGATCGCTGCCTGGAGGAGGCCGTCTTGGACCTGACAGGTGAAGTAGAAGAGTACTACCTCTTCAAAGCTCAGGAGGCGACCGCTGATGGCAGCGATACCCTTGGGGATGACGATGAGATGGACTTCTCTTGGGTGGGCGAGGACCACACGATCGACTTGACGGATGCCATCTCGTCTGCTCTTCTCATGGAGACTCCCTATGTGGTCCTCTGTCGCGAGGATTGCAAGGGTCTCTGTCCGGTGTGTGGCGAGAATCTCAATCAGGTGGACTGCGGGCATGGTGCCCAGATCGAGCGTCGGCGCGAGGAGGAGCGAATGGCGTCGGGTCCGTTTTCGGGCCTGAGGAAGCTCAGGTTTGAAGACGCCGACCGCGAGGCCAAGTAAGGGCGTACGGCATACGGTGAGCGAGGACATCCGGTCGGGGAGTGCTGCTGGTGCGTGAACAGTTCTGGCAGTTCTAACCCGTGAGAATGTACTTTCTGGTCACTTTTGAAATGTGGAATGACCGCAGAATGCGTCTTTGCGTGAGGGGTCGCGTCCAGAATGCGTTTTTTGGTGACGTCGCAACCGTAGAATGCGCTTTTCCGTAGAGTGCATCTTTCCTTACCTGGGCAAACGTCAGGCCACCTCACGGAAAAACGCACTTTGCATGGGCACCCTCACGGAAAGGCGCACTCTGGAGGTTGGGTGTCACGGAAAAGCACACTCTGGTAGCGACTCCTCACGGAAAAGCACATTCTGTCTGTGCGCCTTTTGGTGAGGCGTCTCGACGTTTGCACAGGTGAGGAAAGACGCATTTTGCGGAAAGGTGCACTCGGATGGTACCTCCTCACGGAAAACGCATTCTACTTTGCCGCCGCAGGAGGGTTCACCTGGACTCATTTGTACAGCACAACTAGAAGAGCAGCGGCGCTCCTGGAATGTAGCTGTATATAAGTCCCACCAAGAGGGCGATCATGAGAAACGAGCACATGGGAAACCATACAAAGAAGCCGAAGGATCTCTTTGCAATCATGTAGGTAAAGTACACAAGTATAGTGATGCAGAGCGCTATATAAAAGTATGCAATTCCAGGAAAGCCTACGATAAAGGATGCGATCATTGCGAGTTTGAAGTCTCCCGCACCCACACCACGACTATTCCACCGTTTTCTTCCGATGAACATAGCTAAAGAAAACATGCCGAAGGTGAGGGCAAATGACGCGAATCCACCAAGCAAGCTCCATGGATCTGCTATGGCGCAAACGATGCGGAAGACGATTCCGAGTGCGGCTATGGTCAGTACAATCTCGTTTGGGATGATGCGGATGAGGATATCGACCCACGAAGAGATCAAAGCTATGCTCACAAACAGGCAGAACACGATGGCAAGGGTTACGCGTATTACTAGGGGAATCGTCTCGTTAAGAGCGAGGATGCCTCCACCGATGCCGCACAGGAGTGGGTGCAGGATAGGCAACAGTATCCGGGCGAGCTTGCGTGAGCGATCGTCCGCGCAATGTAGGGACAACTCCTTGCTGCGCTTGCCCTCTTTCTGCGCATCTTTCTGCTCGCCGTCGCCCTTGCCCTCATCGGCCTGGCGGCCTCGCTCGCCCTTGCCCTCCTCCGGCTCGCCGTCGCCCTTGCCCTCATCGGCCTGGCGGCCTCGCTCGCCCTTGCCCTCCTCCGGCTCGCCGTCGCCCTTGCCCTCATCGGCCTGGCGGCCTCGCTCGCCCTTGCCCTCCTCCGGCTCGCCGTCGCCCTTGCCCTCATCGGCCTGGCGGCCTCGCTCGCCCTTGCCCTCCTCCGGCTCGCCGTCGCCCTTGCCCTCAGCCGCCTTGCGCCTTTGCTCGCGCTTGTAGTCAACAACCTTCCATGAGATCTTGTTTAGAAAGACACCGAGGACAATGCCATATATGCAGGCGAGAGAGAAGATGCTGAGCATTGCTATGGACATAATCGAGAAAACCTTCCGCTAAAAATTTTTCGAGGCTCGTCACTCGTCACAGATGGTTTGTGTGCTGAGCGCATTGCTCCGTACTATTGGTATCTTATTCCCTTTTTGCGGCTGAGAATCTGATCAACCAAGAAAAATTAAGCCTAAATCAAGCTGTCAGAGCCTGAAGCGCTCATAGTCCCTGAGAGTATGAGAGTAATCCCAATAAGGAGGTGCAGCTTCGAGTATGGACAGAGGTAAAGATGATACCCCATACCACAGTAAGAGAGGTAAGAGAGCGTGCCGCTGTTGCTTGGCTGAAGCCAGTTGGGTGGACGTGTGGCGGGCTGCAAGCGGGCTCGACTCGGCGCGTTCGGAATGATTTAGTTCAGTGCTAATACCAAGAGATCCTCGTCCCTTTGAGGCACCCCAAGTCAATCGAGCCGGGAGGGAGTGGGTCTGGCAGTGACGGTTAAGGTGGAGTGGGCACATCTTCGTGCTGGCGAAACCGTTTCCTGCGATAATTATGACGATCTCGGCGCCGTGTACCGACAGTCCTGACACAACGTAACGATGGACGTCGTCTTCTTCATAATGTCCGGCTTTGGCGTAATGCTTGGTAGCGCGAGGAGGGACCCCAAGGGCATCGCTCTAACTGGTGATGTCCGAGAAGCGTTCATCTTCGGTCGGTGTCATGTCAAGAGAACCCTGCTACTTTCGATGGACTTGACGCTTTTTCAGTCGATAATCGGGCATATAGTGGGCTCTTCGAGGGTCTATGTAGGTTAACGCTCTGATGAAGACGTCAACCTGGCGACGGCGCCACTCATGTAGAGCCTGTCTTCTCGACCAAGGGAGAGGCGGCCACCGAGGGGGCGCCGCCGGCACACCATGGCGGTTGAGCCACTCGTGCCACCCGACGCAGTTCGTGTCGCAACTCGCATCGCAGCTCACGGCGCAACAGTGTACACGAATGACCCAAAACGGCTCCGAGAGGCCATTTTAGCCGATCTGTGTACACTTCTGCGTTCCCACGGTCGCTTTCGCGACCGGACGGGGATACGGGTCCCACGACATCGACGGCCCCATGACACTCGTGATGCTAGGGCGCTCGGACCTGAGATCCACCCCACCGGGGCGGTGGCGAAACCACCCACACGAGCTCACGAAGCTTCATATAGTGCTTGCTCACTCGCTGAATAGCGTCTGCTGGCTCCCCTCATCTCTCTTCTGCATCGGTCTCGTGAGCCCCGGCCAATACGATCCATAAAGGGATGTCTAATCACTCCGAGGGCTATGGTCATTGGAGCGGCTGCCTGAATCGTGCTTTCCGCTACTTCCGGCCCCTCCTTGGCTACATTGAGGATGTCAACCTGCTCTTTGACGATCTCTGCTACGGGCAGCCTATCGCAGGGTACTCCACGTGACGGTGGAGGGTAAAGGCAATCAGCTCAGGGTACGCCTGTAGCAGAGATTTACGTTAGAGTTCGAGAGAGGCCCTGATGCGAGCTCCTAAAAAGTTCAAGTGGTGTAGAGGAAGTGTGAAACATTGGTAGCTAAGATTAAGGCGGAGTTTTGAATCCTTTGAGATAATGCGAGGTAGATAGATGTGTCTAAGGAAAATATAAGTTGACTAAATAAAAAAATTAGATTCTGAATATGGCTGTAGCTAGGTTTGGATACAATACAAATAGAGCAAAAGAGAACCAAAGATATTGGTACAATATCAACGCGTGAGAGTATGGAGGAGAGATGATCAGAAAGCTGGTCAACGAGGAGAGCGGACAGGGTCTGGTCGAGTACGCGATGATCCTTGTATTAGTCTCTGTCGTAGCGATTGCAAGCGTAACAGGTCTAAGTAATAACCTGCATAATATCTACAATAACTCAATTAATCAATTGCCGTAGAAGTGATGCTTACATCAGCAAAGCAGCTGGTGTTGCATAGTCGTGTCTAACATGAAGAGGTATTTGGGAGGAGGAAGCATGAAGGACATGGTATCTTGGCTCAGCAACGAGGAGAGCGGACAGGGCCTGGTCGAGTACGCGCTGATCCTGGCGCTCATCGCGATCGTCGTCATCATTGCGCTGACGTTCCTCGGCAACAACGTCAACAACAAGTTCAACAACGTCACCAACGCCCTCCACTAGGCGTAGGCTGGCCGCCGCCGGGGCCCGCCCCCGGCGACGCACGAAGACACGAGGAGGAAGCATGAAGGACATGGTATCTTGGCTCAGCAACGAGGAGAGCGGACAGGGCCTGGTCGAGTACGCGCTGATCCTGGCGCTCATCGCGATCGTCGTCATCATTGCGCTGACGTTCCTCGGCAACAACGTCAACAACAAGTTCAACAACGTCACCAACGCCCTCCACTAGGCGTAGGCTGGCCGCCGCCGGGGCCCGCCCCCGGCGACGCACGAAGACACGAGGAGGAAGCATGAAGGACATGGTATCTTGGCTCAGCAACGAGGAGAGCGGACAGGGCCTGGTCGAGTACGCGCTGATCCTGGCGCTCATCGCGATCGTCGTCATCATTGCGCTGACGTTCCTCGGCAACAACGTCAACAACAAGTTCAACAACGTCACCAACGCCCTCCACTAGGCGTAGGCTGGCCGCCGCCGGGGCCCGCCCCCGGCGACGCACGAAGACACGAGGAGGAAGCATGAAGGACATGGTATCTTGGCTCAGCAACGAGGAGAGCGGACAGGGCCTGGTCGAGTACGCGCTGATCCTGGCGCTCATCGCGATCGTCGTCATCATTGCGCTGACGTTCCTCGGCAACAACGTCAACAACAAGTTCAACAACGTCACCAACGCCCTCCACTAGGCGTAGGCTGGCCGCCGCCGGGGCCCGCCCCCGGCGACGCACGAAGACACGAGGAGGAAGCATGAAGGACATGGTATCTTGGCTCAGCAACGAGGAGAGCGGACAGGGCCTGGTCGAGTACGCGCTGATCCTGGCGCTCATCGCGATCGTCGTCATCATTGCGCTGACGTTCCTCGGCAACAACGTCAACAACAAGTTCAACAACGTCACCAACGCCCTCAACTAGGCGTAGGCTGGCCGCCGCCGGGGCCCCGGTGCCACACGAGACACGAGGAGGAAGCATGAAGGACATGGTATCTTGGCTCAGCAACGAGGAGAGCGGACAGGGCCTGGTCGAGTACGCGCTGATCCTGGCGCTCATCGCGATCGTCGTCATCATTGCGCTGACGTTCCTCGGCAACAACGTCAACAACAAGTTCAACAACGTCACCAACGCCCTCCACTAGGCGTAGGCTGGCCGCCGCCGGGGCCCGCCCCCGGCGACGCACGAAGACACGAGGAGGAAGCATGAAGGACATGGTATCTTGGCTCAGCAACGAGGAGAGCGGACAGGGCCTGGTCGAGTACGCGCTGATCCTGGCGCTCATCGCGATCGTCGTCATCATTGCGCTGACGTTCCTCGGCAACAACGTCAACAACAAGTTCAACAACGTCACCAACGCCCTCCACTAGGCGTAGGCTGGCCGCCGCCGGGGCCCGCCCCCGGCGACGCACGAAGACACGAGGAGGAAGCATGAAGGACATGGTATCTTGGCTCAGCAACGAGGAGAGCGGACAGGGCCTGGTCGAGTACGCGCTGATCCTGGCGCTCATCGCGATCGTCGTCATCATTGCGCTGACGTTCCTCGGCAACAACGTCAACAACAAGTTCAACAACGTCACCAACGCCCTCCACTAGGCGTAGGCTGGCCGCCGCCGGGGCCCGCCCCCGGCGACGCACGAAGACACGAGGAGGAAGCATGAAGGACATGGTATCTTGGCTCAGCAACGAGGAGAGCGGACAGGGCCTGGTCGAGTACGCGCTGATCCTGGCGCTCATCGCGATCGTCGTCATCATTGCGCTGACGTTCCTCGGCAACAACGTCAACAACAAGTTCAACAACGTCACCAACGCCCTCCACTAGGCGTAGGCTGGCCGCCGCCGGGGCCCGCCCCCGGCGACGCACGAAGACACGAGGAGGAAGCATGAAGGACATGGTATCTTGGCTCAGCAACGAGGAGAGCGGACAGGGCCTGGTCGAGTACGCGCTGATCCTGGCGCTCATCGCGATCGTCGTCATCATTGCGCTGACGTTCCTCGGCAACAACGTCAACAACAAGTTCAACAACGTCACCAACGCCCTCCACTAGGCGTAGGCTGGCCGCCGCCGGGGCCCGCCCCCGGCGACGCACGAAGACACGAGGAGGAAGCATGAAGGACATGGTATCTTGGCTCAGCAACGAGGAGAGCGGACAGGGCCTGGTCGAGTACGCGCTGATCCTGGCGCTCATCGCGATCGTCGTCATCATTGCGCTGACGTTCCTCGGCAACAACGTCAACAACAAGTTCAACAACGTCACCAACGCCCTCAACTAGGCGTAGGCTGGCCGCCGCCGGGGCCCCGGTGCCACACGAGACACGAGGAGGAAGCATGAAGGACATGGTATCTTGGCTCAGCAACGAGGAGAGCGGACAGGGCCTGGTCGAGTACGCGCTGATCCTAGTACTCGTCTCGATCGTCGTCATCACGGCGCTGACGTTCCTCGGCAACAACGTCAACAACAAGTTCAACAACGTCGCCAATGCTATCAAGTAGTTCTTGTAGTACAATAGACTGGCAATGATCAATTCGGCCGGACAGTCTTTAACGGCTGTTCGGCCATGTTTCTGTATGAGATAGGATTCTAGTATGAACTTGCCATTTACATCGTCTGGGTCGTATGAGGATGGGGCATCGAGGATGCGCGTGATCGCTATAGTGGCAGGTGTGCTCCTTGTAGCTATATTAGGGTATATTGTGATATCTGGTAAACTGTTTAGCGGAGGTGGGGCACCTGCCAAACAGACAATTGTTGTCGCAAAACAGGAGATTCCAGCTTATACCGCCATTACACCCGACATGGTTACTACGATCGATGTAACCTCCGGGAATTATCTTATCAATACCGCAGACAAACCGGAAACGGTCGTGGGCACAATTGCCCAGTCGCCTATTGGAGCGGGGCAGATAGTATACAAGAATCAGATCTCACGAATAGATCTCATTGCTGGTGGCAATCCGTTGTTTATGACCTTGAAGGATGGGCAGCGCGCAATGAGCTTGGATGTCAATGAGGTCACGGGCGTCTCTAACCTCCTGAGGGTAGGTAACAGGGTAGACATCATTGCGGTCTACAGCGGAAAAGAGGGTAGTGGCGGAAGCACTCACGGACTCGCTTCGACAGTCCTGCAGAATGTGCCTATCTTGGCGATAGGGAAGCAATATGAGAGTACCCCAGGTACGCCTGCCCCTAAGGCGAATAAGGATGGGTCAAGCGATTCGAGTAACACAAGCTCTAGTGACCAGAGTTCCTCCTCTAGTTCTGATAAGAGCGAATACTCGACTGTAACATTCCAGCTCTCCTCGCTGCAGGATGGCGAGAAGCTCGCACTAGCTATGAATCTTGATGGTGTAAAGATTTATCTGGCGCTTCGTTCTCAAAACGATAACGAGATTGTTCAGTTGCCGACTATCAACTCGACCGAGGTCTTCAGCTAAAGAGAAGGGGTAGGTAAGATCGATGGCAATCAATGTCTTCCTCTTTGGACAAAGTTCCGAACGTGAGGGAATCCTCATGTCCTCCTTTAAAGCAGAGGACGGGTTTAGGGTTGTTGGTGGTACAGAAAAAGAAGGCGATGTTATAGGCGCCATTGATTCTCTGCGGGTGAGGATCCTTGCGCTCTATGTCGATGGATCGGATGCGGTGTTTCGTGTTGCACAGCAAGTGTACGCGCTGCGTCCAAAGGTCATTGTCATTGCCATAGTGAAGCAAGGCCTTAACGAGGATCAGTTGCGAGGGTTGCTATCCTGTGGAATCAGTGGATCCTTCCTAGAGGATAGTCCGCATGCGGCGATAGTAGATGGTATACGTCGCTCCGTGTCCATTGAGACGGGACGTATCGATGCGATAACAGGGTCGAGTGCAATCGCAGATACCAAGTATATTTCGTTTGTGTCTGCAAAGGGCGGCATCGGATGCACTACGTTCATGTCAAGCCTGGCGGTTGATCTCGCTCGCCAAGGGAACAAGGTGCTCGTGATAGACCTTGATCTACAATATGGCGATGGGGGTATCTTCTTTGGGATCGACTCGCGCATGAACTTGGGTGAGTTACTTCAGGAGCGCGTCAGTCCGACCATTGATGATATCCGCCAATACGTTGCTATTCACGATTCGGGCGTGAACATCCTCTGCAGTCCGTGCAGTCCAGAGATCGCGGAGAAGATCGGAAGCTCGCAGGTCGATAGACTTTTGTCGGCCGTACGTAGCTACTATGACTTTGTCCTCATCGATACGGGTACAATTTTTGATGACATTATGATTACGGTCTGTGAGCAGTCCACTTATGTCGTGGTCTGTGCAAGGCCAGACATCTCGGTCCTGAGGCATACGAAGAGGCTCTTCTCCCTGCTGCATTCGCTTAATCAGTCAGATAAGATTCGTCTCTTGGTTACCTTCTATGATCCGAGGGGAAGAATCAAGATTCCTGACGTCGAAAAGGTCTTTGGGACGCGGGTATGGGCCAGTATGCCATATGACTATCAGCTTGCCTCGGCGGCAATCAATAGGGGTGTACCGGTTTCCCTTGCTGCACCAAGGTCAGGAATCGCGCAGGCTAGTGGCATGTTGGCGAGCCAGCTTTCCGGCTCGCAACAAAGGCCGGTGAGCGGAGCTGGTATGAATGCAATGCCAATGAATGCCATGCCTGCTGGTATGCCTATGCCTGGTCAGCAAAAGCAGCCAAAAGAGCGTAAGCCACTGTTTAACATATCCTTTGGTAAGAAGAAGGGACAGTAAATGAGTCTTGAGGAGCGTCTAAATCGCGCACGTGGTGCACGAGGCACCTCTTCGGTGACAGTGCAGACTGCTGTCCCGACACAGCAGTCACAAGGAACGAGTGGGGGAGAGTCTCGTTCCGTCGCACGCCCTCAAGCTGCAGCGCGGCGTGTTGCTGCTAGCTCAGCAGGTATGCTTGCGCCAGTAGCTACGACAAGTCGCTATGGTGATCTAAGAAGGAGCCTCCAGGCAAAAGTCATCGAGGAGATCAACACCACTATTGGAGATGCTGCAGACCATGAGGCTGAGCTCGATGATCTCATTCGGCAGGTCGTTTTTGATGAGGCCGCCGAGGTCCCGCGCTCCGATAGAGAGGTCCTCATACAGGAGATCCATAATGAGGTCATCGGTCTTGGTCCGCTTGAGGATCTGATGAAAGATCCCAAGATTACAGAAATTATGGTCAACGGTGCGAAGGATGTCTATATTGAGCGAGATGGACGCATCGCAAAGACAAATGTGACCTTCGAAAACGATGATCATGTTCTGAGGATTCTCGATCGTATCGTCTCTCGAATAGGCAGGCATGTCGATGAGGCGAGTCCTCTGGTTGACGCACGTCTGGAGGATGGCTCGCGTGTCAACGCCGTCATTCGCCCCGTTGCCATCAAGGGTCCGTCCATCACGATTCGACGCTTTAGCTCTGCACCTCTTCAGATTGCCGACCTCATGGAGCACGGATCCCTCTCATACTCAATGTCCTCGTTTCTTGAGGCGTGTATTCTAGGGAAGGCTAATGTCATCGTGTCCGGAGGTACTGGCTCCGGTAAGACGACGCTCCTTAATATTTTATCTGCGTTTATTCCTGACGAAGAGCGAATTGTAACCATTGAGGATGCTGCCGAGCTTCAGCTCGAGCAAAACGATGTCGTTACGCTTGAGGCTCGTCCTGCAAACTCGGAGGGGAAGGGGCGCATCTCCATCCGAGATCTCGTGAGGAACTCTCTACGTATGCGTCCTGATCGCATTATCGTGGGCGAGGTTCGTTCTGCCGAGACGCTCGACATGCTTCAGGCTATGAACACAGGCCATGAGGGTTCGCTTACCACGGTACATGCCAACTCTCCGCGCGATGCCATGTCGCGTCTTGAGACTATGGTTCTTATGGGTGGTATTGAGCTTCCTGTCAAGGCGATTCGAGATCAGATTAGTTCAGCCCTTGACATTGTTGTTCAACAGGCAAGGTTCAGAGACGGCTCTCGTAAGATTGTAAGCATTAGTGAGGTAGTTGGTATGGAGGGCAGTACCATTACCTTACAGGACATCTTTGTTTATCAGCAGGAAGGTCTTGATGCTAAGGGACGGGTAAAGGGAGCTTTTAAGGCTACGGGGATTCGTCCACATATTCTCAAGAAATTCAATGAGATGGGTGTCTTCGTGCGTGATGAGTGGTTCTCGTAGGGAGAAAAGCGAGTATACGTTATGGCTATTATTGTTATTCTTTTGGTTTTGGGCGTTTTACTTTGCGTTATCCTCGCATCTCAGTCTAACAATGGGGGCGAGTTGGGTAAGCGCCTGCAGGAGATTGAGCATCTCGAAGCAGCCGACAGCCAGTCTACGCGCGATCAGGCTCGCAGGGGGCGTCGGGGTTCTGCCGGGCCTGATAATGATGCCATGCGTCAGTTTCTCGCGAAAATTTATGTCCCTGCGCGACTTCGTACCGGGATACAGCGGGCGGGCGTTGATTTGCGACCAGAGGAGTTTGCTCTGATGTGGATCAGTGCCACGATGGTGCCGTCGTTTCTTGCGTATCTCTTTACGAACAATATCATCGCTGTTCTTGCGCTCGCGATGCTTGGCGCGATTGCGCCACCCTTCTATCTTCACTTTATGACAAATAGGAGGATGGACACCTTCTCAACCCAACTGGGTGACGCGCTTCAACTCATCTCTAATGGTTTGAAGGCGGGGTTTTCATTTGAGCAGGCTCTCGTCTCTGTACGTACGGATATGGTTCCGCCTATCTCAATAGAGTTTGGTCGGGCCATAAATGAGATGAACTATGGTATGTCCTTGGAGGATGCGCTCACTGGGGTGACGACACGTATGGACAGCAGCGATATGAAGCTTCTGACTTCTGCCGTCATGATTCAGCGAAAGACAGGCGGTAACCTTGCTTATATCTTGGATAACCTTGCCTTGACCATTCGTGAACGCGTTAAGCTTAAGAACAAGATCAAGACGCTTACTGCCCAAGGTAGGATGTCTGGATATGTTCTTGGGAGTGTACCAATAGTTCTCTTCTTCGTGATATCTGGAATAAATCCTGAGTATATGTCAGTTTTTTATACAACGACTGTTGGTATTGTCATAGTCGTCGTTGCGTTATTGCTTGAGGTCCTAGCTTTTGTGATCATTAACAACATGACAAAACTTGTCTAGGTCGTTTGGCCTGAGGGGCTCTATTCATGAATTTCAGAATATTTATTCTATTTACTGTTCCTGTAATCTATTTGTTCTTATTTGTGACCTTGATGCAGCGACTCGGGTCGGGGGATAAGGTTGCAGCACGACTGAAGTCCATTGAGGAGCTGGACATCCTAGGAATTGGCATTCCGGAGGAGGAAATTGATTCACCCTCCTTTTTCGATCGCGTTGTTAAGCCAAGGCTAGTGGGTGTCTCACAGGCTATTAGTTCGAATATTCCAATTGACGAGGAAACCCAGGGCGCGCTTGCCATGGATTTAAAGCTTGCCGGTATAAACATGAGCTCTCAGACCTATATAGGCATGACTATACTATGCGCCCTAGTTTTAATGGTTCCGCTTGGAATACTTTTTCAACTTATAGGCATTATCCTTGCTGCGTTCGGTACCTTTGTCGTTGCCCGTGTTATGCTGCAGGCTAAAATTAAACAGAGACGTAAGACAATAGAGAATTCTCTGCCGGATACACTTGATCTTCTCAGTTCCTGCGTGTCCGCAGGCTTGGGCTTCGATCAAGGCTTGTTGCATGTTATCAAACGTACCGATGGGCCTTTGACGGACGAGCTTTCCCAGGCGCAGCGCGAGATCGCCATGGGTGTTCCACGTGCTGAGGCGCTCGGGCGTTTAGCAAAGCGTTGTGACTCCCAGCCCATCACATCCTTCGTTGGTGCGATCCTCCAGGCTGAGAGGCTTGGTGTACCTATTGCCAACATTCTTGAGACTCAGGCAGAGTCAGTCCGTGACTACCATAGACAGCAGATCGAGGAAGAGAGTGCTAAGCTTCCTATTAAGATGCTTTTCCCTCTTGTCTTCCTTATCTTTCCCATCATTATCATGGTGCTGCTTGGTCCGGCTATCCTCAAGATCATGAACAGTGGGGCGCTCTAGGCGATGAGCATGATGAGCTTAAGGCGAGCAACGCTTGGCACAAGATCCCTTGTGATCGAGACTGCAGATACGTTTTTAACGCGCTTTAAGGGTCTGATGGGTAGGCGTGAGCTTGCGCCTACACATGCCCTTTTTTTAAAGGGTTGCTCGAGTGTTCATATGTTCTTCATGAAGTTTTCCCTTGACATCGCCTATTTAGACAAGGATTTTCGCTTGCTGTATGTAGAGACGCTCCGACCCTGGCAAATTGGGAGCCTTGTGAAAGGCTGTGCTCATGTGCTTGAGCTAAACGCAGAAGAGCTATCTCCAAGCTGGCGTCCCAGAGAGCTGCTGAGTTTGGGCGATACGGCATTCGATGAGCGCTAAGCCAGATACAAAGGCCATAGACGCAAGTATTGCGAACATTCTGAGGATTGACTGAATATAAGCTGTTTTAAGAAAACAAACAGGTATGATTCTCTTAATCGCTTGGTAGGGTAATTTGATTGGTGCCGCCTATTGCCCTATACTGTGGGATATGCAGTTAATACGAATGGAGCGTTGTTATGGCTAATTCTGCTTTCAGGCTTGTCGATGATGACTTCGATTTCGAAGATCTGGATGAGATCGACGATATCGATCTTAATGGTTTGGCCAATCCGGAGGATGATGGTGCTACCGCTGGTGCTCCAGAGGCGAGTACAGGTGAGGCTGGCTACGGTGGCAACGTCGACTATGCAAACAATACAGGTTATGCAAACAATACAGGTTATGCAAACAATACAGGTTATGTAGACGCAGGCTATGCTGGCGACGCTGGCATGGGGGGCGAGGGCGATGCGAACGTCCCCATGCCCACCATGAGTGACAACATGGAGGGCACCCATAGCTTCTTTTTGGAGCCTAATCCCGGTTTCGATACGAGCATGTTCGCGGATCCCGCCGCACCGGCTGCTCCGGTACCCGCCCAGGCCGACGAGAATCTTCAGGCCGAGGTCCTTGGGGATGGGACTCTTGAGAACCTTGACGGTGTCCTCGAAAAGAGCCTCTTCAATGGCTATAGTCGCAAGAGCGTAAAGGAGTATGTTGATTCCCTCAACAACAATTCGAAGATGATACGTACCAGCTTTGAGAAGCAAATCAGTGACCTGTCAAAGGAGCGCGCGGATCTTTCGAACGAGTGCAACGTCCTTAGGGCCCAGATCGATGAGATCGAGGGCAAGAAGCGTGAGCTCGAGGATCACATTGCGGCGACCGAGCGCGAGGACAGGGAACAGGACGACCGCATCAATGACCTGATGTCCACAGTGGACGAGTCGAGACGGCAGGCCGAGGAGGCCCTTGCCCGCGTCGAGCAAATGAAGGGCGAACGCGCGGCGCGCGAGAAGGCACTCAGCGAGAACGAGGCAGAGCTCGATAAGCTGCGCAAGGATGTGCAGTCAAAGACCGAGGAGATCAATTCTCTCGACCGTGAGCTTGGCTCGTTCAAGGACAGGGTCAAGTATTATTCAGGTCAGCTCGACTCCTATCGCAACGAGGTGAACGAGTACAAGCAGAAGCTTCTCGACTTCACCCAGAAGCTCTCCGAGCACGAGAAGGTTGTCAGCGACGCGAACGCTCTGCGCTCCCAGGTCGCTGAGCTCCAGGAGAGCGTCAAGGGCTACGAGGAAAGCACGACCGAGCTCAATGCTCGGCTCAAGGAACTCTACCAGAGCAACGAGGCCTACCAGCAGAAGAATGAGGCACTTGAGGGACAGGTGCAGACCCTCTCAAGGAAGAACGATACACTCCAGGGTCGCGTCTCCGATCTGCAGCAGCGCAACTCGAGCCTCAGTAGTCTTGTCAAGAAGCTGTCTGATGATAACTCGCTTGCTTTAAAGCGTATCTCCAGCCTCGAGCAGCGCAACAACGGCTTCGTCTCCCAGATTGACAAGCTTAGGGCCGACAGCGAGGCCACTGTCTCGCGCTTGAGCGAACTTGAGGAGCAAAATGATAGCTATGTAGCCCAGCTCGACAAGCTCAGGAGCGTGCAGCGTGAGTCTGAGGCGATCATAAACAAGCTCAGGTACCAGAACGAGGATTATGTCACGCAGATAGGAACCCTAAAGGACAAGACTGCCGAGTTCGAGTCCCGTGCCTCCGAGCTCCAGGAACGCAATGATGGCTATGCCACCCAGATCAGCAAGCTTCAGGATGCCCGTGATTCATCTGAGGCTCGCATACGTGAGCTCCAGGAGCAGAACAAGGATTTTGCTTCGCAGATCGGGTCCCTCAAGAGCAAGAATGCCACCTCAGAGGCTCGCTTGATCGATCTCCAGGAGCAGAACGAGGCTTCTGCGGCCCGCCTGAGCAGGCTCCAGGAGCAGAACGAGGCTTCTGCGGCTCGCCTGAGCAGGCTCCAGGAGCAGAACGAGGCCTCGACGGCTCGTGTCACAAGGCTCAAGCAGAAGAACGATGACTACGTCTCGCAGATCGGGTCGCTAGAAGACAAGAACGCTGCCTCAGAGGCCCGCGTCTTCGAACTAGAGCAGAAGACCGATGACTATGAGTCTCAGATCGACGAGCTCAAGGATCAGAATGAGGCTTCCAACCTGCAGGTCGCGGAACTACAGCAGACCAACAAGGGCTTGCGAGAGCGTATTGCGGCCGTTATCGAGCAGGTGGGGGATGCAAAGAAGAAGCTTGAGGTGAGCGAGTCCGAGCTTGGCAAGACACTGAGCTACGCCGCCTCGCTCGAGCAGCAATGCAGTGAGCTCATCGAGCATCTCAACAAGATGAAGGAGAAGTGCGACCTTCTGACCTCCAAGAACAAGGCTTTGCTTGATCTTGCGGACAAGTACCGCAGCCAGGTTGAGCAACACAGGAGTGCTCTTCAGCGCATCGAGCAGTACGGTTATGAGGTCAACAAGTTCCAGCACTCCACGAGGGTCCTGTTTGACGCCGTGGGAGTCCAGCTTGATGATGGCACGGATGAGTTTGGATCCACTCCTTACGAAGCCCAAGATGATGCGGACGAGGATTTTGGTGAATTTTAAGAAGGCGGACTAAAGCAGGTACTATAGTTTTAGAACTGCTCGACACGTAGCATAATCGAGGCAAAGAGGGTCGCGTCTTTAGTATGAGGAAGACGCGACCTTCTTTATGAGTTGCAGTTCACTTTGCTCAAGCGGGCATACTTGACGACCCAAGAGAGAGGTGAGAGTATATCTGCTACGCAGAACTATGGAGTGTTACTGAAGTATGGTGAATTTATCTGAATACAAACATAGCATTTAGGCTATACTACTTTCAAAGGCTTTTTGGTGGTTTGGGGAGAGAGGTGGTTCTGATGAGGCGTTTGAGATTTCTCAGGAGTGTAATCGCAGAAGAGGATGGCCAAGAGATCGTTGAGTTCGCGCTCATCGTAACGTTGCTTATCGTGCTCTTGGCAGTGCCAATTGATATATTTCGCTATGTCAATACACGTATGATCCTAAACGATGCCGCAACCGACGCCGTCTCGTCTTTGAACAATGATTCGATTGAGCACAATACCTGTGAGAGTGATGTCCTCAAAAGCGTGCAGAAGTCGTATGGCTCAAGGCTTACAGATGTTAAGGTTGACAAAATTAATGTGCAAAGCATTGAGACAAAAGATCCGTATACCTACCACGTCTTTAATAGCGACAAGCAGAACAAGACCCAGTACTCCGATCAATTCGATCCGAGGGACTCAAACTACTACTATAAAGAGGTCTCATTGACGCTCAGCTGTACTGAGAATGCAATCACGCCGTTTGGGGGCATGTTCTTTGGTGGTAGTATGAGTTGGACGATCAAGAGCGATCCCGTGACCTGCAACGTCTACACAGCGGGATATAAGAAATAGAGCGTTGATGCTATTGGAGTAATTTATCAGAGTCTTAATGGGTATTTGATCTAGATGGATGGGTGTATACAATGATTGAGATACTGAGAAGACGATGGGCTGACACAGCCAAAAGACGCACGTCAGGTCAGGCCTTGGTGGAATTTGTGCTCGTGTTTCCGCTCTTTATTACGATTCTATTTGCGATCATTGACTTTGGGTGGATGGCGTATCAAAAGGCTGCCTTCGATTACAGTCGTATACACACAAGTTGGGATTACGCAGGCCTCGATGTAGGCAACCCATCGTCAACTACCTTTAACTGGAGCTATGAGAAGACTGGTCCGACTGAGTCTTCTAACACATACGACGATACCAGGGTGCAAACTGCCGTAATGGAGTCTATAAAGAAGGCGCCCTCTATAGGCTTTGACACGCATGAGTTGACGGTTACGAATGCTAAAGTGACGATATCAAATGTCCCAAGCGAGTCTACTGTTCCAGACAGGAAGGGTGGCGCCACGAAGGCAACAAGGGTTACGCGCCAGGCAAGACTCGAGGCTACAGTCAAATACAACGTCAAGCCCATCATCGGCCTGCTCATTCAGCCGGTGGAAGTGACTGAAAATATCGATGTAACGCATGTGGTGGGCGACCAGACAAGGACGTACTGATGTCTACTCCAAGGGGGGGTGATGGCATGTTCAAGCAAGTCCACGTATTGCGCTCGACTGCGATAGGGGCCGATGGTGCGCCTGAAGATGGTGAGAGTGGCAACATACTCGTTATGTTCGCGTGTTCCCTCATCGTCTTGATCTTCTTCATTGGCTTGACCGTTGATGTGAGCATGATTCTGTGGCAAAAGGGTCAACTGGTCAATGATGCCCAGCTGATCAAGAACAATAGGTTTGTGTATCAGGATTCGGTGCGATATGCAGACAACCCAGGAGAGGAGTTTGAAAAGAGGGCACTTAAGACTCTTCAGCTCAATGGGTATGAGGGTGATGGCAAAATTTACTTCTATGAGTATTCTCAAAAAAAGGAGGAACGCAAGGTCAAAGTTCGTGTCGAGTTAAATAAGAAGGCTAATACGTACTTCTTCCAAGTCTTTGGAGTTAAGTCCATACCCATCTCTACCTCAATTGACTTTGAGGATACCTATGGTGATTATAGGGAGAAACCATCAGATCCGACAAAGCCTGAGAACAGGGTATGGCATCCAAAAAAATCCGCGTCCGAATATAACGGTACGTATGAATTTAATTCTACATCTGCATCTACCGGGCGCACCTCAGAGCACCTGCCAAGTGACTTTTGATAGACAGGAACTAGCTTTACTATGGTCAACATCGATATCAACATACCTGTGGATAGGCGAACGGCCATCGCTGCGGGCGCTGGACTCGTCGCGGTGGTAGGCGGTCTTGCCTACTGCGCTCTTCGACCGAGCATAAAGGTCGTCTGTGCGGAGTCCATAGCTCCCGCGATGCGGGCTGTGGGTGACAAGTGTCCTTTTGCGCTCTCGATAATTCCGGTGGCGGACGGCGACTGCACTGCGGATAAGGTCTCTTCCCTTGCCTCGTCCCGGGGCGCCGACGTTATCATCTGGAAGAACAACGCCCCCTTCGAAGACTTGGATGGTTCAAGTCTGGGAAACTTGCAGTCGATTGCGACTGATATCTCGGCCGGGTTGAGCTATGCCGTGAACACACAAGCAGAGGTAAAGTCACTGGCGATTTGCGCAGATGCGCCTGTGGCCGTCTTCAACGACGAACTGGTCAAGGTGATGGACGGTGAGTTGCTCGGCGAACTTATGCAGTTTGTTCTGATGTGTCGCGATTTGCGTGATAGATATCCCGCTGGTGTATTTGGGATAGAGGACAGCGAGGCCGACTCATGGGGACTTGCGGCCTGTATTGACTATTTTGCGGCAGCTGTGCCTGATATTGACTTGACAACCATACAGGTTACGGATGGTGCAGCTGGGGACGGTGATGAGCAAGGTGCAGGTCCGTTCAGCGAGTTTCCTCTGAGGCATTATTTCATACAGCCGGAGGATAAGGCCGCTCAGAGTCCTGCTGCACTTGAGTCAGGTTTTAAGGAGGGCGCATATCCTGTTGCCCTGATGCGCTTCTCATCCTACGCCTCGCTCAAGACTTCCGGTATCTCCTGTGATGCGGTGCGGTTGTGGGGAACGTACGATATAACACGACCCGTTTTGTATCCTGCCTACAGTGTTTCTGTCCCGAGTGCTGTCTCTGACGCTGCGGCTAACTTCATTAAATGGCTCTTAGGAGCGAAGGGTCAAGGTGCGCTCTGTGGAAGCGTGAGTTATGTTCCGGGGGGGCGAAGTTCAGAGGGTATTAGTCTGGCAAATGACCTGTTTGGTTCTGTGTTGAGTACGGGCGAGGAACAATCAGCTGAGGCGGATGACTCAGATCAATCATCTCTGATTTACGCCTCTCCCTCGTGGATGTCCAAGATTAGTGCGACCTCACGTGAACGATATATGGAAGCTGCAAGAAAGGCTATTACTAGCTGATGAGGATGCGTAGGTCAAAGGGTGGAAGTTGGAAGGTATTGAAGTGAACGAGAGAGGTGGTACAATGCTGCATTCCGTGATGAGTGCGAGTGCTCGAGGGAGAAGGAGGGTCCTGCGACTATGTGTCGTAGTGCTTGCCCTCGTCTGCGCGACTATGGTGAGCGCTCTTGTGGCGCCTACAAAGGCGGAGGCAAAGCGCCTGAATGTGAAGCTCGAAATTACTAACCTTGATGAGCACCCAGAGATAAAGGATACGACGTTTCATTATGTGTGCTCTTTTTTCCGTTGGAATGACTGGGTCACTTCTGGCTGGCGTCTGTCTGATTCGACCGGCAATTGGACATGGTCGAATTATAAGCAGGATAATAATCCGGATAAGGAATGGGTGGCTGGTCCAAATGATCGACCTGATGGCTACTGGCATAACCTTGATCTAAAGCCCGGGCAAACCCAGAGCGTAGATGCTAGAGATGCGAGTTGCTTTTATTTTTATCCCGTAATCAGTCCCTTTTCCCCAAGGACTGATCCGGCTTTATCTCTTGTAGATCTTCAACCCGCAGGCAATACGTGGTGGATTTCCTATAATGATAGAGGCTATGGTCCGAGGTCAATTGTTCCATTTAATTTTGGAGGTTTTCCATCCGACAATGATGGAACTATCATACTCAGAATGCGTTATACGCCGGGGTTGCCCAAACCACCGGCTCCCAAGTTTAATTTGGCTTTGAAGAATCAAAAACAAATAGATTGGCTCGGGGACAACAAACCGAATAGTGATACAACCTACAAAGGTATCAATGATTACCGTCTCTATCTCACAAGTAAAACGGTTGATAATACCGATTATGGTACTGAGAAGAAAAAGAATATCATATTTGCAATTGATATCTCTCAATCTATGCGATACGAGTTTAATGGTGTGGACAAGGGCCAAGATACAAGATGGCAGTCGGTGAAGTCTGCTGTCGACAGATTAATTAATGGTCTTGGTGATGATGCGAACAATAGGTTCTCAATAGTCACGTTTTCGAGTGATGACTGGTATTCTGCAAGGTTTCACGGCGAGGGAACCTATATTCGTAAGTATGGTAATACTAGTTTAATGACTGCAGCTCAGGCGAGAAGTGTGGCAGCCGGTTTAACGCATGCTCAATCTGGTGGTACAGATTATTCTTCCGCTTTTAGAAGGATCGATGAATGTTGCCAAAATCCAAATGATGGATGGGAGAACATAGTCCTCTTTATTACCGATGGTGAGCCTACATCTGTGCCAAAAGATGAGTTGAGGAATCTCATGGGCGCCACCGCACAGGCAGTTATTGCGACTGCTTATACGCGGGAGGCGGCAAAGGAACATTTAGGTCAGGTAAAGAGCTTCTTCTCTATCTTTGTCGGTACGAACCAGGGCACTGCCGCAGTGCTTAGTATGATTACGCAGGCTACAAATATTGCGCAAAATGAGAAGGGGTCTGTTCAGGCATCGAATGACAAAGAGATGCAGGATCTCATTAATCTTTTGACACGAAGAATTAAGAAACCGGATATTGGTGTTGCGATAAAGGATCAGCTTTCTCAATATGTTGATTTCTATCCAGGTTCTCAAAAGGTAGTTGCTACGGAGAAGGGTGGTAGTCCGAGGACGCTTAGTTTGTCGGAGTATAGCTTTGAGTATGACGGTGTTACGAAGACCGTTACAGCGAAGATCAACAAGCCCGCAACAAAGGACACAACCTACGTTCTTTCGTTTGATGTTCATTCCAA
Source organism: Olsenella sp. oral taxon 807 (assembly GCF_001189515.2). Taxonomy (NCBI): domain Bacteria; kingdom Bacillati; phylum Actinomycetota; class Coriobacteriia; order Coriobacteriales; family Atopobiaceae; genus Olsenella; species Olsenella sp. oral taxon 807. Next base: position 337,824 of record NZ_CP012069.2, read on the forward strand.
CCAAACTGCTCTTGATGAATGGCGTAGTAATCCGGGGTACCCTGATACGGGAGATTTAGAGACCGACTATGCAGATAATAAATCAAGTTCTGGCAAGGAAGGCTTCTTTAGTAATGCAAAGGCGGTAGGCCAGATTACTTTTGATCTTGGTGCGGGTGAACAGTCGGTAGATTATCCCTTCCCCAAACCAGTAGTACAGGTATTCGATAACAACAATAAGGGTGGTATAATTAAGGGTCATGTCACGCTCTTTAACCAGCAACTTGATGCCGGTAAGTTTACTTTTGGCCTTTATGACTGTGATGACTCGGCTGATCACAATATTAAAGAAAGGCATAAGTTTATAGATGCCGGTGGCCTACCTGTAGATGTGAAGAACCAGTCTACCGATAAAGATAATGGATGGTTCAGCTTCCCAACGATTAATTATAAAGAGGAGGGTACGTATTGGTATAAGATCAAACAGGAATCGATTCCGGGCGATCTTGATGGCGACCAAATAAGTGCCTCTACTAAAATAAAGTATGATACCCATGAGGCTCTCGTTAAAGTTATGGTAACTAAGGAGGATGGGAGTTTCGTAGCTCGGGTTGAGTATGATCCCAAGGATTATCCGGACGATGCTTCAGAGGAAGATAAGGCTGCTTACTTCTATAACACCTACGGAGTCCAAGGTACATATCAGTAATGTGTTGTATATAAGCTTGTAGTACCATAAAGGTCTCTCGTTCAGTTTGGGCGAGGGGCCTTTTTTGGAAGCTTTGTAATTGAGGCTGTATCCACCATGTGGGGGTGTTTGTGTGTATGCTGCTGGTAGCTCGAAAGATGCATGACCTGGCTGTGAGGTCGCGTAGCAAGGGGGATGACATCCGTCACCCTCGTATCGGTCGGTCGAGTCTTGTGGTGACACTCTGTCCCCTCATTTTGGTGTGTGCTTTGGGACTGTGCTTGATGCCCCGCCCGGCCCATGCAGACACCCTCTCGGATCTACAGGCGAGGGTCGAGGCCAGCACGCGTGCCCTCAACGAGGCCACAGTGAAACTCGAGCAGGCACAGCGTGAGGTGGACGAGGGCCAGCATAAACTCGACGAGCTCAATGCCCGCCTCCAAGACTCGAGGGCTCGCTTCTCTAAGAGCATGAGTGTTAGTTACAAGCTGCAGCAGGACTCTATGGGCCTGCTTGACCTTTTGGTCTCGTCGGATAGCCTTGAGGATGTCATCGAGTATGTGCAGTACTCCAATGCGATCTCGTACAGGAGCGAGCGAGAGATATCGGAGTTGCTGGAGGCGTCCAAGGAGCTTGCGGCCGCACAGAGCGATCTCGAGGCGAGGCGAGATGACGCCACGAAGGCGCGGCAGGACGCGGAGAACGCCCTCAACGAGGCGGAGGCCGCTCGAACGGCCGAGCAAAACGCCTACATGGCTAAGCAGGCGGCCTTGGCCGAGCAGGAGAAGGCCGCGCTCGAGGAGGCTGCGCGAGCCGGTACTGACGCCACGTTCCAGACCGAGAACGGAAACGACTCCCTCGTGAGGACTCCCACGTCCGGTGCTGTCCCAGCTATCTTTGGCGTGAACTGGAACATGGGCAGGGAGGAGTTTATATCTCACTGGGCCGCGCGCATCGATGCCTTTCTGAGCGGCTTCCCACTTGCGGGCCATGGTCGTACCTTTGCGGAGGCTGCCTATGACCATGGCGTCGATCCTCGGCTCTCGCCAGCGATATCCAATGTAGAGAGTACCCGGGGCACGTATTGCTTTCTTCCCTATAACGCCTGGGGGTGGGGACACATGAGCTGGCCTGATTGGGATACGGCGATCCGCGCGCACATTGCGGGCCTTGCGGCTGGCTACGCACCCTATCTGACGGTTGCGACTGCAAATAAGTACTGTCCGCCCAACGCGGCCTACTGGTATGCGACCGTACTCTGGGGCATAGAGCACATCTAGCCCTGGATTCCCGTCTTCCTATTACGTGGCCTAGCCTCTGGCACGGCATCTTGCGATGATCGGTTGCGTCTGGGGCCGGAAGCCCCGCGTGTTGTTGTCTCGCCCATCGTCATAGCCTATGATTATGGCGATGGGCGAGGGGGATGGGGGGCGGTATGGCCCTGATAAGGCAGACCGACAGGCGCACGGGCGTCGTCTACGTGTACGAGGCCGAGGCGAGGTGGGACCCAAAGAGGAAGCAGTCGCGCTACGGCAGACGCAGGCTGGTGGGCCACGTGGACCCAAAGACCGGGGAGGTTGTGCCCAACAGGCCGGCACGCGCGCCCGCGTCGTCCCCCGGGTCGCGCCGCGAGCTCCTCGGAGCGTGCGCGCTGCTCGACGCCGTGGCCGATGAGTCGGGGGTCACTGCGGCGCTCAGGCGCGCGCTGCCCCGCAGCTGGAGGCGGGCGCTCACGGTGGCCTACTACATGGTCTGCGAGGGGCCCCGCCCCGCTCTCGAGGCTGTCCAGGTTCTGCGCCGCGCACGTGACGCCCGACGGCGCGCCGATCGTCCCCCCGGCGACCCTCGGAGCTGTTCGCGTCGACCGGCGGGCGGGAGCGCGACGCGTTCTGCTCGGCCCTCGCCGAGCGGCACGGGCGGGGCGATCGGCTCCTCTGCGGCACGACGTCGATGTCGTCGTGCTTTGAGGCCCTCGCCCGGGTCAGGTGGGGCCGCGACGAGGAAGACGTTCCGCTGCCGCAGGCCGACCTGGCGATGCTCGTCGGCGGGGAGGGCGGGGTGCCGCTGTGCTACCGCAGGGTGGCGGGCACCATGGCGGACGTGCCTGCAGTGGGGGCGCTGATCCGCGACATGGGGCCGTCCCTCGCCGGCGAGGTGCGCCTCGTGATGGACCGCAGGTTCTGGTCGGCCGCCAACGTCAACGCGATGATGGAGGGCACCTCAAGTTCCTGATGGGCGTGCCGACGTCGCTGGGGCTGTACGCGGACGCGGTCGACGGTCATGGGACCGAGCCCAGGACCAGGAGGAACCTCGACCCCTCCACCGGGCTCTACGGCATGCGGCTCGCCCACGGGTGGGGCTACGGGGAGGCCCGGCCGCGCGGGGGCGACGTCGCCGGGGCGAGGCGCCGCGGCTACACCTGCCTGTTCTTCGACGCCCCCAGGGCTGCCGAGGCGGAGCGGCGGCTCGCGGGCCTGCTGCGCGAGCTGGCCTCAGAGCTGGCGGCGGGCAACCGCGTCGAGTCACACGAGCGTTACTACGACCGGTACTTCGAGGTGAGGAGCGGGAGGCCCGTCGGCAGGGACGCGGCCATCGCGGCGGCCGCGGCCCGCGCGGGGTACTTTGCGCTGTTCTCCAACGAGGCCATGGGACCCTTCGAGGCGCTTGCCATCTACCGTGACGGGGACGCCATCGAGAGGCGCCTCGGCGACGCCAGGTCCCTGCTCGGCTCTCGCACGCCGCCCGCGCCTGCCGAGGACACGCTCGCGGGGAGGCTGTTCGTGGCGTTCGTCGCGCTCGTGCTCGCCGCCTGGCTGCGCCGCCGCATGCGCGAGACGGGGCTCGACGACGACCACACCCTGGAGGGCCTGCTCGACGAGGTTGAGGCCATCGAGCGGCACGCGCGCGAAGGCCACAGGCCTAGGGTGCTGGGGGTCACCCCAGGCAGAGGGCCGTGCTCGAGCGCCTGGGCTACGATCCTCCCGCCGCGCCATGAGTCTTTGGGAATGTGGGAGCCTTGGGCCATCTGTCACCTGCCTTGTCGACGCGAAAGGGATAGACGCGCCAGTTGATGTAGCCCTGCATGCTGCCCATGGGCATCCCCGCGAAGCGCCGGAGACATCCCTTGGGCCATGAGCAGAGGCTGTTGACGGGCGCGCCATCTTCTTCCAGTACTCGGGATCACGGACGTCGTGACTTATGGGGCTCGGAAGCAGCTCCAGCATCCCCCACCAGGCCGTTGCGGGCGCGCCTCCTGTCACGCGCGATAGTGGCGCCTCTGGCTACGTGGCGCTCGGTGATGGCCGCCTCCAGCTGGCGGATCTCCGAGTCTTCGGCCTCGGCGACACAGGGGTGACCGAGCGCCACGTGCGGGAGGGCCACCGCCCCCACGTGTGCGAGGTCACCGGGAGGCAGCGTGACATCTTCGACAGATTGGGCTACGGGTTGTCGGCCACGTCATAACCCTCCGGGAATTTGGGTTGTTTGAGGCTGGTACGAGCTCGCTATGTTGCCATCTGCCGGTAGTCGGTCATTTCATTACCGCTGACAGGAAAAACCAGCGATTCTCTAGATTACATAGCGTACAGTCAGATACGTGCTGAAGCTGAGACGCGTGGGCGTGAACGTGCCTGCAGACCTTGAGGCAGGTCTCCCACGGACGGAGGAAGAGATGGGTACGATGCAGCTGGCAGTCAAGAGAATGTTTCTGTGGGAGGCCTCTAAGTTACGACGTCTTCCTCTCCTGCCTGCGGTGCTGACAGCCGTCTGTCTGACGCTCGCCCTTGCGCTGAGTGCAACCCCCGCGCGGGCCGAGGTGAAGACGGGTACCATCGGCAAGGGTTGCTCCTACACGCTTGATGACTCCGGCAAGCTCACCATCTACCCCACGGACGGCGTGTCGGGGGAGATGGCCGATCCCTACAGCGCTGTCAACTATCGGGACGTCAGGTCGGTAGTCATCGAGAGGGGCGTCTCGGCGCCCGAGGACTCCTATGACCTTTTCAGGGGCTTGGGGCTGATGGAGTCCATTGACCTCTCCGGTCTCGACACCTCGAGGGTCACGGACATGGGGTGGATGTTCTACGGCTGCTCCTCCCTCGTCTCCGTAGACCTCTCCGGCTGGGACACATCACAGGTCACGAACATGTCACGCATGTTCCGCAGATGTTCGTCGCTCAAGGCGCTCGACCTCTCCGGTTGGGACACCTCGAGCGTCGTGCGCATGGATGAAATGTTCTCCCGCTGCTCCTCGCTCGCCTCCCTCGACCTCTCCGGTTGGGACACCTCGAGCGTCGTGCGCATGGATGAAATGTTCTTCGACTGCTCCTCGCTCGCCTCCCTCGACCTCTCGCACCTCGACATGTCGCGGGTGACGGACATGCACGCCATGTTCTCCCGCTGCTCGTCGCTCGCCTCCCTCGACCTCTCGCACCTCGACACCTCAAATGTCATGGACATGAGCGACATGTTCTGGAGCTGCTCCTCGCTCGCCTCCCTCGACCTCTCGCACCTCGACACCTCGAGGGTCACGGACATGGGGTGGATGTTCTACGGCTGCTCCTCGCTCTCGTCCATAGCGGTGGGAAAGGGTGCGGGGAGGATGCTGTCGAGTGATTCATCGGGCTTTCCTGCAGGCAGGGACGGCAAAGGATGGTTCTCTGCGCGCGACCGCAGGTGGCTCACGGTTGATGAGATCTCGTCCGGCCGCCAGGGCATCGCGGACACGTACACGACCTACGAGACGGGCGGCGGCCGGACCCCCAAGCAGGGGGGCTCCCGCTACAGGCTCGGGAGCGTCGTGATGGGGCTCAACGGCAACGCGTTCGACGTCCTCACGTGCGAGAAGACCGTGGACGTGCAGGCGAGCAACACCACGTTCACGCTCAGGGCGACCCCCCTCAGGTACAACGCGGACGTGGCGGGCTATCGCCTCTACCAGAGGGTCGGGACCAAGAAGGGCGGAGGTGGCGTTGGAGGCGGCGGTGGCTCCTCGTGGGGGCCGGCGCCCGGCGACGACCTCTCCGGCGTGCTTGGGGGTGAGACATACGAGATCGCGACGGCAGACGCCAGCGGCGACTTCGGGACGCTATCCTACTCCAAGTTCATGGACCCGGCAGGCAGGAACAGCAAGCTCTACGTCCGCATGGTGGACGCCGCCGGCAAGACGCTACACGAGGAGCAGGTTTTCATCTCGGTCAAGAACTCATTGGCGAAGAAGGCCAGTTCCATCTCCCTCGTCCCTGGCGAGCTGGAGTTCGATTTCGGGGACAAGTTCCCCTTCCTGAGGGGCATGAAGTTCCCCGTCGCGAAGGGCCCGTTGACGTTCAAGCTCACGGGGGACGGCAAGTATCAGATCGGGGTCAACTTCGACATAAACGACAAGAAGAACGACAAGCTCCTTCGCGCCCTCAGCAGTGGTAAGCCCGACCAGTCACAGCTTGGGAAGCGGACGCAGTCAGGAGAGGGCGGCTCCAAGGGCGACACGCTCACGCCCAAGTTCAAGTTCGTCGGCTATGCCGAGATGGACGCGAACGCCCGGACCGCCGAGGGCGTGGTCACGCTGTCGGCGGGCTTCGAGCACAAGGGCGCGCAGACGCAGTATCACTTCGCGGTCGTGGGGTTCTCGACGTCCGGTGAGATAGGCGGAGGGGTCAAGCTCAAACTCAGGATTCTGAACGACGGCAGGACCCGGATCATCGACGACGGGCTGAACTGGCAGCTCAAGCCGAAGCTGAAGGGCGAGCTGTACGCGGGTGCCGGCCTCGCGAACGTGGCGAGCGTGGGCGTGTGGGGCAGCCTGGGTCTCGAGGGCACCATGACCATGCTCCCGCTCGCGCGGCAGGGACTCGACGAGCTCTTTGCGGAGGGGAAGGCCGGCGTCAAGGGTGAGGCCTTCAGTAAGGACATATTCCGCGTGACGGTCCTAGACGGGAAGACCTACCTGTACAAGCGGGACATGGACAGCTCGGGGAAGCCCAGGCTCACGCTGCTCTCGGAGTCGTTCGACGCCGCCGTGACCCAGGCGCTCACGGACGTCGACTCCAACAGGGCGTACCCGCCCGTCTCGCGCGAGCGCGTGGACGCGGGCGCCCCGTGGCTGGGCGGCACGCCGTCCGGCGAGGGTGGGCACGCCGGCGCGAGGCTGCTCGCGTCCAAGGTCTACCCGCAGACCGACGTGCAGCTGTGCGAGGTGGAGGGAGGGGCGCTCGCGGTGTACGTCGCGGACGACCCGTCCCGCGCCTCGGGCGACCGGAGCCGCCTCGTGTGGACGCGCTATGACGAGGCGTCTGACTCCTGGTCGGAGCCGCGCCCCGTGTGGGACGACGGCACGGCGGACTTCACGCCCAGCCTCGCGCCCGACGGCAGGGGCGGCGCGCACGTGGCGTGGTCCAACGCCAGGGGCGCCATCGCCGACGGCGCGACGCTCGCCGACGTCGCCAGGCGGCTCGACGTCGCGTACGCCGCGTTCGACGCCCGGACGGGCGCCTTCGGCCCGGGCGAGTTCGTGACGGACTCCGACGCCTCCCTCGAGGCGAGCCCCGAGGTCACGGACGCGGGGGGCGGCCCCGCCATAGCCTGGCGCACGAACCGCGCCGACGACGTGCTCGGCATGGGGGGCGGACACGAGGTCCTCTTGGCCGCGAGGTCCGGCGGCGCGTGGTCGCGCCAGGTCGTCGCGCGATGCGACGGGTGCGTGACGGGGCTCGCCGCGGGCGCGCTCGACGGCAGGCCGACGGTGGCGTGGGCGACCGACGAGGACGGCGCTACGGCGACGACGGGCGACTCCAGGGTGTACGCGTCTGCGGGCGGCGGCGAGCCCGTCTGCGTCGCCGACGCAAATGCAGCGAACCCGCAGTTCGCGACCGCTGGCGGCGCCGGGGCGCTCGCCTGGTGGCACGACGGCGACCTCTGCTTCGCGACCTCGCTCGGTGGCGAGGCCGCCACGGCCGAGGGCGTCCTGCCCACGAGCCTGTACAGGCTCACCGGCGACCTCGCGGGCGACGCGCTCGCGAGCTTCGCCGTGGCGGGCGACGGCACGTGCGACGTCTGGGGCGTGAGGCGCACGTCCGACGGCTGGGGCGACAGGGTCAGGCTCACGGGCCTGGGCGAGTCGGTCTCGTTCTGGGACGCGGCCATGGTCGGGGGCGACCCGCTCCTTGCCCTCTCCACCGTCAGGTACGCCGACGCGACCGGCCCCACCCCTCCCGAGACGGGAGAGGCGAGGCTCTGGAGCACGCGCGGCAGCAGGGCACGGTTCGCCACGCTCGACGACGTGTCCTTCGACGAGTCCGAGGCGCGACCGGGCGAGGCGCTCCCGCTCACGGTGGGCGTCACGAACGGTGGCGGCGCGACGCTGGACTCCTGCACCGTCGAGGTGAGGGACGAGGGCGGCAAGGTCGTCGCGACCGAGGAGGTGGGCCTTGGCCTCGCGCCCGGCGCGAGTGGTGAGGCCAAGGTGAGCGTGACCCTGCCCGACAAGCTCGACCGGGCGCTCACGTACAGGGTGAGCGTCGCGCCTGCGGAGCCCGGCTCCGAGGGGCGGGAGATTTCCGTCGGCGCGGCCCACCTCTCCGTCAGGGCCGTCGCGTCGATGGACGGGGGCGCCGAGACCGTGACGGCGACCGTCACGAACCGAGGGCTCGTCGCGTCCGCCGCCGGCAGGGCAATCTTCTATAACCCCGAGCTGGGAGGCGAGCTGGGGACCTTCGATCTTCCTGCCATAGCCCCCGGGGGAAGCGCCGTGCTCTCCTGCGCCGCGCCGTCGGGCAAGACCTTCCTGGACGATGGCTCGGTGGGCGTGGGGGTGCGCCTCGAGGTGGGTGACGGGTCGGCCGACTACGGTGACTCGAGGGGTCTTGCGGGCACCTGGGGCGACGGCATCGACCGGAGCCTGCTGGACAAGCCCGACCCGGACAAGCCGAAGCCGGATCCCGACAAGCCGAAGCCCGACCCGGACAAGCCGAAGCCCGACCCGGACAAGCCGAAGCCCGACCCGGACAAGCCGAAGCCGGATCCCGACAAACCGAAGCCCGACCCGGACAAGCCGAAGCCGGAGGAGCGCGACGTCTCCAAGGCGTCCGTGGACGCGATACCGGACCAGGCGTGGACGGGCTCCGCGGTGGAGCCCAGGCCGACGGTCAGGCTCGGCGGCAGGACCCTCTCCGAGGGCACCGACTACGTGCTCTCCTTCAGGGACAACACGGACCCGGGCACCGCGACCGTCACGATAGAGGGCAGGGGCTCCTACACGGGCGCGAGGGACGTCACGTTCAGGATCGTGAGGAGGGACGAGCCGAAGCCCGACCCGGGCAAGCCACAGCCGAGCCCGGACGGGCCCAAGCCGGAGGAGCGCGACGTCTCGCGGGCGTCCGTGGACGCGATCCCCGACCAGACCTTCACTGGCTCCCCCCTGGAGCCGAGGCCCGCGGTCAGGCTCGGCGGAAGGACCCTCTCCGAGGGGACGGACTACGCGCTCTCCTTCGGGGGCAACGAGGGCATCGGCACCGCCACGGTGACCGTCACCGGGAAGGGGGCCTACACGGGCGCCAAGTCCGTCACCTTCAGGATAGGATTCTCGGACGTTCCGGCCGGGCACTGGGCCCTCGCGGAGGGCGCCGGCGGGGAGAGCTACCTCGCGGCGGTCGTCAGGATGGGGCTCATGACGGGCTACGGGGACCCCGCCACGGGAAGGCTCACGGGCCGCTTCGGCCCGGAGGACGGCGTGACCCGGGCGCAGGTGGTGACCGTCCTCTACAGGCGCGCGAACCCCGGCTCCACGGACACGACGACGGGTGCGCACGCGGAGAACGCGACCTCGCTGTCCGACAACGAGTCGGGCCAGTACTACACCGCCGCCGTGAACTGGGCGGTCCGGACGGGGGTCGTCACGGGCTACACGGCGGGCCCCGACGCGGGCAGGTTCGTCCCCGACAGGGAGATCAGCCGCGAGGAGCTGGCAACGATGGTCCACCGCTTCGCCGCCCTCGAGGGCGCCAGCGACTCGGTCCCCGACTCCGCCTACGGGGGCGCCCCGGACGCCGGGGACGTCTCGGGCTGGGCGAGCGGGCACGTGGCCTGGTGCTACGCCCACCAGGTGCTGACGGGTCACGCCGACACCGGGCTGCTCGAGCCGCAAGGCACGGCCACCCGCGCCCAGATGGCCAAGATGGCCGTCCAGACGATAAAGGCCATGGGGAGGTAGCGCCGCCGGACGTCGGACGCTCCCACTGGGGCCGCGCCCGGGGGTGACCCCGGCGCGGCCCTCTGCGCGCGGCGGCGCCAGCGGGCGGCATGGCAGGAGTGCCGTTCGGCGCCGGGCGCGCGAGGTTCTCGGCGACTGCGGTCTGCCGTCCTGAGCGCCACGGTCCCTCACTGCGCGCTTTCGGGTAACCCTGACTTTTCGGCACTTCCTTAGCCCACTGGGCGCAAGCCCGAACCGTCGTCCGCCCTAAGGACCTGCGTCTGGCTACAGAGGCCCCTAGGCCGCCGCTTGCGTGCGGTGGGCATCTCCGGTGTCCTGCGGCATGAGGCTCTCACCTATCCCACGGGAGGCGGGGACTCGACACCCACTCGGCGGGGGCCGTCCCGCAGGTAACCCAGGTGAGGGGCACGCGGCCCAAGGGAGCGTGGGTGTGAGGTAGAAAGTCAGTTGCCGGCGCATTGGCCAAGGTCGGCTGACCGGAATTGGCGATTATCGCCTGACTGGATGTGGCTAAGACCGCCCGACCCTAACAGAAAGACGCATTCTGGCGGCAGGCCATCACGGAAAAGCGCACTCTGCGTGCGGCATGCGACGGAAAAGCGCACTCTGGCTGCGAGTCCTCACGGAAAGACGCACTCTGCGATCGTGGGGGGTACAGAATGCGTCTTTTCGTGAGACGGTGAGTATAGAATGCGCTTTTCCGTGAGGCAGGCCGACGTTTGCGCAGGTGAGGAAAAGCGCACTCTACGGAAAAGCGCATTCTGGCTCCTGCGTCTCACGGAAAAGCGCTGTTTGCGGTAGCGCTGGATCCAAAGTCGCATTCTGCAACCCTCGCCGACCATAGAGTGCGCTTTTACGTGAGGTCCAACGCACAGAGTGCGCTTTTCCGTGAGGCGGTGCCATGTTTGCGCAGGTGAGGAAAAGCGCACTCTACGGAAAAGCGCATTCTGCACCAGCGGTGTCACGTAAAAGCGCATTCTGCAGCCGCCGCCTCACGGAAAAGCACAGTATGCGTGAGGGGAACAGGGGGGCCTCCACGTACCTACGGCAACTGCGTGGCACAAGCAATAGCAGCGACAAAGCATAGCACCGCGATGGCGCAGGTAATGCAGATGGATCCTTTGCCCCCTCCCTTTACGTTGCCTGTCACTACACCTATAAGGGCGACAAGTACGGAGAAGCTGCCCACGGTTGTCAGATTGAGCGTGAGCACAGTTTTCAGATCTGCCTGCATTGCCTGAGCGTTGACGTTCACGAGGGTGAAGATGCCTGCCAGGATGGCCATGATTGCCATCACGTTGCCGTACATCCTTCTCTCGACGGACTTGATCTCGTCAGCTGTGCTTTCGACCTGCTTAATCTCTTCACGGTAGACGTCCTCGTAGCGGCCCATCCCGCGAAACTCCATCTCGTCTTGGAAGGTGCCTTTGTATGCATTATCTACAGGTTTCTCCACACGTTCGAATGCGATCTGCGCAATCGGTCGTGTGCTGCACAGGGTGATCGTGTCTGCGCTCACGTTTGTCACCCTATAGTAGACTACCGTCCGGTGGCCGGGAAAATAGAGCGGTGCGTCTAAGGTAAGACCCTCACGGATGCGCGAGTTCTTTAGCAGTACGCGAGCAGCTATGGTGTGGGGAAGTTTCACGCCCTCAACACATTCCACGAACGCAGAGTCACCGTGCTGCAGCTTGCAACTTGCACGGCTCAATCCGTCTGAAAACACAAATCTCTTGGTCCTCAGGTCGCAGGTGATTGTTCCAACATTGTTCTTGTCGGCGTTAACGAGCACATCTCGCTCGATTAGCTCCCGTATCTCCCCGTCGCTCAATAACATGGCATAGCCTCCAGTTACAGACATATCTTGTATTGTAGCCCTGTTCGGTCGGCCAGACACGACATGAAGTTTTCTGCGCAGCATAACAAGGAGAGAAGCTGATGGGCCGAGCCTCGGCTGAACAGGAACTTCGAAATACCTGCGTCGCCTGTAGAGCTGCAGTTGTCTTCACGTCTGTGGAAGGCAGTTCTGCTATCGAAGGGCTTCGCCACACCTCCACGGTCGATCGTTCCGCCCCCTCGGCTAGCCGGGCGATCACGGGTCCCAGCGGCCCAGGAGGTAGGTGGCGCCCAGGCGAACGCGCGGGATCAACAGCATGCGTATCTCCGTGGAAACGAGGTGCCAGTAGAACACGCTCACGATCTTGAAGTGTAGGCATTGTTGTTCGGGGCCATGGAGAACCACATCGACTGGGCGGGCGACGTCGCGTGGCTCACGGACGGGGTGGTGACCAGCTGCCTCACGGAAAAGCACAGTTTTGGTGGCTTGAGGATCGCAGAGTGCGCTTTTCCGTGAGGACCCGCAGCCAGAATGCGCTTTTCCGTCGCATGCCGCACACAGAATGCGCTTTTCCGTAGAGTGCGCCTTTCCTCACCTGCGCAAACGTCGGCCTGCCTCACGGAAAAGCACATTCTGTACCCACCGCCTCACGGAAAGACGCATTCTGTACCCACCGCCTCACGGAAAGACGCATTCTGTACCCACCACGATCGCAGAGTGCGCTTTTCCGTGAGGACCCGCAGCCAGAATGCGCTTTTCCGTCGCATGCCGCACACAGAATGCACTTTTCCGTAGAGTGCGCCTTTCCTCACCTGCGCAAACGTCGGCCTTCCTCACGGAAAAGCGCATTCTGTACCTACCGCCTCACGGAAAAGCGCACTCTGGCCCGACGCAACCGCAGGACCAAGGCCTGCGTGCCCGTCGTCTGCCTGCCGAGATCGGGTTGGAGCTGGGCGGGCGGCTACGCTGACATGCCCACGAGGAGCTGGCCAGACGGGCTAAAACCGATCGACCCTAACGGCACCATAGGGCCATGGCGTCCGACAGGCCACAGGCCCACGACCATCATGGCCTCGATCCCCCCATGGCCGATGTTGTATCTGATGGCGCAGGGCAGGTCGTGATCCACCTTCCCAGACCGCAGCAGGAGCATGAACCCGCAGCTGCGCCCCAGCTCCTCGAACACGCCTGCGGCAAGGGCGGCGTACGGGACAAAGGCGACCGGCGTGGATCTCAGGCCCGGAAACGTGGCGAACGCCAGCGCATGGGCAAGCTGCTCGAGAAGGCCCGCAAAGACAACGAACACCAGCACGTCGACGAGAACCGCCTTGAACTGGACGTGCAGTCGCCTTCTCGCAACGACAAGCGCCCCTATTGGCGCGCCGAACGAGATCACAGCCGCGACGACCATCGCGAAGGGTCGCAGGCGGGGATGGCGCGTTCCCGACGGCCGCCACGCTCCTCCCATATGCATGCGGACTCTCCCACCCTCCCGGGAGTATACCAATGGGCGACAAAGCGGCACATGTAGGGGACGCAGCGTTCTGGGGGTAAGTCCGCAGGCTTAGAGCACCTGAGAGCTCCGTATCACAGGCCGTCCATGTGGGAGGGCCTCTATCCGTTGCCAACCATTCGCGATGGCAATACGTTCGACAAGATCACGACGCTGCTCACGGGGGCTGAGACGGTTCAAGTGAGGTTGGCCTGAGGGTTCCCAACCCTTCCATCACAAGAACTCAAGATTATACTGACTGATCAGAATAATCAGAAAGATACGGGTATAATGAGAGTACGGCAACATACGATGACACGGGAGGTAGCCACGATGTACGCAACACATCATCACCGCCATGGGGCGGGACCGCAGGGCGGCAGGGATCGTCGCGGCAACGGATACTTTGGACCACGCGGCCCCCATGGGAATCACATCATGGGCACCGTCACGGTTGACGGGCGCGGTCAGCTCGTCGTTCCCCGTGAGGCGCGTGACGCGCTCAACATCCAGGCGGGGGACCGTTTCGTCGTCTTTGGAAACGAGCGCCGCAGGTCGTTGCACCTCGTGAGTGCCGACTACTTTGACAGCTTTGCCGACATGCTCCTGTCCCGCTCGAGCCGCCTGGAGAGGCTTGCGCGCGATCTCCGTGGCATGTCTTGGGGCGAGGGTCCCGAGGAAGACGAGGGCGCAGGCGAGGGCGCAGGTGCCAGGTCAACCGATGGCGATGCGTCCCGGTCGACTCCGGACGCGGGCAGGCCGAAGGAGTAGCCATGGACAGGGGCCGCTACGGACGCGTCGTGCGTCTCTTCACACGCTTTGGCCTGGAGCTCTGGTGGCTCGATGCGGGCAGGCGCCTGCGCTCGGCGGGCAGGCAGAGAAGGCTCGAGCACAGGACCTACGCGCGTCAGGCGAGGCGGTTCAGAGAAGTTGCCGAGGGGCTCGGCGGTCTCATCATCAAGCTTGGCCAGTACCTGAGCGTTCGCGTTGACATGCTGCCGCGAGAGTACACCGAGGAGCTCAGTGCGCTCCAGGACAACGTGCCGCCGGTGCCGTTCGAGGACATTGCCGATGTGTTCGAAAAGAGCGTCGGGGCAACGGTTGGCGAGGCCTTCGCGACATTCGAGCGAGAGCCCTTGGCTGCCGCCTCGCTCGGACAGGTGCATGAGGCCACGCTCGTCTCTGGCCAGCGCGTGGCCGTCAAGATACTGCGCCCGCATATCGCCGAGACGATCGAGACGGACCTTGCCGCCCTCAAGACAATCTTTGGGATGGCGCAACGTTATACGAGGCTGGGTGACACCATCGACTTCGATCAGCTCTATGGCGAGTTCGAGCGCACGGTCTCAGCCGAGCTCGACCTCATGCGCGAGGGCAGAAGCGCCGAGGCAGTGAGGGAAAAGCTACACGACTTCCCGAACGCCGCCGTGCCGGACATCCACTGGGAGACCTCGTCGTCCGAGGTCTTGACCATGGAGTACATGGAGGGTGTCAGCATCTCCGACATCGGCGCCCTGGATGCCATGGGCATCGACCGAGCCCAGCTCGCGACGGACCTCATTGACGTCTTTGCCGAGATGATCCTCTACGACGGCCTCTTTCACGCGGACCCGCACCCCGGCAACGTCCACGTGCAAGCTGACGGCACGATCGTGCTGCTCGACTTTGGGATGATGGGTACGATCACCGATGACATGCGCAAGGGCTTCATGGGAGTGGTCACGGCTATCTTCTCGCGGGATGCGGCTTCCCTGGTCGATAGGCTGGGAGATCTTGGCTTCATACGCCCTGGCACAGATACCGAGGGCTTCACCAAGGCCGTCTTGGCGCTGCTCGGACACCTTGATGTGGGCGATCCCGACAAGGCCATATCTACGCTCGAGAACTACAGTGACGAGCTGCGCGACTTCATGTACGAGCAGCCGTTCCAGCTGCCCGCCAACGTGGCATTTTTAGGCAAGGCGGTGGCGACCGTCGCGGGCATCTGCCAGAGGCTCAACCCTGACATCGACTTTGTCAGCGAGCTCACTCCCCTCGCACAGGACCTGGTGGGTGGCGAGGGAAGGGCCGATGGCCCGTCTGGCCTGCTATCCCAGCTCAAGGACATGGGCGAGGCCGCCATCCCGGCCTTAGGGCAGCTTCCCGGTCTCATCGAGAGGGCGTCTTCGGGCAGGCTCGTCGTCAGGCTCTCGAGGACCCAGGTGTCGGCCCTGACGGACGGGCAGCGCTCTGACACCGACCGCATGACAAGAGCGATACTGGGTGCGGCACTCTTCGTACCCGGTGCGCTCTGCGGAATGGCCGTGGGCTGGTCGCCTTTGGCCGTCGCGCTGTTTGTGATGGGCCTTGTGCTCATGGTATACCAGGCGTGCCCCGCAAGACGCAAGGGGGCGCGGGGACGTCGGGGCCATTCCTCATGGTTAAGGCGTAGCGACGCGTAGGTCACCATGCGCCCTGGGAGCACAAGCCCGGCGGCCCTGCCACGGGTATCACCGGGACTGGGATTCCCGTCTCAGTCCCCGTGTGGGCGACGCAACCAAAGCTAACGAAAATAGCCGATACCTGCCACGTGTTGTTGGTGGAACTGGGTGCAACCAAACGATACCGTATTCATAGAAATCATACTCTCTAAGGAGCGGCTATGAACATCGTTACCGTCCGGGGCCTGACCAAGGCGTATCCCGGCTTCACGCTCGACGCGGTCTCGTTCTCGCTTGCCGAGGGGCGAATCGCCGGCTTCATCGGCCGCAACGGCGCAGGCAAGACGACGTCCATCAAGTCGATGCTGAACCTGACCCATCCCGATCGCGGAGAGATCGACTACTTCGGGCTGCCGCTCGCGGGCAACGAGGCGCAGATCAAGAAGCGCATAGGGTACTCCACGGGTACCATCAGCTGGTATCCGCGCAAGAGGATCCGCGACATCAAGAGCGTCATGAAGCTCTTCTACGACACGTGGGACGACGCGAAGTACGAGGGCTACCTACGTACGTTTGCGCTCGACGAGGGCAAGACCCCGCACGAGCTCTCCGAGGGCATGAAGGTGAAGTGCAACCTCCTGTTCGCCCTCTCCCACGGCGCGGAGGCCCTCATCCTGGACGAGCCGACCAGCGGCCTCGACCCGTTCTCCCGCGACGAGCTCCTGGGGCTCTTCGACCAGATCAAGCATATGGGCGTGGCCGTCTTCTTCTCCACGCACATCATCTCCGACATCGAGCGGTGCGCCGACGACATCGTGTACATCTCCAAGGGGAGGATCGTGGCCTGCGTGCCCAAGGAGGAGTTCGCCGACCGCTATCAGAAGCCGGGCGAGACGCTCGAGGAGTCCTTCCTTCGCCTGGAGGGGGGGATGCGCAATGCGTAGCCTGCTGATCAAGGAGATGAGGCTCTCCGCCTCGGTGCTCTCGTACGCCTTCATCGTGTTCGGCCTGATGTTCCTCCTCCCCGGATACCCAATCCTGTGCGGCGTGTTCTTCTCGTGCCTCGGCATCTTTCAGAGCTTCCAGAACGCGCGAGAGGCGAATGACCTGGTGTTCTCGGCGCTGCTTCCCGTTCCCAAGCAGGATGTGGCACGGGGCAAGCTGTATTTCTCGTGCGCCGTCGAGCTCTGCACGCTGCTGCTCATGGCGATTGCGATGGCCACTCGCATGACCGTGCTCGCAGACTCGCCGGTATACCTCAAGAACGCCCTCATGAACGCGAACCCCTTCGCGCTCGGTATGGCGTTCCTGATGTTCGGGCTGTTCAACCTCATCTTCATCGCGGGCTTCTTCAAGACGTCGTATAAGTTCGGGAAGCCCTTCGTGACCTTTACTGTCGTTGCGTTCGCGGTGATCGCGGCCGCCGAGGTCCTGCACCACGTTCCCGGGCTGGGGGCGCTGAACGCCTTCGGCCTCTCTCACCTGCCCCTGCAGCTCGGCTTGCTCGCGATGGGCGTGATGTGCTATATCGTTCTCACCGGGATCGCGCTGGGACGCTCCGCCGCGCGCTTCGAGAGGACAGACCTGTAGGGAGGCTTGCGTGCTCAAGGACAACCTGCTCATGCTGCGAGGCATCCACGGTTTCTCGCAGGAGGAGATCGCGGAGAGGGTCGGCATCTCCCGCCAGGCATACGCGAAGTGGGAGAGCGGCGCCACCATCCCCGACGTCGAGAAGTGTGCCCGGCTGGCGCGGGAGTACGGCACCACGGTGGACGCTCTGCTGAGGACCGAGGAGATGGACGACGGCCGCGTGTTGCCTCCCGCGCCAAAGGGCAAGAACATATGGGGCTCCGTGTGCGTGAACGAGCGTGGCCAGATCGTCATCCCGAAGGCGGCGCGCGACCACTTCGGCCTTCGCGCGGGCCAGAGGCTCATCCTCGGGAGCGATGACGACGAGGGGTTCGTCCTGATCCCGGCCGAGATCTTCGAGCGGAAGATCGAGCTCATGAGCCAGATCCTGTCCCCTGCCGGCGAGTGAGGCGCGAGGGGGGAAACGCCGTCTGTCAGAGGGTCCCTGCCACCCGCCCCGCGCCTGCGCTTCTCCCGTCTCTGCTCGAGGTGCTCCCGCCTCTCCCGCTCGCGCCGCTTGCGAGCATCGCCTTGCGCTGCTGGGTTGGCGCCTCACGGGCGGGGCCCGTCTGCCTCTGAAACGTGGTGCCCTCGCCGGCGATCCCGCGCCGCAGGGTGCGGGAAGACACGCCAAGCCGCCCCGCCGCGTCGCCGACCCCGCAGCCATCCGCCGGCAGCGACTCGGCCGGGGCGCCGCACGCGCGGGCGGAGGCAGAGTCGTCCACGACGGGCCCCTCAAGGCGGCGTGCCAGCTCAGGCTCGAAGTAGGGCCACATGGCGTCGTCGTGGCTGACGAAGGGAGGGGCGAGGTCGGCATCCGAGAGGGTGACGGCATTCGTCTCTGCCCTGGCCGCCGAAGCCGGCGTTGTTGATGAGGACGTCGGCCTGCCAGTCCCTCTCCCTGCAGGTGTCGTAGACCCTTTGGACGTTCTCGGTCTTGGAGAGATCGGCGGCTGATGGTGTGCGCCGTGACGCCATGTCTGGTTGCCGCCTCCGACACCTGCCCGTCGAGCTTTGTCTGGCTCCTTCCGACGAGGATGAGGTTACCGCCCCTGGACGCGTGTGTCTTTGCGAAGAAGGTGCCGAGCCCGCCGTACGATTCCAAGATGAGTGCCGAGTTTGCATGGTCACATGATCGCGATTGGGTGGTCGCATGCCCGTGACTGGTGGTCGCTTACGGCGTGGGTAATCACTACGGCGCCTTCTCTCCCTCCCTGCTTGTATTTTTGCCTATACTGTATTAGTATACTTAATACAGATACTACAGGGATTATCGGAGGCTTGCGCTATGCTCCTGCAACTGGACTTCTCGATCGCGACACCCATTTATCAGCAGATCCGTGACCAGATCGTGCGGGGCATCGCCGAGGGCGAATTCGCACCTGACGAGCGCCTGCCGACCGTGCGCGCCCTTGCGTCGGAGTGCGGCGTCAACGTCATGACCGTTAGCAAGGCCTACCAGCTCCTCAAGCAGGAGGGACACGTGCGCGGCGACCGGAGGGGTGGCACCTTCGTGCGTGAGCCCAATGGCAGCTCAGGCCCCAACCCCGGCACCGTGGAGGCGCTACGCCTGCGCCTGGCGGAACTCGTCGCCAGCGGTATGTCGGGTGAGGACGTGCTTGCGCTTTGCGGGCGCCTGCTGGACGACGTTTCATCCCAGAGAGATAGGAGATTGCGATGAGTACCGTTTCCGTGATGTGGTTGTCCTGCAGTTGGATTCCCCTTCTCGCATGGTGGGTGCTCAGGAACAGCGCACGGTTCAAGAAGAATATCGTCATCGGCGTGACGCTCCCGCATGAGGCGCGCGACGACGGCCAGGTTGTGGCCATCCTCACCAACTACCGCCGCCAACAACTAGCCTGCACCATCGTGCTCGTGGCCGTCGCACTCGCATGTGCGGCGGCGGGGACGCTTCGTGCATGGGCAGGTCCGCTCATAGTGTGCTGGACGCTCTGGATCCTCGCCGCCTGCGTCGTCCCAGAGACCGTCTTCGCGCTCGCGAACCACAAGCTCGCCGGCCTCAAGGACGAGCGCGGGTGGCGCCGCGAGGAGATGGGCAGAGGCCGGCATGTGACAGTTGCTGACATCGGCGCGGCCGCCCAGCCGTACACGCGGGTCTCAGGCATATGGTTCGTTCTCATCTGTGCTGTAAGCCTGGTTCCCGCTCTGCTCGACCGTAACAATGTAGTGGTCTACCTGCTGTTCGCCGCGTGCGTGCTCATGGTGTGGGTGACCTTCCGCTGGTGCTACCGCGACCGCAGCGAGGTAGTGGACGACAACACCACCCTCACGCAGACGCTCACACGCATCCGCCGGCGCGCCTGGGCGAGGGTGTACCTCGTCATGGCAGCATCCTTCGCGCTCATGAGCTGGGCGCAGCTTCTCTTTCGGGGTTCAGCCGATTTATACCTTATCGGCATGATGCTTCCCTGCGCGGTCCTTGGAATCGTAGCGTTTGCGACCGAGATGCGCATGCGTGGCCTACAGGAGCGCCTCACGAAGGCCAGTGGCGAAGGCCTCTACGTGGACGAGGATGATCGCTGGATCTTTGGTATCTTCTACTACAACCCGGACGATGCCAAGCTCATGGTGAACGAGCGCGTGGGCGTCAACACGTCAATAAATCTGGCACGGCCAGCGGGCAAGGCAATTATGGCTGCCCTTGCACTCCTGCTGCTCTGTCTGCCTGTGGCGGGGGCGCTCATGGCGGACGATTTTGGCACGCCCGTCACACTCGAGCTCTCTGGCCAGGCAATCCATGCGCGCCACTCACTGACGAGCTACGAAATTGACATGGACGACGTGGTGTCCATAGAGCTGATCGACCAGCTTCCCCAGATGACGCGCACCCTCGGCGGCGCTGCGGAGACCTTCCTCGAAGGTGACTTTTCGAGCGAGCGGTACGGGACGCTCAAAGTGTGTCTAGACCCCGAGGTCGGTCCATGGCTCCTCGTCCGCACGGGAGACGGCAGAACCTACCTCTTGGGAGCGAGTGACGCAACGCAAACCAAGGCCGTCTTAGAGGAGGCCGGCGTGGACCGGCGGTAGGCGTCAAGAGGTTGAATGCGCAGGCGACTACGGCGTCCCCGACCTGTGGCCCGGCGTGGGCGGCAGGGGCACGGTCAGGCGCGACCACGGGCACGGGAGGCTCTGATGCCCTATCGCTCCTCGCCTCGACCGACCTGCCGGCCGGCGAGGCGACCCCTCCTCGCGAGCGAGACGCACGAGGGTCCCGACTACGCCGGGTTCCCCGGGATCCCACGCGGCAGGTACCCCAAGGGCGACCTGATACGGATCGTGCCCGGCGACGTCTCGGCGCGCACCCCCGCGAAGGCGAGGCGCTACCTGCCGTACGTCCCGGGCCGCCTCGGGCTCGTGTCCGCGCCCAAGCTGCGGCTTCCGGCCGGATCTGGTCGAGGGCCTCTTCTCGAGGAAGGCCCGCCGGACGCTGCGCGGCATCCGGGTGTTCAGTAAGGATGAGTCCGAGGAGAGGATCCTGCGCCACCTTGAGGAGGCGGACGCCGAGCCGGTCGCCTGCAGGCGGAGGTGGGGCCTGTCGGACATGGGCCCGACGACCGAGGAGCTCGTCGTGGACGCCCTCCTTTCGGATGGAGCAGACAAGGCAGGTTAGTTGCTGGACGCTATCCTAGCGGGCCTGGATTAGCTTTCGCAACGCAGCAGTTCCCTTGGGCTAGGTTTGCATATGTAGTAACATGCGGTATCATATATGCAAATGGAAAGAGCACATGACATAGCATCCGGTTACACGGCCTCGCAGGCGGCGAGGTTTCTCGGCGTCGGTAGGCACGAGGTCGCGAGACTCGTGCGCAACGGCACCCTCCACGCGCAGAAGACCGACTCGGGCGAGCTCGTCGTCGATCCCAACAGCGTGCATGCCCATGAGGCGCTCTTCCCGTTCAAGGGAAGGCCATGGAGCCCGCAGACCGCCTGGGCCGCGCTGCTGGCACTCGGCGGAGACGACGTTTCGTGGCTCGAGTACCACAAGAGGAGGCGCCTTTTCCTGAAGCTCAAGGACATCGGCGCGGAGGAGCTCGTCTGGCTCGCCCGCAACAGGATGGATGCGAGAGGGTATCTCGTATCGCCCTCCTTTGAGGATGACGTGAGGGAGGCGCTTGTCGCCACGGGGATGGCCTCTTCCTTCGTCGTCGGGCTCGGCTTGGCCCCGACGACCCCGGTGCTGGACGGCTATTCGATTGGAAGAACAGCAGAGGAGTTCGAGCACGACTTCTTCCTCGTGGAGGACACCTCCGGGCCGTGCATCGTGAGATATGCGAAGGACCTGCCGGCATCGTTGGAGGACATGACCGAGATGCCCGAGCCCGTCGTTGCCGCAGACCTGGCGATGTCGGTCGACGCGCGCGAGCGAAGGTGTGGGCTCGGTTACCTGGAAGGACTTCTTGATGGGATGCGCTGAGCTGAAGATCTCCAAGCTCATGAAGCCGTGGGACATCGTCATAGAGCTAGGGGAAAACCTGCCGGAGGGATCGTGGATGCTCATCGGCGGGCTCATGACGCAGGCCCACGCGATGATCGCCGGATACCAGTCCCGCTCGACCGTAGATGTTGACGTCCTTGTCGACGTCATGGCATCGACCTCGAACATCTCTGCGGTGGTGAGGCAGCTCGGGAACATGGGATTTGCCCTCAAGGAGCCCGGTCTGCGCGGCACCGCCTTCCACCGTATGACCTGCGGAGCGCGTATCGTAGACATCTTGGTGGCCGACCACTTGCCCTCCGGCAAGGCGAGATCCGCCAAGGTGAACCGGTGGCCGATGATGGAGATCGCAGGCGGCGCGCAGGCGATCGAGCGGGGCATGGATCTTGCGCTCGCGCATGAGGACGGGTCCATCCGGATACGCACCCCCGACCTCCTGGGCGCGCTGGTCCTGAAGAGCGCGGCCTACTGCGCGGACAGGCGAGGCAGGCACCGTCACCTCGACGATATCGCCCTGCTTGCCAGCTTGGTCACCGACCACAAGGGCTATATCGAGCGCCTGCACGGCTCGGACAGGAAGCGGCTGAGGGCCGTGGCGGAGGCACTGTCCGATCCCAACGCCAGCTCGTGGATGCGTCTCAATCCCAAGAACCGCAAGGCGGGACAGTTCACCCTCACCGTGCTTTCTGGGTAACCGAAAAGGCTGGCAACTATGCGATGGATTCAAGCAGAGGAGCAAGGCGTCGGTGCTATCTTCAGGCTTGTGCAAGACGCGATCTTGCGCGTCTATCCCAGCTATTACCCGAAGAACCAAAATATCGTTGTGATACGGGGCGAGGACGATCGCTCGGAGAGCGTTTTGGCAGCTTGTTTTGGTGCGGTGCGTAGTTTTCTTGACACGCGAGAGAAAGAAACCTCGTATGGCGGCGATTCCAGACGCCTTGCCCGGGTGAGCTTAGGGTTCGGCCTCGTCCCATACCTCTACCGTAAGGCCTGGCACGCGCTGAAACTTGCGCGCGTTGCGAGTGACGAGCACAGCCCCATTGGCAAGGGCCGTGGCAGCGATGAGTAGGTCGTTCGGTCCGACCGTCTTGCCCCTTGAAGCAAGTGTGGCGCGTATGCGGCCATAATGCTCGGCACAGCGCGAGTCAAAGGGAGCAATCTTGAACGGGGACAAAAACGGGCGACTATCATCCGTTCCTTTGTGGGGCCCCTTTGCTCGTTCGACGCCATAGCAAAGCTCCGCCTCCACAATCGCTGGGACTGCGAGCATGCGTGAGTCTGAGCGCATGAAGACTCGATAGGCGTGCGGCAGCCGTCCGTGCAAAAATTCTACGATGATGTTTGTATCGAGCAGGTACATGTGCCTTGGACCTCCTCGAATGTCTCGCCAACGAACCAGTCGCAGGCGTCGTCAAGGGATGGATCGAGAATGGAATCGTCTGTGTCAGGAAAACCCGAGACGCTTCCATAGAGGTCGAACCAGCCATCAGGCCAGACCGAGGAACACCGGTCTGCCTCGATAATCCGTGCCGTGAGCTTGGAGACCGAGATACCCTCTGCCGCAGCCCGCTGCTTGAGACTATCGAGAACCCCGTCGTCCACATAGAGCGAAATCTGTGCCATAACCGTTCTCCTCATCTCGCAAGTACAATAGACAAGTTGAACACAGCAAATGCCGAGATGAACGCTGCGGTGCCACGGTACTTTGCGGTGCCCCATACTCAGATGCTGCTGCTTTTCCCGTCGCTCGACAGCAAGGCAGGCGCCGTACTCAAGCGCAAAGAGGATCGCGGCAATGCTGCATAGACAGCTCTGGCATGCTGGACTGCAGATGTGGACGGGACGATCCGTTCGAGATGAACGTAGAAGGAGCGGTACGTGCTGGGGGACGCGGGGCACATCAGTTTGACCAGCCGAGAAACCGTCCTGTAGGAAAAAAGATCGTCTAGCCTGCAGAGAGATCCCCCTCGCGGAAGGCAGTTCTTGGTAAGACCCAAGGAACGTTCGGTCGAGGGGCGCCCCAACGTCGACGCGGCTCCTGCGGGGCAAAAGGTCGCTTCGGTCCACATTGCTGCTCACCTCTGAACGCTTGTCCGTACACTCACCGCTGAGTGGCAATGCATGCTGTTCCGAGAAAGCCCCTTGGTGCTCCGTTCGCGCAGCCAGCTACCCCAGACCGTCTTCCGTGATGGCCGAAGGCGGAATCCCAACAGGCAAATTCGGCCCACAGCCAGAATGCGCTTTTCCGTGAGGTACCACAGCCAGAATGCGCTTTTCCGTGAGGGCGTTACGGAAAGGCGTACCCTGCGATCCCTAAACCACCCAAAGTGCGCTTTTCCGTGAGGCACCAACTCCAGAATGCGCTTTTCCGTGAGGGCCCACAGCCAGAATGCGCTTTTCCGTGAGGCGACGCCGCGTTTGCCCAGGTGAGGAAAAGCGCATTCTACGAAAAAGCGCACTCTGTGCAGACGCCCTCACGAAAAAGCGCACTCTGACCCACCACCCTCACGAAAAAGCGCACTCTGCATCCGCAGGGTCACGGAAAAGCACATTCTGCAACCGACGTCTCACGGAAAAGTGCACTCTCCAACCGGCGTCTCACGGAAAAGCGCATCCTGCCCTCGCGCCGGTGGCCAAACTGCACCTTTCCGTGAGGGCGTTACGGAAAGGCGCACCCTGCGATCCCTAAACCACCCAGAGTGCGCTTTTCCGTGAGGCACCAACTCCAGAGTGCGCTTTTCCGTGAGGGCCCACAGCCAGAATGCGCTTTTCCGTGAGGCGACGCCGCGTTTGCCCAGGTGAGGAAAAGCGCATTCTACGAAAAAGCGCACTCTGCATCCGCAGGGTCACGGAAAAACACATTCTGCAACCGGCGTCTCACCGAAAAGCGCATCCTGCCCTCACGCCGGTGGCCAAACTGCGCCTTTCCGTGAGGGCGTTACGGAAAGGCGCACCCTACGATCCCAAACCACCCAGAATGCACTTTTCCGTGAAGACCGCACGCTCAGAATGTACTTTTCCGTGAGGTACCACGGCTAGAATGCGCTTCTTCGTGAGGGTCCAGGCCCAGAATGCGCTTTTCCGTGAGGTGACGCCGCGTTTGCCCAGGTGAGGAAAAGCGCACTCTACGGAAAAGCGCATTCTGTGCAGACGCCCTCACGGAAAAGCGCACTCTGACCCATCACCCTCACGGAAAAGCGCACTTTGCCCACCAACGTACACACAGACTGCGTTTTTTCGTGAGCCGCTACGCCAGACCGACGGCCGCTCCGCCAGATCGACGACCGCTCCGCCAGACCGGCCGCCCCACCGTAGCCCCGCGCTCCATCACATGTGGACCTCCTCCCGCAGGGTGGCTTCCCTCTCCCGTGTGACCTATCATATAAGGGATATTATCAGAATAGTCATTGTATTTTCAGGAAAGGTAGTCATGTACTTTATAGGAATAGATATTGGCACGTCAGCAACCAAACTCCTTCTTATGGACGAGAAGGGCAGTGTCCTCAGACTCGTACAGAAAACGTATCCCACCTGCTTCCTCGAGCCGGGCTGGAGCGAGCAGAGTCCAGAGAGCTGGTGGAAGGCCGTGTGCGCGGGCATCCCCGAGCTGCTCGATGGCTTTGACGCAGGCGAGGTCAAGGGCATGGGAGCCTGCGGCCAGATGCACGGGCTCGTCACCCTGGACAAGAGCGACAGGATCATTCGCCCGGCCATACTCTGGAACGACAGCCGCACACGCTACCAGGTTGACTACCTCAACCACGACGTGGGCCGCGCCACCCTCGCAAGGCACACGGGAAACGTCGCCTACACCGGCTTCACCGCACCGAAGCTCCTGTGGATGCGCGAGGAGGAGCCCGAGAACTTCGGCCGCGTGGCTAGGATGATGCTCCCCAAGGACTACGTTAACTACCGTCTTACCGGTGTGCACTCCACGGACTTCTCCGATGCGTCGGGCACTCTGCTTTTGGACGTGGAGCACAAGCGCTGGAGCAAGACCATGCTTTCCATCTGTGGGTTGCGCGAGCGCCAGGTGCCCGAGCTCTTCGAGAGCTCCGAGGTCATAGGGGAGGTCATGCCCGATGTCGCGGATGCGTTGGGTCTTCCCCACGGCGTGAAGGTCTGTGCCGGCGCAGGCGACAACGCGGCTGCCGCCGTGGGCACGGGGTCGGTGGGCGCCGGCCACTGCAACATCGTGATGGGTACGGCTGGCACCATTCTCATCCCCACGGAAGGTTACCTCTGTGACAAGGAGAACCAGCTGCACGCCTTCTGTTCCGCAGACGGCGGTTGGAACCTCATGGGCTGCATCCTCTCTGCCGCAGGCTGCGCAAGGTGGTGGGTCGAGGACGTCGTTGGCACAGGGGACTACCCCTCGGAGGAAGAGCGCATCCAAGAGTCCAATCTCGGCCAGAACGGCGTCTACTTCCTGCCCTACCTTATGGGCGAGAGGACACCGCACAACGACCCGCGAGCTCGAGGCGCCTTCGTGGGTATGCGCATGGATACGACGCGCGCCGACATGACGCAGGCCGTCCTGGAGGGCGTCGCCTTTGCCTTGCGTGACTGCCTGCAGGTGGCGCGTGCGGAGGAGGTGGACGTGAACGCCTCGACCATCTGCGGTGGCGGTACCCACAGCCGTCTGTGGAACTCCATCGTGGCGGACATCCTGGGCATCCCCTTGATCATCACCCAGACCGAGCAGGCTCCCGCCTTTGGCGCGGCCATGCTCGCGAGCGTGGCGTGCGGTGTCTATCCCAGCGTCAAGGACTGCTCAAGGAGGCTCGTCCACCTCAAGGAGACGGTCTGGCCTGATAGGAGAATCATCGCCTCCTATCAGGGCCACTACTTTACCTGGCATCAGATGTACCCCGCCCTCAAGGGTATCTACCAGCAGATGCTGTAGCGAGGGCTGCCGTCGTCGGCCTTGGCGATGGACGCGTGTGCAGGGGAGGGAGAGGCCCAAGATGATCCAAGACATCGGTGATCACAGCTTTGACAACGGATATCGGGCGATCGAGCCAGATGCCCTGTCCTATGCGCTCGCATATCGCAAGGGGCAGGCGCTCGTGGGGTGGCGATCGGGCGATCTCGTGTTGCCACGCGTGGGTGACTGGGACGTGCCTGTGCGGGACCTCTTTTGCCGCTACCTGTTCGCTGTCGATGGGAACGCGTTCTTCCTCGTGGAGAACGACCTTCTTGCCACGCCCGAGGGCTTTGGCTTCGAGCCGCTTGTTGTCTTTCGGCGGGCCTCTCCGCGCTGGCTTGCCTTTGCGGGTGTCACGGGACACCAGCTCTTTGGCTGGTACGGTCTCAACCGCTTTTGCGGACGTTGTGGCTGCGAGTTGGGACATGTGTCCAACCGTCGCGAGCTTGCCTGCTCTGCCTGCGGAAATGTCGTCTACCCCCGCATCAACCCCGCAGTCATCGTGGGCGTGAGGCACGAGGACAGGCTGCTGCTCACCAGGTATGCGCGGGGCTACCGCCGCCTTGCCCTCGTCGCCGGCTTTGTCGAGGTGGGGGAGAGCCTCGAGGAGACGGTGCGTCGCGAGGTGATGGAGGAGGTGGGGCTTCACGTAGGGAAGCTGCGCTACTACAAGAGCCAACCCTGGTCCTTCTCGGATGCGCTGCTCTCGGGATACTTCTGCGACGTGGAGGGCGACTCGACGATTCGCGTCGACGGCAGGGAGCTTTCCTCTGGTCGCTGGCTCGGGCGAGAGGAGCTTCTTCGAAAGCTGGGCGAGCAGCGCGACCGCGACAGCTCGAGCCTCACGAACGAGATGATCCTCGCCTTCGCCCAGGGAGTCGAGCCACGCTAGATGCGTCCGGCGGCACGAGGCGCGCTGCTGGGTGGTCTCGGTCGTGCCCTGCGTGTTGATCGCAGCGCCAGCCCCCCGGCGTGCCTTGGGTCCACGATAGACGGTGACGTTTTCGCAAGAAGGCTTTGGGCTTATTGGGGCTACGAGCCGTAGGCGAAATCTGCAGTCAAGATGCTATCCTTCCTACAGGAGACCCATGGAGAGAGGAGGCGGGCATGCTTGGGCGCAGGACCACGACGATCATCACTCACGACATCCTGTATGGCCAGGATCCCCGTGCGCGCGTCATGCTGAGCGGCATGTTTCGAGACGAGGACATCAGGGCGGTGAACGAGGCGAGGCCCGACCTCTGTGGCTTCACGGTCAACTGGCCAAGCTCGCGCCGTCACGTTGACCGCGACCGCCTGCGGCGGCTCGTGTCACTGCTCGATCCGACCATCCCTGCTGTGGGCGTCTTCTTTGATCAGCCCCTGGGCTTTGTCTCTGAGGTCGCTGACGAGATGCTCGACGTCATACAGCTCCAGGGCACTGAGGGCAACGCCTACATGACCTTCCTGCGCGAGCTTGCGGACCTGCCCATCATCCAGGCCATCCGCATGAGTGGTCCCAGTGACGTCGAGCGTGCCAACAAGAGTACGGCGGACTTGGTGCTGCTTTGTGCGGGCTGGGGCACAGGTGTCCCCTTTGACTGGGAGCTTGCCAGGCAGGTCAAGAGGCCCTACATCCTGGCAGGAGGCCTTTCGGTCCATACCATACCAGACGCGATGGAGCGTCTGAGCCCCTGGGGCATCGACATGAACACGGCCCTCGAGACGAATCGTGTCAAGGACCCGCACAAGATAGCCGCAGCCGTTGCTGCCGTGAGGTCTGCCAGTGCGTAGCGCATACACGAAGTCAGACCTCCTGGACATGAAGACGGACTCCTCGAGGGTTTGTGTGGGTTGATGCCTTGGGAAGACGCCAACCGAGCGGCGGCGCCACTCGCGCAACCCCGACGCCACTCGCGCCGCAACAGTGTACACAAATGCCCCAAAATGGCGCCGAGAGGCTATTTTCGTCGATCTGTGTACACTCCTGCGTCCTCATGGCCGCCCGCGCGACCGGGCGGGGCCACGGGTCCCACGACATCGACGGCCCCATGGCCCCGTGATGTCAGAGAGCTCGGACCTGAGGCTCACGCCACCGGGACGGTGACGCAACTACCTATCCATACGAGCTCACGAAGCCTCCAGAGAAGGATTCGGTATGCGAGAATTCTTCTTTAACGATGCGTCAAAGGTTCTGGATGATCCCAAGGTCGTGCAGGCGCTGGCCGCGCTGTACGAGTACAAGGGCAAGCAGGTACTCTACCTCCAGGCACGACCTGGCGTGCTCGAATCGCTCTGCGAGTTCGCGAAAGTTCAGGGTACCGACGCGTCGAACCAGATAGAGGGCATCTCGACGTCGAAGAAGCGCCTGGGAAATTGTGGCAAACCACGCACGGCCGAAGAATCGCAACGAGCAGGAGATCGCGGGATACCGCGACGTACTTGCCCTCATGGGACTGCGGTGGGAGTCCTGGTCCAAGACTCCCACCGCAGTCCCAAATGCGCAGTTCTTATTGAACCAAAACACCTGACGCGGCCAGCGCCGGGCCCCTCGCTCTGCCGAGTCCCTCGCTCCGCCGGGCCCCTCGCTCCGCCGGGCCCCTCGCTCCGCCGGGCCCCTCGCTCCGCCGGGTCCCTCCGCGGGCATGAGCGGCCGCATGGCTCGGCCGGCGGGGCGCCCCCGCAGGCCGCGGGTAGGGCCACCTTGTGTTCCCCTGACGCATCCTTGTGGTAAGCTTGAGACGGCGGGTGCCCGCCCGCCACAGGCCGCGTCGGGGGAGGTCGGTCGCCATGCCGGGCAGCGTCGCTTCTGCTTCCGAGAGTCCGTCCGCGAGGCGGGGGAGGCGCCGCGCCGTCGCTCTCGCCGTCGCGCTGCTGGCGGTGTCCGCCGCGGTCGCGTGGGGGGTCTGGGGCGCGTGGCGCGGCCCGGACGCGCAGGGCGAGGGGGCGCCTGCGGGCGCGCGGCAGGGGGGCGAGGTCCCGGAGGCCCCAAGGGGCGCGGCGCAGGGACCGGCGGACGGCGCGGCGCAGGCGCCGGACCCGGGCGTCGAAGCCCCGCGGCCGGACGCGGCGCAGGCGCCGGCGGGCGGCGCGGAGGAGTGGCCCGGGCAGTCGAGGGGCTTCGTGGGGCCCAACGGCGAGGGGTCCCACACCCCCGACGAGTGGCCGACGCTCGAGGAGTACAACAGGGCCTGGGCCGAGCTGGGGGCGAGCGAGAACGAGCTGCCCTCCGTCGTGGAGGGCGACTACGTGCGCGGCGTGCTCATGATCTGCTTCGACCGGGGCATCGGCGAGCTCGCGGCCCACGAGATCGTGTGGGCGCGCGGCGGCGTGTGGGGCTACGACTTCTTCTGGCTCCGCGACGACGGCCCGGCATATGCGGTGTGCTACTTCCCCGACGCGCTCGATCGGGAGGCGCTCGAGGCCCTCGCCGCAGAGCTCAGGTCCTGCCCCGGCGTCGTGAGCGTGGACCTCGACGGGATGTGTTACCTTGAGGAGGATGAGTCCGCGGAGCTGGCATACCTGCCGCAGCAATACTACCTCAGGACGTCGCGGTTCATAGGCGCGTGGAACACGGTCAAGTGCAATGGAAGGGCGACGATCGCGGTCCTGGACTCGGGCTGCTACCTCGCCCCGGCCTCGCCGGGGGCTGTGACGGGGCTGCGGCCAGCCCTGTCCTGATGCGGCGAGCGCCGGGCCCCTCGCTCTGCCGGGTCCCTCCGCGGGCGTGAGCGGCCGCATGGCTCGGCCGGCGGGGTGCCCCTGGAGGCTGCGGGGAGGGCCACCTTGTGTTCCCCTGACGCATCCTTGTGGTAGGCTTGAGGCGGCGGGCGCCCGCCCGCCGCAGGCCGCGTCGGGGGAGGTCGGTCGCCATGCCGGGCAGCGTCGCTTCCACTACTGAGAGTCCGTCCGCGGGGCGGGGGAGGCGCCGCGCCGTCGCTCTCGCCGTCGCGCTGCTGGCGGTGTCCGCCGCGGTCGCGTGGGGGGTCTGGGGCGCGTGGCGCGGACCGGACGCGCAGGGCGAGGGGGCGCCTGCGGGCGCGCGGCAGGGGGGCGAGGTCCCGAAGGCCTCAGGGACTCCGGGCGCGGCGCAGGCGCCGGACCCGGGCGGCGAGGTCCCGCAGCCGGGCGCGGGGCGGGAGCCGGCGGGCGGCGCGGAGGAGTGGCCCGGGCAGTCGAGGGGCTTCGTGGGGCCCAACGGCGAGGGGTCCCACACCCCCGACGAGTGGCCGACGCTCGAGGAGTACAACAGGGCCTGGGCCGAGCTGGGGGCGAGCGAGAACGAGATACCCATGACGGGCGAGGAATACACCCGCGGCGTGCTCATGGTCTGCTTCGACCGGGGCATCGGCGAGCTCGCGGCCCACGAGATCGTGTGGGCGCGCGGCGGCGTGTGGGGCTACGACTTCTTCTGGCTCCGCGACGACGGCCCGGCATACGCGGTGTGCTACTTCCCCGACGCGCCCGACCAGGAGGCGCTCGAGGCCCTCGCCGCAGAGCTCAGGGCCTGCCCCGGCGTCGTGAGCGTGGACCTCGACTGGGTGGGGTGTGATGAGGAGGATGAGTCCGCAGGGCTGGCATACCTGCCGCAGCAGCACAACCTCAGGACGTCGCGATCCGCGAACGCGTGGAACACAGCCAAGCGCGACGGGAGGGCGGCGATCGCGGCCCTGGGCTCGGGCTTCGACCTCGCCGGGGCTGTGACGGGGCCCCGGCCAGCCCTGTCCTGACGCGGCGAGCGCCGGGCCCCTCGCTCTGCCGGGTCCCTCTGCGGGCGTGAGCGGCCGCATGGCTCGGCCGGCGGGGCGCCCCCACAGGCTGCGGTGAGGGCCACCTTGTGTTCCCCTGACGCATCCTTGTGGTAAGCTTGAGACGGCGGGTGCCCGCCCGCCGCAGGCCGCGTCGGGGGAGGTCGGTCGCCATGCCGGGCAACGTCGCTTCCACTACTGAGAGTCCGTCCGCGGGGCGGGGGAGGCGTCGCGCCGTCGCTCTCGCCGTCGCGCTGCTGGCGGTGTCCGCCGCAGTCGCGTGGGGGGTCTGGGGCGCGTGGCGCGGCTCGGACGCGCAGGGCGAGGGGGCGCCTGCGGGCGCGCGGCAGGGGGGCGAGGTCCCGAAGGCCTCAGGGACTCCGGGCGCGGCGCAGGGGCCGGCAAACGGCACGGCGCAGGCGCCGGACCCGGGCGGCGAGGTCCCGCAGCCGGGCGCGGGGCAGGCGCCGGCGGGCGGCGCGGAGGAGTGGCCCGGGCAGTCGAGGGGCTTCGTGGGGCCCAACGGCGAGGGGTCCCACACCCCCGACGAGTGGCCGACGCTCGAGGAGTACAACAGGGCCTGGGCCGAGCTGGGGGCGAGCGAGAACGAGCTGCCCTCCGTTGTGGAGGGCGACTACGTGCGCGGCGTGCTCATGATCTGCTTCGACCGGGGCATCGGCGAGCTCGCGGCCCACGAGATCGTGTGGGCGCGCGGCGGCGTGTGGGGCTACGACTTCTTCTGGCTCCGCGACGACGGCCCGGCATACGCGGTGTGCTACTTCCCCGACGCGTCCGACCAGGAGGCGCTCGAGGCCCTCGCCGCAGAGCTCAGGGCCTGCCCCGGCGTCGTGAGCGTGGACCTCGACGGGATGTGTTACCTTGAGGAGGATGAGTCTGCGGAGCTGGCATACCTGCCGCAGCAATACTACCTCAGGACGTCGCGGTTCATAGGCGCGTGGAACACGGTCAAGTGCAATGGAAGGGCGACGATCGCGGTTCTGGACTCGGGCTGCGACATTGGCCACCCCGATCTTGTCGGCAACCTCCTGCCGGGCATTGACGTCACAAAGGGGAAAGACTCCCCGCCCGCTCCCAGTTTCAGTGACAAGGATGGACATGGCACTAAGGTGGCAGGGGTGGCCTCTGCCGTTGCCGGTGACTTTACCGGCATCGACGGGGCGTCGTACAACGCCAAGGTGCTGCCGATACGCATCAAGGACGATGTCGGTGATATCAAATGGGATTACATATGCAGTGCACTCAGGTACATCGATAATCACCAGCAGCAAGTCCAGGTCGTGAATATGAGCTTCAGTTCTCCAAATAGTTCCGTAGAGGCGCAGCGTTTGGTGAGCGACTTGCGCGCGAAGGGGACCGTGCTCGTCGCGGCTGCGGGAAACCAGTATATGAGCGGGGGGCCGCTTCACATATACAGGTATCCCGCATGCTTCGATGACGTTATCAGCGTCGGGTCGATAGACGCGTCGGACACGATCGCCCCCGACTCGAACCACAACCCCCGCGTCGACCTCTGCGCTCCAGGCGTGGGCGTGTACACGACGTCAAGCCCGCTCGCGACGGGTGTTCAGTACGCCATGGTTTCGGGCACCTCCTTCGCCACCCCACAGGTTTCCGCCGCAGCGGCGCTCCTCAAGGTCGAGCACCCGTCCTGGGGCCCCAACCTCATCGAGCGGGCGCTGGAGGCCACCGCGCGCGACCTTGGTAATGTGGGGCGTGACGACACCTACGGCCATGGCGCGCTCAACGCGGAGGCGGCGGTCGCCTGGCTGCCCCCTGCCGACAGCAGCGTTCCCGAGCTGTGGCTCGACCGCGGTGACGTGGAGCTGGGCCCTGACGGCGCGCACGGCTATGACAGCTCGGGCTCCGAGCTGCGCTCCGCCTCTCAGTCTGTCATCGTGCGTCAGGCGGATGGCCCGGCCACGGCCCATTCCATAAGGGTAGTGAGCGAGGGGGCGTGGGACGTGACCCTGGACGGCGTGCGCTTCGATGGCGACCGCCCTCTGCTCGACCTCTCGCCGTCGGCGTCGGTCCGCGTCAGGCTGCGCGGGTCCTCCGAGGCCATCGGGCGCTCGGCCACGGCGGCGACCGTGCGCGTGCCGCAGGGCGCCTCTGCGGTCTTCCAGTCGTTCTCGGAGGGCAGCCTGCGCGCCGAGTCAGCGGGCAGGGGCGCTGTTGTGGGCGGGTCGGCGCAGGAGGCCTCGGGCTCGATCACCTTCGTGAGCGGCACCGTGGAGGCCGTCGCCCGGGGTGGGGGCCTGAACATGGCCGCAGCCATAGGGGGCGGCAGCGACCAGACCAATGGTCCCATCGTCATCGACGGCGGCACCGTCAAGGCCTCGATCGAGGAGGGCATCACCATCACCTCGGCGATAGGGTGCTGCTCTGCCGGGCGGAGCAAGGGCCCGGCGCCCATAACCATACGCGGCGGGAAGGTGGAGGCGCGCGGCAACTGGGGTTCTAGCGGGATCGGGGGGCACAACTACGGCGGTTTCGGGGAGGGGAGCTCCGTCGAGGTGTCGGGAGGCGAGCTCACGGTCACGGGCGGCTTCCAGGCTGACGGCATCGCGGCGGAGTCGGTGAGCTTCTCGGGCGACGCGAAGGTGAGTGTGACTGGGACGCGCTACGCCGCAGGCGTCGCGGCCAAGGAGCTGCGCGTCAGCGGCGGCTCGGTGGACGTCATGGCCGGCGGACTGCTCTCTACGGGCGTGGACGCCGACAAGACGCAGGTGACGGGGGGCATGCTCGTGGTGAGGCCGCTCGACGGGCAGACGAACATGGGCCTGCATGGCGCCCTCGACGTCTCCGGCGGCAGGGTCTCGGTCAAGGCCCAGGTGCCGGGCTCCTCAGGGTGGCCCGGGTGCGCTGCGCCCGCCATCTGGGGAGGGCCGGTAAGCATCCGGGGCGGCACCGTGGACGCCTACGGGGGTCACGGTGCGGCCGGCATCGGCGGGGGCTGGTCCGGCGGCCTCGCCGACACGGCGGGCGTGGCGGTGACCATCACGGGAGGGGCCGTCAACGCCGTGCCCGGCGAGCCCTGCAAGGACGGCATAGGAAACGGGGTAGGGGCTACGGCCGACCCGATCTGGCCCACCGACGGCACGGAGCGGGTCTGGCCCTGCGCCATTGAGCACGTGGGCGATCTCTCCACGCTCTCTGTCGACGGGAGGTCGGCTGCTGACCTGCACATCTTCGAGCGCAACGAGGATGGGGGCGTCCACCTCTATCTGAGGGCGGGCACCCACACGCTCTCCTGCGACGGCGCTACCAAGACGGTCCAGCTCGGTCCGTGAGAGGCGCGCCGGGCGGTAAGGCCCCAGCGCCTGCGTGCCGCCCGTCGGCCCCAGCTATCGCCAGCCAGGACCCCTCGGGCGCGAGGGGTCCTCTCGCAGGCGTGGCCCAGCCCGTGTCCCGCCCGCCCAATTTGCGCCAGACAATGTTACGTTCCTGCAAACGGTGGCGTTCCTCACGTGAGGAGCCGCAGGTTCGTGCGATAGTGGGGTCGAGCGTCCCGTATGAGGACGTTGGCGTTCGTGGAAAGAGGCAGATGTTCGATCTCGGGACCATAAAGGGCAAGGGAGTCACGCGCAGCGTATCGCTCGCGTCCTTGGTCATGTCCCTTGAGATTCCGGCTGCCGTCGCCGAGATTAGCTTGCCCCTTACGGGCCTCCTTCTAGCGTAGGCGTGCTGGCCTCAGGGTTTGGCGTATGCCGTCACCCCGCCACGCGCGCCTCTAGCCTCCGCCTCCAGGCAGTTTCGCCCCCGCTACGCTCGACTACGCCCTTCCCATATACGCAAGGTACTGGTTGGCAGCATGCCCCGTTCGGACACCACAGACCCAAGGAGCAGGACCATGACGAGAAAGATTGACATTTTTGACACGACGCTGCGCGACGGCGAGCAGTCTCCCGGCGCCTCGATGAACACCGAGGAGAAGCTCGTCATAGCCCAGGAGCTCCTGCGCATGCACGTGGATGTCATCGAGGCGGGGTTTCCCATCTCGAGTCCCGGTGACTTCCGCTCCGTTCAGGAGATCGGTCGGCTTGCGGGTGACGATGCCGTCGTCGTCGGCCTCACGCGAGCCGTCGACGAGGACATCGACCGCGCGGCCGAGGCACTCAAGACCGCGAGACGTCCCCGCATCCACACGGGCCTGGGCGTCTCTCCGCAGCATCTGCGCGAGAAGCTCATGATAGACGAGGACGAGTGCATAGAGCGGGCCATCCACTGCGTGAGCTACGCGAAGCGCTACGTGGAGGACGTCGAGTTCTATGCCGAGGACGCGGGTCGCTCTGACCAGCGCTTCCTCGAGCGCGTGATCCAGGCGGCCATCGAGGCCGGCGCTACCGTCGTCAACATCCCCGACACCACCGGCTATCAGATGCCCGAGGACTTTGGCGCGCGCATCAAGGGGCTTGCCGACAACGTTCGCGGCATCGAGAACGTCACCATCTCGGTTCACACCCACAACGACCTCGGCATGGCGACGGCACTGGCGCTCGCCGGCGTCAAGAACGGAGCCCGTCAGGTCGAGTGCACCATCAACGGCCTGGGCGAGCGGGCGGGCAACACGGCGCTCGAGGAGGTCGTCATGGCCATCCGGATGCATGGCGACGAGCTCGATGCCCATACCGGCGTCGTGACCAAGGAGCTCACCCGCGCCTCGCACCTCGTGAGCCGCATCACGGGCATGCAGGTCCAGGCTAACAAGGCCATCGTCGGCTCGAACGCCTTCGCCCACTCCTCGGGCATCCACCAGGACGGCGTCCTCAAGGCTCGCGACACCTACGAGATCATCGACCCCGCAGACGTGGGGGCTGCCGGCTCCGAGATCATCCTCTCGGCCCGCTCGGGCCACGCCGCCCTCAGGCACCGTCTGGGCGAGCTGGGCTACAGCTTCCCAGATGCCGAGTTCGATGAGGTCTACCAGCGCTTCCTCGAGATCGCAGACCAGAAGAAGGAGGTCTACGACGAGGACCTGGAGTCCATGGTCCAGGAGCGCCAGCGCGACATCCAGGCCATCTACACGCTAAACGCCCTCCAGGTATCTTGCGGGGACCCCCTGGTTCCCACCGCCACCGCCACCGTCACAGACGAGTCCGGCACGCGGCACGTGGCCTGCTCCACGGGCACCGGTCCGGTTGATGCCGCCTACAAGGCCATCGACCAGATCGTCGAGACCCACGGGGACCTCCAGGAGTTCGCGGTCAAGGCCGTCACGCGCGGCATCGACGCCATCGGCGAGGTCACCGTGCGTGTCCAGGCAAAGGACGGTAAGGTCTACACCGGGCGCGGCGCGGACAACGACATCATCGTGTCCTCGGCGAAGGCCTATGTCAACGCCATCAACCGCATGATTCAGACCGCTCGCTCCAAGGCGGGCGAGTAGCGCCATGGACGCGGGGACGTACACACGCGAGCGCAGGGGGATGCGCCTCGCATGGAGGAGGGGAGGTAGGCATGGAGAAGCTCAACGGCGCCCAGATCCTGGTGCGCTGCCTCATCAACCAGGGGGTTGACACGATCTTCGGCTATCCCGGAGGTACGGTCATCGACATCTACGACGTGCTCTATGACGTGCCCGACAAGATTCGCCACATCGAGACCACGCACGAGCAGCACGCCTGCCACGCGGCGGACGGCTATGCGCGCGCGACGGGCGGTTGCGGCGTCGTTCTGGCCACCTCGGGGCCCGGTGCCACGAACCTTGTGACGGGCATCGCCACGGCCTACCTCGACTCGATACCTCTCGTCGCCATCACCGGCAACGTCGCCAACAGCTGCATCGGCACGGACGCCTTCCAGGAGCTGGACATCACGGGTGTCACGCTGCCGATCACGAAGCACAACTACTTCGTGCGCGATGTGAGCCGCTTGCAGGAGATCGTTCGCGAGGCCTTCACGCTCGCGATGTCTGGCCGCAAGGGACCCGTGCTCGTGGACATCCCCAAGGATGTTCAGACCGCACTTTGCGACTTCGAGGAGCTTCCGCCCGTGCGGCCACCCGCAGCGGCAGGACCCAGCCACGATTCGCTCCAGGCGGCCGCAAAGGTCATCAACCAGGCGCAGCGTCCCTTCGTCTACTTTGGCGGCGGCGTCGTCTCCTCCGGCGCGGGAGAGGAGGTCATCAAGCTCGCGCGTCGCATCAATGCCCCCATGGGCTGTTCGCTCATGGGCATCTCGGGCATACCCACCGACACGCCGGGCTTCCTTGGCATGGAGGGCATGCATGGGCACTTCGCGAGCACCAAGGCCATGAACGCCTGCGATTGTCTCATTGCCCTTGGCTGCCGCTTCAACGACCGTTCCACCGGCGAGCGCAGCAAGTTCGAGCCGAGCGGCAAGGTCGTCCGCATTGACCTCGACTCCTCCGAGTTCTCCAAGACGATAGAGGACCGTGTCGACGTGAGAGGTGACGTCAGGCTCACGCTCGAGGCGCTGCTTCCGCTCGTGGAGCCCAACACACACGAGGAGTGGGCGCGCGAGGTCCGCGAGCTGCGCGCACAGGAGCGGGGGTATGCGGACTACCGCGACACGCTCACGCCCAAGCGCATCATGGATGCCATCAACGCACATCGCGAGGCCGACATGCCGGTCGTGACCGACGTGGGCCAGCACCAGATGTGGGCCGCCCAGTATCTCTCGTTCGAGAGGCCCCGCAGCTTCGTGACCACAGGCGGTCTTGGCACCATGGGTTTTGGTCTCGGGGCGTCCATAGGAGCGGCGCTCGCCACGGGCAAGCACGTGGTCATGGTCACCGGGGACGGCTCCTTTGCCATGAACATGGCCGAGCTTATCACCGCAGTCGACCACCACATCCCCGTCACGATCGTCCTTGTCAACAACGGTGTGCTGGGCATGGTCCGCCAGATGCAGTCACTCTTCATGCGTCAGCGCTACTCCAGCACGACGCTCGACCGTCGCGTCGACTACGTGGCGCTCACCAAGGCGACGGGCGCCGAGGCGCGCCGTGCGACCACGCCCGAGGAGCTCGACGCCGCGCTCGCGTGGGCCCTTGCCACAGATGGTCCCGCGCTCATCGAGTGTCCCATCGACAAGGACGAGTTCGTGACGCCGGTCCTGCAGATCGGGGCCTCCATGGATGAGCTCATTGTCAACATGGACGACGTCCAGGCCAGGATGGGGAGGTAAATCGTGAAGACCTACAGCATCGCCATCATGGTTCGCAACGAGTATGGCGTCCTCAACCGTGTGACCAGCATGTTTCGTCGTCGCCAGTTCAACATCACGGGCCTCACGGTCTCCGAGACCGAGACCGAGGCGCTCTCACGCATCACCGTGCAGTTTGAGGGGGAGGATCGTGCCAAGAGCCAGCTCGTGGCCCAGCTCGCGAAGCTCCCGGACGTGATCTCCTTCAAGGAGTTCGACCCGGAGGACTCCGTCAGCTGCGAGCTTCTACTGATCAAGGTGGCCAACGAGGACGAGAGTCGCACCCAGGTGCTCGATGCGGCCGACGCCTTCCATGCCAAGATCGTCGACTACAGCCGTGGCTCCATCGTATTTCGCATGGCGGGTCAGTCTCGCCGCATCGACAACTTCATAGACCTCATGCGAGATTTCAGAATTCTTGAGGTATGTCGAACGGGCGTGGTCTCGCTGGAGCGCGGAGGTGCCATCATGAGGAACGTGTCTAACATCTAGCGTCAGCCGCGCCGCCGCATGCCACGGCGGTGTCATCAGGGTGGATAGCAAGCGTACGGCCAGAGAAAGGAAGCAAGTATGGCATTCAGGATGTTCTATGAGCAGGACTGCGACGTATCCAAGCTTGACGGCAAGAAGGTTGCCATCATCGGCTATGGCTCCCAGGGGCACGCGCATGCCCTGAACCTCAAAGACTCTGGCGTCAACGTCAGGGTCGCCCTGCGCGAAGGCTCCGCGTCCAAGGCCAAGGCGGAGTCCCAGGGCCTTGAGGTCGTCTCCAACGCCGAGGCCGCCGCCTGGGCGGACATCATCATGATCCTCATCAACGACGAGTTCCAGGCCGCCATGTACAAGAAGGATATCGAGCCCCAGCTCGCTCCTGGAAAGACCTTGGCCTTTGCCCATGG
Organism: Olsenella sp. oral taxon 807; assembly: GCF_001189515.2. Lineage (NCBI taxonomy): Bacteria > Bacillati > Actinomycetota > Coriobacteriia > Coriobacteriales > Atopobiaceae > Olsenella > Olsenella sp. oral taxon 807. The sequence continues at coordinate 377,271 of NZ_CP012069.2, forward strand.
CTTCAACATCCACTTTGGCTGCATCGAGGTCCGCAAGGACTGCAACGTCATCATGGTCGCCCCCAAGGCCCCCGGCCACACCGTGCGCTCCGAGTACCTTGCCGGTAAGGGCACACCCTGCCTCGTCTGTGCCCACCAGGACGCCACTGGCGATGCCTTTGACCTTGCCCTGGCTTACGGCGCCGCGATCGGCGGCGCGCGCGCGGCCCTTCTCGAGACCGACTTTCGCACCGAGACCGAGACCGACCTCTTTGGCGAGCAGAACGTCCTCTGCGGTGGCGTGACCGACCTCATGGAGGCGGGCTTCAACACGCTCGTCGAGGCGGGCTACGATCCCCGCAACGCCTATTTCGAGTGCATCCACGAGATGAAGCTCATCGTTGACCTCATCTACGAGAGCGGCTTTACGGGCATGCGCTACTCCATCTCCAACACCGCCGAGTACGGCGACTACACCGCCGGACCTAACGTCATCACCGAGGCGGCCAAGGAGGGCATGCGCCATAACCTCAGGCGCGTCCAGAACGGAGAGTTTGCCAAGGAGTTCCTGCTCGACATGTCTGACGAGAGCCATCAGGTCCACTTCAAGGCCCTGCGCCGCGCGGCCGCCGAGTCCCTTATGGAGAGGACGGGCAAGGAGATTCGCAAGATGTACGCCTGGAACGACGAGGACAAGCTCATCAACAACTAGGGGTACGGGTGCCCTGGGCGCCTGCCTGTAGCCCCGATGCCCAAGGCGTCGGGGCCGGGCGTCTCGCACGTGTGTATTCGCGCGGGGACACGGGTCAGGCGGCGTACGCAGGCGTGGGACATAGACGGTGGGAATATCCGTCAGGAGAGGGCCTGCGCCTTGCAAGGCATTGACACGAAAGGAGAGGGCATATGCAGCTCACGGGCGCACAGATACTTATCGAGTGTCTCAAGGAGCAGGGGGTCGACGTCGTCTTTGGCTACCCTGGCGGCACGATCCTGGACGTCTACGACGTTCTCTACCAGACGCCCGAGATCAAGCACTACCTCGTGAGCCATGAGCAGGGGGCAGCCCATGCTGCCGACGGCTACGCCCGCTCGACCGGCAAGGTCGGCGTGTGCCTCGCGACCTCTGGGCCCGGCTGCACCAACCTCACGACGGGCATCGCGACCGCCTACATGGACTCATCGCCCATCGTCGCCGTGACCTGTAACGTCTCCAAGAAGCTCTTGGGCAAGGACTCGTTCCAGGAGGTCGACAGTACGGGCATCACGAGGCCCATCACCAAGTGGAACCGCATCGTGAGCGACGTCCACGAGCTTGCAAGTGCCGTCAGGCAGGCCTTCCTCATTGCCCGAAGCGGCAGGCCCGGACCTGTCCTTCTCGACATCACCAAGGACGTGACGGGGGCGAGCTGCGACTTTGCGTCCCTTCCCGTAAAGGAGCACCGCATCTTCGAGCTTCCCAACCAGCTCTCCCGGCGCCTGATGGGCAGCCTCGACGTGCATGAGCCCGATGCTGGTAGCATGGACAGCTTCGTCGCGCTGCTCGAGAAGGCCGAGAGGCCCCTCGTCATCTGCGGCGGCGGCGTCGTGCGCAGTCGCGCCACCGCAGAGCTCAACGAGTTCGCGAACCGTGCGGATGCGCCGGTCGCCATCACGGTCATGGGTGGTGGTGGCTTCAGGGGCCGAGACCCCCTCACCACGGGTATGATAGGCATGCATGGCTCGCAGGCCTCCAACATGGCCGTCGACAACTGCGACCTGCTCATTGCCTTGGGCTGTCGCTTCTCGGATCGCGTCGCGCTCCAGCCCTCGACCTTCGCGAGTCAGGCCACGATAGTCCAGGTGGACATCGACAGCACCGAGATGGGCAAGAACGTCCGCTGCGACCTCTCGGTCCTTGGGGACGCCAAGCGCGTGCTGGAGCTTGTGAACGAGCGCCTCCCCCAGCAGTCGCACCTGGTGTGGAAGGAGTTCGTGTTCTCGTTTCCCACCGAGACCCAGTACGAGGGGGGCGGAGACCACCTCACGCCCAAGCAGGTCAACAGCACCATCGCCAGGATGTGCCCCAATGACACCATGGTCGCGACCGACGTGGGCCAGCACCAGATGTGGGCCATCCAGCACTTCCACTACGACTACCCAGGCCAGCTCCTTACCTCGGGCGGCTTCGGGGCGATGGGCTTCGGGTTGGGTGCGGCCATAGGCGCGCAGGTGGGCAACCCCGACAAGCGGGTGATCCTCGTGACGGGCGACGGGTCATTTCGCATGAACTGCAACGAGCTGGCGACCGTCGAGCACTACGGGCTGCCCATCATCACCATCGTCTACGACAACACGGTTCTCGGCATGGTGCATCAGTGGCAGACGCTCATCTATGACCAGCGCTACTCCCAGACCACGCTCGACCGCGGTCCCGACTGGGTGAAGCTCGCAGATGCCTACGGCCTCAAGGGCAGGCGCGTGAGCACCGAGGCCGAGCTCGAGGATGCGCTGGGCGAGGCACTCGGCTGCGGGCGCGGCTACGTGATCGACGCGGTGCTCGACCCCGACGAGATGGTCAGGCCGATGGTTCCCGCCGGACAGCACATCACTAGCTTCTTGGCCATCTAGCGGGGCCACGCACGGGTTGCCGCCTCGCTTGCAGGGGAGCTCAACCAACGGGAAGAGAGATGTCGATGCTGGCACTGGACAGGATCTATCACGCGGCGTACGTCCTCAAGGGGGTAGCGCGCAAAACCGACCTGATAGCGGCCCCCCACCTCGTGTCGGGTATGGAGGACCTCTACCTCAAGACCGAGAACCTGCAGGTGACGGGATCGTTCAAGCTGCGTGGTGCCTCCTATAAGATAAGCCAGCTGCCCAAGGGGGACTTGGAGCGGGGCATCATCGCCTGCAGTGCCGGCAACCATGCCCAGGGTGTGGCGCTGGCGGCGACCCGCATGGGCGTGCGCAGCATCGTCTGCATGCCCGACGGGGCACCCATCATGAAGGTCGAGAGCACCCGCAGGCTCGGCGCCGAGGTGCGTCTCGTCAAGGGCAGCTACGATGATGCCCACGACGAGGCGGTGCGCCTCCAGGAAAAGACGGGCGCCACCCTCATCCACCCCTACGACGACGAGGACGTGATCTGCGGCCAGGGCACCATCGGCCTAGAGATCATGGACCAGCTCGAGGGCGTCGACGCGGTGGTCGTGCCCGTTGGCGGAGGCGGCCTCATCTCGGGCGTCGCCTGTGCCGTCAAGAGCCTCAAGCCCTCCTGCCAGGTCTTTGGCGTGCAGGCGGCCGGCGCGTCAGCCATGGCCGAGTCGTTTTGCAGGGGCGACTGGTACGCGTCCGACACGGCGAGCACCTTCGCGGACGGCATCGCCGTCAAGAACCCCGGCGAGATCACCTTCCAGATGGTCAGGAAGTACGTGGATGACATCGTGACTGTCTCGGACGACGAGATCGCGGCGGCCATCCTGAACCTCATGGAGCGCCAGAAGGTCGTTGCCGAGGGGGCGGGTGCCGTCCCGGTCGCGGCGGCCATGTTCGACAAGCTGCCGCTCGCGGGAAAGCGCGTCGTCTGCGTCGTGAGTGGGGGCAACATCGACGTCAACATCCTCTCGCGCGTCATCAACCGGGGCCTTGCGATGAGCGGGCGCAAGGTGACGATGGAGATCAGGCTCACGGACAAGCCGGGCCAGCTCCAGCAGGTGAGCACCATCATCGCCGAGCTCGGCGCCAACGTGGTCTCGGTCGACTACGACCTTTCCGACCCCGACCTGCCGATCTCAAGTTGTACCCTGCGCGTGGGCATGGAGACTCGCGACCAGGCACAGATAGACCAGATCCGGGCAAAGCTCGTCGGAGAGGGCTTCGCGCTCGTGGGTTAGCCCGGCGTGTGCCCGTGCGCGCGGTGGCGTGGCGGTACGGGCGCATCAGGAAAGGATGGCGACTCTCGCCAGAAGGAGAAGGACATGAGGAGCGATTCTATCAAGTTTGGACCCGAGGCGGCGGCGCACCGCTCCCTCTACAACGCGCTCGGTTGGACCGACGAGGAGATCTCGCGCCCGCTCGTGGGCATCGTGAGCTCCTTCAATGAGGTCGTGCCCGGCCACATCAACATCGATAAGATAACTGATGCCGTCAAGATGGGCATCGCCATGGCCGGTGGCATGCCCGTGGTCTTTCCTGCCATCGCCGTTTGCGACGGCATCGCCATGGGTCACACCGGCATGAGGTACTCGCTTGTGACCCGCGACCTCATCGCCGACTCCACCGAGTGCATGGCGCTCGCGCATGGCTTTGACGCGCTGGTCATGATCCCCAACTGCGACAAGAACGTGCCCGGCCTGCTCATGGCCGCCGCCCGCCTTAACCTGCCCACGACCTTCGTCTCGGGAGGTCCGATGCTTGCCGGCCACATCGACGGGCACAAGACGAGCCTCTCGTCCATGTTCGAGGCCATGGGCGCCTACACGGCCGGCAAGATAGACGAGGCCAAGCTCCACGAGTTCGAGCGAAACGTCTGTCCTAGCTGCGGCTCCTGCTCGGGCATGTATACCGCCAACTCCATGAACTGCCTGACCGAGGTTATCGGCATGGGCCTTCCCGGCAACGGGACCGTGCCGGCCGTGTACTCCCGCCGCCTGCAGCTCGCCAAGCACGCCGGCATGGCCGTCATGGACATGCTCAAGCGGGGCATCACCGCCCGTGACATCATGTGCCCAGAGGCCTTCCGAAACGCCCTTACCGTGGACATGGCGCTCGGCTGCTCCACCAACACGATGCTCCACCTGCCGGCCATCGCGCGCGAGTGTGGCATCGAGCTGGACCTGGCCGCCGCAAACGCCATGAGCGAGAGGACCCCCAACCTCTGCCACCTGGCGCCTGCCGGCCCCACCTACATGGAGGACCTCGACGGGGCGGGGGGCGTCCCCGCCGTCATGGCCGAGCTCGACAAGGCGGGTCTCATCAACCGCGAGTGCATGACCGTCACGGGCAGGACCGTGGGCGAGAACATCGCCGGCGCCCGCGTCAGCGACAGCTCCGTCATCCGTCCCATCGACGATCCCTTCTCGCCGACGGGGGGCATTGCGGTGCTGCGCGGCAACCTCGCCCCCGAGGGATCGGTCGTCAAGCGTTCCGCCGTGGCCCCCAAGATGCTCGTCCACGAGGGTCCCGCCCGCGTCTTCGAGAGCGAGGAGGATGCCCAGAGCGCCATCAACGCGGGTCAGATCAGGCCTGGCGACGTCGTCGTGATCCGCTACGAGGGCCCCAAGGGCGGCCCCGGCATGCGCGAGATGCTCAATCCCACCTCCGCCATCCAGGGCATGGGCCTTGGCGAGAGCGTCGCGCTCATAACCGACGGGCGCTTCTCGGGGGCGACGCGTGGTGCCTGCATTGGTCACGTTTCGCCCGAGGCCGCCTCGGGCGGAGTCATCGGCGTTGTCGAGGAGGGTGACCTCATATCCATCGACATCCCGGCCTGCACGCTGGAGCTCAAGGTTCCCGACGACGAGCTCAGGCGTCGCCTGGCCGCCTTCACGCCCAAGTCCAAGGTCCTCTCGGGCTATCTGAAACGCTACGCGTCTTTAGTGTCGTCCGGAGCGACCGGCGCGGTCCTAAACTAAGGTATCGGGGGTGAGCGTGACATTGGCGGAGGGGCAGTCGCACGAGAAGGGCACAAGACCCATGGCGGGGTTCGCGCAGCCAGGCAGCTTGGCCCGCTCGGGCCACTCAGGCTGCTTGAGCCGGCAGGAGGCCTCTGAGCTCTCCTGGAGGCTCTCTGCGCTCGCCGTGTTTCGTAGGCTTCTGGCTGACCCCGTGCTCGCGGACGTTCGCGCGTGCATCGATGCCGTGGCGTCCGAGGCTGACTGGGAAGCGCGCGTCGCATGCTATGCAGATACGCTGCACAGACTCTATGAGTCGGGCGAGGCATCCCTTGGTTCCTATGTGCGAGATGTCACGCTCGCAGACGAGAATGCCTACCTCAGGTTTCTTGGCGCGGGAAAGGTGATTGCGCCCAGCCTCAAAGCGGCACTTGAGGCGGAGCTTTTGACCCTGAACGCCGTGGCGGCGCTTGTGCCCCAGGGCCTGCTCGGCGAGCTGCCTGATGGCGTGGACCTCGCGTCGCTGCCGCGCTTCGAGACAACGTTGATCGATCTGCCCGCCGCCTACGCCGAGCGCGTGGCCGGCCTCTGGCGACATGGCTATGGGATCTACGCCCGCTACCACGTGTTCGACGTGGACGAGGAAGGGGCCATCGCACCGGTGCGCTTCCCGGACCCCATACGCCTCTCTGACCTCGTTGACTACGAGCGCGAGCGTGCGCAGATCTGGGACAACAGCGTGGCGCTCCTCGACGGCAGGCCTGCGGCGAACATGCTGCTCACGGGTGACGCCGGCACCGGCAAGAGCTCCACGGTCAAGGCGGTCGTGAACGAGCTCGCGCCTAGGGGCCTGCGCATCCTGGAGGTTCGCAAGAGGCAGCTGCAGGCCATCCCGCAGATCCTCGAGGAGCTCACGCACAACCCTCTCAAGTTCATCATCTTCATCGATGACCTCTCGTTTTCGTGCGAGGACGACAACTTTGCCGCCCTCAAGGCGATCCTCGAGGGCTCCGTCTCGGCCAAGAGCGACAACGTGGTGATCTATGCCACGAGTAACCGCCGCCACCTTGTTAGGGAGTCGTTCTCGGAGCGCGAGGGAGACGACGTGCACCTCAACGACACGATGCAGGAGATCGTCTCGCTCAGTGACCGCTTTGGCATCCACGTCTCGTTCACGAAGCCTGACAAAGCAACCTACCTGGACATCGTGCGTAAGCTCGCGTCGGATGCGCAGCTTGGGATGGACTCCGCAGAGCTTGAGCTCCAAGCCGAACGCTTTGCCCTGCGCAGGGGAGGCCGCTCCGCCCGAGGTGCCCGGCAGTTCGTGGACGGCCTGCTCTCACGCGTGCCCGCGCACGCTGCGGCGCAATCACCCATATCGCGAACTCGACAACCGAAGGAGGAGACATGACACGTCCCATGACCATGGCAGAGAAGATCCTGGCAGACCACGCAGGCCTCGATGAGGTGGTGCCCGGTCAGCTCATCGAGTGTAAGCTCGACGGTGTCCTTGCCAACGACATCACTGCGCCCATCGCCATCAAGACCGTGCGCGACATCGGCGCGGGCGTGTGGGACAAGGACAAGATCTTTCTGGTTCCAGACCACTACGCGCCCAACAAGGACATCAAGAGCGCCGAGCAGACCAAGGTCACGCGCGACTTCGCACATGAGATGGGCATCACCCACTACTTTGAGCAGGGCTGCATGGGCATCGAACACGCCCTTTTGCCCGAGCTGGGCATCGTGGTGTCGGGTGACCTCGTGATAGGTGCCGATTCCCACACCTGCACCTACGGTGGCATCGGCGCCTTCTCTACGGGCGTTGGCTCCACGGACGCGGGCGTGGGCATGGCGACGGGTCGTGCCTGGTTCAAGGTGCCCGAGACCATCCTCTTTGACATCGAGGGCGAGCTTCCCGAGGGCGCCTGTGCCAAGGACATCATCCTCTTTGTGATCGGGCAGATAGGTGTCGACGGGGCGCTCTACTGCGCCATGGAGTTCGCGGGGTCTACGATCAGTGGCCTCTCCATAGAGGGGCGCCTGACCATTGCCAACATGGCCATCGAGGCAGGTGGCAAGGCAGGCCTCTTTGAGGTGGATGACAAGTGCCGTACCTATGTGGAGCGGCACGCCGAGCATCCCCTGCGCGAGTACCACTCCGACGCGGATGCCAGCTACGGAAGGGTCATGCACATCGATGCGGCGGACATCGTACCCATGGTCTCGTGGCCGCACCTGCCGAGCAACACCCATCCTGTGACCGAGAGCCGCCACATCGCGATAGACCAGTCGGTGATTGGCTCCTGCACGAACGGGCGCATCGAGGACATGCGCTTGGCTGCAGACGTACTGCGAGGACGTACCGTCGACCCCAAGGTGCGCTGCATCGTGATCCCCGCGACGCAGGGTGTGTGGCTGCAGTGCGTGCACGAGGGCCTCATGGACGTGTTCATTGACGCACACTGCGTGGTCTCGACACCCACTTGCGGACCCTGCCTGGGCGGCTACATGGGAATCCTCGCCGCCGGGGAGCGTTGCGTGAGTTCCACGAACCGAAACTTCGTGGGTCGGATGGGGGACCCGACCTCCGAGGTGTACCTGACCTCGCCGGCCGTTGCCGCCGCGTCCGCCGTTGCAGGCCACATCGCCCTGCCGTCAGACCTGAGCTAGTATAATATCCACGAAGCAATTGGGCTCTTCGGGGGTTAGTGTGGGTTGACGCCTCGGCGAACTGCGGCGCGACAGCGTACACAAGTGCCCCACTCTGCACCTGGCGACTCACGCAAAGACGCACTCTGGGGGTGTCACTCTCACGGAAAGGCGCATTTTGCGTGTGGGTCTCACCAAAAGGCGCATTCTGCATGCGGGCGGTGGTTGCGCCGAGAGCCCATCTTCGCCGATCTGTGTACACTCCTGCATACCCACGCCTGCCCGCAGCGGCGCAACAGTGTACACAAATGCCCCGAAACGGCTCCGAGAGTCCGTTTTCGCCGATCTGTGTACACTCCTGCATACCCACGGCCGCTCGCAGCGGCAGGCCGAGGAGCTCGACGAGTTCCGACTACGGCCCGTTTGCCTTTTCGCGAGTCCTTACTCCGACCCCATCAAGCGCAAAGCGTTCTGAGCCAATGGGTCTCCCTGTCCTGCGGCTAGCTCGTACCAATGGCGAGCCATTGGGATGTTCTTCTCAATACCCCAACCGAATTCATACATGTCACCGAGCTGTCGCTGAGCCCCCGCCTCGCCTTGCTCGGCTGCGAGCCGGAACAGACGGAGGGCCTCGGCGTAATCTTGTTCCACGCCGCAGCCTTTCTCGTACATCATGCCCAGCCTGTACTGCGCCCAAGGCTCGCCCTGCTCGGTCGCGAGCCGGTACCAGCGGCAGGCCTCGACGTCGTCCTGCGTGACCCCGCGGCCTTTCTCGTACATCATGCCCAGCCTGTACTGCGCCCAAGGCTCGCCCTGCTCGGCCGCGAGCCGGTACCAGCGGCAGGCCTCGACGTCGTCCTGCGTGACCCCGCGGCCTTTCTCGTACATCATGCCCAGCCTGTACTGCGCCCAAGGCTCGCCCTGCTCGGCCGCGAGCCAATACCAGCGGCAGGCCTCGACGTCGTCCTGCGTGACCCCGCGACCTTTCTCATACATGAAGCCGAGCCAGCTTTGCGCATCCGCCTCGCCCTGCTCGGCCGCGAGCCGGTACCAGCGGCAGGCCTCGGCGTCGTCCTGCTCCACACCACGGCCGCTCATGTACATGAATGCAATCCTGTACTGCGCCCAGGCATAGCCCTGTTCGGCCGCGAGCCGGTACCAGCGGCAGGCCTCGACGTCGTCCTGCGTGACCCCGCGGCCTTTCTCGTACATCATGCCCAGCCTGTACTGCGCCCAAGGCTCGCCCTGCTCGGCCGCGAGCCAATACCAGCGGCAGGCCTCGACGTCGTCCTGCGTGACCCCGCGGCCTTTCTCGTACATGAAGCCGAGCCAGCTTTGCGCATCCGCCTCGCCCTGCTCGGCCGCGAGCCGGTACCAGCGGCAGGCCTCGGCGTCGTCCTGCTCCACACCACGGCCGCTCATGTACATGAATGCAATCCTGTACTGCGCCCAGGCATAGCCCTGTTCGGCCGCGAGCCGGTACCAGCGGCAGGCCTCGGCGTCCATTTGCTCTATCCCGTGTCCCCCTGCGGACATAAGCCTTACAAAACTTCGCACCCCCGCCTCGCCCTGATCAGCCGCGAGCCGGAACAGGCGGAGGGCCTCGGCGTAATCTTGTTCCACCCCGCGGCCTTTCTCGTACATCATGCCCAGCCTGTACTGCGCCCAAGGCTCGCCCTGCTCGGCCGCGAGCCGGTACCAGCGGCAGGCCTCGACGTCGTCCTGCGTGACCCCGCGACCCTTCTTGTACATGGTACCCAGCCTGTACTGCGCCCAAGGCTCGCCCTGCTCGGCCGCGAGCCGGTACCAGCGGCAGGCCTCGACGTCGTCCTGCGTGACCCCGTAACCCTCCTTGTACATGGTACCCAGCCTGTACTGCGCCCAAGGCTCGCCCTGCTCGGCCGCGAGCCGGTACCAGCGGCAGGCTTCGTCATTGCTCTGTGTGACCCCGTGACCTAATGAGTACATGAGGCCGAGCCAGCTTTGTGCATCCGCCTCGCCTTGCTCGGCCGCGAGTCGGAACAGGCGGAGGGCCTCGGCGTAGTCCCCCTTCTTGTGCGCACGACTTCCCTCTCGGACGACACTCATGGCCTCGCCAGAGGACCGCCCCTCAGTGGAGGCGCTATCCTTCGGGGGGTTCTCAGCAAGCTTTTGATCCACGAAAGTCCTCTCTGTTGGTCCGGCGCTGATATATCGTCCGGCACTAACATACCTGTGTCCATCATGCTCCCAAGGCGAGAGGGATGCGCCACGCATCCTATTGTACGTCAGGATGACCAGGCCATCTCCTTGGTGCCAAGCTCATCTGGATGCTGAGTGCCCCGATCAGGTCCTTCCGTGCGTGGGCACGTCTCGACTTTACAGTCGAAAGCAGAGTCGTCATCTCAGCGCCCGCAGGATGTAGGTGGATGCCCTGGGCAGCTCAGGTTGAGGGTTATAACACCCCTCCCGATGGACGCGAAATGTCCCGTCTGGGGACGCGCAAGTGTGACAAACATATGTACTCATGAAATAACTAAAACATATGTTCCTTATTATGAGATAATGCTCTCACAGAGGAGAGGTTACGATGGGAGGGTCGCATGAAGGGGACGCAACGGGACGTGGATAGGCTGAGGCCCATAGACGATCCGATGTTTCGGGTGATGGCGCTGAGCAAGGCCTTCTGCGAGGAGGTGCTGAGGGTGCTGCTCGAGGACAAGGGACTTAAAGTGGTGAAGAGCACCCCGCAGGCCGCCGTCACGAACCTGCGGGGACGCTCGGTGGTGCTCGACGCCCTCTGTGAGCTCTCCGACGGCAGGCTCGTGAACGTGGAGGTGCAGCGCTCGGAGTACGAGGATCACCAGAGGCGGGTGCGCTACTACGCCTCCCTGGTGACGGCCGACAGGACGCCGCCGGGAGGGCGCTTCAGGGACGTTCCGGACGTCTGCGTGGTGCTCGTTGGCGAGTTCGACCCCTTTGGGGCTGCTCGTTCGCTGTATCATGTGGACAGGGTCGTGAGGGAGACCGGCAGGATCGTCGAGAACGGTCTTTGCGAGGTCTACGTGAACGCCTTGGCGAGGGACGGCAGTGACGTTGCCGCGCTCATGGAGGTGTTCACGGAGGCAGAGGCATACGACGAGACGCGCTTTCCGGCCACGTCTAGGGAGAAGCGCAGGCTCAGGCACACGGAGGAGGGGCGAGGGACGATGAGCAGGGTGGTTGAGGAGATCCGAGCTGAGAGCAAAGCCGAGGGCAGGCTTGAGGGCAGGGCCGAGGGGAGGACCGAGACGCTCGACAAGCTCGTGCGCGACGGCCTCGTGGACGTGCGCGCCGCAGCGGCGTCGCTGGGGCTCGACCCCGAAGAGGTCGAGCGCATGCTCGCGTAGTATAATATCCACTAAGTAATTGGATTGTAAGTGCGGTATGCTCCCGTTGACGGAGGGTGAGAGCGAGAGGCACGAACGAACAGGATCGAAGACGACGGTCGTGCTGGGTGCGAGGGACAGGGAGAGGCCCGGGTGGCTGGCCCGCATGCGCACGGCTCAGGTCTAGGCCGCCGTCAGGGTTCAGATTCCGCTGCTGTGCGACTCCGGCGAGACGCCGGCCCCGTCGCCGACCGCGCCCTCGTGGTGGGCCTCGCGTGCCAGCGGCCCGCCGACTTGGGCTACGCCGCCGAGCTCAGGGCGAGCGACCTGCCTTGGGCCCACGCCGGGAAGACGGCGGAGGCCGCAGGCCACCCGAGGCTCGCGATGGTCGCGACCGGCAGCGCGCGACATCCTGGCGGACGTCCGGATCAAGCCCAACAAGATGGCCCACTGCCGCGCGCGTCGCGACCCCAACTTCGAGACCAAGACGCGCGACGCGCCGCCGCCCCGCGAGCGGCTGTCCTTCCGCGAAGACGAGGCGCTATCCAGCCATCGTCTCGGTCCGCCTCGGGTTCGTGTCCGCGCCCAGGCACGGCTCCTGGCCGGACCTGGTCGAGGGCGTCTTCTCGAAGATGATCCGCCAGATGCCGTGCGGCATCCGGGTGTCCAGCAAGGACGAGCCCGAGGAGAGGATCCTGCGTCACCACAGGGAGGCGGACGTCGAGCCGGACGCCTGCAGACGGAGGTGGAGCCTGTCGGACATGGGCCCGACGGTCGAGGAGCTCGTCGTGGATACCCTCCTTTCGGATGGGGCAGGCAGGGCACGTTAGTTGCTGGACACTATACGAGGCGTGGGACTGACCGTACCCCTGCGGGTCCGATAGCCCTTGGTGCGGCCACAGCATGGACAGGCCCTGTGTTACGTTTTCGGTCCCGCCTGGGGTCACCGCCTGCGCGTTTTCAAAACCACTCTACAATAGCTCCTGTCTAGGAGTTTGTGGGGCGTATCGAAAGGGGAAGACCAATGAAGTTCGAGGGAACCGCGTTTCGCTATGGACGTGACATCGACACGGATGTGATCATCCCCGCACGCTACCTCAACACCTCCGACCCGGCCGAGCTCGCGAGGCACTGCCTAGAGGATCTGGACACGAGCTTCGTGGATCGCGTGAGGCCGGGGGACATCATCGTTGCGGAGGAGAACTTTGGTTGCGGCTCCTCCCGCGAGCATGCGCCGGTGGCCATCAAGGCGGCTGGCGTGAGCGTGGTCGTGGCCAAGAGCTTTGCGCGCATCTTCTATCGCAACGCCATTAACATAGGCCTTCCTATCCTGGAGTGCCCGGAGGCGGTCGATGCCGTGCGTGACGGTGACGTTATCTCTGTGGACGCCGATACGGGCGCCGTTGCGGACAAGACCACGGGCGAGTGTTTCTCGGCGCAGCCTTTCCCCCCCTTCATCCAAGAGATTATCAACGAAGGTGGGCTCGTGAATCGCGCCAAGCGGCAGGTGGCTGAGCGGAGACAGGATAAGCGGTAGGTCCGAACGGGGACAGGCGGGGCCAAAAAGGCCCACATTGGGGCAAGGAGGCCCAGACCATGGCAGCTATCAGCTATAAGATTTGCACCCTTCCGGGAGACGGCATAGGACCAGAGATCATGGACGAGGCCAAGCACCTGCTCGCCGCCATCGGCGAGGCCTATGACGTCAACTTCAACTGCGACGATCAGCTTATCGGCGGCTGTGCCATCGATGCGACGAGTGCTGCAGGGGCCAAGGTTAGTGCCCTTCCGCCAGAGACGCTCGAGGCGGCGCGGGAGGCAGACGCCGTGCTGCTCGCCGCTGTGGGCGGACCAAGGTGGGACGATCCGACGCCAGGTGCCGTCCGTCCGGAGCAGGGGTTGCTCGCCATCCGCAAGAACCTGGGACTCTATCTCAATTTACGCCCCGTCCGCGTCTTCGAGGCGCTGCGCGACGCATCACCCCTGCGCCCCGAGCGTCTCGACGACGTAGACCTGCTCATCGTCCGCGAGCTCACGGGCGGCCTCTACTTTGGCACGCACGAGCGCCGGCAGGGTGTCGAGGGCGCGGGCGTTGGCGGCTCTGTCGGCGATGTCGCTATCGACACCATGGAGTACCGCGAGTACGAGGTAGAGCGTGTTCTGCGCTGGGCCTACGAGGCGGCAGGTCGTCGTAACGGAGTCGTAACCTCGGTCGACAAGGCGAACGTTCTCGAGACGTCCCGTCTCTGGCGTGAGGTCAACCATCGCATGAACGCAAAGTTCGAGGGTGTCGAGGGCGAGGATATGCTCGTCGACAACTGTGCCATGCAGCTCGTGGTAAACCCTGCCCAGTTCGACGTCCTCGTGACCGAGAACACCTTTGGCGACATCCTTTCCGACGAGGCCTCCATGCTCACGGGTTCGCTCGGTATGCTGGCAAGCGCCTCTCTGGGTGACGGTACGGCGCTCTACGAGCCGAGCCACGGGTCTGCCCCGGACATCGCGGGCAAGGGCATCGCAAACCCCATTGCGCAGATACTTTCTGTCGAGCTCATGTTGCGCTATAGCTTCCAGATGGATGCTGCTGCCGATGCCGTCGCGGCCGCTGTCGAGGACGTGCTGGCGGCCGGCTGGCGCACCCACGATCTCGCCGACGAGGCGACCGATGCCGCCCACAGGCTCGGTACTGCAGCCATGGGTGACAAGATCATCGAGGCCTTTAGGCTACATGCGGGATAGCCTGCCGCGCACGCCCGCGCAGACACCCCAAGCGTGCACTCGACGCCACTGAGTGTACGACGCGTGTGCCACTCGACGCCACCGAGTGGCATGAAATCTCTCGCTAACTGCGCGTTTTCCGACAGTCGTGCCACTTGACGCCACCGGGTGCACGACGCGCTGCGGATGTCCGGTGTCACAAGTGAGGGTGCGCTGAACCAGCCTCGTTGAACTGTCTCATCCATAGTCCAACCATGGCGTAGTCGATCAGAGAGATGAGGGTGTAGACAATGGCCACGGGCAGACAGAACATCAAGAACAGGAAGATTCTGAAGACCATGTTGGAGATCCCAAGCGAGAGGAGAATCATGGCAGCCGCCACCTGGGAGAGGGCTATGAAAACGATGTTGCCGATAAACATGGCGATCATGGTCATGCCCGAGATATTGAGGTAACCGTTAAGGTCACGACCGATCATCCCAAGGATGTGGCCCGCTTGATAGCCTGCGGCAGGATTTCGGCAGATAGCCGCCCGAAGGCTGGCTATGACCATGAAGTTCACATAGAGTGAGACCACAGCAAGGACGGGCATGAAGATGGAAGACCTCGCGCTCAATATGACGAACACTGCCCAGAAGTGGAAAAGAGAGTTGATAATACCAAGTGCATCGATATTTGGGCTGAACGACGCATCGCTTACCATCCTCAGGACGAGGTAAAGAAACGACCCGAGTATAACGCACCAGCTAAGAGTTGCCGCAACGGTATGGCATCCGCTCCTGAAACACCGGACGATGTCGATGTTTTTTCGTTCCGGAGGCCCTTCGATCCCTTGAGCGATGAGGAGGGCCCACTCCGTCTCATATCCGATAATCCAGATCCATCCCACGACGGGAAGGAGCATGCAGACAGACAGCATCAGGATAGTTGTGATCCAGCCCTTGTCCTCGGTGAGCTGGGCCCAAACGTGAGAGAGGTACTTTGTTTCTTGCATGGCTCGGAGGCTCCTCTCTTCTCGGCAGTTGACTGGTAGCGTCGAACACATTGACGTAAGGGGTTCTTCTGAAAAGGATTGGATCCGGCTCAGAATCTGTGAACTATTCTGTCATCTTATGTTGTCTTTGGCCCGTCCGCAAGCTCCAGGTTGCGTCATCTGAGGTAGCTGCTGAGCGCAGGCCTGTATACAGCAGGGCAGGTGGCGTACGGCAGGACAGGTGATTTACAGTAGAATATGTGGTAGGGAAGCTTCTGGCCTGTGAACGTGAGGTGCTTCGATATGGAGAGGGACGCGAACAAGACGGGCTCGCACAAGACGGTGACCACCATCGTCTTGGTTGTCGTTGTGCTTTTGGTCGTCCATTTTGGCAGGATGCTGAAGGCGTACTACGACGGACCGAGTGTGGAGGAGGCGCTTAACTCCCCATTCATGCGGTTTGAGAGAGAATACCGCAATATGACGTACACCTTCCTCTACCAGGGCGTCGATGAGTTTGGCCAGACTCGCTACTACTTCCGCCATACGGATGGCTGTACGGAGTGTATGATCCTCACGTGTAAGTTCCGCTGGGTTGACCATATTGAGGGCCTCGACTTTCGTCCCGCTGGCTGGGATTATGTCTACACCTGTTACGTGCCCGAGGATATTACTACGGGTATTACTACTGATGGGTAATTACTAATCCGTATCACGAGGCCTTATGACGTGGTTCCACTCGCCGTGAAAGTCCTCCCTGGAGGCTACTGCGTTTCTTCCGGTCCAAACCAAGCCACGTCTTGTGCTTCCTGCGTACAACGTTCACAATCAGGAGGCGCCCTGTCTCTCGCGTCGGCATGGCCGGTCGCATCGGTCCGACGCGTCGTCTGCGGAGGTCATATGGAAGTGGAAGTCATCAAGTTGCTCGGCATCGTCATTGTGGTCGTGGGGTTTGCCCTCAAGTGGGACTCCATCCTCACCATCATGCTCGCTGCCGTCGTGACGGCGATCATTGCCGGCATGGATCCTGTGGTCTTTCTCCAGACGCTGGGAAAGGGCTTCGTGTCAAACCGAAACATGCTCATCAGCGTCGTCATATTCCTGCTGACGGGAACGCTTGAGAGAAATGGCCTCAAGAGCGCCGCGAGGGCTCTCATGGGTCGCATCAAGAGGGCGTCGGCAGGCCTGATCCTTGGCGCCTACGGGGTCTTTCGCGTCATCTTTGCCGCGTTCAACGTGGGCTTTGGTGGCGTCGCCGGTTTTGTGAAGCCCGTCGTCATGCCTATGGCCGAGGCTGCTGACGAGACGGGGGGCCACAGGATGTCAGAGAGCCATCGGGAGGCACTCAAGGGCATGGCCGCAGGCATGGAGAACGTTGCCTGGTTCTTTGGCCAGGTGCTCTTCGTGGGTACCTCTGGCATGCTCTTGGTCCAAAGCACGATGGCCGACCTTGGCTATGCGGTCGAGCTGCCAAGGCTTGCCGCCATCCAAATCCCCGTGGCGATCGTCGCCGTCGCCGTGACCACCGTGTACTACCTCATCCTCGATAAGCGGCTCATGGGTCGTGACGAGCGGGAGCTCGCACAGGAGCTGGCCGCCCAAGGCGGCGATGAGGTCTCTGGTAGGCCCAGCTCCCAGGCATCTGGGAAGGAGGTGGGCTAGATGAATCCCATCCAATTCTTCCAGAGCGCAGACGTGACGCTCTCCAACAAGCTGCTCGAACTTGTCTACGTCATTATCGGCCTCGTGTGCGTCTATGCAGGTCTGTGCAACCTCAGGGATGACAGTAACGAGAAGCGGGTTGGCACCTGTGTCTTCTGGTCCGTCTTAGGCCTGCTCTTTATCATTGGTCCTTGGGTGCCCAGCGAGGTTGCCGGCGCCCTCGTGGTCGTCATGGTGCTCCCGCCCATATTCAGGCAGGTGGGTGCTGGCATCGACAGACTCAAGCCGAGTGAAAAGGAGATGGGCGAGGGTTACGGGGAGCTGGGCTTTAGGATCTTCATACCCGCATTTGCGATAGGTGCCTTCTCCCTCGTCTTCGCGTTTCTCACCAAGATCAGCTCGCTCGTCGGCATCACCGTGGGCGTCTTTGTCGGCATGGCTACCCTTGTCGCCATGCGTCCCAAGAAGAACGGCGCGCGCGTCTTTCTTGAGGACTCGCGTCGCATGCTCGATATCGTCGGCCCTCTCATCATGCTGCCGACGCTTCTGGCCATCCTTGGCGCGACGTTCACTGCAGCCGGTGTCGGTGACGTCATCTCGCACATCGTTGGGGCCGTCATTCCGCAGGGCAACCTCGTCGTGGGCATTGTCGTCTACTGCCTTGGGATGGCGCTCTTCACGATGATCATGGGCAACGCCTTCGCGGCCATCACGGTCATGACCGTGGGCATTGGGGCGCCGTTCGTACTCTCGCTGGGAGCGGATCCTGCGATCGTGGGGTCGTTGGCCCTGACCTGTGGCTACTGCGGAACCCTCATGACTCCCATGGCGGCGAACTTCAATATCGTCCCTGTGGCCATCCTCGAGATGAGAGACGAGTATGGCGTCATCAAGAGGCAGATCGTTCCTGCCCTCATCATGCTGGTGTTCCAGATCTGCCTCATGGTCGTGCTTGTGGCCGTGCTGTGAGCGTGGCCTTGTGGGTTGACGATGCCGTCGCGAGAGCTGGCGGCAATGATGGGAGGATGCGATGAGTGCAAGGATGTTGGTGACGGGCTTTCAGCCCTTTGGGGGAGCGACCATGAACCCCGCGTGGGAGGCCGTGCGGCGACTTCCCGACACCATCGGTGGTGCTGAGGTGGTCAAGGTGGAGATCCCCGTGGTCTTTGGGCGCGCCTCGGCGGCGGTCGATGCCGCCATAGAGGCCAACAGACCCGATATCGTGCTTTGCGTTGGCCAGGCCGGCGGGCGTTGCAAGATCACGCCTGAGTTTGTGGGCATCAACTACATCGATGCGCGCATCCCTGACAACGAGGGTAACCAACCGCTCGCCAAGAGGGTCGTGGAGGATGGCCCCGACGCCTATTTCTCAACCCTGCCGGTCCGCGCCATGGCGCAGGCCATGAACGATGCCGGCGTGCCTGCGGCCGTCTCGTTCACGGCCGGGACCTACGTCTGCAACGACGTCATGTATGCCCTCCTGCATTCGCTCGCGACCAGGTTTCCAGGTACCCGTGGTGCCTTTTTGCACGTCCCCTATGCAACCGAGCAGGCGACGCAGCTTCCTGCAGACACGCCGAGCATGCCCATCGAGACTATGGCCAAGGGCCTTGAGGTCGCCCTCGCTGCGGCGCTCGAGCATATGGAGGACGTGGCGCTGAGCGTGGGCACGACGCACTGAGACCGCCGACGGTGTGCGTTGGCTGTCTCGTACCACCTCACCGAAAGACGCACTTTGGCTGTGTCGGCTCCGGAAAAGCGCACTCTGCGCCTCTCGACACAGCCAGAATGTGCTTTTCCGTGAGGGCGCGGTCCCAGAGTACGTCTTTCCGTAGAGTGCGCTTTTCCTCACCTGGGCAAACGTCGAGCAGCCTCACGCAAAAGCGCATTCTGTGCCGGCGCCCTCACGGAAAAGCGCACTCTGCTCCAACGATCTCACGCAAAACCGCATTCTGCGCAGGCGGCCTCACGCAAAAGCGCACTCTGCTCCAACGATCTCACGCAAAAGCGCATTCTGGCGGTTCTGAAGACCCCAGAGTGCGCCTTTCCGTGAGAGCTTCATACAGAATGCGCTTTTCCGTACGGCACGGGTTGCAGAATGCGCTTTTCCGTAGAGTGTGCTTTTCCTCACCTGGGCAAACGTCGAGCAGCCTCACGCAAAAGCGCATTCTGTGCCGGCGCCCTCACGGAAAAGCGCACTCTGCTCCAACGATCTCACGCAAAACCGCATTCTGCGCAGGCGGCCTCACGCAAAAGCGCACTCTGCTCCAACGATCTCACGCAAAAGCGCATTCTGGCGGTTCTGAAGACCCCAGAGTGCGCCTTTCCGTGAGGACTCCACACAGAACAGAATGCGTTTTTCGCAGTGTCTTGCACTTTGCGATTTCTTAGAACATCTGTCCTATAAATATGAGTATATTGGGGTATGCTAGGAACGTACGAAGTGACTTTGAGCAAGGAGGAGCGAACATGTTTAAGAAGACGAGTGACAAGCGGGTGGCGGCGTTCTTTGCTGAGGGACTTGAGGAGTGCGAGGGCCTTGTGGTCTGCGACCTGCTCTATCGCGCAGGTATCCGGACCGATAAGGTCTCCATCTCGGACAATCTGGCCGTCACGTCGAGCCATGAGGTCACCATCGTGTGCGACCGCACGATACATGACGACGATTTCTCGTTTGATGACTACGACCTGCTGTTCCTTCCAGGTGGTATGCCTGGCTCCAACAACCTGCGTGCCTGCGAGATGCTCTGCAACGCGCTGAGGTCGTTCGCTTCGGCGGGTAAGGACGTCGCGGCGGTGTGCGCCGCACCCTACATCCTGGCTGAGCTGGGGCTGCTCAAAGACAGGAGGGCCACGAGCAACCCCGGCTTTCAACATGTGCTCACAGAGCACGGGGCCAAGCTGAGCCAAGATCCCGTCGTCGTCGATGGTAACCTGATCACGAGCCAGGGTCTTGGCACCAGCATCGAGCTAGGGCTGACCCTCGTCGGGCGCTATCTGGGCGACGAGGCGGTCGAGTCGACCAAGGGCAAGATCGTCTATATGCGCTAGGCACAAACTGGAAGGGGGAGCCGAGCCTTGGCCGGCGGTGCTGCATCAGGGCAAAAGGTGGCGGCGGGATGCCCAGAGAGGAGCTACCTCGCCATAGACCTCAAGAGCTTCTACGCGAGCGTCGAGTGCGTGGAGCGGGGTCTCGACCCCCTTGCGGCGCGGCTCGTGGTCGCGGACCTCACGCGCAGCGAGAAGACGATCTGCCTCGCGGTCTCACCGGCGATGAAGGCACTTGGTGTGCGCAACCGCTGTCGCGTGTTCGAGATCCCCAGGGACATCGACCACGTGACGGCCCGACCGCGCATGGCGCTCTACATCGAGCGGTCGGCGGACATCTATGCCGTCTACCTGCGCTACGTGAGTCCCGAGGACATCCATGTCTACTCCATCGACGAGGCCTTTCTGGACGTGACGGGTTACCTCAGGTTCTATGGCTGCACGGCCCGCGAGCTTGGGGAGAGGATCCGCGAAGACGTGGTGAGAACGACGGGCATCCCTGCGGCCTGCGGCCTGGGCACGAACCTCTACCTTGCCAAGATCGCCCTCGACATCACGGCCAAGCATAGCCCCGACTTCTTTGGCGAGCTCGACGAGGGCTCCTACCGCAAGACGCTCTGGAACCACACTCCCATCACGGACTTCTGGCGCGTCGGCGCTGGCACGGCGCGCCGCCTTGCACGCATGGGCATCAACACCATGGGACAGGTTGCGGCCCATCCCAAAGAGCCGCTCTACCAGGCCTTTGGTGTGGACGCAGAGATCCTGATCGACCATGCCTGGGGTGTCGAGCCCGTGACCATAGCCGATATCAAGGCGTACCGCCCGCAGGGCAAAAGCCTGGCGAGCGGCCAGGTCATGTTTCATGATGTGAGCTTTGATGACGGGTTGCTCATCGCCAAGGAGATGGCAGACGCGCTCGTGCAGGAGCTTGTCGAGAGGCGTCTGGCGTGCCGTTCGCTGACGCTCATGGTGGGCTACAAGCTCTCGAGCGCACAGAGGCAGGCCCTAAGACAGGCAGGCGGGCCAGAGGAGCATGGGGGCCATGTCCGTTGGGGTGAGCTTGCCGACGGTGGTACGGCAACGCTACCCGAGCCCACATGTGCCCTCTCTGGGATATGGGAGGCGCTCGTTCCGCTCTTCAGACGTGTAGCCAAGAGGGGCCGCCTCATCCATCGGCTTAATCTGAGCTTGGGAGATGTGCGTTCTGAGGGGACGGTAGGCATCCAGGCCAGTCTCTTCACCAATGAGGCGACGTGCGCCCGCGAGAAGAGCCGCCAGGAGGTCGTGGGTGCCATCAAACGACGGTTTGGCAGGAATTCTCTGCTGAGGGGCATGGATCTTCTGCCTGGAGCCATGGCGCGGGAGCGCAACACACAGATTGGTGGGCATCGCAGTGGCGTCGAGGGTTAGCACTACTCCGAGAGACAAGGATATTAGCAGGTACCTTATCGGAGACCTCGAAGAGGACCATGGCAGGGACCTTGGTGAAGGCTGTGGTGAGGGCAGTGCCGTGCGGCGGGGTCCCCACGATGGGGCGGCATCTGGGCCTGATGACTTCTACCTGCGCCATCCTCGCATGGATCTGGGACTTCGAGCCAAGATCTTCATCCCCTTTGAGCCGCTCAGGGGGTTTCGGGAGGCGCTCCTCGAGCGTGAACGCCAGGCAGGCGCCATCGCGCGCGCTGACCTTCCGTCAGAGCGACAGGAGCGCATCTCAAGGGTCCTTGCTAACCTTGTGTCAGGCGACACGGTGAGCGTCACCCATTACATGGGTGATCACTATGGGATGACCCAGGGCCTGGTGGAAGGGCTCTTCGCAAGCGATGAGGAGCTCGTTGTCGCGGGAAGGCGCATTGGCTTTCGTGACATCAGCGCCATCGAGGTTCTGGATGGCTGAGGGCGGATCGTGCACCCATGCCTCACGCGATGCGAGTGTGCATGCTGCGCTTCTTTTGGGTGGATGTGCCTTCTCTGTATGTGGGCTGCGATAATCGAATGGTAGGGCAATTGGGAAAGTACGTGCAATTTGGAAAGTGTGTGGTCGGTGACGGGAGGAGTCGGCCACAAGCGAGATGGATGGGCAGACAAGTAGTCGTCTCTCGGTGCGGGGACGACGAGAGGGCGGGGGTATGGCTAAGCGCAGGTTTGTGGACAGGCGAGACTATCGTGAAGTCAAGGCGAACGCCCGTGGGTCGTGGCGTCTCTCCCTCATCGGTGCCGCGCTCGTCGTTATCAGCATCGTGCTTGCTGTTCCTGGTGGCAAGCGCATCGACATCCTGACCACGGTCTTCGCCATACTTTTCTTTATCGGCGGCGTAGCCCTGCTCTATGTTGGCTCCTCACTGAGGCGCGATGCCCTCAAGGCGCAGCTCCGGCACGACGAGACCAATGACCCCTGGGCCGACAAGAAAGCGGAGCGCGGATAGCCCAAGGTGCCGTGACCGTCGCAGCAGGGCGGGCATGAGTGCGGCAGGCGCGGCGAGACGGGACGTCAGCGGAGCGAACGATGGCCTTTGTTGAGTTCAGGGACGTGTGCAAGACGTACCATATGGGTGACGTTGAGGTTCGTGCCGTCGATGGTATGAGCTTCACCATTGAGCGGGGCGAGCTCGTCGTTATAGTCGGCCCCTCCGGCGCGGGCAAGACCACCGTTCTCAACATGCTTGGCGGCATGGACAGCTGCACGTCCGGCACGATAGAGCTTGACGGTTCGCTCGTGAGCTCCATGGGAGAGCGCGAGCTCACGCAGTATCGCCGCCACGACATAGGCTTCGTATTTCAGTTCTATAACCTTGTGCAGAACCTTACGGCGCTCGAGAACGTCGAGCTTGCAAGCCAGATCTGCACGGATCCGCTGCCGGCGGCGGAGGTGCTCGCCCAGGTGGGACTTGCCGATCGCATGGACAACTTCTCGGCGCAGCTCTCGGGTGGCGAGCAGCAGCGCGTGGCCATCGCCCGCGCCCTCGCGAAGAATCCCAAGCTCCTACTCTGTGACGAGCCGACGGGTGCTTTGGACTATCGTACGGGCAAGCAGATCCTTGGGCTTCTGCAGGACAGCTGTCGTGGGGCTGGGCGCACGGTGGCCATCGTGACGCACAACCAGGCGTTTACCCAGATCGCCGACCGCGTCATCCGCGTGCGCGAGGGGGATGCCAGCTCCGTGGAACTCAATGCTCATCCAGCGGATGCGGCGAGCGTCGAGTGGTGAGAAGATGAACGCCCGGGGCTACATACCTGTGGCGACGCCCACGCCGACAGGGCGCGAGGCGGATGGCGCCGCAGACTCGCCGCACGGCTCGGCCTTCGCGAAGGGCGTGCTCAGGAGCATCAGGGGGTCTCTCGGCCGCTTTCTTGCGATCATGGGCATTGTGGCCTTGGGCTGTGGCTTCTACGCGGGTCTGCAGATGTGCGGCCCCAACATGCGCCTCGCGGCCGACCGCTACTACGACGAGACCCAGCTCTGGGATCTGCGGGTGGTCTCGACCTTGGGCTTCAAGGACGCCGACGTCAAAAGGATAGCCTCGACGGAGGGGGTGTCTGCGGCCGTGGCCTCGCACACGGTGGACGTGATGGCGCGGCTGGGCAACGAGCAAGTGGCCGTCCGCATCTCGTCGCTGGGCAGCAAGACCGCAACAACGCTCACTGCTGCGGACGCAGGCGGGAGGCCAGGTGGCGGCCCGGTCGTGAACCGCCTCATCCTTAGGGAGGGGCGATGGCCCACGTCGGCCGAGGAGTGCGTCGTCTCTGCAGACGTAAGCGGCGCAAGTGTCAATGACAGGGTAGAGGTCCTCAGCGGCGGTGCCGACCATGATCGTGGTCTCAGGGTTCGCAAGCTCGTCGTCGTGGGCACGGTGAGCTCGTCAAACTACGTCTACACGGGCAACCTTGGCTCCACGAGTCTTGCCTCGGGAAAGATAGAGCAGTGCCTCTTTGTCACCGACGATGCCTTTGGCGAGGACACCCCCTATACCGATGTCTACCTTAAGGTGAGCGGCGCCGATAAGCTCCAGAGCAGCTCAGACGCCTACGAGGAGAAGGTCAGTGAGGTCAAAGGGCGCATGGAGGCGCGCTCGGGCGACCTCTCCCGTGCGCGTCAGGCTGATCTCAGGGCTCAGGCCCAGGTGACGCTCAACGAGAAGGTCAAGGAGTACCAGCAAAAGCGCGACGAGAGCTACGGGCGGCTTGCTGATGCCAAGGACCAGCTCGATGACGCGGAGCAGCGCATTGTAGACGGGCAAGGGAAGCTCGATGAGGGCCAGAGGGAGTACGACGAGGGCCTGGCCACCTACAGGGGAAAGAGGGCCGATGCCGAGAGGCGACTCTCTGACGCCCAGGCGCGAATCGACTCGGGTAGAGGTGAGCTCGACGCGCAGAGAGACAGGCTCGCTGCGGGCGAGCGGGCGTGGAGACAGGGTTATGACCAACTCTCCTCTCAGCTCGCATCCGCAGGTGTCACGGCCCCTTCCGCCCAGGGCTACGTGGATGAGCTTGACGCGAGGCTGACACAGGCAGAGGCGGCGAAGGCTCAGCTCGCGAGTCTACAAGGTCAGCTTGCCCAGGCGCGAGAGGCGACCGGCGAGGCCAACAGGAGGAGGGTCAACGAGGGCATCAACGAGCTGAGGCCCAAGATCTCTGAGCTCGAGGACAAGCGCGAGCGCGCGCAAGGCGCCCTCGACGTCCTCAGGGGCAGGCGAGGGGAGGCCCAGGCCCAGCTCAATGACCTTGACGTGAGGATCCGGGATACCCAGGCGAACATAGACCGCTTAGAGGCCGAGCGGGACAAGCTTGGGCCTGCCTTCTCACAGGAGCAGGCGCAGAGCTTGGCTGCCGCTAAGGCGGCACTCGGAAAGCTCAAGGACGGCCGCTTGAGCGCACAAGTGGACCTCAGCAAGCTTGATGCTGCCGTAGGTGAGGCCGAGGCGACCGTCAGGACCATCGACGAGGGCCTTGCCACTGCCAGGAGCTCCCTCGCACGGTTGCAGGAGGCCCAGGAACAGATCCAAGAGGCCGAGCAAGGCATCCCCCAGCTTGAGGCCGGCATTGGACAGATCCAGGGGAGGCTTCCCTCCGACGATGACATCGCTGCCCTCACGAGCGCCCGCGACAGCGCACAGAGGCTCGCAGACACCAGGGAGGTCCTCGACGAGGGTGCCTCGCAGCTCTCATCAGCCCAGAAGAGGCTTGACGCCTCTCAGGCAGAGCTCAGGCGTCAGAGAAAGGACGCCGCGCATCAGCTCGCCTCGGCCAAGGGCAGGCTCGAGGCTGCCGCAGGAGAGCTTCGGCGCTCGCGCGACCAGCTCGCCGAGGCGCGAGTCCAACACGACGAGGGTCTGGCCAGCTACACGGACAGCAAGGCCGAGGTGGACAAAAGATTCTCCAAGGCGTGGCAGGAAATTCAGGACGCCCAGAGGTCGATAGACGAGATCGCCCTTCCTGACGTCTACACCCTCGATCGCAGCCAGAGCGAGAGTGCGGCCACCTACCAGGCGGACACCAAGCGCATGGACAACATAGCCAACGTCTTTCCGCTCATGTTCTTCCTCGTGGCGGCGCTTGTCGCCCTCACCACGATGACGCGCATGGTGGATGACGAGCGCGTCCAGATAGGTACCTACAAGGCGCTCGGCTACGGCAAGACCAGGATCGCGGGCAGATACCTGCTGTATGCCCTGGTTGCCGCAGGTGTCGGCGCGACCTTGGGCGTCATCGTCCTCTCCCAGCTGCTGCCTTACATCATCATGTCGGCCTATTCGATCATCTATGCGGTGCCCCCGCTCGACCTTCCGCTTCCCGTCGATTGGGGGGTCGCCCTTTCGGCAGCTGGCCTCGGTGTGGGGGTGACGCTGCTTACCACCTGGGTGACCGTGTACTCGAGCCTGCGCGAGCCGCCCGCGACCCTCATGTTGCCCCGTGCTCCCAAGGCGGGCAGGCGCATACTCCTAGAGCACGTGACGCCCATCTGGAGACGTCTCAGCTTCTCGTGGAAGGTGACCGCTCGCAACCTCTTTCGCTACAAGCGACGGCTGCTCATGACGGTCATCGGAATCTCGGGCTGCGCGTCCCTTCTGCTCGTGGGCTTTGGCCTGCATGACTCCATATGGGACATCATCGACCTGCAGTACGGGCCTATCATCCACTATGACACGACCGTGGGCCTCTCGGACGCCTCCACGGAGCTCGACGTCTCTGCCGTCACAGACTATCTTGGCTCCGCAGGTGGCGCCAGCGACATCGTGCGCGTTCAGCGCGAGAGCATGCAGGCGACAGGCACGGGTCCCTCGACAAGCGCCACCTCGAAGACCCACGTGACGGTCATCGTACCCCAGGACTCCTTGCAGGCCCAAGAGGCCGTGACCTTCCGAGATCGCATGACGGGTGCCGTCGTGGCCTTCGACGACGACGCGGTGCTTGTAACGGAGAAGCTCGCGTCGCTCTATGGCATCAAGGCGGGAGATCAGCTCATGCTCTTCGACCAGGACGATGCGGGTAACGCCATAGGGACGGGCCACGCGCTTACCGTGACGGGCGTCACCGAGAACTACGTGGCGAACCTGGTGTACGTGGGGCGCGGTGCCTGGAGGTCCGTGAGTCCGGTGACGCCGGTATTCTCCACGATCTTCTGTAACGTCCCCGACGCCAGAGACGTGCGCGCCACCGTCTCTGCTCGCCTGCACGATATGACAGGTGTCTCGACCGTGACCTTCTCGGATGAGGTCATCAACCAGTACCGCCATGTGCTGAGCGTCGTCGACATGGTCGTCGTGGTACTCATCGTCTCGGCGGCTGCGCTCGCGTTCATCGTGCTCTACAACCTCACGAACATCAACGTGGAGGAGCGCTTGCGCGAGATCGCGGCCCTCAAGGTGTTAGGCTTCACGAAACGGGAGGTCTACGCCTACATCTTTCGCGAGATCATGCTGCTTGCCCTCATGGGCGATGTTGCTGGCATGCTTTTGGGCATCTGGCTCGAGCGCTTCGTGATAACGACTGCCGAGGTGGACTACGTGATGTTCGGTCGATCGATCCATGCCCTGAGCTTCGTGTACGCCTTTGCGCTGACGCTCGTGTTCTCCGCCCTCGTAATGCTCGTGATGAGGCGCAAGCTCGACCGCGTGGACATGGTGGAGTCCCTGAAGAGCGTGGACTAGCGCAAGACGGCCGGTCGCCCCTGGCTGGATGCGCCCCCGTCGGCTCCCACACACTCCTCCGTCGGCTTCCATACCCCCCTGGCCGGCCTACGTCCCTAGCTGGCCCACACCTCCCCGGGCAACCGCCCCCCAGATTCCCGGGTACCTAAGAAAAGGGCCCAACTGGGAAAACGCCTGTGAGAAACCTCCCCTCAGATTCCAGGGTACCTTCTTGAAGAATCGCTTCAGCCGGCTTGGGTGCTAGTATCCTACCATCTGCGGGACAGCTCAATGCGAGCTCTATATGGGGGGTCCACGCATGGGGCGTCGAGGACCCATACTTAGGATACGCACAATGTTCCTAGGGTAAAGTGTGGGAGACACCCACATTATTCGAGGCTTCGTGAGTTCGTGTGGGTAGAGATCACGTCACCACCGCCCTTCCCGGCAGCGTTGGTCTCAGGTCCGAGCACCTGAGCATCACGAGTGCCATGGGGCCGTCGACGTCGTGGGACCCGTGGTCCCGCCCGGTCGCGCGAGCGGCCGTGGGTATGCAAGAGTGTATACAGATCGGCGAAGATGGCCTCTCGGTGCCGTTTTGGGGCACTTGTGTACACTGTTGCGCCGTTGCGGGCAGTCGCCGGTGCAGACTGCGCTTTTACGTGAGGTGGCGGGTGCAGACTGCGCTTTTACGTGAGGCCGTCTGCGCAGAATGCGCCTTTGCGTGAGTTGGCTCCACGTTTGCGCAGGTGAGGAAAAGCGCACTCTACGGAAAAGCGCATTCTGGGGGCGGGCCCTCACGGAAAAGCGCATTCTACGAGCGGACCCTCACGGAAAGGCGCACTCTGCGCGACCGCTCGCATGCAGAATGCGCCTTTTGGTGAGGCCCACACGCAAAATGCGCTTTTCCGTGAGAGTGACACCCCAGAGTGCGCTTTTCCGTGAGTCGCCGGTTGCAGAGTGAGGCACTCGTGCACGCTGTTGCGACGCGATTCGCCGAGGCGTCAACCCACACGAACCCCCGAAGAGCCTAATATGTGAGTAGCTTTCCATGCCAAGCGACTTGGGGGTCAGTGTGCAGAGAAGCCTCTTGAGGGAACTCATCCGTTGGAAGAGCCGCCCCAACCGCAAACCCCTGATCGTGCAGGGGGCGCGTCAGACGGGCAAGACATGGCTCATGAACGAGTTTGCCAAGCAGGAGTTTCCCGACTTTGTGAGGATCGACTTCCTCTATGACGAGGCTGCGCGGTCACTGTTCTCCCAGAGCCTTGATCCGCACCAAATTGTGAGTCGCATCGAGCTGCGCACAGGCCACCATATTGACCCCGAGCGTACGCTCATCATCTTCGATGAGATACAGGAGGCGCCCCGGGGCCTTACGTCGCTCAAGTACTTTTGTGAACAGGCGCGAGAGTACCACATAGTCGCGGCAGGATCTTACATGGGTCTGTCCCTGCACCACGGGGACTCGTTCCCTGTGGGGAAGGTCGATCGGCTCACGCTGCGGCCCATGGGCTTCGTTGAGTTTGTGCGCGCGGTCTCGGGAGATCTGCTGGCTGATGAGCTCTTACGTGCCGACGTGGACCTTCTCACGGCGTCAGATGACCTGCTGGGGCAACGCCTTAAGGAGTATTTTGTGATTGGTGGAATGCCCGAGGTCGTCGACTCGTTCAGAAGGGATGGAGACGTGACGGAATGCCGTCGTCTGCAGCTGCAAGTGCTCAGTGACTATGATGGCGACTTTGGCAAGCATGTTCCAACGCGCATCTTGGAGCGTCTGCGCTTGGTGTGGAGGTCGCTTCCCGGGCAGCTCGCGCAAGAGAACAAGAAGTTCGTGTACGGTGTTGTCCGGGCGGGTGCCCGTGCGCGGGACTTCGAGGAGAGCCTTCAGTGGCTAAGGGACTATGGTGTCGTATACAGGGTCCCTCGCGTCTCCACGTTGCGATTTCCGCTCAGCGGCTACGAGAGTGTATCGGGATTCAAGCTGTTCTGCGTGGACGTGGGGCTCCTTGGTGCCCTAGCTGGCCTGGACCCTTCAGTTGCCCTTGGAGGGTCGAGCCTCTTTAGCGAGTTCAAGGGAGCGATGACCGAGCAGTATGTCGCACAGGAGCTGTCCGGTCTGGGGCTTTTGCCTGTCTACTGGTCATCGAGCACAGGAAGCGCCGAGGTTGACTTTGCCATCGACCATAGGGCTGGCGCACTGCCCATCGAGGTGAAGGCCCATGAAAACCTTCGCGCGAAGAGCCTGAGGGTCGCCTGCGAGAAGTTTGGACTTAGCCGTGCGGTCCGTACCTCACTCTCGCCCTATCGGGACGAGGGCTGGCTCGTGAACATACCGCTCTGGGCTCTGGGACAGGTCGAGAGACTTGCATAGTGGGATTGGCCTCGCCCTTCCCAGTCGCCCTCCCCAGCTGGCCTTTGGGCGCTGTGGGCACACGGCAAGGTCGGCGCCTCGGCGCTGGCCGCCTCGGCTTGGAACTCCTCGTCAAACGCCCTTCTCGGCGCGAGCGAGAAGGGCGAGCAGCTCCTTGGTCACGACCTCAGGTGCCTCCTTGGGAAGGCTGTGGCCCGCTTCGGGCACGATGACGAGGCGCACGTCGGCGGTGCCGCCGCTGCGAATGCCAGCTGCGATGGCCTCGGTCTCGCTCAAAAGGATGCAGTCGGCCTCACCCGCCATGATCGTGGTCGGGCAGGCGATGGTCGCAAGCGACGCAGCCTCTATCTGTGGCTCCTCAAGCATGAGCCCCAGGAGGTCCACGACGTCTTGCGCCTCGTCCGCCGTGGGGCACAGCAGCGCGGCGTCGATGGGGGAGCCTGCGGGAAGGTCCCGGATCCAGCTCGCCCAAGCGGCGTGCGCGCGGATGGTGCCTGCGATGTCCCATTCCTCTGTGTCGACGACGCCCTCCGGGGTGAGGTTCGCCCCTATCGAGAGTAGCGAGTGGGCCAGCTCAGGATGGTCCCGGGCGATGATCAGGGCCTCGATGGCGCCGTCCGAGAAGCCCACAAGCTGGGCCTGCGTCACGCCCAGCTCCCTCAGGCAGCAGAGGGCGTCCTTCGCCATGAGCTCGTAGCTCAGTCGTCTCGTGCCACGCGTAGACCTGCCCTGTGCGCGAGAGTCGAGGGCGACAACGGCGTATCCACGCTCGGCCACGGCGTCGATCATGGGTCCAAAGATGCCGTGCTCCTCGCCGTTGCCGTGTAGGAAGAGGACAGGCGGCCTTGCTGTGGCGTCTACGTCGCAGGGACGGTTGCCATAGACATAGGCCGCAATGTGTGCGCCATCATCCATCCTGATGTGACGCGTCTTAACGGGTGCCGTGTGCGGCCGCAGGTACGGGCTGGGGAAGTGCGGCTGTGGCGGCTCTGGGGCAGCTGCGCCGGCCGAAAGCCGAGCTGTCCTCACTGCAAGCCGCCCTTCGTGAAGAAGTCAAAGTGGGGAGGAAGCTCCCTGAGCGCGTGCTCCTCGGGCCGCTGGCCAATCACTGTCGCCAGCTCGCAGGGCATCTTGAGGGCGTGCTCCCACCCAAAGAAGAGCTTGCGCTCAAAGCCCAGGTAGTCGCAGATCCTCTCGCAGACAGAGGGTGTTGCCGCGTGCATCAAAAGCGTTGTCGTGCGCAACGCGCAGAAGGCGTTCGCAAGCGCGTGGGCGTAGGCGTCGTCATCCCCCTTGGCAGCCTTCGACTCGTCCGACCAACGCTTGTTGGCGCCTCGGCAGAGGCTCTCCGCCACGGCGAGCGCTCCGTGCGCGTCGAAGCCAAAGCAGGCTCGCTCGAAGTCGAGTGTCGCCTGCACGCAGGCATCCACCGCCCCCTCGTCGGGCCTCTGTGCGGGAAGGTGCCCCTCGCAGACGTTCTGCGCACCATAGAGACAACTGCGGGCCAGGCGGTTGAAGATGTTGGTCAGAAAGGCGCTCTCCTTGAGGGCGGGGTCCACGACGCGCGGGTCATCTTTGACCAGGACCTCCTCGCCGGTTTTCTTGTCCTTGTGACTCACGCTCGTGTCGTAGGGCTTTGGCGAGAAGCTCACGGCCTTTTGGTCGAGGCCAAGACTGAGCCAGTGACAGCGCAGCTGCTCGGCCGTGTAGTGGTCCAGCAGCTCCAGGGCCATGGGCGGCTTGATCGCACCGGAGCTCGAGGCCTTCTTGCTCATGAACAGCATGTGGTGGTTGGCGATGGGCGTGTCCTCAAAGAGGTCCCATCCGAGCGCCTCCCAGATCGCCGGCTGCGCGACACAGTAGAAGTAGATGTTGTCCTGGCCAATGAACTGGTAGACCTTGGCGTCATCTGCGCACCACCAGTCCTGCCAGTCACCACTCGAGTAGCGACCCTGCTCTGACGTGGCGAGTGCCGTCTGGGTGAAGCTGATGGGTGCCCAGAGCGACTCGGGCCAGCACCAGACGGTGAGACCTGCCACGCCCTCAAGCGCTGGCGCGGGTACGCCCCAGTCGATGTTGCCCGTGATGCGGAAGGGCAGAAGCGTCTTTCCCGTGCGGTAGCGCACGCCTGCGCCTTCGAGGACCTCGCGGGCCGTGTCACGGTCCTGCCAGCTGGAGAACGTCACGGAGAAGGACTGCTGCCCTTTGGCGGCCTCGCGCAGCGTGTGTGCTGGAAGTTGCTGCGCTGCGGCATCGAAGGCCGCACGATACTTCGTTTGGACATACATGACGGGGGCTGCGAGCGACTCTCGGACGGTCTTCGTGACGACGGGGCGAACCTGCGGGTCCACGTCCCACTCCTCCATGAGGCTCTCGAGCGCCCCCTTGAAGGCGGGCAGGTCAAAGTACCAGTTCTCCACCGGGCGAAGCTCCGGTGTCGTGCCTGTGAGCTGCGAGACGGGCGAGATGAGCTCCTCGGGGTCAAACTGGTGGCCAAGGTCGCACTCGTCAGCGTAGGCCTTCTCGCTCTTGCAGCCACGCACGGGGCAATGGCCCATGACCTGGCGTCCGTTCAAGAATTGGCCCGCCTGCGCGTCAAAGAACTGGCGGGTACTCATTCTGCGCAGGTGTCCGCGCTCGTAGAGGCGTGTGATGACCTCTGCCGTGAGCTTCTCGTGGATGCCTTTGGCAGGCTCGAGGCCTGACCCCGAGTACAGGTCGAGGCTGATGTCGTAGGCGTCAAGCGCCTCCCTTTGGGCGTCATGGTTCTCGCGCACGTAGTCAGAGATCGACCCGGCATAGCCCTCGTCCTTGACCCTTGTGCGAAAGCCCTCCATGATGGGTGAGCCGTAGCAGTCCGTGCCCGAGATAAAGAGGACGTTCTCTTGGCCGATGCGATCGCGCAGGAAGCGCGCGAAGAAGTCTGCGGACACGAAGACGCCGCCGATGTGCCCAACGTGCAGGCCCTTGTTGCCATAGGGCATGCCTGCGGTGACGATGGCGCGCCGGGGAAAGCGGGGGCGATTCGAGAGGTCGACTGACATGTGATCGTTCCTTCTGTCGAGAGTTGCGTACGAGCGCGTCGCGCGTCCTAACGCCGCCGATTATCCCACATTGCTGGACTCACGTCGCGTGACGCTACGATATCCCGAGAAGCAGGCCCGTAAAGGCGGGAAGCGTGCAGCTCAGGGTCCCTGTGTCCCCGTCGATCTTGACCAGTTCCGCACCCTCGGGCGTGGTTCCCCCAAAGCGCTGCCAGTCCGTGTCGAGCATGACCCAGACGTTGTGGGTGTCTGGGAGCTCGACCTCCCAGTCCTCTTGCGTCACACCAGAGAGGTTGAGGAGGGTGAGCAGGCGTCCCCCCCGGCTGTCTTTGCGCTCGAAGGCAAAGCAGACGCGCTCGTTGCTTGTGACGTCGCGCCACTCGAAGCCCTCCGGATCGTAGTCCCTCTCCCAAAGGGCGGGCTGGTCAAGGTAGGTGTGGTTGAGCGCCTCGCAAAAGCGCCAGAAGGCCTCGTGGTCGGGACATCCCCGAAGCGACCAGTCCTGCTCTCGCCTCTCGTCCCACTCGCGCAGCTGCGCTAGCTCGAAGCCCATGAAGCTGAGCTTCTTGCCGGGATGGGTCATCATGTAGAGGTAGAGCGAGCGGGCCTGTGGGAACTTTTGGTCGAGCTCTCCCCACATCTTCTGGACGATGGTTCCCTTGCCGTGGACCACCTCGTCGTGGCTGAGCGGCAACAGATAGCGCTCGTTGGGAAAGTACATCATCGAGAAGCTCAGCCTGCCGTAGTTGGGGCCTCGAAAGTAGGGGTCCATGTGCAGGAAGTCAAGGGTGTCGTGCATCCAGCCCATGTCCCACTTGTAGTCGAAGCCAAGCCCTCCCTCCTTGGTCGGCCTCGTCGTGCCCTTGAAGTTCGTGGAGTCCTCCGCGATGAGGATGCAGCTGGGGTTGAGTCTCTTGAGCCCGCTGTTCATGGACCTGACGAAGTCGACGGCGTTGCCGTTTACGCCACGGGCCTCGTCGCCCTGCCAGTAGATGATGCGGCTGATGGCGTCCATGCGCAGTCCGTCAAAGTGGTAGTCGCGCAGCCACATGTTGGCGCTCGACTGCATGAGGCTGCGGGTCTCGCCGCGAGAGTACATGAAGTTGTGGCTACCCCACTCCGAGACACCCACGTCCTCATGCGGGTATTCGAAGAGGGCTGTGCCGTCGTAGGTGGCGAGGCCGTAGGAGTCCGTGGCAAAGTGCACGGGCACGATGTCGAGAATGCAGCCGATGTTTGCCCGGTGCAGCGTGTCCACAAGATACATGAGCTGCTCTGGCGTCCCGTAGCGGCTGGTCGGCGCAAAGAAGCCCGTTGGCTGGTAGCCCCAGGAGCCGTCGAAGGGATACTCCGAGAGCGGCATGAACTCCACGTAGTTGTAACCGAGGTCATGCAAGTAGTCTACGAGGGGCTGGGCCAGCTCGTCGTAGCGATACCAGTCAGCGGGGTCATCGGAGGCTGCCTCGCCCGAGCGCTTGCGCCAAGAACCCAAGTTGAGCTCGTAGATGTTCATGGGCTTGTCGTAGCTGCTCGCACGCGCTCCCATCCAAGCCCCATCCTGCCAATCGTGGGTAGGCTCGCAGACGATGCTGCGGTGGGCGGGACGAAGCTCCATGCGCCTGCCAAAGGGGTCCGCATGGTCGACAGACGTGCCCGCATGGGAGATGCGGTACTCATAGGCGTCACCCTCTCGTGCGCCCGCAACCTCCACCTCCCAGAAGTTGCCATCGAGGGCCGCGTGCATCTCGTACTCGTGTGGCCCATCCCCTTGGCCTGCATCCTGACCGCTGAGAAGCAGCACTACGCCATCGGCCGCCGGGGCGAAGGTGCGAAACACGACGCCCCCCTCGCTCACGTGCGAACCCAGGTAGCCCTGCGCGTCGTACTCTCTGCCAACGTAGAAGTCGTAGCTCTCCATGGGCGTCATCCCTCCACCGGTACGCCTCGTGTCCCTCCTGTCACTATAGCATCGGCGTGTGTATGCGGTGCCGACGTGCGTGCTACACTCGCCGTATGAGAGAACTTTGCAAGATAGACGTCCTCCACGACGAGCGCCTACGCCAAGGCATCGCAGGCAGGGGCCTTGCCATGCTGGTGGCGGGTCTGCTCGCGGCGCTCCTTTTGGCTGCGCTGGGCGTGCGCGACGAGCTTGGACCGCTCGCATGGATAGCCCTGCTGCTGGTATCCCTTGGCCTTGCGCTTCCTGTGCACGAGCTCATCCACGCGGCGGCGTTCAGGCTGCTGGGCGGGCCATCCGTACGTGTGCGCTTTGGCTATGCCAAAGGCATGCTCTGGGCGTCGGCGGCAGGCGTGATCCTCTCGCGCAGGCGCTTCGTCGTAGTGCTCCTCGCGCCCGTCACCGTGTTGAGCCTCACGTTTCTTGCCTGTGGGGTCACTTTGGGTTGCCCGCTTTTGGGCTGGCTATGCTTTGCCGTGCACCTCTCGGGCTGCTCGGGTGACCTTGCGATGGTGTGCGCGATTTGCGCCAGAAGGGACTGCACCCACGTGCGCGACAGTGACTGTGGCATCGACTTGCTGGGCTGAGCGCGAGGTCGAGGGGGACGCCCGACCTCGCGCCGCCGATCTTACCCCTACACCCGTGCGGGGAGGTTGGTCCTCGCGCTTGCGATCACGTGTCCCTCCATCTGCCTGAGCAACTCGTTGAGCCAGAAGCCCTCGGCGAGGTCGAGCCGGCTGTCGAGGGCATACACGTGCAGGGTGTACACATGGTCCTTGTCAGGGGGCTGCGGTCCGTTGTAACGGCAGGTCACGAGGGGGTCGGTCTCGCCCGAAAGGGGGGAGGCCGATGAGTTCTTGCCCTGGACCATGCCGAAGGTGCCCACGTTCGAGGCGTCGGCCTCAAGGCTCAGGGTCGCAGATCCTGCTGGCACGGCGATGTTGGCCGCGATCCAATGGATCCACGCGAACCCACAGACGGGTATGGAGTCAAAGTCAACGAAGCTCAGGGCCAGCGTATGCGTTCCTGTGGGCAGGCCTGACACGCTGAAGGGAAACGAGCAGGTGGGGACACCCTTGTAGAGTTCGCTGGAGTACTTTGCGAAGCGGTCGGGTAGGTAGCCCTTCGAATCCAGTGTCACGTCGATTTGCATAGTGCTCTCCTCTCGTTGTGTCTCCTCGCTCACCATGGTGATGATAGGCCACACGGTCAGCCGTATGCCTTACAATCTATCCTGAGGAGTCACAATGGTCGGTCACACGGGCACAGGTACACAGATCGCCCGCGTAGCTGTGGGTTGGGAGGAAAGACGCACATGACAACGCCGCTTCTGCTGCACGCCTGCTGTGGCCCCTGCTCCCTAGAGCCCGTAAGGCTCCTTCGCGCCGAGGGATTCGAGCCCACCATCTGCTGGACGAACCCCAACATCCAGCCTCTTGAGGAGCATGACCGTCGCCTGCAGACGCTTCGGGCTTGGGCGGCCGATGTCGCCCAGCTTGAGGTCATCATCGCAGGAGATGACCGAAAGGCATGGGAGAGGGCCGTGGCACCTGCGGCATTCGATAGGCAGCGACGGTGCCGCGCCTGCTATGCGCTGCGCCTCGCAGAGGTCTGTCGCATCGCTCGGGAGCGGGGCTTCACGCACGTATCGACGACGCTTGCCGTCTCGCCCTACCAGCTCTTTGACATCTGCGAAGAGGAGTTTGTCAGGCTTGCGAGCGCCCATGGCCTCACGGCCGTCTGGCGCGACTTCAGGCCCCACTATCCCGACGCCATCCGCCAGGCCTGTGCGCTGTGCATGTATCGGCAGTGCTATTGCGGCTGTCGCTTCTCTGCGGCGGAGGCCGCCATCGAGCGCCATGAGGCTCGCGACGCGCGCAAAGAGAGGCGTGCCGCAGCGCGGCGGATGTCAACCTCCGCAGCATCCCTGTGCCCCGTCCTTGCCATGGTGCGCTAGAATGGGCAGCCGCTGACGCTGACGCCGATACGACAGGGGGCCGCATGCGCACCGACGACTTTGATTACCCGCTTCCCGACGAGCTCATTGCCCAAAGGCCGGCGGAGCCGCGTGACTCCTGCCGTCTGCTCGTTCTCCATCGCGAGAGTGGCAAGGTTGAGCATCGCCGCTTCACGGACCTCATCGACTACCTGGAGCCAGGTGACCTTCTCGTCGCAAACGAGACTCGCGTGCTGCCGGGACGCCTTCTGGGCCGCAAGCGAGGGACGGGCGGCGTCGCGCAGACGCTTCTTTTGAGGCGTCGAGAGGACCTCGATCCTGAGGGTCATGTCTGGGAGTGTCTCGTAAAGCCGGGCAAGCGTCTCAGGCAGGGGGCTGTCATCGAGTATCGCCAAGGCGGAGCTCATGCGCCTGTGACCGCAGAGCCGCTGCTCGAAGGTAGGATCATCGACTATCTGGAGGGCAGTCGCGGGGGGCGTCTCGTGCGCTTCGAGACGCGAGGCGCACTCTCGCTCGACGAGGCCATCCACCAAACCGGACTCGTGCCGCTTCCGCCCTACATCACGCAGTACGAGGGCGATCCCGAGAACTACCAAACCGTCTACGCCATGCGGGAGGAGCACTCGGCTGCGGCCCCGACGGCAGGGCTGCACTTCACGCCCACGCTCATCAAGACTATCCGGCAGAAGGGCGTCCTGTTCGGGACCGTCGAGCTCGAGGTGGGACTCGACACCTTCCGTCTGGTGGAGGAGGACGATCCCACCGAGCACGTGATGCATACGGAGCGCTACCGCGTGGGGCAGGACGTCGTCGATGCCGTGCACGCCGCCAAGGCGGCAGGACATCGCGTCATTGCCGTTGGTACGACTTCGGTCCGCTCGCTCGAGAGCGCCTTTGACCCGAGTCTGCCTGTGTCGACCCCTCCCGTCACGGCGCGTGGCTTCGAGAGGGCAGCTGGATCTGCGGCGTTCACCGGCACAGGCGACATCGTAGCGTGTCTCGACGCGACTACGGACCTCTACCTGATGCCGGGCTCGACCTTCCACGTGGTGGACGCCCTCGTCACGAACTTCCACGTGCCGCGCTCGACGCTTATGATGCTCGTCTCGGCCCTTGCCACAAGAGAGCAGATCATGGCCGCCTACCGGGCTGCCGTCGACGAGCGCTACCACTTCCTGAGCTTTGGCGACGCGATGCTCATCGTGTAGGGGCATCGGGTCGCTCGAGGGATCACCGGTCGCCTTCAGCGTGCCACCGGCCGTGAGTCACTCGTAGCGTGGCACCCCAGCCGCCGCCCGTCCTGAGCGTAGTGCCCTGCGGGCCGCCCTCGACGTGTCATCCCAGCCGCCAACACCTCTAACGGTGTGTCAGCAGCCAGACCACCACGGCGACGATGGCGATGAGCAGTGCGACGACCCCGAACACGAGGTAGCGCTGGCCACGCGTCTTGGCCCTGAGCGACTTCTCGCTCTCGGCGAGCTGACCCTCGTTACCCTTGAGCTGCTCGAGCTGTTGCTCGCCCTCCCTGATCGACTGCCTGAGCGCGATCGTCCTCTCGGGCGTGTTGTGGATGTCGTTGGCCTCGTCGAGGACATCTTGCGCCACGGCTATGCGCTTCTGGGCGGCTTGGGCGTCCTTCTCGGCCTGTGCCTGCTCGTCCTTCTTTGCCGCGATCCTATCGGAGAGCGCCTTCTCCTGATCCATGGCGGCATTATAGAGAGACTCGTACTCTTCGCGACGCCCTGTGGCCTCTCGCTTTGCCTCGTTTGCCTGTCGCTCGATGACCTCCAGTGACTGCTTCTGCGTCCAGAGGTGGGTTTGGGCGTTGTCCACCAGCCGTTGGCATTCGTCCGTGACGCGCGTCACCTCGCTGCGGGCCGTGCTGAGGTGCGTCTGCTCGGCGGTGAGCTCGCTCTGCATCTTCGAGAGGGCCGAGGCGGACGTGTCGGGATCTGCCTTCAGGTTGGCGAGTTCCGACTCGACTCGACGTATCCTGTCCTGCGCGTTGTCGACGGCCTTGTTGGCCGCCGCTATGCGCTGCTCGCGCCTCTTGGCGGCATCGGCGACCTGCTGGTCGGCCGTCTTGACCGCGCGCTTGGCATCGGAGAGCGAGCGGGCGGCATCGTCCGAGCGCCCCTTGGTGGACTCCATGAGCTCGCGATAGGGCCTGAGGCTTTCCTCGTGCTCGGCCCGCATGGCGCTGAGCTCGGACTCGAGCTTTGAGCAGTCCTGTCCGATGCGCTTGAGCCGGACGTTCGCGTCGTTCAGTGACCTGTTCGCGTCAGAGCTCTCGGCCTTTTGCTCGCTCACGATGCTGCCGTAGTGTCTCTCTATGTCCTCGCGGTGGCTGAGCTCCGCGCGGTCCTGCTCGAGTCTCTGGCTCAGTTCACGTACCTGCCCCTTGACGCTTGCATGCTGACGGGAAGCCTCTCGGACGCGCCTGATCGCATCGACGCCACCCTTCAGAGAACCTACCGCCGCAGCCATGGGGGATGGGTTCTTTTCTTGTGGCCCGTCAACTTTCTGGCCGTTCTGCGGATTGATTTTTGGCTCGTCGGCCATGGGTACCCCTTTCGTGCGTGCTGATGTCGCCAGAATCCAGAGAAAGACACCAGAACTATCCTATCATCAAGCAACTATGTTTCGATCGTGTGACCATCCGCAGAGCCGCCCGAATGTCACTTTGGCCGAATATGGCCTTTTCGGATGGACTATATGCCGTTATTTGGTGTACTCTTCATTCATCTGCTGGCTAGGGGGGCTCGCTCATCCGCGAGGGGCCCGACAGGACAAAGGAGAATTCCCATGGTTTCTAAGCAGGTCACTATCGTTAGCTCCACCGGTCTCCATGCTCGTCCGGCTTCCCAGTTCGTTCAGGTCGCCAAGGGATTTCAGTGCGCCGTCACCATTAAGGACGTCGAGAAGGGTTCTTCCCCCATCAACGCCAAGTCCATCATGATGATTCTGGCCGCTGGCCTGGGCACCGGCTCCAAGGTTGAGATCGCCTGCGACGGCGCCGATGAGCAGGACGCGCTGAACGCGCTTGTCACCATCAAGGATGGCGACGAGTCC
Source organism: Olsenella sp. oral taxon 807 (assembly GCF_001189515.2). Taxonomy (NCBI): domain Bacteria; kingdom Bacillati; phylum Actinomycetota; class Coriobacteriia; order Coriobacteriales; family Atopobiaceae; genus Olsenella; species Olsenella sp. oral taxon 807. Next base: position 416,775 of record NZ_CP012069.2, read on the forward strand.
CTGTTCTCCGAGTAGTAGGTTCGTCCTCGCCTGAGCTGCGGCTCAAGGCGTGGCCATAGGTCTTCGTGAGGGGCCACATCAGCTGCGGTTCTGGTGTGGCCCCTTCTTCGTGGGTCCGGTGTGCCACAGGAGCCAAACTTCCCTGAGTGATAGTGCCCCTCAGATTCTGGGGTACCTTGTTTTTTGACTCAACTGGGCAAACGTCCCCGACTCGGTACCCCGCAGATTCTGGGGCACTAAGCGACAACGCTAGGGGGGCTAGGGGGAGGCGCGAGGACAGAAAGGACACAGGCCGTGAGCGAGCGACAGTTCAGCTTTGACATCATCGCGGAGGATCCCGTGACCCACGCCCGCGCAGGCGTGTTCCACACGCCGCATGGTGACGTCCCCACCCCTATCTTCATGCCAGTGGGGACGAAGGCCACGGTGAAGGGCATCCTGCCCGACCAGCTCAAGGCCATCGGCACGAGGATCCTGCTTGCCAATACCTACCACCTCTCGCAGCGTCCCGGTGCCGACCTCATCGAGGACATGGGCGGCCTTCATACGTTCATGCGCTGGGACGGACCCATCCTCACAGACTCGGGTGGCTTTCAGATCTTTAGCCATGGAGAGTTCGTGCGGCTCGCGGATGAGGGTGTGACCTTCCGCACCGTGGACTACGACGGCTCCTACGTCCACTGGTCACCTGCGGACAACATGCGCATAGCGCAGCAGTTGGGTGCCGACATCGTGATGCAGCTCGACCAGTGCCCTCCCTACCCGGCCGAGAGGCGCTTCGTCGAGCGCGCCGTCGAGCTCTCGGGCCTGTGGGCCGAGCGCTGCCGTGCCGCGCACACCAGAGAGGATCAGGCCCTCTTTGGCATCGTCCAGGGTGGCGTGCACATGGACCTGCGCCTGAGGAGCCTTTCTCGCCTCGAGGCCTGCGGGGGCTTTCCCGGCTACGGCATCGGCGGCTACTCGGTGGGGGAGGACCACAGTACCATGTTCGAGACCCTCGCGCCCCTTGCAAGCGAGCACATGCCGCGCGAGAAACCCCGCTACCTCATGGGTGTGGGTAACCCCACGACGCTCGTGCATGGTGTCGAGTGCGGCATCGACATGTTCGACTGTGTGCTGCCCACGCGCACGGCGCGCATGGGGTGCGCCTTCTCAAGGGAGGGACGGCTCAAGCTCCGCCATGCCCGCTTCACGCATGATGCTGCCATCCTGGACGAGGGCTGCGACTGCCCGGCCTGCGCGGGCGGCTACACCCGCGCCTACCTCCACCACCTCGTCAAGCAGGGCGAGATGGTGGGCGCCATCCTGCTCAGCCTGCACAACCTGCGCTTTTTGCTCCACCTCATGGAGCGCGCCCGCGAGTCCATCATCGACGGCAGCTACGCTTCCTTCGTGAGGCGCTGGGATGCACTTCCCGCCGCCGACAAGGACTGGTAACGCCTGGCGACGCCCGCGCACAGGCGTCGCCCGCACAGGCGGCGGGATGGGGCGCCCTGCACCCTCAGAGTGCCCCGTGCCCCCAGACAGCCCTCGGATTTTCCTATCCTTCCTGCTTGGGGGCCGAGACATACTGTAGCTCGACGTTCGGTTCGGCAAAGGCGAGCACGTCTACGAAGTCGTTGTAGCCCATGAGGCAGAAGTGGCGCACCGTGCCCACCTCGTATCCGTAGGCACTCTCGCGGTGAATCCATTCCTGAAACTCCGAGTCGTGTACCTCGAACAGGAGGTCCCCCGCAGGCATTTCGACGTCGTCGCCGAGTGCCTCCAGGGAGCGAACCCAGTAGTGCAGGGAGTTGTGTCTGTCGCTCTCTTCGGCCCACCTGACCGACAACACCACGTCGATGTCGAAGACCACCACAACCCTGACGTTCGTACCGTCAAAGACAACCCTAAACTCATCCCCTCCCCACGCGATGCTCCACAGCTCGTAGGGGTCCTCTGGGACGGGCATCTCCATACCCTCGGGCTGCCACGGTTCCCATCGCTCGCGGGAGCGATCATAGGCGTCGGGCATGACAGGTCACCCCTTCCCTTCCTGTGAAGCGCCCATAGATCTGGAGGACGACGCGGGAGAAGGCCCCCTTCGTCCTGGGGGATGGGAGGGCGCTTCAGATCAACACGTGGCTCTCCCAGCGAGAGCACGTCCACAATGTCATTGTCCGACGCAAGGCAGAAGTGTCGAACGTCAAAATACAGCATCCTCGGTCCCTCCAGACTAAACCATCTGGGTGGTTCCGTCTCAAACGCCCGTGACCCGCCGCCCGCTACCCTGCCCGCGACCCGCCCGACTCCGCTGCCCTATGGTCTCTGTGTCCTTGCCGCAGTCCCTCCATGACTGCGCTATCATAGATAAGTTCAGTCACGAGGGGGACGCACGTCCCCATAACGGGAGAGTCACATGGCACGAGACAGCAAGCGCTCGGGCTCCAAGCTTGGCGTGGACCGGTGGAAGGAGTCCGAAGCAGGTACCTCTGGAGGCGACAAAGCCTCAAGAAAGCTGAGGGGTGAGGGAAGACGGCGGGCGGAAAAGGGTTCGCGCGCCCGGGGCAAGATGAGTCCCAAGGCTCGTCGCTACCTGTCGACCCTCGTCGTCCTCTTGGTGGTCCTGGTGGTCTCCGTTATCGGCTTCACGCCCGTGAGCGAGAGGATCACCCAGGGCCTCGATATCAGGGGCGGCGTTTCTGTGATCATGCGGGCGTCCACCTCCGACGGCTCGACGCCAAGCGCGAGCGACATGGCCACAGCCACCACCATCGTGCAGAGCCGCGTTAACGCCCTCGGCGCCTCCGAGACGTCTGTGCAGCAGCAGGGCACGAACTCCATCTTGATCCAGATACCGGGTGCCACTGATGCCGATGCGGTCATCTCGACCTTAGGCCAGACCGGCCACCTCGAGTTCGTCCGCCTCGACCAGATAGGCGATGCCGACGCGCTCATGAAGCTCTCGGCCGGCACGAGCAACGTCAAGCTCAAGGACGGTACCTACACTGCCTTCATGGACGGCTCCGTGATCTCGACCGTGGCAGTGGGGCAGAACACCACGAGCGCGACCGGGGGCTATGCGGTCAACCTCACCCTCAACCCCGAGGGCAGCAGGGTGTTCGCGGAGATCACCAAAGAGCTTGCCCCCACGGGTGGTCAGATCGCCATCGTGCTCGACGGCGTCATCTACTCCGCGCCCAGGGTCCAAAACGAGATCACGGGAGGGCAGGTCTCCATCACGGGCAACTTCAGCATCGACAAGGCCAAAGAGCTCAAGACGGTGCTTGACTCGGGCTCGCTTCCCGTCACGCTCACCTACTCCGAGAGTCGGGTCGTCGGCCCGACCCTCGGGCAGGACTCCCTCGCCCAGGGCGTCGTTGCCATCGGCGTCGGCATCGTGATCGTGGTTGCCTACCTATTCTTCTTCTACCATGGCCTTGGGCTTCTCACCCTCGGGTCGCTTGCTGCCTTCGCCATCCTCTACCTGGGACTCTTGGCACTTCTCTCGCACTTTGGCGCCTTCGCGCTCACGTTGCCGGGTCTTGCCGGCGTGGTGCTTACCACGGGCTCTGCCGCCGACTCCTCGATCTTGGTGTTGGAGCGCTTTCGCGAGGAGATCCGCATGGGTCGCTCCATCAGACAGGCGTCGGTCTCCGGCGCCAAGCACGGCATCATGACCTCGCTCGACGCCGATGCCGTCACGATGGTCACGGCGCTCGCCCTCTTCTTCGTCGCGGTGGGATCGGTCAAGGGCTTTGGACTCACGCTCGCCCTCGGCATCGTCTGCGACGTTATCACCATGTTCTGCTTCAAGGCGCCCGCCCTGCGCCTGCTCGCACTCGGACCCATAGAGCGGGCCCCTAGGTTCTGGGGCGTCAAGCAGGATCTCGATGAGGCGGCCCGCCTGCAAGAGGAGACCGCTGCCACAGGCGGCAGGGGTGCTGGGAAGGGGGGTGAGTCACGTGCGTAGTCACTTCTCGAAGGAGATTCCCTTCATGGCCCACCGCAGGCAGTTCTTGGGTCTCTCGGCCCTGCTCGTGGTGCTTGCCATCGTCGGGTTCGCGGTCCGTGGCCTGACCTTTGGCATCGAGTTCAAAGGTGGTACCGAGATAGACTTCCACGGTACGGGCTCCGTTACGATCGAGCAGATGAGGTCCGCCCTCGTCTCTGCCGGCGAGGCCGATCCGACCATCCAGACCTCGCTTGTCGAGGGCGTTGCCGGCTTCTTGGTGCGCTCTGATACCACCGATCCGAACACGGCCAACGAGCATGCCGAGACGGCGGCTGCGTCTTTGGGACTCACGTCAGAGAACTACACGGTGACCACGATCGGTCCCGACTGGGGCGCCGACGTCACGCGCTCGTCGGCCATGGCCTTTGGTGTGGCAATCCTGCTGATCATCGCCTATGTGTCCCTCAGATACGAGTGGAAGATGTCGATCACCGCCATCGTGGCCTTGCTCCACGACCTCCTCATCACGATGGGCGTCTATGCGTGGACGCAGACGCCCGTCACCCCCAACGTCGTCGCGGCGCTGCTCACGATCATGGGCTACTCGCTCTACGACACCGTGGTCGAGTTCAACCGCATGAACGAGAACGCCAAGCAACTCAGGGATGGCAAGCATCGCACCTACTACCAAATCGCGAACTTCTCGATCAACGAGGTCTTCGTGCGCACGATCAACACGACGCTCACCTCGGCCGTTCCTGTCATCGCCATGCTCACCCTGGGCGGGGCGACCCTCAAGGACTTCGCGTTCGCCATGCTCATCGGAGAGCTTTTGGGCACCTACTCGAGCTTTGCCGTTGCCAGCCCGCTTCTGGCCATCTGGAAAACGCGAGAGCCCAAGTGGGCCAAGCGTGAGGACAAATACGGTGGGCGGAGCGTCAAGAGCGTCCAGGACGAGCGGGGCCTCGGGGAGCCTAGCTAGTGGCGGGGCTCCTCGACAGCAGGCGTTGGGAGCTCCTTGGGGGCGATCCCAGCTCGGAGCGGGCCATCGTCGAGGCCTGCGGCGTCGTGCCCATCGTGGCGCGAACCCTCGTCTCGCGTGGCATACGTGACGTCGAGGAGGCACGACTCTTCCTGTCGCCCTCGATAGAGCGCGACTGGCTCGACCCCCTCCTCATCCCCGGCATGAGCGAGGTGGCCGACAGGGTCCAGGCGGCCATAGAGGGCGGCGAGACCATCGCGGTCTTTGGTGACTTCGACGTGGATGGCATGAGTGCGACCTGCCTTCTGACCCTTGGCGCGAGGAGGCTGGGAGGACACGTCCTTCCCTTCATACCCGATCGCTTCAAGGAGGGTTACGGGCTCTCCCGCACCTCGCTCGAGAGGATGCTGTCAGGCGACCGTCCCGATCTCATCGTGACCGTCGACAACGGCATCTCGGCCAGAGTCGAGGTGGACTGGCTGCTGTCCCAAGGAATCGACGTCGTGGTGACCGACCACCACGAGCCTGCCGAACTTGTGCCCGAGGGCGTTGCCGTCACCGACCCCAAGCTCGAGTCTGACTGCCCCTCTCGCGAACTCGCGGGTGCGGGCGTTGCCCTCAAGCTCCTCCAGGTTCTGGGGCGCAGGCTGGGTCAACCGGAGCTCTGGAGGCGCTACACCGAGATCGCCACCTTGGGCACCATCTCCGACATGATGCTCCTCAAGGGAGAGAACCGCGCCCTCGTCGCCGACGGCATCAGCCGCATGCGTACCACGGATCGGCCTGGCATCGTCGAGCTCGCGGCGACGGCCCGCACGGACCTCTCGCGGATCAGCTCTGACTCGCTGCCATTCTCGCTCATACCGCGCCTGAACGCCGCTGGCCGCATGGGCCAGACGAAGGTGGCCTTTGACCTTTTGATGGCGGATGACCCACTTGAGGCCCGGACGCTCGCGCTGCGGCTCGAGGAGATCAACACGAGCCGTCGCGAGACGGAGTCGAGCCTTGCGGCAGAGGCCCTAGCGCAGGTGGAGTCGGACTATCATGGGGAGCGAGTTATCGTCGTCGCCGGAAAGGGCTGGCATGAGGGCGTCAAGGGCATCGTCGCGAGTCGCGTCACCAGTCGCTACCACGTACCCTCGCTTCTCTTCTCGATAGCCGAGGACGGCATCGCCCGTGGGTCTGGGCGCTCGGTGGGCACGGTGGACCTCTTCAAGGCGGTCGAGAGCTGCTCGGACCTCCTGGTGCGCTTTGGCGGCCACTCAGGCGCCGTGGGCGTGACCTGCGAGGCAGACAAGCTGGACGCGCTTCGCGAGCGACTCTCTGAGGTCATGGACGAGCTGCCCCAGGAGCAGTTCGAGAGCAGGGGAGAGGTCGATGCCCTGGTCTCTCTCTCGGAGATGACGGTCGATAACCTCGATGCGCTCGATGCGCTCCAACCCTTTGGCCAGGCCAACAAGAAGCCGCTCTTTGCCGCGTGCGGCGTGAGCATGAAGAATCGCGGCAAGGTGGGGGTTGCCGGCAATCACCTGCGCTTCGTCGCCACAGATGGCCAGGGCTCGGTTGCCGCCATCATGTTTAGGGTTCCCCAGATAGACCGCGCAGCGGCCTGCGACGAGGTCGTCGACCTCGTCTTCGAGCCGGTCAACGAGTCCTGGCAGGGGCGCATCAAGCCAAAGCTCATGGTCAAGGACATCATCTACCGCGAGGAGGCCCCGGTGGAGGCTGCCGTCTCGAGCTTGACCGAGCAGATCTTCGCACGCGCTCAGGAATATCTTGCCGCCTCCGCCGACGTGCTTGGCTGTGGGCCTGTTGCGCTCGCCTGCGGCGCGACCCTCGTGGCCGACGGGTCATCCACCTCCTTGCGTGATGCTGCCCTGTGCGCGAACGCCTCGGGCCCACAGCACGCAGCCACTGCCTTACCAGGGTCTTTGCCGCCTGCGGTGGACAGGCGCGCAAACACGCCCTCTGGGCTTTCCTACGAGCAGCTTACCGATGAGCTCCGCCGTCGCATGATCGGCTCCTCGGCGCTCCTGCCCGCCCAGAGCGAGACGCTCGCTCGCCTGGCGTGTGGGCGCTCCTGTCTCTGTGTCATGGCCACGGGTAGGGGCAAGTCACTCATCTTTCACATCCATGCGGCCCGCGAGGCCATCGCACACGGCAGGGCGAGCGTCTTCGTATACCCGCTTAGGGCTCTCGTGGCCGACCAGGCCTTTCACTTGGGGGCCGTCTTGGGGGAGCTTGGGCTTGACGTTCGCGTGCTCACGGGCGAGACGCCTCACGAGGGGCGCGAGGAGGCGTTCTCTGCCCTCGCGAGCGGAAAGGTGAGCGTGCTTCTGACGACGCCTGAGTTTCTTGCCATTCACGTCGATCGCTTTGCCGTCTCTGGACGCATCGGCTTCGTGGTCATCGACGAGGCCCATCACGGTGACGTGACCTCTGCCCGGGCGCGGGATGCCTACGCGGGGCTCCCGCGCGTACTCGACGCGTTGGGTAACCCCACCGCTCTGGCGGTCACGGCCACGGCCGACTCCGCTGCGGCTCGTCAGATAGCAACGCTGCTCTCCATAGACGAGGACGATGTCATCGTGGACGCGTCGGTGCGTGAGAACCTTCACCTCATCGACCTTCGCGAGTCTCGCGATCGCAGCGTCGCCCTCGTGAGCATCGTCGCCACGGGCGAGAAGACCGTCATCTACGTCAACAGCCGCGAGCGCAGCCTGGGGCTTGCGCGCATGCTCAGGAAGGGCGTTCCGGACCTTGGCCACAGGATCTCCTTCTACAACGCAGGCATGCCTCGAGAGTTGCGCGGGCGCGTCGAGGACGCCTTCAGGGAGGGCCTGCTCACGACCATAGTCTCCACGAGCGCCTTTGGCGAGGGGGTGAACCTCCCCGACGTTCGCAACGTCGTGCTCTATCACATGCCCTTCGATGCGGTGGAGTTCAACCAGATGAGTGGGCGGGCAGGCAGGGACGGCGAGGACGCCGCCGTGTGGCTGCTCTTTGGATCGCGTGACGCCCACATAAACGAGCGCGTGCTCGCCAGTGCCGCGCCCCAGCGCGAGATCATGGCACAGCTCTACGTCTCGATCCGAGACCTCTGCGGCGACGCTGGCCAGACCGTCGCCGACGACAGCGACATCGTTGCGAGGGCACACGCAGCCGGAAGTCCTTGGGATTTCGATGAGCGTGAGGTGGCCTCGGCCATCGCGACCTTTAGCGAACTTGGCTTCATTCAGGTGGATGGGTACGGGCTGAGCAGGCGCATCACGATGGCCGTGAGACCGCAGCACAGCTCGCTCGAGCGCTCAAGTCGCTATCTTGCCGGATTAAGTCAGGTTGATGACTTCAGGACATTTAGAGATTGGGTACTCTCTAGTAGTCAGGAGGAACTTCTCGAGCGCATCAATCGTCCGATGGTGCCTGACTTCGGAACGGTCGTGGATAGAAACGGGGGACTCACATGAGCATGAGCGAGGCGCAAGACGCGCGTCCGACGGGTGCACAAGGGCAGATACCCCAGGCCGATAACTGGCGCGTGCTGAAGAGCATCTGCGCCGAGTACTTTGACAACAGGGCCATGGGCAAACTCGTCTCGGCCTACGAGTTTGCTTCTGAGTATCACAAGAACCAGCGACGACGATCGGGCGAGCCCTACATCAATCACCCCGTCGAGGTCGCTCTCATCTTGGCCAAGGACCTCAGGATGGACGAGGACCCCATCTGCGCCGCCCTACTGCATGACACGGTGGAGGACACGAGTGCCACCCTGCGAGACCTCAGGGATCGCTTTGGCACTGCGGTGGCCGAGCTGGTGGACGGCGTGACAAAGCTCACCTCCATCGAAGTCACATCCATAGACGAGAAGCAGGCGCTCAACCTGCGCAAGATGTTTCTTGCCATGTCAAAGGACATACGCGTCATAATCATCAAACTTGCGGATCGCCTGCACAACATGAGGACCCTGGCCGCCCTCAAGTCCGATCGTCGCATCTTCAAGGCACACGAGACGATGGACATCTATGCCCCGCTGGCCGACAGGCTTGGTATGAGCTCCATCAAGTGGGAGCTCGAGGACCTCGCCTTCTTCTATCTTGATCCCGAGGAATACGAGCGCATCGCTCGCATGGTGCAGGACTCCCGTGCCCAGCGCGAGCAGGAAACCTCCGAGGCCATCAAGATCCTCGACAGCACGCTTCGGGACGTGGGTCTTACGGGCTACCAGATCACTGGGCGCCCCAAGCATCTGTGGTCCATCTACCAGAAGATGACGCACAAGGGCAAGGAGTTCTCCGATATCTACGACCTCATCGCACTGCGCGTGCTTACCGACTCGGAAAGGAGCTGCTACTCCGTCCTCGGTGCCGCCCACTCCCTATGGCACCCGCTGACCATTTGCTTCAAGGACTACATCGCGACGCCAAAGGCTAACGGCTACCAGTCCTTGCACACGACGGTCATAGGCTTGGGGGCCCATCCCATCGAGATACAGATCCGTACCTACAAGATGCACGACACGGCCGAGTACGGCATAGCCGCCCATTGGCTCTACAAGAGGTCCGGAAATTCGGATGGGAAGATGAGTGACGATGACAAGAGCATCGACTCGCGGATAAACCAGATACGTAGGAGCCTGGACTGGATCGCTGACGAGGACATGGGGGAGGCACGTAAGTTTCTCCAGGATCTGCGCACGGATCTCTTCGAGGACGAGATCTTCGTCTTCACGCCCAAGGGGGAGGTCATGAGCCTGAGGCGCGGCTCCACGCCCCTCGACTTCGCCTATGCCGTGCACACTGAGGTGGGCAACCACTGCGTGGGCGCCTTGGTCAACGGTAAGGTCGTACCCTTCTCATATCACCTTAAAATCGGTGACCGCATCAAGGTGCTGACCAACAAGCAAGGCAAGCCCAGTCGGGACTGGCTGAATATCGTCACGACGCAGTCATCCAAGGCAAAGATACGCAAGTACTTCACCACCCTCTCCAAGACCGATGACGCCGAGCGGGGACGCAGCGAGCTTGCGCGCGAGCTTCGTAAGAAGGGTTATGGCATCTCGACGGCGCGCACCCAGGACGCGCTCGAGCAAGTTGCCGTCCAACTCGACTACCGACGGGCGGATGACCTGTTCGCGGCAATCGGCACGGGCAAGGTCTCGTGCCGGCAGACGACACATCGTGTCGTCGCCGTGCTCGAGGCGAACTCTTCCGAGCGGCAGGAAGAGCGCGAGCGCCGAGCGCGGCTGAGAAACGCCAAGAAGCAGGCCATCGCCGAGGACAAGCCCCTCATGACGCCTGCGGCATATGTCAGCTCGGACAAGGGCAGACGTCGCAGTTCCTGTGGCGTCGTGGTCAAGGGGGACCCCGATCTCCTCGCCCACCTGGCGCGCTGCTGCAATCCCGTTATGGGCGATGACATCGTGGGCTTCATCACGCGCGGGCGAGGCGTTTCGGTGCACCGCAACAACTGTCCCAACGTTCAGCGCCTGATGGAGCATCCCGAGCGCATGATTGACGTCGAGTGGGACACGACGGGGGCAACGGAGTTCCATGTCGAGATCGTGGTGGAGGCCTGCGACCGAATGGGTCTCATCGAGGAGGTGGGTGGCGCCATTCGCAGGGCGGGGGGAAACATCCTCTCAACGATGAGCGGGATTGTGAAGGGAGACGTGGCGCGCATGCGCTACCTGATAGCGATCTCTGACGCCTCGCTTTTGGACCCCTTGCTTGCCCTGGTGAGCAATGTCCCATCGGTCTTCGACTGTAGGCGCATCATGGCCGGGGAGGGCGCAAAAACTAACTGAGGAGGAACTGGCATGGCTGAGACAAGCGAGAGGGCCCATGAGGGCTATGAGGACCACGATGAACACGAGGGTCACGAGGGCTGCGACTGTGGGTGCGACCATCACGAGGGTGAGGCCCACGACGGGTGTCACGGGCAGGGCGACGGGCGCGACCAGGTTGCGATGTTTGTCGTCGGTCCCATCGAGACCAACTGCTACGTCTACATCTCTGAGGACGAGTGCATGGTCGTCGATCCGGGGAACTCTGGCGCAAAGATAGCCGAGCACCTCCCTGACGGCGTGAGGGTCAAGTACATCGCGGCGACGCATGGGCACGGTGACCACGTGGGCGGCGTGAAGGCGCTCAAGGAGGCCGTCGGCGGGAGCTACGTGATTCATCCGGCCGACGTCGAGCTGGCCAAGCACGCCGGCGAGCCCTGCGAGCTGGGTTATGCCTACGATGACAACGCCCCCGATCCCGATCTGACCTACACGGAAGGCGACGTCATCAAGGTGGGAGGCGCCGGCTTTCGCGTCATCGAGACGCCGGGTCACACACCGGGGAGCATCTGCTTGGTGGGGGAGGGGAGCGCGGAGGGCGTCTGCTTTGTGGGAGACACGGTGTTTCAGGGCTCCTGTGGACGCACCGATCTTGCAGGTGGCAGTCCTGAGGACATGAGAGCCTCTCTCGCTCGCGTCAAGCGCGAGATAGACCCCCATACCACCCTCTTTTGCGGCCACGGGGAGATCACGACGATGGAGGACGAGCTGGCGTCGAACCCCTACTTTCAGTAGGTCCAGTAGGGCCTCAACGTGCGAAGTGAGTGAATCACTCACTTCGCAACGACGTTGTGAGTGAATCACTCACTTCATAATCACGAAGTGAGTGATTTTTGAGGCGAAAACGGGTACCCCTCGGAACGGCGAATCGAGAGATACGCAGGTCAGAGACTTACTGAAAGAGAAATCGAAGTGAGTGAATCACTCACTTCATAATCCCGCAACGACGTTGTGAGTGAATCACTCACTTCGCAACGACCACTTCGCAACGACCGTGAAGGTCGTGATGAGGGCAACACTCGCTGCCCAGATTTGCTATAGTCAATGCCGTGCTGCGCCCGGATGGCGGAACTGGCAGACGCGACGGACTCAAAACCCGTTGCCAGCGATGGCATGTGGGTTCGATCCCCACTCCGGGCACCATTGCGATTGAAGGGCCGCATCAGAGAGGACTCTGATGCGGCCGTTTTCTTAGGTCTTGGGAGGCGGCCGGCGTCCGTGCATCCTCGACCTGTCATACCTATGACCCGCGCCCGGGCGATCACCGTCCGCCATGCCTATGACCCACGCCAGACCGCCCTTCGGCGCCTTCATGCCCGCGCACCCTCGACGCACCATGCCTAGCCGCCCTCGAAGGTCACTGCCCCCAACGTCACGGCATGCCATAAGCCCCAAAGGCTAGGCCCCAAGAGCCCCAAGGTTAGGCCTCGCGTGTGCTAGCTTGCGCTCTTGTCCTCGTGGTAGTCCGTCTCGGTGTTGACGTTCCATACGTTGCTGCGATCTGTCGTGCCACCAAGCAGGTCATCCACCGCATAGAACGCGGTCATCATCGAGTGGTCCATGTTGTTGTAGCGGTGCTGGCCGTTACGCCCCAGGCAGAAGAGGTTGGGGTGCGTGTCCAGCCAGGCAATGAGCTCGTCGATCTGCCCGTAGCTGTCAAAGTAGGCGGGGTAGGCCTTCTTTACGTGCTCGACGTGGCTGTCCAAGGGCTTGGACTGGGGAGAGAGCACGCCCATGCGCACGAGCTCGGCAGACGCGAAGCGCACGCGATCCTCGTCGCGCATGTTCCAAAAGTCGTCACCCTCGTCGCAGAAGTACTCAAGCCCGATCCAGATAGTCTCCGTGGGCCGTCTGACCATGTAGGGCGACCAGTTGTTGAAGATCTGGATGCGCCCGAGCTTCACGCTGGCATCCTGGACGTAAATCCAGTTGTCGGGCACAATGTTGCCGAGGGTGCGAATGTCCGTCTCGTTCTTGAGCTCGAGCCTGTCCACGAGAAGTCCCACGGTCACGAAGTCGCGGTAGGGGAGGCCTGCGGCAATCGCATGAACGTCTGTGGGGATGGTGTCGAAGGCGTCCGCGAGGTCTTTGAGGGGCATCGTGCTCATAACGGCGTCGGCCTTGTAGGTGCTACCGTCTTGGCAACTCACGGCCGTGATTCTGCCCTCATCGTCGGTGGAGAGGCCCGTCACACGAGCGCCCATGATGATGGTGCCGCCCATGGCGCGAACCTTGCGGGCGGCCTCCTCCCAGAGCTGCCCGGGACCGTACTTGGGGTAGGAGAAGCGCTCGATAAGCGAGGTCTCGCCCCCCTGCTCCTGCTTTTTTCCGGTCGCCTTGGCGATGGCGTCCTTGAGGACGGCGGCTATCGAGAGGCCCTTCACGCGCTGTGAGCCCCAGTCGGCGCTGATGTCACGTGGGTGGCGGCCCCAGAGCTTCTCGGTGTAGCCCTCGAAGAACATCGAATAGAGCGCGCGACCAAAGCGGTTTATGTAGAAGTTCTCTAAATTGTCCTCGGGAAGTCTTCTGACTCGCGCCCCAAGGTAGTTGAAGCCGACGTGCAATGTGGTCACAGGTCCCATGTTCCTGAGCGTCCGGGCGCTCAGGCTCACGGGATAGTCAAAGAACTTGTGGTCGTAGTAGATGCGAGACACGCGATGGCGAGAGAGCATCACACGATCGACCTTCTCGGGATCTGGCCCCCCATCGGCAAGCGGGCACACACGACCGAGGACCCTGTCGTCGAAGGCGAGGGAACCCTGCATGGGCATGAGCTTGGCCCACCAGGCATTGACGCGCTCCTCCTTGGAAAAGAAGCGGTGCCCGCCAATGTCCATGCGGTTGCCGTCGTGCTCGACGGTGCGCGATATGCCACCGATTGCCTGGGTCTCCTCAAGGACGGTAACCTCAAACTCTTCGGGCGCGCGGCTCAGAAGCTCATGCGCTGCGGTGATGCCCGCAGGACCGGCCCCGATGACGATGACTCTCTTCAAGAGTGCTCCAACTGACGGTACTTGTAATGGCTATCACTTAAGGTTACTATGCCTTAGGATAGGAGAAGTTCAAGACAGGGGTTTTTTGCAAAAAGCTCGAATCCGCCATAGACGTTGTTGCCGGGAGCGCCTGGCCTGTCACTCCCTTTGTGGGAGGACTCATGACGGCTAAGGCCAGGCACGCGCGACCAACATGGCCTGCGGGCGGGTCCGGCCTGCTCGCGTGGGCGCAGGTCGGCATCGTCGTGCTTGCGCTTGGGGGGCTTTTGTGCCTGAGCTGGGCGCGTGGGGTGGCCGATCTTGTGCCTGCGAGCGTCTGCTCGCTCGCGCTCGTCGTCGCGATCTGCGTCCCGGATCGTCTCTGGGCAGCTGCGGGCAGGTACTCGAGGATCTGCGCCATCGCATTTTGTGTCACCGTGCTCTTGCGCCTGTACTTCGTCGTGGCCACTCCCTATACCTATATGCAGCACGATACCTGGACCTTCGACGCGACGGCCGGGCACGTGGCCTACATCTTCCGGCTCGCCGACAACGGCCTGCGCCTGCTCGACGTGGACCCCACCTCGCTCTGGTCCTTCTACAACCCGCCGCTCTCCTACTACCTCGGGGCCGCCTGGGTCTGCGCGGGGCGCGCCTTCGGCCTCGCGGACGCGCAGGCGGCGGAGAGCCTGCAGTGGCTCTCGCTGGCCTACTCGGTCGGTGCGACCTATGTCGGCTACCTCGTGCTGAGGCAGGCCCGCCTCGAGGGTCGCGCCCTGGCGCTGGGCTTCTGCGCCTGGGCGCTCGTGCCCTTCTTCGTGCCGCTCTCCGGCAACGTGTCCTACGACGGCCTCCTCACGCTGCTCTCGCTCGCGACCCTCCTCCTGCTCATGCGCTGGTACGAGGACCCGACTCTCGCGCGGGCGCTTCGTGCCGGCGTCTGCCTCGGCCTCGCGCTCATGACCAAGACGACGGCCGCCCTGCTGCTTCTGCCCGCCCTGGTCACCTTTATCCTTCGCCTTGTACACCGTGAGGGCAGGCCTTCTGCGGCACGCCTCGTGCTGCAAATCGCAGCCGTGCTTGTCCCCGCCGCAGTGCTCGGGGGCTGGTGGCACGTCTACGCCTACCTGCGCTTTGGCATGCCCTTCGGCTACTTCCAGAAGGTGGACCCGACAGACCCCATGAACTGCTCGGCCTATAGCTTGGCCCAGAGGCTGCTGCCCTCATGGGAGGGCGACTTCGCCCCCTTCTACTACGTGGACGTCGCCGGTGACTACAGCATTCCCGTGATCCTGCTCAAGACGGCCACCTTTGACCTCGTGGGGAAGGTCGTCCCAAAAGGTCCGCTCTTTGCCATCGGTATTGTGCTCGACGCGTTAGGCGCCGCGCTTGTGCTCGGCGCGGTCTGCGGTCTTGTGTTTTGCTTGTCTGACCTGAGAAGTCACAGTCATGAGCAGGCTCTGCCCATTGCCCTCATGGCCTCGGTGCTGGTCGCTTACGCGATCGGTATACTGCAGCTTTCGTTCAGTCAACCCTTCTCGTGCTCGTCCAACTTCCGCTACATCGTGCCTGTGGCACTTGCCGGCGCCTTCTTCCTCTCGCGCCTTGGCCACCGTAGGCTGGCAGGGCGCGCCTGCTGGGTCTGTCTTGCCGCCTACGCGGTGGCGCAGGTGGCCTTTTGGGCGGGTATGGGCTTGACCTTCGGCTAGCATGGGTGCATGATTTCTTCGCAATGGCGTATCGTAACTGATCAACGAGGTGACTTCTGATGGGTGGTTTCTTGCGGCCTGAGCTTGTATGGCGAGAGGCACATGGCGTTGGCCTCGCGTGCGCGGCAGGCCTGCTTGCGCTGACCCTGCCGCTTGTTTCCTTGGCCGCGTACGAGGGTATGGGCACCACGCAGCTGGTTGTCACGGTCGTCGGAGTTCTTTTCCTGTTGTACCTGCTCGTGATGCTCATCCTGTACGCTCGCAGGCTCTGGGCGGGGACGGGCGGGTACTCCGTGGTCTGCGCGGTTGTCTTTGTGATCACGGTGCTCTTGCGCATCTACTATGTCATCATGACCAAGTACACGTTTCTGCAGCACGACAGCTGGGGCCTCGACGCGACGGCCGGGCACGTGGTATACATCTTCCGGCTCGCCGACAACGGTCTGCGCCTGCTCGACGTGGACCCCACCTCGCTCTGGTCCTTCTACAACCCGCCGCTCTCCTACTACCTCGGGGCCGCCTGGGTCTGCGCGGGGCGCGCCTTCGGTCTCGCGGACGCGCAGGCGGCGGAGAGCCTGCAGTGGCTCTCGCTGGCCTACTCGGTCGGTGCGACCTATGTCGGCTACCTCGTGCTGAGGCAGGCCCGCCTCGAGGGCCGCGCCCTGGCGCTGGGCTTCTGCGCCTGGGCGCTCGTGCCCTTCTTCGTGCCGCTCTCCGGCAACGTGTCCTACGACGGCCTCCTCACGCTGCTCTCGCTCATGACCCTCCTCCTGCTCATGCGCTGGTACGAGGACCCGACTCTCGCGCGGGCGCTTCGTGCCGGCGTCTGCCTCGGCCTCGCGCTCATGACCAAGACGACGGCCGCCCTGCTGCTTCTGCCCGCCTTGACTTCCCTGATCCTGCGACTCGTGAGTGCGCGCGGTTCGTATCGCATCGACATCCATGGCGCCATCGACCAGGTCGTGGCCGCGCTTGTCCCCGCTGCGGTGCTCGGGGGCTGGTGGCACGTCTACGCCTACCTGCGCTTTGGCATGCCCTTTGGCTACCTCCAGAAGGTGGACCCTGCAAGTCCCATGAACCGCTCGGCCTATAGCTTGACCCAAAGGCTGCTACCTTGGTGGAGTGGGGGCTTTGACCCCTTCCTGCACCTGATGAGTGAGTACAGCATTCCCCTTATTGCGCTCAAGGGCGCGACGTTCGATGAGTTCGCGCCGGATGAGCCCCACCTTGTTTGCGTGGGCATGGTGCTTCTGCTCATAGGCGCGCTCCTTACCATCGCCGTGTTCGTGGGCATCTTGCGCGCCACGATCAACCTACGATCGAAAACGTTTGGCGTCAAGGCGGGCACAATCTTCATGGGCGTCGTGTTTTTTAGCTACGTGCTGGGACTTGTCTACTTATCGCTGAGCGAGCCTTTCTCGTGCTCGTCTAACTTTCGCTACATTGTGCCTGTGGCGCTTCCTGCAGCCTACTTCGTGGCGCAGCTCGACAGGAAGGACGGCGGGAGAAAGGCAGTTTGGTCACTGCTTGGGACCTCACTGGTGCTGCAGGTGGTCTTCTGGGTGAGTGCGGGTGCGTACGGCCTGCTTGGGGTGTAGCTTTGAGCTTTTGTCCTCACCCTGCGCCGCGCCCGCAGCGTCCCTGCGGCTCCCTGCGCCGTAGACAGGATAGCTGACAGCATTCATCAGCTTCCTCAAGGCCCCCCTGCGCCGTACCCTTGGCCTCCCGCGCCGCACCCGCAGACCTCAGATCAAGGGCGCGTCTATCAAGTCGTGGTCGCTTTGCGTATTTCTGGACAGGAGGCAGGCAAGGGCAGACTTTGCCCTTGCGTGGCCGCTCTCGCATGTCTAAGATAAGAACGCATTTGGAAAGCGGGGTCGGTGTTGGGCCCCCACCTACATGGCGCCGCACGGTAGCCGTCTGGTCAGACAATAGAGTTCCCTTCTGCCTCGGTGGATCTTGTCTCCTAGACGCTATCTGCGTCGGGAGCTTTTTTATGCAAGGGATCCGGCGCGCGTCAGCACGCAAATGCGACGGGAACGTCGCGAGGAAGGGAAGGTGTAGAAGATAGCCAAGAACGATGGACCTCGCATCAACCGCGAGATTACTGCACGCACGTGCCGCCTCATTGGTGTCGATGGCTCTCAGCTGGGTCTCTTTGGCCTAAGCGACGCATTGCGTGTCGCGAGTGATCAGGGCCTCGACCTCGTGGAGATCGCCCCCAACGCGGATCCACCCGTCTGCAAGGTGATGGATTACCGCAAGTACAGGTACGAGCAGGACCGTAAGGCCAAGGCCGCCCGCAAGAAGCAGATCAGGGTCGAAGTCAAGGAGATGAAGTTTCGTCCCAAGATCGATGTGGGTGACTACACCACGAAGAAGAACCATGTCATGCGCTTCCTCAAGAGGGGCGCGCGGGTCAAGATCACCATCATGTTTCGCGGTCGCGAGATGGCCCATCCCGAGCAGGGCAGGATGGTGCTCGATAGGTTGGCCGAGGACCTCGCGCCCTATGCGACGGTCGAGCAGCAGCCTAAGATGGAGGGTCGCAATATGCACATGCTCGTCGCCCCCATCAAGGGAGCCTTTAGCGAGAAGGGGCCCAAGGGCGACACCGAGAGCGAGAAGGAGAGCTAAGCATGCCCAAGATGAAGACGCACAAAGGTTCGGCAAAGCGCTTCCGTCGGACCGGCACAGGCAAGATCATGCGCGCGAAGGCGTTCAAGAGCCACATCCTTACCAAGAAATCCCAGAAGCGCATTCGGGACTTTCGTAAGGAAGCCGAGCTCACCCCAGGAGACGCCAAGGTTGTCTCGCAGCGTATAGGAAGCAAGCACTAGAGCACGAGCTGCGCATGCGCACGCTCTTTTGAGAAACACCAAGGAGTTGATGAGATATGGCACGTGTCAAGCGCGCAGTTGCCGGTCGCAAGAAGCGCCAGACCCTAGTCGAGCGCTCCAAGGGGTATTATGGCGCCCGCTCCCGCACCTTCCGTGGCATGAAGGAGCAGGTCCAGCACTCTGGGCAGTATGCCTACCGTGACCGTCGCAACAAGAAGCGCGACATCCGCGCCCTGTGGATCCAGCGTATCAACGCTGCCGCCCGCATGAACGAGCTCTCGTACAGCAGGTTCATGCATGGCCTGAAGCTTGCGGGCGTCGAGCTCGACCGCAAGGTCCTCGCCCAGATCGCCTATGAGGACGACGCCGCGTTCGCCGATCTCGCTACGGTGGCCAAGAAGGCCCTCGACGAGGCCGAGTAAGCAGCTCGCCCTGCGATTATGTGGGCGCCCTAGGCGTCCGTGGTGAAGCCCCCGTGACACGAGTGTGTCACGGGGGCTTTTTGTATGGCGGGACATGGGGCTACCCTCGCGTCGGACGACGCGTGCATCATGACTTTATTTCAAAGCTGTTAATAAGTTTTTTGTAGATCCAAATAAGAATTCAGTAAGTATAATTATAGCTAGGTGGTTTTCCAGTCGGCGGATAGAGTTGGGAAAGGACGGTTCATATGAGACGCAAACGTGTCATTCGCAAGGCCTTCGCTACGTTGTCGGTGTTCCTCGCGCTTCTCTTGGCGTGTGGCATCGCTTTTCCCTCTCAAGCTCGTGCTGAGGAGGCAGAGATTGAGACTCGGCCAACTGTACACAACGCCGTCGTGCTCGTCCTAGATGACTCTGGGAGTATGTGGGGAAAACCGATTGATAAGCTTAGGGAAGCAGCGAAGAAGTTCAGCGAGAAAATACTCGAGGCAGACACGGGTGCAAAGATAGCGATAGTCTCCTTCTCGAACTCAACCAAGGTTCTTCCGTTTACAAATAACAGAATAAGCATTGATGTTTTTGTTGAGGAGCAGATGCATGGCCTTCGTAACGGAACATATGTCGCCCCTGGTCTCAGTGAGGCTAAAGCTCTGGCCCAATCATTTAGTGTTAGCGATACTGCATCGGATAAGTACGTCAAGAGTATCATAACCATGTCGGATGGAATTCCGCACGATGGTAGCTCCGCTACACGGTTAGCCCAGTCCATGTTTCCGGACTACAACATGTACTCGCTCGGTTTCTTTAAGGGTGGGGACAATGCCGAAGCCATCGAGTTCCTGAAGAGTATTCAGAATTCAGGCTACTTTGAGGCAAACGACCTGGACGCCCTGATCAAGAAGTTCATTGAGATCGCCGATGAGCTACTGAATCCTGTTGAGATAAGTCTTTCGCACGATTATACGAAAAAAGATGCTAAAGGTGAGCCTACTGATAAGCGTCTCTTCACCATAAGAGCTGAGATCAAGAATTCTAATAGTCAAAAGATGATAAGAAATTTAAAAGTCAATCTTAAGTTACCCGAAGGACTCACTTTGCAGGGGGGTAAGCTTGAGAAAACTTGGGATAAGCTTGTTGCTGGGCAGACTAAGGAATTGGAGTGGAAAGTTAAGGCCTCTGACACTGCATCTGGTGCATTGGTGTATTCAGTGACGGCAAGCGGAGTTAACATCGTTGGTCTCACGCAGTCGGATAAAATCACTTTAGACACCCAGAATGGAAAAGATAATCAGCTTGACTTTAACAAAGATATCTGGAGCTTTACAAATAAAAAGGATATCTTTGGAGGTAAATGCTACTTAACTAAGGTGGATAAAGAAGTTCTCCTAAATGGATTATCAGATAAATTGTCGCAAAAAATGATAGATGAGTTAAAAAGAGAAGGTAAGAAGGAAGAAATTGCAAAAACACCATCTGAAAGGGCTCGTATTGAAAACAAAATAGATCAGGAATCGAGTGGTAGCTGCTACGGCTTTGCCGTTAGCACCGTCCTCAATAAAATGGGTGTTGCTAGCCCACTGCAGAGGCAAGAAGGGGCCAAATGCCTGTACGATATGAACCCCTCAGAAGAGGTTCAATCATATATCAATTACTACCACCTTACACAGTATCTTGACTCAAGTATAATTGATATGGTTAATTTCTGTTACAGTTATTCTGGGACAAAAAAGGAAAAGTCTACTAAACCTATTGAAAGGATGCATAAACTGGTGGAGCGGGTTAAGGCTGTTGCACATGGAGGCAGTCCAGTTATCTTGACTTTTCAGTGGGATAGTCATACACATACTGTCGTTGCTGACAAATTTGAGTCGAAATCCGGAGGTTATTCCCTGATAAATAAATTCGGACCTTTTGCCGGGACTAAGAGCTATGATGGACGCATACGCTATTATGATAATGCAGATCCAGGAAAAAAAGGTCGTTATTTGTACTATTTATATATAGATACAAATACAGGAGAATTTGCATTGCCTGACTATGAAAAATTCTATGATAAAGATAATCCTTTTACACAGAATGTCGAGCTTATTCAAGCTATGAACGATCTGTCCCTTATAAACGGGAAGGATCTTAAAACATCAGCAGACAACAGGGAAGCTGTTCTATCCACCAAGGAAGAGACGGCTCGTCGCAAAGCTCGCATACAACGCAAAGATGGCGCTCATACACAAAGTGAAAGTGAAGATGGAACTTGGGACATATCTGAGGTTGCAGAGGGTAAGAGTGACCTGATGAGATTCTGGGATCGTGATGGGGTGGATTCGGGATCGCCTCTGAACATAGTCCTTCCCGACAACAAGGAAGACTACAGCGTCAGTTCCCCGGATGCGTATGATTACTCGCTCAAGTATCCCGACGCGTTCCTCTTGGTGCAGTCCGCTGGCGCCGAGTCCGCCTCCTTCGAGCGTGGCGGGACTGTCAAGCTTGCGCACAACACGGGCTCGTACAAGCTCACCTCCACGCTAGACAGCGCGACGGGAGACCTTTACACGTTTGGCGTCACGGGCACCGACGGTGGCGACGTCGAACTGCGAAAGACCGAGGGCGGTTATGTCATCAAGGCGGACTCCCTCAAAGGAGCTACGGCTGAGGCTAGCGGCGATGACGTGACGAAGAGCATCGCGCTTGACGGGGACGCCACCGAGGTCCAGATTAGCTCAGACGGCACCGACATCACTGCCTCGATCGACGAGGACGGCGACGGTATCTTCGAGAAGGCCATCGGTAGCAGCGCACAGGGTGCCAAGCAGGGTAAGGATGATAATAAGCAGAACAAGGGTGATGACGGGACTCCGGGACCCACAGACCAAGGATCAAAGGTGTCATCCACGTTTAATGGCAACGCGGGATCCGCGAGGGTGTCGGACGTCCAGCCTGAGAGGGGTGGTGGCGACCTGCCGAAGACGGGTGACTCTTCGCCGCTCTTCATGGTCCTTCCGCTCGCTGTCCTTGGTGCTCTTGCCACCGTGCTCGGCATCGTGCTCAGGCGCAGGCGTGGCGATGCCGACTCGGGTGGGGTCGATGGCTAATCCCCTCTCGCTTACAACTTGAGGTTCGCTGTCCTCACTGACGTACCATGTGCCCGCGCCCCGAAAGCCTTTTGCTCAAGGGACGCGGGCCGCTCTGTTCGTGGCAAGATAGGGGAGAGGCCAGAGGGAGGCTTGGACTTTGTGTTTCTCTCGTGCTTATTGCTGAGTCCTAATGACTAAGCTTCTATTCAGTTAATATAGTCAGTCGCGTGGTTGATATCGGTCGATAACGGAGGATCTCAGTGAAAGGTAAGCTCTTTGCTCTTCGCAAGATGTTTGGCGCTCTCTCGGTGTCCATCGTGCTCGCTTTGACGTGCGGTGCCGCACTTCCCTCACAGGCATGTGCCCAGGGACGTGACACAAAGGCTCAGCCCGGCGCGCACAACGTCGTCGTGCTCCTGTTGGATGACTCTGCGAGCATGGCACCACGCTCGAGGGAGAGCCTCAAGGAGGCCGCGAAGAGGATTGGCAAGGGGATTCTCGAGTCCGATGCGAAGGCAAGGGTCGCGATCGTTTGCTGTGGTCGCTCAAATGCTGTCCTTCCTTTCACAGGTAAGTTTGATGACGTGAAGTCTTTCGTCGACACGCGGATGAGTAGTGGTGGGAACGCTGGCGTGAACGCAGGTGCAGGCCTTCAGAGCGTCGATGCCACGGCAAGGCGTCTCGAGAGCGTCCCATCCGACGTATACGTCAAGAGCATCGTGACCATATCGAATGGCGCGTCTGTCACCGGTGACTCCGCCCAGCGACAGGCCCAGTCCATGACCTCGACGTATCGCATGTACTCTCTTGGCCTCTCGGGGAGCACTGCCAGTGCCGTTGAGTCTCTGAAACACATCCAGAATGCGGGCTACTTCGAGGAAAAGGACTTGAATGTACTGGAAAGGCACGTTGTGGAATGTGCCACAAAGTCGCTAACCTCTGCCGAGACCTCTGCGAATCACCAAGGAGGTCTGCCTGATCAGTCTGCCCTTGACAAGTTGACAGGAGACCATTCGGGCTTCATCGCCGCTTTGGGTCCGGTTAATACGGGCGGCAATGCCCCTGAGAATGGCAGTGGTGCTGGCGACCAGGGCAAGGGGAGCGGGGGAGATGCTGGCGATAACGCCTTGAAGGCCCCCTCGACACCAGACAAGGGTTCCGGCTCAGCAGATGCTTCCACGCCTGATGCCCCCACACCTGATGGAAACGGTTCCTCTGCCCCCGCAAGTCCAGGAGAGGGTACATCTGGGGCCGGGAATGGTGCGCCTAGAGGCAGAGGCACACTGTCTCAGATGAACTCGAGCGGCAACGGTGCTGCGGGCTCAAACGATGCGGAGGGCGAGGGCGTTCGCAACAGGTTTGTCAACAGCGGCGCTGGCAATCAAGGTGATGACGCTGACCGGGATCCTGACCCCACCCCTGCCTCCGATGGCATTACCGATCGCAAAAAGGCAACGGGTGGCAATTCAGACAAGAGCCTCCTGCCTCAGATGGATGACCCATCTTCCTCCATGCCTGCTGCCCTCCCGTTTTCCCTCGGCATACTGAGCATCGGATCAGGACTTCTCCTTCGTCGCAGGGACGAACACGAGGAAGCCGTCAATGGTTGAGTGAGTCTCCGGCCTGCTGTTGAACTTCTCGAGTTCGGGCGGTGAACCTTGTCCCACGCTGTGGATCAGGTTTCTGGGTGGGGGTTGGTGTGCGATGCGTCTATTGCAGGCGCGGTACGTTTACATCAGGCGACGCCTTCTCGGCTCCCTTTTCCTACGTCTTACCAAAAGGCGCATTCTGCGTAGACGGCCTCACGGAAAACCGCACTTTGCACCCGCCGCCTCACGGAAAAGCGCATTTTGCGTGTGGGTCTCACCAAAAGGCGCATTCTGTAAGCGAGCAGTCGCGCAGAGTGCGCCTTTCCGTGAGGGTCCGTGCGCAGAATGCGCTTTTCCGTAGAATGTGCTTTTCCTCACCTGCGCAAACGTCGGGCGGCCTCACGGAAAAGCGCACTCTGCAACCGTCACCTCACGTAAAAGCGCATTCTGCGTCGGCGACGCCACCTCGACGTGACGGAAAACCGCATTTTGCACTCGAAAGCGACCGACGATCTCCACGCCCGATACACACGTCTCGCGCCCCCTACGGCAGGTGACGCCTTCCGGCCCTCTCCTCCTCAAACTCCTCCTCTGCCTCCTCGAAGTCGGGGCTGTCCTGGTCTACGAGCTCGTCGTCGCCCGTCTTCGGATTAGTGTGGTGCAGGAGCACCGGCTTGAAGAGGTGGAGTTGGTTGGCGAGGATAGCCGACACCACGAGGAGCACGAAGAAGATGGCGATACGAGGCAGAATGGCTACCTGGGTCATTACGAAGGTGCCAAGGCACAAAAACGCCGTCCACCCATAGATGAGCAGCACGGCCTGTCTTTGATTAAATCCCTCGTCGATAAGACGATGATGAATGTGCCCACGGTCCGCCTGCCCTATGCTCACATGGGCGCGACTTCGCCTGACGATGGCCGAGAAGGTGTCGATGATGGGTACCGCTGCCACGACCAAGGGGACGATGATGGTGGTGAGGCCCGCCACGCGCGTGACCGAGAGTAGAGAGACTACGCCCAGCACGTAGCCCAGAAGCAGCGAGCCCGAGTCGCCCAGAAAAATCGAGGCGGGGTTGAAGTTGTAGAAGAGAAAGCCGATCGCTGCACCCACGAGGGCTATGGCCAAGGCGGCAGAATCGTGTCTGCCTGCAAGAACGGAGAGGATGAACATTGTCATCGCGGCGATACCTGCGATGCCGGTCGCCAGACCGTCCAAGCCATCGATGAGGTTGAAGATGTTGACATAGGCAACGAGGTAGATGACCGTGATGGGGTAGGCGAGCCAACCCAAGAACAGGGGACCCTCCGTGAAGGGGTTCACGATCGTCCCGATGACAAGCCCACCCGAGACGGCGATGCCTGCCGAGACGAGCTGGCCAAGAAGCTTCTGCCAGGGCGTGAGCTGGAAGACGTCATCGAGGGCTCCCGTGAGGAAGATGGTGACAAGGCCCAGGGCGATCCTGTGGTAGTCCATGCTAGAGAAGTGCGGAGCGGGGGCAAACACCGTCGGCCAGCCAAGAAAGATCGTGCCTAGATACTGTGTGAGGAAGGCCGCCACGATGCCCATGAACACGGCGATGCCGCCCATACGTGGAACCGTCTTCCTGTTGATGCGTCTAGCGCCCGGCCTGTCCACCGCCCCCAGTGTCCAGGCAACCCTCTTTGCGAGGGGCGTGACCAGAAGTGTTGTCACGAGCGCCGCAAAAAACAGGCAGAGGTGGATTAACCACGATCTTGGCATATGAGGGCACGTCCCCTTAGCATGTGATCTGTAAGCGTCTGACCCGAGCAGGTGCTGATGAAAAAATCACTACCCTCTAGTCTTGAACATTAATGAGTGCAAGTCAAGACTGGTATTGGTGTCTGGCTCACGTATAGTGGAGTTGTCGCCTCCCTGCGGCAACAACTGGGTGAACCGACAAGCGTTTTGAGGGAGCCTGCATATCGTTATCAGTACAGGTATCCTCCGTTGTTGAGGAAGCTGGAACTTGCGATGAGGGCACCCACCTGGAGAAGGTGGGTTCATTTCGCGGCTGCAGGGAGCGACTTTTGCGTCTTGCGCGGGCGCAGTCATTGGTATACTCTTGGAAATGTTGGGGCCGCAAGGGTACGGCCCTCAGGAAATCCTTTGCTTCTCGCACAGTACACAAGACATTCTCGCCGGCCCCTGAGGGGGCGCGAGCCGAGATGTCACGGTGTGCAGGAGAAGCGTCTCGAGCCTTGGGCGGACAGTGTTGAGATTTGCAGTTCGGCTTTCATAGAAGGTAGGGAAGGACTACATGGCAGAAGAAGGCACAAGCGAGATGCAGCAGTCGCGGGAGTTTGAGTCATCCGGACAGCCTGCCGGTCAGGACAGCACGCTATTTCCCGGGATCGTTGCTCCGGCGGCCGCTGGGAGCGAGGTCAGCGCGGCTCATCCGGCGCCAGCCGCAACCGATAGCGGTGTAAGCGAATCGGAAAAGAGCACCCCGGCCGAGGTCGAGGTAGCAAAGCCAGTGCCGAAGCGACGCCGTGGTCGCCCCCGTAAGGTCAAAAGCGAAGGCGAGCAGGTCGCCTTGGATGTCAACGCGATGACCAAAGTGACGCAGGAGGCGACGCAAGCATCTGCGGTCATCCATGAGCCGCCGGTAGCCACCCTTGCCGAGGCCGACGCGAACGTAGCCGAGGCAGCACCCAAGAGGCACCGCAAGAAGAGGGCGAGCTCTCCTACCTTTGAGCAGGACGATGGGGCACAGGCCAGCGAGGCTGGTGTTGACGCCCAGGACGTTTCCCGACAGGCTTCTCTGGAGGAGGGGCAGCCCCAGTCCCAGGACGAGAGGGGCGAGGGAGGACGTCAGAGGCGCGGCAGGCGTGAGCGCAAGGATGACACAGCTGCGAGCGGCGGTCCCGGCAATAACGCCAACGGTAGCGCAAACACCAACGCCAACACAAATGGCAACGGTAGCCAGCGTGGCAGCCGCCGCAACCGCCGAAACCGTCGTAACCAGCAGGAACAGAGCTTTGAGCCCAGCCTCTCTCGCGAGGAGCTCGCGTCCATGAGGGTGGCTGAGCTCAGGAGCAAGGCGGCCCAACTTGGTGTCGAGTATGTAGGCCTCAAGAAGGCGGCGCTCGTGGAGACCATCTATGAGGCCGCCGCACGTGCAGAGGGCTTCAGGCCGGTTGAGGGCGTGTTGGACGTCCAGAACGAGGGTTACGCCTTCCTGCGTACCGGCAACTACATGACGGGTGATGACGACGCCTTCGTGCACCAGCAGCTCATCCGCCAGTACGGGCTGCGACCCGGTGACAGGATCAAGGGATCGGTTGGTCCGGCCCGCTCCAACAACAGCAAGTATCCACCCCTTCAGAAGGTCGAGACGGTCAACGGTCGCCCTCTCGACGAGCTGAGGCAGCGTCCGCGCTTCCGTGACCTCACGCCCATCTTTCCCAACCAGCGTCTTGTCATGGAATGCGGCAAGGATTCCATAACGGGAAGAGCCATCGATCTCGTAGCCCCCATCGGTAAAGGTCAGCGCGGCCTTATCGTGAGCCCCCCGAAGGCTGGCAAGACCACCGTGCTCAAGCGGATCTGCCAGTCCATCGCCTCGAACAACCCCGAGGTGCACCTCCTCTGCCTGCTCGTCGACGAGCGCCCCGAGGAGGTCACCGACATGGAGCGCTCCATCAAGGGCGAGGTCGTCGCCTCGACCTTCGACATGCCCGCGTCAAACCACACGGCCGTCTCCGAGCTCGTCATCGAGCACGCGAAGCGTCTTGTGGAACTGGGGGAGGACGTCGTCGTGGTGCTC
This sequence comes from Olsenella sp. oral taxon 807, assembly GCF_001189515.2. Taxonomy (NCBI): domain Bacteria; kingdom Bacillati; phylum Actinomycetota; class Coriobacteriia; order Coriobacteriales; family Atopobiaceae; genus Olsenella; species Olsenella sp. oral taxon 807. The sequence continues at coordinate 443,924 of NZ_CP012069.2, forward strand.
GACTCCATCACGCGCCTTGCTCGCGCCTACAATCTGGCCCAGCCTCCCAGCGGCCGTATCCTCTCTGGTGGCGTCGACTCAGCGGCGCTCTATCCGCCCAAGAAGTTCTTGGGCGCGGCGCGTAACATCGAGGGTGGAGGGTCTCTTACCATCATCGCCTCGGCGCTCGTCGACACCGGGTCCAAGATGGATGAGGTCATCTTCGAGGAGTTCAAGGGCACTGGCAACATGGAGCTCAAGCTCGATCGCGACCTTGCCGACCGGCGCATCTTCCCCGCCATCGATCCGGTCGCGTCGGGTACGCGAAACGAGGAGCTGCTCATCAGGTCCGAGATCCAGCCCTTCGTATGGGGCATACGCCGCGTGCTCGCCAACATGAACAACGTCGAGCGTGCTGCCTCGGTACTGGTCAAGGGCCTCAGGGCGACCAGTGACAACGAGGAGTTCCTTATTCGCTCCGCCAAGAAGGCACAGCAGAGCAACGAGTACATCGCCTGACGAGTACATCGCCTGAGCCCCCGCGCGGCCACATCCTTTCCGCATCCTTTCGGGCGCACCCGCCACTGGCGGCGTGCGCCTTGTCTCACTTGCTTTTGTCGGGGTCCGTGTTATCATACAAGGTAGCCCGTCTTGGATCTCATCCTTAAGGGCTGGACGGCACTTGCAGATAACACGTACCCCGCCGCCTTACGCAGACCTCCCATGGGAGTAGTGTAACCGTAGCTACGGAAGACGTCGCCTCTGTGCGTGCCCGTGAAGTGGCGGACATTGGAGGTGCGGCGCAGATGAGAGAACAAGGTTCGAGAGCGGATATCATTGCGAGGCGGCTGGGCGTCACAGCGCGAGGCACAGGCGACACAAGGGGCGGGGCTACGTCGCAGCTGTACGAGAAGGGCCAGCTTGGACTCCCGTCTTGGGCAGCGAAGGTAGGTGGCGGGCTGCGGGTCGGCACTGCCTTTGGGCCTGGCGGGCAGCGGGCATCAGCGGCCCGTGCCCGCGCGAGGTCGCGAATCATCGCTAGGCGGGTGCCTGAGGTCAACCAGGGAATCTATCCGGCCAAGCGCGTGGCCAGCGATCTCGATCACGAGGACATATGGGAGGCGGCCCTTGCCGCCATGGACGAGACGATTACGCTCAACTATCAGTCGTCCCGTCCCTTTGATGCGTCGGCGCCACGTCATGCGAGGCGGCCGGCCGGCAGGAGGGGGGCGAAGCACAGTGTCGGCTCAACGCTCTCCAGGACCCTGCCCATACGCTCCCATGAGGCGGACGCCAAGCCCCATGTGATGGATACCAGTGCCTATGTCAGGCTGCTCACCAACAACAGATCATCTATCGGCGTCCTGTCGGGCGCTTGATGCCTGACGGGACGCCTAACGTAGAGCTTACCGAGAGGTTCGCACGCCTCTTGGTCTTCGACAGGTCCGTTTGTGGACCTTGCATGGTGTATGCCGAGTATTTAGAAAAAAATTTAGAAACTGTACTATTTCTTATTTACATTCTTTCGAGAACGTGCTAGGGTAAAGCAAATGAGGGATAGGATCACTCATTTTTAGATGACGGTGCATGCAGATAAGACGAAGTAGGCCGTTGCAAGACAGAGCTACCACAGCCATCCGTCTTATGTTGTTGCCCGGCATGGGTGTTCCTATATGGAGTGCGGAAACGATTGGCAGCAATGGAGGTAGCAGATGAAGAAGGAACTAGTGAAAGGTATGGCGTTAGCCATAGGGGCCGCCAGCTTTGCATCGGCTCTGGCTCCCCGTATTACCATGGCCGAATCGACAGCGGGCCTCTCCTCTGAGGATATAAGCGCGCTGCTTCCGATCATCGCCGCAGCAGTTGCGGTTGTGGCCTACGTGTCGATCTCCACGGCAACCCACCACATCAAGAACAAGGCCAAGCAGCATGAGGCAGGCATGACGTCCATTGACCTCATGAGGCTTCAGAGGATGCTGGTCGCGGTGGATGAGGAGGACGCAGCTGTCGAGGAGGCGTACCAGGGAGCCCATGCGGCCCCCGTCGCGCGTCCGACCGTCTCTGCTCCCGTGTCTGCGGGCCCGGCGCTCGGCGCATCCACTCCTGTTGCCGCAGCCGCAAGCTCGTCTGTGGCCGCTGTACGTCCGTCTGTGACGGCCTCACCGGCGGCTGTCCCAGCCAGAGCTGTGACGCCTTCGGCTCCGTCCGGTCTGCCGGGCACGCCCGGCGGTACGCCCACCAACGGCGCGAGGCAGGCAAGGCAAGCGCCCGCCGTATCTCCTCAGATGGGAGGCGGGACCCGTCCTGCGGCAGCCGTGAGGACCAATGTGGGAACATCCTCTCAGGTACCTGCTCCCACCACACCGACCGCAGACCATCGCAGCGGCGGCGAGGACGTTCGCAAGCCCAAGCACATGGCCACTCGTGTGGCAGCATAGGAGGCTGCTGTATAGAGCTATCCTCGTGGCACTGTGGGTCTGTTTCATCTGGGCTCATTCGCTCATGAATGGCACGGACTCCGCCAACGAGAGCACGCGTTTCGTATTGTTCGCACTGCCCCTCCTCCAAAGGCTGGGGCTCTCAGACATCGCACTCGCGACCTTCGTCGTGAGGAAATGCGCACATGTTTCGGAGTACGCGATGCTGGGGGTCCTGGCCTTTTTTCTGTGCCGCAGCCAGCCCGGAGTGCGACCAGAAAGACGGCTCTGGCTGTCATCGCGTGTCGTCATGGTGATGACACCCATCGTGGACGAGACGATCCAGCTGTTCGTGCCAGGACGCGAGGGGTCTGTGAGAGACGTGTTCATCGATCTTGCGGGGGTTTGCATCGGATATGCCCTCGCGCGTGCGCTATGTGCGCTATGTGCGCTGCGCACACACGGCCAAAGGGGGCGTCGTGCGTCACGCGGGTAGGCGGGTAGCAATGAGAGTGTTACGAATACACTACATCTCAGCAGTAAACCAATACAGAACTGAAGGAAATGGATATGGTAATAGGATGTCAGTCACTGGTAGAAATGTGATCGGTGACCTATCTTTCAGGGAGGACGAGATGGCTCACACATTCAATAGGCGTACGTTTGTCAAGCTCGGCGGCATAGCTGCTGGCATAGGTGGCGCATCCATTCTTTCTGGATGTGGATCGTCGTCGGGCTCCGGAGCTGGCTCCGACACCATCAAGGTCGGTATCATGGGACCCTACACGGGCGACGTCGCCCAGTACGGTCTTGCCGTCCGCGCGGGCGCAGAGCTCTATGTCTCGAAGTTCAATGACGAGGGAGGCGCCAACGGCAAGAAGATCGAGCTCGACGCCCAAGACGAGAAGGGCAACGCCACCGAGGCAAAGAACGTCTACAACAAGATGGTCGAGGACGGTGTCGTCGGCATCATCGGTGACGTGACATCTGCGCCCTCGGTTGCGATCGCCCAGACCTCAGTCAATGACAACATGCCGATCGTCTCGGCCTCTGCGACGGCTGCGGACTTCATCACCTACGGACCCAACGCGTTTCGCGCCTGCATCACCGATCCCTACCAGGGCAAGCTCCTGGCAGACTTCGCAGCCGAGCGAGGCTACAAGGCGGTAGGCACCATCTATAACTCTGGCGGGGCCTACGAGAAGGGTGTCAATGACGCCTTTGTCGAGGAGGCCCAGGCAAACGGCATCACCATTACCACCCAGCAAGGGTATGCCGACGGTGACGTCGACTTCAAAGGGCAGCTCACGACCATCATCGCCACCAAGCCCGACGCGATTCTCTCGCCTAACTACTATAAGGACGACGGCAACATCGTGACCCAAGCCCGCCAGCTTGGCTACAAGGGACCCATCCTCGGGGCGGACGGCTGGTCCAACATCGTGGGCGGTGACGAGGAGTACGCCAGCGCCAACGACCTTGAGGGTTGCTTCTATGACTGCTCCTTTGTCGCCGAGAACCCCGACGAGAAGGTCCGGAAGTTCATCTCTGACTTCAAGGCGGCCCACAACGGCGAGACGCCCGGTAACTTCAGCGCGCTCGGCTATGATGCCGCCATGGTGCTCTGCCAGGCCATCAAGACCGTCGAGACCGAGGGCAAGGCGAAGGCGGGCACCGAGGACTACAAGCAGGCCATCATCGACGCCGTGAAGGCCGGGAGCGTCGAGGGCGTCACGGGGACCATCAGGTACGAGGGTTCGGGAGATCCCGTGAAGCCGACCCTGATCATCACCTTCGAAGGTGGATCACAAAAGGTATTCAGTTCTATAGAAGCGAAGTAGGAAGCGGCCCACAGCCACGAGCAGACAAGGCGCTGGGGCAGTCGCCTCTGGCGCCTTGAGCTTGTCTGTTGCGTTTCCTGCGCGTGTCGCGCCCGCATCGGCGTACGAGAGAGGAAGTGTTGTTCATGACGATTCTGACGCAGCTGCTGAACGGCCTGCAGCTCGGCAGTATCTATGCGCTCGTCGCCCTCGGCTATACGATGGTGTATGGCATCATCCTGCTGCTCAACTTCGCCCACGGCGACATCATCATGATCGGTGGCTACATCTCCTGGGTTGTGATGGCGCAGCTGGGACTTCACCCTGCCCTCGCCATCATCCTCTCGATTGTGGGCTGCACGCTGCTGGGCGTCTTGATCGACAAGGTCGCGTACGCACCCCTGCGCAGCGCCCCCAGGCTCTCTATCCTCATCACAGCCATCGGCGTCTCGTACTTCTTGGAGAACGGCGCACAGCTCATGTTTGGGGCCGACGCGAAGGTGGTGCCGCCGTATTTCGACCTTCGCCCGCTCGATCTCTTGGGCGTCAGCGTCTCACCCATATCGATCCTGACCGTCGTCGTGACGATTGCCGCAACGGCTGGTCTGGCCCTTCTGGTCCAGAAGACGAAGCTCGGCAAGGCCATGAGGGCCGTGTCGGAGGACATGGGCGCCGCTCGCCTCATGGGCATCAACGTGAATACCACGATCTCGTTCACCTTCGCGTTGGGCTCCGCGCTCGCAGGCATCGGCTCGGTGCTCTATGCCATGGCCTACACGCAGGTCTCGCCCACCATGGGTGTCATGCTGGGTACCAAAGCCTTCGTCGCCGCAGTGCTCGGCGGCATCGGGTCCATTCCCGGAGCGGTCATCGGCGGCTTTCTCGTTGGCTTCGCCGAGGTCTTTGTCTCGGCCATCGGTCTTTCGGTCTGGAAGGACGCCATCGTGTTCCTCCTGCTTATCGTCGTGCTCATCGTGCGGCCGACAGGCATCCTCGGTCGCACGATGAACGAGAAGGTGTAGGGAGAAGACCATGGAAAAGAGGGACGTGGACAAGAGGCAGGACTCGCTGGCTGGTGCCAGCGACACGGAAGGCGTCGGGCAAAGGGGGCTTCCCATGCCGGCGCGCTACGCGATCAACGCGCTCCTGACCTTAGGTGCCATCCTGCTCGGCCAGCTTTTGATCAGCAATGCTGTCATCACCCGCTATCAGACCGGCGTGCTCGAGCAGGTGGGCATCTACATCATCATGGCCGTCTCGCTCAATGTCGCGACTGGCTATCTGGGACAGCTGCCGCTCGGCCATGCCGGGTTCATGTCAATAGGAGGCTACTCCTGCTCCATCCTCATCATGCGCCTCATGCCCGTCCTTGGCGTCGGCATGAGAGACTTCGTGACCGCCACGCCTGCGGCTTGCGCCCTCTTCGTGGGCGGCGTCCTCTTTGGTGGCGTCATGGCCGCCGTCGCTGGCATCATCATAGGTGTGCCGGCGCTGCGCCTCAAGGGTGACTACCTGGCCATCATCACGCTCGGCTTTGCCGAGATCATCCGCGTCGTCATGCTCAACATTGACGGCGTCGTGGGCTTCGAGCTGACGGGTGGCGCCAAGGGCCTCACAGGCATCCCAAGCTACACGAGCTTCATGAACACCTTCGTCGTAGTGGCCATCTCGCTCTTCTTGATCCATACCATGATGAAGTCGCGTCACGGCAGGGCCATCCTCGCCATCCGTGACAACGAGATCGCGGCAGAGGCCTCGGGCGTCAACGTTACCTACTACAAGACGCTCGCCTTCGTGAGTTCGGCCTTCTTCGCGGGCGTGGGCGGCGCGCTCTACGCGGGCTGCATCGGGGTCATGGAGCCCGCCAAGTTCGGCTTCATGAAGTCAATCGAGATCCTGGTCATGGTGGTCTTGGGCGGTATGGGATCTATGCTCGGCTCCACCATCTCGGCCACGGTGCTTACCATACTGCCTGAGGCACTCCGCGCGTTTGCGGACTACCGTATGGTCGTCTACGCCATCGTCTTGATCCTGGTTATGATCTTTCGTCCGCAGGGTCTCTTGGGTGCCTATGACTTCTCTCTCTCGCGCTGGATAGAAAACGTCATGGGAGGCAGGCTCCCCTGGAAGGATGGGACTGCAGCCAAGGGGGTGAAAGGCGATGCCTAGCATGGGAGCCGCCACGACCGCCAAGCTCAAGCATGCCGCAAGAGAGGCACTTGACTCCGTCGCCAAGGGTGCGGCCAAAAGTGCGGTCGGCGACGAAACGGCCTCAGCAGACGCCACGGGGAGCATAGCCAGGCGGAGGAGGAAGCGTCCCATCCTCGTCCAGATGGAGACGGCCAATCTCATTCCCGAGCGTGATCTGGGTAGTATGCCGATACTGCAGGCAGAGCGCCTGGGCATCGACTTTGGCGGGCTGACGGCGGTGGACAACTTCTCCATCGCCCTCGGTCGCACGGAGATCTCGGGTATCATCGGTCCCAACGGTGCCGGTAAGACCACGATCTTCAATCTGCTTACCAACGTGTACAGGCCGACGCGCGGCACGGTTCTGCTCGATGGGTATGACACGGCCGGCAAGTCGATGGTGCAGGTCAACAAGATGGGCATCGCGCGCACCTTCCAGAACATCCGCCTCTTCGACCAGATGACGGTGGAGGAAAACGTGCTCGTGGGCCTCACGAACTCGATGTCGACGCACCTTCTGACGGACATGCTGCGTCTGCCGCAGCACTGGAGGCAGGAGCGGCAGTTCCACGAGCGGGCCCTCGAGCTGCTCGACATCTTTGGTATGCGCGAGCTCGCATCCGAGCGGGCAGGCAGGCTTCCCTACGGCGCCCAGCGCAGGCTCGAGATCCTGCGGGCCCTGGCGACCCATCCCAAGGTGCTGCTGCTCGACGAGCCCGCCGCCGGCATGAACCCCAACGAGACCGAGGAGCTCATGGGCAACATCCAGAAGATCCGCGACGAGTTTCAGATCGCGATCCTTCTGATAGAGCATGACATGAGTCTTGTGATGGGGATCTGTGAGGTCGTCGGTGTGCTCGACTACGGCAGGATCATCGCCAAGGGCACGCCCGAGGAGATCCAGAGGGATCCGAAGGTCATCGAGGCCTACCTGGGCAAGCAGGGGGTGAGCTAGATGGCAGCGCTGCTGAACGTCAGGGACCTGCATGTCTCGTACGGCGCCATCAAGGCTGTGCGCGGCATATCCTTCGAGATCAACGAGGGTGAAATCGTCACCTTGATCGGGGCGAACGGTGCGGGAAAGTCAACCACCCTGAATACGATCGCAGGCCTTAACAAGGCAAGTAGCGGGCAGGTTGAGTTTCAGGGGGAGGACCTCACGGGCACGAGGCCCCACAAGATAGTCCAGAGGGGCATTGCGCTCTGCCCCGAGGGCAGGCGCGTGTTCACGCAGCTCACGGTTGCCGAGAACCTCGATATGGGCGGCTACACCCGAACGGATGCGGAAAATGCCGAGACGCTCGAGATAGTCTACAAGCACTTTCCGCGCCTCAAGGAGAGGGCCGGACAGTCAGCGGGCACGATGTCAGGTGGCGAGCAGCAGATGCTTGCCATGGGACGTGCCCTCATGAGCAGGCCGAGACTGCTGATGCTCGACGAGCCCTCCATGGGCCTGGCCCCGATCCTGGTCGATGAGATCTTCTCGATCATCAAGGAGCTCAACCAACAGGGCACGACGATCCTGCTCGTGGAGCAAAACGCCTCGATGGCGCTCTCGATCGCCGACCGTGGCTACGTCCTCGAGACGGGCACGATCTCAAAGACGGGGACCGGTGGCGACTTGCTGCACGACGATGACGTGAGGAGGGCCTACTTGGGCGGGTAGGAGCCTGTCCTCCTTGGGCCGGTGGGGCCGGGCCCCAGGCGACCTGGCTGTGCTTCACGCCTGACCCGTCCTTTCGAGTGGAACGTTTCATAAGAACTGCGCAGTCCCTTTTGCTCAGTTCTTATTGAACCAAAACAGCGCAGACTGCGCTTTTCCGTCACGTTGCCGCCCGGGAGACGCGGGGCGCAACCCCCCCCGCCAGCCTGCGGGGCACTATGAAGAGTGGCCCAACTGGGCAAACGCGCTCGAGCAACCCCCCGCCAGGCTGCGGGGGGGGTTGCGCCAGGGTCCGCAGGCCTCGGCCTGGGGCCTGACTGCACGGAAAAGCGCAGTCTGGGCAGAGGGCCTCGCTGACGGCGCGCTCCGGGCCAGACCGGGACACCATCAGACTGCCGGTTGTGGGCTAAGGAGGTGTCGGGGACTCAGGGTAATGATGGTCTCGATGTCCTCGTTGAGGTTTCGGAAGCCCTCGATGCTCATGAGCGCCCGCATGGCGTCCTCGTTGCCCATGATGCGCCGCAGGGTGTCGTTCTCCACGTTCACGAGCGGCGCGCCCTCCCAGCGCCGGGCCAGGAGCGTCGTCGGGGTTCCGGCCATGGCGATGTCCAGGATGTCGGTCGCGCTCACCGGTTGCATGGTGCTCCCGTCGTAGGCCAGTACCGACAGGAAGTTGATGAACTCGCTCACCTTCTCCTCGGGCCCCGCATTCTCGTTCACCTTGCGGATCTCGTCGGGCATCTGGTAGGTGAGCATCACTACGCGGGGCAGCGCCTCGTAGGGGTTTGGTTTGCCGGGGTGCTCGGAGGGCCAGGTCTCCTTGGCTGACTGCTCGTCGGAGTAGGTCCAGTTGTAGATCTGCTCCTCGATGAACTCGCCGGAGTTGAGGGCCCGGAAGGGCGTGCCCGAGAGGTAGAGGTAGAACTGGGTCACGATGGGCAGGTCGCCCTCGTCCATCTCGTTACCCGTGTTCACGGCCGAGGTCGCGATGGCGCTCGCTGCCCTTGCCGTTCCTCATATTCGCGACGGTGCGGTCGCCGTCGTAGTCCCGCTTCCAGAGGAGGTAGGAGACACCGCCGGACGGGTCCACGCCGGGGAGGCGCTCGCCGGCGTCCCTGTAGCCCACGAGCTTCCTGATGCGCCGGTCGTGGGGCATCCCGGAGCGGTGTGCGCCAAGCCCACGCCTGCCAAAGAACCAGCGCGACGGGGTGATCATGACGAGGGGCTGGGGGTCGAGCCTCTTTGCCTGCCCGACGAACTTCTGGTAGGTGGGCATCGCGGAGGCGTCGTTGCCGCCGTCGCTCGGCTGGTGGGGCGGGTTGCCGATGATGACGTCGAACTTTATGCGGAAGACCTCACCCGGGCTCGCCAAGGTGGATGAACCCACAGACGTACCGCCCCAGCAACTTGTCGCGGTCGTAGTAGTGTACGTACATCTGCATCTGCCCAATGTCCTGGTGCATGAGCTTGCCAAGCTTCAGATCGAAGAGCACGAAACAGCGCAGGAGCCGGTTGTAGAACACGAGGTCTACCTTGAAGTGGTCCTCCTCGTAGGTGAGGCGCTGCTGCCTGCCCACGAAGGCGTATCCGCGCCCTAACTCAAGGAGGAACTCTTGCAGGTGGTCGATAATGCGCGTCTCCAGGTAGCTCTCCGAATAGCTCGTCTCCTCCTTGAGTCCGAGAAACTCCAGCACGTAGGGATCTGTGATCGCGTCGGCGGGGGTCTCCACGATCTGGCCGCCCACGGCCAGGCGTCGCACGCCGTCCTTGTCACGACTGAGCGCGAGGCGCTCGTACAGGCTGCTGTCGAGCTGCCGTTGCAGCTCCCTCACGCTCCAGCCGCCCCGCGTCGCCTCGATCTCGTAGAAGTGCCGCTTGCCCGCATCCTCGGTGCGCATGAGTCTGAGGTAGTGTGACCAGCTCAGGAAGAACTTCCTGTCAGTCGTCTTGTATGGGGGCTTGCTTCCGAATTGTTCAGACACCGTCTGAACAATCTCATCGTGCGCGTAGACACGGTAGAACTGGCGCATCTGCGCCACGTTTGTTCTGGAGAAGCCACGTCCGAACTCGGCTGTGAGGTGCTCTGAGACTAGCGTGAGCACTTGTCCGCCATACTCCGCCCGGGCATCGCTGGCTTGTTCCTCCTCGACTACGATGCGGCCGACCTCGAAATAGGCATAGACCATGGCGAGGTTTACGGAGCGGGCCGCCGCGCTCCTCGCGTTGCGCACGACCTTAGCGGCCTGGTCAAGGTAGCCGGTGCCGTCCGTCTTGTTGATGTGCTTGGGATCAGCCGACATCAGCCGCCTCTCTTTCGTGCCATGCGCTTCCCGGAGGCGAGCTCGTCGATCACGCACGAGCACAGGAAGGCGGAGAAGCTGACGTCTCTCAGCCTCGCGGCTTCGGAAGCTGCCTCCTTGAGGTTCCTGGGTACACGGAAGGTGTTTGCCGTCTGGTCGCCCTCGGCCAGGAACCCCTGGATCTGCGCCTCGCTGGCCCCGCCCTCGACGAGTCCGGAGCGCTTCATGGCCCTGCTCGGATACAATAGTTAGAATGTGATAAGGCTCTTCGGGGGTTTGTGTGGGTCGCTGCCTTGGCGAATCGCGTTGCAACAGTGTACACGAACGCCCCGAAACGGCCCCGAGAGGCCATTTTTGCCGATTTGTGTACACTCCTGCGTCGCCATGGCCGCTCGAACGATCCCGCAAGTCGCAACAGTGTACACAAGTGCCCCGAAACGGCCCCGAGAGGCCGTTTTAGCCGATCTGTGTACACTCCTGCGTCGCTGCCCACGGGAAGGCCAGTCGGGGAGGGTTCGACGGCGTGCTCGCGCGCAAGGCGCACGGCGGGCCGGGAAACGCCAGGACAGGCGGCAAGGCCGAGACGCTGCGGTGGGTGTCGGACGACCTGTTCCCCGAGGCGGGGGATCGTCCTGGTCCGGGACAACTCGAGCACGCATCCTGTGGGGTCGCCCTGCGAGACGTCCCCGCCAAGGGAGGCCGAGCGGCTGGCCTCCCGCCTCGAGGTCCGTCACACACTCAGGCACGTTTCGCGCCAGCTGACGGAGCAAGGTCATCCCGCGCGTGCTATTAGTCCCAAGCCCGCACGTGCCTGCATATGTCGGCAGCGACGCTCACGAAGCCCCCCGAGACCATCATCCAGCCGATAGTACCCGGAACGTCTCTGGGCCCACTCATGTAATCAGCGCCAGGCGGCCGCCTTGGGTGCTGGCGCCTTGTGACGCTCACGGGTGCTCGCGAAGGACGCGAACGCCTGCGGGGCTGCTGCTAAGGACGCGTACCCAGAGGCCATCAACATGGTTCTCGACCATGCCCTCTACGGATGCGGCGACATGTTCGGCCAGAGGGCGGCCATCGCAGACGGCAAGCATCGTCGAGCCCGAGCCGCTGATGAGAAACGCCGCTGCCCCTGCCGCGAGCGCGGTACGGCGCAGGGCCTCGTAGTCGGGGATCAGGCGTGCGCGAAAGGGCTCGTGGAGCCTGTCGCGCGAAGCTGCCGAGAAGAGCTCAAGGTCACCTTGCTCGAGGGCGTGTACAGCGGCCACGCAGTGCCCCACCTGCCACACCGTCGTCTTAAGCGAGACCTGCTCAGGCATGACCCTGCGCGCGTCAGCGGTGCGGACCTCGTAGGGAGGCGCGATCGCGACGAAGCTTACGTTTTGTGCGACGTCCAGGTGCACGGGGTGGGCGCGGCCCTGATCCACAAACGAGCTTACAAGACCGCCGAGGATGGCCGGTGCGACATTGTCGGGGTGTCCCTCAAGCTCGCAGGCGATGTCAAGCGCCTGCCGTGCATCAAGGCCAGCCCCGTTCAGCTCCTGGGCCGCCACGACGCCCGCGACGACGCAGGCAGAGCTCGACCCAAGGCCGCCCGAGAGGGGGATGGGGGAGTCTATCGTGATGTGCGGCGTGAGCGGCCTGCTGCAGAGCCTACGACAGGCCTCCAGGTAGCTCGTCCAGACGAGGTTGTCCTGCCCCCTGAAGCGCTCGGGGCAGCCATCTATGAGAAGCTCGTCCGCCGGCTCGAAGCAGAAGCGGGCCATGAGGTCGAGCGCGAGGCCCAAGCAGTCAAAGCCCACGCCCACGTTGGCCGAGGTCGCCGGGACCTCGACGGTGAGCGTGTCGCGGGCGAGCTGTGCGCTCGACGTGCTGGTCGCGCCTTGGCGACTCACCGAAAGATCCTTGCCGTCGCGCTCTCGACAAAGGACGCCATCGCCTCTTTGGCGCAGATCGAGTCATGCATGACAGGAGCACCCCTGAGCGTCGAGAGCTGTCTTGGCGCCGCGATACCTGTGAGCCTCTGGAGCTCGTCCATGCAGGCGAAGTCGTCCTTACCCTGCGTGTCGTGGCCGAGCGCCGCGAGCACGTCTGCGGGGAACTTGTACGGGTTGGCGGTCGAGAGACACACGCGCATCCTCCCGTTGTGTTCATGCCGGTCGAGTATGGTCTTTGCGACGGCGGTATGCGGGTCGATGAGGATGTGCTCCTCCTCCCAGGTCGTGCGGATGGTCCTTCGCGTCTCGTCGTCTGTCGCGAACTCGCCGTAGAAGGTCTCGCGCAGGCGCCCGAGAAGCTCGTCGCCTATGGAGTAGACGCCCTGCGTGGCTAGTTCGGCCATCCAGGCTCCCACGCGCTCGCTGTCCCCGTCCGTGAGGTAGTAGAGCATGCGCTCGAAGTTGGAAGAGACGAGAATGTCCATCGAGGGGGAGATCGTCTTCACGAAGTCGCGGCGACGGTCGTAGCTGCCCGTCTTGAGGAAGTCGGTGAGCACCTTGTTGGTGTTGGAGGCCACGATGAGCCGCCCGACGGGAAGGCCGAGTCGCTTGGCATAGTAGCCGGCGAGCACGTCGCCAAAGTTGCCCGTGGGTACACAGAAGTCGACGGCATCGCCCACGCTGATGGCGCCACTCCTCACGAGCTGGGCATACGCGTCGACATAGTAGACGACCTGAGGGACGAGACGACCAACATTGATGGAGTTGGCACTCGAGAGGGCGACGCCCCTCCCGTGGAGCCTCTCTGACAGCGCCGTGTCGGCAAAGATGCGCTTGACCTGCGTCTGGCAGTCGTCGAAGGTGCCCTCGACCCCGCACACGGCGACGTTGCGACCAAGTTGCGTGGTCATCTGCAGGTGCTGTATCTCGGATACCTTGCCCTCGGGGTAGAAGACCGTGACGCCCGTGCCCTCGACGTCCGCAAATCCCGCCAGAGCGGCCTTGCCGGTGTCCCCCGAGGTCGCGGTCACGATCATGATCCTGTGCTCGCTCTTGCCCCTCGCGACCGACATCAGGTGTGGCAGCAGCTGGAGTGCCACGTCCTTGAAGGCGCAGGTGGGACCATGGGAGAGCTCGAGCAGCCAGTCGCTGCCCAAGGGTGTGAGCGGCACCACGGCGGGCGTATCGAAGTTCTCGGCGTAGGCGTCTCTCACGCAGGAGCCGATCTCCTCGGTCGAGTAGTCGGGGATGAGCGTCGCAAGCACCTTTTGGGCCGTCTCGTGGTAGTCCTGGTTGACCATTGCGGCCATGTCGAGCGTCTCTTCGCCGAGCTGGTCGGATACGTAGAGTCCCCCGTCGGGTGCGATGCCTCTCAGTATCGCTTGCTTGCTCGTTAAAGGCTCGCCGCCGTTGCGTGTGCTGTGATAGAACGTTTTCACCTCTGCGCTCCTTGTCATTCTACAGTGGGCGTGTGTCAAGTATCATACCGTTGTTCCCTTGGGGGCGGCGCAGCCGTCACACACATGCAACGATTGGACTGACATGAAGATTGCCCTTCTCGGCCACGGCACCGTCGGCCAGGGAGTAGACCGCATCATCACAAATCGCGTACGAGGCGTTGAGGTGGCCCGCATACTCGAGTTGCCCGAGCGCCTCACGGACCCGCGCATGACCTCTCGCTTCGAGGATATCGTCGAGGACCCAGAGATAGAGCTCGTCGTGGAGTGCATGGGTGGCCTTGAGCCCGCGAGGAGCTTCATCGTGGACGCGCTCGGCGCCGGGAAGTCCGTCGTCACCTCCAACAAGGCCGTCGTCGCGGCACACTTCGAGGAGTTTGCGGCATGTGCCCAGTCTACGGGTGCGAGCCTGCTCATCGAGGCCACCTGCGGGGGCGGCATTCCCTGGATAGCCTCCATCGAGAAGGTCCGCCGCATCGACGAGGTGACGTCCTTCTCGGGCATCATGAACGGCACCACCAACTTCATCATCGACGCGATGGTCAGACAGGGAACGGACTTCGACGAGGCTCTCAAGAGGGCTCAGGAGCAGGGCTTTGCCGAGAGGGACCCCTCCGCTGACATCGACGGTATCGACGTCAAGAACAAGACCCTCATCGCGGCCTGCGTCGCCTTTGGCTGCGCCTGCACAAGCGAGTTTCCCGTGACGGGGCTTCGTACCATCACCAAGGCCGACATCGACCTCTTCGCCGCGCACGGCCGAACCGTGAAGCTCCTGGGGAGGGGCGTCCTGCGGGATGGGCGCTACGCTGTGGCCGTGGAGCCCGTGGCACTTTCGTCTGACACCCTCGAGGCACACGTACCCTCCAACTTCAACCTCGTGAGCCTTGTCGGGACCACGGTGGGCGAGCTGAAGTTCTATGGCCAGGGCGCCGGCATGCTGCCCACCGGCAACGCCATCGTGCAGGATGTGATTGACTATTGCGAGGGGAGACGCCCCCACTACGACTTCTCCGCTGACCTCAGCTACGACGCGTCTCTGCTTCGAGCAGACTATGTGCTCCGCACGAGGGCTACCATCGAGGGTGCGCGTCCCTTCGGTCCAGCTGCAGTCGTGGTTCACGACGTCACGGCAGAGGAGGCGCGTCGGCTCCTTGAGCGGGCGTGCGAGGAGGATGCGGCGAGCTTCATGGCGGCGCTCCCCAAGGAGGCGTAGGTGCATGATCAAGGTCGCAAAGTTCGGTGGCTCGAGCGTCGCTGATGCCGAGCAGTTCAGGAAGGTTAAGGCCATCGTCGAGAGTGACCCGGACCGCCGCTTCGTGGTGGTCTCGGCCGTAGGCAGGCGCTTCAGCGACGACAACAAGGTCACCGATTTGTTGCTCCTCGTAAACGCCCACATCAAGTACCACGTCGACTGCACGAGCCTCCTCAGAGAGATAGGGAGGCGCTATCTTGACATCACCGAGAAACTCGGACTTGCGTTTCCCGTGGCCGAGCGTTTCGACGAGCTCATCGATCAGGTCCAGAGCTGCTCGCCCGAGTACGTCGTCTCGCGCGGCGAGTGGTTCACCGCGCAGCTCATGGCAGAGTACCTTGGCAAGCCCTTCCTGGACGCCCGCGACGTCATTATCTTTCACCATGACGGCAAGATCGACCTCGAGCGCACGCAGGCTCGTATCCGCGAGGCCGTCCAGCGCCTGGGCGACTTCGTGCTGCCGGGCTTCTATGGCTCGACGGTCGACGGAACGGTCAAGCTCTTCGATCGCGGCGGTGGGGACATCTCGGGTGCCATCCTTGCCCGCTGCATCGATGCGAACCTCTACGAGAACTGGACTGACGTCTCGGGCTTCCTCTCGGCGGACCCCCGCATCGTGGACAATCCGCGCACCATCCACCGCATCACTTTCGACGAGATGCGCGAGCTCTCCTACCTGGGCGCCTCGGTGCTGCAGGAGGACTCGATCTTCCCGGTGCGCGAGGTGGGGATCCCCATCCAGATAAAGAACACGAACCAGCCCGAGAAGCGCGGCACCATGATACGCGAGACTGCCGCCGACGGTGCCCGTGAGCACCTGATCACGGGCATCGCCGGCAAGAGGGACTTCCTCGCCGTCCATGTGCAGAAGGCGCACATGTCCTCCAAGGTCGGCATCGTCCGCAGGGCGCTCACGGTCGTTGAGGACTATGGGGTCTCGGTCGAGCACATCCCGACGGGCGTCGACTCCTTTGGCATCGTGGTTAACGGTGCGGACGTCCAGGACAGCATCTATTCTATCGTGCATGACCTGCAGAAGGAGCTCAAGCCCGACAGCATCAACGTCGTGGACAGACTTGCGCTCATCTCGGTTGTCGGTCGCAACATGAGTCGGCGTGCGGGCACCTCGGGGCGCGTCTTCGGCGTGCTCGGCGAGGCGGGTATTAACATCCGCATGATCACCCAAAGCTCGCAGGAGATCTCTATCATACTGGGTGTCAACAACGCCGACTTCGAGCGGGCCATCACGTGCATCTACGACAAGTTCGTGGCGGGCGAGATGGTCGAGATCCCGCAGCAGGGCGAGGGACAGCCGACAGGCGCAAGACGTGCGACATAAGATGACATAAGATAAAGGAGCAGGACATGGCAGGCAAGGTGGTGGCGATACTCGGTGCGACGGGCGTCGTGGGAACGCAGATGATGAGGGTCCTGGAGGAGAGGGACTTTCCCGTGCGCGAACTCGTGTGCCTGGCAAGTGCCCGTTCGGTGGGCAAGGAGCTTGCCTTCAGAGGTGAGCGAGTGGTCGTGCGTGAGGCTCGGCCTGATGCCTTCGAGGGTGTCGACATCGTGCTCGGCGCGGCGGGCGATGCCCAGGCACAAGAGCTTCTCCCCGAGGCTGTGAGGCGCGGTGCCGTCTGCGTGGACAACAGCCATGCCTTTCGTCTTCGTAAGGACGTGCCTCTGGTCATCCCTGAGATTAACGCCGCCGACATAGCCAATCATCCCGCAGGCATCATCGCGAACCCCAACTGCGCCACGATCATCGGCCTTATGCCGGTGTGGCCGCTCCACCTGCGGGCGCAGCTCAAGCGGCTCGTCGTGAGCACCTACCAGGCGGCCTCAGGCGCTGGCAAGCCCGGCCTCGATGAGCTCGAGCGCGAGGTCAGGGCCCATGTGGACGGACGTGAGGTCGGCGCGACCGATCCCTTTGCCTACCCGCTCGCCTTCAATTTGATCCCGCAGATCGGGGGCTTTGACGAGGAGGGTTACAGCTCCGAGGAGATGAAGCTGCAAAACGAGGGACGCAAGATCATGCACCTGCCCGAGCTTCGCGTGAGTTGCACCTGCGTGCGCGTACCCATCGTTCGCTCGCACTCGGAGTCAATCACGATGGAGTTCGAGCGCCCGATCTCGCCCGACGAGGCGCGCCAGATCCTGTCAGGGGCGGCTGGCGTCAAGCTCGTGGACGATCCCGCGAGGCTTCGCTACCCCATGCCACTCGAGGCGAGCGGTCAGGACCTGGTGTTCGTGGGCCGCATCAGGCGAGATCTCTCCGCGCCGGAGGGAGCAAGCGCGCTCGTGCTCTTCTGTGCTGGCGACCAGATCCGCAAGGGTGCCGCCACGAACGCTGTCCAGATAGCGGAGCACCTGCTATAGGGTGGTATAGGGAGGTGCAGGGAGCGCTGGGGGGCACAGTTCGCGCGACAGGGAGCCCCGGCGCGTGACCTACCGCTACGCTTATACTCACGAGGAGGTTCTCATCATGGCATGTCACAGACGGAAGAGCGCGGCTGAGTGCAGGGCGTATGCAAAGTGGCGGGTGGACATGCTTGCCGAGCGGCACGCGGGCGCGCTGCGTCGCAGCATCGGTCTGACGCGTATCGTGGAGGGGAGCGCCCTGCCCGAGGTCGAGGCCCGCTGGGCGACGACCACCATAGAGATCGCGAGCACCGACACCGCGAGTGCCGCGATCGAGGCCTCTCGGCGGGGCGAGAGGGTCTGCCTTCTGGACTTTGCCTCCTACCTCAGCCCAGGCGGTGGCTTCCTTTCGGGTGCACAGGCCCAGGAGGAGGCTCTCTGTGCCCACTCATCGCTCTACCCGGCGCTTGACGCCCGATGGGATGACTTCTACGAGCCGAATCGCTCCGACCATAACGATGACCTCTATTACGATCGGGGGCTCTACGTTCCGGACGTCCTCCTCTTTTCAGGCGATGAGGACGTGGCGGCGAAGGTGGACGTAGCGGTGGTCGCGGCACCCTTTAAGGGTCGGGCCATGATGACCTGGGGCGTCAGCGAGCAGATCTGTGACAGGGTGATGGGCGAGCGCGCACGCTTTGCGATGGACCTCATGGCGACGGCGAGCGACGAGCCCGTGCAGACCGCGATCACGGGGGCCCTTGGCTGCGGTGCCTTCCGAAATGACCCAAAGGTGGCGAGCGAGGCCTTTCTCTCGTGGCTGGAGGAGCACCCGGGCGCGTTCGAGCGGGTCGTCTTTGCGATTCCCGGGGGGTCCAACCTTGCAGCCTTTGAGGAGGCATTTGCGGGCGTGACGTCTGTCCCCACAAGGACCTCACCTTCGGATTGACGAGGCCAAGCCGTGCGCTAGAATAGACGCTCGCGCGTCTTGGTCCGGCTGTGACTGTCCTGTCATCGGGTGCCAGGGCGCGCCCGTATGGTCCTATGAAGGGGAGGGGCAATGTTTGCATTCGTCGTCATCGTTCTCATCTGCGTCATCGTGCTCAGAGGTGGGCTCTACGTGGTCCCGCAGCAGCACTGTGCCGCGATCGAGCGGCTCGGCAGGTTCAGCGGAATCGCCAACGCCGGACTTCACTTCAAGATCCCCGGCATCGACAAGGTCAGGATCATCAGCATGATGACGCAGGACGAGCGCATGACCTTTGACGCCAAGACCAAGGACAACGTTACCATCGAGCTCGACGTCTCCATCCAGTTTCGCGTCGACGGCTCGCCTGCTGCAGACATTACCCAATCCGGCGTCTATCGATGCATCTATACCCTTACCGATCCCGTCGGCCAGATGAAGGACTACTTTGCGGATGCGCTGCGCTCCGAGATCCCCGCCCGCAGCCTCGAGGACGTGTTTATCGAGAAGGAGGCCATCGCGAGTTCCATCGACCACTCGGTTGCAGACAAGATGCTCGCCTATGGCTACACTGTTGTCGCGACGCTCATCACGGCCATCCGGCTTCCCAAGGAGGTCCAGGAGTCGATGAACCGCATCGTTGCCTCCAAGAACAACCTCGAGAGCGCGACCAACGACGCCAATGCCGCCCGCCAGAAGACGGTCATCGCGGCACAGGCTGAGGCAGAGGCCATGCGTGCTCGTGGCGAGGGCATTGCGCGGCAGCGGACGGCCATCGCCGAGGGTATCAAGGAGTCGCTTGACACCATCCGCGATAGCGGTGTCACCAGTGACGAGGCTAACAGTCTGTTTATGTTCTCGCAGTGGACCGAGATGATGGTCGATATCAGCAAGAACGACGCCTCGACTATCGTATTGCCGTCGGACTACGATCGGGACGTCTTTGCCCAGATGCTCACAGCCCAGAAGGCGAGCGAACACGAGAAGGGGTAGGGTAGAAGTGAGCGGTCCTCAGCTGCGCACATCGTAGCGCTCGCAGTTCTCGCGATGTGAGTGATTCACCCGCACCATGAACGCGATGTGAGTGATTCACTCACACCATGTACGCGAAGTGAGTGATTCACTCACATCATGAACGCGATGTGAGTGAATCACTCACTTCGATCTTTTATTCAGTAAGTCTTCTACCTGCGCATATGTAAGTTTACCTTGATGAACTGTAGTGCCTTGGGGCCGAAAAATCACTCACTTCAGGTTGATGAAGTGAGTGATTCACTCACTTCGCGAGGATTGGATCGTGCCCCTCGTGACTTCTTGACCAAATTGCGCTTTTCCGTGAGGGTCCGCAGCCAGAATGCGCTTTTCCGTGAGGGCGTGCACCCAGAATGCGTCTTTCCGTAGAATGCGCTTTTCCTCACCTGCGCAAACGTGGCGTCGCCTCACGGAAAAGCGCAGTCTGCGACCCGGTCCACCCGACGGCTCACGGAAAAGCGCATTCTGGGATCGTCACTCTCACGGAAAAGCACACTCTGCGCCAGCGGCGTGACCAAAAACCGCATTCTGGAGGGGAGACGTGACGGAAAAGCGCGCTCTGATCGCGCACCTCACCAAAAGACGCATTCTGCATGCGAACAGTCACGCACACTGCGCTTTTCCGTGAGGGCGTGCACACAGAATGCGCCTTTCCGTAGAATGCGCTTTTCCTCACCTGCGCAAACGCGGCGTCGCCTCACGGAAAAGCGCATTCTGTGACCCGGTCCACCCGACGGCTCACGGAAAAGCGCATTCTGCGCCCGACGCCTCACGGAAAAGCGCATTCTGTGACCCGGTCCACCCGACGCCTCACGGAAAAGCGCATTCTGTGACCCGGTCCACCCGACGCCTCACGGAAAAGCGCATTTTGCGATCATGGCGCAGCTACGCAAAGACGCACTCTGAGCTCGCTGTGCTGCGGTCGTATCTACTCCCGCCCGTACCTGTACAATGGGCGACGCACATGTCGCGACGATCTGCATATAGGGGAGCTGACATACGGTGTCAAAGCGCGCGTCACGTAAGTCATGTAAATCACGCAATAAGTCACGTAAATCTCGTAAGAGGTTGAAACACAAGACGAGAGATGAGTCTGCGGCGGCTACGGCCCCAGCGGCAGGGTCGAGGTCGGGCGGAGGCACCCCAACCGACGGCGGAGTCGAGGAGTATGTCGAGGTAAGGGGGCGTCCCACGCGTGCCTTCTGGGTCGTGCTCTGTGTATACGTTGTCGTGTGGGTGGGTTGCCTCATCAGCTTGGGCATGGACGCCAGTCGGCTCGACTCGCTGGGATGGGTCTTGGCAACCTATCTGCTTCACGTGTCGGCGACCTTTGCGCTTTCCGTTACCATCTCGGTGCAGCGCAGGTGGGGACCCGTGCGCTGGCTTGCTATCCTTGTGCTGGCGGGACTGTTTGCACTGCTTCCGTGGTTGGTCTCAATCATCGATCACGTCGGTGACTCCCATGAGGTCCTCTTGCCCACGCACGAGTATGTGGTGATCGGCCTCATGGTCTCCCTACTGGGCTTCTTGGCTGGTCTGATACTCCCGCGTCGTGCTAAGCTTAAGGATATTAAGCGACCATAGCAAGGCATCACTGGTGCGTGGGGCTAGAGGTGTCCGCCCCTTGGTGCTTTGGCGCTGGGGTGTTGTCGCCAGACACGTCAACGATGAGGATGCGAGGAGGAGTGGATCATGGACAGCAACGCAAGCCGTTCGAGCGAAGATGACACGACCAAGAGTGGCGGTGGCAAAGCCAAGAGCGACGATAGCAAGGCCAGTAGGCAGAGGCAACCGTTCTTCATCGGCTACAATGAGGAGTTTGACCGCAAGCTACGTGAGACAGCCAAGCAGTATCTCATCGAGAGCGATGTCCTGCAGGACACCCTGCTCAAGATATATAGGGGAGAGTTCGACAAGCTCAAGCCTAATAAGAAGAGCTCATCCGCAGGAACTCAGGGATCCGAGGCCAATGACAAAGAGACCGATGTCGAGAGGAACAACGCTGAGGAGACCTGCGGTGAAGGAGACTGATAGGCGCTTCGTTGCCAAGATGTAGCATTCGCGTTGGTCGCAGGGCTGACCTAGAATGGGCGCACAGAGAAGCGCCTTTCATAGGGTGGCAGCCGTGAAGCGGCGTGTGACCGCCCGTATCGGAGGAGACATGCCACTTTCCAAGGAGGACGTGGCCGGCATCGCCGACTACGCCCGCATCGCCCTGAGCGAGGAGGAGCTCGATGAGATGACCTCGTACATGAACGAGGCCGTCGCCCTGCTCGAGCCCATCTGTGAGTACGACCTCGACGGCGTCGAGCCCACCTTCCATCCCATTGGTGGGCTCTCCAACGTGATGGGCAACGACGTCGTGGATGACTCGACGCGCGCCCTGCCCATAGACAGCGCGCTGTTAAACGCCGCCTCGACGCAGGGGCGCTACTTCCGTGTGCCCTCCATCTTGGGTGATGAGGAGGGTGATCGCTGATGGTGTCTCTCGACGAGCTCTCTGCGAGGCAGATCGCGGCGGGAGTCGCGGCTGGCGACTTCTCGGCGCTCGAGGTGGCGAAGGCCTCGCTGTCCGCGCTCGACGCACGCGAGCCACAGCTGCACGCCTTCCTGCAAGTCTCGGCAGGGCTTGCGCTTGATACCGCCAGGGCGACCGACGAGCGCCTCGCAAGGGGAGAGGAGCCGGGTCCCCTTGCCGGCGTTCCTGTTGCGTTCAAGGATAACATGCACCTCGTGGGGACCTGCACGACCTGCGCGAGCCGCATGCTTGGGGGCTACGAGTCCGTCTTCACGGCGACCTGCGTGGGACGCCTGCTCGCTGCCGGGGCGACGCCTGTGGGCAAGACCAACATGGATGAATTTGCTTTCGGCTCCTCCACTGAGTCCTCCGCCTTCCACCCCACCAACAATCCCTGGGACCTTACGCGCGTGCCTGGCGGCTCGTCGGGGGGCTCCGCCGCCGCCGTCGCTGCCGGTGAGGTTGCACTCGCCTTGGGTTCTGACACGGGCGGCTCGATCCGTCAGCCAGCCTCGCTCTGCGGCGTCGTGGGCCTGAAGCCTACGTACGGCACCGTGAGTCGCTATGGCGTCGTTGCCTTTGGAAGCTCTCTTGACCAGGTGGGGCCTTTCGCGCGTCGCGTCGAGGACGTTGCCCTTGCCATGAACGCCCTCGTCGCGCCCGGCCCTGACCCGCTCGACTCCACGAGCCAGGACTGCCGGGCAGACTTCCTGGGGCGGCTCGATGATGCCGTCGAGGGTCGCAGGGTTGGCGTCGTCCCCGCGCTCCTCGAGGCAGAGGGCCTGACGGGTGAGGTCAAGGCCGGCATTGCCTTGGCCCGCAGGGTTCTGGAGGACCAGGGGGCCAAGGTTGTGGAGGTCGACCTTCCCAACATTGCCTCCGCGATCGCGGCCTACTACGTGATTGCGCCCTGCGAGGCCTTCTCCAACCTCGCGCGCTTTGACGGGGTGCGCTACGGACACCAGGAGGAGGGTTGCGCCACGCTCGCGCGGCAGACGGCACTCTCCCGCGCACGCGGCTTTGGCAGAGAGGCCATACGCCGCC
This sequence comes from Olsenella sp. oral taxon 807, assembly GCF_001189515.2. Classification (NCBI taxonomy): domain Bacteria; kingdom Bacillati; phylum Actinomycetota; class Coriobacteriia; order Coriobacteriales; family Atopobiaceae; genus Olsenella; species Olsenella sp. oral taxon 807. Next base: position 466,861 of record NZ_CP012069.2, read on the forward strand.
AGATGCTGGGGGCCTACCTCCTCTCTAGCGGTACCTACGACAGGTACTACTACCCGGCCCAACAGGTGCGCACGCTCATCACTCAAGACTATGAGCGTGCCTATGAGCAGTGCGATGTCATCCTCATGCCCGCGACGCCACGCACCGCCTTTCGCTTTGGCGAGATCAGCGACCCCACCCAGATGTACGCCTCGGATATGTTCACTATTTCGAACAACATAGCCGGAAACGGCGGCATATCGGTGCCTCTGGGCCTGGGGCAGGAGTCGGGCCTGCCCATCTCGGCGCAGCTCCAAGGTCCGGCCTTCGGGGACGCGACGCTCCTCAGCTTTGCGCGTGCCATCGAGCGTGGCGTGGACGCGGGCCTTGGCCCGGGTAAGGGTGCCCCCGTCGCTCTTGGCTTTATCGGGAAGGGAGGCGAGCTCCTATGAGGACGCTGCAGGAGGTGCTCGCAGACTGGGAGGCCGTCATTGGTCTGGAGGTCCACACCGAGCTCACCACGCTTGACACCAAGATGTTCTGCAATTGCAGGCTCAGCCACGACGACGCGCCCAACTCCAACGTGTGCCCCGTCTGCCTGGGTTTGCCGGGAGCCCTGCCCGTGCCCAACCGCAGGGCCATCCAATCCATCGTAATGGCTGGTTTGGCCACGAACTGCGAGATCCAGCGCCACTCGATGTTCTACCGCAAGCACTACTTCTATCCCGACATGGCCAAGAACTTCCAGACCACGCAGGGTCCCATCGCCTTCTGCATGCACGGCCACCTTGACCTTACGGTGTCGGGTCCGGGTGCGAGGGAGCGCCCCATGCGGGAGTCTCTCGCCGCAGATGGCGTGACGCCCGTCTCGCGTGCGGCTGACGGCTCCTACGTAGTGCCCATCAGGATCCTGCGCATACACATGGAGGAGGACGCGGCCAAGATGGTCCACATTGGCGGCGAGGAGGGGCGCATCGCCGGCGCCTCTGAGTCGCTTATCGACTATAACCGCTGCGGCACGCCGCTCATCGAGCTTGTGACCGAGCCCGACCTGCGTACGCCCGAGGAGGCCCGCCTCTTCATGGAGAAGCTCCGCCAGACCTTCCTCGCGCTGGGCATCTCCGACTGCTCCTTGGAGTCGGGGTCCATGCGCTGCGATGGCAACGTCAGCCTGCGCAGGCGCGGCGAGACCGGGCTTGGCACCAAGACCGAGATGAAGAACATCAATTCCTTCAAGAGCCTGCACGATGCCTTGGAATACGAGATACGCCGCCAGGCCGAGGTGCTCGAGGAGGGTGGCGTCGTCTACCAGGAGACGCGTCACTGGGAGCCCGGCAGGAGGCGCACCGTCGTCATGCGCACCAAGGAGACGGCCGACGACTACCGGCTGTTCCCCGACCCAGACCTTGCGCCCTTCGACCTCTCTGACGAGTTCATAGAGGAGGCGCGCGAGCGCATCCCGGAGCTGCCGGACGCGAGACGCGAGCGTTACGAGGCGAGCTTTGGCCTGAGGCGCGATGATGCCGCCCAGATCGCGGGCGACCCGACCGTGGCAGCCCTCTTTGAGGAGGCCGTCACGACGGCGGGGGAGAAGGTCGCTCCCACGGTCGCGAACGTGGTCATCAACCTGCTGCCCGCCTTTGGCCACATCACGGCGGCGCAGGCCGCGTCTGTCTCGGCTCTGCTCGCGGCCGATGCGATCAGCTTCGCCCAGGCCCGTGAGGTCCTTGAGGCCGTGGACGGCACGGACGCGGACCCCGAGCGGGTCGTGGACGAGCGGGGGCTGCGTCAAAGCACGGACAGCGCTGCCCTCGAGCCGGTGGTGGATGAGGTCCTCGATCGTTGCGCGGACCAAGTCAGGCAGTACAGGGACGGCAACACGAAGGTCGTGGGCTTTCTTGTCGGCCAGTGCATGAAGGCCTCGAAGGCGGCCGGTGTCAAGGGCAACCCCAAGCTCTTCAACCAGCTGCTCACGGCCAGGCTCGAAGCCTAAGGTCGCACTCCAGTCGGTCGCTCCTATCCGGCCGGTCGCTCCTACCTATAGCAAAGCCTGATACCCGAAGGGAGTCGGGATGATGGATCATGTGCCCGCACATGCCTGGGGCGTGCGGCTTCGTGGTGCGCTTGTGCGCGTGGCGTGGCGTGGCCCTGCGTGCTCGCAGCGACGCCCTTCTACCTCGTGAGCAGGACGAACCCGGCGCTTGGCGGCATGCGGGCCGGTCTACCTCGCGGCGGGCTTTGTCATCGGGTCCTGCCTGGGACTTCGAGGGAAGGGGCGAGGGCGCCTGCGCGCAGTGGCCGCAGTGCTGGGCTTGGCGTCCATGGCGCTTGGCATCGTCCCCGAGTGGGTGCTGACTCCCATGGGCAGGAGGGGGGCGCATATACGGCATCTTCGGCAGCGAGTGGTTCTCGTACTTCCAGGAGTGTGAGCTGTTGACGCAGCCGCTGACAGCCATGCTCGCGTCCCTCTGCTGCGCCATTGTCTTGCGATGCTCCCTTGTGCTTGGGACCTGCGTCTTAGTGGGTCGCGAGGACGCCGGTGGGGGTCTTGCGCTTGCTGGCGGGATGGCGACGGGGTTTATCTCCAGCTACCTCAGCTACGAGGTCTTCGAGGCGACGGGGCGGATCCCCTACAGCGCAGCCCTTTTGGTTGCCTCGGAACTGGGTGTCCTGGTGATGGCGATGGTTGCTTAGATTGTCTCGATCGGTGCCTGTGGCTGGGGCGTGACTCAGGGAGGGGCGAGCGCAGAGGCGTCCTGTGAGGAGGGTGTCCTGCGAGCTGAGTCTTGCGAGGGCAGCTGGCAGAGGGAGGGCGGCACATCGCCGCTGATGGGTCTGGGCCTCGGTCTGGCAACGTGGTGCCTCCTCACACGCGTGGTGCCGCTCGGTCAGCTCCGCTCGTGGCCATACGAGGTCCTCGCTGCCCTTTCGATGTTCGTTCTTGCTGCTCTTGGTACGCGCCGCCTGCGACGCCCTCGGACCATGCCAGAGGAGGTCGCCTCGAGAGATCCCTTTGCCGTTCCCATGGGCTCGGACCCTCTTTCTGATGGGCCTTGCCCTTGCCCGTGGCACTGGGCTTGTGAGCGTGCTTTTGGGGAACTGTACTTCTCGCGTATGGATTGCGTGGACAAGGAGGTTTCATTATGAGCGATAGATATCGAAAGCCTGCGTATGCCGGCGCCACCTGTGGCGGTGGCGCTCAGGTGATGGGCCTCACGAAGCTCATACATGGTAGGGAGGTGCTGTCAGACGTCTTTGTCACGGTGTCAGCTGGCGTGACGGTCGGCCTCTTTGGGGCCAGGCCCCGCTTGGCCTATATCCGTCGTGACCAGTAGGCTCTGGAGAGGAGGCTTGCGGCCCCACAGGCAATCTCCGTCGCGATGAGGGTGTCGGCAACGGTCTCTTGGCCAAGCGCAAGTGCGACGAAGGTGGCGCAGAGCATGCCGACCATCAGGTAGAGAACCATGGGAAGGCCGCTCTTCGCCCTGATGGCCGCCAGGCGCTCGTCATGCTCCCGCGCGTAGTACTCGCGCAGGCAGTCAATCCTCCTCGCACGCATGAGCCTATGGATGCCGGTGGCCAATACCGCTGCGGCAGCACCTATGCACAGGCCATAGGTATAGTCTTGGGTGGCTCCCGTTACTGCACCATACGTCGCTCCCAGGATACCGATGAGGCAAAGTGAGGTGCCCAGTATGATCTGCCCGATCAGACGTGCCTTGAACCTCCTGAGCTCCTCTGTGAGCTGTTCGTTGGCGTTGTTTGTCTTGCTTGTTTCCATGATCGCTCCTCTGATGGGTTCGTGTTGTGGGTCTGTCGCCTGTTGGGCGGCCCTGCGCTAGTCGATGTCCGAGAAGTCAAAGATCTCCTCGATGGTGAGGCCAAAGTACTGGGCAATCTTGTGGGCGAGAGGAAGTGACGCCGTGTACTTGCCCGTCTCGATGGAGGTCACCGTCTGTCGCGTGACCCCAACCGCCATTGCCAGCTCGCTTTGAGAGACCTTTCGCTCTCGCCTAAGTTCTGGTATTCGCGTCCTCACATCAACCTCCTTCGTTCGGTGTGTAGTGGTATAGCAAGCTTGCTTTGCAAATATAGTAAAGCTCACTTTGCACTATATGTCAAGCGAACTTTGCAAACTTTTTTCGGATGTGAGACCGCTCGCCTCGACTGATCGCCTCGACTGCTCGCCTCGACCGCTCGCTTCCCTTGGCGAAAGTGCGCGGAGGAGAGAGGCCGCCCGAGCCCCTCCTAGCTTGCCTCGAGCGTGGCGAGCAGCGCCAGGTGATCCGAGCCTGCGACGCTGATGGTCTGGAGGTCTCCCACATAGAGCCCCGCGTCTCGGGAGTAGACGATGTGGTCTATCTCGATCAGGGGAGGGATCGTGGAGTTGGCGGGATAGGTCATGTGGAAGCCCTCTCCGGCCTGCTCGCCCGCGTCCACGAAGGACGAGCCCAGAAGCTCGCGGAAGCGAGCATGGTCCCAGGTCGCGTTGAAGTCTCCGAGGATGACGTAGGAATGCCTGTAGTTTGCAAGCTTGGCGATGGTGGTGAGTCCCTCGCTCCACAGTCCCTGACCACCCTTGTGCGGTGAGTTGGGGTGGGCCGAGACAAAGCGCACGGTCGTGCCACCTATGGAAAGGCTTCCCGCAGGCATCGCTGAGGTCTCGATGGGCAAGAGGCTCGTGTTCTGGTCGGACATCTGGGTCGCTGAGAAGAGCACGTTGATGCCACCGTTGTCAGAGCGGCCCGAGCTGCCGAGCGCGCTGTAGGGCAGCAGGTCGTGGATACCGGCGTCCGAGAGCTCCTGCAGAAAGCCCTGGCTCACCTCCTGCAGAGCCAGCAGCTCGACCTTCTGGGTCCGTACGACGTCCACGACCTTTGAGGCGCTGACGCGTCCGTTCAGGGTGTTGAGCGTCATGAGGCGAAGCACCCTGTCGTCCGTGTTAGGAGCAGTCCCCGACGAGGTGCTGGTGGCGCTCCTCGCGGTATCGCTCAGCGTGTGATGGGGGACAAAGTAGCCGACGTGCCACACGACGAGGGTCGCCAGGCAGAGGGCCGAGAGCACGGCGAGGATGCGTCTGTGCCAGAGTATCGAGAGCAGCACCACGACGAGCGTGGGTAGCACGGCAAAGGGCACAAAGGCAACGAGCTCGGGGATGACCCGGCCTGCCGAGCGACTGGACGGCACCATGCGTGCCGCCATGAGCACGAGCACGACCAGCATGCCCAGCCACATGAGCAGGCTGATGAGGCCATGGCGCGCGCGTCCTCTCCACCAGCGGCTGAGAGCGTTGCGGCGAACTGTTGATCCCTTGTCGGTGCGGTCCATGGCGTCCCTCCGAACGGCTTTGACGCCAGTCATTGTATCCGTATCTCGTCACTTCAAAACGTAAGCTCTGATTGGGACAATCCCAGCGCGGTCCCTCAGTCGCACCCTCCGTCGTCGGCCAGGCACCCCGGCGAAAGTGCCCCGCAGGCTCCGGGGTACCGAGTTTTGGGAATCAACTGGGCAAACCCCGGGCGAAAGTGCCCCGCAGATTCTGGGGCACCGAGCTCCGAGGCCCCTCTTGGTGTCGGCAACGGCCGCGCGGGGAGTACCGACGACAAGGCTAGGACCGGTGTTCGCGTCGGGTTCGGCTCTCGCGACACCGACAACCTCAAAACAACTTGACAGAACGCACTCATCGCGCCGCTCATGCCGCGCCGTCCGGACGAGTAGCCGGCGTTTCCCTGCGAGGCTTGCAAGGGGGAGGGGTGGAAGGCGGACGAGAGGAGGGGAAAAACAGGGACAGGAGGCGCGTGGAGCAAGGGCGGACAAGGCAAAGGCCGCGTAGCCAACCCCTTAGCCACGAATACTACCGAAGCCTCTTCTTATTCGGGATTCGGGGAAGATATGTCTCTCCGGGGGCTTGTGTGGGTTGCTGCCTCGGCGAAGACGCCAAGCTAGCGGCGGCGTCACTTACGCAGAGCATGTTTTCCTGACCAAGGGGGAGGCGGCCACCGAGGGGGCGCTGCCGGCACGCCATGACGGTTGGGGCGCTCGCGCCACCCGACGCGGCTCGCGTCGCAACTCGCATCGCAAAAGTGTACACAAACACTCCAAAACGGCTCCAAGGGGCCATTCTCGCCGATCTGTGTACACTCCTGACTGTCTCCACGTCCGATCACGCGACCGGACGGCGTCACGGGTCCTACGACGTCGACGGCCCCATGGCCCCACGCCGCCAGGGTGGCTCGGACCTGAGGCCCACGCCGCCAGGGCGGTGACGCACCCACCCACGCGAACTCACGAAGCCTCGAAGATATCCGAAGCTTGACTATTACGGTAACAAGTTGCATTTTTCGGAGAAGGCGAGCGGCTTGTCGCTGTAGTGGGCATGTTTAGGTGCAGGGGGCTTCGATTCCGGCAGAGAGACCGCCTGTAAGGTCGTTTGCGAGTGCGTCGTCGAGCTTGTCAACAATGCCCACGCGATGTGCTGCTGCTCGGAGAGCGGCGCATTAGCGATATCGATATCCCTAAAGGTCAAGCACGATTGAAAGCTGCCGGGAAACCTTGACCATGTCTTCTTTGGAGAGCGTCCCGATACGTGCGCCAAGTTCGCCCTTTCTGGCTGAGTAAATCTTCTCCGTCAGCACCCAGCTTTTCTTGCGCAAGCCGTTTTTCTCGGTTGGATCAATCACGACACGCGTAGATATATCACTTGAATCTTGCGAGGTCATCAAGCAGAGTACGATTGAATCAAACAGGTCGAGATCGTCATTTTGCACAATAAGCACCGGCCGGGGCTTTGATGCGTACGAACTCCCGCGTACCGTCCATAGTTCACCGCGTTTCATCGTAAGCTCTTCTGAAAGCGTTGTTGGTGAAGTTGAGCGCTTCTTCCTCAGTTGCAAAAGGCTCATAAAAAGCCTCGGGCCTCTTGCGCACATCGAAGGGAAAACCGCCGTCTGTGACGAAACGCTTCATGAACACCGTGAGCGCAACTGTGGGTGTAAGTCCTAGCTCTTCAGCCGTACTGTCAAATTCGCGCTTAAGTGTAGCGTCTACTCGGTTGCCAAGCGGTATGGTTGCCGTTGCCATGCTTGCCCCCTGTTATCATATGATAGCGATTGCTGTCGTTTGTCTACAGTATAGAACAATGGGCGAAGTGCAGCAACAATTACCGGATGCGCCCCTCTTTGTTAGACTACCGTTGACATGGCCAGCTTCTCCTCCCAGTAGGGATAGAGGGACAACCTGATGTCCAACAAGCGAAGGACGGACTTGTATCAAAGCTGGTCGAGAAGCTGACTGGTATCGACTTTTTTCACTGAGGAGACAGAAACGGGCAGGCTGTCGACAAGGCGACCATCAAGGTGGTACATTACCAGGTGGATGATGCCATACTCGGGCAACGGGAGTGCAAACACGTGATTGCCCTTTTGCTCTACCGGCTTTGCAGCATGGGCGGGAAGCGACCGGTCGTGCTGCTCTTCTACGGGCCATCCGAAGTAGGTAAAACTGAAAGTGCAAAGTGTTTGAGCGAGGCATTGAGCGGAAAGCTGGCCCGCGTGCAGATTTCAATGATGCAGACGACTGAGACACACGGCTACATCTTCGGCGGAGCACTCGAAGGGCAGCTTTGTGAGGGACCTGCTTGGCAGGGAATCCAACGTTGTTCTTCTCGACGAGTCCGAAAAGGTGAGCTATTCGCTCTACAACGTCTTCTACCAACTGTTCGACGAGGGGCTGTTTATCGACACGAACTACGAGGTCGACATCAGGGATGGAATATTCATTCTCACATCCAACTTTGCGACTGGGGCAGAGATCAAACAAAGTTTCGGCGCTGCAATATACTCACACATCGGCTCCTGCATCGTCTTTGACGACTTGTCATTAGAGGCAAAGCAAACAATGGCGGAGCGGCACGTAAGCGAGGTGTATCAATGCCTCGACGATGAGGAAAAGGAGAGCATTGATTCGACAGACCTTGCGGCGTGGTTCCAAGACGATGCGGAGCGATATGACAGCATGCGCATCATGAAGACGAAGATCGACCGAGTAGTGTTCGGCCACCTGACAGACAGGCTGTTATCGGACCTTGAGACGGAAGATGAGCCAGCCTGATTGGAGAGGACGGAGGATAGTGTGTTCGACCTCAACGAACTCAAGTCATACCGGGAGGGCAACCGCCTGGAGGTGAAGAAGGCGCTCGGGCGCGATGGGCAGGGCGAACTGCCACGCAACGTGTGGGAGACGCTTTCGGCCTTCGCCAACACCGCCGGTGGCGTCATCGTCCTTGGAGTGACCGAGCGTAAGGACGGCAGCTTCGTAGTGCACGGCATCCCGAAGGTTGGCAAGGTCCTCGACGACTTCTGGAATGCGGCACTTTCCGAGGACAAGGTTTCGGCACGGTTCATGAAGGACTCCGACGCCACACTAGAGACCGTCGAGGGCAAGGACATCATTGTCATTCGCGTGCCATGGGTGGACCGCCACATGCGCCCCATCTTCATCAACGATAGCATCTTCGGTGGCACCTTCCGCCGCACGCACACTGGCGACCACCTGTGCGGGCGCGAGGAAGTCCTCTCCATGCTGCGCGACTCTGACACATCGAGCCAGGACGCCGCCGTGGCCGAGAACGTGCAGCTCGACCATATCAGCCGCGAGACGGTCGAGCGCTACCGCCGGCGCTTCAACGAGCGCAACGAGGGCCACGTGTGGGGTCGCGTGGACGACACGACCTTCCTCACCAACATCGGGGCGTTACGGGCGGATGAGAGCAGCGAGCTCAGGCCCACGCGGGCGGGCTTGCTCATGTTCGGCGAGGACCGCTGGATCACCTACGAGTTCCCGCACTACTTCCTGGACTATCGCCAGGAGGCTGGGGCCGTCGAGCGTTGGGCGGACCGCTTCACCAGCCAGCCGGGCGACTGGACGGGCAACGTCTACGACTTCTACTTCCGCGTGTACAACAAGCTCAGGGCGGCGCTCAAGGTGCCCTTCCGCCTGGACGGCGTAGACCGCGTGGACGACACGCCCGCCCACGAGGCGCTGCGCGAGGCCATCGTGAACGCGCTCACGAACGCCAACTGGTTCGACCGACGCGGCGTGGTGTGCGTGTGGGACGACGAGGCCATCACCATCGCAAACCCCGGAGACTTCCGCATGCCCGTCGAAGAGGCGAAGAAGCCCGGCAGCACCGACCCGCGCAACGAGACCATGATGAGGATGTTCGCGATGGTGGAGATCGGCGAGCGCGCGGGCAGCGGCATGGACAAGATCTTCGGAGGCTGGGCATGGGCCGGGTACGCGGAGCCGAGCTACGAGGTCGCCTACGGCCCCGACCGCACCACGCTCACGCTTCCGCTCGCATCGACCGGCGATCGAACGCGAAAAGCGGTCGATTCGAGCGGCCGATTCCGTACGGAGGCGACCGAGACGGCGCGGGCGGCCATACTGGCGCTCTTTCCAGACAGGCGTACTGCGTTGAAGTCGGCTGAAATCGCCGAGCGAATCGGGCTGGGCAAGACGAGGACAAACGAGCTGCTGCGGGGCTTGGTTGGTGACGGTCTTATCGTCGCGGAGGGCTCGGCGCGCAACCGCGTTTACAGGCGAGCCGAGCAGTAGGGCGGACACTGGGTGCGCGGTGATCGTCGGGCACAACCACGGCAGTCATTGCATGTGCCTACGATCCCGATGCTGCACTCTCGCAGCCGCTCTTCCCGCCGGGAGACGCAGCAGGCTGCAGGCTCCCAGAGCCACAAGCGGGATACCCGTCACGAAGCCGAGGGGGCTGGGGTCGAGCAGAGTCTTGCCACACGAGCAGAAGACGAGGCCCACGCTGGCTATGGTATTGGAGGCACCATGGGCCAGGGCGCATGGCCACACGCTCCCCGAGCGGACCCGTAGCAAGGAGAGTTAGCAGGACATCGCGGTGCACGCGAGGGTTATCGTGAGGATCCCTGCGACGGGGAAGTCCGCGTAGCCCATCCCGTAGTTGTGCCCCATGACAATGGCGGGGATGTGTCACAGCCCCCGAATTCTGGGGCACCGAGCTCCCGCAGGGTAGTCCGACAGCTCGCGCTGGGTCCTGCGGAGGTCCTGCTGGGAGCAGACACCCCGGCGAAAGTGCCCCGCAGGCTCCGGGGTACCGAGTTTTGGGAATCAACTGGGCAAACCCCGGGCGAAAGTGCCCCGCAGATTCTGGGGCACCGAGGCTTGGGACCCCGAACTCCGAATCCCACTGGGTGAGCCGCGCTAGCCCGTACGCATCAGAGCGTCACCGTTTTGATGGGTGTGTAGGTGAGCGAGCCTCCCTTGGGGTGGTCGCTCCACATGAGGCTGGCGCTCGTGTGGCGGGTCGTAACGGACGCAGTCTCGCTTGTTAGGGTCGCGCAGAGCTCAGCAAGGTTCACGCCCTTTGGGACGCAGACGTTGCGTGCGAGCGTCACGTGCGGCCTGAACGTCTCGCCACCGTATGGCAGGCCACGCACCCGAAGCTCGTCTGCCACCAGCTCTTGGAGCAGCCCGAGCCCCTGGGGGCAGCCGCTATCTGTCGGTCCCACCCAGAGTATGGAGTTCCTGCGCTTCTCGAAGCAGGAGATATGACCGAGCGCAAGGTCGATGGGAAAGCTGCTGGGGTCAAGAGCCGGTCTTTCCGGGCGCTCCGCACCATCTGTGCCCTCGATAGGCGAGTCACCCGTCCCTTTGTCTGCCAGAGCATTCCGATACGCCGTGACCGCAACGTCCAGCGCCTCCCTCGCGAGGGTCTCCCGGTCCTCGTCGCAGGGTCCTATGAACGAGAGCGTCATGTGCAGGTTGCCCGGTGCTGTAAGCCTGCCCGTGGCGATATGTCCTTTGAGCGCGTTCTGCCTCTGGACGAGCCAGTCCCTCTCGGCCTCGGAGAAGGTCAGCGCTACGAAGAGGCGACGTTCACCCATGGCCAACCCCATTTCTTCCCATGCGGCCCGCCGACCCGTCATGCGCCCCGACACCTTGGTCGCGTGCGCATGTCCTGATTGCGTCACGGTGCCGTGCCGTGCGCGCCGCAGCTAGCCTATGATGATAGCAAAGAGGCTGCAGGAGAGGGACGCCATGTCCAATATGACCGACTACCTACGCTGGCGTGGGGACATTACGCTTGAGGAGCGCCCGCTCAACGACGTGGACGCTCTCGTTTTGGCCACCGTCTCCTACCTTGACTTTGACGACATCGTCCCACCCGACGTCTCAGGTGGCATAGCATTGGGTGACGCCTGCCAAGAGGTCCTCGCACGCACGGGTGACGACATCACGAGCGCAGTGCGCTCCATGGCATCCATCGACACGAGCTTCGTCGTGGCCCTCGCTCAAAGCGAGCGCTTCGGTTCCCTGTTCATGAGCCGCTACCTTGACCAGGTGGACGAGGCGACGAGCCTGCAGTTCTCAGCCGTCACGATCGGGCTTCCCGGCGGTGACCTGCTCATCTCCTTTCGGGGGACCGACAGCACGCTCGTCGGCTGGCGTGAGGACTTTATGCTTGCCTTCACCGTCACTGAGGCGCAGCGTAAGGCGAAGGTGTACCTGAAAGACGCGCTCGCTGGGTCGGATGCGGGCGCGAGGGTCGTGCTCGCCGGTCACTCCAAGGGAGGCTGCCTCGCGGAGTACGCGGCCGCGACCTGCCCAGAGGCACTGCTGTCCCGTATAGGCCGGGTCTACAGCTTCGATGGCCCGGGACTTGACCGGGCGGTGCTCTTGGACGATGCCTTTTCGCGTTTGGGCGAGAGGTTCTGCCACATTCTGCCGAGGTTCTCGGTGGTGGGCCAGCTTATGGATCGCCTTGAGGTGCCACGCCGCTACATCGAGTCAAGCGAGTGGGGCATCATGCAGCATGATCCCATGAGCTGGCAGGTGGGACCCGCCGACCTCGTTCAGGCGGATGGCCTGGCACCCGAGGCAAAGACCTTGGACGACGCGATCGCCTCATGGCTGTCGGGAGAGGATCTTGAGACGCGTGAGCTCTTCGTGAGGGAGCTCTTTGACATCCTGGGGGCTGGTGGTGCGACGACGATTGCCGAGGTTGTCACAAATGGTGGGGTGCAGCGGGTGATCGCCGCCGCCGCGCAGGCGAGCGAGGGGACCAAGCAGGTCATAGGTAGGCTCATTGACACGTCCATGCAGGCTACGAAGGAGAGCGTCGCGAGTGGGGTGGCCGATGGTGTGGAGGGCATCGCTCGCGTCGTCAAGCGTACGGGAGAAAACCTTGCCTCAAGGATCGGGGAGAGTCTCATGGTCCGTGAGGCCGCGACCAAGGTCGCCGAGATGGGCGAGATGCTTGGCGCAAGAGCGCTGCCCGGCCAGACTGAGCGCTCGGAGCAGGAGGGTCCAGCCGACGGGTCGGGCGGCGAGGAGGAGCAAGACGGATAGCTCGCGAGCGGGCATCCGTCGCCCTCAGTTCGCGCCGACGACGAGGCCCACCACCGTGGCGACGATCGAGACGATGATGGCGCCAAAGAACGCGGAGCCAAAGCTCTCGATCGAGATGCCCGCATGGAAGATCTCGCGCGAGAGATAGCTTGCCAACTCGAGCATGAGCGCATTGAGCACCAGGTAGAAGAGGCCGAGTGTTACGATTGTAATGGGAAAGGAGAGTATCACAAGGATGTGCTTGAGCGTTGCGTTCACGAGTGCGAGGGCAAGTGCGCACATGATAGGACCTGCGTAGTCCCCACCAACGGTGTCGATTCCCGGAACGAGCCAGACCGCCGACATGACCGCAATGGACGTGACCGCCCAACGACCGATGAACTCCATAAGCCACTCCTTTCATGTGCTCATGGCATCCTTATACCCAAAGGGGCACCAGGGGAACAATGGCTAGCATGGTCCTGTGTAGCTCAGGCCGTGTCTTCAGGTGGGTGAGCGGGGGGTTGCCACGCCCGCTCTGCGGAAGGGGGTCTGGCCCGTTGCGTGGGCGAGGGGCCACGGTAGGGGAGAGTTTGAGGAGAGGTCAGCATGTCCCTTAACATCCTTTGGACGGATGACGAGCGTCTGGCTGGCGCGGACGTCACGCGTGTGCTTACGTCGGCGCTCTCGTCGTGCGCCGGCGCGACGCTTTTCGTCCCGAGCTTCGCCCAGCAGCAGCTGGCAGCGTGTCAGGTCGCTCGTCACCCCGACCTTTCCCTGGGCGTCACCGTGACCACGCCTTTGGCGTGGGCCGAGGAGCGCTGGGGAATCTGGGGTGATGGCAGGGGTCTGGTCGACGAGGCGGCGCGTTGCCTCCTGACAAGAGAGGTGCTCTCCTCGGCTCCCGACGAGCTGCGCGGCGGCTTGGGTACCAATCCGGGGACCAGGCGCCTTGTGGGCGAGCTCGCCTCACGAGCCCTGCCCTGGATGCCCCCTGCGAAGGGTGGGGAGCTCGATGACGCACGCGTCTGCGAGCTTGGCCTTACGGATGGCGAGAAGGCAGCCCTTCGTCTGGTGGGTCGCTATGCCCAGAGGCTGCATGACCATGGCCTCATCGAGAGGAGCGAGCTTCTGTGCGGCGTCGCGGACGCACTGCGCGAGGCGGGCGTCGTTGTCGCGCCCGTGGTCGTCTCCGGCTTCACGTCCATGGACCGCGCCGAGAGGGAACTGCTGGCTGGGCTTGCTGGCCTATGCGAGGTGACGGTGGCGTTTGGCAGGAAGAACGCAGAGCTCCTTGCTGGCTGCGAGGAGCTTGCCGAGAGTCTGCGCGCCCTTGCCGACAGGGGTGCGCAACGGGAGGGCCCAGGCACGCGGCATGACGGGTTGCAAGGCGCGGTTCCGTCCGCCACCGCAGGTGTGCGGCAGGGTGGGGAGACGGGCTTGGTGCCGTCCGTCCTCGCGGACGCCACTCCCGCAGACGCCACCCCCTCGCTCGTCCGCGACCCTGAGCTCGAGGAGCTGCTGGGAAGGCTCTTCTTGGCCTCTGGGAAAAGGGTGGTCGCGAGAGGATCCGTCTCGCTCCTCGAGGCGGCAGGTCCCCACGCCGAGGCCGAGCTCGTCGCACGCAAGATAGACGAGCTCGCGTGCAAAGGGATCACGAGCGTCGTGGTCGTCGCGCCTGACGTGGAGCGTGCCTGGAGGGAGCTTGCCCCCAAGCTCGAGGCCCGAGGTGTCTCCGTCACAGCCGAGCTTCCCTGTGCCTTCCCGAAGACGGACGAGGGTCGTGCCTTCCTGGAGTTTGCGCAGGGCGTGGCCCAGCTCGCCACGCTCGCAGAGACCTGGCCCCCCTCACAGGCGAGTGCGGAGGGGGAGCTCGTCCGTCTTGGGGACATGGGCTGGTGGCCCCCTAGGGGCCTTGCGGACTTTCTGCTCTCGGGCATCTCCTGCGTTCCCACCACACAGGCCTATCGCCTTGACCGCAGATGGAGGCAGGACCGCCTACTCACGCCGACGGACGTCCTGAGGGACCTGCAGAGTCCCAAGATGACGAGCCTGCCCGTCGCCCAGGCGACGAGGGAGCTTCTCAAGGGAAGGCTCGCCTCGGCCGCATCGAAGCTCCTCGGGCCGCTTTTGGGGAGGACGGAGCCTGGTCTGCAGGACTTCGTCCAAGATGACCGGGGACGTAGGACCCAGGAGCTCGCCCGGGCAAGGGAGGCGCTCTTTGATGCCCGCGCCACGGCCGTGCTCGCACTGGTCCTCAAGGTCGCCGCCACGCTCAGGAGACTTGGCGCTGTGGTTGACCCCAAGCGGGGAGGCACGGTCACGCTTGCGGGACTCGTCGCCCAGGCGACAGACGCTCTCTCGGATGCGCTCGTCTCCCTGCGCCCGACGCTCGAGGTTGCGGGCGCTACCTGCAAGGTACGGATACTGAGTGCCCGGGCAGCGGCGCAACTCGAGCCCGCGAGCGTCGACGCCGTCGTCCTCATGGGGCAGAGCTCGGACGAGTCCTTGGTGGGAACGGGAGACGACGTCCTCTCCGCGCTGCTCGTCCTTTTGGGTGTCGAGAGGGACAGCGACCCCTTGCCTCAGCTGCGCTCTGCGTTTCTCTCTACGCTTGCCGCTGCGCGCAGCCGCGTGGTACTCGAGCGCAGCCTGCTCGACCGCTCGCTCAGGCAGCGCTGGCCCTCGGTCATGCTCACCGAGCTGAGGTCGTGCTACGAGGGCGGGGGTGCTGGGAAGGACGGCCTTCCTGTGGAGCGTCTGGATGAGGCAGAGGCGGACGCCAACTGCGCGCCCTCAGGCCGACCCTCGGTACGCGTGGGACAGGAGGCGCTTGGTCAGCCGGGAGCGGTCTCGCCCTCGCTCAGGGGCCTCGTCGTTGTCCCGCCCGAGGGTAGGGCGGAGCTTTTGGACGGGCGACCCCTCCTCTCGGCATCGCAGCTCGAGAGTTACCTGGAGTGTCCCTATAAATGGTTCAGCCTGCGGCGGCTCGGCCTTCAGAACTCGGACGCGGACCTCACCAGCTTGGAGATGGGGACCTTTGCCCATCGAGTGCTTGAGGTGACGCACCGCACGATGCTCGACCGGGCACGAGAGAGGCTGCTTCGGGAGCGTGGGCGAGCGGCGAACACCCAGCTTCCCCTCACCGAGCGCATCGAGGGGTCACGCGTGGGCGAGGGCGACAGTGAGGGCCTCGAGCGCGCGCGGCGGATCCTCTCCGACGAGTTCGACCTTCACCTCGAGCATCAGTACCTCAGGCAGGGTAAGGGATCGCGCGCCCAGGTCTGCGTACCCCATGACGACGAGGAGAGGGGCCAGCTCGAGCAGCTGCGCCAGGACCTGCTCTCGACGCTCGACTATGAGTCTGGCCTCTTTCTGGGCTTCGAGCCACGCCTCTTCGAGTGGAGCTTCGGCAGGGGTGAGGCACCGGTGGAATATGCCGGTGCCTACCTTGTGGGTACGGTCGACCGGGTGGACGTCGATGCCCACGGCCTCGCCATCGTCATCGACTACAAGCACCGTAGCCCGACGGTCTTTTCCAAGGAGTACGGTATCCCCACGCTCGCCTCCTTGGGGAGCTTCGTGCTGCCGCGTCGCGTCCAGTCGCTGGTTTACGGACAGGTGGTGCGCAGGCGGCACCCGGATCTCAGGGTGGTCGCTACGGTGTATCTCTCGAGCAAAGGGCGGCACGCCGTCTTCGGGGCGGTGTCGCGCAACGTGTCCGACCGCGTCTTTGGCAGCCACCCCTTGGACCCCAGGCAGCTTCCGCTTACGCAGGTGGACGATGCCTGTGACTTCGGGGTGGCAGGGTCTTCTCGCGGCATGGAAGCCCTGCTCGACGCGACCGAGGAGGCCATCGCCGAGAAGGTCGAGCAGCTCCTCGCGGGCCATGTCGAGGCCGATCCCATCGACGCCGCCGCGTGCCACTACTGTCCGGTCATGAACTGCGACATGAGGAGGTCGGGATGGGCGAGGTAGGGCTTGCGGGCCTGAGTCCCGAACAGCTGCGCATTGCCACGACCCTCAAGGGGGCGCTCTTCGTCGAGGCGGGAGCGGGCTCGGGCAAGACCTTCACCCTCACGAGGCGTGTTGCCCAGGCGCTCTGTCCTGGCTCCGGCGAGGGGGGCGCCCCCTTTCTGGACGACCTCTCCCAGGTGCTGGTCATCACCTTCACCAACGCCGCTGCGAGGGAGATACGGGAGCGCGTGCGCTCGACCTTGCGTGACGCCGGCATGCGCGAGGCGGCCCTCCAGGTCGACTCTGCCTGGATCAGCACGATCCATGGCATGTGCTCGCGCATCCTGAGGCGCCATGCCCTCGACCTGGGACTTGATCCCGCGTTTCGCATGGCCACAGAGAACGAGACCAGCCTGCTTCAAAACCGGGCACTCATCGAGGTCGTGGGAGCCGCGCACGCGTCCGGCGGCCGGGACGAGGACCAGGCCGTGCTCTTCGACTCCTTCGGGCTGGGTCGTGCGACGGGTGCCTCGCGCACGGGTGCCATGAGGGTCGTGGACAGGCTCTGCGCCGTGGCAAAAAGCGCGACGGGGGGCTTCGATGGCCTTAAGCTCGCTCAGACTGCCGACATCGGCCAGGCCATGGGCTCCCTTTTGGGCGCCTACGAGAGCCTGCATGCCCAGAGGCTCACGCCGTCTGCGGCGCAGCGGGTCGACCCGGCCCTCGATCTTGTGCACGACTTCGCCTCCCGGGCGCCTGGGCAGAAGGACGCCTCGGCAGCCCGCGAGCTGCTGTGCCAGGTCCGCTCCATCGGCTTTCCGCGTCCCTCGAAGGCGTACGCCGAGTTCGTCTTCGATTTGCGTCGCGTCTTTGAGGAGACCTGGGCGGACGTCGTCCTCTCTGAGAGCGTTCCGGCCCTGCGTGCCGCGCTCGCGCTCGCTCGCACGGTCGAAAAGCGCTACGGAAGGCTCAAGTCCGAGCGCTCGCTTCTTGACAACGATGACCTCATCGGCCTCGCCCTTGCTGCCGTGAGGGACAAAGCCGAGGTGGCGGCCGACTATGCCGGTAGGTTTCGCCTCGTGATGGTGGACGAGTTTCAGGACACTGATGCCCGCCAGCTCGAGCTCATAGGCCTCCTTGCCGGTGGCGGGTGGGGCCGGGTTGCGACCGTGGGCGACGCCCAGCAGTCCATCTACCGCTTCAGGGGTGCGGACGTGGGCGTGTTCAGGGAGCACGGACGCAGGGTCCCTGAGGCGGGCCACGTGCGCATGGCGACCAACTACCGCAGCCACGCCGACGTCCTGTCCTTTGTCGACGCGGTCTGCGGCGGCAGGAAAGGTGTGCTTGCCGACTTCATGCATCTTGAGGCTAGCCCGGGTCGTAGGGACGGCTACCGGGCCTCTGCGCTTGACCGTATCGACGTCGAGCTCGTCTGTAGCGACCATCGCTCGAGGGGCGTCGCGACGGGCGTCGTGGCAACGTGCATTGCCGAGAGGCTCAAGGCGTACGCGGACGCCGGCCAGAGCGCAGGCGACATGGCGCTTCTGCTCGGCACGACCACGCATGCCGCAGATTACATAGACGCCATCCGGGCGTGCGGCCTGGAGTGCGTCGTCACGGGCGGCTCCACCTTTACCTCTGCGCCCGAGGTGGGCGTGATGGCCGCGCTGCTGCATGCGCTCGCCAACCCCCATGACACCGAGCCGGGACTCTTCCCGCTCCTTGCCTCAGAGATGTTCGAGCTTGGTGCCGACGACTTCGTGCAGTTGGGGACAAGGCCGCAGCTTGTGCTTGACGCCCCGACCAAGCGTACGGTGGACCGAGGACTCGAGACGATGGGCTTCTATGGGGACGAGCCGCCCTCGGCCAGCCTCCGGCGGGCCCGCGACGTGCTCTGGCGCGCTCGCCAGAGGTTGAGGTCCCTGCCCGTGGCCGACGTCTGCTTGGAAGTCGTGAGGGAGTCAGGCTGGCTCGCGCGGCTCGAGGAGGAAGGGCAGGAGGGCCGCTCTCGCGAGGCCAACGTGCTCGCTGCCATCGACTACATCCGCGACCTCACCGACGAGCTCGGCCTCGGGCCGGCTCGTGCGGCGGGGGAGTTCGACACCTGGCTCGAGCTCTCCAAGATCCCACCCGCCGCCCTCGCCGGGGGTGGGCAGGACTCGGTGCGCGTCATGACCATCCACGCTTCCAAGGGGCTCGAGTTTCCCATCTGCGCGGTGGCCGAGTGCTGGAGCGACCCGAGGCCAGAGAGCGGCGTCGTGAGTGGGCGCGACAGTGGGGGAAAGACACGGGTCGTGCTCGTGCCACCGCTTGCGGACAAGGAGAGGATAGACCTCAGCCGCTCGGAACCGTGCGAGAGGCCCTCGAGCGTCTCGGAGGTCCTGGCGCAGCTTCGGTCGACCAACGCCCTGGAGGACGCGCAGGAGAGGACGCGTCTGCTGTATGTGGGGATGACCCGTGCGAGGGAGGCCCTCATCCTGGGCATTCAGGTGATCCAGTCGAAGTCGTCCGGCCTTGGGCCCGAGCTTTCCGCAGGCGTCGTGAACGCCCTCTTTGGCACGGAGCTGCCAGCTCCCGGTGAGCACGCCCTGAGCTTTGGCGAGGGGGGAGCTGGCCGCCTAAGGAGCGTGAGGGTGTCCACGCGCGAGGACTACGTGGAGATCGACGATGGGGCCGGTCCTCAGGTGCAGGAGGCGCAGGAGGAGCCCGAGAGAGCCCCCTCGCGGACCTTCACCCTCTTTGACGTGGAGCACTCAGACATCGAGGCGCGCGCAAGCCTCGCACCGGTGCGCGAGGGGATCTTCAGCTATTCCTCGGTGAGCGCACAACTGCGGGCGAGCGCGCGCGAAGCGCTCGAAAGGGAACTGGACACGGCTTGGGACGAGGCGCCCGCCACAAATGATGAGGACAGGGCCACGAACCTTGGGTCGGCCTTCCACGAGCTTGCCCAAGCCCTAGTCGAGTCTGGTGCGTATGAGCCCGGTGAGGCACGCCTCGGCGCGAGCGTGCGTCGCTGGGGGCTCTCGCCTCGGGCACAGGGGCGCCTCAGGGCCGCGCTCGGGCGCTGGTGCGGGTCTGAGCTTCGGGCCGAGGCTCGGTCGCACAGCCTCGTTCGTGCGGAGATCCCGTTCTTCATGAGAGTCGACTCCACCTATGGCGAGTACGTCGAGGGGTCCATCGACCTCCTCGCGACGGATGCGGGCTCACGCCATGCCCTGGTCGTGGACTACAAGACGGGGGACGCGGGCCTTTCTGAGGAAGAGCTCCGCGCCCATCACGAGATGCAGGCGAACTTCTATGCGAGCGTGCTCATGCAAGGCGGCCTCAAGGACGTCGAGTGCGCCTTCTGCTGCGTGGAGCGTGACGCGTCCGAGCTGGGGGGCAGGGCGGGCCAGCCACTCGTCGTGCGCTACCGCTTTGACGGGAAACACCCACCTCGCCTGGGATCGTGAGCGGGCCCTGGCGCAACCCCCCCGCAGCCTGGCGGGGGGTTGTGTGAGCACATTTGCCCAGTTGGGCCATTTTTCATAGTGCCCCGCAGGCTGGCGGGGGGGGTTGCGCCCCGCGCCTCCCGGGCGACGACGTGACGGAAAGGCGCAGTCTGCGGCTCCCGCGTCACGCAGACTGCGCTTTTCCGTGAGGCGTCGGGCCGGGATGCGCCCCTCCGCGAGGCCGCACGCGCGGCCCTCCCCTGTGGTCCTCCTATGAGAGGTGGTCGAAGCACCGGCGGGTTATAGGAACATGTGTTCCTGCTAGCATCGCACGACCAGCAGTAGCGTACTCGACAATGCGGCCACCACCAAGATGACGGAGGCATTTGTGATAGGGTGCCCGCTGCCAAAAAAGGACTTTCCTTACGATAACGCCGTCATCAAGCCGGCGAACAGAAATCTTGGGAATCCGGAGATGATCCGGGGAAGACCCGCCGACATAGCGAAGCTGAGGCGGGAGCTCGAACCGTGCGCACGACGGCACGGCAGCGAGTGGACCCACTCCACGTCAGGCTGCACCAGCCCGGTAAAGTTCAGGAAAACGGGGGCTGCGGGAAAAGCCTCATGTGCTTGCGACTCCAAACGGCAATGCGGCGAGGCCGGGCGCCTCAATCGGAATGACGGGCCTCGCCTCCTAACGCTCGAGGCTGTTGGGATCCAGCAAGAAGTCGAACAGTCCCATGGTTACGATGCCGTGCTCGTCGCGGCTCACGTTGACCACGTCCTTCACTACGACGATCTTCTTGAACGAGTCGTCGATGCCCAGTAGCGACGCCTTCTCCTGCTCGGCCTTCATCGCATCGGGGATGGCGAACGCGGACTGGACATAGTAGCGCCTGCCGGCGAGGTTTGCCACGAAGTCGACTTCGCGGGCAACGGGGCGCTGGACTCCCTCGGCGTCGTATTCTCGGCTCTTCACCACACCGACGTCCACAGAGAAGCCGCGGTAGCGCAGCTCGTTGTAGATGACATTCTCCATCAGGTGGTTCTCCTCACCCTGACGGAAGCCCACCCGGGCGTTTCTCAGTCCCACGTCCTCGAAGTAGTACTTGAGCGGTGCGCCGATGTACTTGCGCCCCTTCACGTCGTAGCGACTCGCGGCGCTCACCAAAAACGAATCTTCCAGGTAGCCAATGTAGGCCTTGACGGTGTTCAGGCTGATGTTGCTCTTCAGCACGCTCTTGAACGTCGCCTGGACCCTCGAGGCATTGGTAAGGGAGCCCGTAGACGACGCCAGCACGTTCAGCAGGTCTTCCAGCTCCTGTGTCTTGCGCAGGCCATTGCGCTCGATGATGTCGGCGATGTATGTCTCCTCAAAGAGGTTCTTGAGGTAGGCAGCCTTCTGCTCGGGTTTCGCCATGGTGGCCACCAGCGGCAAGCCCCCAAACTCCACGTAGTCAGCCCACGCCCGCGCCTCGCCGTCGTTGCGGCACTGCATGAACTCGCCGAAGGTGAGCGGCAGTACGTGCACCTCGTCGCCGCGTCCCCGGAACTCCGTGACGATGTCGGTCGATAGAAACTTTGAGTTACTACCTGTCACATACACGTCGACCCCCGGCATGCGCGAAAGCTCGTTGAGAACCTCCTCGAAGTCACCGAGTAGTTGAACCTCGTCGAGCAGCACGAGGCGCTCCCCACCGCCCTCAAGCCTAGGCATCGCCCACTCCAAAAACGCGTCGGGGTCGCGCAGGGGCCGAGAGCTGCGCAGGTCGAAGGCCAGCTCCACAATACGATCATCGGGCACGCTCTCTTCGCGCAGCAGGTCGCGGTACAGCTTGAACAGCAAGTAGGACTTGCCGGCCCGGCGCGCTCCCGTGACCACCTTCACCAGCCCGTTGCCGCGCCGTGTCGCCAGGTCGCGCAGGTACTTGTCCCTATCTATTTCCATATCCGCCTTCCTAATGACTATTAGGAACTTATGAGTACAAATTTGTCAATAAGATTATGTACCTCTTAGCCGGGTCTCACCGTTAAGAGTAGAAAGGGGAGGTGAAGGGTCCCCGTCGCGTGACTGACTTACTCCTCAAGTTATAGTTGAGAATAGTACCCTATTCGGGTACAACATGGGTATTAATAGGAGGAGGTTCCCGATGGCAACCGCAGCAGTGACGAGGCGCGCCGAGATAAAGACGCGCACGACCGACGAAGTGAAGAAGGGTGCCACCGAGGTGTACGCCCGCTGGGGCCTGAGCCTCAATGACGCCATCAACACGTTCCTCGTCAAATCCATCGAGGTCGGGGGCCTTCCCTTCGACCTGCGCCCGGAGGTGCCGTCCTACGATGCCATCGCCGCCGTGGCCTACCGCGCGCCGCTGAACGCCGAGGGTGTGGCTGTGCTGCCGGCGGGATGGGACGACGGCGATGAGTGAGCCGATTCCCCAGCCTTGGGAGGTCTGGCATGCTCGCTTTGACTTCTCCGAGGGCCATGGCTACAAGTACCGCCCGATCATCGTGCTTGCGACGAGGCTCGACGGGCTGCTCGTGGCCATGGTGACGGGCGTCGCCAACAAACTATCGCTTGAGCACGACCATCCCATACGTGAATGGGAGGCAGCTGGGCTTGACAAGCCGTCGATCGTCCGGCTCGATCGCATCGCCGAGATTCCCGCTGGCTACCTGGGCACGGCGGGCCGCATCGGATGCCTTACCAACGGGGACATCAACGCGATCAAGGCGATACTGGCCAAGATCACCCGATAGCGGCTTACCCCCAGCGCCTGCTTGACTCGATCCTCCACTGCTCTTCTCGATGGCATGAGTGGGGTGCTCCGAGGCCTCGTAATTCAGCTCGCCACACAGACATCGACGCCGTCGTGTGTCAATGCTTCCCTCCATTTGCTGGGAATACTCTCGTCAGTGATGAGCGACATGTGCTTTCCCGACAGCCGCATGGGGATGGCGCCGCGTCGGCCGAACTTCTCGGATTCGGTGAGCACGACGACTTGCTCTGCCGACTCCGCCATGGAGCATGCGGCGTCGCCGCGCATTTGGTCGGCGTTGGTGGGGCCCACGCCCTGAACCCAGCCGTCTGCGCCGATGAAGAGCTTCTCCACATAGAACTCCCGCGCGCAGGTACGTAAAAGTGGGCCTACCGTCACCTGGCTGTCGCGCTGATAGGTGCCGCCTAGAAGCGTGCAGCTCACATTGGCGCTGTCACGCACGTAGCCCGCTATGAAGGCGCTGTTGGTGACAATGGTCAGGCCCCTCCTCGTGTCCGCGAGCTCGCGCACGAGCAGTGCGCAGCAGCTGCCGCTCTCGACCATGATGGTTGAGTCGTCGCGCACGAGCCTTGCTGCCTCGTGCGCGATGCGGCGCTTCTCGTCGTAGTGATATGCCAGACGCCCACCCACGTCATTGAGGTTGGAGAGCGTGGCAAAGCCGTGTTGGCGAATCACGAGCCCTCTCTCCTGCAACGCATCCAAGTCCTTGCGAACCGTAACCTCCGAGACACCCAGAAGTTCGCTGAGTTCCGATACCTCCACTCGCTGCCGGGAAGTGAGTATGCTGAGAATACGGCTGTCACGCTTGGCCATCGTATGTGCCCCAAGTTTCTTTTGCAGTTAGTACCATTGTTTTTGCATGGTACTTCAATTTCATTCGCACTACAAGGACAAAGACCTACCCTCAGCAGAAGCAAGGCGATCCACGCTTGCTTTTCGTGGGCAGGCCCGTGATGCCTTCTCAGGCTGAGGCCGCCATCGCGGCACGGTCGGCCCAGGCGAAGGTCGGCGATCGACATGACGGGACCTAGCAACACGTAATTTCCACAGTCCTCTGTTTCCTGAGTTGCTAGTATCCTTTCCTAAAATCGCAGGTGATCCGTATTGTCAACTTGTGGTTGACGCATGAGCGGACAAAAAGCGCCCAGCGGTTGGTTGCGGCAACCGCGTGGAGGGGGTCAAGATCGACAGGAAAGGGGCAGGGGACCATGCAGGCTCTGTCTGACGATTCGATGGGCATACGCAACAACAAAGGCGCGGCGGGCCAAGGGGGGTGCGTGGACAGCGTGGGAGACAGCATTCAACGCCAGAGGGTTGCGCACGGCATGAGCCAGGCGGCCCTCGCCCAGAGCTTGGGCATCAGCCGTCAGTCCGTCGCGAAGTGGGAGGCAGGCAAGAGCCGTCCGGAGCTGGAGAAGATGATACGGCTCTGCAGCCTGTTTGGTTGCACGATGGATGAGCTGGTGTATGGGGCTAACCGTCACGTCGAGGCGCCTGCCGAGCGTGAGGTCCCAGTGCCCGTGACCGTCGCAGGCGGGCGCGAGACCCCCGACATGCCCGCCAAGGACGCCGCCGGATCCGAGGCGTCGACGCGGGCCGACGCGATGCGAGACTACGACCGCTACGTCTCGAGGCGCTGCGTGCTCATGGCGCTGGGGTGGGCAGTGCCCGTTATGGGCATGGGCGTCTCCTCCCTCTGCGTCGGGCTGGGCGCGTCGAGCTCGTTTGCGGTCACGCTGTGGATGGGGTCCGCCATCGCGGGCGGCATGCTGCTTCGCACGGCCCGCCTCGAGCGGCTCGAGATGATGGGGGCGCATCCTCGCGTTGACGACTTCCACACGCCGGAACAGAGGCGCGTCACGCGCAGGCTCCAGACGGGCGTCTACGCGGCTGCACTCGCCATGCTCTGCTCCGCCCTCGTCCTGTCGTATGCGAGCGAGTGGGTCTCGGGGTACTGGTGGCACCTCGCGGGGCTCTCGTGGCTTCTCCTCTCCCTGGCCGTCTTCCTTGGCGTGCGGGGCTACCAGCGAGGAGGTGCCTGCTCCACCGAGCGCTACAACAGGGGAAGCGAGTCACGCGCAAGCAGGCGTTCGGACAAGAAGGAGCGGTGAGGTTTGTCATGCGAGGGACCATGGCCGTGGGCGATAACGATGCGCGGGTGCTCGAGGTCAGGGACGTCACCAAGCGCTTTCGCGGCGCGCCTGCGCCCGCGCTTGACCACGTGAGCCTGAGCGTGGGGCGCGGCAGGATCTACGGCCTGGTGGGCAGGAACGGCGCGGGCAAGACCACGCTCATGCGCATCATATGCGGCCTGTCCCACCCCACGTCCGGGGCCGTCTCCATCTTTGGCCAGGAGGGCGAGAGGGGCCTCTGCCGCGCCCGCACCCACATGGGATGCCTCATCGAGGGGCCGGCCGTGTACGCGGGCCTCACGGCCTTCGAGAACATGGCCATGCGCGCCTACCAAAAGGGATGTTACGACAGGGCGGGGATCGTCCGCACCCTGGAGGCCGTGGGGCTTGCCGAGGCGCAGGGCAGGCGTGCCCGCGACCTCTCGCTCGGCACCCGCCAGCGCCTGGGCATAGCCATGGCCCTCGTGGGCGACCCCGCGCTCCTCGTCCTGGACGAGCCCACCAACGGCCTGGACCCGGTGGGCATGGCGGACATGAGGAGGCTGCTTCGCCTGCTCTGCGACCAGAGGGGCACGACCATGCTCATCTCGAGCCACATCCTGTCCGAGCTATACCAGATGGCGGACAGGTTCGTGCTGATGGACAAAGGGAGGATCGTGGAGGAGCGCACCCACGGGGAGCTGGCTCGGACGTGCGGCTCGGGAGAGTCGGCGGAGAGGTACTTTATCGGGAGGATCATGGGAGGTCAGGCGCGGTGGGCGTGATGGGGCGGCTCCTGAGAGCCGAGATGTACCGGCTTGTCCACGAGAGGCAGTTTCTGTTCGCCCTCCTGGTCATCCTCGGGTTGTACCAGTTTATGTATATGGGCGGAAGCTACTACGCCCTGCAGGGCTTCGACGCGCTGACGCGCTCCATGGTTGCCGTGAGGCTCGGCTGCGTCCTTCTGGTGGCCGCGATGTTTGGTGGGTCGTACCTTGCGGAGGACTTCGAGACCCGCACGTTTCAGTCCCATGTCGTCGACGGCGCCACGCGCGGACAGGCGCTCCTCGCCAGGCTCCTCGTGTTCTACGTGGCAGGGCTTCTCCTCGTGCTGGCGTTTCCCCTGGTTTACACGTTGTACTGCACGCTTGCAAACGGCGGATGGGGTGGGGGTGGGTGGGGCGCGCAGGGAGGCGACCCGCTGTCCTTTCTTGCGTACGTGGCTGCGGCGCTGGCCGTCGTGGCCGCCTGCGCCTCCGTCTCGGGACTCGCGGCGGTCCTGTCGAAGAGCGTGAGGACCACGGTTGCCTGCGCCGGGGGCGTTGTCGCCGCGCAGTGGCTTCTCACCATGTCGGGCCTCGAGGTTACGGCGCCGCTGCTATGGCTGCCCCTGCCGGCGCTCGACTGGGCGAACTCGGGCCAGCTTCCCACAGTCTGCGCACTGGTCGTCAGCGTGGCCTGGGCCTGTGTCCTGACGACAGCTGCGTTGCTCGTCGTGAGGTGCGGTGATCTTGCATGAGGGCTCATGCCCTATGCCGGAGGGGAGGGCCGTCATAAGGCATATGGCATGCGTAGTCTCGATGAAATTGAGGGCCTTGAGGATGTCGTGTTGCAGGGTGGCTTCGGGTTTGGCTGTGGCTGTGGCGATATTTTTGGAGCTTTTTGCGGGTAAGTGGTAAGTGGGGGAGCGGGGTAGTGGTCTTTTCAGATACCTCCGATGTGCACCACCGTCTCTTCGCTATCGTTTAATAGGCTGGCATTGTATGACTATATGGATAAAAAATATCCTAAAACTGTTCGGTACATCGCTCTTGATTTGTGCGGCTGTTGCGGTGCTTGTGGGAGTTGCTGCGGCTCTCAGGCTTCCGTACGATACTGGCAGCTTCCTTACACTAGACTTCATATCGAGTATCGGTTTGATTCCTTTTACTTTTGGTATGCTGGTGACTATGATTGTCGCATCGGACCACTTTAGCAAGCGTATCATAGGGGCTAGAGTTGCTATAGGAGCAAGCCGTGCCTGTATATTCAGGGAATTGTGGTTAGGTGGTCTTGTACTTTCTATTTTGCCAACCATA
Source organism: Olsenella sp. oral taxon 807 (assembly GCF_001189515.2). NCBI lineage: Bacteria > Bacillati > Actinomycetota > Coriobacteriia > Coriobacteriales > Atopobiaceae > Olsenella > Olsenella sp. oral taxon 807. The sequence continues at coordinate 493,569 of NZ_CP012069.2, forward strand.
CTTTGCGTGCTTACCTGTCACGCAATAATGATTGCGGGGGTCAGCGAGTCCCGTGGTGTCGAGGGTGAAGCCCAACTACTCTGTGATTTTGCTCCCTGTGTTCTGCCATTCGTGGCGCTTGTGTCCATGAGCATGGCTTCTATGCTTGTCGTGCGAGATGCGGGAAGAACTGCACTACTTGTATTGACCGAACAACTCGTGTTTAGCGTTTAGCACCACGAATCCTTAGGGTCACGAACGCGGCCCGCTTCCGTAAAAACCAGCCTTGAGCTGGTATTTTCATGCGCAGGGACTTGACTTGACAAGGGCGTCTCTGGTAGGATATATATATGGTGCTATGGTGTTATAGCGCTTTCACCCGACAGGAGGCGACGATGGCCTACTTCCTAAAGAGGACGAGGAACAAGAAGGGGCTCTATCTCCAGATCTACGAGAGCCACTGGGACCCCGGGCGGGGCCACACCGTCAACAGGTCCGTGAGGGCGGTGGGCTACGAGCACGAGCTCAGGGAGTCGGGGATCGCCGACCCGATCGCGCACCTCAGGTCCGAGGTCGACTCGATGAACGCCGAGCGCAGGGCCGAGAGGGAGAGGGGGAGGGTCCGCGAGATATCGGACGCCCCCTCCGAGAGGCACCTCGGCCACTTCGCCCTCAAGGCCATAGACGACTCGCTCGGCGTCAGGGGCGACCTCGCCTTCCTGCAGGTCCCGAGCGGCTTCCGCTTCTCGCTCGCGGACCTGCTCTCCTGCCTGGTCCTCGCCCGGGCGGTGGCGCCCTGCTCGAAGTCGAGGACCTTCCACGACGTGCTGCCGCAGATGGAGGGCGTCGAGGCGGGATTCACGCTCGACCAGCTCTACGACGGCCTCGCCTACCTGGGTGAGGAGTACGAGAAGGTGGTCGAGATCTACAACGCCCGCGTGGGCGGCCTCTTCGGTCGGGACACCACGACCTCCTACTTCGACCGCGCCAACTTCTGCTTCGAGATCGGCCGCGAGGACCAGCCCGGGAGGAAGGGCCCCTCCAAGGAGCACAGGCCCGAGCCCATCGTGGGGATGGGGCTCCTCCTCGACGCCGACTGCGTCCCCATCGCGATGAGCGTGTTCCCCGGCAACGAGAGCGAGAGGCCCCAGCTCAAGAGGTGCATCAGCCAGCTGAAGGAGAGAAACGCGATATCGGGGCGGACCGTGCGCGTCGCCGACAAGGGCCCCGACTGCGCGGACAACGTCGTCGACGCCGTGCTGTCAGGCGACGGCTACATCTTCTCGAAGTCGGTCAAGGCCCTCCCGGCGAGGGAGCGCGCCTGGGCGCTCTCGGACGAGGGCTGGCAGGACGTGCCCGACGGGCGGGGCGGCGTCGCCTTCAGCCACAAGGCGTCGACCGGCGACTTCGAGTACGGGGTCACGGACGCCGGCGGGAGGAGGAGGGTGGTGGCGCTGCCCGAGAGGCGCGTGGTCACCTACAGCCCCGCCCTCGCGAGGAAGCAGACCCGCGAGATCGACAGGCAGGTGGAGAAGGCCAGGGCCCTCAGGCTCGCGGCGGCGAGGAGGTCCGAGTACGGCGACAGCGCCAGGTACGTCACCTTCGAGCCCGTGGACGGCGAGGGCGAGGTCAGGGAGGACACCAGGGTCGTCGCGACCCTCAACCACGACGCGATCCGGAAGGCGAGGTCGGTCGCCGGGTACAACATGCTCGTGACCTCCGAGACCTCGATGCCGCCCCGCGAGGTGTACGGCACCTACCACCGGCTCTGGAGGATCGAGGAGAGCTTCAGGGTCATGAAGTCCGAGCTCGACGCCAGGCCCGTCTACCTGCAGAGGCAGAGCACGATCACCGGCCACTTCCTCGTCTGCTACCTAGCGGTGCTGCTCGTGAGGCTCCTGCAGGTCAAGGTGCTCGGGGGCCGGTACTCCTCAGAGGACGTGATGGGCCTCTGCCGCGGGCTCGACGTGTGCCAGGCCTCCGACAGGAGGTACGTCAACGTGTCCAGGCGCACCCCGATCATCGAGGAGCTGGCCGCCAGGACCGGCCTGCCCCTGCTGCACTTCAACCTCAGCAAGGGCGACGTCAAGGCGATCTCGTCCTGCACGCTCGGGATGCTCCGGGGCGAGGGTAAGGTCTCCCCGCCCAACGGGAGGCGTTGCAAGGGGGCCTCATAGCACCATAAATGGGAGCCAAATACCAAAGTCAGGTTTGCTCCCTGTGTTCTGCCATTCGTGGCGCTTGTGTCCATGAGCATGGCTTCTATGCTTGTCGTGCGAGATGCGGGAAGAACTGCACTACTTGTATTGACCGAACAACTCTCACTTGTTGCGATCATGATGACCATGGCCCAGGGGGATGCATGTAACTCATTATTTGAAATACACCCAATGATGTTCATGAGAATGCTGGCCGAGAGAACCCTACTGCCTGTAGACATTGCTATTGGGGAGTGTGCCTCAATGTGCTGGGCACTACTATTTTTATGTTTAGGGTGGATATCTTTTCGTAGGTGTGAGTTGCGCTAGAAGGTTCCATTTGGGAGGCCATCGTGCGCGTACATATCAACCAATCTGTCTGGCGCGCAGAGCAGGGTGTCGTCGCCCGCGGGGACTCGTCCCAGTGCTTGGCGCGCCGTTAACAGGGTCACCAGCTCCGACCTCTCATGCAGCTGCGAGGTCTCGAGGCAGACTGCGTCGAAGACGCTTAAGAGGCTTGACAAAGGGGGCCTCCTTGTCTGGAAGGGGAAGAACAAGGCAGATCCGTTCCAGTACTACGAGCTGCCTGACGGCCGTAAAGAGCTGTAGGGCTGAGGACGTCTCATCCGCACTCAGCCAAGGTCCCTGCATTCCCGCCTCTGCATGACATGAACTGATCGTTGCCACGCTATGACTCCTCTGGAAGTCAGGGGGGGGGTCGGAGAACCCCTACCCGAGGTCGAAGTACGTGGGCTGCACGCCATCATCGATGGTGAGCCCGGGTGTCTCCTGGGGCTGCTTGCCCAAAAGCTCTGCCATCACGTGCGACGTTGATCCCAGAAGATCGACGGAGGGGATGCGCAGGGTCTGTAGGGCAGTGCGCAGATCCTCGCGCATGCGCAGCGTGAGGATGGTATGAAAGACGGCGCAGGGTACAAGGTCATCCCCCTGCCCCTCGATGAAGTCAACGACTTGCTGCGCAGAGGAGGCGTGCTGCAACACCTTTATGGCCACGTCGCTGGTAGGAAACTGGGCCGACGCCGCCCGAACGAGGCGGGCGACGGTCTCGCCCGTCATGTCGGAAACAGCATAAACGGTGATCTGTCTAGGCATCTTGGATTCCTCTCTTATTCCTCTCTTGTGATGAATGCTTCTGGACGCACTGTGATCAGAAGAACGCCTCGACCCCCTCGTCGAGGTAGACCTGCCGATAGTCGGCTAGATCATCAGGGCGCAGGTTGGCCATGCCATGCAGGGCATAGGGCTTGTCGATGAGCGCATACTTGCCCTCTCCGAAGTTGTGGAAGGGCAGCAGCTGCACTCGGGTGCCGCCTACCTGCCTGATCCAACGAGCCATTGCTCGTGCCTCCTCAAGACCGTCGTTGAATCCTGGGATTACAGGTGTGCGAGGTGTGACGTCGGGATGGTGGTCAAGGGCCCAGGCGAGGTTCTGCAGCATGAGGTCATTCTTGGCACCTGTATGCTCCCGTAGCTTAGAGCTGTTCACATGCTTGAGGTCTATGAGCATGTGGTCAAGCATGGGGGCAATATGCTGGAAGGTGCCAGGTTCGACATATGCCTCGGTCTCCACGCAGGTGTCGATGCCCTGTGTGTGGAGACGCTCCAGAAGCTCCTCGCAGAAGTGCGGCCAAATGAGCGCCTCGCCGCCAGAGAGCGTCACCCCGCCGCCAGAGTCCTCATAGAACGGTCGGTCCTGCAGACATACGTCAAGCACCTCGTCTACGGTCTTCGTCTTGCCGGTACAGGTGAGGGCGTGGGTTGGGCAGGCGGCGACGGCGGCACGACCTCCCTCAGAGTCGCCGGCAAGCGCCCTCACGTCCACATGCCGCTTGCCGGCATACTCAGATGCCCGGGCTCCCGGTGCGGCCGCCAGGCAGGCGCCGCATCCCACACACGCGCTCTCCTTCCATTCCAGCTGAGGAGCGCGGGCCTGACTTTCGGGGTTGGCGCACCACGCGCACCGAAGAGGGCATCCCTTGAGGAATACCACCGTACGGATGCCCGGTCCATCGTTGAGGCTGAACTTCTGTATGTTGAAGACAGTCGCCGTCTGCATGGGTGTTTGTCCCTCTCCTCCTGGTTCTTGAGCGTTGTGACCGGTCAATCTATGAGTATCCTCTTACTGTTGTCTGCTAACGATGATATCATATATTACGAACGAAAGGTAAGATCTTTCAAAGAAAATGACTTGACAAAATACTAGTTTACTGATACGTTGGTTACATACGAAAGTAAATTAGATTCCGACAAGCAATACGGGCATACGGGATGTTTGTCTGATCCAAACGAAAGGAACCGTCCCATGGAGAACCGCGAGCACTTTGGAGCCCTTACCGACCGCATGCAGGCCTTTCGGGAGGAGGTGTTGGACGAGAAGCCCTTCGTCGATGCAGAGCGCGCCGTGCTCTGTACCCAGAGCTATCGCCAGACAAAGAGCCAACCGCCCGTCATGCGTCGTGCCCTATCGCTTGCGCACATCCTTGACCACATGAGCATCTACATAGAGGACAAGACCCTCATCGCTGGCAACCAGGCCACCAAAAACGGCAACGCCCCGGTCTTTCCCGAATACACGCTGGGCTTTGTGATGGACGAGCTGGACACGTTCGAGAAGCGCGACGGCGACGTCTTCTATATGACGGAGGCCGACAAGCAGGCCATACGCGATATCGCCCCCTTCTGGGGGAACAACAACCTGCGCGCTCGCGGTGAGGCGTTGCTGCCCGATGAGGTCTCCGTCTTCATGGAGACGGGCATCTTTGGCATGGAGGGCAAGCTGAACGCCGGCGACGCGCACTTGGCTATCAACCACGCCCGTATGCTCAGGGAGGGTCTGCGCGGCTACGAGGAGCGCACGCGTGCCGCCAAGGCCGCGCTCGACCTCGCTGACCCCGACTCGGTGGACAAGTATGTCTTCTACAAGGCTGTCCTCATCGTGATCGATGCCGTGCGCCGCTGGGCAGGCCGCTACGCGACGCTCGCTGCCGAGCAGGCCGCTGCGTGCGGTGACCCGGTGCGCAAGGCTGAGCTCGAGCGCATGGCCGCTGCCTGCACGCGTGTGCCCTATGAGCCGGCCAAGACCTTCTATGAGGCCGTGCAGGCCGTCTGGTTCAGCCAGGTGCTACTGCAAATAGAGTCCAATGGCCACTCCCTCTCCTTCGGCCGCTTTGACCAGTATATGGATCCATACTACGAGGCTGACCTCGCAGCTAGGCGCATCAGCGAGGACGAGGCCACCGAGCTGCTCGCTAACCTGTGGATCAAGACGCTCACCGTGCAGAAGATACGCAGTCAGGCTCACACCTACAGTTCCGCAGGGAGCCCCATGTATCAGAACGTCACCATCGGTGGTCAGACGCCCGATACCCACGAGGACGCCGTGAACCCGCTCTCTTGGCTGGTGCTGCGCTCTGTCGCGCAGACCCGCCTCACCCAGCCCAACCTTACCGTGCGCTATCACGCCAAGCTCAACCCAGACTTCTTCGCCGAGTGCATTGAGGTCATGCGGCTGGGCTTTGGCATGCCCGCCCTCAACAATGATGAGATCATCATCCCGAGCTTCCTGGCATGGGGGGTCTCCGAGCACGATGCCTACAACTACAGCGCCATCGGCTGTGTGGAGACCGCTGTCCCCGGCCGCTGGGGCTACCGTTGCACCGGTATGAGCTACATCAACTTCCCACGCCTGCTACTCACTGCGATGAACGGAGGCGTGGACCTCACCTCCGGCAAACGTCTTGTGGAGGGCCACGGGAACTTTCTTGAGTGGGAAAGCTTCGACGACCTCATGGCAGCCTGGAAGGCCAGCCTGCGCGAGATGACCAAGTGGTCCGTGGTGGTGGAGAACGCCATCGACAAGGCCTCCGAGCGCGACGTGCCCGACGTGCTCTGCTCTGCCCTCACTGACGACTGCATCGCCCGTGGCAAGACCATCAAGGAAGGTGGCGCGGTCTACGACTTCATCAGTGGTTTGCAGGTGGGTATCGCGAACATGTCCGACAGCCTCGCCGCTATCAAGAAGCTTGTCTACGAGGAAGGCAAGATCTCGCGCCAAGAGCTGTGGGACGCCCTGCTCTCTGACTTTGCCGGTGAGGAGGGCGAGCGCATCCGTCAGATGCTCATCGATGACGCGCCTAAATATGGAAATGACGACGACTACGTAGACTCTCTGGCTGTTGAGTGCTACGAGCCCTACATCGACGAGGTGGCCAAGTACCACAACACGCGCTTTGGGCGCGGGCCCATCGGCGGCATCCGCTACGCTGGCACCAGCTCGATCAGCGCGAACGTGGGCCAAGGTATGGGAACCATGGCAACCCCAGACGGCCGTCACGCGCACGAGCCGCTCGCGGAGGGCTGCAGCCCTGCGCACAACTGTGACAAGCAGGGCCCGACGGCTGTGTTTAAGACTGTCACCAAGCTGCCTACTGACAAGATTACCGGTGGCGTCCTGCTCAACCAGAAGGTGACCCCCACCATGTTGGCAAGCGAGCAGAACAGACAGAAGCTGCAAATGATGATGCGCACCTTCTTCAACCGCCTCCATGGCTACCATGTGCAGTTCAACGTCGTGGATCGAGCTACGCTGCTTGACGCCCAGGCTCATCCCGAGGCGCACAAGGATCTCATCGTTCGCGTTGCAGGGTACAGCGCGTTCTTCAATGTGCTCTCCAAGGCGACGCAGGATGACATCATCGACCGTACCGAACAGGTGCTGTAAGTAAGACGCGGGCAGAGGCACCAGGCAAAGGGGACGCAAGGGACCCTCACCTCAAAAGAAAGGGAATCACCATGGAGTTCTTCATTGATAGCGCCGATATCGAGGCCATTCGGGAGCTTGCCGCGTTTCTTCCCATTGATGGCGTCACCACCAACCCCACCATCCTCACTAAGAGCGGAAAGGACCCTGAGCAGGTGTTTGCAGAGCTCTGCGAGGTCCTCACCGAGGACCAGAAGATCATTGCCCAGGTCGTCTCGCCCGACTATGACAGCATCCTTGCTGAGGCGCAAAAGATTGCCTCTATCCGCGGCGGCAAGAACATCGTAGTGAAGATTCCCGTCACCCATGAGGGCCTGCGTGCCATCCCGGCTGCCAAGGCCATGGGCATCAAGGTGTTGGCCACCGGCATCTACTCGCCCGACCAGGCATTCTGGGCTGCCAAGGCTGGTGCCGACTACCTGGCACCTTACGTCAACCGCATGTGCAACTACGGCGATGGTGTGGGCCAGGTCATCGAGCTCGTCCAAACCCTGGCACAGTATGGCCTTGCGGCAAAGGTCTGTGCGGCAAGCTTCAAGAACGTCGACCAGGTGCACCAGCTGCTGGCTGCGGGCGTGCCAGCCATCACAGTGAACCCTGACACCATCCGAGATATGGTGGACCACCCCGGCACTGCCATCGCCATGGACGAGTTCTGTGCCAACTGGCAGAAGGCGTACGGAAGGACCACACTATAGGTCTGGCCACCGCCTTGACGGCGTGGGCCTCAGGTCCAAGTCGCCCTGGCATCACGGGGGCCATGGGGTCGTCGATATCGTGGGACCCGTGGCCCCGCCCGGTCGCGCGAGCGGCCGTGGGGATAGTCAGGAGTGTACACAAATCGGCCAAAATGGCCCCTCGGCGCCGTTTCGGGGCATTTGTGTACACTGTTGGGCCGTGGATTTGGGTTGTGGGTGGCCTTGGGATCGCAATAGTGTACACAGATGGGAGGATCGGGCCCCTCGGCGCCGTTTTGGGGCATTTGTGTACACTGTTGCGACGCGAGTCGCGATACGAATTGCGACGCGAGTTGCGTCAGGTGGCACGAGCGCCTCGACCGCCACGGCGTGCCGGCGGCGCCCCCTCGCTGGCCCCTCCCGCTTGGTCGGGAAGACAGGCTCTGCACGAGTGGCGCTGCCGTTAGCGGCGTCTTCGCCGAGGCGTTAATCCACACAAACCCCTGAAGAGCCCGATGTTGCTCCGCATTCGGAAAAGCGCAGTTCCAAGATGATGCCACGGCAGATAGAATGTACGGTGACAAGGAGGAAATCCCGTGGACCTGAGCAATCTTGACAGATATAAGGAAAGCAATCGCCTTGAAGCCAAGGCGGCACAAGGAGGACTTCCAAGGAGCATCTGGGAGACAATCTCGGCGTTCGCCAATACGAACGGTGGCATGATCGTGCTCGGAGCCAAGGAGCGCAAGGAAGGTACACTCGAGGTCTCCGGGCTATCGAATGCGGACAAGATACTCGACGACTTCTGGAACGCGGCCCACAGCTCCGACAAGCTGTATCCCTGCGTTCTCGCAGACAGGGATGTGCGCATCGAGGGCGTCGAGGGCGCGCAGCTCATAGTTATCGATGTCCCGCGCGCGGACAGGCACCTGCGGCCGGTCTACGTCAACGGAAACCCCATGACCGGGACGTACCGGCGGGACCATAAGGGCGATTATCGATGTGCTGCGAGCGAGATTCATGCCATGTACCGCGATGCTTCTGAAGAATCAATCGACTCGCAGATTCGCGAGAATCTGTCTGTGGATGACCTGTCCGCAGAGTCTATCGCCTCGTACCGGACAAGTTATGGCATTCACCATGATTCGCACGCTTGGACGGAGCTGCCCACGGACGAGTTCTTGTGCCGCATTGGTGCGGCGAAGATCGACGCTGGCGGCGCGATCCATCCCACGAGCGCCGGGCTGCTCATGTTCGGCGAGGAGTGGCGCATCATGGCGGAGTTCCCCCATTTCTTTCTCGACTACAGGCAGGAGCTTGATCCCGACGAACGCTGGCAGATGCGCATAACATCGCAGGACGACAGCTGGTCGGGGAACGTCTTCGACTTCTATCGGCGCGTGTACAACAACATGAGGCAGGCGCTTCAGGTGCCCTTCCGGCTCGACGAGAACAGCCTGCGCGTCGATGAGACGGACGCGCACGACGCCCTGCGCGAGGCGCTGGCGAACTGCCTCACCAATGCCGACTACCACGAACGGCGCGGAGTCGTCATCCTCTGGAAAGAGGACGAGCTTCGCCTCTCCAATCCCGGAGGCTTCCGCATCGACATCGAAGCGGCCTACATCGGCGGCAACTCTGACCCTCGCAATGAGACCATGATGAAGATGTTCTCGCTCATCAACGTAGGCGAACGTGCTGGTGGAGGTATCCCGGACATGGTGAGGAAGTGGACGAAGGTCGGCTACGAGCGGCCGATACTCTCCGAGGAGGTAAACCCAGAGCGTTCCACAATCGTCCTTCCGCTAAGGAAAACGAAGGCTGCGGAAGACGGTCGGACCGAAAAGGCGCAACTTCAAGGGCATAGACAAGTACATCTGACCAAGAATCAACAAATGGCGCTCGATCTTGCCCAATCGCAAGGTCGTGTCACAACGGCGATATTAGCGCAAGAAGCTGGAATATCAAAACAAACTGCTTCAAGGACACTTAAGTATCTCTCAGACTCGGAGCTGCTTTCTTGGCACGGAACAAGTAAGCGAGATCCGTCTCAGTACTACGATACTCCCAAACTTGTTTGGGAGTAATTTGGGAGTAGCTTGGGAGTACGGGTGACCTCGAAGAGCCAGGAACCATTGACGAGGCCAGACAAGCCTGTCGTTATAAACTCAGATGTCAAAGTCTTCGAGGCTTTGCATGGGCCGGTCCTGCGGGACTGGCCCTTGTACCATATCCACGACCTAATCGCATGGTAAGCGTAGCGTGCCCCCATCGATGGGGTGCAAGGACGGGAGGCGCGGGACCAAACCTCCCGCTAGGCTGCGGGGCAATATGGAAAGTTGTTCAACTGGGCAAATGCGCTCGAGCAACCCCCCGCCAGGCTGCGGGGGGGGTTGCGCCGGGACCCGCAGGCCTCGGCCTGGGGCCCGGCTGCACGGAAAAGCGCAGTCTGGGCAGAGGGCCTCGTTGACGGAGCGCCTTGGGCCAGACCGGGGCACCATGAGGCTGCCAGTTGTGGGCTAAGGAGGTGCCGGGAACTCAGGATTATGGCTAAAACCGACCGACCCTAGCATGCTCACGCTTGTTGTGCGCGACGGTGCCGAGCGTCCGATGACAAGCTATGCCCAAGTGGGCGTCAGCGTGCGCTCATGGCATACAGGAGATCCTGTGGACGAGGCCGTCGCCTTGGATCCGTTCATCTGCCAAGGTCGCTACCTAAGGTCGTGTCGCCACAAGATGTGGGGTAAGGGTGAGGCGCAGCGAATCTGGATGGCCGCGACGAGAGACGGGGCCGCTCACGATAGCGCGTGGCGAGGCGCTCCGCGTCGCGTCCCCGTGGTCCCTGTTGACCTCCGGACTACCATCGCTTGGGGACACAACGTTTCCCATCTCCCGTGCTCACTTGCCCAGCACCGGAAGGTTGGGTTGAGTATTTCGCTCAGGTATGCGCGGCCAAGCCCATGGATGCCGCAAAGGTCGTGGCGCTCTTACGCGTCCTGCGGCGCGGCCCGTGACGTCCCCGGTGCCGGCGGCTCCCACGAGCCGAGCTCCACCTCGGGTTCGCCCGTCGCAAGGACGTCGATGCACTCGACCTCGGTGTAGACGCTGTAGGCGACGATCGGGGCGCCGTCCGCGTCCGGTACCGCTTCCTCGAGGTACCAGCGCCTGAGGTAGGCGTCGCCCACGACGCAGAGGTTGCCGATCGGGCTCTCGGGTGGCCCGTCGGGCGTCCTCGCCCCACTGAATTCCCTGAAGCGGTGGCCCTCGTAGGTGCTGAGCAGCGCAAGGAGGCGCCCGGCCGCAAAGCGGACGCGTGCCATCGGTCCGCGCGCATCGCGGCTCCCCTTCGCGCCATGCGCGCCTCCTGGCAGCCGGTAGTAGAGGGAGAGGCCGCCCTCGTCGAGCCTCCAGCCCTCGCAGCTCCCGAACGCATGCCTCGGCAGCTCGACGCCGGGCGGTTGCCAGACGAGGCGCTCCGGGCTGCCGTAGCGCCCCTCGAAGTCGTGCTGGCTCATCGCGCCGCGCGGCGGCCCCAAGGGCATGGGGGCGCCCCTGACGAAGCCGACGGTCCGCCCCTCGCCGTCGAGGAGCTCGGCGTCGGGGACGCTGCTGTAGACCCCGCTGACGAGCCAGCCTGAGGTGACGAGCGTCACCTCGCCAAGGTCCGGCTGGTTCTGGGTGTGGGCGTGCATGTCGTTCTCCACGAGCCACTCGCTCAGGGACGACCTCGCGATCACCCAGGTGGCTATGCCCGGGCCCGGCGCGGGGGCGCCGCGGGAGGCGGCGTAGCGCAGGCCGTCCGCCCTGGCCACGCGCAGGGCCTCGAACCCCCTCAGGTCGAACGTGGCCCGCAGGTCCCCGAGGCCGAAGGTCGCCGTGGCCCCCAGGCCCGCGTCGTGCGTGACGTCGACGAGGCCCCAGTCTTCTGCCTGTCCGGGGAGCCCGGCGCCCCTAGGGACCCACTCCTCGGCGGGGATGGCACACCTTCCGTAGTCGCAGCCCCTGGCATCGATGCCTGCGCGCTCGACGTCGGGGGCACCCGAGGCGAAGGCCTCGATGACGACGCTGTCGGTGGGGACGTAGCAGACGGCCGCGTCGCCGGGCGCCTCGCCCCCAGTCGCCTCCCGGTACCACCGCTCGAGGTCGAGCCCCCTCGTGACGTAGGGGTCACCCAGGACGCGCCCGTACAGAGTCCGTATGGCCCTGTAGGTGAACAGGCGCCTCTTGCCCCATCCCGCCCCGCTCACCCTGAGCGCGCGCAGGGCCTCGGCGGGAAAGCGCAGGGTCATGCGCGTCGAGCGGTCCTCGAAGACCAGGCGCAGCTCCAGCCCGCGCGCGTCGATGCGCCAGCCCTCCATGTAGTAGCACTCCTCGCTCCTGAGGGCCCTCCCACCCGCCTCGAGCGGGGACCACTCGCCCCACCCGTACCGGTCGAGGTACTCCCACCACCCCATCGGCCCCCTCGGTGCCCCCGAGGGGGGAAGGGGCGCGCCGGCGAGCGAGGCGGTCAGCCGGGGGAGGCCGTCCCAGCCGCTGAGCCTAGCCCTCGGCGGGCAGTCGCTGTCCACGACGAGGCTCACGAGCCAGCCCCTGGTGGCGATGGCGAGCTCCGAGGTCTCCTCGGCCCGGTGGCCGCTGCTGTCCGCCACCCACCTCCCGAGGGGCGAGCCTACGACCGCCCAGGCCGCTATGCCCGAGCCCGGGCTTGGGGCGCCGTGTGAGGCGGCGTGGCGCAGGCCGTCCACCCTGGCCACGCGCAGGCAGTCGCAGCCGGAGAGGTCGAGGGTCAGGCGGGCGTCGCCGTAACCGAGGATCACCAGGCCTTGGCCCCGCCTGCCGGCGGACACCTCGACGAGCTCCCAGTCTGCGGCCGTGCCGGGGACCGTGATGCCGGGCGGGTCCCACGGGACCCATGCCTCTGTGGCGCCCTGCTCCCTAGGCGACTCGCTCACGCACCGTCCCCCTTGCTGACGTACCGGATCTTCTGATAGGTGGTCTTTGGCTTACCGTGCACATCCGGTACTTTCTTCTGAATCTCAAGCGTAGGGTGATCTCCGCTAAGGTCGCTACTGTGCTCGCGGGCTATGACAGTACGATCGTCGGAAAGCTTGCCCATGAATTGGCTCCTCGGGGGTTTGTGTGGGTTGACGCCTCGGCGAAGACGCCAACCTCGCGGCGGCACCGCTCGCGTAGAGTCTACCTTCCCGACCAAGGGAGAGGTGCCCACCGAGAGGGGGCGCCGCCGGCACGCCATGGCGGTTGGGGCGCTCGTGCCACCCGACGCAGCTCGCGTCGTAAAGCTCGCGTCGTAAAGCTCGCGTCGCAACAGTGTACACAAACGCTCCGAAACGGCTCCAAGGGGCCATTTTGGCCAATCTGTGTACACTCCTGCGTCCCCGCGCCTGTCCGCAACTGCTCCACGGCCCAACAGTGTACACAAACGCCCCAAAACGGCACCGAGAGGCCATTTCCACCGATCTGTGTACACTCCTGCGTCGTCGCGCCTGTCCGCAACAACGCAACAGCCCAACAGTGTACACAAATGCCCCAATCCGGCACGGAGAGGCCCGATCCTCCCATTTGTGTACACTATTGCGATTCCAAGGCCACTCATAACCCAAGCCCACAGCCCAACAGTGTACACAAACGCCCCAAAACGGCGTCGAGGGGCCGTTTTGGCCAATCTGTGTACACTCCTGCGTTCCCACAACCGCACGCGTGACCGGGCGGGGCCACTGGTCCCACGACGTCGACGGCCCCATGGCCCCGTGATGCCAGGGCGCTTGGACCTGAGGCCCACGCCGCCAAGGCGGTGGCGCAACCATCCACCTATACGAACTCACGAAGCCTCTTATAGGGTGTGCATTATGTGTCATGGTCAACTAACGAGTGATATCGATCGCTTGATTTGGCGCAAAGAGAATGGGGCCGAGCGGAAGCCCGACCACATGAAGCAACCCGCACCGATGGCGCCACATGGCTTCAAGCTCCCGGTACGGCGGGTCACCCTCGCTGACGAGAACTGCGCGTAAAAAACTTCTAATCAAATATATGTGCAATACAGATAGGAGTAATAACCTCGAAAACGTGAAGTTGAAAGAACTTACTAAAAGCGATATCGTGAAAACAAGCAGTACAATGGCGGCATCGGTTGCTGCGATGAAAGTGGGGACTGATGTTCAAGCGGAAGATCTACGACGAGCTGCTCGCCTAGAAGTCGACGAGCCAGGGGTCAACGGCGCTCCTCGTCGAGGGCGCGCGCCGCGTTGGGAAGTCGACGGTCGTCGAAAAGTTCGCCAAGGCGGAGTACGAGATGTACCTGCTGATCGACTTCACGAAGGTGACCGACGACTGCAGGCAGACGTTCCTCGATACGCGCTCGGACATGGGCAGCTTCTTCCTGTACCTGTCCGCGGAGTTCGGCGTCGAGCTCAGGGAGCGCAGGTCCCTCGTCATTTTCGACGAGGTGCAGGCCTTCCCCCAGGCGCGCGAGTTCATAAAGCACCTCGTGGCAGACGGCCGCTACGACTACGTCGAGACAGGCTCCCTCGTCTCGATAAAGGAGAATGTCCGCAACACCCTGATTCCCTCGGAGGAGGAGTCGCGCAAGATGGGCCCGATGGACTTCGAGGAGTTCCTGTGGGCCTTGGGAGAGGGCGCCCTCGCCGCCATGATCAGGCGCTCCTTCGAGAGCCGACAGAACCTGCCGGAGACGCTCCACCGCAAGGCCGAGAGGCTCTGGAGGGAGTACATGCTCGTGGGAGGGATGCCCCAGTCCGTGGCGGCGTATGCGGACGGGCGCGACCTGATGGCCGCCGACCGCGCGAAGGGGCTCATCCTCGGTCTGTACCGCAACGACATCGAGAAGCGCGGTGGCCTCGCCGCGAAGAGGATCAAGGCGGTCTTCGACGCCATCCCCGGCCAGCTAGCCAAGCACGAGAAGAAGGTCGTGTACGCGCAGATCGAGGGGGACTCGCGTGCCAGGGACTTCGCGACGGCCTTCGCGTGGCTGAAGGAGGCCGCGACGGTCAGCCTGTGCACCTTGAGCGCCGACCCCTCCGTCGGCCTGGCCCTCAGCGAGGACGAGGCCTCCGTCAAGTGCTACATGGTAGACACGGGCCTTCTCGCCAGCATGGCCTTTGACTCGAGTGGCAGCGTCATGCCCGAGGCGTACAGGCAGGTGCTCACGGGTTCGATCGAGGTGAGTGAGGGCATGCTCATGGAGAACGCAGTCGCGCAGCAGCTGCGCGCCAACGGCCATCCGCTCCACTTCTACTCGAAATCCTCCACGGTCAAGGAGGAGCGCATGGAGATAGACTTCCTGACCATCCGCCCGTATCCCGGCGCCGCCATGAAGCCGCGGGTGAGCCCCATCGAGATCAAGTCGGGGAAGCGCTACTCGCCCGTCTCCCTCAACAAGTTCAAGGCGAAGTTTGCACGGCGCGTCGGCACCGAGTACGTCCTCCACGCCAAGATTCTGAAGGTCGAAGGCGATCGGGTGTTCCTCCCTCTCTACATGTCGATCTGCATATAGAGGTCTCACCCTCAACGCGCGCTCTCAGGCTCCCGATGATCCACGCTGCGGCGGGGCAATTGAGTCGCCCCTTTCGCAGAGGCTCCGCGGAATCCGCATGGCGCGACCTGGAATACCCGCCAAAGTTTGCATCATCTCGACCGATGCCGAGAGATAGGCATGGCGGGTTCACTACCGACAATGTACCACACGTGACGGTGTCTCCCTTGGTCGATTTCACATGGGAATGGCTGGGATTGTCGTGGATGTCGAGAGGGGAGGATGTAACCCCGCCCCCGACGGTCACGGCAAACACACGCTTCGTGCGCCTGCCTGGTGCCTGTGACATCCGCCAGAAGAGGACGCCACCAGAAGGGAGATGTGAAAGACCCTCGCCTTTCTTGGCCCATGTACCTGCGTGTTTGGTAGACATGCAGCTCAGCGCCGCAAATGAGGGACGCATCGGGACGCCTCGATGGGCTATCCTAGGGCCTGACGTACAGAGCCGTTCGCCAGATTCTTGTGGCTGCGGCAGTGTGAGTAGGGAAGCACATGGCATTCGTTCACCTTCACAACCACTCCGACTTCTCCATCCTCGACGGAGCGGCGCGCATCCCTGATATCGTGAGGCGCGCCGTCGAGCTCAAGATGCCCGCCGTCGCCCTCACGGATCACGGCTACCTCTTTGGCGTTCCCAACCTCGACCTAGAGTGCCGCAAGTACAACGAGGCCGCCTGCGCCATGAAGCAGTGGGAGCATGACCTGGAGTGCTTCGAGAAGGGCTGGGAGCTTGAGGAGCCCGCGCCGGACGCGAAGGACGCAGAGGCCTGCGATCGCGCCCACGCTCAGTGGGAGAGCGATCGCAGGGTCTGGGAGGCGACGCACGATCTCGCTGCCGTCAGGGAGAACCGGCCACCCCTCAAGGTGAAGCCCATCTTTGGCTGCGAGTGCTACTTCATCAAGGATGAGTGTATCGAGCGGGGCACCAAGCAGCGCCGCTTCCACCTGATCCTGCTTGCCAAGAGCGGGCGCGGCTACGCGAACCTCCTCAGATGCATGTCCAAGGCCGCCGGTCACGAGATGTATTACTACAAGCCCCGCGTGACGCTCGACATGCTCAGGGAGTACCACGAGGGCCTCATCTGCCAGAGCGCCTGCGTCCAGGGCATCATCTCGCAGTGCGTGCTCGACGGCGACTTCGACGGCGCGCGCGAGTGGGCGAGCAGCTTCCGGTCAATCTTTGGCGAGGACTTCTACATCGAGATCCAAGACCATGCCCAGGAGTACCGGGGTGGCTGGAACGATCGCAAGCTCGCCGAACACCTCGTCGGGATGGCCCGTGAGCTGAACATCAAGGTCGTCGCCACCAATGACTTCCACTACCTCGTCCGCGAGGACGCCCCTACCCAGGATGTTCTGTCGTGCATCGGCAAGGCGACGACCCTCTCGGACGAGACTCGCCAGCATATGGTGGGCTCAGAGTTCTACATGAAGAGTGAGCAGGAGATGCGCGAGCTCTTCTCCTGGGTACCCGAGGCCTGCGACAACACCCTCGAGATCGCGTCCAAGTGTGACTTCGAGCTGGACTGGTCGAGCATGTACCTGCCCGAGTTCCCAGGGCTCAAGCCCGGCGAGACCGCCGAGGAGCGCTTTCGCGTCGAGTGCGAGCGCGGCCTTGCCAAGCGCTACGGCGCCGACTGGAGAGACGTCGTCATCGGTGGCATCAACGTCCAGGAACGCTTTGAGTACGAGTACCGGATCATCTGCGACAAGGGCTTTGCCAACTACTTCCTCATCGTCCAGGACTACGTCCAGTGGGCCAAGGACAGGGGCATTGGCGTGGGGCCGGGGCGTGGCTCGGCGGCAGGTGCCATCGTCGCCTACGCCATGAACATCACGAGCTTTGACCCGCTTGAGAATGGCCTCATGTTCGAGCGCTTCCTCTCGCCCCAGCGCTCGGAGATGCCCGACATAGACATGGACTTCGACGACGAGCACCTCCAGGACGTCCTTACCCACGTCCGCGAGCTCTACGGCGAGGATCACGTCTGCAAGGTCATCACCTACTCCACGATCAAGGCCAAGCAGGCCATCAATGACGCGGCGCGCGTGCTCGGCCAGCCCGTCTATGTGGGTCAGAGGCTCTCAAAGATGCTCTCCGGGGACCCGGGCCTCGAGCTTGCGAACGCCCTGCACAAGAACGAGCGGAAGCCCGACCAGTATTCCCCCGACTTCGAGCAGGCCTACAAGGACGACGAGGTCGCCCACGGCATCATTGACGCGGCCCTCTCGATAGAGGGCATGACCCGCGGCGAGGGCGTCCATGCCTGCGCGACGCTCATCACTCCCACTCCCGTCACCGACCACGTGCCCACGAAGCTCGACACCAAGGGCAACGTCACGATCACCCAGTACGAGGGTCACTCGGTTGCGGACATGGGCCTACTCAAGATGGACTTCTTGGGCCTGCGCACCCTCACGGTCATCAGCAAGGCGCTCGAGAACATCCAGGCGTCCCATCCTGACCTCACAGACCTCGACGCCCTGCCCGATAGCGTCAGGGCCTGCGTCAAGCCAGGTGCCACCAGCCTGGACCTCGATGTCGACAAGGTTGACTTCACCGATCCCAAGATCTACGAGCTTCTGGGCTCGGGCCGCACCGCCGGTGTCTTTCAGGTCGAGTCGCCGGGCATGACGGCCACGATCAAGAACATGCAGCCCAAGGAGTACAAGCAGATAGTCGCCTTGATCGCCCTCTACCGCCCTGGCCCCTTGGGCTCGGGCATGGTCACGAGCTACATCAATCGCATGAACGGCAGGGAGGACGTCGTCTTCTACGACGACCGCCTCTCCGAGATCCTGGACGAGACCTATGGCACCATCGTCTACCAGGAGCAGGTCATGCAGATCTCGGTCAAGATGAGCGGCTTCTCGGCTGGTGAGTCCGACTCACGCATCAGGAAGCCCGTGGCGAAGAAGAAGGTCAAGCTCCTCACCTCGACCGTCTTTCACTGGGACAACGGCAAGGACGAGACGACCTACGACCACTGGATGAACGGTGCCGTCGACAACGGCTACACCCGGGAGGTCGCCCAGCGGATCTGGGACGACGTCTTGGAGTTTGCCTCCTATGCCTTCAACAAGTCGCATTCGGCCGGCTACGCCATACTCGTCATGCAGACGGCTTGGCTCAAGGCCCACTTCCCCCTCGAGTACATGGCGTCGGTGCTCACGTCCTACATGGGGAAGACCGACAAGATCGTCCACTACGTCACGTCCTGCCGCCGCGAGGGCATCGACGTCCTGCCGCCCGACATCAACGAGTCGGGCAGGGACTTCACGGCGACCTCGGAGGGCGTCCGCTTTGGATTCGCGGGCATCCGCGGCGTGGGTGAGGGTGTGGCCGAGGCCATCATGTCCGAGCGCGAGGCGAGAGGTCCCTTCAGGGACCTCCATGACTTCGTGGACCGCGTGGACGCAGGGCAGGCCAACCGTCGCGTCGTCGAGGCCCTCATCAAGGCGGGCGCCTTCGATTCGACGGGCTACCCAAGAAGGCAGCTCATGACGTTCACCGACAAGAGCGATCCCGCTAACATCGTCGATGCGGCGACGAAGCGCCAGAAGGACCGTGCGGCTGGTCAGAGCTCGCTTTTCGACCTCTTTGGCGCGGTGGAGGGCTCGGGCTTTGACGATCAGGTGCCAGACCCTGACCCCGCAGCCGAGTGGGACCGCCACACGAAGCTCGCGCAGGAGCATGAGGTCCTGGGACTCTACGTCTCGGACCACCCGCTGGCCCCCTTCGAGTACGCGCTCTCGAAGGCCCGTGACTACACGGTCCTGGAGCTTTCCGAGTCAGACGAGAGCGTCGACCCCGAGAGCGGCGCGACGATCACGCGCTTCAAGGTGCCCGAGGGGCAGTCCATCAGGCTTGCCGGCATGGTGCCTACAGGTGGCGTCGCCAAGAAGGTCACCAAGAAGGGTGACCAGATGGCCGTCGTCACACTTGAGGACATGGAGGGCGAGATATCCGTCGTCGTCTTTCCCAAGACCTACAAGGAGTGCGCGGCAGTGCTTGAGGGCGAGGTGGACAGTCAGACGGGAGAGCGTGTCGGGGACGTCTTCATCAGGGTCACGGGCAAGCTCGAGCGTGGCGATCGTGGTGATCAGGTGATCGCCAGCTCGGTCGAGGCGATGGAGCTCTCCGAGAGGACCAACAGGCCCAAGGTGGTAGAGGTCTTCGTGAGTCCGCAGCGGCTGCTCTCCCAGGGATGCCTCGAGACGTTGCAGTCCATCCTTGTCCGCTACGACGGCTTGGACAAGGTCGCGCTCCTCGTCGAGAGCGCGACCGGGGACTTGGTGCGCCTGGCGCTTCCCACGAGGGTGGACGCCCGCAACAACGTGCTACTCGCCGAGGTTAAGGATCTCGTGGAGGGGGAGGGTCACGTCCGGCTCGTCTAGGGCGAAGGGCACGTGCGCCCGGCCAGACGCCAGGTGTCATGCGTGGGTCGGTGGCTTCTTTCGTCGTGCCATGGGGCGCACAGTGACGTATGCTTGTGGACGAATTCTCACATCCGTCATCATGCTGGGGGGAATGGTCAATGAGAATTGGCATTGCACAGATAGACAGCCGACCGGGTGACTTCGATAAGACCTGCGAGCGTATGCTGGCCTACTCTAAGGTAGCGGCCGAGCGCGACGTGGACCTCCTTATCTTTCCGTCCTTGGCCCTCACGGGAATCGAGGGCGTGCGCCAGGCAGACCAGCTGCCCTTCCTGCACGACCTGCTCGCATGCCTCGGGTCGCTTGCAGAAGGCATCGCCTGTCCTTGCCTCATGGCAATCCTTGTGAGCTACGATGATGTGGTTGCCATGGAGGCGATCCTGCTCAAGGATGGCAAGGTCATGCTGATCAATCTGGCAGGAAGCTTCTTTGGGGCGGCGATGGAGGCGGCTCCCCCGCAGGGATCGCTGCCCGAGCAGGGAGTTCCCATCCTCAGCCTCGGGGGGGAGCAGCTTGCCGTAGCCCTCACCTTTGACGACCTTGATCGTCTTCGGAGCGGACAATCGGGTGCAACCGTCATCGTCTACCTCGACGACCAGGGATTTCATGTCGATGATCCCTCGACGGCGCTTGGCGCTGGCCTCACGGAGGGACGATTCTCTGAGGACGCCAAGGCGAGCGGCGCATGGTTCGTAGGCGTGGGTGCCCTGGGACTCTATGGGGAATCCGTGTATTGTGGGTCGAGCTTCGTGCTCTCGCCGGCAGGCGAACTTGTGGCGGCCGCCCCCGACTTCGAGGAGGGCTTTGTGAGCTGCGAGGTGGGTGCGGACGTTTCGGTTGCGAAGGACGCGGTCCTCTCGCCCGAGGTTTACGATCAGACGTTCCAGCTTTGGCAGGCCCTTACGCTGGGGGTTCGCGATATCGTAGAGAAGCACAGGTGCGTCGAGCATGCGGTCCTACCCCTTGACGGCACCCTGAGCTCGGAGCTTTTGGCCATGCTTGCATCCGATGCCTTGGGACCGACCAAGGTGCACGCCCTGATCGCGACTGACGATGCCGAGGGGGCCGCTCGCGCACGGGAGCTTGCGGGCAGGCTTCGTCTCGATTTGCGTGAGGCACATGCCACGCTCTGGGACGCGGCGGGCGGCTCTGTGCTGCTGGGCCGCGCGAGGGCCGCCGCCCAGCTTGCCGTCTGGGCCGATGAGTTGGGTGCTTGCGTGCTCTCGCCAAGGGACAAGACCGATCTTGCCCTCGGCCTTTGGGCTGACGTTCCCAGCTCTGCCGCTGCCATGCCCTTGGGGGACGTCTATCGCTCCGACATCGTCGACCTCGCCCGCCTGCGTAACACCATCTCGCCCATTATGGGGTCCGTCGCGCTCTCTAGGCTCGACCTTCCCACTGTGCCAGGCATCACACTGCCCTCCGGTTCGGTGGAGGAGTGCGTGTATGCAGTAGACTCAATCCTTCTCGAGCATGTGGAGGGGCGCCACGGTGTCAAGGACGTCGTCGAGGTTACGGGGCGCGATCCGAACCTCGTGAGGGAGGTCTTGCTGAGGCTCAATGACACGGAGGCGACCCGCGTCGGCGTCCCCACCGTGATCGTCACGAGCTCTGCCCCGCTCACAAACGCAACCCAACCGCTGGGGCTTGTGTGGCGTGCGGATGGCTCCAGAGAGGAGCAGGAGCTGCAGCGTACCCTTCTGCAGCTTGCGGAGAAGGTCCTCTCGATCCCCGACAACCTTCGGCCTGCCGCCCTTGAGCCGAAGGCGGAGGCGCATGCGCAGGCAGATGAGGCGGTGCGCCAGCTGAAAGATGCGCTCTCCTTTCTCAACGACTTCACGCAAGGAGGTGGCATGGACATCAAGGACAGCGAGAGCCTTCAGGACTGGCTCAAGTCCCTCCGCTCGGGAGGTAAGCCGGACAAGCCCTTTGGCAACATGCTCATCTGGGGATCTCCTTTTTCGGAGAATTGACCACAGCTTGTGCTATAATAGAACGTAAGTTCTTTAACCATGGGTCCGTGTGTGTCGCGAGGAGCGTCTATGATCATCCTTGGCATTGACCCTGGCTTGGCAAACACCGGCTGGGGTGTAATCGAGACGCGAGGATCTGTGTGCCGAACACGCGCCTATGGGTGCGTGAGCAGCGGATCAAGAGATTCGCTCGATCGGCGCCTGGGTCGTATCTTTGAGGAGGTCTCCAAGATAGTGCAAGACTACAGTCCTGCGCAGCTTGCCATAGAGAAGGTGTTCTTTGGGGAGAACTCACGCTCCGCCATCGCGACGGCCCAGGCGAGGGGGGCTGCGATCGTCGCCTGCGCCGAGGCTGGCATGGAGCTGGGGGAGTATACGCCGATGCAGGTGAAGCAGGCTGTCGTGGGCACGGGCGGGGCGGATAAGCGGCAGGTCATCTATATGGTGCGCAGCATCCTTGCCCTTGAGCGCGACCCCAGGCCCGACCACTGCGCCGATGCGCTTGCCGTTGCCATCTGCCACGCCAACCTCTCTCGGACGAGGCGCATCACCCAGGACGCCGCCTCGGTCCAGATACAAGAGCAGGAGTGGGCCCAGAGGAGCTACGATCGCGCTCTTGCGCGCGAGGCGACTGCGGCGGCGAGCGCCGCCCACCTCCCCCAGGGCAAGCGGGACCGCCGGGCACTTACCCATGCGCGCCAGAGCAGGAGGAACAGCCGATGATCGCTCAGCTTACGGGTTCTGTGGTCGAACGGTTTTCCGATCAGGTCGTCTTGGACGTGGGAGGCGTGGGCTTTCTTCTGGGCGTCTCCGCCACGACTGCGGCGCAGCTTCCGGAGCAGGGCAGTTCTGATGTCACGCTCTACACGCGCCTGCTTCTGAGGGAGAGCGCGATGGAGCTCTATGGCTTTTCCTCCCGCGACGAGCGTGCGGTCTTCGATAGGCTGGTTGCGGTCTCGGGCGTGGGTCCCAAGCTCGCGCTCGCGATCCTCTCTGTCTTCACGCCCGCTACCCTCGCGACGATTGTCAGGCTCAAGGACGCGAGCCGTCTGTCCCAGGTCCCGGGTGTCGGCAGGAAGAAGGTGCAGCACCTACTCGTCGAGCTTCAGGATGTGTTTGCCCAGGATGGCGAGCTGAGGGACCTTGTGGGTGCGGACGAGCCGTCGCCAGCCGCGCCAGGTCCGTCCGAGACGGACGAGTCCATCGTGCGGGAGGCAAGCTCGGCGCTTCTCTCCATGGGCTTCACGTCCCAAGAGATCGAACGTGCCCTCGAGGGCCGTACGCGTGCTGATGCAGATACGCTCGAGAAGACCCTCTCCTATGCGCTCAGGCGCTTAGGGGGTGGTTCGTGATGTGGGAGGCTCCCGACAAGGACCTCTTTGCCGATGACGCGTGCCTCGAGGCGAGGGGCCGCAGCGTGACCGGCGAGCTTACGGCAGACGACATCGACGTCGAGCGCAGCCTGAGGCCCCGGACCTTGGAGGAGTACTGCGGCCAGGAGCGCGTCCGTGACAACCTCCGCGTGCTCATCGTGGCTGCCAAGGACAGGGGGGAGGTCCTCGATCACGTGCTCTTCTCAGGACCTCCCGGCCTCGGGAAGACGACCCTCGCAGGCGTGGTCGCCAACGAGATGGGCGCCCGCCTCAAGACCAGCTCCGGTCCCGCGATCGCCCGCACGGGAGACCTTGCCGCCATACTCACGAACCTCGAGGAGGGCGACGTCCTCTTTGTTGACGAGATCCATCGCCTCAACCATCAGGTCGAGGAGGTGCTCTATCCGGCGATGGAGGACTTCGCCCTCGACATCGTCATCGGGAAGGGTCCGGCGGCCCGGTCTATCAGGCTCGATCTGCCCCGCTTCACGCTCGTTGGCGCAACCACGCGCACCGGACTTCTCACGGGGCCGTTGCGTGACCGCTTTGGCATCTCGTACCGCCTCGACTACTATACGACAGACGAGCTCACCCGCATTGTCCTGCGCTCTGCCAGACTGCTTGGCGTGGTCATTGACGATCGGGGTGCGGCGGAGATAGCCAGCAGGTCACGTGGGACTCCTCGGCTTGCGAATCGCCTGCTCAAGCGTGTTCGTGACTATGCTCAGGTCAAGGCAGACGGTACGATAGACTGGGACGTCGCCGCCCAGGCGCTCTCGTTCTTCGAAATCGACGAGCTGGGCCTTGACTGGATGGACACCAAGATCCTAGGGACCCTCACCCAGACCTTCCGGGGTCGTCCCGTGGGTCTGACAACCATCTCCTCCTCCGTAGGGGAGGACCCGTCCACCATCGAGGACGTCTATGAGCCCTATCTGCTCCAGCGAGGGCTCATCGTGCGCACCCCGCAGGGGAGGCAGGCGACAGAGCTTGCCTTCGAGCACCTGGGGATCACCCCTCCTGCGGGCAAGACGATGGGGTAGTATGGGATTGGCTGGGGCCGTATGGCAGGTCGTGGCACAGGGTCTTGGGGCTGGCCGAGGTCTGGAGTCGGATCTTGGAGCGGTTGGGCACGGTGGGAGCGCGGGCCTTTATCGGGCGCGTGACGTTTGGGGGACGAATGCTGCAGCATGACTATCTGCTCGAGATGATCGCTCAGTTCGTGGAGGCCATCGCCCGGTCGTTGCGGATGGCTCTCCTGAAGGGCGACAGACAGGCCGCAGTCGAGGTCGAGGAAGCTGTCGCGGGGCTTCTCGACCTCGATCCGCAGCTTGCCATACAGCTCTCTCCAGACTCGCTCGTCACCATGATGGTGCTCTCGGGCGTGGGCGACTCGGTTGCGGGCTATGTCGCCTACTCGCTGCGTGGGCTCTCAGATGCCTATGCCGCCATGGGCGAGGACGCGCTCTCTGAGCTCAGGCTCAAGCAGGCAGAGGCGATGGAGCAGTCCTTTGATATCGAACCGGGAAGTGTTCCCTCCGAGTTTCGCACGCTTGAGGATGAGCTCAGACAGAAAGGCAAGCGTGGCTGATCAGCTGGGATAGGAAAGGTAACCCTCAGGTGGGCCAGGACAAGTCTGAGTGCTGCTCATTGAGATTGTGGGCACGGGTGCCCTGCTGTTAGGCTAGAATAGCAGGCGTGGTGTAATCGCCACATTGTATCGCGCTCAGGCGCAGCGTTTAAGCCCCGAGGGGCAAGAAAGAAAGGCACGACATGGCACAGGGTACGGTCAAATGGTTCAACCCCGACAAGGGCTACGGCTTCATCTCTCGCGATGATGGCGATGACCTCTTCGTTCACTACAGCGAGATCCAGATGGACGGCTTCAAGACGCTGGACGAGGGCCAGGCTGTCGAGTTCGACATCACGCAGGGGCAGAACGGCAAGCTCCAGGCCTCTAACGTGAGGAAGATGTAACTCGGCCCATCTCTAACACGCGGTGCTCTGAGGGGAGGTCGCAGCTGCGGCCTCCCCTCCCTATCTGCAGCGTCCGTATGCCGATCCTGCGAGCTGGGCGCAGGGTGATGAGGCACAGGGTCAGCCGAGGGGCGAGGTTCCTGCGTGATGACAGCACCCAGGCGCGACAAGACGATGCAAGAATTGGAGCGGCTATGCCTGACGAAAAGCTCAAGGAGCGTGTGGAGGACTACGTAGGCGAGGTCTGGGAGGATGTCGTTGCTGACATCCGCTCGCTCGTGCGGATCCGTTCCGTGGAGGACCTCTCGCACGCGACACAGAAAGATCCCTGGGGACCTGCGAGTCACGAGGCGCTGAGGCGCGCCCTTTCCATTGCCTCCCGCCTGGGTCTTGACGCACACGACTGCGAGGGGTACCTCGGCTACGCGGATGTCACCGGCAGCTCCGAGGACTACCTCGCTACGATAGCCCACTGCGACGTCGTGCCCGAGGGGCTTGGCTGGACCGTCGAGCCTTTTGACGTGACCCGCAAGGACGCCTATCTGGTGGGGCGTGGCGTCCTCGATGACAAGGGTCCTCTCGTGCTCTCACTCTATGCCGCTCACTTCTTCGCTCGCGAGGTCGAGCGCACGGGAAGGCGGCTGCCCCTCACCCTGCGCGCGATCATCGGATCGGAGGAGGAGACGGGCATGGGGGACGTCTCCTACTACCTGGATCACTACCCCCAGCCCCGCTTCGTCTTCACACCCGACGCCGACTTCCCCCTCATCTGTGGCGAGAGGGGCATCCTGCAGGGTCACTTCAGCTCTGACCCTACCGTCGGCGTGGCGGGGAGCCGCATCGTCAGCGTGGAGGGCGGGACAGTTCCGAACGCCATCTGTGGCCTTGCGAGCGCTGTGGTGAGGGCAGAGCTAGGCGAGCTGCCTGAGTGCGGGCAGGTGGGACGTTCGGTTGAGGGGGAGGGCCTCGTGCGCCTGACGGCCAAAGGCAGGGGCGGCCATGCCTCGCTTCCCGAGGGTACCATCAACGCAATCGGCCTGCTCGTGGACTACCTGCTTGACGCGGGTCTCGTCTCGGACGTACAGAGGCCCTTCTTCGAGTTGGAGCAGCTGCTCTGCTCCTCGGGCCATGACGGGGTGGCCCTTGGCGTCCAGAGCGCCAACGACCGCTTTGGTGCCCTCAGCATCATTGGCGGTACCATTCGCTCTCAGGCAGGATGTCTGATCCAGAGCTGTGACGTTCGCTTTCCCGACTCGACGAGCGCCGACACCTTGGCCCACACCCTCACGAGGCGTGCAAAGGAGCATGACGCGAGCTTTGCGGTCGATCTTGTGAAGCCCCCCTTCTATGCCGATCCCTCCTCTCCTGAGGTTCGCTGCCTGCTCGATACCTATGATGAGTACGTGGGCGGGGTGTCCAAGCCGCTCGTGATCGGCGGGGGGACCTATGCGCGCGAGTTCGAGCGCGCCTGTGCCTTCGGTCCGCATGAGCCTGGTGAGGATGTGCCTGCTTGGGTTGGACCCGAGCACGGACCCGACGAGGCCGTCAGCGAAGAGAGCCTGAGGCGCGCCCTCAAGATCTACATCGTGTCCATTGCCCGCCTCATGCGCCTGTACGCCTAGGCGAAAAGGCGAAAGACGTCTCCATGGACCTTACGGGGCTTCCTCTTGCCCTCTACGGGCATTGCGAGCTTTGCCCCCGGCACTGCGGCGCCAATCGACTTGCGGGCGAGGTCGGAGCATGCGGAGCTGGGGCAGGGCTGCGTGCGGCACGCTCAGCCCTGCACTTCTGGGAGGAGCCCCCCATCTCGGGCGAGGCGGGATCCGGGGCAATCTTCTTCACGGGTTGTCCCCTTCGCTGTGTCTTCTGCCAGAACCATGACATCTCGCAGGGGGGATCGGGTCGTGACGTCCCGGTCGGACGCGTTGCACAGATGATGCTTGAGCTCGAGGCGCAGGGGGCCATCAACATCAACCTCGTGACACCCCTACACTTTGCGCCTCAGGTGAGGCAGGCTGTGCTTCTTTCCCGGGAGGCGGGCATGACGCTGCCCGTCGTGTGCAACACCTCGGGATACGAGACTCCTGAGGTCGTTCGTGCCATGGGTGACGTCGTGGACGTGTGGCTCACCGACTTCAAGTTCTCATCAGGTGATCTTGCGTGCAGGCTCATGCAGGCGAGGGACTACCCTGAGGTGGCCGAGGACGCGCTTGTCGAGATGCTCTCGTCTGTGCGCGAGGGAGGTGGACGCCTGCTGGGAGCTGACGGGCGCATGCTCCGTGGCGTCATCGTTCGACACCTGGTGATGCCGGGGCATGTGGACGACTCGCTGCGGGTGCTCGATCGCGTCTGGGCTCTCTGCCACAACGAGGTGGATATCTCTGTCATGAACCAGTACACTCCCAACAGGCGTTGCCTCAGGGCGGGGGGAGACCTCGCTCGTGCCGTGACGGGCGAGGAGTACGAGCGGGTGCTCGATCACGCCGATGCGCTCGGCTTCGAGCGTATGTGGTGGCAGCAGGGGGGCACCGTGTCAGAGAGCTTCGTTCCCGCCTTTGACGCGACGGGCGTCGAGGGGCCGGTGCTCTCGTCTACGAAGGATTATGGTGAGGGAGGCAGGTATGAGTGACGATGCGAGACCGCTTACGGACGAGGAGCGCGCCGAGCTTGAGAGCTTGCGTGCAGAGAAGGCGCAGCGCGAGAACACACGGCGCATCCAGGCAGAGCGCATCGAGCTCGAGCGCCTCAAGGCCGAGCAGGCAACCCATGACGAGGATGCTCGCATTCGTGCGCTCAAGGAGCGAAACGCCAAGATCATGGAGCCTGGCGATGACCTCAAGATGCCCCTTGGACAGAAGGTTGTCCTTTTCGGTGTCCTGCTCATCGCCGTGATCATCATGCTGGTGATGGCGCTTGGGCGTTGAGAGGAGCAGTCCTGTGACGGCGCGCCGCGTCAAAGAGCATCTGTGCCTTGCGCCGGGAGTTTCGTTTTTTGCTTTCGCGCCCCGTCCGGCGCGCCACGTGCTACCCTAAAGGGTACGACGACTGTCCGCAGGGGCACCGAATACGCTAAACTGAGGGGATGCGCAGCCATGGCACTGACCGACGCAACCATGTCGAGCGACGTAGCGCTCAACACGGACCTGTACGAGCTGACGATGGCGCAGGGCTTCTGGGAGTCTGGCATGCGTGAGGCAGAGGGCTGCTTCACGGTCTTCTTTCGCGAGTGTCCCTTTGAGGGGGGCTATGCCGTCGCCTGTGGCATAGGCCAAATTGCCGATCTCGTCGAGAACTTCGTGTTCGACGAGGGTTCCATCGACTATCTTGCGCGCGTCATGGCCCCTGGTGGTGGCCCCATGTTCAAGCGGGGCTTCCTCGACTATCTGCGCGACTTTCGTATGAGGGTGAGCGTCTGGGCCATCCCAGAGGGTGATCTCGCCTTTCCGCGCGAGCCCATGGTACGCGTTGAGGGGCCACTCATCGACTGCCAGCTCCTTGAGACGGCGCTTCTGAACCTCGTGAACTTCCAGACGCTTGTTGCCACCAAGACAGCGCGCGTCGTTCACGCCGCAGAGGGACACCCCGTCTCCGACTTCGGTCTCAGGCGCGCGCAGGGCCCCGATGGTGGTCTCTCGGTGGCCCGCGCCTCCTACATCGGCGGCGCAAGCTCCACCTCGAACGTTCTTGCCGGTAAGATCTATGGCATACCCGTCTTCGGCACGCATGCCCACTCCTGGGTCATGTCCTTCCCGACGGAGCTCGACGCCTTTCGCGCCTTCGCTCGGTCGAGTCCCAAGAACTGCGTCTTTCTCGTTGACACCTATGACGTGCATCAGGGCATCAGAAACGCCATAACCGTCGCCAAGGAGATGGAGGGGGCAGGAGAGCGCCTCGCAGCGATTCGCATAGACTCGGGTGACCTTGCCAAGCTCTCCAAGGAGACGCGCAGGGCCTTTGACGAGGCTGGCCTGCCGTACGTGAGGATCTCGGCCTCGAACGACCTCGACGAGTACACCATCCAGTCGCTCTTTGCGCAGGGTGCTCCCATCGACTCCTTTGGGGTAGGCACCAAGCTCGCGACCTGTGACCCGCAGCCGTCGCTTGGCGGCGTCTACAAGCTCTCTGCGACGCGAGCGAGCAAGGATAGCGATTGGGAGCCCGTGATCAAGCTTTCCGAGATGGCCTATAAGCGCACGATTCCCGGCATCCAGCACCTGAGGCGCTACCTTGATGCCTCGGGTTGTCCTGTGGGCGACATGATCGTGGACGACGCTTGTGATAGAGGCGGTACAAGCATGGTGGACGTCGTGGATGACCTCGTGAGCTATGACCTCTCGGGTCTAGAGGTGAGGGAAGTCCATGAGCAGGTCGTATGCGACGGAAGACGTAGCGGGGACGTTGAGGGCATCGAGGTCGCACGCTCTCGTTGCAGGGAGTCGCTCATGCGCCTTGACCCGGCGGTTAGGCGCTTCTTGAACCCGCAGATCTACCCAGTGGGCCTCGAGGCAGGCCTTGCCCAGGTCAGGCGCAAGCTCGCGACCAGTGAGCACGCCAACTCCCGACGCGGCTAGGGTGACGGCGGGCGCGCGGAGCATGTCGATCGTCTCAGTGGTTCATCATTTTCCTGCAGCTGACAGCGCGCAGTCTATATGCCCGCTCGCTCTCTGCTAGACTTTATAGGCTTGTGAGAATGACGCAGGTGCGTCCAGGTTTCGTTACCAGAAGGAGTTTTGCAATGCCCGAGACACTCGAGAGCCTAGTCAAGCAAGCCATCGCCGCCGCGCAGCAGGAAGGTGACCTTCCTGAATTCACAGTCACTGACTACTGCATGGAGAGGCCTGCGGATACGACGAACGGCGACTGGTCCAGCACCATCGCAATGCGCTCCGCGCGCCTCGCTCGCATGGCTCCAACCAAGATAGCCGCTACCATCGTCGCCCACATGCCTGCAAGTGATGCTATCGCGAAGTGCGAGGTCGCAGGTCCCGGCTTCATCAACTTCTATCTTAGCACCTCGGCCAACAACGAGGTCTTTCGCAGCGTCCGCGAGGCAGGTGGCGACTGGGGTAAGATCAACGTGGGCAATGGGCTCAAGCTTAACTACGAGTTCATCTCGGCCAATCCGACAGGTCCCCTGCATGTGGGCCACGGCAGGTGGGCGGCCTTGGGTGACTCTGTGTGCAACGTGCTCGAGCACACGAACTATGAGGTCACGCGCGAGTACTACATCAATGACCATGGGAGCCAGATGGACGTCTTTGGACGTTCGGTAGCGACGCGCTACCTCCAGCTCGTCGAGATCATGAGGGGCAAGGGTCTCTCGCCTGATGACGCCGTGACCCATCTGTTGCAGGATCGTGATCGCTACGTCGAGGACGAGCAAGACGAGCACCCTGAGGTTCACCCATACATGGACGCCTTCAACGACGCCTTGGGCGGTAACTCATACGGTGGTGCCTACATCATCAAGATCGCCAGGGAGTTCTACGACGAGGATGGCGATAAGTGGGTCGATGTCACCGCAGAGGAGCGCGATGACGAGTTTCGCGAGCGCGCCTATCAGGCCATGCTCAGGCGCATCAAGGCAACTTGCCATAGCGTCCGCTGTGACTTCGACGTGTGGTTCTCCGAGCGCTCACTCTACCTGAAGGACGAATCGGGTGCCTCCCAGGTCGACCGCGCCTTCAAGCGCCTTGAGGACATGGGTCACCTCTACAGGACCGATGACGGGGCGCTGTGGTTCAGGTCAACGACCTTTGGCGACGACAAGGACCGCGTACTTATCAAGAGCAACGGTGAGTACACCTACTTTGCCTCTGACGTCGCCTACCACTGGAACAAGTTCCAGCGTGATGACTTCTCGGTTGACCTGTGGGGGGCCGACCACCACGGCTACATCGCCCGCGTGACCAACGTCTGCGACGCCCTTGGCTATCCCGGGAAGTTCGAGGTCGACCTCGGCCAGTTTGTGAACCTGCTTAGGAACGGTGAGCCGGTTCGCATGTCAAAGCGCAAGGGCACGATGGTCACCTTCGACGAGCTCATTGACGAGGTGGGTGTCGATGCCACGCGCTACACGCTCATCAGCCGCTCGTCCAACCAGACGATAGACTTCGACATCGAGGCCGTGAAGCAGAAGGACAGTGCGAACCCGGTCTACTACGTGCAGTATGCGCATGCTCGCATCTGCTCTATCCTGCGCAGGGCCGCAGGCGTCTCCGAGGACGAGGCGAGCGAGCTTGGCATGGATGAGGTTGCGCGGCGTGCTGTCGGGAACAACTACGACCCCTCGCTCCTCTCTGATCCCACCGAGCTTGCACTTGCCCGCAAGATCTCTGAGTTCCCAGAGCTCATCGCAGGTTGCGCGCGTGACAGGGCGCCCTTTCGCATCACGCACTTCTGCGAGGATCTCGCAAGTGCCTATCACGGCTTCTATGCCAGCTGCCAGGTGCTTCCGAGCAAGGGGCATCCCGTGGAGGAGGCGCTCTCGAAGGCGCGTCTCGCCGCCTGCGATGCGGTGCGCATCAATTTGGCGGTCGCCCTGAGGCTCATCGGCGTCTCTGCTCCCGAGGTCATGTAGACACCTGCGCGTAGATACCTGCGCGTAGACATGCACGCGGCCCCATCGCGCCGCGTGCGATGACGGGCGCTGCGCGAACATCGGGATATGGTGCCCATACAGTGCCTGGACTGCGGAGGGACGAGCATCGGCAGATGATCTGAGCGCACGTGAAAAACAAGAGCGGCGGATGTTAGTCCGCCGCTCTGGAAGCTCTAGTGGAGCATAGGGGGAAGCAATCGAACTTGATGGCTTCCCCTTCAACAAGAGGGTCTTCCGTCTCCCCACTCAGCACCTCCATAGGAACCTCGCGGTTATCCTCCGAGTACCAAGATGTCACCATGAGTCTGTCCTCATACAGATAGATTTTGTCGACAAAATATTTCAGAACGAAATCTCTCACCTCTGGATTGTCGAAGTCTGCATGGAGGAACCTGTCGAAGTACGCTTTTATCGAGTGCTCGTTCTCGAAAAGCGACTGCCTGACCATCTCGGTCTCTATGGCGTCGTTCAGGGCGTCTTTTCATTCCTGAAGTTTGGCCATGCGCCTCTGCGTAGCCTTGTTGAATATTCCTGCCTCTATTGCCTTGACGAAGTTGGCAAGCCTTTTCTCAACGTCCCTGCGTTGCTGCTCAAGGCTGGAGAGATGCTCGGTGCTCTTGTAATTATCCTCATAATACTTTGCTGCGCCAACAGCGATGGATGCAAGATTTTCGCCATCATCCAGAAAACCTTTGAGAATGCCCGTGACGGTATCCTCTATCCACTCCTTGCGCACAGGCCTCTTCGTGCACCTCTTCGCCCTCCGCTCCTTGCAGTAGTAGTAATAATAATGCTTGGCTCCCGTCTTGCTCGTGCCGGAGACATCTTGCATGGAGTTTTCGCACTCGCCGCAGTAGAGCTTGTCCGTTAGCCAGTAGCGCAGTGTATCCTGCGCCTGTGCGCTCGCCTTTCTCCTTGAACCGTTGCGCTTGTTCTCGGCAAGCCTTCTCTGCGCCCTGTCAAATGTCTCCTCGTCCACAATCTGCGGCATACCGTCCTCAACAGTGATGCCACTGTGACGGTATTCGCCGATATAGGCTCTATTCTTGGGCAGCTTGTTCATGGTCTTGACACTGAAGAGCGCACCGCGCGTTTGTCCGAAGCCCTTTAGCGTTGAAGTCGTCGCAGATGGACTACATCGCCTCTCCGTCGGCGTACGGAAAGTTGCCTTGAGTAGAACTCAGCCATGCCCTCCATCATTGTCTCCTTGAGCACCGACTCCGGCGAGTCGTCTGGCGTAGGCTCCGCAGTGAGGCAGATACGGCAGCCCGCGTCGCGAATCCGCCGTTTCGCGTCTGCAAGCTCGAAGCGGTCACGTCCCAGCCTGTCCGTCTTCCACAGGATGACGGCGGCCGGTCTTATCGTGCCCACCTCAGAGAGCATGAGCTGGTACTGAGGGCGGTCGTTTGTCGTGCCCGACATGGCGGCGTCCCCGTACTCCTTGACGATGTTGTATCCATGAGCCTTGGCGAACGCCTGCGCCTGCTCCCTCTGCTGGTCTATCGACGCCTCGTTCTGGCTGTGGGAAGAGAAGCGATAGTAGGCGATGGCGAGGCTATTATCGTTCTGCTTGAACTTCTTTGGCTTTTCTTAGTCTTATCTGACACCTTATGATTTACCTCCTGTGTTCTTAATTTGCCGCATAACAACAACTACCCCATCAGCATCTTGATAGCTGTTTGCACGAACGGGAACATAACAGTTGCCAGCTCTGTTGAACTCTTAGCAATTGATGCCACCTTCTCCAGCTTTTCAGCAAACTTTGTCTTGTTCTTCTCTTTCGCAACCTTTTCAAGTTGACGAACAGCATCTTGGGCATCATCTTTCAGATTTTGCTCTATATCGAGGTCAAGAATTGCCTCTACAGTCGCACCTATAGTCACATCCTTTATCTCCGCTTCCGCATTCGCGGTTGCGGAGACATTGTTATTTATAACAGGTGCAAAATTTATATTCTGATTACTCTTTTCTATTTCTTCCTGAAACCACCCATTAGCGTATGTACGTCCCATATCCGTCACTGCAACTAAATATGGAGAATTATCTGACCACTTCACATCCAATAGACCGCATCGGGAGAGTTCTGCATAGTAAGTGTTTTTGTCAAAATCGGTCGCTACAAATATCGGCTCATCTTCTGATTTTCTTTTTGCCGCATCCTGCGCAGCGAGGCGGAGCATCAAGCAATCAGCTTCGTCACTTAAGGTCTTGAACCATCTTCTGGCCTTTCTTGCTTTGCTATAGTGTTCCACCCCAGCCGGAAGCATTGACTGAAACATTACGAGACTATGACCCCAGTCAGTTTGCATTTGAATCATTCCTTGGGTTTTTAGCGCAATAAATGCCTCTGAAGTCCCAAGCTCCGTGAAATTTTTTACATCTGCATTTTGGTTCATCCAAGCATAGACAAGAGCTGCTTCCTGCTCTAAATTAAGCCCGTTCATATCGTCTTCTCCTGAATAGTAATCGATTGGTTAATACAATCCATCCTTGGCTACATTTCCATAAGACGCCGCACGTGACTCAACACTTCATCCGCCCATTTTGAATCGTGCCCTGTTGCCTGCGCCAGTCTTTCGAATTTATCTCTAATGGACTTCTCATCACTATGCTCATCAAACATTTTTAAGAATCTCACCCACCAGCGTGCCCCTATGCCTGAAAGTGGCGTTTGCATTGTTGATGACACCCATTCGTTCATCAAGCCTCTAACTCGTGCAATACGTCCAAAATTTCCGCCTTTATCATCATGAACAATATCTGAATATAAGCTACCAGGCGCCGGGTATGGATGTGTGCTAGGATGCTCTACTTTCTGAGCTGAATTGCTTCTGTGTTCCCAATAGTACGTTCGCAAATCTGCTGCGTATTTTGCTTGTTCGATATAAGGCGGTTCTAAAACAGGTTTGCCAGAAATGACATTTGATAATGACCAAGGAAATACTGCTATTAAATCCCAGACTGTCATTGCGTCAGCTGAGGCTTTGAATCTGAATGATGGCATCTCTTCTTTTGCGAGAAGATACCAACCTTTCAACTCAATGCCAATCAATGGTTCTTTGCCACCTTCCCGTTCAAGACGAACATCAGGAAAGCTTTCTGCATAACGCTTAAATTCATAATCTGCCCATCGTCCATCCGCATCCCAGATTGTTCGTGTAGCATTAAGCGTCGCTACAGTTTGGTCTTCAATCGCACCACCCAACAATGTATTCATTGCAAATAAATCTGTGGCGGATAATCCCTCTATGTTAATCGGAGACGTAAAGTGCATTGGCACGGCACGCAATGCCCTCACCACACCATCACGCAATTCCGTTCTCTCATCATCTTTTGGTAATACATAGCGCGTTACATCGTCCATTTATTCACCCTCCTTAAATTCATAAACACCGTTTGATTCAAAGTAAGCATTTGCCTCATTAAGGCGTGCAGCCGCGAGTTTGTAAAATGTGTCATCTATCTCGGCAGCATATGAACGTCTGCCTAGTAAAGATGAAGCTACAGATGCCGAACACAGTCCGCCAAACGGTTCCCAAACCGTATCCCCGACATTTGATGCCGCTGCCACCTGAGTGAGCATCAAATCAAGAGGCTTTTGGTTTAAGTGCGCTGCAGATTGTTTTGTCGGCTTATATGTCCTTGGGGCGCTGCGCTCCATTGTTCCTTTTAGCCGTTCGCTATCGGCTAGCGGAGGTCTGCTCCATACATTCGTAACTCCGTTACGATGATTCCAAGTAGTCCGAAGACTATCCCAATCATGCGCAGAAATCATTGTTTTGCCATCAAGCGAAAAATATGGCCATGATGTCTTCTTGCCGTATTGCATACAATACTCAGCCATCTTTTGAACTGCATCTCCCGGCGGCCAATACCACAGCCAATCAGCTGTAAGATACTTGCGCGTCGCTGCGTTCTTAACCCCGCACGCTTCATTTGATTTGCTCAACGACAAACCACTTCGACGCCACTCTGCTCTGAGCCAGCTCTTTGCATTAAGTGTCAGGCCATCACCTGTCTCAAGATATACTGTGCGACGATATAGCGCAGCCACTTCTGTCACTACCGGCAACTGCCTGATTGTCTTACCATTCACGTTTCCGGCAATATGTGCAAGACCCTTATCCCAGACAGCTAGCTGTACATACTCCCATCCAGTTGACAGGAGCAAAGGATGCACAGTTGCCCATCCAACTTCCGTATTCCAAAACCATAGGCTTGTTGAAGGTTTTGCCGCTTTAGCCCACGCAAGCACATGAGGCTTATACCAGTCAGTCAGCCCGGCGGCATCTACTGTATCTCCTCGGAATCCGCGTACGCCATATGCGCCGTCTGAAACAATCAAATCCGGAGAGGGCCAGCGACCGTAAACTTCTGATACATTGCCTTTGTATAGGTGACTCAATTTAAGATTTGTATCTTTTTTCGCCATTACTCGTTACCTCGCTTGTAATATCCCTGCTTCTCTAAAAAGCGGCTCAATAGCTCTCTCACCACGGGGGCGTTCTTCGTATCGTTGTCCAAACAATACTGTCCCAACGCCTTGTGCAGCTCCGGCTCCACGTAGACCTGCAAGAGCCTCGTGTCCTTGGACTTTCTCGATTTCCCAACCATAGACTCCTCCTGAATTCAATTTACATAGTTACATAGTATCATGTTTACATTCCATTTCCAAGCACAAACGAGTCCTATGGACTCGCGGGAGCGCATGCACAATCAAGTCAAGGAGGATTGAACATGTACGACTACCGAGAGGCAATAAAAGAAGACATTCGCAACTACATCATCAAAAACACCGACTGGGAGGAACACACAAACAGAAATGACCTTGAGGAGCGTCTGCAAGATATGCTGTGGACAGAAGACTCCGTCACGGGCAACGCCTCAGGCTCTTACACATTCAGCCGTTCCAAAGCACAAGAATACATCCTGGACAACCTCGACCTGTTGGAAGAAGCATGTGCAGGGCTAGGAACGGATGAAGCTACCGTTGGACGCTGGCTGCTGGCCTCTGACTTCGAGAACATGGACGTCACAATCCGCTGTTATCTTCTCAGCCAGTGCATCCATGAAGTATCGGATGAATTTGATTAGGACTTCTTTGGGTCATTTTCGTGACCGTTTTTCGTCCAAATTCAGGTATAAAAATAACCATAGTGCCAGTCATCGGCATTATGGTTATTTTTTGGCTCTTCGGGGTTTTTGGTGGGTAGCACGGGCTAGGACTGACGGTCCCGAGAACCCCGAGCGGCTTCTTGGGCTACCATCCTGTGGTCATGCTGTGAGACGGACCACGGAGGTTGCCGATGCGCCGGGACGCGAGGATGCTGGCGGCGCTCTTCGAGCGCTCGATGGGGCTGGGCGAGGCCTGGGAGGTCTCCGAGACCTGGTTCGAGGAGGTCGAGGGAGGCCCCGACGAGCTCCACGTCAGGGTGGCCAGGAGGCGGGGCCACGCGGTCCCCTGCCCGGAGTGCGGCGTCCCCTGCGGCGTGCACGACGCCCGCGAGCGCACCTGGCGCCATCTCGACATCTGGCAGTCCGGGACCTACGTCCACTGCGCCGTGCCGAGGACGGACTGCCCCGAGCACGGCGCGGGGACCGTGCTCATGCCCTGGGAGGTGCGGCCGAACTCACACTTCACGGCCCTCTTCGAGGCCCAGGTGCTCGCGGCCTGCATGCGGGGCTCGACCGTCAAGGCGGTTGCCGAGGCGCTCGGCGAGGACGACCGCAGGCCCAGGGACATGCTCGGGCGCGCCGTCGCGCAGGCCAGGGGGTCTGCCGACTACTCGGGCGTCAGGCGCGTGGGCATAGACGAGACCAGCCGCTCGAGGGGCCACACCTACATATCCACCATGCTCGACCTCGACGGCAGGAGGTGCGTCGCCGTGACCGACGGAAACGACAGGGGGTCCGTGGGCCGCATGTGCGACCAGCTCGAGGCCCACGGCGGCGACAGGGCGGCGATCACCGAGGTCACCCGTGACATGTCGGGCTCCTTCTCCTCCGGCGTCTCCGAGGAGATGCCGGAGGCGACGCAGACCATCGACCGCTTCCACGTCATGCAGCTCTTCTCGAGGGCGACGGATCGCGTCAGGTGCCGTGAGCGCAGGGAGTCCGACGAGAAGCGCGAGGCGCCCGAGCGCACCAAGTACGTGTGGCCCGAGCGCGAGGAGAACCTGACGGGGCGACAGCGGGAGGTGCGCGAGAGGCTCGCACCCAACAGGAGCCACCTCAGGACGGCCCGGGCCTGCCAGATGACCGAGGCGATGCGCGACGTCTACGGCTGCGCGACGGCAGAGGAGGCGAGGCCGATGCTCGACAGGCTCCTCAGCTGGATGATGCACTCCAACGTCCCCGATATGAAGGGGGTCGCCAGGACGGTCCGGGAGAACAGGGAGGGGATCCTCGGCTACTTCGGCAGCAGGCTCACAAATGCCTACCTCGAGGGCGCAAACTCGCTCATACAGTCCATCAAGAAGGCTGCCAGGGGATTTCGCAACGTGGAGTACTTCACAACAGCGATTTTCCTCAGGCTGGGAGGCCTGTCGTTCGACGCCCTCGCTTGCGCTCAGTCCTAGCCCGTGCTACCCACCAAAAACCCCGAAGAGCCTATTTTTTTGCCACTTTTTGGTCAGCATTGTAACCAAAATTAAAACTGTATCTGGTCATCGTCATGCCTGTGTTCGTAGGCTTCAATCATTTCATCCATCCACTCTCGAACCTCATAAGCACTTTTTTGACGCTGTCTCTCTTC
Source organism: Olsenella sp. oral taxon 807 (assembly GCF_001189515.2). Lineage (NCBI taxonomy): Bacteria > Bacillati > Actinomycetota > Coriobacteriia > Coriobacteriales > Atopobiaceae > Olsenella > Olsenella sp. oral taxon 807. The sequence continues at coordinate 531,894 of NZ_CP012069.2, forward strand.
TTCTGGAGTGCCTGCCACGCTGTCTCGCACCGTGCATAGAAGTTCGGATACTTCCCTTTGATTCTGTCAATGACGAACTGCGCGAATATAGAGGGCGCAGAATCAACCTCCTGCGCGTTTTTCAGCAACTCATCGACTTGTTTGCCTTGTCGGCAATCAAACGCGCTCTGCGGTCGTTTTCGGCTTTCTGACGGGCATTCTCGTCCTCTCGTGCTATCAGGTCGTCGGCCCACTTCTTAGCGTTCGCGATGATTTGACCGCTGTCATATACATCAGGCGTGCCCATGGCGTTTTTGAGGGCGTATGTCACCTCAAACACCTCATGCTTCTTCCTGCCAGCATCATTGATTTCCTTCTTGGCTTGTTTCCTTTTAGGCTCAAGTTCTGCCAGCTCGTCCTCTGCGTCCGTGACTCGTCCCTGCACGTCCTCAAGGTCGCCTATCTTCTCGTTCGCTTCGTCGCTTAGCCTCTGGTAGACCGTTCTTTAAGTATATGGTGGCATTACAGACCTCCCTGCCGCATGATGGTGTCATGGCGACGACACGTTCACGGGGAGGCTGGCATGCCAAGGACACCGGAGGCCCCGGGGCTCGCGGAGGGCGGCAGGGAGGCGCCCGGGCTCGTGGCGAGGACCAGGACCGAGCAGGCGCGGCGGGCGGGCAGGGCCCGCATGCCGCTGCGGGTGCCGACGGCCGCAGCCTCGCGGAGATAGCCCGCTCGCTGGGGGCGAACGCCGACACGGTGGCGCTCTGCGTGCGGAAGTACCGCGAGGGCGGCGCGGGGGCGGCGCTCTCCGACGCGGCCCGCAGCGGCAGGCCCGCGTCGATAGGCGACGGCGACCGCGCGTGGGTGGCGGGCCTCGCGTGCCTGGGGCCGTGCGAGCTGGGGCACCCCGCCGAGACGCGGGCGCAGTCGGCGCTCGCCGCGCACGCGGGGGCCGAGGCCGCCCGCGCGGGGCACCCCGCGCTCGCGCGCGCGACGAAGTCCATGGTGTGGTCGATCCCCCGCGCGGCCGACCCGCGCCCCGACCGGGTGCGCCACTGCCGCGAGCGGCGCGACCCCGACTCCGGGGGGGGGGGACGCGCGAGGTGCTCGTCGCCTGCCAGCAGCTCTCGTTCCGCTTCGACGACGACGGCAACCTGCTGCCCTGGGAGGGCGAGGGGCCGGGGGCCCGCGTCGTGTCGTGTCGGTCGACGAGAAGCCCGGCACCCGGGCGATCGCGCCCGTCGCCCCGGACGCGGGGCCCGAGCCGGGCGTGCGGGGAGGGGCGCTGCTGGCGGGCAGCGAGCGCCGCCGGCTCGGCACGGCGTCGCCCGTCGCCGGCACAGGCCCGCGGGACGGCACGGCGGGGGGCATCGTGCGGGAGCGCCACAGGAGCCGCGAGTTCGCCGGGCTGCCGGGGGCCCTTGACGCCAGGTACCCCGAGGGGCATGCCATGAGGCTCGTGCCCGGCGACCACCCCGTACGCAGGCCGGGGGAGACCCGGGCCTGGCTCGAGGGGCATCCCGGTAGGTTCGGGATGGTGTCCGCGCCGAGGCACGGCAGCTGGCCCGACGTGACAGGGGGGCTTCTTCGGCAAGATGGCCAGGCAGGTGCTGCGCCACATCCGCGTGAGGTCGCCGGGCGAGCCGGGGGAGCGCATCGAGCCGTGCCCCGGGGAGGCCGACGCGATCCCCGTGCCCCGCAGGTGGAGGTGGGGGATCGGACCCAGCGGAGACGGCAAGGGGGATGCGGCGTGATATGAATACGCATCATATAATTCTAGAACGGTCTACTAGAATGTCGCGGACGGCGTAAGCCGTCCCGACCCACATCACTCAATCAATTCTGCGGCTCAAATAACCATTTTAAGGCACAAAAAGACCTTGGACGAGGATTTCCCCGTCCAAGGTCTTAAAGTCGCTCTACGGGTTTCCTAGAGCGTCCTCCGCAGTTAATAATCATCCACGAATCTATATACAAGCGCAAACTCATTCCTCACGAAATAAAGTTCAACGCTTCCTCTTTTGGTGGAGCATAGGGGGATCGAACCCCTGGCCTCAAGATTGCGAACCTTGCGCTCTCCCAGCTGAGCTAATGCCCCATTCGATTGCACGCACAGGGTAGTATCGCAACTCTGGCCTTTCGTGTCAATACCTTAACATGCTTCCCATGAGTTTTTTGGTCCTTACAAGCTCACGTCTATGTCCTGCCAGTCGTCGATCCAGAGGTCAGAGACAGCTCTGAGCTTGGACACATCCTGCGTGGGGTCATCCTGCGCGGGGTCGTTTCCGTTACGTCTTCACGAGCTCGTCTCGTTTCATTGCTGGTAATGACCCTTCCTCACCTATGTCTCGATGAGCTCGTGTTCTGTCGCATTGCCGTCACGCATCGACAGGTAGGTTGAATCCATCTGCTCGGTGAACTCACGCTCGGTCGGCACAGGTGTCACCACTGCAAAGGGAAAGCCGCGATGTGCGACAAATTGTCGCGCAAACACGTTGAATACCGCCGTGGGAGTAAGGCCGATGCCGGAGGACACCTCCTCCACCCGTCGTTTTAAATCTGAATCGAGCTGTATATTGAAGGTGCTGGTAGCCATGATGCCTCACCTGTCATCTCTCTTCTCCTACAAAGAAGCATTGATTACTTTCAGATTCTTCAGGGTTTGTGTGGGTTGACGCCTCGGTGAAGACGCCGACCTCGCGACGGCGCCGCTCGCGCCACCCGACGCAATCGGGCGTCGCAACAGTGTACACAAATGCCCCGAAACGACGTCGAGAGGCCGTTTTCGCCAATCTGTGTACACTCCTGCGCCCCCACGGCCGCTCGCGCGACCGGGCGGGGCCACGGGTCCCACGGCGTCGACGGCCCCATGGCCCCGTGACGCCAGGGCGCTCGGACCTGAGGCCTACGCCGCAGGGGCGGTGACGCAACCACCCACCCACGCGAACTCACGAAGCCTCTTATATAGTACATCGTATGCGGCACAGCGGAAGCGTGGTAATGCAAAGACGACGGGGGCAAAGACTCACGATGAGTCAACGTCGATGTCCTGCCAGTCGTCAAGCCAGAGGTCAGAGACAGCCCTGAGCTCGGACACGTCCTGTGTGGGGTCGTTGCTGCGTATGCCGCACGTGGCCATACCTGTCGCCTGGGCAGAGCGCACTGCCACCGTGAGGTCCTCGAAGACGATGCATTCCTCGGGCCGTACCCCCAAGCGCTGTGCCGTGTCGAGATAGACCTCCGGTCTGTCCTTGGCAAGACCAAGCTCTCCTGTATGCACGCGCACATCGAAGAGGGAGTTTACGTCCACGTGCCGCATCGCGTCGAGGACGTCCCTGTCGTTGGTGGTGGCAAGGGCGACGGGAATACCCCGCCTATGCAGGGCGCAGATGTAGTTCTCGGCTCCCGGTCTCAGTTCGACGTTGGACTCATAGAGGGTCCGACCCATCTGATTCCACTCATCACAGATCTCCTGTGTCGTTTCGGAAAGGCCAAAGCGCTCGATTGTGTATCTGGCACCCGCAGCAAAGCCAAGGGCGCTCAGGGTGCGCGAGTAGTCCTTGGGGCATTCGATGCCGCGTGAGCCTAGGAAGGCCTCGTCTACCTGTCTCCAGAGCGCGGCCGTGTCAGAGATGGTTCCGTCAAAGTCAAAGATGGCAGCCTTGAAGGCAGGGGGCCAGAGCCTGTCCGCATCGTCGTTGTCGTTATGAGCCGCCACGTCCCCCTCCATCCCTCGCTTGACCCCACTTTAGTCTAGCAGAGGGTGGTGCCTTCTGCCGAGGGCGTCTCTCATGTCGCTGGCAGGGAAGGCTGAGGGTTACTCTGGGCGGGGCGCCCTCATCTGATATCCTCGTCTGTGAGATACATAGCCGCTTCAAGCCAAAGAGAGGTTTACCATGACAGATCAGGTTCTCAAGCAGCAGGTTCATGACTACGTTGAGTCGATATGGGAAGACGCGGTGTCAGACATCGCAACGCTCGTGGCGATTCGCTCAGTCGAGGATCTGGACCATGCCGAGAAGGGCAAGCCCTATGGCCCCAAGCCCTATGAGGCGCTCTCTGAGGCCGTCAGGATCGCCTCGCGCTTGGGACTTGACGCCCACAACCTCGACGGTCACATTGGGTATGCGGACGTATCTGGTGCAAGCGACAGACAGCTTGCGATGATCGCCCACACCGACATCGTCCCGGAGGGCCCGGGCTGGACCTTCGATCCGTTCAAGCTGACGCGCAAGGACGGTTACCTCATAGGCAGGGGCGTTCTCGATGACAAGGGACCCCTCGTGCTGAGCCTGTACGCGGCGAAGTGGTTTGCTGATAGGGCCAAAGGGACGGGGGAGCAGGCGCCATACACCGTTCGCGCTATCATCGGCAGCAACGAGGAGACCGAGATGGCCGATGTTGAGTGGTATCTCGAACGCTACCCTCAGCCCGCATTCTGCTTCTCGCCCGATGCGGACTTTCCGCTTATCTGTGGCGAGAAAGGCGGCTTCTCCGCGACAATACGCTCGCGGGACATCTCGGACGTGATCGTGAGCCTTGAGGGCGGCACTGCAGGCAACGCCGTTGCCGGTGAGGCGACGGCGATCGTGCGGGCAGATGCCGACGCACTTCCCGGCACCGATCGCATTGAGGTCAAGCCAGCCTCAGACGGGCACGTCCGACTCGTCGCCCATGGCATCGGCGCGCACGCCTCGCAGCCGCAGGGCTCGATCAATGCCATCGGTCTTCTGGTTGACTACCTGCTTGATCACGACCTCTGCTCTGCGGCGGAGAGGGACTTCCTCGACCTCGAGCGACTCGTCTTTGGCTCCACCGATGGCTCTACCTTGGGTATCGCTGCCACAGACGACCTCTTTGACCCTCTGACCTGTATTGGCGGCACCATCCACACCAAGGGCGGCACCTTTGAGCAGACTATAGACGCACGCTATCCCAGCTCGATCACGGGTGAGGAGATCGCGCGCCGCGTGGGAGGGCTGGCTCGTGAGCATGGCTGCGAGCTTTCGGTCGACCTCGACATGGTGCCCTTCTCCACCGACCCGAACTCAGCTCCCATCCAGGCGCTGGTGGCAACCTATAACGAGTACGCTGGTCGCGATGCCAAGCCCTACACCATTGGTGGTGGCACCTATGCCCGCCACTTCAAGGTAGCGGGCGCCTTTGGGCCCAACGACCCCACGTATCCGATGCCCGACTGGGTGGGCAGCGAGCACTCCGCCGACGAGGGCTTCTCGGAAGAACAGTTCAAGCGTGCCCTCGAGATCTACATCGTCTCTCTCTCGCGCCTGATGGAGCTCGAACTTTAGTGAGGTTCGGGGTAGCTCAGCCCCCCACGTGAGGAAGGCCTCCCAGCAAGATCTGAGACGTGCGATCTCTCAATGCAACGCCCACGGATTTGAAGTCCATCCCGCTCAGCACTGCCGCCTGACCCTGAACGCACCGCATCGCGCGCTCACTGCTGTCGAGTTGCAGTGTGTGTGCGCGGCAACGGGCGTAGCCAGACCGCATGGAGAAGCAACGTAGACGGGCACTGCCTCGCTACGCGTCCGGCTCCGTCTCGAGCGAGCGGAGGATTCCGAACACGACATCGTCGGGATAGAGCCCTGCCAGGATGCTCACGAAGTTGCGCGCGACAGGAAAGACTTCGGCGTTGACGGAGGCCTTCATGCACGAGAGGAAGGCATCGGCTATGGGTTCGGTGGGCGCTATGGGGATGTCGGCATCGGTGAGGATTGAGATCATTTCCTCTTGGCTCATGTCCTCGCGGAAGGTCTCGGGATGTTGCATCGCGAGGGTCGCGAGCTCTGTGGCCGCCATTGGAAACGATCCCCTCAGTATGCCGAGCGAGCTTTTGTAGCATGCCTCGGCCGCAAGGATGTTGCCCTTTTGCCACTGAAAGAAGGCCATGCGATAGTAGCCGATTCCGAGCCCCTCGGGGTCGTGCGCGGTGGAGAGGAGTCTGTTCAGGCCCTCGATGGCCCCCTCGCTGTCGCCTGCCACCTCGAGGCAGTGGACGAGGTGAAGATGCGCCCTGCGATCGAGGGGGGCAAGCTCGACGGTGCGCTTGGCATGCCTGCAGGCGGCCTCGTGCCTGCCCTGCGCCTCATAGGCTGCCGAGAGCATCAGATGACACTCGAAGTAGCTGTCAGGAACGAGCATGACAGAGGTCTCGGAGGCGCCATAGAGACGATTATAGAGGGCACGGTCAACGTAGTTTCCGAAGTAGCGCCACTCGATCCCCCTGGAATCCGCAAAGAGATCGTGTCCGTCGACATCGGCAAGTGCGGCCTTCAGGGTCATGATCGCCCCTGCGGGGTCCTTTCTGTCCAATTGCTCGTGTGCTCGTTCGGCCGCCTTCGAGAGCGCATCGCCGTTGGCAAACTCCTCACCTATCGCAAACGGCTCCTCGGGGATGGTTCCGTCGATGAGACCTTGGACGCAGCGCTCAGCAGCCGAGCGAACGCTCAGGTCAGGGTCATCACCCGCAACGTCCAGGATCATGCGTACGTTCTTCTCGGTGCTACCCTCATCGCTCTTGTCAAAGACAAGCCTGCGCATGATGTCGATCGCGACGTAGTTGCGCTTGTCCGCCTCCTCGATGGCAAGATCGTAGACATGGTCACAGCCGAGGACCTCCGCCTGGACCTTTGGAATGCGCCTCGATGAGAGCGATAACGCCTCGTAGCGCCGAGGTGGGCAGAAGCGAGGCTCCTCAAGTCGGAAGGTCTGCTTGACTGGGCGTAGTATGCCGCGCTCGATGCGCATGGCAGGAACGAAGCGGTGGTAGACACGGTTGAAGTTTCCGGTGTCATCCATGTCCTTCTCGACGTCTATCTGGCTAAAGCGCCAACGATCGAAGTCAACAGAGAGGTAGCATTGGTGACGGTTAGCCGTGTCGAGCGTGGCGGCCACCCATACGTGGAGGATCTTGGATGATGAGCGAAAGGCAATCGCGGCAAGGAGGATGGCAAGACGCTGAATATAGACGGACGCAGCTCGCTTGCGCACCTCGCGTGAGCTCGGAACAATGCCGAGCCCATTTAGGGGCATGGATGAGGGAAACACCTGCTCTGGCGTAGCCGCGAACTCGATGGAGACGTTGCCGTCCGCTATGTTGACCCTAAAGTTTGCCTCGAGCCGATAGGGGAGGACGAGGGTCTCGAGTGCCGTCGCGATCTGGCGGCGTGAGGACCACTCGCTATCGGGGATGTCATCTTCGAGGGCTTTGAGAGACTTGTCCAAGGTACCTGCCTGGACGCAGATATGGTTGAGCATGAGCCAGTTGAGCTCATAGCATTCCTGCTCGCTTGCGCGAGGGTTGAGGTACTGTGTCGCAAAGCGTATCTGGTTGAGCGCGGCCTCGAGCTTGATCACGCGCAAGCGAGCGAGATAGGGGATGCTTTTTGATCCTATGCGCAGATAGAACAGGCTAGAGCGATTGAGCATCACGGCCTTGAGCGGTGGGAGTTCTACATCATCCTCAAAGAGGCCCGCCTCTGTGAGGACTCGTGCCGCGAAGCGCTCTATGCCAGAGGGGTGGACAATGTGTTGAGGAGCTTCGTCGACCGTCAGTGACAGAGAACGTTTACCCTTACCGTGGTCAGGAGTACCTCCCGCCATGCGCGTGCGAATGTCACCCACAAAGAGCTTAAGCTCGGCTATGGGGTCGTCGGTCTCGGTGATCCTGGCCGAGAGGCTGTCGAGGTCAAGTTGAGAATGCTTACTCGTCATCGCGCCCTCGTCAGTCGCGTGGTCATCATGCGTGTCGAGAGTCTTCGGGGCTTGGATCGGCTCATGTGGGGTCACACGCCCTGCCTTACCCTCGTCTGGCACGACCGAACTGTCTGCCTGCTCAGCCAGGGTGCCGGTGTCGTCCGCCTCGGCTGCGGCCTTGGTTTCGACTGCAGCCCCTGACTGGACGGCAGTCTGCACGTCCTCTTCCCGTGGGGGTATGGGCACATCACGATAGGCACTCGTCCTGAACAGCTCGAGCATGAGGATGACGACGATTTCCAAGCCTACGGTCAGTATCCAGATGAGCGCTCCCGTCCGTGCCACTCGAACGCAACTCACGAGCAGCGTCACGCCAAGCAGGAGTTCGAAGGCGAGAAGCAGCCGCCGTGAGGAGGAGGAAGCTTTTCCATGATGGCTCGTGTCCTGAAGCATGTCCCTCCGGGGCTAAAGGTTCCGTCGCACTATCCGATGTCAGTCTGTGATATCGCCCTTATACCCACTCATGGGCACGTCTCTCGACATCATCTCGATCTGGATGGCAGGGGAGAATCCTCCCGATTGTCACCAGCCTTGTCATCAGATGGCGTCCCAGGAGGTTCTACGATAGTGCCCCAGAATCTGCGGGGCACTATCGTAGAGACGTTTTCCCAGTTGGATCCCAAAACTCGGTACCCCAGAATCTGCGGGGCACTTGCCTACGGGCATCTGGTCCGCCAGGCGTCCTCCAAGGGGACCTCTGCCAAGGGACCCCTTTGCCCTTTACCCTTAGGCATCTCCGAGTTCGCTTGGCCACACGCAGTTTGCGGGTAGCTTCGCCTCGCCGGTCCTGATCTCGTTGGGAATGGCGCTGTCGGACTGCATCAGCTCACTGAGGGTCACGAAGGTATAGCCCTGGTTTTGCAGGGTCTCCAGAATCTGGGGTAGAGCCTCGAGGTCCTGGTCACGGTTGCCGCCGCCATCGTGCATGAGGATGATGGAACCCGATCCGATACCGGCCAGAGAGTTCGAGACGATCTTGTCAGCTCCCGGTCGTGACCAGTCGTGGGAGTCCTGGGTCCATAGGACAGAGAGGGACAACATGCCCTTGCTCTTGAGCCACGTCGCCTCTCTGAACGATCCATAGGGAGGACGCAGCATCGTCGTGTCAACTCCTGTGGCGTTCTTGATAGAGCTGATGCTCTGGGAGAGCTCCTTCTGTAGGGTGGCCTCATCGAGCGTAGTGAGATCTGGGTGGGTGTCGGAATGGCAGGCTACCTGGTGGCCCGCCTCGACAACCGCCTTGGCGAGATCGGGGTACTCGCGCACATTCTGGCCAATCTGGAAGAAGGTGGCCTTGACGTTGTGCTGCTTGAGGATGTCGAGGTAGCGCTGGGTGTAGACACTCGGGCCGTCGTCGAAGGTGATGGCGACTATCTTCTGGCCGCTGTCGGGCGTCGGCATATGTAGCGTGATGATGCAGTCCTGCACCTCCTGCACCGTGACGTCGCAGGTCTCGCCCGAGACAGTACCCGTGCGCTTCTCGACCTTGCCCACCTTGCCCCATTGAGAGACGTAGGCCAGAGCCCCATAGGTACCCTCCATCTTGAGCTTCGGCTGGATCTCGGTCGTCGTCGCGGTATAGTCCTCGGTGATGTCGGCGCCATTGCCCACTGTGATGTCATCATCCCTCGCGATCCCGTATGAGGTAAGCTGATCGCCAGAGAGCTCCCTGCCGTTGACGTTTGCCGAGAAGGGCTCGCCCTTTCCTTCTTTGATGACGTTGCCGCTGACCGAGACGTTGTTGCCGGGCGTCACCGCTATCTTGTGATCGGTGATGAGCGTCGCGAGACTCGTCCCCGTTCTTGCCGTGTACTTCTCGCCGTTCAAGGTTATGTCCACCGGTCGGTTAATCCACAGGTAGGTGCCCCCTGCTATGATACAGAGCACCACGATGATGGCGACAACGGCCGAGACCTTGCTGGACTTGCGCTTCCTCTTGACGTTGCCGTTGACGCCCTGGCCGTAGGTGGCACTGGGAATGTAGTAGGCTCCCGAAGGCGTCTCGTCAACGTGAGGGACATTCTTGCGCGTATGCGGACGCCCTGCCTTCCTTCCTGCTACGGCCTGCTGGTCGTCCTCATCGCTGGGGGTATCGTTGTCTGGGGTTGCGAGATGATGCGCATGGGGCTTTTCTGCATCATTCCTGTTCCTATGAGCTGCCATGGTCTGGTCCGTTCTGTTGCTGCGTCTATTGTGCTGGCACCTGTGTATCCTTCTTTCAACATACACGAAGTGAGAATATCACGCAAATATGGAATGAACAACGTCATGGGCTAAGAAACAACGATAACAATGCATCGTTGCGTATGTCTTGTGAATGCAAAAGCATATCACACTCTCGCACCGCAGAAAGAACACAAACCTTTGTCTTCTAGACCTAAGAGGCGCATCCTGAGCTACGTCCCACCAGTCATGCGAGCATTCTCCTGCAGCTCAAAATGGGCCGCAGCCGGTCACAGCGAGCTACCCCGCATCTTCTCGGATCTTGCGAATGAAGAGTCCACTTCTGAGCTTTGGCTCGAACCATGTGGACTTGGGCGGCATGAGGCGTCCCGCATCGGAGACGGCCATGAGTTCGTCGATTGAGGTGGGAAAGAGCGAGAAGGCGACGCCGTGTGTGCCGGCTAGTTCTTCGAGACGCCCTGTCCCCTCGATGTCACCGATGAAGCGGATGCGCTCGCTCGTGCGAGGGTCATCGATGCCAAGGATCGGCCCAAGGATACGATCCTGCAGGATCTGGGCATCCAGTCTCGAAACGGGGTCATCCGGCAGGGATGACCCGTCGACAAACTCAAGATCGCGCCAGCTTCCGTCAAGGTAGAGGGCAAACTGTCTGCGTCCTCTCGGAATGGCGGCGCTCACTGAGGGTGCGCCCACCACAAATCCGGCGGCAGCGATCGCAGTGAGGAGTTCTGCGGGCGTATGCCCCGCAAGATCACTCACGACGCGATTGTATGCGAGGAGCCTAAGTTGGCCTGCGGGAAAGAGCACCGCCAAGAAGAGGTCGCTCAAGGCCTCACCCCTCTTGTACCCCGCGCGTTTTTGTGCGCGCATCATCAGTCCCAGCTTGGCTGCGCTTGCGGCGCGGTGATGGCCATCTGCAATGTAGGCATGCTCGATTGAGGAGAACGCCTTCCTGATGGCCTCAACGCTCGTCGCGCAAGCTATCCTCCAGACTGTCTGTCTCACACCTCCGTCGTCCGTGAAATCATAGAGGGGCGCAGTCTCGCTTGCCTTTCTGATCAGTCTGTCCAGCGTGGGATCGTCTGGATAGGCGAGGAGGATGGGGCCAGTTTGGGCTCCTGTCGCCTTGATGTGCTCGATGCGGTCCGTCTCTTTGGCGGCCGTCGTACTCTCGTGACGCCTGATGGTGCCGTCCTCGTACTCGTCTATCGAGCAGGCGCACACAACGCCCGTCTGGGTGTGTCCGTTCTGCTCGAGGCGGTAGAGGTAGTAGCAAGGTGACGTGTCTTCGACAAGGGTGCCGTCCTCTATGCGTAGGCGCAGGATCTGAGCGGCCTTTGCATAGACTTCGGGCGCGTACATGTCGTGATGGGGCGCAAAGGCCGTCTCGGGACGGTCTATCGCAAGGAAGCTGCCGGGATGTGCCCTCACGTAGGTGGCTGCTTGGTCTCTGTCAAACACGTCGTAGGGCAGGCTCGCGAACGTAGCGACCCTGTCGGGTGTGGGACGATAGCAGGAGATGGGCTCCGTACGCATGGTCTTCTCCGAATCCTCTTGGTTAAGCCAAGGCGTCGCGCAAGCGAGGGACGTGCTATGCTGCGACACACATGACGGTACCAACATAGCACGGCAGTGATGCCCTCGAGCGAAACACTAAACAGAGTTTCTCGTTTGGTTACTGAGCGCGGACAGTGTTGCGTGAGTGTTGCTGGTGAGGTGGGCATGGGCGTCGAGGACGCGGTCATGGTGGGCGATCGACGCTATGATGTCGAGGCGGCACGCACCTGCAACGTGCCCTGTGTGGGTGTGGAGCTTGGCCACACGGCGAAGTCGGGCGAGCTTGAGTGCGCCACGGCGAGCGTGATCGTCTCGACTGTGGATGAGCTGCCGGACGTCCTGTTGGGTGGGGCAGCCAAGAATTGATGGTGTCTGGCACTAACTGGCGTCTTTGGCTTGCCGATGGGTGGGTACAAATGAGATAGTCTTGGATGGCTGCCCGCGCATGCGGGCCGAGGACTCACGAAAGGGGACCATATGAGTGGCTTCGACGATTTGGGCGATGGGGTCCGAAAGATCTTTCTAGCTGGCGTCGGTGCGGTTGCGCTGGGTGCCGAGAAGTCTCAGGAGGTCGTGAGCGACCTTGTCAAGAAGGGCGAGCTGACCGTTGAGCAGGGTAAGACGGTTAACGAGGAGCTCAGGCAGAAGTTCCGTGACGCTACGGATGACGCCTCGCAGGCTATGCTCACGGCAAAGCTCAAGGCCATGAGTAGTGAGGAGCGTGCCGCTTGGGTCTCTAACGTCCAGAACATCGCCTCGAAGCTCGATGCCGAGACCGTAGAGGTCGAAGTCGAGAGTGATGACGAGGCTAAGGATGGCGCGGCCAAGGACGCTGAGGGTGACGGCGAGGACAAGTAGGTAGCGCCTCGTGTCCGACGTGTCCGGGGGCATAACCGAACAAGAGGGTAAGAGGGACGCTCCGCGTGACTGGTACGTGGAGATGGATCCTGACCATGCCGATACGTGGGAGGAGACGATCGGACTCTTTGGAGGGAAGTCGTCTCCTGCCACGAGGTACCAGATCACGCGGGCGAGCAAGATGGCTCGCCTCCGAGAGGTATTGGCGATAGCGAGCCGCTATGACATCTTTCATGGTCTTACGCCGGAGTCCTTTCGCCATCTTCTCGAGGAGCTTGGTCCTACCTTCGTGAAGGCGGGGCAGATTCTCTCCATGCGTTCCGAGATTCTGCCCCAGAGCTTCTGCGAGGAGCTCGCCAAACTCCGCACGAGCGTGGAGCCAATGGACCGTGATCTGCTGCTCGAGACGCTGCGGGGGGAATACGATAGGCCCATCGAGGAGATCTTCGATGCCATCGATGACGTGCCCTTGGGCTCGGCCTCGGTTGCACAGGTACACAAGGCTCGTCTGGTTGGCGGGGAGCTTGTCGCCATTAAGGTGCAGCGCCCTCATGTGCAAGAGATCATGGCCCAAGACATCTCGATCATGAGCTCCTTGGCCAAGCGCGCCTCCCGCCTCATGGGAGACGAGCAGTTTCTTGACCTTCAGTCAGTGGTAGACGAGCTCTGGCAGTCCTTTCTGGAGGAGACGGACTTCTTGGTCGAGGTCCGCAGCTTGACAGAGTTCAGGCACAACAACGCAGACTGCAAGTTCGTGGATTGCCCCATGCCCTATCCCAAACTCTGCACCGAGCACGTCGTTGTCATGAACTACGTGGATGGTATCCCCATCGGTGACAACGATCGTCTTGTACGTGAGGGCTATGACCTTGAGGAGATAGGCACCAAGCTTGTAGACAACTTCGCCCAACAGATACTGGATGATGGTTTCTTCCACGCCGACCCTCATCCGGGTAATCTTCAGATTCAGGGCGGCAGGATAATGTACCTCGACTTCGGCATCGTAGGACGCCTCTCCGCGCACGATCGCGGCGCTATCCAGGAGATGGCCTTCGCCGTCGCCGATCGTGACTCAGCCCGTCTCAAGGACGGCCTTCTCAGCTTTTCGACCGGGACTACGAGTGATATCGATCATCCCCATCTTTTGGCGGATCTCGACCAGCTTGTCAATGAGTTTGGCCTGACCGATCTCTCCGAGTTCGACATGGGTGCCTTCTTGAACGCGATCATTGCGATGGCGAGAAAGAATGGGATCGAACTTCCTGGTGCGATGACCATGCTCGTTCGGTCGCTCGTCACGCTTGAGGGCGTCGCCTACAAGCTGTTGCCCGACATCTCGGTGATCGAGGTGATTCAAGCGCATATCAAGGCTCACCGAGACCCGAAAAAGCTCGTCGAGGACGAGTTGAGACAGCTCGCACGTGGCTCAGTCAAAGCGGGAAGAAGCGTAGTCGACACCCTTTCTCAGGCGTCCCTCGCGATGGACATGCTCACGCGCGGGCAGATGCGTATGAACCTCGACCTACCCGGCACGACCGATCCGATGAGCGACATTGCTCATGCGGCTGACCGCCTGACCATGGGCATCATCGTCGCTGGCCTCTTCATAGGCTCGTCGGTCATCTACTATGCCCGCATTCAGCCAGTCATCTTTGGCATTCCGATCATTGGCTTCATCGGTTACCTCGTGGCACTGGCGCTCGGACTTTGGATCGTGTATCAGATCTTGCGGGAGGAGCACCGTCGTCACAAACGGAGGCCCTGAGTCGCAAGCTACCCAACGATGCGATACCCAACCCTTCCGACTCCATCGAATCCGAGGGCATTCGCCACGGCGGGCTGCAGGTCAATCTGACGGTTGCCCACATAGGGACCGCGATCGTTGACGACGGCGCGAGCCGTCCTGCCATTGTAGATGATCTCGATGACCGTGCCTAAGGGCATGGTCTTCATCGCGACGCCCATGGAGGTTGGCGTGACCCTCCCGCCCGAGGCAGTGGCACTGTACATGAGCCCGTCACCTATGCCGTAGGTGGATGCGAGGACATAGGTGTACGAAGCGGTCGTTCTCGATGGCGTGTCAGAGGAGCTCGAGTTATCGGAAGACCCACGTGAGGAGTCACCTTTGGGGCTGGATTTTTTGGGGTTCGAATCGTCGGAGTTGCTGGAGTTGTTGGGACTGGGTTTGCTTGGGCTCGGTGATCCTCCCGAATCGGCATTGCCCTCTTTGTTGGGCTTGTTTGTGGGGTTGCTGACAGGAGCTGGACTCGGACTCGGGTTCTTGGCCTCACTCTGCGCAACTGCCTCGGTTGTTGCATCTGATGTGTTGCCGGCGGCGACTTGTGCCTCATAGGCGGCCTGTGCCGCAGCGGCATCCTCACGGGCCTTCTGCTTGGCGGCCTCACTCGTGCTCTGCGCGTCGTCGTATGTCCGCTTCGCCTCCTTTGCGTCCTGCTCGGCCTGCTTCTTCTGACCCTCGAGCGTGGCCTTGGCGGACGTGAGCTCACCTTCCATGGAGTTGAGCTGGGCGATCTCGTCTGCTTGGGAGTTCGCAATCGTGTCGAGGTACGTAACCTGCTCTATGAACTCGTTTACGCTGTTGGAGTCGAGTATGAGGCCAATCAAGTTAGGAGAACTCTCTTGGAACCTGTATTGCATACGCATGGCGACAGCAGCCTTCTCTCGCTGCTCGGGAAGCTTCGCCTCGATCTCGTCGATATGCGACTGGTTCTCCTCTATCTGCTTGTTGATGCCGTCAACCTTATCCTGAGCTATCTGATAATTCTGACCTGCCTCGATCGCCTTGTTCTGAAGATCTTCGAGGCTGGGGGTCTCTGCAAGCGCTCTTATCGGTGGGCAGGTGAGCGCACCCGCGATGAGTGCGGCGACTGTTGCCTTTGCTGCGATTCCTGGTATTGTGTGCTGTCTCATCTCTCTCCCGCTGTCCGTGTTCGTATCTAGAATCACCTTATCGTACGTTAAGTGACCTCTCAGACGTAAGCCAAAATGGAACGTTGCGATAAAAACTCTTAAGATATTGACATTTCGAGAGCACTTTATAAGATTTGTAAGGCTTTTTCGTATACCTCAGAAATGGTGAGGCAATCGAGACACGGCTCCGATGACTCCGACGGCCCTACCTAGTATCACCGCAGCTAGTCTACCATGCGGATGGCAACTATCCTTGGCTGGTCTGCGGGGGCAACGCTACCGTTGTCATCACGCGTGGGCGTGTCATTGGCGATGCCGTCGACTACGTCCATGCCATCACGCACCTTGCCAAACGCAGCGTAGTTGCCGTCAAGTGAGCTTTGATCCTCCTGCATGATGAAGAACTGTGAGCTTGCAGAGTCGTTCTGGGCGGAGCGGGCCATGCTGATGACGCCGCGCTTGTGCTGGATGGCGTTCGTAACGCCATTAGAGCCGAACTCTCCCTTGATGGTGCGCTCCGATCCTCCCGTGCCGTCCCCCTTTGGGTCACCGCCTTGGATCATGAAACCTTTGATGACGCGATGGAAGGTGAGCCCATCATAGAACCCCCTGCTTGCGAGGTCGGCGAAGTTACTCACCGTGATAGGGGTGTTGGTGGCGTTGAGCTCGAGCGTGATGATACCGCGGTTCTCGACCTCTATGGTTGCGTGGTGGTATCCGCTGGCATAGCCGTTGTCCAGCGGAGAGGTGAGCGTACCGCCAGATCTTTCGCCTGAGCCTGTCTCGTCCTCTTCTTGACGGGACCCAGAGCCATCCTGAGCTGTCGTGTCGCTCTGGGTGGTGCAACCGTCGAGTGCCAGTAGCGTACCTGTCGCGAGGACCCAAGACAAGAGCCTACGTCTGTCCATCACTGTGGTCATGTGAATCCTTCCGAGCTCTCTTTGTATCAGGATGGCCGGGTAAGATGGGACATCCTGTCCGGCCGTGGTCGCTGGCTTATATCTTTTGTACCCTACAAGGGTCTCCTGTCATCCGCTCGCGCCTCGATCGAGGCACCCCTGACCGCTGAACTGCCCTTGCGCTACTCCAGCTCGAAGGCGCCCGTGTAGAGCTGGTAGTAGGTGCCCTTCTGCGTAATGAGGTCATCGTGCGTGCCACGTTCGATGATGCGACCGTGATCGAGCACGATGATCACGTCTGAGTTGCGCACGGTCGAGAGGCGGTGCGCGATCACGAAGGTGGTGCGCCCCTTCATCAGGGCATCCATGCCGCGCTGCACGATCTGCTCGGTACGCGTGTCGATGGAGCTCGTGGCCTCGTCCAGGATCATGACGGGCGGGTCGGCCACGGCCGCTCGGGCAATTGAGATGAGCTGACGCTGGCCCTGCGAGAGCTGGCTACCGTTGTCGGTGAGTCGGGTCGCGTAGCCCTCGGGCAGGCGCTCGATGAAGTTATCCGCCCCCGCAAGGCGCGCGGCGGCGATGCACTCCTCGTCGGTGGCGTCCAGACGACCGTAGCGGATGTTGTCCATGACGCTGCCCGTAAAGAGGTTGACGTCCTGGAGCACGACACCAAGCGAATGACGCAGGTCCGCCTTCCTGATCTTGTTGATGTTGATGCCATCGTAGCGGATCTTACCGTCATCAATATCGTAGAAGCGGTTGATGAGGTTTGTGATCGTGGTCTTGCCTGCACCAGTGGCACCGACGAAGGCGACCTTCTGACCTGGCAGGGCATAGAGGGACAGGTCATGCAGCACCACATGGTCGGGGTTGTAGCCAAAGCTGACCTGCGTGAGGACGACCTCGCCCTGAAGCGGCACGTAGCTGGTGGCTCCCTTGTCGCGATGGGGATGCTTCCAGGCCCAGGAGTCGGTGCGCTCGTCGGTCTCGACGAGCTTGCCGTTGTCATCCCTCTTGGTGCGCACGAGAGTTACGTAGCCGCCGTCGGCCTCGCCTTCCTCACCCATGAGCGCAAAGATGCGCTCGGCGCCTGCCAGACCCATGACCACGAAATTGATCTGCTGCGACACCTGGCCGATCGATCCGGCGAAGCGCTTCGTGAGGTTGAGGAAGGGTACCACGATGTCGATGGAGAGGGCCATGCCGCCAAAGCCGAGGTTGGGAACACCGAGGGTGAGGAAGGTGCCGCCCGCAAGGGCCACCAGCACGTAGGCGAGGTTGCCGAGGTTCATGAGGATGGGCCCGAGGGTGTTGCCATAGATGTTGGCGCTCTTCGAGGCCTGGAAGAGCTCCTCGTTCACCGCATCGAAGCCTGCCTGCATCTCGCGTTCGTGGGTGAAGACCTTGACGACCTTCTGGCCATTCATGCACTCCTCGGCAAAGCCCTCTGTGCCGGCAAGTTTGACCTGCTGGTCGAGGAAGAAGCGGGCGGATCTGCCGCCCATGACGCGCACGAGCCAGCCCATGAGGAAGACTATGAGGAGTACGACCATCGCGAGGGGCAGAGAATACCACAGCATGATGAAGAGCGTCGCAACCATTTGCAGGAACATAGAGAGTAGGTTGGGCAGGGCCTGGCTGATGAGCTGGCGCAGCGTGTCGACGTCGTTGGTGTAGTGTGACATGATGTCACCGTGCTTGGTGGTGTCAAAGTAGCGAATGGGCAGGTCCTCCATGTGGTCGAACATTTGGTTGCGAACCTTCATGAGGGTGCCCTGCGTCACGACGGCCGCTACCTGACCTTGGACGACTTGCGCGGCGATGGCGACCGCATAGACGCAGATGAGCGTCGACACGATGGGCATAATCTGCTGCGCCGCCGCGTCCCAGTCGCCAGTCTGCCAATGCTCGTTGACGATGCGTAGTGCCTGCTGCATGAACACGGAGGGCAGTGAGGTCAGGATGGCGTCCGCGAGGATGCACGCCACTATGATGACAAAATGCACGGGGTAGTAGGAGAAGACCAGTCTGATGGTCTGGCCGAGCACTCCCATGGGGTCTTGGGGACCCCGTCTCTCGTCGGGCGTGGTCTCGCCAGGCTCATCGGAGCTTCGGGCCACCTTGGTCTTGTCATCGCTACTCATCGGCCTCATCCTCCCTTCCCGTAACGGGCGCGTTGGTCGGGCCCTCCTCGCTCGTAGCCGTCACGGACGTTTCTTTATCATCCAGCGCACCCATCCTCATGTCGTGCGACTGCTTGTTTTGCGTGGTGTAGGTCTCACGGTAGATGTCGCTGTCGCGCAGGAGCTCCTCGTGTGTGCCGATGGCACATATCTTGCCGCCGTCCATGACCACGATACGATCCGCGTCCTCCACCGAACTCGTGCGCTGGGCGATGATGATCTTGGTGGTCTGGGGTATGAAACTTTTGAAGCTTGCGCGGATGAGCTTGTCGGTCTTGGTGTCGACGGCACTCGTGGAGTCATCGAGGATGAGCACCTTAGGTCTCCTGAGCAGGGCCCGGGCGATGCAGAGCCGTTGCTTCTGACCGCCCGAGACGTTGGTGCCTCCCTGCTCGATGTAGGTGTCGTACCCGTTGGGCATGCGCTGGATGAACTCATCGGCCTGGGCAAGCTTGCAGGCCTCGATGAGCTCCTCGTCGCTCGCATCGGCGTTGCCCCAGCGCAGGTTCTCCTTGATGGTGCCCGAGAAGAGGACGTTTCGCTGCAGGACGACGGAAACCTGGTTGCGCAGGGTGTCGAGGTCGTACCCGCGTACGTCATAGCCACCGACTCTCACGGTGCCCTCGGTTACGTCGTAGAGGCGGCTGATGAGCTGGATGAGCGTTGACTTGGAGGAACCCGTGCCGCCGATGATGCCGATGACCTCGCCGCTCCGTATGTGCAGGTCGATGTCCTTGAGCGCCATGCGCTCGGCCTTCTCGGAGTACTCGAAGCTCACGTGGTCAAAGTCGATGGAACCATCGATGACGGTGTAGCGTGGGTTGCGTGGGTTCTTGAGGTCGGGGACCTCCAGCAGCACCTCACAGATGCGCCGGGCGCTCTCCTCAGACATGGTGACCATGACGAATATCATCGAGAACAT
Organism: Olsenella sp. oral taxon 807; assembly: GCF_001189515.2. Classification (NCBI taxonomy): domain Bacteria; kingdom Bacillati; phylum Actinomycetota; class Coriobacteriia; order Coriobacteriales; family Atopobiaceae; genus Olsenella; species Olsenella sp. oral taxon 807. The sequence continues at coordinate 551,192 of NZ_CP012069.2, forward strand.
CATAAGGCTCATGAGCATCGAGACACCATAGGTGATCAGGGCCGACATCTGGCCTACGTTCATGGCGAGACCGCGCGTGGTGACGATGGCCTGGGAGCCAAAGAAGATGACGGAGGTGTAGATGACGTCGATGGAGAGGGTCATCAAGGGCAGAATGAGCGCGAGGATGCGCTCTACGTGCACGAAGTCATGGTAGAGGGAGCCCGAGGCTTCCTCGAACTTCTCCTTCTCGTAGTTCTCGCGAGCAAATGACTTCACGACACGGATGCCAGAGACGTTCTCCTCGACAGAATCATTGAGCCGGTCATACTTGCGAAAGATGCGTCGAAACATAGGCATGACCTTGATGGCGATACCAAAGATGGCGGCACCTAAGGCAACAGACACGATCACGTATACGATGGCCATCAGGCCTCCTGTGATGAAGGCCATGACGATGGAGAAGATGATCATGAGCGGGGCGCGAATGGCCGTGCGGATGATCATCATGTACGAGAGCTGCACGTTGTTTGTGTCGGTGGTGAGGCGTGTCACGAGCGAGCTTGTGGAGAAGCGGTCGATGTTCGAGAACGAGAAGCGTTGAACCGCAGCAAAGATGTCGTGACGAAGGTTGCGCGCGAAGCCCGTCGCCGCAATGGAGCAGGCCACGCCTGCGCCCGCGCCGCAGGCGAGCGATACTATGGCGAGTGCGATCAGGATGAGGCTGTAGAGACCGACCTCGTCCATGCCGGCACCACGTTGGAGCTTGTCGATGAGCTGTGCCGTGATGAAGGGGATGATGCATTCGATGACCACCTCGCCGATGACGAGCACGGGCGCAAGCAGCGAGTCTCTCTTGAACTCACGGATGCTCTTGCCGAGCGTCGTGGCGATCTGGCCGTAGCTGAGCCTTTCTCCAGAGCCGTCGGCCTTCGTTCCCGCACCTGTGCTGGCGTCGCGTGCCGACTCTGACCTCTTCCTGCTCACCCGTGCTCCTCCCTTTGCGCATCCGCCTCGTCTCCTCAGGTCTTGAGCGCTGCGCTCGAGAAGGCTCACGGATTGCTTGTGCCTTACCTCATTCGGATAGTTGGGATTCGTATGCCCAGAGGGCACCAGCCCGACACGATTGCAGCCGTGTCTGGACCTCCGCCCCAGCGGCACGCCACCATCCGTCCTCATGCAGACACAATTACAGCTATAGCTCACTGATGCTACGAACCAGACGCCACGCTGTCAAGCCGTTTTGGGACATTATGCTACGCTACCTCGCTGCCTTCACGCCTCCTGTTTGTCCTGGATGGCGCTGACGACTCCCTAGTCCTTCTGCCAGAGCTTGGCATCGTTGACGAGAAGCGCAAGGTAGGGTTGGGCGTCCGAGCTCAAGCTGCCGTCGCCTGTTACGTTGCCCGTGGCTTTGCCATCAACTAGGAAGAGCGCGAAGCTATCATCGAAGCGGAAGGTTCGCAGTCCTTGCGGGTCTAGGGATGTCAGCTCGGCGGTGATGGCGGCCTCGCTCTTTACGCTGCCACCCTCGTTGTCGAGCGTCATCTTGAGCGTTTGCATGGCCTGTGCAATCTTGAGTTTCCTGCCGTCGGTGACGTCGAAGGTCAGTCCCTCGAGCGCCCTGTAGGTCGTGAGGATATCTACATCAAGTTTGGGGCAACTGAAATCTTCCTTGTTGCTCAGTGGCCTGTGGTCCCCTGTCTGTGCGGCTGCCATCGCGTTGGTCCACATCTCAGAGAAACTCGACCCTTTGGGCTTCTTGACAAGCACGAGCAGGTCACCCTCCTTGGTCTTGACCGTACAGGCGCAGTCATCAGAGCTCGAGTAGTAGAGAGGCGTCACCTGGGCGAGCAGGTCCCGTCGCTGGTCATCCGGGGCATCTTCCGTCCCAAAGTAGCTGACGTTGGCCTCAGGGTCCTCTCCAAATCCGCCCTTCTCGGGGGAGAGGGCAAAGGGGTGCTCGAAACTGAACGTATGGTACAGCATTGCATAGAAGAGCAGCATGTTCTCGTTTGTGGATTGCCAGTTGAGCTTGTCGAGGATGTCGCTCTTCTGGTTGAACTTCTGTGCGATGGCCTCCTCTATCTGCCTGCGCGCCTCAGCGTTCATGGGGCCCGCATAGCTGTACCAGAGCGCGTCCGAGAGCTTTGTTGTCTCGAAGGTGCCCGCGTTGAGCGCGTCGGCAAGCGAGCGTCCCTCTGCCGGAGCGTCTGCGGTCGGCTCGAGGGCCTGTCCCGCGTTGGTGGTGTTACGCATCTGGTCCCAGCAGATCTGCAGGGGTGCACACCAGGCATTGTTCCCTGAGACGTCAGCCTTGTAGGAGGCGACGAGCTCGATGTTGCTATCGGCGGACTTGGCAGGATTCTTCTCAGGCGTGTTGGGGTTCGCTGCATCGGCATCGCTCGTCTTCGCCTGGCGGGATTCTGAGGGCTTCTGCATGCTGTTGAGGTAGACCCCCACCGCCAGGATCACCACCACCGCAACGAGGGCCATGGCCAGTCTCGTCTTGCCCGTACCCTGAAGCTTGCTCATGTATACCCCTCTCATCGCCTGCCTTTTAGCTTTTGGGAGCCACGCCTCCCTCAGTTCGGGTCATATCGCCTAGCATGATAGCCGATCGGGCGTCGCCTTGCGTGTGGTGGGCGGGCTCGTTGGCATCCTCATAAGCAAGCGGACGCGCGCTATCCCGCCACCGCGACGCGGCCAGGCCACGGGCGGCTCAGTGCTGGTAGGTCAATCACTGTCTCGAGTGCTCAGGTGCCCTCCCCGGTCACCAGGGCGACGTCTGCCGCGCGGCGCAGGAATCGACGTTGGCTTGTTGCCGGGACCGTACTCGTTGTCCGACGCGCCAAGACGGGCCCCTCCGCCTTTTGTGGCGGCCTTTCTGCGGTCCCTGCCACGTCCCTTCTTCTTTCCCTTGGACTTCTTGCGAGTTGGCTCGTCACGTTCCCAGGCTGCGTCCGCCGCTACAGTCTGCCTATCGTCAGCGGGTGTGGGGGAGGCACTCGTGTGCCCTTCTGACGGCTTGGGTCCTTGGGCCTTGGCACCGCTGTCGCTTGCCCTGCGTGTTGCCTCGCGTTTCTCGGCCATCCTCTTGCGCGCCTTCTTGCCGGGGAGCCTCTCATGGGGGTCGCGCCTTGGGTCCATGAAGTTTCGCTCCCACTCTGGGCCCGCGTCGAGTTCCTCGATGCGTGGAAACTCGGGTATCACGCGGCCCATGAGTGCCTCGGCGTCCCGAAGATCGAGGTAGTCCTCTTCCGTCACAAACGTGAGGGCCCAGCCCGTCTGGCCCGCGCGTCCCGTGCGTCCGATGCGGTGGATGTAGTCCTCGGCATCGCCAGGGACGTCGAAGTTCACGACGTAGGCGACCTCGGGAATGTCGATGCCTCGTGATAGCACGTCGGTTGCCACGAGTATGTCGATCTCACCGGTGCGAAAGCCGAGGAGTGCTCGCTCGCGCTGGTTTTGGCTGCGGTTTCCATGGATGGGAGCACATGAGAACCCTGCCTTTCGCAAGCGTCGGCAGATGCCATCGGCACGGTGCTTGCCTCGACAGAACACGATGACACGCTCGGCGCCCTCATGGTTCAGCAGTTCGACGAGGGCCCTGCTCTTAGCCTTGGGGGTGATGGCTACGGCGTACTGCTCGACTGCCTCGGCCGCAGTTCCTCTGGGCGCGATCTCAACGAGCGCAGGATCGTGCACGAGCGAGCGGGTGTCTGTAAGTACGTCCCTGCTGAGTGTCGCCGAGAAGAGCAGTGTCTGGCGGCTTTCGGGCGTGGCTGCGACAATCCTCCTCACGTCAGGGAGAAAGCCCATGTCTAGCATGCGATCTGCCTCATCGAGCACGAGCACCTGCACGTGGTCGAGGCTCGCCTCGCCCTGGGCCATGAGGTCGAGGAGGCGCCCGGGCGTCGCGACGAGAAGGTCGCAACCTCGATTGAGGGCCTCGCGCTGCCCCTCGTAGCTCACGCCGCCCACGAGCACCACGGTGCTGTGATGTGTGTAGGCACAGATGTCCTGCGCGGCGTCATCGATTTGCTGGGCGAGCTCGCGGGTAGGGGTTACCACGAGCATCGAGGGACCTCGCCCTGTGCGGTCGTGTCCCAGACGGTCGAGTGCCGGCAAAAGGAAGGCCGCAGTCTTTCCTGTGCCCGTCTGTGCGGATGCCATGACGTCTCGGCCTGCCAAGATGAGGGGGATGGACCACGCTTGGATGGGGGTTGGCGTCCCATAGCCCATGTCTCTCACCGCAGCGAGCGTTGCAGGGCCTAGTCCAAGCCGACCAAAACCCGTCGGATCATCAGGAAGCTCGGAGTCTGCGCTCGCACCTCGCGTGTCTGTGTCGGCGTCGCTCGTCTTGTGAGAATGATATGACTCTGCCATGTGTGCTCCAATTCACCACTACCAATACGCCAGTGTGAGCCATGCATCCGTGGAGAGGACACGTAGGCTGTGTGCCTCAAATGAATTTCGATCCTTTACGACGGTATCTGCGAGAGTGTTTACATGGTAATCTAACCACTGCTGACAGTATACGTGTCGTGCGCTCCGCCGTCACTAACGCTTCTGGAGGATATATGACGCTGTTCGAGCTTTTTGGGCTCTTACGCAAGCATCTGGGATTTGTCATCGCGGTGTCGATTGCATGCACCGCTGTGACTGCGGTCGTGTGCTACTTCCTACCCAATAAATACACGGCCACCACTACTATGTACGTGCTGTCGAAGTCGAACGGTGACACCGCAAGCAACGTGGCGACACAGTCAGACCTCAGTGCGGGGCAGATGCTCACCAATGACGTCGCCGCCATCGTCAAGTCCGATCGCGTCAAGAAGGACGTGGCCTCCCAGCTTGGACTCGAGTCACTCGCAGACTACAAGCTCAACGTGACCAGTTCGACCACGACTCGCGTCATTACGCTCTCCGTTACGGGCACGGACCCGAGTGGCTCCGCCGCTGTGGCGAACGCCTTTGTGCGCGACGTCTCACTGGTGGCGCAGGATGTCATGGGCGTCGAGTCCGTGAACGTCATCGATTCGGCTGTTGCCCCCGAGGAACCCTCTGGTCCCAATAGGATTCTCTACACCCTTGTCGGTTTGGTGGGTGGTCTCTTGCTGGCAATCATGATCGTTTCCCTTGGAGACGCAATGGACACCCGCGTCAAGGACTCGGTCGATGTCGAGAAGCTGCTCGGCGTGCCCGTTATCGGCCACTTCCCTTCCCTAGAGAGGATGTAGTAGATATGGCACTATTTAGCTCTAAAAAGGATCCGAGCGAAGTTGCCCAGTCCGTTGTCAACGCCGCAAAGACGCTCCTCGCAAACATTCGCTTCATGAGCGTCGATAACCCCATTCGCACCATCGCGCTCACCTCGAGCGTTCCCAACGAGGGTAAGACCTTCATCTCGTGCAACCTCGCAAGTGCCATCGCGACGTCAAACAAGACCGTGCTCATCGTGGAGTGTGACATGCGTCGTCGCAGTGTGGCCAATGCGCTGGGCGTTCACGCACAGTACGGTCTCTACACGGTCCTAAGTGGTCAAAAGGAACTCGGACAGGCGGCCGTGCGTACGCAGACCCCCAACTTGCACTTTCTGGATGCTGAGCCCCATATACCGAATCCGTCGGACATCATCGGCTCTAGGCACTTTGGCAGGTTGCTTAATCTCATGCACAATACCTATGACTACGTCATCTTCGACACGCCTCCCGTTGGGGCCTTCGTCGACGCTGCCGTCCTTGGTGCGCAAATAGATGCGGTGTTCATGGTGGTGAGGGAGAATTACGTCAGTCGCAGCGAGCTTTTGGAGGCTGCGGAGCAGCTGAGGCACTCCAACTGCAACCTTGCGGGCGTGGTCATGAACCACTGCGAGCATCGCAGCTCCGAGCACTACTATGATTACTACAAAAGTGGTCACATGGATCGGATGGCGCCGTCGCTGATGTCAAGCTCTAGAGTTGGCACCGATCAAGCGTCAGGCTCTGCGGTTGCCGCGTCCTCTGCGTCTGCGGCAGTTCCGTCGCGCCCGGATCGCCCAAGGAGCGCTCCGACAGAGTCGGAGGTATTTCATCGTCTTGCCCCTGGCGCTGGGACGGAGGCCGATGTAAGTCGCCACGCCCGCGTCGAGCAACCAAAGGCTCCTCAGGTCGATCCGCCCTCGCGTCATGCCCGCGTCCTTGACGCATGAGGAGGATGGCCCTCGGTGCGTGACATTCATTGCCACATCCTTCCCGGTGTGGACGATGGGGCATCTACCCTCGAGGACTCCCTCGCAATGCTCAGGGCGGCGAAGGCCGTCGGCATTACGTCCATTACCTGCACGCCGCACTGTCGCGATCCGTACTTTGACTTCGAGGCCATGTGGAATGCCTTTTACGAACTCGAAGAGGCTGCTGAGGGTTTTCCCCTGACCATGGGTTTTGAGGTCAATTATCGAAAACTCATGGAGTTGGGACTCGACTGGGCAGAGGCCCTGCACACCGATGGGAGTCAGGATCTCTTGCTGGAGCTCTCCGTTGGTGCGAGTCCCAGCGGCTTTGGTGATTACGAGCGTACGATCTTCGAGCTGCAGGGTATGGGCTACCAGGTTATCATCGCTCATCCCGAGCGCTATATCGCCATTCAAAGGGACATCACGCTTGCCGAGGACCTCGTTCGCATGGGGTGCGAGCTGCAGGCATCGACGGACTTCATAGCGGGAGGTAGACTCGGTGCCGAGAAGCGTCCCGCAAAGCGTATGCTGAAGGCTGGTCTCTATAGCTATCTGGCCAGCGATGCTCACGTACCCAAGCACTACAGGTACTTTCGTAAGGCACACAAAAGGTACGGTCACCTGCTAAGGGAGCGCTGATTCGGCGCTCGGTCGCTTGGCGGGGAGTCTTGTGTGCTACGATAGGCGCGTTTTTGCCTCATCGGCGTCTATGGTTCTGGAGGTTATTCTGATGGCTGGACATGAGGGTAGAAGAGGTTTGCGTATTTCTTCTGCCGCACGGGTTGTGGGACTGGGACTTTCGGTGGCACTGAGTCTTGGGGGCATTGTCGCCCTTCCATGTGTGGCTCGTGCCGAAACCGTCCCTCCTGCAGAAGAGAGAGTCGTCTCGGCCCATGACGGTGTCGCTACGGCGACGGGCGAGAAGACTGCGCAGGCGACTGAACGGGCATCGTCTATGGGCCACGCCGATGCAACGGGTCAGGCTGACGACGCTGGTCTTGACCCTGTCCGCAGGAAGGGTCCCGGCGGTTCTGGTGGTGCTGCCTCTGCTGGGGCAAGTGCCAAGGGCGAGGGCAGCGACGGCTCAGCGGCGACGTCCGCTACGAGTACGGACGAGCCTGCGGCACATGGCGCGCGCGCAACGGACGCAGCCAGGGACAAGCCGGTGACATCCGCCACGAGAACAGGCGAGCCCGCGGCGGCCTGTGCCACGTCCGCCACCGACGAGCCTGAGCACACCGACACGAAGCCATCCGCCGGAATGGTGGGTGAGGGGGTCGCCACCCATGCAGCGAGCCCGGCTTCGGGCGTTGAGCCTGCCTCTGGCGCCACGACCACGACCCCATCAACGCAGGCGCCCTCATCTGCCACAAAGCCCCTGCCCTCGACAAAACCCAAACCTGCAACGGATGACACGTCTACTGCTCCGACTACCTATGCCAATGTGTATCGACTCTTCAACCAGTGGACCACCGAGCATCTCTACACAAGGGACCTCCACGAGGCACAGGGCCTCATGAGGCTTGGCTGGAGCTGGGAGGGCGTCTCTTGGGTTACGCCGTCCGCAGGTACCTCAGTGTATCGCCTTTACAACAAGTGGTCTGGCGACCACCTCTACACCACCAAGAGGTCAGAGTATGACGGACTGGTCAAGAGGGGCTGGACCGGTGAGGACGTTCAGTTCTACGGCGAGGCCCCTAAAAACGGCGTCTCCATCTACCGGCTGTTCAACAAGTACGTGACAACGGGCACCCACTTGCTCACGAGTTCGACGTCTGAGGTCAAGGCCTGCGTGGGGAACGGTTGGCGCGACGAGGGCACCGCATGGTACGCCGCCAAGCACGACCCCTTCTCCATTGCCGGTTTCTGGGTAGAGTGCGTTGACGGCAGGCGTCTTTGGGTTGACGCTACGTGTGCGCTCGCGAGTGGTAGGATCGTCGATCCTACGACATCGAGGGATAGGGGGGCTGGCAGGTACGCTTATGCCCGGCGTGACGGAGCCGTGGTGACGGAGCTTGCTGATGCCGGAAACGGCTGGTCGTACCTTGCGGACTCGCTGGGGGGACTCGTGCACCGAGCGGGCTCTGGCTGGGTCGTCACCAAGGACTGGCCTCGCTCCGACGCGCGTCTCCAGCGCTACTACACCAAGGACATGGGGGGATACAGTCTCGTGCGCCGTGGCGTCTTCTCTGCCAAGGATGACCTCGGCGAGCTGGCGTCCTACCTTGGTCGCACTGATACGGGCTACGTGCTGCGTGGGATCCTCTCCGCAGGTGGCGATTGGTCCTACCTTGCCGATGATGACGGTAGGCTCGTGCACCGAGCGGGCTCTGGCTGGGTCGTCACCAAGGACTGGCCCTACTCAGACGGACAGCTCCAGCGTTACTGGACCGAAGATAAGGGTGCCTATAGCCTGGTGAGAAACGGTCTCTTCTCGACGGGAGGCAAACGCTACTACGGACGTTACGACACGGGATACGTGGTCCGTGGTACCTATGTCATCAGTCGCTACTATGGTCTTGACACCAGCGGCGCTGGCAATGACTGGAAGGATGACACCGTTGCGATCGCTGATAATGACGGCGTCCTCCTTACGCGCGAGCAAGTTGGCCAAAGACTTCTGGCCTCCGCGAGAAGCCAGGTTGGTTGTGACTACACCACTGATGACAGTGCGTACTATCCTGGACGGGCCTTCAACTGCTCAGGCCTCAGCTGGTGGGTCTTCAACGATGCGCTTGGGGTCAACCTCTCACACAACCAAGGGTACTACTCCTACTATGCGCGCCAGACCAACAAAGAGGACAGTCAGGTCTATGGTGTCTTGAAACGTAATGGCTGGAAGACGGCCATACGTTCCCTACAGATAGGTGACCTCGTGTTCTTCTCGCCGATCGGCAAGAGGCTGCATACCGGCCACGTGGGGATCTACGTTGGTGATGGTACGATGATCGATGCCAACACCACCGGCGTCAAATATCGTCGGGTCCTCAAGAAGAGTTATGTCGGTGGTGGCTTCCCGATCACGCTCGTCTAGCTCGGGATCTTTCCATTGGGGTTGTACCCTTTCGCAGATGACTGGTGGCTGTGTGCCACACGTGGCACCCGCGCTTCTGGAGATGCGCGGGTGCCCTTGTGCCAAGAGCCCCGCTTTGTGTATCATCTCTACGCTACACCGTTGTCAGAAGGAGAATCTGTATGTCCGGACACTCTAAGTGGGCTACCACTAAGCATAAGAAGGCTGCGATTGACGCTAAGCGCTCCGCGCTCTTCTCCAAGCATTCGCGTAACATCACTGTTGCCGCCCGCAACGGAGGGGACCCCAACCCGGACAACAACGCCTCGCTTGCCGCAGCTGTCGCCCGCGCACGTATGGTCTCGATGCCTAACGCCAAGATCCAAGCGGCCATCGACAAGGCCTTTGGCACCGGCGCTGATGCCGTCGTCTACAAGGAGGTCACCTATGAGGGCTATGGCCCGGCCGGCGTGGCCCTCTACGTCGAGTGTCTGACCGACAACCTCAACCGTACGGCTGCCGACGTTCGCTCTGCCTTCACCCATGCAGGTGGTAACCTCGGCACCTCTGGTTCTGTCTCCTTCCAGTTCATGCGCAAAGGTGCCCTCGCCGTCGACAAGGTTATCCGTAGCGATGACAAGAAGGTCCCCGACAGGGACAACGCGGTCGATGAGGATGAGTTCATGATGGCCGTCGCCGAGGCGGAGGGGGATGACTACGAGGACAATGGCGAGCAGTGGATCGTCTACACTGCCTACGACAGGATGCAGGACGTCCAGAAGGCCCTCGAGGCGCAGGGCATAGAGGTCAAGGGCTCCGAGCTCACGATGGTCCCGACGACGCCGACCGAGCTCGAGCTTCCCGATGCCAGGAAGGTCCAACGTCTGGTTGACCGCCTCGAGGAGCTCGATGACGTCCAAAGCGTCTACAGCACCATGAGTGTCTCTGACGAGGTTGCCGAACAGCTCGCAGACGAGGAGTAGCCCGGTCTCGGCGACCTGGCCCACTATCGCGTGCGATCGTATAGCTTGTTTGCGCAGGTGTGCCTTCGACGCGGCGGTGGCCGTCTTGGTCGCCGTCCTCATGGGGAGAGGCCTCAGGTATGAGACAGGACATGACGCGTTCAGAGGCGGAGAGGGCACTTGGCCTTCCCGAGCGCTATGGCATGGCCGACGTCAGGCGTGCTTTCAAAGGACGTGCCCAGAGATACCATCCTGATAACGCTCGCAGGAACGGCTTCTCCGAGACGTTCGCTCAGCAGAAGATGACTGAGGTTAACAAGGCCTATGCGCTCCTGAAACATCTCTTCGATGACGGAAGTGTCAAGACGCTTCGTCGCGACTCCAGCGGAGGGACCTATGGCAAGCACAGCGCGGGCGTCCATCATGCTCCGGCGGCTCGATCTAGGTCCGCCGTACGCACGCAAGTGGATGACTCGCTCTTCTGGGACGAGGACGGCAATCCCAGGAGTACCACTGCCGAGAACGAGGCTAACGCCGCCGCCGACGCATCCGGTCACACGTTGCGTCGCTTTCTTCTGGGTCCTGTGTTTTTGAGGCTCGTCTTCATTGCTGTTCTCGCCCTCATGTGGTGGCGGACCTTTCCTTTCGTCGGGGAAAACGCCGTTCATTTCGACATGGGTGCCCAGGTCCCTTTGAGGAACCTCGTCCCCGTGCTCATCGCCGTCGTATATCCGAGTTACTTCTTGCTCTATGAGGTCATTACCGGAAACATCTCGGGAGTGTTTCGCGAGCTCATCAACGGCGTCGTTTCGATCATCACACGGACGCACATTGAGGTGCGCAAAAAGGGCAGCTACCGATCGAGTCTCTCGAGCCTGCTGAGAGACCAAATCTACAGTGTGCTTGAGCTCCCGCTTGCCGTTTGGCTATTTACGAGGGGAAGTGACCTGCCTAGCTCCATCGAACAGACCGTCTCGTTCGCGCTCGGGGCGATTGTCACCCTTGACGCGCTCATAGGTTTTTTTGGCTCGGGCGCCGCGCAGGGTCTCTCGCGCTGGTTGTCCGGTATCGTGGAGCGGCGCTATGTGACCATGCGCATGAACTTGCTCAAGCGCTGCGGGCAGTGGGCGAGCGACAGATACGCTTCCTAGCAGCCGTGTTAACGGTACTGTTCGCGCTGGCAGCGAGGTCTACCAAAGACTTTGCCAAAGATCAAGAGTGCACGTTCCCCAGTCTGCGAGTCTGCGCTATGCTGTAGGGTGTTTTGGCAGTCCGTAGCATCACCATCGCCGTTGGGAGGTGTGACACATGGGTGTTTTCAAGCGCATCTGCTTGCTGGTGTTTGGCTTGGCAGGCCTCCTGTCCCTGGTGGCGTTGGCGCTTCCCTGGTGGGGTCCGTGGACCGAGGAGGCTCGGGCGCTTCTCGGTGTGTACTGGTACTACGCGACACTCGAGTGCTTGATCTGCGTTACGGCGTTCGGGCTTTTGATCTGTCTCGCCAGAGCCCTGTTCACGCGTAATCGCAAGGTCATCGTCGTTGCCAAGGTCAGAGGTGGCACCATCACGATCACACGCGATGCGATTGCCGCGCAGGTGGTGCACATGATAGAGGAGGGGCGGGATTTTCGTGCGCGTCGCGTGCGTGTCAGGGCTAAGAGGCATGGGCACGTGCGTGTCGCGTGCAGGGTCCAGCCACTGCACGCCATACGTGTCGTGAGCGAAGGTAAGACCCTGCATGACAGGATTGTCGTAGGTCTCAAGGATGTCTGTGGTGATCACGTCGACAGGGTGCAGGTCGAGTTCATCGATGCGGGGACGGATGGTTCGCCCTTAGAGGATGATGGTATTGAAGCCGGCGGGGCGAGTGTGGTCGAGGGTGCCGCAGAGGAGAGTGTCGAGGATAGGGTGGCAGACATCGCCCCGCCATCGACTCTTTGGGATGGGGCCGTCATCGAGACGACCCGAACGGGCGATGGCGCTGAGGTCGATGTTCCCAGCAATGCCGCTCGAGAAGAGGGGGTAGATCCACGTGCGATCGACGACTCCTCAGAGATCAGGCTGCCCATGCCCAGACAGCCACGAGATGGCGACGGCAGAACGGTTGACCCAGATGACAGAGACGCTGCAGCTGGGACGGGCGGCGGTTCTCGTGTACGGGAAGAGGAGTAGCCATGGCGGACGGCAGCAGGCCAAAGATGAACGTCGAGGAACCCATCCGTGACGAGCTGGCGCCAGGGCTTACCCATACGGGGGAGGAAACCAAGGAAGAGTCCATGAGCTCTCCTGAACCTCCAAAGCCACACGATAGCCGGCATCGCGTCTTCGTGGCCTGGCTGCGCGAACGCGTGACCGGACACGAGAACGCCACTATCGGAGGTATCTGCGGGCTTGTCATAGCCCTCCTCGTCTTCTCCATAGGCGTCTTGCGCGCGCTCTTTGTCGTCCTATGCGTAGGCATCGGTGTCGTAATCGGGCAGGCCTTCGACGGCAATCCCAAAGTCATCAGGGCCGTGCGCCGTATCTTCTCGGATAACCGCTAACGAACTGTCCTGCCATCTCAAAAACGAGAATCTCCACCTTCAGAAAGGGGACGAGGTATATGACTGACACAAGCAGTGCGCACGGGGTGAAGCCGGCAGAGGGTGAGGATGCCGCAGGCGATGTCAAGCTCACCGAAGGTGGCCTCCCGGGTGAGGGGGGGCTTGTGGCGCCCACAGCTGAGGATGACCCTGCTGCAGAACTCGCGATGTCCAAGGACAATGGCGCTGGAGACGATGAGGACCTCGACTCGGAGGACTCCCTCACCTTCTCTAACGGCGTCATCGAGAAGATCGTTGCCATCGCGATGCGTGACGTTCCCGGTGTCATCGGCATGAAGGGCAGTTGGCTCAATCGCGTGCAGGACGTGCTCGGTGCGAGCGACGCGCGCAAGGGTGTCACGGTGGAGGTGACGCCAGAGGCTGCGGTGCGGGTCAACATCAGCGTCCTCATCAAGTACGGCTCCTATGCCCCGCAGGTCTTCGAGGACGTCAAGAAGGCCGTTATCAGGGAGGTCACGGGCATGACGGGACTCTCCATCGCGGGTGTCAACCTGAGGATCGAGGACGTGCTCACGCCCGAGGAGTATGCGCCGGACAAACAGCGTGACGCCTTGCCCGAGGCGCAGGGCAACAAGGGCACGCGGAAGACGGGCGCATCCGAGGCGGGGGACTAGGGCCTATGGGTCTTAGGTCGAGCGTAGCCATCGCCTCGGGGCGCCTGGCGCACTGGGGGCTCTCGGGCGTGCTTCGCCGCAACGCCTCGCAGCTGCCGGGCAGGATTGCCTTGGCCATCGACCCCGGTCTTCTGGAGGAGCTCGCACGCAAGCTACGTTGGGGCTCCATCGTCATCTGCGGCACCAACGGCAAGACGACCACCACCAACATCACCGCCGACGCCCTCGAGGCGAGCGGCAGATCTGTTCTGTGCAACCGGGTGGGTGCCAACATGGCGCCGGGCGTCGTGTCGGCGCTTTTACCCGGACACTCTGCGGACGTGGCGGTCATCGAGGCCGACGAGCTCTCGACCATTCGCATCCTACCCGGCCTGAGGCCGCGCTACCTCGTGCTTTTGAACCTCTTTCGCGACCAGCTTGATCGTGCGGGCGAGATCGACCATGTCCAAGATGTCATCGTCGAGGCGCTTGCCGCGTCGCCGCAGACGACGCTTCTGGTCAATGGCGACGATCCGCTCTCGGTCGCGATAGCGCGCCGTGCCGAGAGGGACAGCAAGACCAAGGTACTCTCCTTTGGCGTCGCCGAGGCACTCGATGCGCCTGCGGGCCGAGTTCCTGAAGCCCGCTTCTGTCCGGAGTGTGGGGCCGAGCTCTCCTACGACTACCGAAGCTATGCCCAGCTCGGTGCCTTTCGCTGTTCCAGCTGTGACTTCGCGCGTCCTGCACTCGACGTTTCGGCTTGTGAGGTTGAGGTGGGGCTTAAGGGTGTCTCCTTCTGCCTGCGCATCGCGTCCCCGTACGCGGGCGGGCCGGTGCCTGGGATCTCCGCCTGCAGGCTGCGTGCCTCCTTCGGGGGCACGTACATGGTCTACAACCTCCTTGCAGCCGCTGCAGCCTCCCTGCTTGCGGGTGCGACGATGGATGACTTTCAGGGTGCGCTCGATGACTATCACCCACAAAACGGTCGACTGCAGCACTTCGTGGTCTCGGGCCGTGAGGTGATCCTCAACCTTGCCAAGAACCCCACGGGACTCAACCAGAACCTGAGCTTGCTTGCCAAGGACACGCGCAGGAAGGTGGTCTATGTCCTTGTGAACGACAACGCCAACGACGGGACGGACGTCTCGTGGATCTGGGACGTGGACTTCGAGCGGCTGCGTACTAACGAGGTCGTCCGTATCTTCGCGGGTGGCACTCGTGCCAATGATGTACAGGTTCGTTTCAAGTATGCTGGCCTGTCCTGCGCCTGTGCGGACAGCGTCTCTGAGGTCGTCGGCAGGCTGGGTGACATCCCGGTCGAATGCCCCCTCTATGTGCTCGCCAACTACTCGGCACTCTTTCCCGCGAAGGCTGAGCTCGAGAGGCTGGGGGAAACCCGATGAGCGGTATGGCCGCAGGCGCCCGTAGCCTCACAATCGCCCACTTCTATCCCGAGCTCCTGAATCTCTACGGTGACTCGGGAAACATGCTTGTGCTCAAAAGTCGCCTTGCCTGGCGGGGCCTTGGTTGTACGATCAGGGAGCTGGGCGTGAGCGAGCGAGTGAGCCTAGCAGACGTCGATATTGCCTTCATAGGGGGTGGAACCGATCGCGAGCAGCGGATAGCCTGTGAAAGGCTCCTAGCCGAGCGCAGGGAACTTGCCTCCTTCGTCAAGGATGGCGGCGTGCTCATGGCGGTCTGCGGTGGCTACCAGCTCCTAGGCGACCATTACCGTCTTGGGGACGAGAAGGTCCAAGGGCTCTCGCTCGTCGAGCTCCATAGTGACCGGGCCGAGCCGCGTCTCATCGGTAACGTCGCCGTGCGAAGTCGCATCAGCGCATCGCCCATCGTCGGCTATGAGAACCATGGTGGCCGCACTCACCTGGGTCCTGGCGTCGAGCCTTTGGGCGAGCTGCTCTTCGGCTTTGGCAACGACGGGAAGACGGGTAAGGAGGGCTGTCTCTACAAGAATGTGGTCGGTACCTATGTGCACGGACCGCTCCTGCCCAAGAATCCGAATGTCGCCGATTATCTCTTGGGTAGAGCACTTGAGCGCAGGTATGGTAAAGGAGAGCTCGAGCCGCTCGATGATGACGAGGAGCTTGCGGCAAACAAGGTCATGTACGACAGGATGATGGCGGGTACGGTGCCGGAGCGCTAGGCCTCCGGCGACGTCCATAAGAGAAGGGGAGTGCACCTCATGAAGAAGATCATCGTCTTTGGCGGACTCAACATGGATATGTCCATCGAGAGCAGCAGGATCCCCAGTGCGGGCGAATCGGTCGTGGGAAGGGGCTTCCTAGCGACCCCAGGAGGTAAGGGGGGCAACCAGGCGGTGGCCGCCGCCCGCATGGGTGCCGATACCTTCATGGTGGGCAAGGTGGGAAACGATCACAACGGTCGCAAGATCACCTCCGAGCTCACCAACCATGGCGTCTCGGTCATGAGCGTGAGCCTTACGGCGCGTGCCGCGACAGGCGTTGCCCTCATCGTACGCTCGCAAAGCGAGTATTTCTCCATCGTTGACCCTGGCGCGAACCAGAAGATGTCGTACGAGGAGGTGCGCTCAGCCATCCATGGACTCGGGCAGCACAAGAACATCTTCCTGATGTCGCTTGGCGTGGACTTTGATGTCGCGATGCAGGCGCTTGCCTGTGCCAAGAGGAACCGCCTCTTCACCATGCTTAACGCATCGGGACGCCATGAGCTTCCTGACGAGGCATATCAGGGACTTGACCTGCTCATTATCAACAGGACGGACTGTGCGTACCTGAGTGGCATCCAGCCTGTGGACGACGAGGCCTGCGAGAGGGCGCTCAGGCTCTTTGCCGACAAGGGTGTGAAAGACACGGTCATCCTGCTCAAGGAGAGGGGATCTGCGACGCTGGTGGACGGCAGCTACCTGAGGGTACCTGGCTATGAGGTTGACGTCGTCGATGCCTCCTGTGGTGGCGACACCTACGTGGGCGAGCTTGCCGCCCGCCTCTCCGAGGGTGGCAGCCTTGCCGAGAGCATGGTCTATGCGTCGGCCGCTGCAGCCCTCTCGCTCACGAAGGTGGGCGCCCAGGAGTCCATTCCCAGTTGGAGCGAGGTCCAGAGCTTTGTGGAGGACCACAGAACGCGTGCGTAGGAGCACCACGGGGTCCGATACGCTGGTGGCTGCGGAGGCCGAGGCGTCCGCAGCCGATGCAGCCACTGCGGGTATCGTCTGGTATCTACAGTGGCTGCGGGCGCTGGGCGCCGTAGCCATCGTCCTTTTACATGCGGTGCGCTCGGTCGAGCTGGCAGACGAGCTCGAGGCTACGGTGCCCGCACTCGTGCGTGCGGAGACGCTCGGGGTGGCCATTCTATCGCGCTGGGCGGTGCCGGTCTTCCTGATGATGAGCGGCGCCCTCATGCTCGACCCTGCCAGGGAGATGCCCCCGCGTAAGCTCGCACGTCACATCTGGCGCATCGTCTTCGTGCTGGCCACCTTCGGCTTTGCGTTTTGCGTCATGGAGGTCGCCTACGATGCCAAGATGGTCGATGCTAGGGTGCTTGTCGTAGCTTTCGCCAATCTTTTGAGGGGACACTCCTGGGATCACCTCTGGTACCTCTACGCCACCCTTGGCCTCTATGTGCTGACGCCCTTCCTGCGCTGGGCGGTGCGCCGCCTTTCCTGGCGCTCTCTCTGCGTTGCGTGTGTCGCACTGTGGCTCCTCTGCTGCGGCACCCCCACGCTTGTGGTACTGGGGTGTGAAGAGGGTCCGGTGCAGGTCGTTGCCACCGGTTGCGGCTGGGCGTTTCCGCTGCCGTATTACCTGGCGGGTTATCTGCTGCACCATAGCGGGGGGCGCATCCTAAGACGTTGGCCCGCATGGGTGGCGGTGGGTGCGCTGGCCGCCAGCTTGGGTGTGTTGGCCATGTGGGTGGACATTGGTGAGCTCGTCCTTCCCGAGTATGCCCTCGTGCTGCCCTTTGGCGCTGGCGTCTTTGTGCTTGCTCGAAGGTTCTTGGACTCGCGGCAGGTCGGTGCCCCGTGGATATGCGTGCTTGCCGACTATAGCCTGGGTATCTATGTGATCCATCCGCTCTTCGCCCATCTGCTCATCGATTTGGGCCCCGTCGCGGGCGTGGCAGCATGCTTTGGGAGCATGGGGATCCTCTTGCTGCAGCTCGCCATCGTCACCCTCGGCATCTTCGGCTCCATGGGCGTCGTCCGCTGCGTGCGCAGGGTTCCGGGCTTTGCGAAAAAGATCTGAGCGTCACGCTCTTCGCGCAAGGCGGCACCCCGCACTGCTCGGCGGCGCCACGACATGCACGGCGGCACCCCGCACTGCTCGGTCGCGTTGTGAGTGAATCACTCACAACGTCGCCACGAAGTGAGTGGTTTTTCTCGTCAAACGAGCCGTGCAGCGATACCAGCGAATAGAATATGTGCAGGTCAGAGGCTTATTGAAGGAATTCTCGAAGTGAGTGATCCACTCACTTCAGCTCTACAAAGTGAGTGGATCACTCACTTCGCAAAGAGGGTCGGCCGTCTGACCTCTGGCTACTGGAACATGATCGGGATCTCCCGCTCAGGAAGTGTTCCCGCAAGACCACGCCTGCGCCACTCCCGGGGTGACATGCCGTGGTAGCTCTTAAAGGCGCGTGAGAAGTGCAGCTGGTTGGCATAGCCTACGGCCCTACCTACCTGTGCGATCGGTAGGGACGTGAGCTTGAGTAACTCCGCCGCCTGGCTCATGCGGCATTCCATCAAAAGCTGCTGGGGCGAGCGACCTACCACCTTCTTGAAGAGCGAACCCAGATAGCTTCGACTGAGGCCGACGCCTGCGGCAACCTCCTCTATCGTGATGCCGTCCTGATAGCCCTCCTCGATGAGGCGGATCGCTTCCCGGACATAGCGATCCTCGAGCCTCTCCTCTCCACTGGCAGTCGGTCTTTCCATCGATCTCATGAATGAGTCAAAGAAGAGGCAGACATGACCCATGACGCTCAGAGGACTCTCATCTCTGTGGTCCACAATGTAGAGCATCTCCTGCATCATGCGGTCTCGCTGCTCTTGGGAGGTGGGCCGGTAGCGGGGGTTGTCCTCGCTAAGTCCCAGCGCCTCAAGCCGCTCGCGCATTCGGGGGCCATCAAACTCGATCCAGATGTACTGCCACGGGAACGACCAGTCCGCCTGGTAGGTGTTCACCTGCTCGGGAAAGATCATGAAGCCCTCTCCCGCCCCCAGCTCGATGCAACTGACCTTTGTGTCTCGCCTCGTGTAGTCGAGTCGCCCCTTACCCAGGATAACGTAGTGAAAGAGGTAGTGACTGCGCCTGGCAGGACCAAACGCATATCCTGGCCCACAGACCTCACGCCCGTACTGGTAGGGTGTGATGTCAATGAACCCACCACCCTTGAATACCGAAGAGACGAGATCGGCCATCTAGCTCCCATGCGTTGGATCGAGCATTTATCCATATTTATATAGCAATATGCCATTCAAGTCGTCCTCCACACTATGTACATTTTACTCAACAGGCCACTGCGTGGGGATGAAAGGGGAGAGACGATGGCGGGTCTTACGCTGGAACACATTGGCAAGAGGTATCCCAACGGCTATGAGGCGGTGAAGGACTTCAACCTTGACATCGCCGACAAGGAGTTTGTCATCTTCGTTGGTCCCTCGGGCTGCGGTAAGTCCACGACGCTGCGCATGGTTGCGGGTCTCGAGACCATTAGCTCAGGCACACTCAGGATCGATGGTGCGACCATGAACGACGTAGAGCCCAAGGATCGCGACATTGCGATGGTCTTTCAGAACTATGCGCTCTACCCGCACATGAGCGTGTATGACAACATGGCGTTCGCGCTCAAGATGCAGAGGGCTCCCAAAGACGAGATCGACAGGAAGGTACGCGAGGCGGCCAAGATACTTGACCTCGACCTGCTCCTTACGAGAAAGCCTCGTGCGCTCTCGGGAGGCCAGCGTCAGCGCGTCGCCATGGGCCGCGCCATCGTGCGCAACCCAAAGGTATTCCTCATGGACGAGCCGCTCTCGAACTTGGACGCCAAGCTTCGCGTCCAGATGCGCGCCGAGATCTCCAAGCTCCACGATCGCTTGGGTGCGACGATCATCTATGTCACGCACGACCAGACCGAGGCGATGACGCTCGGTACGCGCATCGTTGTCATGAAGGACGGCGAGATACAACAGGTTGACACCCCACGGCGCCTCTACGAGCGGCCCTGCAACCTCTTTGTGGCTGGCTTCATCGGATCCCCGCAGATGAACTTCATAGACGCCAGGGTGAGCATGGAGCCCAGAGGCGCCTGCCTTTCCTTTGGTAGGCACGCAGTGCTGCTCGATGGCAAGAAGGCCAAGGCGGTCGAGCCCTACGACGGCAAGGTGGTCGAGCTTGGCGTGCGTCCCGAGGATGTGCATGAGCTTGGTGCTCCTGCGGAGGGCAAGCGCCTGAGCGAGCCCTTTGATGCCAAGGTGGATGTATATGAGCTGCTCGGGTCGGTGGTCATGCTCCACTGTGACTCAGACGGCTCCTCGATTTCTGCCAGCGTGTCCCCTGAAACGACCGCTCGCACGGGCTCGAAGATCCAGCTCGCCTTCGACCTGGACAAGGTTCATCTATTCGACAAGGACAGCGAGCAGGCCATAGCTCACTGATGCAGAAGGGAGTGAGGGCATGAGTATGACACGAACCAAGCGGAGTATGGCGCACACGTTGCCAGGCCTCCCGTGTTCCCGCCGATCATTTCTTGGCTTGTCCGCGAGCGTCGTTGCGGCGATGGGGTGTGGTCTTTCTGGCTGCGGCAGGCCAACTGACGCGCACGGAGTCTCTCAGATAGAGGTCGTCACGTACAAGCCCGAGGCGGTCAAGATATTTGACGCCTTGGAGGAGCGCTTCAATTCCTCTCACGATGATATCAAGGTGAGCATCAGCTGTCCCAATGATGCGACAACGGTCCTCAAGACCCGCTTCATTCGAGGGAACTATCCCGACATCATCGCGATCGGTGGGGACATCACTTACTCGGACTTCGTGGAGGCAGGTGTGCTTCGGGACCTCTCTGACTACCCGAGGTTTAAGGAGGTGAAGCAGTCGTACACTGACATCTTGGAGACCTTGGAGTACGTGCCCACAAGGGGTAGCTTCGGCGTTCCCTACATGTCGAACGCGGCCGGCATTCTCTATAACCGCGCGATGTTCAAGGAGCGAGGGTGGGACGTCCCCGGGAGCTGGAGCGCGCTCATGGCGCTCTGCGAGCAGATCAGGGGCGAGGGGGTCCTGCCGTTCTACCTAGGCCTCAAGGACACCTGGACCTGCCTCGCACCGTGGAACGCCTTGGCGGTCGAGCTCGCGCCCACTGACCTCTACCAGCAGGTGAACGAGGGAAGGGCACGCTTCTCTGAGTACTACCGCGACCCTGCGGAGAAGCTCCTGAAGATCGTCAGCTACGCGCAGGAGGGTCCGGTCGCCTATGGTTACAACAATGCCTGCACCGCATTCGCGAAGGGCGAGTCGGCGATGTACCCCATCGGATCCTACGCGATCCCACAGATTCTCTCGGTGAATCCCGATCTTGACATAGACTCGTTCGTGATGCCGGGCTCTGACGACCCCAGCCAGCTCGTCCTCAACTCTGGCGTTGACCTGCAGCTCTGCGTTACGACCGCCTGCGAGGACGTCGAGGGCGCCTACAAGGTCCTCGACTTTCTCACCGATGCCCCAAACATCCAGACGTACATAGACGACCAGATCGCCGTACCCTGCCTCAATGGAGACTTCAGACTCTCGGGTATGCTCGACGGTATGAGGGGCTACATCGATGGGGCACGGGTCGCAGATTACCAAGACCATCACTATCCCAGCGAAATGTCGGTCGACGCGATGATCCAGGCCTTCGTCATCGACGGCGACGTGGACGCCTTCCTCTCGAAGTTTGATACCGACTGGAAGCGCTATAACCGAGACGTCATCCGCAAGGTTCAAGAATACGAGCAGACCCACGGAAAGGGAGGTGCTGACCAATGAGCGACACGACAGGAAAGCTCAAGGGGGCCAGTGACAGGAGAAGGATGTTTCTGCTGGTCTTGATCCCCGTGCTCATCCTCTTCTTCACCTTCAACACGCTGCCCCTCATCAAGGGCCTCATCTACAGCTTCACGAATTACAAGGGCTATGGGTCCTTTGACTGGGTGGGACTCAGGAACTACGCCGACCTCTTCTCAGATTTGCGCGTGGGCAACTCCTACCTCTTCACCTTCAAGTTGGCGATCGTCGCAACCATCGTCACGAACGTGATCAGTCTCATGATGGCTCTCGCGCTCAGCAGCAGGATCCGCTTCAAGAGTGCGCTGCGCGGACTCTACTTCATCCCCAACATCCTAGGCGCCCTCGTTGTCGGCTACATCTTCAACTACTTCTTCACCTACATCGTCCCCGTGCTTACCAACACGACGAGCCTGCTCGCAAGCAAGGAGTGGGCCTGGACGGCAATCGTGGTGGTGTGCGCCTGGCAGTCCATCGCGATGACGACGCTCATCTACATCTCGGGTCTACAGACGGTGCCCGAGGACGTCTACGAGGCCGGCTCGCTCGATGGGGCCACGGGATGGAGGAGATTTCGCCACCTCACCTTCCCGCTCATCCTTCCCTTCTTCACGATCAATCTCGTGCTCTCTATGAAGAACTTCCTGATGGTGTTCGACCAGATCGTCTCCCTGACGAGCGGAGGTCCCGCGCAGAGTACCGAGTCCATCTCGTACCTCATCTACAAGAACGGCATGAGCGGTGGGCAGTTTGGCTTCCAGAGCGCAAATGCGGTCATCTTCTTCATCGTGATCGTCACGATATCGGTCCTGCAGATGCGCTTCCTTACTAACAGAGAGGAGCAACTGTGATGTCTGTCAAGACAACGAAGACTCACGAGCGCTACAACTGGCCTGTCACCATCTTGCTCATCATCGGCCTTATTACGGTGCTCTTTCCGCTCTACCTGACAATCGTCATAGCCTTCAAGCAGCCGAGCGAGATGTCCAACACCCTTGAGAGCATACTCTGCCTGCCTAGGACCTGGGACTTCTCGAACTTCGCCGAGGCCATCGAGGTCACCGACTTCTGGAATTCCCTTGGGGCGAGTGTCCTTGTCACCGCTGCCACGATGGGGCTCGCCATCATCGTCCACTCGCTTGCAGGGTACGTGATCGGGCGTGCCATGCAGTCGCACAAGGGCTTCAAGCTTTCCTACTACTACATCGTGAGCGGTATGTTCGTGCCCTTCGCCATCCTGATGATGCCTCTCATCAAGCAGACGGCCGAGATGCACCTCGACAACATTGTGGGTGTCATCCTGCTCTACACCGTGTTCTACATGCCTATGAATGTGCTCTTGTACACGGGGTACCTCAAGAACATTCCGGTTGCCCTCGAGGAGGCCGCGCGCGTGGACGGGGCCTCCACCTGGACCACGTACTGGAGGATCATCTTTCCGCTTATGATGCCCATGCACGCGACGGTGGCGGTCCTCACGGCACTGGGTACCTGGAACGACGTCATGACCCCGCTCGTCATCATGTCCGGCTCGGGCATCAATACCCTGCCCTTGGCCCAGCTTACCTTCCAGACGCAGTTTGGCACCAACTACAACCTCGCCTTCGCGTCCTACCTGCTGGCACTTCTCCCGATGCTGGTCTTCTATCTGTTCGCACAGAAGCAGATCATCAACGGCGTGGTGAGCGGTGCGGTCAAGTGATGGGCGTCAAGGTGGCGCCTGGTCCTCTTGGCGCCGCCTTGACGTGTGGTTTGAGGCGGTTGTCCCAGGCACCGCCCAGTAAGAGATGGAGCAAGGCGAATGCCTATCCTGTATGACGAGAAGAGCAACACCCTTACGATCGTGACCGATCACACGAGCTACCAGATGCAGGTGGATGCCAAGGGCTACCTCCTACACCTGTACTATGGCACGAGGAGCGCGGGGTGCATGGATTACCTGCTCACCTATGCCGATCGCGGTGGCTCGGCAAACCCTCCCGCCGCCCTGGGCGACAGGACCTACTCGCTCGATGCGTTGCCGCAGGAGTTTCCCTTCCAAGGTGCCGGTGACTGCAGGAGTCCGCTTCTGCGCGTGAGGGACGCGAGCGGTGCCTTTGGCTGTGACTTGCGCTTCTCGTCGTTTCGGATACGAGACGGGAAGTACTCGCTCCCAGGGTTGCCTGCAGCCTACGACGAGGAGGGTGACGGCGCCCAGACCCTCTCCGTGATCCTTCAGGATCCGCGCCTCGGCCTTGAG
Organism: Olsenella sp. oral taxon 807; assembly: GCF_001189515.2. Taxonomy (NCBI): domain Bacteria; kingdom Bacillati; phylum Actinomycetota; class Coriobacteriia; order Coriobacteriales; family Atopobiaceae; genus Olsenella; species Olsenella sp. oral taxon 807. The sequence continues at coordinate 574,834 of NZ_CP012069.2, forward strand.
GTCGAGCTGCTCTATGGCGTGCTTCCCAGGCTTGACGTCATCTGTCGATCGGCCATCGTGAGAAACGAGGGGAAAGGGGCGCTTCTCGTGGACAAGCTCGAGAGCGCCTGCCTCGACTTCGTGCACGGCGAGCTCGACCTCATCTGCTTCTATGGTCGTCATGCCATGGAGCGCATCCCCTCGCGGCAGCGCGTGGAGCCGGGCTCTCGACTCATCGGGAGTCGGCGCGGCATCTCGTCACACCAGTATAACCCCCTGCTCGTGCTCGCCGATCGGATGACGGACGAGAGGGCGGGACGCTGCTGGTCCTTGCAGCTCGTCTACAGTGGCGCCTTCAAGGCTGAGGTCGAGCGGGACCAGTATGACCAGATCCGTGCGCAGATGGGCCTTGGTGAGGAGGCCTTCAGTTACCCCTTGGACCCAGGTGAGTCCATCGTTGCCCCTGAGGTCATCATGAGCTTCTCGGCCGAGGGGCTCGCTCGCCTGTCACAGCAGCTCCATGAGGTCATCCGCACCCGCGTGTGCAGGGGATATTGGCGTGACCGCGAGCGACCCGTGCTCCTCAACAGCTGGGAGGCCTTCTACATGGACTTCACGGGTGAGGACATCGTGGGCATGGCACGCCAGGCTGCCGATCTGGGGATAGACCTGCTCGTCCTCGATGACGGGTGGTTCTCTGATAGAAACGACGACACCAAGGCGCTCGGTGACTGGTGGGTGAACGAGGAGAAGCTCGGTTGTGACCTCGGTGAGCTCATCAGGCGTGTGAACGATCTCGGTGTGAGCTTTGGCATCTGGATGGAACCCGAGATGGTGAGCGAGAAGAGCGAGCTCTTTCGTGCGCACCCCGATTGGGCGCTTGCCATCCCGGGCAAGCACCCGGTCCTCGGTCGAGACCAGCTCGTGCTTGACCTCTCTCGTACCGAGGTCGTTGATGCCCTGTTCGAGCAGATATGCAGCCTTCTTGACCAGGGTAACATCGAATACCTGAAATGGGATTACAACCGCAGCATCATCGACGTGTACTCTCACGGAGCCCGTGACCAGGGAGCCGTGCCCTATCGGTACATGTTGGGCCTCTATGGGCTGCTGGAGCGCGTCATCGCCCGCTACCCCACGCTGCTCATAGAAGGCTGCGCGGGCGGTGGCGGTCGCTTTGACGCGGGCATGCTGTACTACACCCCCCAGATCTGGTGCAGCGACAACACCGACGCGGTCGATCGCCTCACTATCCAGTACGGCAGCTCGTTTGGCTACCCCAGCTCCGCCGTCGGGGCGCACGTATCCGCCTGTCCCAACCACATGAATGGGCGTGTCACTCCACTGGCCACGAGAGCCTGCGTCGCCATGGCCGGTACCTTCGGCTATGAATTGGATCCGAAGCGGCTCTCAAAGAAGGAGTTGGATACGATTCGTGGGCAGGTGCAAGACTTCAGAAAGCTGTCTCATCTGGTGCGCGAGGGCCGCTACTGGCGCCTAGGGGATCCGCAGCGTGACGCTGTCGTGGGCTGGGAGTACGTCTCGGCCGATGGAGACGAGGCGCTTGTATGCGCGGTTGTGCTGAGGGTCGAGGCCAACGAGGGCATGCGCTACCTGGTGCCCTGTGGCCTTACCCCAGGTGCGACGTATGTCGAGCGAGCAAGCGGGCGGTATTACCCGGCAGACGCCCTCATGGACATGGGGATGCCACTGTCAGGGGCCAGAAGCCTGTATGATAGTGTACAGGTCCATTTGTTGCGTTGTGATGGCGTCGCTGACATAAAAGAGGGAACGAGGAGGTAAGGCCCATGAGTACCTACAAACCGACGTCAAGCTTCTCACGCAGCTGGTTCTCGAGCCCCGAGGAGGCGGTGGGCGCCTTGGTGAGCTATGGGGTCGACAAGGAGCTTGTCGTCGAAGATGACAGGATCTTCGTGACGAACGCCCTGCTGGACGTCCTGCAGCTTGAGCCTGGGCCTGACTTCGACCCCCTGCGGCCCGTCTGGTACGGCGCCCTGGAGGACATCCTTGCCTATCTGCTCGATGACGCGGTCTCACGTGGGGTCTGCGAGGATGGTACTGCAAGTCGTGACCTCTTTGACACGCGGATCATGGGTTGCATCACGCCGCCACCAAGCATGGTGAGGTACCTGTTCGAGAAGTACCGTCTATTTTTTGGCACAAAAGCCACAGACTTCCTCTACAAGCTCGCGCAGGACTCAGACTACATCAGAACCTACCGCGTGCGCAAGAATCGCACGTGGGCGAGCGACACGCGCTATGGCAAGCTCGACATCACGATAAACCTCTCCAAGCCCGAGAAGGACCCGCGTGCCATTGCCGCAGCTCGCACGAAGAGCGGGGACTCATATCCCCCCTGCATGCTCTGTCGCGAGAACGAGGGCTATGCGGGTCGTCTGGACTATCCTGCCCGTCAGACCCTTCGCCTCGTGCCCGTTAGGCTTGCGTGGGAGCAGTGGTTCCTTCAGTACTCGCCCTACGCGTACTACCCGGAGCACTGCATCGTGCTCTCGAAGCGTCACGTGCCGATGAGCATCACGTCAAAGACCTTCATCCGGCTGCTCGACTTCGTCAGGACCTTTCCACACTACATCATCGGCTCCAATGCCGATCTGCCCATCGTGGGTGGGTCCATCCTTGCACACGATCACTTTCAGGGAGGGCGCTACCAGTTCGCGATGGCGCGGGCAAAGGTTAAAAGGCACATCGAGTTCCCCGACTTCACGGACGTGCGTGCGGCCATCATTGACTGGCCGCTCTCGGTTATTCGCCTGAGCAGCAAGCGGCAGTCTAGCCTGGAGGTCCTTGGCAACCGGATATTCGAGGCCTGGCGTGCCTACAGCGACGAGTCCGTGGGCGTGCTCGCCGCGTCTGGAGGCGAGCCGCACAACACCGTCACGCCCATAGCCCGCAGGCGCAGTAACCGCGAGTTCGAGCTTGACATCGTGCTGCGCAACAACCGCACGAGCCAGGAGCATCCGCTCGGCATCTTTCACCCGCACGCGGAGCTGCACCACATCAAGCGTGAGAACATAGGCCTCATAGAGGTGATGGGGTTGGCGGTGCTGCCTGCGCGCCTGCTCGACGAGATGGAGCGACTGCAGGAGGCCATCCGTGCGGGCGAGGACATGGAGGGCATTCCCGAGCTTGCGAGCCATGTGCCTTGGGCACACGAGATACTGGATCGCCACCCGGAGCTTGTGCCCGGTGTGGACACTGAGGTCGTGAGGCAGGTGATCCAAGACGAGATCGGTCAGGTCTTCGCTCGTGTCTTGGAGGACTGTGGCGTCTTCAAGGACGATGCGGCGGGAAATGCCGCCTTCGTACGCTTCGTGAGGAGTATGGGTGGAAGGGAGCTGACATGAGGGGCGTGAGTCTTGGGGGCTTGGAGCGCGTCTACGGCGATGACGCTGTGCGGGCGCAGGCGCGCTATGAGGCGCTTGCCAGGGGCTTTGTGGAACACTTCGGGGAGGCTGGCGCGGTCTCGTACTTCTCGGCCCCCGGTCGCAGCGAGATCATCGGCAACCACACCGACCACAACGGTGGGAAGATTCTGGCTGCGAGCATCACGATGGACAGCATCTGCGTCGCAGCGCCGACTAAGGGCTCGCTCGTGCGCATCGTGAGCGAGGGCTACGGAGAGCCGATTGTCGTGGACCTCGCGAGGCTGGACGCAATAGGTCCAGGCGCGGGTTCGACCCCGCTTGTCGCCGGTCTCATGGTCGCGCTGCGCGAGCGGGGCTGCCGACTTGGCGGCTTTGACGCGTACGTCTCGTCAGAGGTCATTCCCTCTGCGGGGGTGAGTTCCTCGGCATCGTTCGAGATGCTCGTTGGCGCGCTCGTGAGCGGGCTCTTCAACGGCGGCTCCCTTGATATTGCCACCATCGCGCGGGCGGGCCAGTTTGCCGAGAACCGCTACTGGAACAAGGCCTCCGGCCTCATGGACCAGATGGCCTGTGGGATGGGGGGCACGATACTGCTTGACTTCTCCTCGGGCGTGAGCTGCCGGAAGCTGGACTTCTCCTTTGATGACGTGGGCTGTGGCCTGGTGATCGTGAACACGGGTAGGGGCCACGCCGACCTCTCGGCGGAGTACTCGGCGATACCTGGCGAGATGCGTCTTGTGGCAGCGGCCCTTGGTGTAGACCTGCTCTGCCAGACCAGCGAGGAGCGTCTGCTCGCAGAGCTGCCCCGCATCCGGGACGAGCTGGGCTGCGATCGCGCCCTTTTGCGGGCCCTGCACTTCTTCGAAGAATGCGACCGTGTGGACGAGGCGGCCCGGGCGCTCGACGCAAAGGATGGACGCCGGGTGCTGGACCTCATTCGCGCCTCGGGCAACTCGTCATGGAAGTGGCTGCAGAACACCGTGGTGCCCGGCTCCTCAAAGGAACAGCCCATACCGCTAGCCCTTGCCCTCACGGAGACCTACCTCTCTCGCATTGGGGCAGGCGTCTGTCGCATCCATGGTGGCGGCTTCGCGGGCGTGCTCATGTGCGTCCTTCCCACGGAGGAGGTCACAGGCTACGTGGAGTTCATCTCTCGCTATGTCGGGCGGGGCAACGCGTACCCCTTGGGCATCCGTCAGGCAGGTGCGACGCAGGTCAGCTAGCCTTCGTTAACGCAGGGCTCCGACTTGCTGCGCAGGGCTCAAGGCGGGTGCGTGCGCCAAAGACAGTGCCAAGGACGCCGCCGGAGCGAGCCTCAACGTGTGGGTTTCGTAACGTCGATGAGCTGGGAGCCGTAGACGTTGAGGATCCTCGTGCCGCTGGGGTGGATGAGCTTACGCTCTATGCGCCCATAACTCATGTGTACGTGCCCGTGCAGTAGGTAGGAGGGCCTGTACTTGTCCATGAGCTCGTTGAAGGCCTCGAAGCCTCGGTGGGGAAGGTCATCGAGGTCCCCGTAGCCGCGTGCCGGCGCGTGCGTCACGAGGATGTCGAGGCCTCGGGCAAGCTGTCGGCGTAGGACGAACCTTCGCACACGCCTTCTCATCTGTGACTCGGTGTACATGTAGGTGCCGGTGCGGTAGCGCATGGAGCCGCCTGCCCCAAAGATGCGCAGTCCCTTGCCCTCCCAGAGCCTGCCATCGATGTTGATGCAGCCCTCGGGAGGTGCGCTCACGTAGGCCTCATCGTGGTTGCCGGGCACGTACAGAAGCGGCACACGCGCCATCGTGGCGACAAACTCAAGGTAGCGTGCGGATAAATCGCCGCAGGAGATGATCAGGTCGGCCTCGTCCAGGCGGTGGCGGTCCAGATGATCATAGAGCCAGGGCTCCTCGACGTCGGCTATTGCAAGTATTCTCATGCGGCCGTCCCATCCACGCCTGTTTTGCTCATGTTGCCCCCGTAGGCTTTCGGCGCGGCACGGCTTCAAGGGGTGCGTCAATGATGCCGCTCACGCGGACGATGGCCTTGCCGTCGTCTGTGAGCTCGTCGTAGGTAGGCAGACGTCCCTCGACGTTTGCGCAGAGCCAGCGCATACCCGCGATCTCTGTGTTGGCGAGGCAGGCGCCGTCTTTTCCCACGAGGCCTTCCTGGGTGCGTATGGGCCCCTCGAAGGGGCTGGTCACGTGCTCCACGATGGCCCTGCGAAGGAGTAGGGCCAGGCGGCGCGAGCCCGCCGGTAGCTTGTCTGCGAGCCGTATGTCCACCGCGCCCGAGTCCATGCCCCACCAGTAGTTGAGTGCCTGGTGGCGAACGGAGCCCCCCCGTTCCCAGAGGTCATCGATGAGGTAGCGGCTGACGAGCTCAAAGCAGCGGCCCCAGCCCCAGAGCGGATAGGCAAGCTGGCAGGTACCCTCGGCATCCTCGACCCACACGCCAAATGAGCGCAGAGCGCCACGTGGGTCGTAGTAGTCCTGACCCGAGATCACCCGAGCGCCCTCGGCGAGCATCTCCTTATGCCAGTCATGGCCCTTCAGGGACGACCACCGCAGGTGCACGCGGGCCTTTGGGTCAACCATCTGGGCTCCCAGCGCGAAGGCATTCACCTCCGAGAGGGTGCCGTAGAGGGGGTGGTTCGCCAGGTAGCCTATGTGATGGTTCTCTGCTACGCTTGCAGCGATGGCACCAAGGATGAACTTGGGTTCGTACATCTTCGAGTAGAGCGTTCGCACGCGTGCGCTCGTGAGGTTGATGGAGCAGTTTAGGAACTCCATCTGCGGGTGCGCCACGGCGGCGGCGAGCGTCATGCCCATCTGGCGTGGGGATGTGGTGATCACGAGGTCATCCTCGTCCAGCTCGGCGGCGGCTATGGCGGCGTCAAAACGCTCTTGGTTGCCCCGATCGTAGAAGGGCAGGGTCTCGACGTCGTCCCCCATCTGCTCTTCCAGATACCTGCGGCCATCGTCGTGGGAGCGCGTCCAGCCTGATGTCTCGGGATTTCCCTCAAAGAGGAAGGCGATGCGCAGGGGCCGCGCCTGCCTCGTGCGCTCCTGGTAGTTGCGCACGAGGCCCGTGATCACGCGCGTCGCCGCAGAGGTCTCCCTTTGCGGCTCCTCGACGAAGGTGACCTCAGATTCGCCCAGGCTCACGTCAAGCTCGCTCCAGATGGACGAGAGCCGTTCCTCCACCCGCTTGGGAGAGAGCTCACGCACCGCAGAGGCACCGAAGAGCTTGAGGTAGACAAGAAGCGCGTCACCCACGGCGAAGGATTGACCATCGTCCGTCATGGACTGTGCCACCTCGGTGAAGATGCCGAGAAACGTGCGGAGTGCGCGCACCTCGTCCTCGGGCCACGGGTGCGCGAGGTCACGTCCCAGAAGCTGTGCAAGAAGGCCGTACGATCCCGGACGCGAGAAGAAGAGGCCATAGAGCGGGCAGACCCTCCAGAAGTCCAGAAACTCGAAGTAAAGGCGGCTTTCCAGGTCGTCGCTGCGGTGTGGCAAGATGCGAGTGACCTCGGCCTGGATGGTCGGCATGTGAAGGAACTTCAGGACTGAGCAGCGCTTGTTTCCCTCAAGCACGTAGAATCGCTGGAGGTACTCATATACCTTGATGGGGTCCCGTATCCCCTCGTCGAGCTGCGACTGGAAGAGCGCCGACCATTTCTCGGCAAACTCGGAGTTACTATCTGCGAGCGGCATGAAGCTGCGGGAGAAGATGCTCTGGCGGCCGCGCGTGCGCGTGCCCATGATGAGCTCGCAGCGTATCTCCATGAGGCCGATCGGCAGCTCGTGCAAGGTGGCGATGTCATCGACCATGGCGTCGAGCGCCGGCAGATAGGGGTAGATCCCCCTGGCTATGTCATCCCTGACCTGCCTGCGCCCGAGGGCACGGGCCTTACGGTAGTGTTCTGACACCCCTGATCGCCTCCCTTGGGGCTGTGGGTTACCTCCCATGGGACTGTGGGCCAGGTACCTGCGCACGCCAGCGTCCCAGTTCTGTGGACGCCACAATCATGCGTGCCACCGGACCCAAGCATAGCACGCCTACGGGCGGCAAGGCCGGTGGAGCGCGCGAGGCCTCGCATTCCATCGAGACGCTGACATCTGAGTCTTCATAGGACACATGTGCCGACACCCCGCCCTGCAGACGCTGATATGATAGGCACAACGGGATCTGACATGTCACGCCCGCCTCAGCTGGGCCGAAGGGAGCGCACGTATATGAAGTTTGACAACAAGATCATGCTCATCACCTATGCCGATAGCTTGGGCAAGAACCTGCGCGAGCTCGACGAGGTTCTCGCGACGTACTTCGATCAAGCTGTGGGAGGGGTGCACATCCTGCCATTCTTCCCAAGCTCCGCAGATCGCGGTTTCGCACCGATGCGTTATGACATTGTGGATCCCGCGTTCGGCAGCTGGGATGATGTCAGGCGCATCGGACAGAGACGCTACCTCATGTTCGACTTCATGATCAACCACATCTCGCGCCACTCTCCCTACTTCGAGGACTTTTTGGCCAAGAAGGACGCCTCCGAGTTCTCGGATTTCTTCATCCGCTACAAGGACTTCTGGAGAAGGGAGGGCGGCTTTCCCACGCAGGAGGAGGTCGATGCCATCTACAAGCGCAAGCCACGGGCACCCTACGTGGAGGTGCCGTTCGCTGACGGCACGAGCGAGAAGCTCTGGTGTACCTTCGGTGAGGAGCAGATAGACATCAATGTGAAGAGCGAGCGCGCACAGCGCTTCTTCAAAGAGACGCTCGAGCATATGGCCAACAACAACGCATCGATCATACGCTTGGACGCCTTTGCTTACGCGGTCAAGAAGGCGGGTACGAGCTGCTTCTTCGTTCAGCCCGAGACGGGGAAGCTGCTTCAGGAGATGCAGAAGGTGATCGACCCCTTTGGGACGATGGTCCTGCCGGAGATTCATGAGCACTATACCATCCAGATGAAGGTAGCGCAGATGGGCTACTGGATCTATGACTTCGCGCTGCCGGTTCTCACCTTGCATGCGCTCTACTCCGGTGACGGGCGCTACCTCAAGCGTTGGATTGACATGAGTCCCAAGCACCAATTCACGACGCTTGACACCCACGACGGCCTGGGCATCGTGGATGTCAAGGACCTCCTGCCCGATGAGGCGGTGGACTTCACCAAGGAGAAGATGTTCTCCGAGGGAGCTAACGTCAAGAGGATCTATAACACCGAGGCCTACAACAACCTCGACATCTATCAGGTGAATACCACCTACTACTCAGCACTGGGCAATGATGATGACGCCTACCTGCTGGCCCGTGCCATCCAGTTCTTTGCCAAGGGCATTCCCATGGTGTACTACGTGGGACTGCTTGCAGGCGCCAATGACCTCGAGCTACTCGAGGCAACAAAGGAGGGGCGCAACATCAACCGCCACTACTACACGCTCGAGGAGATTGCACGCGAGGTCGAGCGGCCCGTGGTGCGCAGGCTCATCGAGCTCATGGAGCTCAGGAACGCCCACCCTGCCTTCGATGTCGAGGGTGAGTGCGAGGTTACCGTCGGCGAAGGCGGTGCGCTGACGATCCGCCGGACGAGTCCTGATGGCAGCGCCTGGGCGCAACTTGACGCTAGGCTCGCTGAGCACAGCTTCACGCTCACACACTCATAGGAGGAGTTGTGGGCGGGGTTTTGGTTGAGACTCACGGTTAGCGCGCACGCAGACTGCGCCTTTTGGTGACGCCGCGACCGCAGACTGCGCTTTTTCGTTATGCCCCACATGCAGAATGCGCTTTTTCGTAGAGTGCGCCTTTCCTCACCTGGGCAAACGTGGCGCCACCTCACGGAAAAGCGCATTCTGGTCCAGACGCCTCACGGAAAAGCGCATTCTGTCCTGATCGACTCACGGAAAGGCGCACTCTGCGATCCCCAGATCGCGCAAACTGCGCCTTTCCGTCACGCTGCGGCGCCCGGGAGGTGTCGGACAACCCCCCGCCAGGCTGCGGGGCACTATGGAAAGAGGCTCAACTGGGCAAATGCGCTCGAGCAACCCCCCCGCCAGCCTGCGGGGCGGGTTGTGCCAAGTAGCAGAAACGGGGACGACCACGTCTGTGACCGCCCCCGTCCGTCGTGCACCTCTACACGCCCGCTCAAATCGTGCGGGCTCGTTCAAACTACCGCTACGCGAGTCCAGACTCCGACGCGGGAAGTGCCTTTTTCCATAGCGAGATGATGAGGGTACCCACTACAGAACCGATAAGTACGGATGCAGCGTACATCAGGGGATTACCGATGACAGCAATGACCCAGATGCCGCCATGCGGGGCAGGCAGTGTGCAGCCAAAGAGCGCGGAAAGTCCGCCCGCGATAGCCGAGCCGATGATGCAGGACGGCAGCACGTGTCCGGGGTCGGCGGCGGCGTAGGGAATGGCGCCCTCAGAGATGAACGAGAGGCCCATGATGTAGTTTACGAGGCCAGCATCACGATTCGCCTTCGTCCACCTGTTCTTGAAGAAGGTTGTGGAGAGGGCGATGACCAGAGGAGGTACCATGCCGCCCGCCATGACGGAGGCCATGATGATCTGGCCAGTAGTCCCGCCGGGGGTGACGAGCGCCGCTGTGCCGAAGACGTAGGCAGCCTTGTTGAACGGACCACCCATGTCGATGGACATCATGCCACCGACGACGGCTCCCAGAAGCACGATATTGCCCGTACCCATGCCGTTCAGGAAGTCGGAAAGGCCGGTGTTGATGGCGCCAAAGAGCGGGTTCAGGACCAGCATCACGATGCCGATGGCCAAGATGCCCAGCAGCGGGTAGAGCAGGATGGGCTTGATGCCCTCAAGCGAGGCAGGGAGGTTGTCGCACATCCGCTCGATGCCCAGCATGAGGTAGCCTGCTGCGAAGCCTGCGAAGAGCGCGGCGATAAAGCCGCCCGAGATGGTGGTGGGCGGGGTGGCGGCGTTAATGTTGGCAAGATAGGCCAGGTCATAGCCCGTCTTCGCAAAGAGACCGCCGACGAAGCCAGGCGCAAGTCCCGGCCTGTCTGCAATGGACTCCGCGATGTAGGCCGCGAGGATGGGAAGCATCAGGCCAAAGGCCTCGCCGCCGATGGTCTTGAAGAGCGCGGCGGCCGGGATCGTCGAGCCATAGGTAGCGGTGCCTGCCGCCTTGATATCGACCAGGAAGGCGATGGCGGTGAGGATGCCGCCGCCGATAACGAAGGGCAGCATGTGGCTGACGCCGTTCATTAGGTGCTTGTAGAGAATATGTCCGACGGAGTCCTTCTCGCCCGATATCGCTGAGCTTGCTGTGGCGACAGAGCCTTCCTGTACGGGCGCCTCGCCGTTCAGGATGATGTTGATGAGCTTCTCGGGCTCTTGGATGCCTGCGGAGACGTTCGTGGAGTAGACCGGCTTACCCGCGAAGCGCTCGCGCTCGACGTTTTTGTCTGCCGCTATGATGATGCCCTTGGCGTGGGCGATCTCCTCGGCGGTGAGAACGTTCTTCGCGCCTGCGGAGCCCTGGGTCTCGGCCTTGAGCTTGATGCCCATCTCTGTGGCCTTCTTCTCTAAGGCCTCTGCTGCCATGTAGGTGTGCGCGATGCCGGTGGGGCAGGCCGTGATGGCAAGGACTTCGGGTAGGTCACTCTCCGCCTTGGGTGCCGCGTCCTTTTTGGCCTCCTGAGCCTTCTCGGCGTCACGCTCGGCCTCGCCCCGGTCAATGGTCGCGAGGAACTCCTCAGGCGTCTTCGCCGAGCGCAGGGCGTTAGCGAACTCCTCGTGCATCAGGAGCTGAGAGAGCTTTGCCAGCATCTCCAGATGCACGTTGTTCTGTCCCTCAGGTGCGGCGATCATGAAGGCGAGCGTCGCGGGTGCATCATCAGGTGCTTTCCAGTCAACGCCCTTGGCAAGCGTCATCGCGGCTAGGCCGGGCTTCTTGACGGCCTTCGTCTTGGCATGGGGTATCGCGATGCCATCTCCCACCGCTGTGGAGAACTCCCCCTCACGTGCAAGAATCGCCTTCTTGTACTCCACAGTGTCGGCGATGTTGCCCGAGGCATCCTGCAGGGCGACGAGCTGATCTATGGCGTCCATCTGATCGGACGGAACGGCATTGATCTTGATACCCTCGGGTCTCAACAGGTCGGTGATCTTCATGTACCCACCTTTCTCTTGTCCGCCTGCGTGACCGGCGGATGCCAGTTACCTTGTTGGGTCAAGTATGGCTCATTGTCTGTGCGTCCGAGCGGTCTTTTACGCGCACGGTCGGCCTGGTGGGTGTGCGGTGATCAGCGGCTGTTCTGTGGCATCTTGCGCAAGGTTCGAGTGGCAGATACCTGGATGAGAGGCAGATTCCTGGGTCCTGATTCAGGGGCTGGTGGTCAGCGCAGCACGCTTTCGGTTTTTCTGATCACTGGGTCTTAGGGCTCTTGGTCACGGAGGTGTCCGTAACTTTGGTGAGAGGGTCCGTTCCGCCCCGGACATATCGTTATGCTATCGTACTATGCAACTGTGGCCTTAATGCAGAGAGCAAGGAGTGTTCCAACATGTCCGAATACAAGTTCTGTCGCAGGTGCGGGACGCAACTCGGCCCTGACGACAACTTTTGCACGGCGTGTGGGGCACCCACAGATGAGGACTTCTTGGTAGCGGGGGATGGTCTGCCGGTTATGCCGGTGGGTCAGGTTGCGCCCGAGGCCCCCTTGCCCGAGGCCGCTGCTCCCGTACCAGGTGCGCTCGACGTGGCGGCCGCGAGCGGAGAGACCGTGTCATCCGACAATCCGACGGCTATCTGGGGTGGGGCAGACACGGCCGCGATCCCCGAGCCTATGGCCCCCTCTGTGTCGCCAGCCATGGGTTGGGGTCCGTCCCCAGAGCAATCCGGTGTTGCGCCCGATGCTGGCACCGTAGATACTCCCAGTGGTCCCCTTCCTGCCAGTGATGTCTTGGGTCCGTCAGACGTCTCAGGTGGCGCTGAAGCGTTCAACACAGATGGTATTGCTAGCGCGAGCGCCCAGCCATTCGCTTTCGTTCCCCCATACGGTGGGGGTGTTACCGGGGCATCCGATGCCGTTGCCCAGGCACCTGTGACAGCCACCTCGCCTTCGGATGCCGATATCTCTAGCGTGTCTGCTGATACTGATGATCGGTGGTTCGCTAAGGTACTTGACGTCGACGACGCGCCTGCAGCTTTCGCCTCAGCCTCCGGTGGCGACGCGCCCGCTGATGTGCCCGTCGACGCGCCCGCCCCGCCCGCTGATGCGCCCGTCGACGCGACTGTCCCGCCTGCAGCTTTCACCTCAGCTTCCGGTGATGACGCGACTGTTCCGCCCGCTGACGCGCCCGCCATCCCGCCCGCAGCTTTCGCCGCAGCCTCCGGTGGCGACGCGCCCGCCTCGCCCGTAGACGCGCCCGCCCCGCCTGCGGCTTTCGCCTCAGCCTCCGGTGGCGACGCGCCCGCCTCGCCCGTAGACGCGCCCGTAGACGCGCCCGCCCCGCCTGCGGCTTTCGCCTCAGCCTCCGGTGGCGAGGCGCCCGCAGTCTCCGGTGGTGCCCCTATTCCATACCTCGGCGTCTCTGAGCCAGATACGAATGCTCCTGCCTCGTCTGCCAATGCACCCATCATGCCGGTAGACTTGCGGCCGACGGGAGACTCCCCGATGCCGGGAGCTTCGACCGCAGCTACTGTCGATTCAGCTGCCACGAGGAGATCTCCCAAAAGAAAGGTGGCGGCGGGCATTGGAGTGGTCCTCCTTGTCGTCTTAGCGGTACTTGGATTTTTTGTGTACAAGCATTCGCGTGAGGAGGCCGCACGCGACGCAATCGTTGCCACGACGCAATCCATGGTTGCATGTGACGAGGGTCTCCAGCGTCTCGATAGCGTTGCCGAGCTCAACCACTCATACCTGCTCCCTGATAAGACCGACACGGCGAAAGCTGATAAGACCGACACGGCGAAACGCGGACTCGACGAGGCATCCTCCAGCTTGACTGACGCTCGCAGGAGCCTTGAGTCGGCGAAGTCTGATGGGTGGGCTCTTGATGATGACGCGAGGCATACCCTCGACGTGCTCCAGGATGGACTTGATGCCCGTAGAGGTATGATCGACGCCGGTAGCCAACTCGTTAACTCGCTGGCCGACGTCCAGTCGGCTGCAGAGGAGCTGGCTCACCTCATGGCAGATAGCTCGCTCTTCCTGGACTCATCCGATAATGCGGTGAACACCCTGAACAGCTCGTCGCGCTATATCGACCAGATCGACACTACGACTATGATAAACGACCTCGAGAGTGCCAAGAAGTACCAGGCCAGTATGTCGGATGACCTCAGGGCGGCGCGAGAGAAGCTCCCCTCGGCGAATCTCTCTAGCTATCAGACGACCGTCGAGAGGGCGAGCACCATGGTCACTGCGCTTCAAGATATCCTTGATGCCATACAGGCCCAGGATGCGGCGAAGGCCAATGATGCTGCCACGGCGCTCAATGCTGCGATCGATTCGTTCAACGACGCACGCAGGGGGTTGCCTTCGTTGGCTGAGGGTATTGAGTCTCTCGTCCCAGACAACGCGAAAGGCTATGCTAAGGACTATCGCGCTCAGCGCGAGCGGGTGGTTGAGACGCTCGCGGAGCTGGGAGGCAATCCACTGACGAGGGACGTTGTGAACGGCTCGAAGCTTCTCCAGGGAAGTCATGCCTGAGGGACTTACGCCTTTCCCGTGCTGTTGGGGCCTATCGGTGTGACACGGGATAGATCAAGCCCAACCGACTGAGGGCTACCGATCGTAGGGTCATAGCGGTGCGAGAGGAGCTTCCAGGAGTCGTTCGGTCTGGCTCTATGTTGCGCCTCCGCTTCCTTGGCGACAGGCCTCCACAAAGTGTCGAATGATCCTCTGCTGCCTGTCATCATGTCGCCACATGAGCTCGGGATGCCACTGGACGGCGCGGACAAAGCGCCTCTCGGGCATCTCGATGGCCTCGATGATCCCGTCATCAGAAACCGCTGCCCGCGCCAAACCATCAGCAAGCTTGCGAATGGCCTGGTGGTGCCTACTGTTGACGCCGATTGTCTCTTCGCCCAGCAGATGCTTGAGGTAACCGCCCTCAAGCAGGGTCACACGGTGTGACATGCGCTCGAGGGGCGGCTCCATGAAGTGAGGGCACCCTGTGTGGTACTGGCTGGGAAGGTCCTGGTAGAGCGTACCTCCCAAGGCGACGTTGATCGCCTGCATGCCACGGCAGATGCCAAAGACGGGCAGATCCCTGTCGATCGCACGTCTGATGAGGGAGATCTCGAACTGGTCAAGGTCATCGAAGGGTGGATTGACCTGGGGGAGAGGCTCTTCTCCGTAGGTCGCGGGATTTATGTCGACCCCTCCGGTGACAAGGATGCCGTTCACGAGGCCAAGCAGCTGGTCAATGTCGCGTGCGTCATCGGTCAAGGGCAGCATGAGGGGCAGGCCGCCGCAGGCTCTGAGGACGGAAAAGTATCCCGGTCTCACCCCGAGCACCCTTTCGTTGCCCTCATAGTGTGGCGTAACCCCGATGATTGGCTTCATGCGCGTCTGCTCCTGACTGTGTGCTGTCGTGAGATGACTGCCTGCGCGTCTAGCCTAGCGCGATCATTGGAGACTGGCGTGGAGGCTTATGAAATCGCTCAGAATCTATCACCTTGACGCCAGACGCTTGGGAATGCCATTGGCTTGGCCGTGCGTCGGTAATGACCCTGTAACAGCTTCCTTCCAAGACATGCGACTCTCTGGCCAGCCCATTCATGTCAAGAACCTGTCGACACAGATCTAAGTGTGTATAGCTAAGATTTTGGACTTTCCAGCGTTTGCGTGGTGAGCGGGTGGGTAGAACCTTCCTTGGTATACGTGCGGTGGGTGTGACGCCAGGCCACGTCGCTGCCTTTGAGGGAAAGGACCACATGACCTATGAAGCAATTCAAGACAGAGAGCAAGAAGCTGCTCGACCTCATGATCAACTCGATCTACACCAACAAGGAGATCTTCCTGCGTGAGCTCATCTCCAACGCCTCGGATGCCCTCGATAAGTTGAGCTTCGAAGCGATCAAGAACCCTGACCTTGGTGTCGACCAGTCCACGCTTGCTATCAGGCTGTCCTTTGACAAGGAGGCCCGCAGCGTTACGGTAAGCGACAACGGCATTGGCATGACCAAGGCGGAGCTCGACGAGAACCTCGGTACCATCGCCCACTCCGGCTCCGAGCAGTTTAGGGAGGCCAACGCGGACCGCCAGGGCGAGGACATCGACATCATCGGCCAGTTTGGCGTCGGCTTCTACTCGAGCTTCATGGTTGCGACCAAGGTGCGTGTCGTGAGTCGTGCGCTCGGGGCTGACGAGGCCTTCGTATGGGAGTCCGATGGCGTGAGAGGCTACAGCATCGAGCCTGCGGGGGAGGGGGAGCGGAGCGGCGCCGAGGAGCATGGCACCGACGTGATTCTCTTTCTCCGTGAGTCCAGCGAGAGCGACGACACTGACCAGTACCTCTCTGAGGGAGGGCTCAGAGACCTTGTGACGCGCTATTCAAACTACGTGCGCCATCCCATCCAGATGATGGTCACCAAGAGCCGCCAGAAGCCCAAACCAGAAGACGCGCCTGACGACTACAAGCCCGAGTATGAGGACTACCAAGAGCTCGATACCCTAAATTCCATGACTCCCATCTGGAAGAAGCGCCAGAGCGAGGTCAAGCAGGAGGACTACAACGAGTTCTATCAGTCGACCTTCCACGACTGGTCGGATCCAGCTCGCACCGTCAGCTTTCATGCCGAGGGCGCACTCTCGTATGACGCCCTGCTCTTCATTCCCAGTCGGCGCCCCTTCGACCTCTACAGTAAGGACTACGAGAAGGGCCTTGCGCTCTATAGTTCGAACGTCCTCATCCAAGAGAAGTGTGCGGACCTCGTGCCTGATTACTACAACTTCGTGCACGGCGTCGTGGACAGCCCGGACGTCTCGCTCAACATCTCCCGCGAGACCCTGCAACAGAACTCTCAGCTTCGCGCCATAGCCCGCCGCGTCGAGAAGAAGATTCACTCCGAGCTCGAGGATATGCGTGACAACGATCGAGAGTCCTACGAGACCTTCTTCGAGAACTTCGGGCGTGGGATCAAGTTCGGCATCTACAACTCCTATGGCATGAAGGCGGCTGATCTCGCAGACCTCCTGCTCTTCTGGTCGGCCCAAGAGGGCAAGCAGGTGACCTTCGCCGAATACGCAGACGCGATGCCTGAGGGGCAGGACAAGATCTACTTTGCCGCAGGGGACTCGCGCGAGCGCCTAGAGCAGGTGCCTGCCGTGCGCTCCGCGCTTGACCATGGCTTTGACGTGCTCCTGTGCACACAGGACGTGGACGAGTTCATGTTTCAGGTCATGCGAAGCTGGCACCAGGATGGCACTGAGGGCGACTCTGAGCACGAGGGTGCAAAGGAGCGCGACCTCGAGCTCGCGAACGTCGCAAACGCCGACCTCGACTTTGCGACCGATGACGAGAAGGCCGAAGCCGAGAAGGCCACGAGCGAGCACCAGGAACTCTTTGACGACTTGAAGGAGAGTCTCGGCGACAAGGTCACAAGTGTGAGGGTCGCGGCGGGACTCGGCGACGCCCCAGCGACGATAGCGTCCGA
Source organism: Olsenella sp. oral taxon 807 (assembly GCF_001189515.2). Lineage (NCBI taxonomy): Bacteria > Bacillati > Actinomycetota > Coriobacteriia > Coriobacteriales > Atopobiaceae > Olsenella > Olsenella sp. oral taxon 807. The sequence goes on from NZ_CP012069.2 coordinate 591,853, forward strand.
GGGACCCGTCTCCCTCGAGATGGAGCGTGTCATCAGCCAGGGTCCCGACGCCGACGCGGCAAGCGCACCCAAGGCCCAGCGCGTCCTGCAGCTCAACGCCACCCATCCAGTCTTTGCCAAGCTCGTTGCGGCTAAGGAGGCAGGTGACAAGGACCGCCTTGCGCTTCTGGGATCGATCCTCTACGATCAGGCGCTGCTTGTCGAGGGACTTCCCGTTGATGACCCCGTTGAGTTTGCGAGAAACGTCGCCAAGCTCATGTAGGGTGAGGGTGCCTGCTGTGGAATCCTGCCTTTTCCCGGTCGGTCTCGTTGCTACCGACGCAGCGATGGTGACGCTCACTGCTTGATCGCTCGCTGCTGATGTGAAAAGTAGGTTTCGAGAACTGGTGTGTATAGATATGTATATGTAGTTACGCTACATTTCTACCAGCGGTAGTAAAATATCCGTGAGAGTTGATGAGTGTCAAACAGAGTGATTGGATACAGCATGCGTAAGGTCAAGACTTTCGAGGGCAAGCGGCGCACTTACGATACCGAGAAATCGACTGAGGTTGCGAAGCGCACCATCGGTGAGTTCGGCGATTCTGCGGGCTACGAGGAGATTCTCTACCAGACTAAGCAGGGCCTGTACTTCGTGGTGGGTCTCGGTGGAGCGGACTCGCCATATCCCAGCGAGGACATCAAGCCCCTCACGAAGAGTGAGGCCGCAGACTTCGAGGCGTAGGTCTCGTGTCAATCGTTAGATTCGAGTTGCAGCAAAGGCCTTGAGGGGGGACCGGCAGCGCTGTTGTTGGTCCCTCTCTTTTTTGGCCCTTAGCTCGTTGACGTTTCGTTTGAGAGATACCCTCTGAGGTTGATGCGCTATTGCGCCAGACGTTCCTATGAGGAGAACATGTTCCTTTCGGCAAACTCTGCTTGAACCGTGCGGAACATGAGGTCGACGTCCTCGAGGCCGAGATGCGTCTCCTTTTGGTTGGCCTTGAGCGTACCGCGTCGCCGTGCCCAGTTCTCGAGCGTGGCGGGCTTCGAGTCGTGGGGGAGGGTCTTGTATTCGGGATCGATGCGTCGACAGATGTCGCGCGTGTCGATGGGAGTGATTCGACCTGCCTTGCGGGCCTCCGCGTAGCCATCGATCTGCATCATGAACCAGGAATCCTCGAAGGACGCGTTGTGTGCCATAAAGGGGTACATCTCGAGTGTCGCAAGGATGGCCCGCTGCATCTTGTTGTGCTGGCGCAGTGGCTTCTTACCTGCGAGATCGTCCCAGCTGATGTGATGCACGAAGGCAAGGGGAACACCCTTTTCCCGGTAGAGCTCAGGGATACCGCAATAGGAACTAAAGGGATGCTCGGGCTTTGCCGCCGGCGTAAGCCTCATGAATTCGATGCCTATGTTGATGATGTAGCCACGCGAGGGATCGCGATCGGTTGTCTCTATGTCAATGCCGCAAACGATGCCCGAGACGGGTGCCTCCACGTAGGCCACGCCAAGATCTTGGCCACTGGGACCTGCGACCTTTATGACCTCCTCCACACTGCGGTGCTGGAGGGCCGCCACACCACGGATCAGGTCATCACCGGAGAGTTTGCGCGAAAGGGTGGTTGGGGCGACGTCGCGCAGGCGCTCGACTCCATAGCTGTCACAGCTCGTACGATTGCGATCGGCAAGGTTGCGAACGAGGTCAAACGAAAAGGGCTCCTTGCCCGCAGGCGCGTTCGCCCACGCGTCCATCAGAAGGCCGATGGCCTCCTCGTTCTTCTCGCGCTCTGCGGTGAGCGTCTCGTCATCCGAGAGAAAGCCGGGAAAGACGAGGGCGTTCGCGTGTTCAAGTGCCTGGGAGAGGTTCATGTGGATACCCTTGTGGTCGTGTTTGCTTGTGACGCATCACAGAGCCGAGGCTCTTGATGTCAAGTGTAGCTGCATGGGGACTTCTTCGTCCGAGATACCCATCCGCCACGCCCTCACCACTCACGCCCTCACCACTCACGCCCTCACCACTTTGTGCCAGTCGGTCTGTGCAAAGCAGCGGATAATATCCCAGAATCCGCAGGCACTCACATAAAGGCGTTTGCCCAGTTGGGGCCAAAGCTATTGTGCCTCAGAACCTGCGGGGCATGGGTTAGGCTGCGGTGGTCGCGGTTACGGGAGCAGCAGTAGCTGCTGTGGGGTCCCAAACATCACCCAAGGCACGGTGGGCGTCGAGGATGGCCTCGCAAAACACGTTGCCGTGGGGTGTCGACGTCCGCCGTAGCCTACCGTCCTTGTAGGCGATGAGGCGGTGGCGTGGCACAGGGCGCCATGCGTTCCTCTCGTTCTCGCCCCCAAGCGGGAGGGTGGAGAAGATGATGCCCGATGCGCTCGCAGTGTCCCTCGTATCGCTGCCTACCTTTCCGGTGTTGCCTATACCTGCCTCCTCAGCTGTGACCTCGCGAGCATACAGCGTGACCTCAGAGGTGTTGGTATGCACGTAGGTGTACGCACCGTCATCCAAGATGAGGTTGAGCTTGTTGTGGTTACCGAGCTGGACTATCGCCCCGGCGAGCACGTCGAAAGTATCAATGAAGTCAAGCCTCCCACCCTGGCGCGCCGCCGCCTCGTCAATGACATCGATCAGGAAGAGTAGGATGCGCTCCGAGTCGGTCTGGCCCACCTCACGCTGCTCGTATCCCCAGAGCAGTCCCTCGTTAAAGAGAATGCCATTGTGGATAAGTGTCCAGCTGCGCCCCGTGACATCAGTCGCCAGGAAGGGATGGCAGTTGGCGACATCGAGCGTTCCGCAGGTAGCCTTGCGAATGTGTGCCTGTAGGTGACGGGCCTCCATAGGCCTCGACAAGAGCCGTGCTGCGAGTGCAGACTCGTATGCGGGAAGGGGCTCGCGCCAGAGGGTGACGCCATCGTCGCCCACCATGCCTTCGGCTGGCGTACGAAGAGAAACGCCCCAGCCGTGCGGATTCGCATGACTGTGTCCAAAAAATTCTGTAAGGTAGCGATTGACACGTACAGGAGTAGCCGAATTGACGGCAAAGAGCTCGCACATGGGAAGTCCGATCGACGACGGATTACAGGACGTAGGCACGTTCGCACATCCGACAACAGCATGTGTCACTGCTTATCATTGCGAATTGCATACGTCCACTTCCCTTCTACAAACGCCGCGCACCATTGAGCTTACTTCATCTGACGCGCTACGATTCTATCCATATGTATCTATCAATAAGCCGTAAAGCACATTACGTCTTCGTTACATTTTGTCGAGTAGACGCGTAGACGCCCCTACGTTGCCCGAAGGCTACAGGAGCCTCAAGGAACTCTCCCACGCTGGCATGCAGCCAATCCAGCGCTGGCATGCAGTAAAAAGGGGTAGCCCATCAAGGCCACCATGCGTCTTGGAGCGCCTTAGTGGACTGACGGGCTACCCGGTTCCCATGACCTGACGTGGGGTCGAAGGACGTTTGTCCTTTGTCTCTATTCGTCACCGAAGCTGATGCCCATGAACTTGGCCTCCCTGACGAGGTCGCTCTTGGGGTCTACATACTTGAGCTTGCCCGCTACCTCCTTGAGTGGGACGCGACACATCTTGTTGTTGACCTTGGCGACCATGAAGCCGTACGTGCCCTCGAGACAACCGCGGGCTGCCTCGACGCCGCACTGTACCGCAAAGATACGATCCTGGGCGTCAGGCGCGCCACCACGCTGGGTATGTCCGGGAACACCCACGCGAACCTCGCGCCCTGTGCGCTCGGCTATTTCGTTGGCAATGTCATAGGCAACGGAGTACTTGCGCTCCGCAACGATTTTCTTGTACTCCTTTTTGGGGAGTGCGGCTTCCTTCTTCGAGATAGCTCCCTCGGCTACGGCGACGATTGCGAAGCGGCCGCCCGCCGCCTCGCGCCGCTCGATGGCCTCGATAACGTTCTTCATCTCGTAGGGGATCTCGGGAAGCAAGATGACATCCGCGCCGCCCGCGACTCCCGCGTGAAGGGGGATCCATCCCACCCTGTGTCCCATGATCTCGATCACAAAGACACGACCGTGCGAGCTTGCCGTAGTTTTGATCTCATCAATGAAGGTGGTTGCGACGTCGATCGCGCTTGTGAAGCCAAAGGTGATGTCTGTGCCCCAGGTGTCGTTGTCGATGGTCTTAGGTAGGGCGATGACGTTGAGCCCCTCCTCGCGCAGGCGGTTTGCCGTCTTGGTTGAACCGTTGCCGCCGAGCATGAATAGGCAGTCGATTTGCAGCTTGTAGTAGGTCTGCTTCATGGCTGCGACCTTGTTGACACCGTCCGCCTCGGGTGTGTCGAGCAGCTTGAAGGGGGTGCGGCTCGTGCCGAGGATGGTACCGCCTTGGGTGTGGATGTTTGAGAAGTCCGCCCAGGTCATCTGCAGGAATTTGCTATGGATGAGGCCGTGGTAGCCGTCAAGAAAGCCGTAGATCTCAACGGGACCCTTGGATTGCCGGATGATGGTCTTCACGATGCCGCGCATGGTGGCGTTCAGGGCCTGGCAGTCTCCTCCGCTGGTCAGCAGTCCGATCCTGAGCATGGTGCTTCCTCTCCCCTAGGCGCCGGAGTGTGGCGGCGCGTTGCAGTCCATTTGATTCTGGCACAACTGAGCGACCATGCTGCCGTGGACTCTCCGTGTATCTGCAAGTGGTTGCTCGAGGTACGTTGACAGAGGCCTTGTGGGGTAGGGCAGTGAGGTGTCCAGCGATTGGCGCATGCGTAGCCCGCACGCAAGCTCTATGTTCGAGCATGAGGTTTGAGGACGTTGGCGTGCGCGACGCATCTGTCGCCTATGCTCCGTTGACATACATTGTCAAGCTGTTAATTCCCACCATGACACTTGACATTACTCGTTCCAGACCGTAGGGTAGCAATGTGCGTAAGGGGGTAGGACCCCTTGGCGATAGACAAGATGAGGAGGGGCGGCATATGCGTGAACCAATGATGGCATTGCAGGGTTGCACATGTTGTCGCGAGAAGTTCTTGCCCCTCTTGTCCTGTGTGGAGGGTGCCTGTCGCTGACGCGCGAAGTCGCTGTCCGTGTTCGGGACACCCATCAAAAACAGACAGTCGAGAGGGGACGCGTGAGCGTCCTTTTTTATTGTGCACGGGTTCGACCATCCGGCGTGGCTGTTGCCGGTATGGCGCCCGTCGCAGGGATCGCGGCGCCCGACTGGGCGGGCCTCACGGGCTTTCGCACAATCCTTTGGAGGATATCATGAGATACGCACATACAATTGAGGCAATCATCGGATCAACCCCACTTATCGATCTCTCTGCCATTGCGGGTGGCAAGGCTACCATCCTTGGAAAATACGAGGCAAGCAATCCTGGGGGTTCGGTGAAGGACCGCATCGTGCTCACCATGCTGGACGCTGCAGAGGCCGACGGCAGCCTCATGCCTGGTGGCACCGTGATCGAGCCTACATCTGGAAACACCGGTGTCGGTCTGGCGATGCTCGCAGCGAGGCGAGGGTACAAGGCAGTTCTCGTTATGCCCGAGACCATGTCCGTCGAGCGTCGCAAGCTTGCGGCGAGCTACGGGGCACAGATTGTCCTTACGCCAGGCGGCGAGGGCATGAGCGGTGCCGTCAGGCGCGCTGACGAGCTGAGGGACGAGACACCCGGCGCCATCGTTGTGGGTCAGTTCGTGAATCCGGCAAACCCACAGGCGCACTACGAGATGACCGGTCCCGAGATCTGGGCCGACACCGAGGGTGACGTGGACGTCCTCGTTGCTGGCGTGGGCACGGGCGGTACCATCTCCGGTGCAGGGAGATTCCTCAAGGAGAAGAGGCCCTCCGTTCGCGCCATCGCCGTCGAGCCCTCCGAGAGTCAGGTGCTGGCCGGCAAGCCCGCTGGGGCTCATCGCATCCAGGGCATCGGTGCGGGATTTGTTCCTGTGACCTATGATGCCAGTGTGGTAGACGAGGTCGTGCCCGTGACCTCCGAGCGTGCCATAGCCATGAGGCGACGCCTTGCAGAGGAGGTGGGTCTGCTCGTGGGCATCAGCTCGGGCGCTGCAGTCGAGGTTGCGAGGGTGTTGGCCGAGCGCCTCGACTACGCTGACACGACGATAGTGGCTGTGCTCCCCGACACCGGAGAGCGCTACCTCTCGATGGGGCTGTAGGTGAGTTTGATGCCTGCGATGATGGGCGTGGTGTCACCGCCCGAGAGGCACCCTCCTTTGTGGTCACGAGCGTGGGAAGACGTGCGGGCGGTGCTCAGGCGCGATCCGAGTGCGAGCTCTGCGCTTGACGTCGTACTCTTTGCGACGGGTCTCCACGTCGTTTGGGCCTACCGGTGGCAGCACTGGCTCTGGGAAAGGGGCCTGCGCCGTCTCGCGATCCTCTTTGCGCAGCGCACGCGTAGGCGCTATGGGATTGACATTCATCCGGCGGCCACCATCGGAAGGCGCTTTGTTATTGACCACGGCTTTGGTCTCGTGATAGGACAGACGTCTGTCATCGGTGACGATTGCATGGTCTATCAGGGAGTCACCCTCGGCATGACCGGCCATCACGGCGGCAGGCGCCACCCGACGCTCGGTGACGACGTGATGGTGGGCGCAGGGGCCATCGTCCTGGGCGATATTCATGTCGGCAGCCACAGCAAGGTTGGCGCAGGCGCGGTCGTGATCCACGACGTGCCCGAGGGCGTGACGGTAGCGGGCGTTCCCGCGCGCGTCATAGGCGATCGCTGTCGTGGGGGGTGCTGCGAACTGTCGCTCGTGCCGCCCGTCAATACGGATAGCGAGGATGTGCGCTGGTCCTGCGCGCTATAGCGCCGTCGCGGTCATCGGATGGTTATGGAGAGTTGTACGTATGTTTGATAGGGTGAGTCGCTTACGGTATGGTATTCGCTCGGGTGAGGCGGGGACGTACGCAGGAGTGTGAGTGCAGATGGATGGACAGAGTCGCAGCATTGTGCAGAGGCGCAGTTTTACGGATACCTTCTTCATCACGGCAATCCTGACGGTCGCGCTGTTGAGTGTGGGGCAAATCGTCGGTTCTGTGCTCATATCCCTTCTGCCACTGCCAGACTACGATCCGGTGGTGGAGACCGGACGCATGTATTACGTGTTTGTGGGGATTTGGCTGGTCTTTGCTGCCTACATGATGTTCACGCAGAAGAACCGACCGATACTGAGCTGGCTCGGTTCGAGGGCAGAGGGAAACCGGCCCTTGATGTTTGCGTTGGGGCTCCTCATCGGCTTTGTCCTGAACGGATTTTGTGCCCTGGTCGCTCTGCTTCATGGCGACATCCGTCTTTGCTTTGATGGCGTTGACCTTCTACCCACGGTGATCCTCTTTGTTGGCGTGCTTATACAGTCCTCTGCCGAGGAGCTGGCGTGCAGGGTGTTCATGTACCAGAGGCTTCGGGATGCCTATGCGCGCCCAGCCGTGGCCCTCGTGGGAAACCCCGCGCTGTTTGCGGTGCTTCACCTCATGAACAATGGCGTGACCGCCCTCTCGGTACTCAATATCTTTCTTGTGGGCCTCTTGTTCTCGATGTGTGTCTACTACTTCAACAGCTTTTGGATGGTGGCGGCGATACACACGTCGTGGAACTTTACACAGAACATACTGCTGGGGCTGCCAAACAGCGGTAGCGTCGCTCCCTTTTCCATCTTCAAGCTCGACGAGGGGGCAGCCGATAGCCTTGCATATAACGTGGGCTTTGGCATTGAGGGCACGGCGCTTGCGTGCGTGGTCTTGGTCGCTGCATGCGTCTGTGCCTATGTGGTCGGACAGAGGGTGGGCCGCCCTGCCGCAGGTGGTGTCGTGGGGGTCAGCGCGTGCGAGTCGACGGATGGGCAGGTCGCAGGCGAGCTGGCCGATGAGTGTGGGCAGAGTTCTTCTGGCGATGAGATTGGCTGAGCTCAGAGCGGGCTGTTGTCGTGTCATACGAGGCCCGTGTCGCCTATCAGCGGCTGCTTTACGATGACGCATGTTGTCGTGAAGAGCGTGGTGACCCTGCATGAAGCGGCGTATCTCATCGGCAGTAGACACCGTGTTCGGGTATCCTCTTTGGAGGAACGCATACACCAAGGAGTATCATGACGCAGCTGACACAACCCGAGCCGTCTCCTAACCGTCGTAGGAGGTCGAGGGGCCAAGCGTGGTCCATGTCGTCACCTCAGGCGGCGCAATCGAGCGGTCCATCGCAACCGATGGGTTCAGATTGGCAGGCGCAGGTCACACAGCAGTCGGGACCGTCTGGGCAGCCAGATTCGTTCCAGCAGTCTCCGCAGCCAGACCCGATTGATCTTCTTGCTGCTCAGTTCTCCGAGGGGCAATCGACTGGGTCCTTTAGAGGAGCGCCCGTCGGTTACGGAGCGCCCGCCAGCGGCGGTTACGGAGCGCCCGCTGGCTACGGCATGTCCGCCAACGCCGGCTATGGCGCACCAACCGGCCGCTACGGAGCACCCGCCAACAACGGCAGCTACGGCGCGCCCGCCAGCAACGGCGCACCAACCGGCGGCTACGGCACGCCCGCCAACGGTGGTTACGGGGCGCCCGCCAACAACGGCCGCTACAGCGCGCCCGCTGGCTACGGCATGTCCGCCAACGGCGGTAGTTACGGAACGCCCGCCGGCTACGGCGCGCCCTACGGCGCTGGTGCTCCCAGTGGATATGGCTTTACCGCACCCAATGGTTACGCTGGCGCGCCTGCGTCTACCAACAGATATGGCGCGACACGCGCCACGATGGGCTATGGCAGCTCCATGTCCTATGGGACCACGTACAGAGCGCCGCGTTACGGTGGACGTACCTGTGTCGCCGCCCTCATCTTGGGCTTCGTGGCAAGCTTTCACGGGGTTCTTCTCGGCGGTGGTCTCCTATATGGTTTGGGGCAGATATGGGGTCTATGGAAGACAACTGACGGATATCTTGTGACGATGCTTCCTCTCGAGTTGGGTGGAGTGATCGCTGCAGTCATCGCCTGCCATGCCTTGGGTGGGGCGAGCCTCATGAGACCACAACTTGCTTCCATTGTCGATACCTTTCACAGATTGCGCTGGCTTGTCGTGGTGTCTGGACTTGAGGTCGCGCTTCAGCTGCTTGCCTTTACGACGGGAGACTATTTTCTTAGCCCTAACTGGCCTCTCTACCTACTTCACATCTTGTTACTCTGTATGATGATCGGCATGTTCGAGGAGATAGTGTTTCGTGGGATCATCCTAAACGGACTTCTTGCCCCCTTGGGGGAGCGACGCGATGGAGTTCTGAAGGCGCTCCTCATCAGCTCGCTCCTTTTTGGTGCGGCGCATCTGATTGGGCAAGATACTGATTGGTCTGATAGGTTGCAAGCTACTCAAGCTATTCTCAAGGTCGCTCAGACCGGAGTCCTCGGTTTCGTGTTTGGTGTATGCGCCATACATCAGCGCAACCTTACGGGTGTGGCAGTCTTCCACGGGTTCACAGACTTTGTCCTCATGGTGCTTCCATACATGCTGAATGGGTCTGAGCAAGGTGAGGTGCAGTACGTTACAGCGGACAGTCAGGCCGCCATGACCACCATCGTAATGTACTCTGTGTTGATCGCCCTGTATATTCCGGCCCTCGTCACCGCAATGCGAACGCTTCGCCAAGAGCAGCTGCCTCAGTGCGGCGAGTTCATGGATCCCTGTTGGACGAGTGCGGCGTTTGGAGCAAGGACAGCCTTCGCATACAGCTAGTCACGTTCCCTCAGGTAGACATGACGTGCTGCCGCCCTCTATCGGTGCAGCTACCTCGTCGTGTCAACGGACCACAGGCCTCACGCCGCAGCGGACCTCACGCTGCGGCGGCATGATTTTGGGTTCGCGCTTGCCTGTCCATGATGACCTACCCGTCTACTACCAGTGAATATTAACCTTGTCACCCACATTCACAAGGTCAAAGAGTTCTGCCGCCTTCTCACGTGGGAGGTTGATGCAGCCATGGCTTCCGGCGTAGCTGTATATGCTGCCCCCAAAACGGCTGCGCCAGCTCGCGTCATGTAGGCCGTAGGCGTTGCCCAAAAACGGCATCCAGTAGTTCACATGGCTCTTATAGTCCGGTTTGTTGTCGTGGTTCTCGTCGGCACCGATGAGGGTCTGGTTGGTTGCCTTGTTGAGGATGGAATACTCGCCGGTGGGCGTACCATGCCTCTTGCTGGTGTTGCCCGAGACAAGGTAGCTGCGCCAGATGACCGTGCCATCACCGCCATAGAAGCGCGCGTACTGTGTCGAGAGGTTGATGTCGATATGGCGCCCACGCTCGCGCGCCCCCTCTGATTCGGCAGGCCTCTCGCCTGTGATGGCCAAGGGGATCTCAATGGTGTCTGCGGCACAACGATGCAGGTTGTCAGCAATGCTCGACGCTACGGACGTGCTGTCGACATCGTAATCGTGGACCTCATCGGAGCTAGCAACCTTATCGCTCAGGCTTTCGCTCGCCCAGTCGTCAATGGCGTCCACATCGACGTCAAGTTGCATGTCCTCGCCAACGCTGACCCATCGTGCGATCTGGTCTTTGGAGACGCGCGTTAGCTCCTGCCCTCCTTTGGTCAGGGGAATCTCAAGCGAGAGAACTCTGTTTGCGGCATCCCGCGCCGCGATGAGATCGGGACTATCGGATGTGAGTTGGGGCTTGACCAGTTGTGCCTCTCCCAGCTCGAGGCTCTGTCTGAGGCAGAGCGCACTTGTTTTGACGGTATCGATCGCGGATGTCGCATCTATCACACCACCGATGGTGGCGTCCCTGATCACAAAAGTCCCCATACCCTCGTCGTACGTGACGTAGGCGTCAGTCGGTTGGGCGGCAGTGGCGTTGACCGTGTCGATGGCTGCCTGCATGGTCGCTTGCAGCCGCGTGTCATCGAGTGAAACACCCGTACCCGTCTCAATCTGCTTGGGGGAGAGGAGTTCTAGGGGCCAGCGCTTAGGGTCGACCTCGGCTCTGGCGGCTGTGGCTCTTAGGGTTCCATCTGCCGTGAGCCCCACGTCACCTTCGGCGAGCGTGAGGTCGAGTCCGTTTCCCGTGATGTGGGAGCTCCAAGTCTCCGCGATTCGGTCGATCTTGGCTGCGAGCTCGTCTTGGCTTAGGTTGGAGGCATCCATGCCGTCGACGGTGGTTCCCGGCACGAAGTGGCTCGAGAAGTAGGCGCATCCCGCTCCATAGCAGGCAATGAGGAGTGCGAGGATGGTGGCAGCACCGATCGCGACGCGTTTGGCGATGTGACGGTTGGGCTCCTCATCGGGCTTGGCGTGTGTGGCCTTGGTATCGGATGGGGCATGGGTGGCCGTCTCGTGCGGTTTTGCGGCGTGTGCAGGGGTGGTGGTGCCTTTGGCATGTGACTCAGCCTTAGGCGTGGTCATTCGCGCGCTGTGCTGCCCTGCGTTACGTAACCGCTCGGTTGTCTGACGCGGCTTTGCGACGAGCGGATGGGGTCGATTAGTGTTGTTCGCATGGGCTGCCATTACGCTTTTTACTCCTGTCTCGCATTAGTATTTGTGGTATAAGGGCTGATGTGCCAACGCAGCGGCGCTTCGTTCAATTAGGTCGGACTGGATCATCGCATGGGAGAAGAGACATATGAGCACTCAATTCGAGAGCTTCGTCGGAATCATATCGCTGGCAAACAAGGAGATCAGTCGCATCAAGGGACAAGAGATGGGACGTATGGGCCTCAAAGGCAGCGACACCATGTGTTTATACTACCTCAAAAAGCACCCCGAGGGCATTACTTCCGCTGAACTTGCACGACTGATCGGGGTGGACAGAGCAGCTGTTTCGCGCATACTCGCGCACTTGGGGGAGCGCGGCCTCGTGAGGAGCGGGGGGACGAAGGGGTGCAGAGGCTATCGCGTGCCAATCCTTCTCACTGAGAGGGGCATGCTTGCGATGCGCGAGTCCGATGGCGTCATTGACAGTGTCGTAAATCATGCGATTGAAGGTGTGTCACCCGAAGATCGTGAGGCTATGTATCGTGCGCTTGATGCCATTGTCGACAACCTAGAGGGCATTGAGTAGGGAGGGTGGGGATGTGTGCGGGACCGCCGGGGGACTTGCGCCTCATTGCGCCTAAGGTCGCGCTACACTGGTCCTAGCTGACAACGGCTCTCTCGAAGGAGGATCAGCATGGCACTTAAGATCATCTGCGACTCGGCGGCTGATATCGGTCAGAGCGAAATGAACGGGGTGTTCGTTGCCCCTATGTCTGTGAGCTTTGGCAACGTCACCTATCAGGATGGTGTTGACCTCACACATGACCGCTTCTACGAGATGCTGGTTGAGTCGGACAGCCTGCCCACGACGGGTCAGGTTACGCCGTACGGTTTTACGCAGGTGCTTGAGTCTGCGTTGGGCGAGGGCGATGAGGCCGTTGTGATGACGGTATCCTCTAAGCTGTCGGGCACCTATCAGAGTGCGTGTGTGGCGGCAGGCGAGTATGGAGATCGTGTCCGTGTCATCGATACGCTTAATGTGAGTCTTGGCGAGCGCATTCTGGTTGAGCTGGCTAACCACCTGGTGGCTGCGGGTTCTGGCTTGGACGAGGTCGTCACGACAATCGAGGGCAGCCGGGGTGACGTGCAGATGGTCGCGCTGCTCGACACTCTTGAGTACCTGCGTAAGGGTGGACGTGTATCCGGGCTTGCCGGTGCGCTTGGAGCTATGCTCTCCATCAAGCCGGTATTAGCCTGCCAAAATGGCGAGATGATCCTCTTGGGAAAGGCGCGCGGATCCAAGAACGGACGTAACCTCCTAAGTGAGCAGATCGAAGCCGCAGGTGGGGTTGACTTCTCGCTGCCGCTTGCCGTCGGCTATTCCGGCATGAGTTCGGCCCTGCTCGACAAGTACATCCGCGATAGTCGCAGTCTTTGGGAGGATCATGTGGATGAGTTGCCGACGGTCTCCATTGGGGCGACTATCGGTACGCACGCCGGTCCCAACGGCATAGCGGTGGCGTTCTTCGCGAAGGGCAAGTAGGCGCTGGCGTGCGGTGGGCTGGTGCGGCCCGCCCGTCGGAACCTTCCGCCAGTCAGGCCCGCCAGGTCCCCGTTCGTCAGATCCCCCCGCCAGCCTGCGCCCGCCAGGTCCCCGTTCGCCAGATCCCCCCGCCAGCCTGCGGGGCACTAACCCAACGACGTTTGCCCAGTTGGCGAGAAAAAGAAGGTACCCGGGAATCTGGCGGGCGGTTCCGGTGGCGTCGGACGGCCGTGGAAGCGGAACCGGTTAGTGCCCGCCAGCCTGCGGGGCACTAACCCAACGGCGTTTGCCCAGTTGGCGAGAAAAAGAAGGTACCCGGGAATCTGGCGGGCGGTTCCGGTGGCGTCGGACGGCCGTGGAAGCGGAACCGGTTAGTGCCCGCCAGCCTGCGGGGCACTAACCCAACGGCGTTTGCCCAGTTGGCGAGAAAAAGAAGGTACCCGGGAATCTGGCGGGCGGTTCGGTCCGCCGTGGCGGGCGGTTCGGGTGGCGTCGGGCGGCCAAGAGAGAGGGGGGCGGTTGCAGACCGGTGGCTCATCTGCCTCACCTGCTTTTGTGCCGCGCTAACAGTTCCTGCAGCGTTCGTGCTCTGAGCGCCGTGAGCCGTGGATCCTCAAGAGCCGCTCTCTGCGTGTTGAACCGTCTGCCCACCAGTCGCTCAAGGCGGGCGATGAGTTGTGCCATGAGCAGATCGAGGGCATCAATTCCAGAAATGTCCTCGTTGGTCACTACAGGTACCTCAAGTCCAGCAACCAACAGGTCGCGGTCCCGTCGCCGATCGTCCACGTACTTCTTACGAACCTGTTGACGCAGCTGCTCGACGACCGCTGCCATGCGTGAACTTCCAGGATCTGCGCCAAGGCCAAGGGTCGCGCGCTCGAGTCCGACGAGGTTTAGATGGTCACTTCCATCGTAATTAAGAGCGAGAGGCGTGTCGTCAAACACGATGTCGGGTACACGGGACGAGCGAGTCATTGGAAGCCCGCCGCTCGACTGTATACGTGGATTCAAGGTTACGGGACCGAGTCCATAGCCGCCCTCCCCTGGCGAGAGCATGATCATCGTAGCAAGCACCGCCTCCTGAGGAGACCATGCATTGGGGCGAGAGAGGATAGTCGCGCGGGTCGCAAGGCGGGTTGCCCTGCTCTGTGGCAGCTGGAGGAGCTGGAGCAGTAGCACGTCCTTGTTTACAAAAGGCTTGATGCTGAAGTTAGCCTGTTCGCCTGCGATGCCAAAAGGTCCCAACGCATAGCTTCCCTCAAGCTCGGTTGCAAGGCTGATGAGTTGTGGCAGGGAGAGCCTTTCGGTAAGTTGCGTGAGCGTGAGGGCGGCATTACATACATATGTTGCTGGGGCTAGCTCAAGAAAGTACTGACCCTTTGGCCTCGGGCGAGAAACCCGTCCGCGCAGGATCTGTGTCTTGGGTCTTCCCGCCTTATCGCTGCAAAGCACCGTAAGACCACGCTTCATCCATGCGCCGGGTATCTCTTGAATGCCGATCGCCTGCATCCGCTTCTTGAGCTCAGCGGATGTCCACGGACGAGAGCGGCCAGTACACGTTGGATGGAACGTCTGGTCCTGTGGCGGCCCCTGCTTTGGGTGGCTGCGCCTCCAGGCACGAATGAGCGCAAGGGACGTGGTATGTGAGAATGTGATGTCCATACCTCATGCTACTTTTTCTGGCATGAAGAGAGAACCCGCAGCTAGACGCTTGTTTTGTGCAACATTCACGTGGGATGCAAACGGGGTATGTGAAACACCAGGATAGCTGTCGGGCGGGACTATCGTGGCGCACTACAAGGAGGCGATGTACCAGCGCACCTACAAAACATGATGCTTTGTGATGATATATGAGCACTTGCTGAGTGACAATCGGTAGACGGTATGAGATGAGGGGTGAACGGCAGCCTCCCGCCACGGCGACTCGCCCGAACCGCCACGGCGGTCCGAACCGCCGCCCGATGTGGCCCGAACCACCCGCCAGATTCCCGGGTACCTTCTTTTTCTCGCCAACTGGGCAAACGCCGCTGGGTTAGTGCCCCGCAGGCTGGCGGGCACTAACGCCCCCCACGCCCCCACCCCCCTCTGGGTGGCCCAATCTCTGCCGTCCGTCCGATTCGAGGAAATTTGCCTCTTGAGGACACCTGCGTTTCATGCGATGCTTGGAAAGGGAAGCTGGCCTCGTTCGGTTTCCATAGACCAGCTAAGTGAAAGGGTTATGCTATGAGACATATCACGCGTAGGGACTTCCTGGTAGCGACCGCAACCGCTGCCACGGCGATTGGGATGGCTGGCTGCTCCGGCTCGGGTGGGAAAGGTGGCTCTTCGGGCTCCGGTAGTGGTGAGGATCTATCCCGCGTCGCTTCCCAGGACCTCATCGACGCCGCCAAGAAGGATGGGGCTTTGGTGGTCTATGGGTCCTGTGAGGAGCAGCACCTTGCCAGATGCTGCGAGCACTTCCAGGAACTCTTTGGTATTAAGACCGACTTCCAGCGTCTCTCTACTGGCGAGGTCGAGTCCAAGGTCGAGGAGGAGAAAGGGAACCCCTCGGCGGATGTGTGGTTTGGCGGGACGACCGATCCCTACAACGTGGCCGTCACGAAGGGCATCTTGGAACCTTACCAGGCAAAGAACGCCTCGCACCTCATCTCTGACACGTTTCGCGATCCCGATGGCAACTGGTATGGTATCTACAAGGGAATCTTGGGCTTCTTCTACAACAAGGAGGATCTTGAGCGCAAGGGCCTCGAGGCACCCAAGGACTGGCCCGACCTCGTCGACGGGAAGTACAAGGGCCTCGTCTGGATGTCAAACTATAACACTGCAGGAACCGCCAAGCTCGTGCTGAACACCGTCATCCAGAAGTACGGTCTGGACAATGGCATCAAGTACCTCGTCGATCTCGACAAGAACGTCTCGGTGTACACAAAGTCGGGCTCTGGTCCCTCCAAGAACGTGGGCACCGGCGAGTGCGTCATCGGCATCGGCTTTCTGCATGACGCCGTCTATCAGATAGTGGACAACGGTTACGGCAACATCGGCCTGGCGATTCCATCCTCGGGAGCGTCCTATGAGGTCGGTGCCACGGCCATCTTCAAAGGGGCAAAGCACCAAGACGCAGCTAAGCTGTGGGTTGAGTACGCACTCTCCCCGCAGTGCGTGGATGAGGCTCAGAAGGTCGGTGCCTACCAGTTCCTCGTCATCGACGACGCTAAGCAGCCCGAGGTCGTGAATGAGTACGGTCTTGACCCCAACAACGTCATGGACTATAACTTCGCAGATGCCAAGGAGCACACCGAGGAATACGTGAAGGACATCATGGAGGCGCTCGCGAAGTCCGGCTCGAACACGGGCGATACGAGTCGCTTCCAGACCGAGTAGCCTCACAACAGCACGTCGGCTGGGGTTGCGCGTCCGCCTGCCACACGTGCCATGATCGTATATGGCCCAGGCCAGGCGGACGAGCTTCTTCTTGGCCTGGGCGCTTGGGGTGTGGCGCAAGATCAACACTGAGTGCAACTGAGTCTGAGGGCTCAAGAAGGAGGGGCTCGTGGCAAAGAGCCAAGGGGCGCGGCTTGATCGCAGCAAGCTGCTGGCCGACCCCATACTGGTGGCGACGATCGTGGTTTTGATCGCCTTCCTCACGCTGTTCATCCTCTATCCGCTCGCCATACTCATGGTGGACAGCGTCGTGGGCGAGCATGGTCCCACGCTCGACGTATTCGCTCGTGTGCTGGCCATGCCGACCTTTGACACGGCTATCACAAACACGCTGTCCTTAGGGCTGTTCGTGGGCGTGGCCGCCGCCCTCATCGGTCTGCTCTTCGCCTATGTTGAGGAGTACGTGCAGCTCAAGAGTCGCCTCATGAGTGGGCTTTTCAAGCTGGTCTCCCTGCTTCCGGTGGTCTCGCCGCCCTTCGTGCTGTCACTTTCGGTCATCATGCTCTTTGGCAAGGCAGGCATCATCACCCGTCATATGTTGGGTATCTACGACAACAACGTATACGGCTTCTGGGGCATAGCGCTTGTGCAGACGATGACCTTCTTCCCGGTGTGCTACATGATGTTCAAGGGCCTCCTGAAGAACATCGACCCCTCGCTCGAGGAGGCCGCGCGCGACATGGGTGCGTCGCGCTGGAAGGTGTTCACCTCCGTCACGCTGCCGCTCGTCCTGCCGGGCATTGGCAACGCCTTCCTCGTGACCTTTATCGAGTCCATCGCCGACTTTGCCAATCCCATGCTCATAGGTGGCTCCTTCGACACGCTGGCGACCTCCATTTACCTGCAGATCACCGGCGCCTATGACAAGCAGGGAGCTGCCGCGATGGCCGTGGTGCTCCTTCTCATCACGCTGGCGATGTTTGTCGTCCAAAAGTACGTGCTCGAGGCCCGCGCGACGGCGACGCTCACGGGCAAGGCGAGTCGTGCGCGCATGCTCATCACCGACAACTCCGTACGCATCCCGCTCTCGGTCCTCTGTGCCGCAGTTGCGCTGTTCGTCGTGCTCATGTACATATGCGTGCCCTTCGGCGCGCTGTTCAAGACCTGGGGCTACGACTTCACGCTCACGACCAAGTGGTTCCAGCAGATGTTCACCATGCACCACGGCTTCCAGGCGTTTCGTGATTCCTTCCTGCTCTCTCTCATTGCCGCACCCATTACGGCGCTGCTCTCCATGGTTATCTCATACCTCGTGGTCAAGCGCAGATTCCGTTCCCGCGGCTTCATCGAGGCCGTGTCGATGCTGGCCATGGCGGTTCCCGGAACCGTCTTGGGCGTGGGCTACATCAGGGGCTTCTCGGGAGGTATCTTCCATACGGGCGTTCTTCAGGGGCTCTACGGTACCGCTGCCATCCTGATCATCGTGTTCATCGTGAGGTCGCTGCCCACGGGCACGCGCTCGGGCATATCTGCCCTGCGCCAGATAGACAAGTCCATCGAGGAGTCCGCCTATGACATGGGCGCCAATTCCTTGCAGGTCTTCATGACCGTCACGCTGCCGCTCATCAAGGACTCGTTCCTCTCTGGCCTCGTGACCTCGTTCGTGCGCTCGATCACCGCTATCTCGGCGATCATCCTGCTTGTGACCCCACAGTTTTTGCTCATCACGGTACAGATCAACGAGTTCGCCGAGAAGGGCGCCTACGGCGTCGCGTGCGCCTTCGCGACGGTCCTCATCTGCATCACCTATGGTGCCGTGGCCCTTATGAACCTTGCCATCAGGCGCTTTGGCACAAGTGCGAGGCTTGAGTCCGCCAACGAGGAGGCATAGCATGTCCAAAGAGAAGAAGGGCGTTCGCCTGGAGCATATCTCGAAGATCTATCAGGACCCCAAGACCGGCAAGGACTTCTACGCTGTTCGTGACGCTACCATCGACATTGGACCGGGCGAGTTCGTGACGCTTCTGGGACCCTCCGGTTGCGGGAAGACCACCATCTTGCGTATGGTGGCGGGCTTCGAGAGCCCGGACGAGGGTGAGGTCTACTTGGGAGGGGAGGCCATCAACACACTCACGCCCAACAAGCGCGACACGGCCATGGTCTTTCAGAGCTACGCCCTGCTGCCACACTACAACATCTTTGACAATGTCGCCTACGGCCTCAGGCTGCGCAAGATGGACAAGGCGACCATCGAGCAGAAGGTGAGCCACATCTTGGAGCTCGTCGGCCTTGAGGGCATGGAGAGGCGCATGACCAACCAGCTTTCGGGGGGACAGCAGCAACGCGTCGCCCTCGCGCGTGCCTTGGTCATCGAGCCTGGCGTCCTGCTCTTCGACGAGCCCCTCTCGAACCTGGACGCCAAGTTGCGTGTGGACATGCGCAGTGAGATTCGCCGCATCCAACAGGAGGCTGGCATTACCGCCATCTACGTGACGCACGACCAGTCGGAGGCCATGGCCCTCTCGGATCGCATCATCGTAATGAAGAGGGGGCTCGTGGACCAGATTGGCAGTCCGAAGGAGGTCTACTACCACCCCCAAGACGAGTTCGTGGCTGACTTCATCGGTGAGTCCAACTTCCTGCACGGGACCCTTCAGAGCGTGTCTGGTAACTCTGGCGTCGCGCTCATCGAGGGGCAGAGCGTGCCTGTCGAGGGCGTCAACGGCAGGGCGACCGGTGATGAGGTGACGCTCGTGCTGCGTCCCGAGTCCGCGCATGTCGGTGAGGTGGGCGTGATGCCCTGCGAGGTCACGCTCTCGCGCTTCATGGGCCACTACCAGGACTACCAGCTGCGCTGCGGAAAGCATCTGGTGAAGGTCACCGAGTTCAATCCTAAGAATAGGCGCAGCTACGAGGTGGGAGAGCAGGCCTTCCTCTCCTTCGCGCCAGACGACGTCCATGTGCTGTAGAGCCATAGTCAAGACCAGCATGAGGAAGGGTGGAGAGTAGATGACAGCGAGAAACGCACGTTTTCTGACCAGGCGCGAGGCAGTGGGAGCGTCGCTCGGCCTTGCCCTATCGCTCGGGCTTGCGGCATGCTCGGGCCAGCAGGGTACACCCCAATCATCGGGGGGTTCGGCCGACCAGTCGGGTTCTGATGGGAAGGATAAGGCCACCACCATCAAGGTCGCCTCGCTCAAGGGTCCGACGTCTATCGGCATCGCCTCGCTCATGGACAAGGCCAACAAGGGCGAGACGCAGAACCACTACGACTTCAAGGTCGCAAGCTCGCCCGACGAGGTTATCCCCGAGGTTGCCAAGGGTGGCTTTGACATCGCGCTCGTCCCGTCCAACTCGGCGGCCGTCCTCTACAACAAGACCGACGCCGGCGTCTCGGTCATCGACATCAACACCCTCGGCGTCCTCTTTGTCGTCACGGCTAATGCCGACATCAGGGAGTTTGCCGACCTATCGGGCCATACCGTCTACCTCTCCGGCAAAGGTGCGAGTCCCGAGTACACCATGAGGAAGCTGCTCGACAAGGCAGGCATCGCCTCGTCCGTGACGTTGGAGTACAAGAGCGAGCATGCCGAGGTAGTGAGCATGCTCATGGGCGACGAGAGCGCGATCGGCATTCTTCCCCAACCCTTCGTGACCGTGGCCACGACCAAGAATGCCAAGCTCAAGGCATCCATCGATCTCACTGAGCTGTGGGGCAGGCTCAACGATGATGGGTCAAAGCTCGTCCAAGGCGTGACCATCGTGCAGAGGTCCTTCCTCAACGAGCATCCCGACGCCGTCCAAAGCTTTATCCGGGAGCATGCCGACTCCGTCCAAGCGGCGAACACCGACCCCAAGGCCGTGGCCCCGCTCGTGGTCTCGGCAGGTATCCTCGACAGCGAGGAGGTGGTCGAGAGAGCCATCCCAGGCTGTCACCTGGTCTGCATCACGGGAGACGAGATGAAGGCCGCCCTGCACGGCTACCTACAGGTGCTCTTTGACGCGGATGCGGCTTCCGTGGGCGGGGTGTTGCCCGCAGATGACTTCTACCACATAGGCTAGCCTTGGGGCAGAGGGCCAACCCTCCCACGCCTAGGCGTGCACGCGGCGTACGCAGGCTTGTCGCTGTTGCCATCTGGCTGGCACTGTGGCAACTTGCGAGCCTTGCCATGGGCAGCGAGCTTTTGCTGCCTGGGCCTGTGCGTACGCTGGTGGCGCTCGGCGGGGTCATCCGTTCCTCGCGCTTTGTGTCGACCGTCGGTATCACGGCGCTCAGGATCACCCTCGGATTTCTGCTCGGCTTTTCCTGCGCTGTTGTGCTGGGTATTGTCTCTCACGTATCGCGGACTATGCACGAGCTTGTCGCACCCGCCGTATCGACGCTCAAGAGCGTTCCCGTCGTCTGCATCATCGTGCTTCTGCTCATCTGGGTGGGAGCTACTTCCGTCTCGTGGATCGTGGTGTTCTTGGCGATCTTTCCCGCCCTCTACTTCTCGGTGGTCGAGGGACTCGAAAACGTTGATGCCAAGGTGGCAGGGATGCTCGAGCGCCTTCGCGTGAGCCGTCCAAGACGTCTTTTGGCGCTCGGGTGGCCCGAGGCGCTCCCGTACGTACGCGCTGCCTCCAAGAACGCCTGCGGTATGGCGTGGAAGGCAGGTATTGCCGCCGAGGTTGTGGGAACGCCCGCAGGAAGCGTTGGGGAGAGGATCTACCAGGCCAAGCTCCTGCTTGAGACCAGCGACGTCTTTGCTTGGACTATCATCGTGGTGCTTGCGGCGTTTCTCTGCGAGCGAGCGTTTCTCGCTGTGCTGGAACTGACAGGACCCCTGTCGCTTCGCGCGAGTGTCATGGGATTGGGGCGACGTCGGACGCGCGACGCAGCTGGTATCCCACAGGACGGACGTATAGAGCTGGATGACGTGACACTCGGCTACGAGGGCACCGTCGTCGCCGAGCATGTGAGCCTGCAGCTTGGCATGAGGTCACGGGTGCTTCTGGACGATGCCTCGGGGGCAGGTAAGACGACCCTGCTTCGCACCGTCCTCGGCGAGCTCTCGCCTCTTGGGGGATGCGTGCGGGCCTGCGAGCGGATATCCGCCGTCTGGCAGGAGGTGCGCCTGATCGAGGGGCTCGACGCCATCGACAACGTGCTCCTTGTCGCGGGGGCTACGATCGATCGCGGCAAGGCTCGGGCCCTTCTGGTTGAGCTTCTGCCCAAGGGCCTGCTCCACCTGCCTGTCCGGCAGCTCTCGGGAGGCCAGCGACGCCGTGTTGAGCTCGCACGCGCCTTGGCATATCGCTCTGAGGCCGTGCTCTTGGATGAGCCCTTCGCCTCACTTGACGAGAGCTCCCACAGGCGAGCGGCGGGCTTCGTCCTGAGGCATCTTGGCGGGAGGCCGCTGCTCGTGGCGTCGCATCTGCCAGAGGACGTAAAGCTGCTCGGTGCCAAGGTGTTCTCGCTGGGTCAACCACACGCCGTGTCGGAGGGCGCCGGGGCTTGACGAGGTGCCCAACCTGAGGTTTTGCCGCCGACAGCAGCCCCCTGTCCATCACTCCTGCTAAAGTGGTTATCATATATTCCGAGCAGAGGAGGTCCCGTGTCAGACGCAGTCGCCCCACCCGCCATCGATACCACACGCCCGCGCGAGCTCAGAGACGCCGTTCTTGGTGAGGCGGTGGGAGATGCGCTTGGCGTGCCCTTTGAGTTTCGCGAGCGCGATAGCTTCGAGTGCACGGGCATGACTGGCGGAGGCTCCCATGCACAACCGGCGGGCACTTGGTCGGATGACAGCGCGATGATGCTCGCGACCTGCGACTCCATCAAGACCTGCGGTCGCGTTGACGTGGATGACATGCGCCTGCGCTTCGAGGCGTGGCTTCGCATGGGATCTTACGCCATCGACGGCGTCTTCGATGTGGGGTGCACCACCTCGAGCGCACTTCAGGCCGGTCATGGCATGAAGGGGGAGTGGGACAACGGAAACGGCTCGCTCATGCGCATAGCTCCGCTCGCCTTCTGCGATGCCACCGACGACGAGGTGCGAGACGTCAGCGGCATCACGCATGCTCACCACGTGAGCTACGAGACCTGTGTCGAGTTCGTGCACGTGCTACGCGAGGCTATCGCCGATCCCGTCGCCCTGCACGCACGTCTTGTCGCCGAGCATGGCGAGACGCCCCGCAGGCGCATTCGCTCGGGCGGTTTCGTGCGCGACACCTATGAGGCAGCTCTTTGGTGCGTGGGTACGACGCAGAGCTATCGCGACTGCGTCCTTGCCGCCGTGAACCTCGGCGATGACACGGACACGACGGCTGCGGTGGCTGGTGCCCTTGCCGGTACGATCTACGGGGCGACCTCTATCCCCGAAGAGTGGTTGGACGTCTTGCGCGGCACAGAGATCATCGAGTCTTGCCTGTTCTAGCGAGTCCAAGACCCCAGCCCCCGTTCCCTTCTTTGTCTATGCCATATATCGAGAAAAAATATCCATTCAAGGCTTTGATGGTTCCTTCCTGCGTGCATCGGATACCATAGCTGTGAGATGATTGTTATGTCCTTGTTACGCCGCGTCAGGAAGGATGGCTGTCATGGCGATGCTGCACATGAGAAAGGTTTCGCTCACCGGGGGAGTTCATGTGTTGCCGCTGCGAAACGCCTACTTCCTCGATCTTGCGCGCCGTGTGCGCTTCTGTCCGGCCTGTGGTTCCATCACTAAGTGGGAGGGTACGCACTGCGATGACTATGCAGTGGAATCCTGTCCTACCTGCGGGTGGTTCAAGACGCGCAAGGTACCAGAGGGCCTCAGGACGCATGGCGTGAGGCTGCTTTCCAGCGAGGTTTCCCGGCATGGCGCGCGTCGGTCCCCTGCCTGTGATGGCATCCTTGAGTTCAGGCGACGCAACATCGCGTAGTGGGTGTTTGTGGCGCGCGTTTCGAGCTGTTCTTTACATAGAATTCCCCTCTTCAAATATTGGATACCCGTCTTGTCCATCCCTCTGCTAGGCCAATAGCACCTATGCCCAAAGGAAGTACCATGCCCTCCGAGCCCTGCCAGATACGTCATCGTCCCTTCAGGGATGGCGATTTCGACGCGGTGACCGATCTTTGCGTCCGCGCCTGGTATGGGGGTGTCGAGGGCATATACGATCGCATCGTCTTTGGTCGCGTCATGACGGTCGGCGCCTTGCGACGCTCTGGGGTAGCCCGCGTCGCCGTCACGGACGAGAGGGTCGTGGGTGCCTGCTTCGGGGGCATTTATCCGAACGAGAGGCTCGTGGTAAACGAGGAGTGGGATCAACGCTTCAAGGACACCATGGTGGTCGCTCGCAAGCGTGCCAAACTCGGAGGCATCAGGATTGAGGAACGACTGTTCAGCAAGCTGCGCATGTATACAGTTGCGGACGTGTTCATCTCGCGTGGGTACGCTACCGCGCAGTCCGAGTTCAATCTACTTGTCGTCCACCCGCAGTTCGCGGGGAGGGGCATCGGGAAGAGACTCTTTGACGACGCACTCGGCATCTTTGCGAGAGCTGGTGCCCAGGGTTGCTTTGCTGTTGTTGATGATGACTTTGACCTTAACTTTCTTAAGGCTCAGGGCCTCGGCATCATCGAGATGCGCCATGGCGCATCAGGTGATTCGGGCAAGAGAACCGTCTCGCTCCTTGCACGGCGACTGTGAGGTCGGCGTGTTCGCTCCTGGTCCTGCCCACCGCAGCTGACCTAACGTCTTTGCCATAGCTTCGCTCGTCGCCTGTTCTCCTTTCCGCCGGGCGCCCTTACAGGCAGCTTGCATGGTCGTTGCGCTATGCTAGATGCCCTGTCGGTGAACGAGAGCTACGGTGATATGCCCATGATGCACATAGATCATGCCATTCTGCACGCCTTCGACTTCGAGGGAGGGTCGGACTATCCGAGCGAGCGCGAGCTCGATCTGGGTAGTCGCAGCGTGAAGTCATACGTCCAGCGCAGCCTGCGCAAGCTCATCGCGTCTCCAGAGAGTCGCCATGGCGAGCTCTCGGACCAGAGTTCGTTTGGCGCTGCCCTCAAGGCCTACGTACGGGGGGATTCTGTCAGCTTCATAGAGCTCTCTCAGCAGCTGGCGCGCTTCATGTGGGAGGAACTCAGACGCTGCGATGACCTTGAGCAGTGTGACCTGCTCGTAGCGGACTTCACGGACACGGGCGACATGGGAAGGCGCGCTGATGGTGCGAGCAAAGAGCAGGGCGCGACGACTGTGGCCACCGCAACCCCGTCGAGGGACGCCGAGGATCTCTCGGAGCGCTTTCTTGCGGCGGCGCTGTTGCCTCGCAGGCAGGCCTTCGTGCATGAGCTGGGTCTCGACGATGCGGGTGTTGCCTCCAATGACATCCTGCGCCAAGACTCGACTCTACCCAGTCCCACGCAGAGGATTGACTCGTATCTGCTGGTGAATCTTAAGACAGGCAGCGTAGACTTCCATGACAAGGAGCGCAGGCAGGCAGGAAGTGCGCTGCAGCTCATCTCTGATCGCCTTTTAACCTGCAGCGCACAGGCCTCTACCAGGGAGGTTGTACAGGCGATAGGGCGCATCGTGGAAGAGGTCGCCGATGGGCACGGCATGAGTTCGGCCCAAGCCGTGGCGCAGGCCAAGCGTGTGGTCACATCGAGCGCCGAGCGGGATGAGCCTCTCTTGCCCTCAGAGGTAGGAAGGCAGGTGTTTACAGAGAGGCCCGAGCTCGCCGAACGCTACGAACAGGCCGTCCGCGACGAGCAACTGCCCGAGGAGATCCCCGTACGTCGCTCTGCGGCGAACCGGCTTGCCAAGAGCCATAGGATCAGGACAGACACGGGTATCGAGATCAGCTTTCCGAGCGAGTATGCGGCCGATGACACCTACATCGAGTTCATGGCCGATGCGCAGGGCAGGGTGTCGATCCTGATCAAGAATGTGGGCAGCATCGAGAACAGGTAGGCCAGAAAGGCCGCGATCGGGTGGGTATGCCCGTAGGGGCGCTCGTCGCGCGCCGGTTGCGCGCCTCAGGTCCTAAGCGCTCGCCCTCAGGCTTATGCCGCAGGTGAGGGATCGATGGCGCGTGCCTGCGCTCTGTGCAGTGCCCTGCTATCGCAGTTGAGCGTCTTGATGGCCGTCTCGGGCAGATAGACCGAGAGCTTGCCTGCACTCACCTTGAAGACCGCCGTACCGTCATCAGCAATGGACACGTCATCCTCCTCGCCGATGACGCAGCGCCAGGTCTCGCCGGCATGTTCGTTGCCAACTTCCATCGTGAGCTGTGACTCGCTACGATCGGTGAGGATGGCCGCCACGCCGCTTGCGTCGTGCTCGGCGTCACCTGCGCGTGTCCAGCCGATGACGTCGGGACTCGAGAGGAAGTCACGCTGCTCGCCGTATGCGAAGCGCCGGCGGATCTCCATCAGGAGCGGCAGCTCCGCGACGGCGGGTATGTTGCCCCCGTTAGGCATGCCATAGAGATCGCCGTAGAAGACGCAGGGATAGCCTGCCTCGCGAAGCAGGATGCAGGCATAGGCGCTCGGCTTGAACCAAGGCTCGACAAAGGACTGTAGGGCCTGGCCGGGTTGGGTGTCGTGGTTCTCGACGAAGGTCACGGTGTGGGTTGGGTCGGCGATGACGAGCGTGTTCTCGAAGAGCGTCGAGAGGTCCATGTCGCCGTTTGAGCAGGACGCTTGGTAGAGCTTGTAGTGGAGCGGTACGTCAAAGAGGCTCATGGGCTTGTCCTCACCAAGATAGGCCGTGAGCTCCTCCACATCGCTTGACCAGTACTCACCGACGGTAAAGAGCTCTTTGCCGCTATCCTCACGCATCCGGGCAAGCCAATCGCGGTAGAAGTTACGCTCTATGTGCTTCACGGCGTCCAGCCTGTAACCGTCGATGTTGCAGGCCGAGGTATACCACTGGCCCCAGCGTACGAGCTCGTCGAAGACAGGTTGATAGGTCACGTCCACGTCGTCGCCCATGAGGTAGTCGTAGTTTCCCCGCTCGCGCGTGACATTGGGGTCCCAGCGCTTGTCGGCGAAGCGAAAGATGGCGTTGCGACCTGTGGCGACGTCGTAGTCGCAGCCGTGAAAGCAGCTGTGGTCCCAGACGAAGTCGGAGTAGGTGCCGTTGCGCCCCGGGAAGGTGAAGCGCGTCCAGGCGGTGATGGTTTGCTCCTCGGAGCTGTCCTCATTGCGATTGGCGGGGTCGACCTCGACAGCCTGAACCTGTTCGGACTCGTCCGCGCCCATGCGATGGTTCAAGACGATGTCGGCAAGTACCTGGATACCTGCCTTCTTGAGCGCCCGTATGGCGGCCAGGTACTCCTTCTTGGTCCCATACTTAGTGGGAACGCTACCTTTTTGGTCAAACTCTCCGAGGTCGTAGGTGTCGTAGACGCCGTATCCCACATCATCCTTACCGGCTTGGCCCTTGTAGGCGGGCGGGAGCCAGATACTAGTGATGCCGACGGCCGCAAAGGCCTTGGCGTTCTTACGTAGGCGCTCCCAATGCTTACCGTCAGCAGGTAGGTGCCAGGAAAATCCCTGAAGCATGGTTCCGTTCATATGAGTTCACTGCCTCTCATGTGTCATGTTGTGCGAACGTGCTGCAGATGTCGTGCGATATGGAGGGTCAAGCCCAAAGAGGGTTCATGCCATACAGGCTCGACCCCCCGAACCGGCATGTCGTACACAGGAGTATAGGTCACGAAGATGTGGTTCTTCCGGAGGGAATGCAAGCGGTCGCAAAGAAGACCACTAGCATAGCCTATGAGCTGAGTTGACTGTCTCTTCGTCTTGTGCCGATGGGTCCTTAGCTATGATGTCCGCCAAGGTATGTCCATCAAGGAACTCGGCCGTCACGGCGCTGAGGTCTCGCCATATGTTGACGGTGGGGCAGTTCTCGATCTGGGGGCAGAGCTCGTCGCTGGTGCAGTCCAGGCAGGCGACTGGGGCGAGCGAGCCCTCAGCGGCCCGCAAGATCATGCCCAGCGTATACTCTTCTGGCTTTCGTGTGAGGCAATACCCACCGCTCTTGCCACGCCTGCTCTTGACATACCCCGCACGATGCATGAGAGACACAACATGGTCGAGGTACTTGCGCGAGATGCCCTGTCGCTTGGCGACGTCGCCGAGCGACACCCATCCATCATGGGACGCGAGGTCTCCCATGACACGCAGGGCATAGCGTCCCTTTGTAGAGAACATCCCGCCCATGGTTCAGCCCTCCTTTACGCTGGCACCCTCCGTCACGGGATCTGCTGCCTCAAGCATCTCCTCGAGCGTGCGCCATGCGAGCTCGGCGCACTTGACCCGCGCGGGCATATGTGAGATGTCCTTGAGCATGGCTGCGTCCTCTAGCACGTCGAGCCTGTCATCCTTCGTCTCTTCGCCGCGAACCATCTGGCCAAAGAGCTTGCAAAGCCCAATCGCCTCCGATGGCGTCTTTCCCACCATGAGGTCGCTCATCATGTCTGCCGATGCTTGGCTGATGGCACACCCGTGTCCTTCGTAGGAGGTCTCACCTATGGTGCCATCGTCAGCCATGCGCAGGTAAAATGTGAGCTCGTCGCCACACGATGGGTTTACGCCCTCGTGCGTGTGGGTGGCGTTTTCCATTCGGTACTTGTAGTCCGGGTACTGGACGTGGTCCATGAACTCGGCGTTGTAGAGGCCGGTCACTCCGGCAGGACGCTTATCCATTGAAGACACCCCAAACCAACTTGAGGGATTCGACCAGGCGGTCGATGTCAGACGTGTCATTGTAGAGCGCGACGCTTGCGCGGCAGGTGCTGCCCATTTGTACGCCTAGCCAGGCAAGGAGAGGCTGCGCGCAGTGGTGTCCCGCACGGATGCAGACGTTCGAACCGTCCAAGAGAGACGCGACGTCGTGCGGATGAACACCTCGCACGTTGAAGGCGACGGCACCGACATGGCGGCTGCCGTCCTTAGTTCCGATGATGTCAACGAAGTCGAGGGAGGCGAGGCTCTCGGTAAGGTAGCGGGCAAGTTCGCGCTCGCGGCGCTCGACTGCCTCCATGCCAAGGCCCTCTAGATAGCTGAGGGCTGCATCAAAGGCGTAGATACCCGCCGCATCCTGCGTACCCGCCTCAAACTTCTGTGGGACGGGCGCCCAGACGGCATCGGTCTCCGTCACGGAGTCTATCATCTCTCCACCGGTTAGGAAGGGCGCCATCAGCTCAAGGACATCGGCCGTGCCCCAGAGGACGCCCACGCCCATAGGACCCATCATCTTGTGGGCCGAGAAGGCGTAGAGGTCGCAGCCCATCTCGCGTACGCTGGACCTGACATGAGGCGCGCCTTGGGCACCATCGACCACCAGGTAGGCACCCATCTCGTGGGCGCGCCGCGCGACAGCTGCGATGTCATTTTGCGTGCCGAGGACGTTCGAGACTTGGGTCAGCGAGACGATCTTGGTCCGTGGCCCTACCTTGGCCTCAAGCTCGTCTTGCGAGATGTTGAAGTCATCGTCCAAGCGCAGGTAGACAAGACGAGCGCCTGTGGCTGCACAGACTTGTTGCCAGGGGATGAGGTTTGAGTGATGTTCCATGATCGATATCACGACCTCATCTCCGGGAGAGAGGATCGTGCGGCCGAGTGAGCTTGCCACCAGGTTTAGTGACTCGCTCGTGTTGCGCGTGAAGACGATCTGCTCCTTCTGTGGGTTGCCACCCTCATCCATGGCAGCTATGAAGCGTGCCACATGGGCACGCGTCCTCTCGATGGCGTCGGTCGCGTCGATCGAGAGGCGATAGAGACCGCGTAGGGGATTGGCGTTCATGGTCTCGTAGAAGGCCCTCTGCGCGTCAAGTACGGATGCAGGTCGCTGTGAGGTGGCGGCGCTGTCAAGAAAGACCATTTCGGGGTGTGCCGCAAGAAGGGGGAAGTCATCCCTACAGGGATTCTGTTCGATATCGCTCAGCTGGGCTTTGGTAGACATCGGATACCTACCCTTTCTCAGTCTCAAGGCCGAGGCCCTCCGTGATGTCGTTGGCGACCTCGTCTCCCAGCACTTGGGCCGCACGATCGAGCACGGCTGTGCGGGCGGCGGGGGTGACGGCATTGATGGCGGCGTCATCGAAGAGAGCCCGCACAAGCAGCTCGTCTACCTGTTTTTCGCTCAGGCCGCGCACGGCAAGATAGCTCACCTGGTCTTGGCTGATACCCCCTATGGTGGCGCCATGGTTTCCCTGGACGTCGTCCTCGTCGCACAGGATGACGGGAAGTGTCCT
This sequence comes from Olsenella sp. oral taxon 807, assembly GCF_001189515.2. NCBI lineage: Bacteria > Bacillati > Actinomycetota > Coriobacteriia > Coriobacteriales > Atopobiaceae > Olsenella > Olsenella sp. oral taxon 807. The sequence continues at coordinate 621,434 of NZ_CP012069.2, forward strand.
GTTCACAACGTCAGGCCCAAAACCCATGACGGTCTCGGCCTCGTTGCCCTTCGAGCCACTCGATCCGTGGATCAAGTCGATGGTCATCCGTAGGGTCTTTCTGGCCTGGTCACCAAGGAAGCCGCTCGTGAGCATCTCCTCGTAGGTGTTGAGGCCGCGCGCGTGGGCGACTTGGTTGACGTCAAGCTCCTCTTGGCCACAGACGTAGTAGCGACCAGAGAGGTCGATGCGAGAGTTGTCCCCCCTTAGGTCCGTGGCGATGCCCGCGACGACCTTCTTCCCACCGAGGAAGTACTGCCTCACGCTGGCGTGGGCCCCCTCGTCCAGTTCGATACCGATTCCATCCAGGTGCTGGTGGGAGTCGGTAGCGGCGACGATCTCTATGAGCTCGAACTCGGCGCCTCTCTTCGCGATGATGCGGGTGAGCGAGGCGGACGTCATCTTAGCAGAGTCGTTCGTCCCGTGTGAGCAGATCACGACGGTCCCTCTCGATCCCTCTCGAAATATGATGCCCGTGTCGTGGGCCTCGCCCTTGTCGCACGACACGTCGATGACGATGGGTTCGTCTCGCTCGGTGAGGGCGGGAACTTCGACGTAGCGCGACTCATCTGACGAGTTGCTGGCCCACGTCTCGGCGTCCTTGCCAATGGCGCAGTCGAGGCGATTAAAGAGCTTGGGGAGCCTGCCCAAGACGGCTCCCGTGCTTTTGGGGACGGGAACGGTGAGGGACGTGTCGTTGGCGTGAAGGTAGTTCCACGTCTGCATCGGCGGCACGTTGACGTGCTCGAGGGCTATGGTCGGGGCGGTTTCTTCGGCCATTATCCGATCGCTCCTTCCATCTCGAGCTTGATCAAGTTATTCATCTCGACGGCATACTCCATCGGGAGCTCCTTTGAGATCGGGTTGGCAAAGCCGTTGACGACGAGGGTCTTCGCCTCGGACTCCGAGCAGCCGCGGCTCATGAGGTAGAGGATGGTCTCGTCTGATATGCGACCGATGGTGGCCTCGTGGCCTATCTGGGCAGAGCGATTGCGGATGTCCATGAAGGGGATCGTGTCGGAGCGCCCGAGGTCGTCGAGCATGAGGGAGGTACACGAGACGGTCCCGTGCGCGTTGTCCGCATGCTTGTCGATGATCACCGCCGAGCGAAAGGTGTTGCCGCCGCCGTCCTTCGAGATGGACTTGGTGTCTACGGCCAAGGAGCAGTCCTTGCCCCTTACCGTCACCTTGCAGCCCGTGTCGAGGTCCTGCGTTGCACCCGAGAACGTGATCGAGGTGAACTCACACCTACTACGGTCTCCCTTCAGGATCGTGTGGGGATACAGGTAGGATATATGACTTCCGAAGGATCCCGACACCCACTCCACGCTGGAGTCGTGTCCCGCGACGGCGACCTTGGTGTTGAGGTTGTACATGTTCTTGGACCAGTTCTCTATGGTGGAGTAGCGGCAGCGTGCGTCATTGCCCACAAAGATTTCGACGGCGCCGGCATGGAGGTTCGCCACGTTATACTTAGGCGCCGAGCACCCCTCGATAAAGTGAAGGTCGCCTCCGTCCTCCACGATGATGAGCGTGTGCTCGAACTGCCCTGCCCCTGCCGCATTGAGGCGAAAGTAGCTCTGCAGGGGGAAGGGAAGGGTCACGCCCTTGGGGACGTAGACAAAGGAGCTTCCCGACCATACCGCGTAGTGCAGAGCCATAAACTTGTGGAGCGTGATGGGGATGAGCTTGCTAAAGTGCTCACGTATGACGCCCTCGTACTCGCCTCGCATCGCGTCCTCAATGGTGGTGTAAACGACACCTTGCTTGGCCACCTCGTCTCGCATGTTGTGGTAGACGATCTCGGAGTCGTATTGGGCCCCCACACCTGCCAGGCTCTTGCGCTCCGCCTCCGGGATGCCCAAGCGCTCAAAGGTGTTCTTGATGTCAGCGGGCACATCGTCCCAGCTGTTCGAGACCTTGGTCTTGGGGGCCACGTAGTTCGAGATGTGGTCCATGTCCAAGCTGGATGTGTCAGGACCCCAGTTGGTGGCCATGCGCATGTCATGGTAGCGCTCGAGCGCCTCGAGGCGCAAGTCGAGCATCCATGAGGGTTCGTTGTGCTTCGCGGAGATCATCCTCACGAGCTCGGGGGTGAGGCCGTCAGCATAGCGCTCGACGTTGTTCTCCGGCATCACGAAGTCATACATCGATCGGTCGACGTCTTCGACCTGCGTCCTCTTCCGTGGCATCGCTACTCGTCACCCCCGGGGAGGGAGTCCTCTTTCGCTCGAAGGATCGTCTCATAGCGTTCAAAGCCCTCACGGTCTATCTGCTCGATGAGCTGACCGGGTCCCTCGGCAACCATGTAGCCTCGGACTATGACGTGCGTGTGGTCAACGTCGAGCCTCTCAAGGATGCGGGTGTTATGTGTGATCATGAGGAGAGAGCCGTTGCATGACGTGAGGTAGACGCTGATGCCGCGCGATACGATGGCAAGGGCGTCGACATCGAGGCCCGAGTCCGTCTCGTCTAGGATGGCCAGCTTGGGACGGAGCAGCAGGAGCTGCAACATCTCGAGCTTCTTCTTCTCGCCGCCCGAGAAGCCCACGTTGAGCTCGCGGGTGAGAAAGCTCTCGTCGAGGTCGAGCTGTTCTGCGATCTCGCCGACGCGCTTGCGAAAGGTGCGGGCGTTCATCTTGAGCTCTGGGCGCATCTGGCAGATGGTTCGAAGAAAACTGTACAGAGGGACTCCCGGAACCTCGACGGGAGCCTGGTAGCTGAGGAAGATGCCAGCGAGCGAACGCTTGTCGGGACTGAGGTCGGTGATATCTGCCCCCTCGAAGAGGATGGAGCCGGAAGAGACCTCATAGCTTGGATCGCCCATGATGACGCGTCCGAGCGTCGACTTACCGGCACCGTTAGGACCCATGAGGACGTGTGTCTCTCCGGCGCCTACCGAAAGGTCGATGTCATGGAGGATAGGCTTCTCCTCGATGCCTGCGGAGAGACCGGAGATAGTGAGTAGCTTGTCGGGCATGGTTTCCTTTCCTGCGCACGACGCGACATGGTCACGCCTGCGAGCGAGTCAAATCCTACTTACGTGGTGGGATTTTACCCCGCTCGTTACCCTTCACTCAATGTCCATTGCCGCGTTGGTCAACGCTGGGTGGCCACAGAAAGGTAATCCTCATTGCCCTGCAGATGAGTGCGTTTGTACCTGAACGATGTGCTAGGCTGACACTGTCCGGCTTTCTCGGCAGCGCTTGCCGCTTTGGGCCGTGGTAGTCATCAAATACGAACGCGTGTATCGAATACAGAGGTAAACAGATGGGTACGACCTCCTTTCTCGAATTTGCCATCGTGTCGCTGGGGGTTCTTGTCACCATCGCGGCTCTTCTCCTGAAAAGCAGGAGATGATGCCTCGCGTGCCTTACGACACACGTAGGGCGAGGGCCGTCAGTCGATGGACTTGGCCAGAAACGCCCTCGTGCGTTCGTCCTGTGGGCTCTCGATGACCTGCTCGGGCGTGCCCTCCTCGACTATCTGGCCGTCAAGGAGGAGGACCACGCGGTCAGACACCTCGCGGGCGAAGCCCATCTCGTGGGTGACGATGCCCACGGCCATGCCGTCCTGTGCGAGCTCGCGTATCAGCGTGTGCATATCGGCTGTGAGCTTGGGGTCAAGCGCGGAGGTCGCCTCGTCGAAGTAGATGATGCGAGGGCGCATGCATAGGGCCCGGGCTATCGCCACCCGCTGCTGCTGTCCGCCAGAGAGCTCGTCGGGCACCTTGTCTGCATGCTCTGTGAGGCCGAGGCGCTCGATGAGCTCTGTTGCCTGTTTCTCGACGTCCTCGTGCGGACGTCCCTGCACGGTACACGGTGCGTCGGTCACGTTGCGCATGACGCTCCAGTGCGGAAAGAGGTTAAAGTTCTGGAAGACGATGCCAAAGCGCATGCGCGCCTGTTGCATCGCGGCCTCGTCGTAGCTGGCGGTGCCATCCTCGCCCGCCCTTGAGACCGCGATGTTCCCATAGGACAAGGCGCCTTTGTCAAAGCGGTCGAGCAGCGTGAGGCAGCGCAGCAGCGTTGACTTGCCCGCGCCGGAGGGTCCGATGATAGAGACGACCTCCCCTTTGTTGATGAGGAGGTCCACGTCTTTGAGGACGTCTTTGCCGTCAAATGACTTACAGCCTTTTTGCAGATAGACGGCGGGAAGCCCCATGAAGCTGGCAAAGCTCTCGTCGGGGCGGGGGAGGTCAAACTTTGGTTTGGCGTGCCTAATCATGGTAGTAAGCCATCCTCTTCTCGACAAGCCGCATCAACAGCTCGATGAGCAGGCAGGTAACCCAATAGATGAGCGCCGCTATGGCGAAGGGCAGCATGCTGCGTTGGGACGTGACGAGGGCCCTGCTCTGCGTGAACATCTCAGTGATGCCGATCGAAAAGGCAAGTGAGGTATCCTTGACGAGCGTCACGACCTCGTTGCCAATGGCAGGGAGTACGCGCTTTATGACCTGCGGCAGGATGATACGAAAGAAGGCCTGCCTCTTTGAGTAGCCCAGCACCTCCGCCGCCTCGTACTGGCCGAGCGGCATGCTCTGGATGCCCGAGCGATATATCTCTGCGAAGTAGGCGGAGTAGTTGATCACAAAGGCGATGAGCACGGCCACAAATATGTAGCTCGGGCCACTCTGAATGCCGAACACGTAGTATGGGACAAAGAAAACGGCAAACATCTGCAGCATGAGTGGGGTGCCGCGCAAGATAGAGATGACAAGCTGGCAGAGCAGCGAGAGCGGTTTGAACCGCGAGAGCCTGCCAAGTGCCACGATTATGCCCAGAGGCAGCGATCCGACGAGCGTGACCGCAAAGATCTGCAGAGACGTGACGTAACTCTGCAGAAGTATGCCGAACATGGTGGAAAGATCCACTCGTAACCCCTAACGTTGGATGTGGCAGGCCGTACAGACCTGATTGACCTTGTGTATGACAAAGATGGTGATCATAGGAGCAGAGGGAGCGAACAGTTTGAGGGACGAGTCGTCACCTGGCCCGTAGCGGCCGAGAGGTGCGGTGCTCGACCCGCGTCGGTTCGCGAGCGCGCCTATGCCTGTGACCTGGGAAGCACCCAGAGATCGTACGAGATCCCCTGGTCCGCGTACTTCTCGCAGAGCTCCTTGACCTTGCCGTCTGCGTCGAGTGCCTGGAGGTCCTTCTCGACGACGGCGGCGAGCGCCTTACCGGCTTCGGTGTTAGCGAAACCCACGCCGAAGTGCTCAGAGTTGAGGGACTCGTTCAGAATTGTGAAACTTCCTCCTCTGCCCCTCATGTTGTATGTGGCGACGGGATAGTCCACGGCGATGGCGTCGACAGAGCCGTTCTCGAGCATCATGAAGGCGGTATTGTACTCACCGATGGTCTGGAGCTGAGCGAAGGAAGCGCCAAGCTTCGCCTGGGCACCGTCGCCGGTCAGCAGGTTGTAGGCGGCAGAATCGGTCTGGGTGATGACGTTCTTGCCGCCAAGCTGTGAGAGCGCGCTGATGTTGGAGCCTGCGCGAACGACGATGACCTGGCGATTTTCCATGTAGGGATGAGTGAAGGCATAGCCGCCCTCGCGGCCCTCGATGGTGAAGCCGTTCCAGATGCAGACGATCTGCCCGCTGTTGAGGAGGGCGTCCTTGGCATCCCACGAGATAGGCTTGGGTGCGTAGGACCAGCCTTCCTTCTCGCATACGGCCTGAGCAAGATCGAGGTCAAAGCCCGTGAGCTGTCCGTTGTCACCGATGTAGCCGTAAGGGGGGAAGTCTTGGTCAAACCCTACGATAAAGGTGCCGTCGAAGCCGTCTATCGAGCTTGCCGGCGGGTTAGACGAAGTGGTGGTCTGTCCGCAGGCGGAAAGTCCTGACAGGAGTGGAGCGACACAGGCAAGTGTTGCGACTTTGATGAAGCTGCGGCGGTCCACGCCGCTCGGAAAACGTGCGTCCTGAGGATTCATGATGCCGGCTCCTTTGCGGTGGCGTGGCATGTCGTGTGACATGCAGGTCTCGATAGTGCTTCTTGTGCGTGTGTGGCGGCAGTCGAATACGACCAGAGATCAGCATAGACAGTTGGCGTGTGCGCATCAAGTGCGAAGACGTTACCGCTTAGTTTCGTCTCGCAACGTACCCATGGAGTTCGAGGGCAGCTGTCTTTGGCGAAGAGGGTGGTATCTGCCAGTCCGCAAGGGCTTTGGAAACCCACAAAAGTCGAACAGGCAACGTGCCCGCCTTCCCAATGGTGGTCTAACGAAGAGTTTTGCAATTGACCCTTGCATTGTTGTCCTCGTTTGGGCATGATAGTCAAGCGCGTTACGAGGTGGGCACATGGTGGGTGTAGCTCAGTTGGCAGAGCGACGGACCGTGGCTCCGTAGGTCGAGGGTTCGAGCCCCTCTACCCACCCCATTTGCGTGCAAGGGGACCGGTAGCTCAGCTGGTAGAGCAGGGGACTCTTAATCCCAAGGTCCAGGGTTCGAACCCCTGCCGGTCCACCAGAGACGGTCGCGGGCCAACGCCATAGTGCGTTGGCCCATTTTTTGTGTTCTTCAGGGGTTCGTGTGGGTTGGCGCCTCGGCGAAGATGCCAACCTGGCAGCGGCGCCACTCGCTCAGAGCCTGTCTTCTCGACCACGCGGGAGGGGCCAGAAAGGGGACGCCGCCGGCACGCCGTGGTGGCCCAGGCGCTCGTGCCACCTGACGCAGCTCGCGTCGCGATTCGTATCGCGACTCGCGTCGCAACAGTGTACACAAACGCCCCAATCCGGCGCGGAGAGGCCCGATCCTCCCATTTGTGTACACTATTGCGTCCTCGCGTCTGTCCACAACAGCGCAACAGCCCAACAGTGTACACAAATGCCCCAAAACGGCACCGAGAGGCCATTTTCGGCGATTTGTGTACACTATCGCGTCCTCGCATCTGTCCACAACAGCGCAACAGTGTACACAAATGCCCCGAAACGGCACCGAGAGGTCATTCTAGCCAATTTGTGTACACTCTTGCGTTGCGCTGTCTCATGCGCGTGCCACTCGCTGCCGCCGAGTGGCAGGCAGATCGTGCACTCGACGCCACCGTGTGGCACGAAAATCGGTATATGCGCAGTTGTCAGGAAATGTCGTGCCACTCGACGCCATCGAGTGGCACGACCATCGCGCACTCGGTGACAGCGAGTGGCACAACCGAGCTTCGCAAAGCCGGCGTCAACCAGGGTGCCTCGTCGTGGCGCCCTGGCTGACGGGAGGGGGCGTGCGGTCTGCGGGCGGGTCCGGCGCGTCAGCCTGAGAAGGCGCCACTGGCCTACTCGTGAAAGGTAACGACGCGAAGGGCATCGGCCGACCAGTTGTCGAGGCTCTTCGCGATTATCCCATTGCCCTGCCACATGGGATAGAATGATCTCAGGGAGACACGGGTCGAATCGGCCGATCAATTGCAGAGTCGGCTCAGGCTGCCCTGGGGGTTCTTTCATGGTTCTCTAAGCCTGGTTCACCCTGTCTTGTGGGGACATGGGCCTGCGGGGGAGAGACGTGACCGCACGGTCCGCGATCAAAGGAGCGTCGCATATGCATAACGTTCGTCAGCTGTGTCAGGACACATGGTGGGTCGGCGCGTCCGATCGCCGCATCGAGCTTTTTGAGAACAGCTATCCTGTGCCCGAGGGTATGGCCTACAACAACTACGTCATTCTGGATGACAAGACCTGCCTCGTTGACGGTATCGACTCTGCCGTTCGCGACAGGTTCATGGAGAACCTCGAGCAGGTGCTTGCGGGCAGGGACCTCGACTACATGGTGATCGACCACATGGAGCCTGACCACTGCGCCATCATCCCCGATCTTGTCGAGCGCTTCCCCAAGCTCAAGCTCGTCGCGAGCGCACAGGGCTTCAAGATCATGGGCCAGTTCTATGGCTTTGACATCGAGCCCCATAAGCTGCAGGTCAAGGAGGGAGACGTGCTCGAGCTTGGTCAGCACAGCCTGAGCTTCGTGGCCGCCCCGATGGTGCACTGGCCGGAGGTCATCATGACCTTCGACAAGCTGACAGGCACCCTCTTCTCTGCCGACGCCTTTGGTGCCTTTGGCGCGCTCGGCGGCAATCTCTTTGCGGATGAGGTCGAGTGGCGCTGTGACTATGCCGCTGAGGCGCGTCGCTACTACGCGAACATCGTGGGCAAGTACGGTCCGCAGACCCTTGCCGTCCTCAAGAAGATGGGGTCCCTCGACATACAGATGATCTGCCCTTTGCATGGGCACCTCTGGCGCAAGGACTTCGACGAGATCGTCGATCGCTACCAGAAGTGGGCGAGCTATACGCCAGAGCTTGACTCCGTTTGCGTATACTACGGCTCGGTCTATGGCAATACCGCCAACGCGGCAGAGATCCTCGCGGCGAAGCTTGCCGAGAGGGGCGTGCGCGACGTACGCGTGTACGACAGCTCCAAGACCGACACGTCCGAGCTGGTGTCTCGCGCGTTCCAGTACTCGACGCTGGTCTTTGCCGCCTCGACCTATAACTTGGAGGTCTTTGACAGCATGGACTACCTTGTGCAGGAACTGTCCCGGCACAACCTGCGCAACAGGACGGCCGCCATCATGGAGAACGGTAGCTGGTCCCCGCAGGCGGGCTCCATCCTCCAGAAGCGCCTCGGTCTTATGCCCAACATGACGATCCTCGAGCCGATGGTCAAGATCCGCTCTGCCGTGCGTGAGGAGAACCTGGGACAGATAGAGGAGCTTGCCGATGCCTTGGCCAAAAACCTTGGGAAGTAGGAGATAGGAGGCCCGCTCAGCTTTTCCCTCCCATCCTCTTAGGGTGAATGTGTGGGGTCCGTGTGGTAGCCACTCATTTTGAGGGAGGACGGGAGGGCTCCCTGCGGTTGGCCACGCCTGTGGCTCCCGCGCCCTGCTCGACGAGCCTGTCGGCCGTATCGAGCAGGTCGAGTCCGCGTTCGTGAAGCATGAGTGCGCGGCTGTGTCTCGTGAAGGACGCTGCACCATGCATGCTCGCGAGGCGCATGAACGCGGGGTCGACGGCGAGGTGCGTCGTGAAGACGAGCATCTCTTGACCGTCGCCAAAGCAGCCATCCAGGAAGTCGAGGACACGCTCGACCTCGCTCGATATCCTGCTTGCGCGAGCAGCGAGGCTAGACTCTTTCGTGTCGAGGACCTCTGAGCAGACGGCCCGAGCGTCCTTGGAACCCTTTGCACCGAGCTCCGTCGATTGGAGCAGGGTTCGGCGCAAAGCGTCAAGAAGCCTTGCCTCTCCCACAAGCTCACGCAGCCTCGCTTCGCTAGCTGTTCCCTTGGCGCGTGCCTCTTCGCTGTGCTCGCGCATCTTTTGGGCGCGCTCGTCTAGTCTGTGTGCCCACTCATGGCTGGCCTGTTCCCTGGCCTGTTCCGCAATGTCGTCTACGGTTTTCCGGGCGCCACGAAGCGCGCGTGTTGCCCCGTCGAGCTCGTGGACCTCATCGAGAAGGGCGTTCAGGAGGAGGTTCACGAGGGCTATTCGCTCGTCGAAGGACGCCTCCTTTGCGCGTCTGGATATCTCACCCTTCGCTGTACCCGCAAGGATGTCTTGTATCTTATAGTCGTCCTCATACTTGGAGAAGAGCTCGAGGTAGAGCGAGAAGTCCTCGGCGACCTCCCTGTCTTGGAGGTACTGAGAGACCAGGTTTTGGTTGACGGCAATCCCTTCGTGCCGACATGCCCGCATCATGCGTGAGAGGTCCTCCCAGCCGCGGGCTGTGACCATGCGTGCCCCATGTACGCCGGTCCGCACCTTGTAGAAGTTCTTGGGCTTGTTGGCAAGGTAGCTTGTGATGGCGGGGTGCACCGCCTGGGTCGTGGCGTAACTCATCCACGCGTCGAGGTTCGGCTCGATGTCTATACGCTTCAGTCGGTCTGTCATGGCAGGGTCAAACTCGCGGGCGGCTCGGTTGTATTCGGGCGGGTTGCCCGCGCAGACGATGACCCAGCCTGTAGGGAGGCGATGCGGCCCGAAGCTCTTGTACTGAAGAAATTGCAGCATGGACGGCATAAGCGTCTCTGAGGCGCAGTTGACCTCGTCCAGGAAGAGAATACCCTCGCGAACCTGTGAATCCTCGATGGCATCATGGACGGTGGCGATGATCTCACTCATGGTGTAGCGGCTTACGCGATAGGTCTTGCCACCGAAGCTGGCCTCAGCGATAAAGGGAAGGCCAAGTGCGCTCTGGCGGGTATGGTGCGTGATCGAGTACGAGACGAAGTTTATGCCCATGCGCTCCGCAATCTGGCCCACGATGGCCGTCTTGCCAATGCCGGGTGGGCCCATCATGAGGATCGGTCTCTGCATCTGGGGAGGGATGAGGTCGAGTCCGGCCTCGTCTTGCGCCAAGTAGGCCTTGATGGCGCCTTCTATCTGCACCGTCGCCTCAGCTATGTTCATGGGGCGTACTCCTTCCAGGTTTCTTTAGTATACCGACATGCTCTCGAACTCCCCTGGGTGTAGGGTGATCTGCATAGCCCAGGCGGGGACGAGCTCTGGTCGGTGGTCCTCGTCATAGAAGACGAAGGTGGTCTTGTAAGGTGGCATGCGCTCGGGGTAGATGCCCCAGCCATCGGTAAAGTAGATGAGTCCCCGCAGGTCATCGAACTCACCGTCTTCCATGAGCTTGCGTACGTGGCGAAAGGCGGGCCTAAAGTCCGTGCCTCCAAATCCTCGGAGCCTAATGTTGCGCCTCCAGTGGTCCAACTCTGCAAGTGAGCTGATTGTTGTGTCGCTCTGCACCTGGGCATCGGCCTGGATGATGTGGATATTGGTCCTCTCAAAGAAGCTCGACTCGCTCGTAAGCACGTCAAAGGTCGTGTTCACGAACTGTTGGACGACCTTGGGCGTGATGGAGCTCGAGGTGTCGATGACGATCGCGAAGTCTCGGATGCGCCTCTCGTCACGATACTCCAGAGGCTCTATGAGCGGGGTATCCTTGTAGAGCTCAAGACCGTAGGTATAGAAGATGTAGTCGAATTCGCTGTCAGAGAGCCGAAGCTGTTCGCCCGAGACGGCAAATTGCCTGAGAAACTCTCGGTAGTCGATCTGCTCGTGGGCACTGACGTCGAGCATTTTGACGAAGCTCTGCGCCTTGGTGCCATACCGTCTTGAGAGCGTCTCGAGGTCTGTGCGCATGGACTTCGCTGCCCTCAGCCAGCGCCTCTTGGAGTCGGATCCCTTCTGGGCAATAACCTCAGGAGGGCTGGGCTGCGCTGGTGATGCGGGGGTGTCTGCGCCAGCGTCGGTGGCGCCTCCGCTCGCCCTGTCGTTGACGGCCCGATCGTCCTTGGCGGGGGAGCCCTGGTGGTCAGAGGGCCCACTTTCGCAGGTCTTGGGGCGATCGTCGCCCCATCCGGCATGGCTCTGCGTGCGCGAGGCTTGCGCCGTTGTGCCCGCGTCATCACTCGTACCCTGCTGATCGTGCCCGACGTCGCCCGGATGGGCCTCGTCGTCGGAGGGGTACCAGCCAGCGTGGTCATCAGCGCCGAACAGCTCGGCCCACTCATCCCTCATGGGGGCATACGCGCCTCCAGCGAGGACGCGATAGAGCCGCTCGGCCGTGATCTCGCCGTGCAACTCGCCGCACAGGCGATCGAACACGGCTCGTTGCTGTCTGCCTCGCTCGCCCTCACGTGGTCCCAAGAGCTCGCACACGACCTTCTCGGCTGCGACGTCTGCAGCGAGGCTCCATGCCTCGCGTCCTACCGTGGTGCCCACGAAGGGGTGGAGCAAGAGGCAGTGCACGAGCGCGTGTGCCATGTCGTGGGCGGGGGCAGCGCGTCTTGTGACAAAGTCCTGTATGAGCTGGTCGACATTGAAGGAGAGCGTCTGGCCATCCACCGCCAGAGCGCTTGTGGCGCCACGTGTGGGGGCAAGGGTGAGAAGGGAAAACGGGCCCGCAAGAAAGGGGTTCTGTGAGACGATCTCGCTGCGCGCGAGCTCAACGATCTGGATCGCGAGCTGAGCTGCGCCGTCTACGCCGCGCTCGACTGCGTCCGCAGGATTGACCCCAGCCCTGTCGAGGGCGACGGTCCCCGCAGCCTCGCGACTGCCGTCTGTGGGGACAGCTGAGACTGGCCTGGGGGTGTCTTTGCCCTTTGTCCCCGCAGGGGGTAGAGCCTCTTGTGCGGTGCCTCCCGTGGCCGGCTTGCCAGGCTGCCTGCGCGTAGGAATGGCGGCCGTGGCATCGCCAAGACGAACCGAGGCTGCGGTGGGTACAGCGCCGTCGGCTTCTCGCACAGCCTCGAGTCGCGCAAGGAGCCAAGTTGCGACTTCGGCATGCCCTGCCACAGACGCTGCCTCCACGGCTGCGGGCAGGTTCGCGGTCGTAAACGTGTCGGGCCAGCTTGCGATGGCCTTGAGCTCCCCCATGAGGCCAGAGCGGGCAAGTACCAGCAACAGCGCCGCGTTGTCCTGCTCGGTCGCGGGCGAAAGAGTGGGCACCATGCGACAGATGAGCTCGGTGTCCTCCTGCAGCCACGAGAGCGCCCGCAACCTGCCCAGAAAGACATCAGGCATCTCGAGGCAGACGAAGGCCATGATGTCCGGGTCAGCCTTGGGTACGATGAGGTTGCCCATGATGAGACGGACGTTGCCATCACCAAGATCCCGTTCGCGATGTAGCTTGAGCAGGTGCTTCGCGAGCGCGAGGCAGGTCTGGGCCGTCTTTGGATCACGATCGCGCGCATGGCGCAGCGCATGCCAGGCCTTGACCACGCAGGCACGAAAGAGGTCATCGAAGACGACGGCATCAAAGAGGCCCTCGGAGGCAAGCGTGCCCACGAGCTTACAGCTGGCGCGTAGGCTTGTAGGGACTGCGTAGGGTTTGCCTATAATCTGCTCGGTTCCAGAGAAGTTGTCAAAGACCTCGGTGGAGACCGTGTGGTCCATGTTGTTGAGAAAGAGCGTCGGACTCTCGCGGACAAGATCGAAACGGGTGAAGCTGCCTTCGTGAGGAAGGAGCGCCCGGAGTGCCTTGGGTTGGCGCACGGCTCCCAGAAGGTCAACGCCCAAGCCAAGAAGCCAGCGAGCTACGTCCTCATTGGCACAACGTAGGGCCAGCGCGAGCGCCCAACCCGTGTAGACGAAGTCTCCCTGAAAGTACTCCCATACCGCCTGTGCGCTCGCGCGAGGACCGTACGTGCAGGCCCGCTCGAGGAGGTCCACGGCCTCAAGAGGCGTGACCTTACTTGTCGACCGCCCGTCGCCTGCCTTCGCGAGAACATCCAGACCATGCCTCACGAGACTGGGCTCACGCGTTGAGATAGCTTCGCGGAGGGCCGCAAGCGCTCGGTCTTTCTCGTCAGGCTCTCTCACATACAGCTCCTCATTCTTATCACGATGGCATGATGCGCCCGGTCACGCCGTGCCATCGTGAGTCTGTCTTGCTGGGTCCAGTCGGTCCTGCGAGTTGGCAAACGCACACCCGCGCCTGCCAACTGTACACCCACCTGTTCAAGTGTACCTTTCAGCTCTTGTACATGGGTTGGTCAAGTCGTATGCCAGTCAGTATCTGGCTGTAGGCGCAGGTTCTTCAAAGGCTTAGATGGATGATGAAAATATCTCTTGCATCGAGCGGCCGAAAACTCGACCATAGGAGTATGCGCGACCAGTAAGGTGCGCGCCCAACGAGGGCGTATGAAGTAGATACGCAAGGGAGGACGGTTCGTATGCCGGCGATTCTCACACATGAGTTCTTTGGCAGGGATACCTACGAGGGCGTCGCTGCCGATCTTGGATTTCTATCCTCGTCCGAGCGCGATGCCTTCTTCTTAGGTAACCAAGGGCCTGATCCATTATTTTACCTTGAGCTTGACCCACGCACCAAGGAGCAGGACGTTGTGGGACGCCTCATGCACCGTCAGCGCCCGGCTGCGCTCCTGGCGTCTTTACATGACGCGCTGAGTATGCTCCCGCAGGCGGAGAGGCCTGTTGCCAAGGCGTACGCGGCGGGATTCCTCTGCCACTACCTGCTCGATAGCGCGGTTCACCCGCTCGTCTTCTCTGAGCAGTACGGTATCTGCGACGCAGGCGTGGAGGGCCTTGACCGCACAGATGGGCGAGCGGTGCATGCGGAGATAGAGCGTGACCTCGACGAGATGGTGCTCTACGTCAAGAGCGGCACAACGATCGAGGACTTTCTTCCCTTCAGGGAGGTGCTCATCGCGAGCGACGAGACGCTCAAGGTGATCGATAAGCTCTTCTTCTACATGAACCTCTGGAGCTTTAGCCGCACCGTGACCCTAGACTGCTACACGCGTGCGGTCAAGTTCTTTCGGCTCGCGCAGCGTGCGCTCTACACGCCAGCTGGCATCAAGGGCAGGGTGATCGCGCCCATCGAGAGGTTGGTGGATCACGCTCGCTACTCGCAGTATCGTGCCATGGCGCACAGAGTGCGTCCTGAGGCTCGGTCTGACTTCGAGAACGCGGAGCACCTGCCATGGGTGAACCCCTTTACTGCCGCCGTGTCGCATGAGAGTTTCTGGGACCTCTATGAGCGTGCCCGTGCGAGCGTACCTACCGCAGTGGGTAGCTTTTTTGCGGAGGACTTCGACGAAGAGAGCGCACAAAGACTCACAGGAAACCTGAACTTCTCTGGCCAGCCAGTGGATCCCGAGGCGCTCGAGGACCCGCCCGTGCCAGCGATCGGCGTGACGCTCGGCGCTGACGCCGACGCATGAGCAAAAGGAACGTCGCAGCGCGCGGGGAGTCGCCTGCCGCAGGGGCAAGGGGAGCCACCGCGCGTGAGGTGAGCTTGGCCACGCACCATGTCATGCAGGCCAACAAGAGCAAGGACACCAGGCCCGAGCTTAAGGTGAGGGCAGCTCTGTGTGCGGCGGGTCTTCGGGGCTATCGCCTGCACTGGAAGAAGGCTCCGGGAAAGCCCGATATCTGCTACCCGGGACGCCGCACGGCGATCTTTGTGAATGGCTGCTTCTGGCATCACTGTCCCTACTGCGACCTCCCTCTTCCACGGTCAAATGCCGCGTTCTGGGAGGCCAAGTTCTCGCGTAACCGGATCCGGGATGAGCGCAGCTGCGCGCAGCTCCTCGCAAGCGGCTGGACCGTGGCTGTCGTCTGGGAGTGTCGGCTCAAAAAAGATCGCTTCGAGTCCACGATGAGCGAGCTGGTTGATGTGGTGCAAGGTGCTGGCCGAGACGGTCGTGCCGTAGGAGCTGGCGGTCGTCTCGTCGTGGTGGGGTCAATGGCTCCGTGGAAGCTCCGTGTGAGTCGCGAGTACCTCTCGGCTACGAGGGCGCGTATCCGCCATCGTTCCTCCATGCAGTGAGTCCCTCGTGTTGAGGTTGGCAAGAATGAATGGCGCGCGCGTGCAGTCGAGTCCAAAGCTTGCTATCCTTACGACATGATGATGGTACGCTAGCAGCTGGGCAGTACGTTCTTGGTTCGTACAGATATGAAGGAGATGCAATCATGGCAACATATGCGTTCTCGGACGTGCATGGCCATAGGGTCCCGCTTGAGAGGCTGCTCGAGCGTGTCTCTCCTGCAGACGAGGACACCCTCTTCATGCTCGGTGACATGGTGGACAGGGGCCCGGATCCGGTGGGCGTGCTGAGGATCTGCCATGACCTCAAGAATGTCCGTGTCATCATGGGCAACCATGAGGACCTTATGGTTGCGTACTTTCAGGCTACAGATGATCCCATGGTGAAGATGAACTGGGAGATCAACGGATCGTACACGACATTGAGCGGCCTTGAGGCCTTGGATGAGCAGACGAGGATCGAGCTGGTCGATTGGGTCATTAACCTGCCTTTTGGTGCGGTGACCAAGGTGAATGATCGCTTTTATATAATGGTGCATGCGGGCATTCGCCCCACAGGCTCCCTGCCCCAGGACCAGCTTACGTCCCAAGGCGTCAAGGACCTTCTCCTTAGCCAGGATCCCGAGGACCTGCTCTGGATCAGGGAGGAGTTCTGGAGCGTGCCGACGGGGCTCATTGACGAGAATGGCGTTGGTCCCATCGTGATCGCTGGGCATACGCCCACAGCCTATCTGGAGGGCATGGCAAACTACCTCGAGCGCTCGCCGCAGGGTGAGGACGGGCTCTGCCGTCAGGTTAAGGTTGGGGCCTGTGAGGCGACCGGTGGTGTTGCCGATCGCTGGGACATTGATTCGGGTGCTGCGGGCGGTGCCGGATTCGGGCAGGTTTCCATGGTGCGGCTCGATGATGGCGAGGAATTCTACGAGCCAATCGCCGAAGGGGAGTAGTGTGTCTGACCGGGCGAGCGCGGCTGTCAGGGTTGGTCAGGCACCGGAACTCGTGACATCGCCTCTGCCGGCCGTCTTTGACGGGCAGAGTCGCGTGCTCCTGCTCGGTACGCTGCCGAGTCCCGCGTCACGGGCGAGGGGCTTTCACTACGCAAACCCCCAGAATCGCTTCTGGCGGGTCATGGCTGCTCTGTGGGACGAGCCTGTGCCACAGGATAACGTCGCCCGGCGAAGCCTGCTGCACCGACATCGGCTGGCGCTGCACGACGTGCTGAGAAGCGCCGAGATTTGCGGCGCTTCGGATGCGTCGATCACACGGCCTGTCGCCAACGATCTCTCGGCCATACTTGAGGCCGCGCCCATCTGTCGTATCTTCTGCACGGGCACTACGGCAGCGCGTCTCTATCGCAGGCATATAGAGCCAACGCTCGGAATCGGCTGCGTGGTGTTGCCGTCGACGAGTCCCGCCAATGCGCGCTGGTCGCTCGATGACCTCGTCGAGGCATATGGGGTCGTTCGCGACGCCGTGGAAGTCGCAGTCGACGCAGTCGTACCCACGGAGACCGACGGGGTGGTGACGGCAGGATGAGCGTTGCCCCGCAACCGGGCGACCTCACGGCATCCGCGACGCTCGTTCGTCGGCCTGCCCAGGAGCTACTCCATGGCTGTGTGGCTATCCAAGAGAGTGGGGGCGGCTGGGTGAGGCCGCAGCGGTTCTCTGATGTGCAGATCAGGGCCTTGGGAAGCGTCAGTGCCTGGCACCCGGGGCTCTACAGGGCCATGGCCCGCGCGACGGCAGGCATCTCGCTCGAGCTCGAGACGGATTCCTCTGAACTGGCGCTCGAGCTGCAACTGGATCCGGAGCCTACAGGAACGCGAGCCGTGTTGGATCACGTGTCCAAACCAGTCACTGTCGGGGTGGGCGGGAAGATGAGCGTGGGCGACACGACGCCCTTGCCTCACGATGGCTTTGGCATTGAGGTTGACGGTCGTCTTCGGATGCCTGTCATGCCCCAGCTCGGAACGAGGACCCTCAGCCTGTGCGTGGACGACCCCGAGAAATCGCCAGCTGCTGGCGTGACGCAGCTACCAGGCTTGGGAGCTGCGCACCGCGTGCGTATCTGGCTTCCTTGTCTGCGTGGCTGTGCGCTGCGCTCCGTCGTGGGAAATGGTACGAAGATCGAGGCACTCCCCATGCGTCGGCAACTGCTTGTCCTCGGTGACTCCATAGCGCAGGGCTTTGTCTGTGGGGACCCGGGGCAGAGCTGGCCCGCACTCCTTGCACGGGACCTCGACCTTGATCTCGTGAACCAGGGGATCGGTGGACAGGTCTTCCAACCGGGGACGCTTGTGGGGTTGAGGCCAGAGGCCGACGTGGCCCTCATCGTGGTGGCCTTGGGGGCCAACTATCGCTATGAACCCTGTCAAGGACCCCTTATCGCACGTGATATCCGACTGTACCTGGACGAGCTCTCACGGCTGTGGCCCAAGGTCCCGACCTACGTCGCAGACCCGCTCTGGCACGACGAGGGGGCGTGGCCGTCTCACCCCAAGAGCTGCTGGAAGGGCGTCAAACGGCTCATCTCCCAGGAGGTGGCGCGCCACAAGCAGATGAGGCTCGTGAAGGGCTCATGGCTGCTCGACCACAAGCGCTCGCTTCTGGCCGACGGCTTCGAGCATCCGAACGCCGAGGGTATGCACCAGATTGCCGAGCGTCTCGGCGTGGTCATAGTCTCGTGCGAGACGAGTTCGGCTGAGCTGCGAGCGCGTGGTCTCGCGACGCTGCGCGACGCCCCCCGGCGTACCTTCCCGCTTACCGAGATGCTGCGGCGAGACATCGGCAAAGTCGAGTTCGCGAGGGAGGGCTGTGTGCTCGTGCGAACGCCTGACGGCATCCAGACGCTCTGGGCGGGTGACGCCACGCTTGGACGCTCTGTGATCAGGATGCTGGTCCACGCGTCCGTGGTGGTCGTCCTCGAGCCGGCGCTCGTGCGCGACGTCAAGCTGTGCTGCGGGCTCATGAGGGTTGATCCCTATCGCCTTGCGATCCTTACGGACAAAAGACTTCCCAAGACGGATGTCAAGCGCGAGGTGAGACAGCTTGACGAGAGTTACTTCGATACGATATGGGCATCCTATGGTCCTACAGGCTATGCGAGCGAACGAGAGCTGCACACGCTTCTACAGTCGGGTGGCATCCTCGGTGGTTTTAAGGGCGACGAGCTCGTGGGCTTTGTCGGTGAGCACCCCTGTGGTTCGATCGGCATGCTGACGGTGTTTGATGGGCACAGGCGCCATGGCTGGGCACAGGCGCTCCTCTTAGCCAAGATACGTGAGCACATGGACAGAGGATGGACACCGTGGGCAGAGGTCTATCCGGACAACAGGGCGTCGGTGTCGCTCATGCGACGAGTGGGCATGAGCATTACGTCGGCAAACGAGCAGTGCTACCTGAGCGCTGATGACGAGGGTGCCGATATGGATCTCTAGCTGTGAGTTCAGCTGCCTACATGGAGGAAACGCAATGACCACATTGACGAACAGGTTAGCGCCGGGGCTTTCTGGCGAACTCTCGCCCGCTGCGACACAACGCGTCGCAAAGATCCGCGCGGCGGGTGGCATCTCTCCCTTTGCCACGGCAGACTCGTCGGTCATACGACGAGATACCTCCCATGATCAGGCGTCGCTTCTGCGTCCTGCCTTTGTCCGCGACAGCGAGAAGGTCATTCATACGCCGGCGTACAATCGCCTGAACGGCAAGACGCAGGTCTTCTCCTTTGCGGCAAACGACGATATCACCCGACGCAACCTCCACGAGCAGCTCGTTGGCCGTGTGGCTCGCGATATCGGGCGTGCCCTCGGTCTTAACCTCGACCTCATCGAGGCCATAGCACTTGGTCACGACATCGGGCACACGCCCTTCGGACACGCGGGAGAGCGCTTTTTGAATGACGCCTATCACCGCCGCACAGGGCGCTGGTTCTTTCACAACGTCCAGAGCGTGCGTGTGCTGGACGTCCTCTATGGTCGCAACCTCTCCCTCCAGACGCTCGATGGTGTCATCTGCCACAACGGGGAGTTCGAACGGCAGGTCTTTGAGACGAGCGGCCTTTCGGACTTCGACAGCTTCGATCGCGTGGTCGAGTCTTGCTGGCAGGACGGTGAAAAGACCATCGACAAGCTGCGGCCCATGACGCTCGAGGGCTGTGTGGTGCGCATCTCTGACATCATTGCCTATGTGGGCAAGGATCGCCAGGATGCGATACGTGCCGGCCTCGTGGGTGAGGACAGCTTCGATGATGGGCTCGGCGGGGCCTACAACGCCTGGGCGCTCTTGGCGCTCTGTGCGGACGTGGTCGAGAACAGCGTGGGCAAGGACCGCATCGAGATGAGCGAGGCGGGTTTTGCAGAGCTCAGACGTGCCAAGCGCGAGAACTACGAGAAGATCTATGGCTCGGCCGAGGTGGATGGGGACCTGCCCCGCGCGGTGGGGGAGCTCTTCGACAAGCTCTTCGAGCACGAGCTTGAGGCGCTGCACAGAGGCGACGAGCGTGACGCCATCTTTGCCCACCACATCCTTCCGTTGGAGCGCCAGCTTGGCCACTATGGGAGGAGCTATGACTGGCAGGGTGACGTAGACCAGACTGTGTGCGACTTCATCAGTTCCATGACGGATGACTACTTTGTGGCTATCTGCGTGTGGCTCTTTGAGGAGGCGCGAGACCTCTTCCCTACGCGAGGCTACTTCGATGGGATGGGATCGTGAGCCGCAACGTACGTGCGGGGAGGAAAGGAATTGATGCACCATGAATGTGACGGCGTGGCTTTTCGCAGCTGCCCTCGCAGCCCGTTCCATGGATACGAAGACGTTTCTCATCGGGTTGGCCGTTATGAGCGTACTCATGTATGTGGCATATCGCTGGGACGAGAAACGGAAGAAGAAGCTGATCGGCGAGGGGAAGTTGATCGAGCGCGACAGTGGGTTCGAGGAAAACACTGAGGACTTCACCATCGCCTCCCAATGTGACCCCATGGTTGCGCCCGCCGTGCGCTCCATCTCCTTTGACTCATGCCGCGCGAAGCTCGTTGAGGATGATGGGGTGACCTTTGTCATCGCGAGGCCCAAGGACTGGAAGGCGGTGCTCACCCGAACCCTGCAAGACCACAGGACCTGTACCTACAACTTCAGGTTCATCCAATGGGAGGACAATGCGAACAGGCTCCACATGAACATGCTGCTCACGGCGGTTGAGAAGCTGTTCTTGTCACTCGACCCAAACGTCAAGGTGCACGTGCGTAAGATGAACGTCAAGACGACGTATCGCTGAGCCCGCCTTTCGCAAATCCGTGGCGCGTGGTGTCATTCATAAGGTTCTTCGGGGGTTCGTGTGGGTTGACGTCTTGGCGAAGATGCCAACCTAGCAACGGCGCCACTCGCTCAGAGCCTGGTTTTCCGACCAAGCGAGAGGGACCAGCGAGGAGGCGCCGCCGGCACGCCATGGTGGCTGGGGCGCTCGTGCCACCTGACGCAGCTCGCGTCGCGATTCGTATCGCGACTCGCGACTCAACAGTGTACACAAATGCCCCAAAACGACGCGGAGAGGCCATTTTGGCCGATCTGTGTACACTCCTGCGTCCCCACGGTTGTCCACAACAGCGCAACAGTGTACACAAATGCCTCAAAACGGCACTGATAGGCCATTTTCGGCGATTTGTGTACACTATTGCGTTCTCGCGTCTGTCCGCAACAGCGCAACAGCCCAACAGTGTACACAAACGCCCCAAAACGACGCTGAGAGGCCATTTTGGCCAATCTGTGTACACTCCTGCGTCCCCACGGTTGTCCGCAACAGCCCAACAGTGTACACAAATGCCCCAAAACGGCACCGAGAGGTCATTCTAGCCAATTTGTGTACACTCTTGCGTTGTCGCCCTGGCGGTGACGCAACCACCCACCCACACGAACTCACGAAGCTTCATTCATAAGGTCCATCGACGTTGGATGGCTGCGCGTCTGCCCTTGAGTGTCGGACGCTACGACTGTACCCCTCAGCAGCAGTTCCTATAGAAGAACACGGCGATCTGCGTGCGGTTTTTAAGGCCGAGCTTCGCGAGGATGGATGAGATGTGGTTGCGGACGGTGCCTGCGCTCAGACAGAGGGTGTCTGCGATCTCGCGATTGTCAAGACCATCTGCCACGGCGCGCACCACCTCCCGCTCGCGCTCTGTGAGGGGTGCGAGGGCGCCCTCGACCGACAGGGTCTCAGGCTGTGGCGCGCCACCATGTTTTGGTGCCCCAGCGTTATGCCTGGGTGCCTGAGTGTCACCTGTACCCGCTCGCCTCGCACCGAGCGTCGTCGCGCGCTCGAGCACCTCTCCCTCAAGCACGACCTGCCCCGCCATGACCGATCTGAGCGCGGGCGCTATGGTCGAGATGTCCTGCTTGATGAGGTAGCCACGGGTTCCCAGCCTGAGCGCCCGTACGATGTACTCGTCGTCCGAGAAGGTCGTGAGGAAGACGATGCGTGCGCCGGGGTGTCTGGACAGGATCTCTTCCGCTGCCGAGAGGCCGTCGCATCCCGGCATCTGGATGTCCATGAGCAGAACATCGGGCAGGCACTCCTCAAAGAGCGCGATGGCATCGTCCCCGCGCGTACCTGTGGCAATGGGCTCGATGTCGGCCTCTATCGAGAGTATCAGGCTCAGTGACTTTGCGACGATGGGATCGTCGTCCACGATTATGACTCTCATGCGGCCGACGCTCCTCTTGGAATGGAGGCAAAGATCCTGAACCGTCCCTTTCCTGAGCTCACACGCAGCGTTCCGTCCAGAGCTTTCACGCGCTCTTCCATCGAGCGAAGGCCCATACCCCTCTCGAAGAGCGCGGGGATGTCCCCTTGGATGTCTGTAGGAACCCCGTCATTTGTGATGACGAGCTGCCAGAGTGCGGGAAACTCGCTCACGCGCAGCAGTATCCATGTTGCCTGCGCATGGCGCTCTGCGTTCGTGACGGCCTCGCGCGCAACCGCCACGAGGCAGCGCGTCTCGGTGGGCGTGGGCTCATGGTCCAAGGCGCAGTCGACCTGGGTGTCTCTCACCGAGCTCGAGGCAACCAGCCCGTTGAGCTCGCAGGAGAGGTCCATGCCCGCATCCTCCAGGGCATGCACGCTCGCACGCAGGGTGTCGAGGGCGTCGTCGAGGCCTGCCTGTATCTCGGTGAGTTCCTGCAAGATGGCCTCGTCGTTGCCGTGCACCACCTTGTATGCCGCCACCTGGTAGATGAGGCGCGTGAGCTTGTGTCCCACACCGTCATGGACCTGGCGGGCCAGGCGGGTACGCTCCGCGAGCGTCGCCGCGTGCGCCTCGGCCTCGCGGGTATCTGCGAGAGCGTGGTTTCTCGTCTGCAGGTCGATGATCGTGTCGGAAAGCCTGTCCTCGACCTCATGAAGCTGTCCTGTGACGGTGTCCAGGCGTCGCTGCCTCTCTGCAAGCAGGAAGGCGAAAGACGCCGTCGCAAGCACGGCTGCCACGAGCGTCGGCGTGCCCGCTCGCCCCATGAGTGCCGCCGCGATAAGGGTGAGGGCCCACGGCAGCCGCATCGCACGACTACCGATGCGCGCGAGCTCGAAGACAAGCAGAGGCAGGCAGTACATCCCTCCCGGGACGAGGGCAAGTGTCACGCCAAGGACCACCAGCGCACGCTCCGTCGCGAGCCTGAGTCGCCGTTGCGTAAGATCGCAGGCAAAGGTCACCCCGACGCTCACGACGAGGCAGGCGACCGGTACCGTGCCTGTCGCCTTTCCCAGCATGCTCAGGCAGACGCACAGCGTGAGGATGCAGCTTCTGTCCATGGTCTTCTCCATGTCTACCATTGTAGGGGCAGTCCAGGGCTCGTGTCTCGGCAAGACGGGTGACATTTGTCATGGCTGTCGCCGGGCTGGTCGTGACGGTGCTCACTTCCTCATTCGTCGACCCTTTGCGAGAATGGACGCATAAGAACGAGACGAGGGGGATCTGTATGGCAGCCGAAGAGGTCGTGCGTGTCGACAAGCTCGTGAAGCGCTATGGGGAGCTGTGCGCCGTAGACCATCTGGATATGAGCGTCAGGCAAGGTGAGATCTTTGGCCTCCTTGGTCCCAATGGATCAGGCAAGACCACTGCCATCAACTGCATCCTACAGCTGCTTCGCTATGACCACGGCAGCATCTCCGTCTTCGGCCAGAGCATGACGCCGACGTCCTATGGGCTCAAGCGTCGCATCGGCGTGGTGCCTCAGGAGGTGGCCGTGTACAAGGAGCTCACGGTGCGTGAGAACATCGACAGCTTCTGTGCCCTGTACGTGCGCGATCGCGCTCGTCGTCGAACCTTGGTCGACGAGGCGATCGCGTTTGTCGGACTCGAGAGGTTCGAGAGGTTCAGGCCCAAGAAGCTTTCGGGAGGCCTCCTCCGCCGTCTGAACATCGCCTGCGGCATCGCTCATAGGCCCGAGCTCATCATCTTGGACGAGCCCACGGTCGCGGTGGACCCCCAGAGCAGGAATGCCATCTTGGAAGGCATCCGCAGGCTTAACGAGGCGGGCTCGACGGTCATCTACACCTCCCACTACATGGAGGAGATCGAGGAACTCTGCAGTCTCATCATGATCATGGACCACGGACGCAAGATCGCCTCTGGCACGGTTGAGGAGCTCAAGGCCTTGATAGGCACTGGTGAGAAGGTCGTGGTGGAGCTGGACGGGGCGCCGGGTGAGCTCGTGGAGCGCGTGCGCCGGCTCGATCACGTGCGTGCGGCTACCCTGGAGGACGGCGTGCTCCATGTGGAGTGCCTCGCCGGAAGGCACAACCTCGCGGACGTCCTTGCGACCATCACCGCAGCTGGAGCCTCCTATGGACGCGTGCTCTCTGAACCGCCGACGCTCAACGAGGTCTTCCTCGAGATCACCGGGCGCGAGCTTCGCGACGAGGCGTGAGGAGAGGCCATGCTGTCCAGTTGCAAGACCTGCATCATCTCGCTTGTGCGAGAGAGGGCGCTCCTGTGGGGGACCCTCCTGTTTCCGCTGGTGCTCTGCCTTCTCTTCATAGCGGTATTCTCGGGCCTGAACGGGGCCTATGCCGACGTCACCACACGCCTTGGCATCGTCGAGGATGACCACTACGCGGCTGCCCCCGGTCTTTCCAAGACCATGGACGCCATAAGCGAGGAGAACGCGGATCCCCGCATTGCCACGATCACGAGCTTTGAGGACGAGGACGCGGCAATCGAGGCGGCGAACTCGAATGCCATTGACGCCTACCTGCGTGTGGATGCAGACGGCACACCCGAGCTTTACGTGGCCTCCCGCATGAACGGTGAGCTGCAGCCGGCGGTGCTCGAGGCGGTGCTTGACAGCTACCTTCACGCGCGGGGTGTGCAGGCGCGCCTCGCCGCCAGAGAGTCTGAGGCGGCTGCGGAGGGGGGCGCTCGCGTTACCCTTCGCGCCGATGCCGTGAAAACGAGACAGCTCAAGGTGACGGAGAGCTCACCCGACCCGTCCGTGCGCTACTACTTTGCCCTTTTGGGTATGGCCGCAGGTATGGGCATGGTGTTTGCCTGCCATGCCGTCAAGAGCACGCAGGCGGGCTCGACGCCGGTGGGTGGGCGCGTCTCGCTTGCCGGCATCGCACGGTGGAAGGTCCTTTTGGGCGTGCTCGTGGGCGCGTGGGTCTGTGAGCTTGTGTCACTGCTTCTCTTGGCGGCATTTATGCGCTGGGTCTGTGGTGTGGACTTTGGTCCTCGCGGGCCCCTTGTCGTGGCTGCACTCGCTGTCTGTGCGCTTGCCGCCTGCGCCACAGGCTCGCTCTTCGGGACGCTCGGCCGCCTGGGCAGAGGTTCCCTCCTTTCGGCACTCGTGGCCCTGCTCTCGCTCTTCACGGGCCTGTACGGCACGGCAAGCCAGCGCCTTGCCGATACGATCGAGGCAAGACTTCCGCTCGCCTGCCACGTAAACCCCCTGTGGCAGATGACCCACGCCTTCTTCTCGCTTCTGTACTACGACGCGCTCGAGCCCTTTGCCATGAGCTGCCTTGCACTTCTGGGGACGTCCGTGGCCTTCTTTGTCCTTGCGCTGCTGCGAATGAGGAGGATTGCCCGTGTCAAGCTTTAAGACCTGCCTTATGATCGCGTGGAGGCACAGGGCAATGCTCTTCGCGTACGTAGTCATCTTTTCGGTGACGGGAGTCCTCATCGGCTTCGGGTCAGCTGAGAGCACTGTGGGTAGCTGGCATCACGAGAGGGCGCGCGTCGCAGTCATCGACCGTGACGCCTCACCCCTCTCGTCTGCCCTCAAGGAGCAGGTGCTCTCAGACAATGATGCGCAGGAGCTTGCGGATGACAGACGCGCGATTCAGGACGCAGTCGCAAAGGACAGCTGCTCGTACGTCCTCGTGATCCCCCAGGGGTGGGGAGGGGGCCTGATGTCTGCTGCCGCTCGTGGCGCAGATGCACCTGACCTCGAGACCTACGTCTCGTATCGCTCCGGTACGGGGTCGCTCGTCGACATCTCTGCGAAAGGCTACGCAAACGACCTCTATGGGCTGGCGGCCACGCTGGGCGAAAGCCAGGAGGATATCGTTGCCATGGCGCGGGAGGCGGCAAAGGACAACGTGCGCATGAGCATCGTGCGGCAGCAGGCGACGCCCCTGCCAGAGTCACTCTCCCTGTCCTGTGCCTTTGCGACCTATCCCATCTTCGAGGGTCCCGTCGCCTGCATCGCCATGCTCATGGCGAGCCTTAACGAGGATGGTGTCCGCGCGAGGCGGCTCGTCTCTGCCTTGAGCCCCCGGCGCATGAGCGTCGCCCTCCTCGCGCTGTGCCTGCTCGTCGGCCTTATCGCGTGGGCCTGGGTCTTCGGCCTCAACGTGCTGGCGTTTGCGAGCGGCGCGCTCGTGACGTCATCCGTCCAGCTCTCTATAGTCGCTGCGGCGCTCGGTGCCTATACCCTCTTCGCAGTGGCCGTCGGCTTTCTCTTGGGACAGCTGGAAATTCCCAAAAACGCCATCAATGGCCTGACGAACCTGCTAGGCATGACGCTGTCCTTCTTGGGTGGCGCGTGGGTTTCGATGAGCTACCTGCCTGACGAGCTTGTGGCCGTCGCGCACTTCACGCCGGCGTTCTGGGCAACCGAGGCCATCAGGGGCGCTGCCAGCATGGTGGACGTGACGCCTGAGCGCGTGCTGCCCCTCCTTGCCAATGTGGGCGTCGTGCTCCTGTTCGCGGCTGCCCTCCTTGTCGTGGCCCTTGCGGTGGGAAAGGACAGGGCCCGCACAAAGCTGTGAGGGCACGTGCCACGAGGCTGGCATGTCAGCGGCACGCCATGGACCATGAGCCCCCCTCATTTCCGTTGGGGCCTGGCATGTACAATGAAGAGGAGGCCACGCACGATAAAGAAGGAGCAAATGATCATGAAGAGGGCGAAGAGGAAGGGCATGCCCCAGGTCGTGTCGACCCTTCGTGGGTTAGCGGGATTTATCAGTAGCTCAATGGAATCTCCCTCCCGCATGGACGCGGAGTAGCTGTACAGGGGTATGTGGTCGTACGTCACGCCCTCGTAGGTGTAGCGCACGTAGACCACATGATGATCCTCGCCGTCGCCGGTCGTCTCTCTCCGTATCTGCTCAATCTCGGCTGTCACCGTGGCGCCTGAAGAGAATTCCACTGAACTCTGGATACATGCAAAAAGTGCGGCTATAAGAAGGATGGTCCCCGTGATGAGGAAGATGAGTCCCTCCTGAAGCGGGGTGAGTTGGATGGCTTCGACTCTCATGGGATACCTCCGTCGCATCTGATCGAATGGGTCACGTAGGCTGGTCGCGCCCGACGCTAACCAGCCTGCCCGCCGCGTTTCATGCACGCAATGGTACACCAGGACGTCCTGTGGCCATGTGAGCCCCCTCATTTCCGTTGGGGCCTGGCATGTACAATGAAGAGGAGGCCACGCACGATGGAGAAGGAGCACATGATTATGGCGAGGGCGAAGATGAAGGGCATGCCCCACCAGCTCGTGTCGACCCTTCGTGGGTTAGCGGGATTTATCAGCAGCTCGACGGAATCTCCCTCCCGCATGGACGAGGAGAAGTTGTACAGGGGTATGTGGTCGTACGTCACGCCCTCGTAGGTGTAGCGCACGTAGGCCACATAATGATACTCGTCGTCGATGGTCGCACTCCTCTCTCTCCGTATCTGCTCGATCTCGGCTGTCACCGTGGCGCCTGAAGAGAAGTTAGCTGACCACTGGACACATGCAAAAAGTGCGACTATAAGAAGGATGGTCCCCGTGATGAGGAAGATGAGCCCTCCCTCCTGAAGCGGGGTGAGTTGGATGGCTTTGATTCTCATGGGATACCCCCGTCGCATCTGATCGAATGGGTCACGTAGGCTGGTCGCGCCCGACGCTAACCAGCCTGCCCGCCGCGTTTCATGCACGCAATGGTACACCAGGACGTCCTGTGGCCATGCTGTCGCCGCAGCCGCAGCCGCAGCGCCCAAGGGGGCTCTCCCTGCTGACTCGCTCTGACTGCCCATGCTATAGAATGGCTGCCATGGACACGTTATTCTTGGACATCGAGCGAAGCAGACGCAAGGCGAACGCGCCTCTGGCCGCTCGCGTGAGGCCGCATACCCTGGATGGCTACGTGGGCCAGGCGCAGGCCGTGGGAGAGGGCTCGTGGCTGCGTCGCGCAATCGAGCACGATACGCTCTTTTCGCTGATCCTGTACGGTCCTGCCGGTACGGGCAAGACGACGCTTGCCCACATCATCGCCAACACGACCCACGCAACGTTCGTGGAGGTGTCAGCCATCACGGGTACGGTCAAGGACCTCCGCCGCGAGGTGGATGCGGCGAAGAGCCGTCTGCTCATGCAGGGTCGGCGTACCATCCTCTTCGTGGACGAGATCCATCGCTTCAACCGCTCCCAACAGGACGCGCTTCTGCATGCCGTCGAGGACCGCACCGTTATCCTTATCGGCGCCACGACCGAGAACCCCTATTTTGAGGTTAACTCCGCCCTCATCAGCCGCTCGCGCATCA
This sequence comes from Olsenella sp. oral taxon 807, assembly GCF_001189515.2. NCBI lineage: Bacteria > Bacillati > Actinomycetota > Coriobacteriia > Coriobacteriales > Atopobiaceae > Olsenella > Olsenella sp. oral taxon 807. The sequence continues at coordinate 649,771 of NZ_CP012069.2, forward strand.
TCGAGCTTACGCCTCTGGACGACGTCTCCCTGCGTGAGCTCCTGTATCGTGCGCTCGCAGATGAGGATGGCCTGAAGGGTGCTTTCACGATCAAAGACGAGGCCTTGGACGAAATCATCACGCTCGCGGGCGGCGACGCCCGCGCTGCCCTCACCTCGCTCGAGCTGGCGAGCCAGATGGCTGCCCCAGAGGGTGACATGGACCTCGCCTCACCAGAGCATCCCGTCTCGATCGAACTCGATCATGTGCGCGAGGCAAACCCACGCCGCGGCCTTGCCTATGACAAGGCCGCAGACATGCACTACGATATCATCTCGGCGTTCATCAAGTCCATGCGGGGCAGCGATCCCGACGCGGCGCTCTACTGGCTCGCCCGCATGATCGATGCGGGTGAGGACCCCAAGTTCATCGCTAGGCGCATCCTCATCCTCGCCTCGGAGGACATCGGCAACGCCGACCCCCAGGCCCTGCTCATCGCGTCGGCAGCCTTTAGGGCGGCGGAGGTCATAGGTTACCCGGAGTGCCGCATCAACCTGGCGCAGGCCGCGATCTACATGGCGCTTGCGCCTAAGTCGAATGCCGCCGAGGCGGGCATCGATGCGGCCCTTTTGGAGGTGCGAGAGGGTCCTCGTCGGGAGGTGCCCAGCCACCTGCGCGATCGGCATCGCCCTGGCTCAGAGGCCTATGGCAGCTACCTCTATCCCCACGACTACCCTGCCGGATGGGTGGAGCAGCGCTATCTGCCCGAGGGGCTTGAGCGCGGCTCGCTCTATCATCCGGGTCCGCGTGGTTGGGAGGCATGGCGCATCGATGCGAGTGCTCGCGACCGTTCGGAGTCGCCCTCAGGTGAGCTCTCTGCCTCGCAGGATGACGATGGCATGCACAAGAGGTGAAGCAAAGATACTGGTGGCGCGGCTATGATGCGCCAACGGTCGGGGGACTCTGCTTCTGCTAAAATGAGTCGCAGCTGTGCCAAGGATTGCCCCGCGCAGACAGAGACGAGAAGAGAAAGGCGTGGCCATGCAAGTCGATCCTATGAGCATCCTGTTACTCGTTCTGATCGCTGCGGGAATCTGGGTGCTCGTTGAGCTCGCCCTCACTGCCCGCAGGACTCGCAGCTCTGTAATCCAACTTACGCGCTCTGCGAACGAGACGTTCGAGCAGACGCAACCCGTTATCTCTAAGCTTGACGGGGTGCTGGATGATCTGCAGCCCTCTGCCAAGCGTGTGGATCCCCTTCTCACGCGCGCCAATGTCCTGATGGATGAGGTGACGATTGGCCTCGACAAGGTAAATGACATACTGGGAGACGTCTCTGAGGTGTCGGGTACCGCCGCAGGCGTCAGTCTTGCCGTGGGGCACGTTGCCAACAACGCGGCCTCAAGCGTGAACGGGGTCATCGATCGCATTAAGAGCAAGGCTGCCCCCGAGGCGTCTCGCATAAGAGGGACAGCCGAGGGGGTTCCTGCGCTGGGCGAGGCGTCTGGTCAGGCAAAGTCGCAGGCGTCCAAGACAGCCAAGGACTCGGGCTACATCACCTATGGTGAGACTTCCGCAGGCGAAGGCACAGCTACCGCAAACCATGCTAGCGGCGAGGACACAGCAGAGTAAGGAGTACGTTCATGCAAGATTCGGTCGTTCGCCTCTGCGTCCCCGCTGAGGCACGCTACGCTAGGTCCGTCCGCATGATGGCCTCGAGCTTGGCCGTCGTCAGCGGCATGGGCATCGATGACGTCGAGGACGTACGCATGGTTGCCGAGGAGGGATTCGTCTACAGCTGTGCTACTAAGCCTGCTGCCTGTGACATGACATTCGCACTTGGTGACGGATCGGTATCCATAGACTTCTCGCTCGGTGATGTCCATGACGAGCAGATAGAGGCCGCAGGTGTTGACCTCAGTCTCGTCGAGCTGCTGCTCTCCGCCATCTGCGACGACTTTACCGTGACGGATGACAATACGCTTCATGTGGTCAAGCGAATGATGGAATCGGACGGTGTCAATGCCTAGGGTAGACGAGAGGACAGAGCCGATCCCGGCGTCGCGGCGTCGGCTCTCGCGACGGGTCCCCAAAGGCAAGCTCGCGTGGGATAAGGACAGGACCCGCGAACTCTTCCGTCGCTATAAGGAGGAGGGTGATGATGACGCGCGCGAGCAGCTCGTGATGAGCCACCTCAACCTCGTGCGCTTTCTCGCCTCCAAGTTCAAGAGCAGGGGAGAGCCCCTCGATGACCTCATCCAGGTGGGTACCATTGGGCTCATCAAGGCGGTGGATCGCTTCGACCCGACGCGTGGGCTTGAGTTTACGACCTTCGCGACGCCCACCATCCTCGGCGAGATACGTCGCCACTTTCGCGACAAGGGCTGGTCGGTTCGCGTCCCACGGCGCTTGCAGGAGCTTTCGAGTAAGGTTAACCAGACCAAGGAGGAACTCACAAAAGGGCTGCAGCGGGAACCCTCTGTCGAGGAGGTGGCGACTGCGCTCAACACCACGGTAGACGAGGTGCTCGAGGCCATGGAGTCGTCGAGTGCCTATAGCTCGGTGCCGCTTGAAGGCGGTCCGTCCGGTGAGGACGATGCGCCGTCGGTTATCGATCGCTACGTCTCGGAGGACGAAGAGCTGGCTCTGTCGGATGACCGCTTGGCTATAGAGGAGGCCATTCGCGACTTCTCCCCCCGCGAGCAGGAGATCATCTGCATGCGTTTTATCGAGGGGCTCACGCAGGTCGAGATCGCAAAGAAGCTTGGTATCTCGCAGGTGCAGGTTTCGCGGCTGCTGCGGAGGACCTTGAGGAAGCTCCAGGAGAAGATAGACCCGGAGGGAAGGGGCATGTAGCTCCGCGTGGGGCGGGTGCTCAGGGCCGTCTGCCAAGACGAACATTTCACGTTATACACATGCGGCTTCACGAAGCTAACGCATTGACAGGTCGTCTTGAGAAGAGGGGCACGTTTGCGCGTATCATTGTCGGCTGGACCTGAGCGCTTGGGCGGTGACTGTCATGTGACGGTCCTGCTGGGTATGACATGAGGAGCGATATGAGCGGTGACGACTACAAGACAATGACGACTGCGGATATCCGTGATGACTTCCTGAGATTCTTTGCGAACAAGGGTTGCGCGCTCTATCCTTCGTCTCCGTTGATCCCCGAGGATCCCTCACTGCTCTTGACGAATGCCGGAATGAACCAGTTCAAGGAGTACTACCAGGGTCTTAAGACCATGAGGGAGATCGGTGCCTGCTCCTGTCAGAAGTGCCTGCGTACCAACGACATCGAGAACATCGGTGACTCCAGTCACCTCTCCTTCTTTGAGATGCTCGGCAACTTCTCCTTCGGCGGCTACACCAAGGCCGATGCCATCGCTTGGGCCTTCGAGTTCATCACGGACGCCAGGCATCTGGGGCTTCCAAAGGATCGCCTCTACATGACGGTCTTCGAGGATGATGACGAGGCAGCCGAGCTCTGGGAGGCTCAGGGCGTGAGTCCCGATCATATCTCTCGCCTGGGCGTCGAGGACAACTTCTGGGCAGCGGGCCCCACGGGCCCCTGTGGCCCTTGCTCCGAGATTTACTTTGATCAGGGACCTGAGTTTGCGGGTGTGAAGCCGGGCGATGACGGCGATCGATACCTTGAGTTCTGGAACCTCGTTTTCACGCAGTATGACCGCCAGGAGGACGGTTCGATGCCGGAGCTGCCGCATCGCAACATCGACACGGGCATGGGCCTCGAGCGCATTGCCGCGATCATGCAGCACAAGGGATCGAACTACGATGGTGATGTGTTGCGGGACCTGATCGGCGTGGGGGAGGCCCTCGCCAAGCTGCGCTACCACCAGAACGTGGCCACCGATAGGAGCCTGCGCATCCTAGCTGATCACTCCCGTGCCGTGACCTTCATGATCGCTGACGGCATCCTACCCTCCAATGAGGGTCGTGGCTACGTCCTGCGCCGTCTGCTGCGTCGTGCGGTCTATCACGGCAGGCTCATGGGCATTCGAGGTAGCTTCCTTGCCCGCTACAGTCATGAGGTCATACGCCTCATGGCCGACGTCTATCCCGAGCTGACGGATAACCAACCCCTGATAGACGGCATCATCTTGGCCGAGGAGGAGCGCTTTGGCGCGACGCTCGACGCGGGCGAGGCAAGCCTGGGGTCTGAGCTCACGAGACTTGCTGCGGGTGCTGATCTGCCTGGCGAGCTTGCCTTCAAGCTACATGATACCTATGGCTTTCCGATCGACCTCACGCGCGAGATCTGCGAGGGCGCAGGACACGGTGTCGACATGGAGACCTTTGACCGCGAGATGGCGGCGCAGCGAGAGCGTGCTCGGGCGAGCGCGAACAGGGACGCGTGGGGTAAGGCTGCGAGCGTCTGGGTGGGCCTTTCGGACAAGCTTCCCGAGACGCTCTTCGAGGGCTACGACTCGGATATCTGCCGCAGCGCCAAGGTGCTCGCCATGGTGGATACGGACGGCAGAGAGATCACTCATGTGGCGGCGGGTGAGAGGGTTGAGGTCATCCTCGATAGGACGAGCTTCTATGGCGAGATGGGCGGTCAGGTAGGCGATACCGGCAAGCTCGTCGGCGAGGCTACGGAGCTTGTTGTGACCGATACGAAGCATCATGAGGGTGGGCTTGTGTCACACATAGCCAATGTGGTGTCAGGTGAGCTGGAAGCAGGCGATACGGTCGATACGGTCGTGGACCACGATCGGCGCGAGCTCATACGCAGGAACCATACGGCCACACACCTTTTGGACGCGGCGCTCAAGGAGGTTCTCGGCGATCATGTGAGCCAAGCTGGCTCGCTCGTGGCGCCAGATCGCCTGCGCTTCGACTTCACGCACTTCGAGGCCATGACCCCCGACGAGCTTGGACGTGTCGAGGATATGGTCAACGCAGAGATCTTTGCTGCCGAGCCCATGGTGACGCGGGTGATGGGCATAGAGGAGGCCAAGGCCTCTGGCGCGGTAGCGCTCTTTGGCGAAAAGTACGGAGATGTCGTGCGTGTCGTCTCTACCGGCAAGGGCGAGAAGCCCTTCTCCCGCGAGCTTTGCGGAGGCACGCACGCGAGAAACACCGCTGAGCTTGGTCTCTTCAAGATCGTCTCGGAAGGATCGGTCGGCTCGAACGCTCGTCGCCTTGAGGCTGTGACCTCCGTCGGCGCGATTGAGTACGTGGATGAGCGCTTGCAGCAGCTCGATCGGGTGGCAGCCGTGCTCAAGAGCCGTCCCATCGACGTCCTCGCGCGTGTCGAGTCCCTGGAGCGGGAGCTTCGCGACGCAAAGAGGCAGCTCTCTGAGGCCACTCTCGGTGCGTCGGCGGGCCAGCTCTCCTCGCTGGCAGAAGCTGCGGTCCAGCTTGAGGGCTACCGCTGTGTCTTTTTGAGGCTCGAGGGTCCCACGGGCAAGGAGCTCAGAGGCGTCTGGGACAGTATCCGCGACTCCATGGGAGGAGGTGCCGTCGCCTGCGTCGTGGCCTCGACGACACCCGATGGACGGGTTGCCCTTCTCGCTGCTGGAACCGCCGCAGCCGTCGATGCGGGCTTCCATGCCGGCAACATCATCAAAAAGCTGGCAGGTACGGTTGGGGGAAGAGGTGGCGGCAAGGCTGGGATGGCCCAGGCGGGCGGGTCTGATCCCACGGGCATAGACAGGGCACTTGCGCAGGCCAAGTCCCTGCTTGCCGCCTAAGCTGGCGTGCGCGTGCCCAGCGCATGAGGGTGCTTGCCCTAGACATCGGGGAGGTGCGTATCGGCATCGCCGCGACCGACGCGTCGGGTACCATCGCGTGCCCTGTGAGGGTCCTATCCGCGTCCGAGGTGCTCGGCCAGGCCAAAAGCTTCAGGCGCATTCTTGAGGACTACGAACCCGAGTTGCTCGTATGCGGCTGTCCTAAGACGCTCTCTGGGACGGACGGTCCCCAGTCAAGGAGAGTCATGGGGCAAGCTCGCACGATCGCTCAAGCTTGCGGCCTTCCTCTGGAATTTGTCGATGAGCGCCTGAGCTCTGCGGAGGCCAAGCGTATCCTAAGACAAGAAGGTTACAGCGAGAAGAGCATGCGTGGCAGGGTGGATATGGTTGCTGCCTCCCTGTTCTTGCAGACATGGCTTGATATGCATGATGGTAAAGGTGGCTCTGATGGCTGAAAAAAAGCGGCAGAAAAGTTCTGTTTCGTCACGATCCAACACAGGTGGTGTCTTGACCCAAGGCGGTACGAGCCGGGCTGTGCGGCCATCGAATCAAGGCGACTCACTGTGGGCGGTACGGCCCCGTCCGAGGGGAGGGAGCGGGCAGCCCTCGACAAGCGCCCGTGAGCCAAACAAGCCGAGGATTGCCGGGCTTACGCGAAGGATCGTGCACAGGGGTGAGGGCGGCTTTTGGGGTCCTCGAAGAAACGTGGACAGGCGCATCATTCTCATCGTCGCGGTTGTGGCCGTGGTGGTCATCGCCGGTGCCATCGCAGGTGTCTCTCGGCTGTTTGCGCATATGGATAGACCAACGACCGTCGCCAACCCCGGTGAGGTCGTTACGGTCACCATCCCCTCGGGTGCAGGCACCGCAGACATCGCCCAGATCCTCGTGGACGGTGGTGTCATCACCAGCACCGCTGACTTCAAGAAGGCGGTCAAGGACCAGAACGCGAGCACGAGCATGAAGAGTGGAAATTACGACTTCATTGCCGGCTCTGACATCAATGATATCGTGAGGCAGCTCGTAGCAGGTCCCAACTCCTCGTCCGAGAGGCTCACGATCGCCGAGGGGCTCACTGTCACGAGGGTGGCTGCTACCGCCCAAGACGCTCTGGGTATACCGAAGGATGACTTCCTTGCACAGGCAAAGGCGTCGAACTATGCGGGTGACTATCCGTTTCTCGCCGACGTCGCAGACGACTCGCTTGAGGGCTTCCTCTTTCCCAAGACCTATGACTTTGGGGGCAAGGAGGTCTCTGCGGATGGCGTGATCCGTGCGATGCTTGATCAGCATCAAGTCGAATTCAGGAAATTGGACATGGGATCAGCGGAGGCTTTCATACAGCAAAAATATAACGTCACGATGAGTGATTACGACATCCTCAAACTTGCCTCTATCATAGAGAAGGAGGCCTTAGACGACGATGATCGCTACAAGATCTCGTCGGTCATGTACAACCGTCTGAAGACGGGGATGGCATTGCAGAGCGACGCAACGATGGGTTACGTGACAGGCGGAGAGGTCACCGCTGCCGACCTCAAGGTGGACAGTCCCTACAACACCTATCTCCACATGGGGCTTCCGCCGACTCCCATCTGCACCCCCAGTATGGAGTCCATCAGGGCGGCCATGGACCCTGCGGACACGAACTACTACTTCTTCTGGATCACCGAGGACGAGCACGTGTTCTCCGAAACCTATGAGCAGCATGAGCAGGCCATCCAGAGCGCCCAAGGTAAGCACCAAAACGCGCAGGATCAAATCGGCCAAGACAAGGATGCGTCATCAGGTCCAGGTGACGCCCAGGGGGGCTCTGAGCGGTCTCAGGACGACTAGGACGCGATAAGATGGGCATCTTTACCGCTGGGCGCTACATTGCCTCCATCGATCTCGTGGATGTGGATGAGCTCAAGAGGGTGGGCATCCGTTGCGTTCTTTTTGACAGGGACAACACCTGCGTGCCGAGGAGCACAAAGCAGGCGCCGGGAGCGGTCCTCGAATGGTTCGATCGTGCCCATGCCGCAGGGCTCAGGACCTGTATGGTTTCGAACAACTTTCATTCAAGTGAGGTCATCAGGTCGGCTCGTGAGCTTAAGAGCGAGGTCATCCACCATGCGATGAAGCCCTTCCCATTTGCAGTGCGCTGCGCCTTGGACAAGATGGGCGTGGGACCAGAGGAAGCCGTCCTCATCGGTGACCAGCTCTACACCGACATCGCTGCCGGCAATCTTGCTGGCGTTCGCACCATCCTCGTGAGGCCGCAGTCGACGAGCGATCTGTGGTATACGCACATCCTGCGCATCTTCGAGTCGATGCTTCTGAGCGGCAAGATCTTTGAGGGCGAGTGACGAAGGCGAGATACTTCCCTTGCGCAGAAGCCCTGCGATGCTAGAATCGCTCTCGGGTAATGAGAGCGTTGGAGCATGATATATGAATGGGCAGGGACAAGGGTATGTGGTCCACGAGGGTTGCGACCACATCTTCTTTATCGGGTTTCTCGGAGCGGGCAAGTCTACCTTGGCCCGTAACCTCGGCGCGCTCTTCAGGCGCAGCTTCGTTGATACCGACCGTCTCGTGGAGAGGGCGCGTGGCAAGAGCGTCTGTGACATCTTCGCCGAGGATGGGCAGGACTGCTTTCGCAGGGACGAGGCGGCGGTGTTGCGGGGTCTTGCCGAGCGCAAGTCACTTCTGGTGAGCTGCGGAGGTGGTATCGTCGAGGGCAGGGAGTCCTGCAGGCTCATGCATCAGATGGGTACGATCGTTTTTCTCGACGGCGACCTCGAGGACTCGCTGAGGCAGATTCGCCATCCAGAGCTGCGACCCGACTTTCGCTGTGCGAAGGATGCGGGTGAGCTCTATCGATACCGCTACCCGCTCTATCAACGTGAGGCTGACCTCACCCTTGACATTAGGAACAAGACGTTCGACCAGGTCTGCTCGATGGCGGGTGCGCTCTTGTGGGAGGAGGGGCTGCTGTGAGCGAGGGACTCAAGGCAGTGAGGCAGTGGGTTTCGGCCTCGGGGGGAGCCTGCGATGCCCGCCTCGGCCATGGGGTCATCCTCGGTGAGGCGGGCTCCCTCTTCAGGGCCGCAGTCGGGAGACCCCGTCGTGCCGCCCTCGTGACAGCCACCACAGATGAGGAACTCGTCGAGCTGACGCGCAGGGAGCTCAGCTCGGAGGGCTTTGAGGTGGCCGGTATCACGCTGAGCGAAACGGGAGAGATGCGCTGCCTCAGTGAGGCCACGCAGCTTGTTGACTCCCTCGCTCAGGCGGGCATTACGGCCGATGATCTCGTGGTCGCGGTGGGCGATTGCGATTTGCTCTCGCTTCTGTCCGCTGTGTGTGGAAGCTGGTGCGCGGGCACACCGCTTGCGGGTGTGGCAACAGACCTTGTTTGCGCCATTGAGGCTGTGCCGACACCGAGGGGTCTTGATGCGGCCGGTCACGCACAGATGCTCGAGGTGAGGCCATGGTGTCACTACCTTTTGGTCGATTTTGATCACATAGAGCTTGCCCTTAGGGACGAGCGGGTAAGGGAGGCTCTCGCCCTCATGGTCGTAACCGCTATGGCGGACTCCGAGCAGAGCTTCTCGCGTCTTTGGGATCGGAGTCTCGACATTGTCGAAGGCGACGTCTTGGCGCTCGAGGAGCAGGTCGTCGATACGCTCAAGACGAGGGGACGCCTCGTCTCGTCTACCGCGCTTGCCGTGCGGCAGTCTCTGCACTATGCCAGCGAGCTGCCGCGCGCCATCTCGCAGCTCTTTGATGCTGCAGGCTCGACGCTGCTTGCTGAGGGTATGCGCTTCTCCGCGCGCATTGCGGCGGGAGAGGGAACGCTCCCCGTCGATGACGTCTTTACCCAAGACGAGTTGCTCGATCGCCTTGGCCTTGCTCAAGTGGAAGCTGACCTTGATGCGGACAGGCTACTCGCGGTCTTCAAGGAGGAGTGTTTCGTGCGCTCGAGGCGCCTACAGATGGCACTGCCACAGCGCTTGGGTTGCGTGCGCCTCTCCAACGTGACGGATACGCTGCTCGGCGAGCACCTCAAGGCGTTCTGCACGTCGAGGGCGATCGGCTAAGCCTCGCTGTGGATGAGCTGCGCTGGCGCAGGATTGTATTCTCAGTTCGTACGCATATACTTGGACATAGACATATGGCGAGAGGGGACGCTCATGAACGATCAGCAGGAACTTGCCAGGCGCGTGCAGCGCGTTCGCGACCTCATGACCGAGCGCGGCTATGACGCTATCATCCTGCGCAATAACCCTGACCTGCGTTGGCTGACCGGTGCTGTGCGCTGCTTTGACGACGAGCCGGCTCATGTTGCCTTCGTCACGCAGGACAGTCTTAGGCTGCATACGGATTCGCGCTATTACAACAGCTTCCTGGAGCGAATGGGAGAGGATTCTTCGTGGCTGATTGACATGCAGACCATAGCTGCCCCCGAGTGGGCAGCCGCCCGCATCGAGTCCGACCGTGCCCGCGTCGTCGCCATCGAGGACACGGCGAGCGTGTCTTTCCTCGACGACCTCAAGGTCGCCTGCTCGGCTCGCGGCATAGCCTGCCTCTTGCCGCGTCTGCACTCGGACATCGTGAGGCTGCGCATCGTCAAGAGCGAGAGCGAGATCGGGCTCATGAGGAGGGCACAGGCCATTACCGACCTCGCCTTCGAGCACATCTGTGGATTCATACGGGCGGGTCTCTCCGAGCAGCAGCTGAGGGCTGAGCTCGAGAGCTTCATGCTTGCAAACGGGGCTGACGCCCTCTCGTTCGAGACCATCGTCGCAGCGGGTCCTAACGGCGCCAACCCCCATGCCCGTCCCAGCGGCTACATCATCCAAGAGGGCGACATGGTCGTCATGGACTACGGGGCGGGTTACCTGGACTACCACTCCGATATGACGCGTACGGTCTGTGTGGGGGAGCCGGGCGAGGAACAGAGGCGGGTGTACGATGTCGTCCGGTTCGCGCACGAGACCTGTGCCGCCGCCTTGAAGCCCGACTGCAAGGGGAGAGATATCCATGAGCTTGCCGTCAAGGTCATCACGGACGCGGGCTATGGGGAGTACTTCAATCATGGCCTGGGTCATGGCGTGGGCCTCGAGATTCATGAGCAGCCAAGTCTTGGGCGTCTCTACGACAAGCCGGTACCGAAAGGTTCGGTCGTCACGATAGAGCCTGGCATCTACCTCCCGGGCAGGTTCGGCGTTCGCCTGGAGGACTTTGGCGTTGTCGGCGAGGATGGCTTCAAGCCCCTCACCCGCTCCTCCCATGAGCTGAGAATTGTGGGCTAGCATACTTGGGAGACCAATTTCTTTGTAACGTTTGAGCGGCATTGAACTCTCGGTGGATAGCACAACGGGGAAACGTCCTTCGAAAGTCTCCTTTATTGTCGTATACTTTTAGCCGTATGGTGTAACCGTGAAGATGCAGTGCGGGGACAGTGCGTCAAGACGGTCAATTGGTTCTGTCGGCAAGAGTTACACACGTTAGGAGGAGATTGGATGGTCGGAATTATCTTGGCAAGCCACGGTGCGTTCGCCGAAGGCATCAAAGAGTCTGGACAGATGATCTTTGGTGCGCAGGAAGACGTTGCCGCCGTCGTTCTGACGCCCGATATGGGCCCGGATGACATGCACAAGAAGCTGCTTGACGCCATCGGCTCGTTTGGTGACCAAGAGCATGTGCTCTTTTTGGTTGACCTTTGGGGAGGCACCCCATTCAACCAGGTCTCGCGCATCATCGATGAGGAGGGGCATGATGACTGGGTCGCCATCATGGGACTCAACCTGCCCATGCTCATTGCCGCCTACGGTGCCCGCATGGGCGCCGAGACGGCCGTCGATGTCGTCAATGAGGTCTACCCCGAGGCGCAGGGAGGCGTCAAGGTTAAACCCGAGAGCCTGCAACCTGCAGCTCCCGCAGCCGCCACAGCGGCGGCACCTGCTGCCGTCCCCACGGGCTCCATACCTGAGGGCACGGTCCTTGGGGACGGACACATCAAAGTCGTGCTCGCCCGCGTCGACACACGCCTGTTGCATGGTCAGGTGGCGACCACCTGGACCAAGATGACGGGACCCGATCGCATCATCGTATGCTCTGACGCCGTCTCCAAGGATGAGCTTCGTAAGTCGATGATCATCCAAGCGGCGCCTCCGGGAGTCAAGGTTCACGTCGTTCCCGTATCGAAGATCATAGAGGTCGCCCACGATCCCCGCTTTGGTGCGACGAAGGCGTTACTGCTCTTCGAGACCCCCCAGGACGCGCTTCGTGCGATCGAGGGTGGCGTGCCCATCAAGGAGCTCAACCTCGGATCCATGGCGCACTCCGTGGGTAAGGTCGTCGTTACCCAGGCCCTTGCCATGGACCAAAACGATCTCGATACGCTCGAGAAGATCAAGGACGCCAACGTCTCGTTTGACGTGCGCAAGGTTCCAGCTGATAAGGCCGAGAACTTCGATGCCCTGATCAAGAAGGCCAAGGAAGAACTGGCAGCTCAAAAGTAGAAGAAGGAGGGAACAATGTCGCCAGTCTCGATAGTACTTATCGTCATCGTCGCGTTTCTCGCAGGCATGGAAGGCATACTCGACGAATGGCAGTTTCACCAACCCCTGGTAGCGTGCACCCTTATCGGCATCGTCACAGGGCATCCCGTGGAGGGCATCACCCTCGGCGGCTCCCTGCAGATGATAGCCCTCGGCTGGGCAAACGTCGGCGCCGCCGTTGCCCCTGACGCTGCCCTCGCGTCGATAGCGTCCTCCATCCTGATGGTCCTCGCGCTCGGGAATGGTGGGGCGTCGTCCGAGGCCACCAAGAACGCCATCACCACTTCCATCGCCCTTGCCGTTCCACTGTCCGTTGCGGGTCTGTTCCTCACGATGATCTGCCGCACCATCGCCACGGGCATCGCCCATGCCATGGACGGTTGTGCAGAGCGAAACGACATGGGCGGCATCGAGCGTTGGCAGATCGCCGCGATCGGCTTGCAGGGTCTGCGCATCGCTATACCAGCTGCCGCTCTCTGCGTCATCCCGTCCGATGTCGTCAGCAGCACGCTCAGTAAGATGCCCGAGTGGCTCTCGGGCGGCATGGCGGTCGGCGGTGGCATGGTTGCCGCCGTAGGCTATGCCATGGTCATCAACATGATGGCGACAAAGGAAACCTGGCCGTTCTTTGCGCTCGGCTTCGTCTTCGCTGCCCTCAAGGAGCTCACGCTCATCGCCCTCGGCGTCATCGGCGTTTGCCTCGCCCTCATCTATCTTGGCCTCAAGGGGCTCGCTGCGAGTGGCAGTGGCTCCGGTGGTGGCTCTGGGGATCCGCTGGGCGACGTTTTGGACAGCTACTAGGCCGTAAGGGAGTGTGAATACCATGGCAGACAAGATCAAACTATCCAAGAAAGTTCGTAGGGCCGTTTGCAATCGCCACCAGTATCTGCAGGGCTCCTGGAACTACGAGCGCATGCAGAACGGTGGCTGGTGCTACTCGATGATTCCGGCCATCAAGGCGCTCTATAAGGATCCCGAGGACCAGAAGGCAGCCCTTAATCGTCACCTCGAGTTCTACAATACGCACCCCTACGTCTCTGCCCCCGTCATCGGCGTCACGCTGGCGATGGAGGAGGAGCGCGCGAACGGGGCATCGATCGACGATGTGGCCATCCAGGGCGTCAAGGTGGGCATGATGGGTCCTCTTGCCGGTGTCGGCGACCCCGTCTTCTGGTTCACCGTCCGCCCGATCCTCGGCGCACTTGGCGCGTCCCTCGCGCTTGGCGGCTCCATCATCGGCCCCATCCTGTTTTTCGTGCTCTGGAACATCATCCGCATTGCTTTCCTCTGGTATACACAGGAGTTTGGCTACAATGTCGGCACCTCGATCACCAAAGACCTCTCGGGTGGCCTGCTCGGCAAGATCACCGAGGGTGCCTCGATCTTGGGTATGTTCATCATTGGCGCCCTCGTTGAGCGCTGGGTCTCTATCTCCTTCACGCCTGTTGTCGCGCGGATCCCGCAGCAGGAAGGTGCCTATATCGACTGGGATAAGCTTCCCTCAGGCGCCGAGGGCATCAAGGAGGCCCTGACCCAATACTCGTCCCTTGGCGCCAACGGCTTGGGTGCCGAGAAGGTCACCACGCTCCAGCAGAACCTTGACCAGCTGATCCCCGGCATTGCCGCCGTAGGGCTGACACTGCTCTGCTGCTGGCTGCTCAAGAAGAAGGTCTCCCCGATAGCCATCATCCTCGCGCTCTTCGCGGTTGGTATCATCGGTCGCGTCCTGCAGTTCATGTAGGTGTAGGCAACTATCAGTGGGTGTCCGGCAGCTGCGGGTACCCACGTGAGGGTTGGTCCACAGCGTACGAAGAAGGCGGGCGCCTCGCAGTCGGCGAGGCACCCACCTGTGTCTTTCTCTGGGCGTTGTTAAACGCGCGCTTGTCGCCTGCGGCCGAGTCGCTATGCGGCTTGTTCGTTTGCAGGTACGGTCGAGACGATAAGCTGCATGTCGCCCTCCAAGCGAAGCGTCCCGTATCCTGCGGGCACGATGAAGTGGTCACCCTTCCTCAGCTCGTGATCAGATGCCCTGCCCGTACCCTCGATCACGCTTGCGCAGTAGAAGGTCTTGGGTGAGGAAAGCGTCGCTGTCCCGGTGGCGCGCACGTGCCATACCGTGTAGCGCGGGCAGCATACGAGCTGCGTGATACCGTTTGTGGTGGGGGCGCTGACCCTGCCGGACGTTATTGGCTTGGCCCCGAAGTCGATGACATCGAGGCTCTTCTGCAGGTGCAGCTCACGCTTGGTGCCGTCTGCCTGCACGCGGTCGTAGTCGTAGACGCGATAGGTGATATCAGAGGACTGTTGCGTCTCGAGGACCATCGTGCCGCCCTTGATGGCATGGACGGTGCCGGGAGCTATCTGAAAGAAGTCTCCCGCATGGACGGGAACCTCGTTCAAAAGCTCGCTCCACCTGCCTTCCTCCACGAGGCGGCCAAACTCCTCGGGTGACTTCGCACGCTGCCCGACCACAATCGTCGCGTTGGGATCCGCGTGCAGTACGTACCAGCACTCGCACTTGCCGAGGGAGCCCCCCTCATGCTCGGCGGCGTAGGCATCGTCTGGATGCACCTGGATGGAAAGGTCCTTTGCAGCGTCAAGGAACTTGATGAGCAGCGGGAATCGGTCTCCCTCCGCTGCGCCAAAGAGCTCGTGGTGCTCCGTCCACAGGCTAGAGAGAAGCATCCCCGCGTACGCGCCGTCCCTCACGTGGCAGTCTCCGGCAGGATGTGCAGATATGGCCCAGCACTCTCCGATGGGCCCGTCGGGTATGGTGTAGCCAAATTCCGTCTCGAGCTTGCGCCCTCCCCAGATCTTCTCGTGGAAGACGGGCTCGATACGTATGAGGTCCATTTCGGGACTCAGCGCGCCAGTTCTGCCAAGTGGATTGTCACCCATATCCAGTCCTTTCTTGTAGCCGTCGCATGTGTAGGGTGTTGCTACTCACTATCCTAGTTACAGGCCATCCGGATGAGAAGCACATCTAGCCAGGAGGTCCCTTTTCCCGGTCCGAGGTGTCCTGCTCTCACAAGGACTGATGCGCTAGAGACGCCTTGCGGTGCGCCTCACACTGCCACTTGGCAGTGAACGTGCAGAACGGGAACGTTCAGGGCCGAGTGGCAGTGCGACAGGAACGCTCGAGGTCGAGTGGCAGTGCAGCTTACACTGCCACTCGGTGGTGAACGTGCAGGACGGGAACGTTCAGGATCAAGTGGCAGTGTGGGCTGGGATGACCTGCTTTGTGCGTTTGAGAAGTCAACAGGCGCTGAGTGTGCCTCGGGTGGGTGTCTCCATTCCTCACGAAAAGGCGCACCCCATGTGATCGCACCTCGAGAGGGGTGTCGCAAAGTGCGCTTTTTGGTAACACCACGGTTGCAGAATGCGGTTTTCCGTGAGACGCAGGTTGCAGAATGCGCTTTTCCGTGAGGAGACGCCGCGTTTGCCCAGGTGAGGAAAAGCGCATTTTACGGAAAAGCGCATTCTGTGCATGGACCCTCACGGAAAAGCGCATTCTGCGGTCGCGTCGTGACGGAAAAGCGCATTCTGGAGCCCACCGGTTGGGCAGAGTGCGCCTTTCCGTGAGGCCAGACTCCGAACCGAGATCTGCGGGCCCCCGCGCAACCCGCCCCGCAGGCTGGCGGGGGGTTGCTCGAGCGCATCTGCCCAGTTGAGCCATTCTCCATAGTGCCCCGCAGCCTGGCGGGGGGTTGCCCCACACCTCCCGGGCACCGCGACGTCACGGAAAGGCGCAGTCTGCGCGATCTGGGGATCACAGAGTGCACTTTTCCGTGAGACGATCAGACCAGAGTGCGCCTTTTGGTGAGAAGCTTGGGCAGAATGCGCTTTTCCGTGAGGACGACACCCCCGGAATGCGCTTTTCCGTGAGGGTGACACTCCCAGACTGCGGTTTTCCGTGAGCTATCGGCCCAGAGTGCGCTTTTCCGTGAGGTGGAGGTAACAGAGTGCGCTTTTCCGTGAGGGGACGCCACGTTTGCGCAGGTGAGGAAAAGCGCACTCTACGGAAAGACGCATTCTGCGTACGGACCCTCACGGAAAACCGCATTCTGTGCCGGCGAATGCTCTCTCCGCCGGCCGAGCCATGTGGCCGCTCGCGAGACGCTCGCAGCTTGGCATCCATCTCTGTGGGACGATGGAAATATCGGGAGGGTAGCTGTGAAAGGGATCCCCATGGCAGCGGGCAGGTAGGGTAGTTCCTGGGGATGTTGTCTAGCGGGACGGGTGGTCTTGGGGGGCCAGAGCATAGCCAAGGTCTCCCAAACGGTCAAGACGGGAGTTTTCAGTCGAGTTTTCAGTTCTCCCGCAACGATCGACAAGAGGAGTCCGGACAGGCTGTTGGCCTGTGTCTTTGTTTTGCGTGTTCCTAAGCTAGCCTGGGTGCTGTCCTCTTCCCATAGCGCGACTCCCGTGGTTTTGGCGGTAGCCGCGCACGCGTGGACTGGTGGCTTATGTTGTGCTGAGGGTTACATGCTTGTGTCCATCTGAGGAGGAGTGCTAAGGCTATGGCCCTGTTTCACATCGGGTCCGACAAGCGTCAGGGCATGCACAGCAGGCGCAAGGATGTGCAACCTCTCAACGCATCTGTCGACCTCCAGATTAAATCGACCTCGTTTCTTGGGATTGCCTCATACGGCGTCCTTACGATCGGAAATGCAGGTATTGAGTATCGAAATGATACCAACAAGAGTGATTTTATACAGATTCCCTGGGGTGAGGTGGATCACGTCTCTGCGCCCGTTATGTTTGGGGGACGCTATCTGCCGCGCTTCACGGTCACGACGAGGCACGATGGTGAATTCTCCTTCTCGACGCGCGATAACAAGAGGACACTGAGGGCGATGAGGCCCTACGTTGGAGAGGACTCCCTCGTACGGGCTCACAGCCTGACTGCATCCATAGCAAAATACCTAAAAGGACTGCTGGGCAATCGGTTTGGGTCCTCAAGTCGTGGATCGTGAGGCGGTTGGGCGATAGCTGTGGCATAGGCTTGGGAGATGGGGAGAGGCGCAAAGCTTCCTTACGAACGTGGCCGTCCATCCACCCTTCAAGGGACTGGCCAAGGGGAGGTGCCCACGCGCCTCTCGGCATTGGTCCACCCACTCTTTAGGGGGCTGGCGCTACCGTTCGAATTCAACAAATACACAGGTAAAGATGCAATTTATAGAAATGCTTCTCTCGCGACAAATTGCCATGACCCATGGCATCTTTTGATATACTTTTATTACAATACGAGAGGGGAGCGTGGTTTCAGGTGGACTTTAGCGAGATCTATCAATCTAAACTCACTACAGCTGAAAAGGCTGCCGAGGTCGTGAAGAGTGGCGATTGGGTTGACTGTGGTTGGAGTCCGCTCACGCCCGTGGAGTTTGACGCGGCCCTTGCGAAGCGTCTTGTGGACCTGCATGACGTCAACTTTAGGGGTGGCATACTCCTTCGTGAGCCCGAGCTGTTCAAGATCGAGCATCCCGAGGAGCACATGAGCTGGAACAGCTGGCACATGGGCGGCATCGAGCGGCGAGCCTGTCAGCAGGGGTTTGGTTTCTATTCTCCCATCCGTTACTCGGAACTCCCGCGCTATTACCGCGACGGCACGGCGAAGGTCAATGTGGCGTGTATGCAGGTGTCCCCGATGGACGAGGCAGGCAATTTTGGCTTTGGCCTGTGCTCGAGCCACCTCATGGCCGCGTGTGACGTGGCGGATGTCATCATCGTTGAGGTCAACGAGCGCGTTCCCCGCTGCTTTGGGGGTCCTGAGTCACACATCAGCGTTACCCGTGTAGACATGATCATCGAGGGCAAGAACCCACCGATGAGCACCCTTGGTAGCGGGGGTGCGCCCACCGAGGTCGACGAGGCTGTCACCAAGCTTGTCGTTCCGATGATCCCGGATGGCGCGTGCCTGCAGCTTGGTATTGGCTCCATGCCCACCACCATCGGTACGGGCATCGCCCAGAGCGATCTCACCAACCTTGGCGTGCATACCGAGATGTACGTCGACTCCTTTGTTGACCTCGCCATGGCGGGCAAGATCACGGGGAACCGCAAGGCCATTGACCGTGGCAAGCAGGTCTACTCCTTTGCCGTGGGCAGCAAAAAGCTCTATGACTACTTGGACAATAACCCCGAGTGTGTGTCGGCTCCGGTCAATTACGTCAACGACGCACACACGATCTCGCAGCTGGACAACTTCATCTCCATCAACAACGCGGTCGACATCGATCTCTTTGGCCAGGTAAACGCCGAGAGTGCGGGGACGAAGGCAATCAGCGGTGCTGGTGGCCAGCTCGACTTCGTCCTTGGGGCCTACCTCTCCCATGGAGGGAAGAGCTTCATCTGCATGAGTTCTACCTTCACGAATCGTAAGACCGGCGAGGTGTTAAGCCGCATCCGCCCAACGCTCGCAAACGGCTCTATCGTTACCGACACGCGTTCCAATACGATGTACGTGGTCACGGAGTATGGCGTGATCAACCTCAAGGGCCTCGCCGCGTGGCAGCGCGCGGAGGCGCTTATTGGCATCGCACACCCTGACTTCAGGGATGACCTCATCAAGGAGGCCCAAAAGATGCACATCTGGCGCAGGTCAAACAGGATCTGAGCTGATGGTTAGGCAAGGCAGCACGTTAGGTACAGGCAAGGTAGTGGATGACTATCAAGGAGGTTGGCTACATGAGTGAGAGAGTCGTTATCGCAAGCGCATGTCGTACCGCCATCGGAAAGTTTGGCGGTTCTCTGTCCACAGTCTCTGCGCGTACGCTCGGCGCGACGGTCATCAAGGAGGCCTTGAACCGTGCGAAGGTCAAGCCCGAGGACGTCGATCACGTCTACCTGGGCTGTGTCCTTCAGGCGGGGCAGGGCCAGAACGTCGCCCGCCAGGCATCGCTCGACGCGGGCCTTCCAATCGAGTGCCCTGCCGTCACGATCAACGTCGTCTGCGGCTCCGGTCTCTATTCGGTTAACGCCGCCGCACAGATGATCAAGGCCGGCGATGCCGACATCGTCGTTGCAGGCGGTACCGAGAACATGGACATGGCGCCCTTTGCCCTGCAGAAGGGTCGCTACGGCTATCGCATGGGTTACCCAATGGGCAAGTCCGAGCTCGTAGACACCATGGTGAACGATGGCCTTTGGGACGCCTTCAACAACTACCACATGGGCATTACGGCAGAGAACGTCGCCGCGCAGTGGGGTCTTAGCCGCGAGCAGCTCGACGAGTTTGCCGCCACATCTCAGAACCGCGCCTGCAAGGCCATAGCCGACGGTGCCTTCAAGGACGAGATCGTTCCTGTCACCGTCAAGCAGCGCAAGAAGGAGATCGTCTTTGACACGGATGAGGGTCCGCGTGAGGGATCGACGGTTGAGACGCTCGCGAAGCTTCGTCCCGCCTTCAAGCCCGACGGCATCGTGACCGCCGGTAACTCCTCCGCCATCAACGACGGAGCTGCCGCCCTCGTCGTCATGAGCGAGAAGAAGGCCCAGGAGCTTGGCATCACGCCGTTGGCGACCATCGTCTCCGGTGAGCTCGCGGGCGTTGACCCCTCGATCATGGGCACCGGTCCTGTCCCCTCGAGCAAGAAGGCACTTGCCAAGGCAGGCCTCTCCATCAATGACATCGATCTTGTCGAGGCCAACGAGGCCTTTGCTGCCCAGTCGCTCGCCGTTGTCCGTGACCTTGGTCTCGATCTTGCAAAGACCAATGTCAACGGTGGCGCGATCGCGCTCGGGCATCCCGTGGGTGCCTCGGGTGCCCGCATCCTCACGACCCTGCTCTATGCGATGAAGCATCGTGGCGCCCACAAGGGCCTCGCCACGCTCTGCATCGGTGGCGGCATGGGTTGTGCCACCGTCGTCGAGATGTAGGGAGGGACCGTGAGCTTCGTTAGCTGTGAGGTACAAGACAGGGTGGCGGTTCTGACCATAGACCGTCCCAAGGCCCTGAACGCCCTCAACCCCGAGGTCCTCAACGATCTGAGGCTTGCCTTCGAGGGTATCGACCAAGACGTCGTGCGTTGTGTCATCCTGACGGGGGCCGGTGACAAGAGCTTCGTGGCTGGCGCCGACATCGCCTCGATGTCCACGATGACCAAGGCGGAGGGCGAGGCCTTCGGGAGGCTGGGCAATGACGTCTTTTTGATGGTCGAGAACTTTCCGCTGCCGGTGATAGCCGCTGTGAACGGATTTGCGCTCGGTGGCGGCAACGAGTTGGCCATGAGCTGCGATATACGCCTTGCCTCCGAGAACGCTCTCTTCGGCCAGCCTGAGGTTGGTCTTGGCATTACTCCGGGCTTCGGCGGTACGCAGCGGCTCGCCCGTGTGGTGGGCGTCGGGATGGCCAAGCAGCTCGTCTACTCCGCCACGAACATCAAGGCAAGCGAGGCGCTGCGCATTGGCCTCGTGAATGCCGTCTATGCCCCTGACCAGCTCATGGATGCGGCACGCAAGCTCGCAGGCAAGATAGCCTCGAATGCGCCCATTGCTGTTCGCAACTGCAAGCGGGCCATCAACGAGGGCATAGAGCTTCCCATCGCGGAGGCGGTCCAGGTGGAGGAGAGGCTCTTTGGCGCCTGCTTCGAGACCCACGATCAGGTGGAGGGGATGTCCTGCTTCCTGAGTCGTGAGAAACCAAAGCCCAAGGCGGTGTTTACGAACAACTAGCTACTCTACGCCAAGAGACATGACCCGACCGACAGGTGTTGTCGGCCGGGCCATATGAAAAGAAGGAGGTTTGACATGAAGGTGGGAGTCATTGGCGCGGGCACGATGGGTCAAGGCATCGCCAAGGCATTCGCTCAGTCAGGCTGGGAGGTCGCGCTCTGCGACATCAAGCAGGAGTGGGCCGATGGTGGCAAGGCAAAGATTGCAAAGGGCTATGAGCGCCTCGTGAGCAAGGGCAAGCTCGATCAAGCTGAGGTCGACAAGCGCTTGGCCGCCATCACCACAGGCTTGAAGGAGGCACTCGCCTCAAGTTGTGACCTCATTGTCGAGGCAGCCTTCGAGGACATGAAGGTCAAGAAGGAGACCTTTGCGGAGCTCGATAAGATCTGCAAGGAGAGTTGCATCTTTGCGTCCAATACCTCGAGCCTCTCTATCACAGAGATCGGAGCAGGCCTCTCTCGTCCGCTCGTGGGTATGCACTTTTTCAATCCGGCAGATCGCATGAAGCTCATCGAGGTTATCGCTGGTGTCAATACGCCTGTCGAGACCACCGAGAAGATCGTCTCCATCGCCAAGGAGATCGGCAAGACGCCGGTGCAGGTCAACGAGGCTGCGGGCTTTGTCGTGAACCGCATTCTCATCCCCATGATCAACGAGGCCGCCTTCATTAAGATGGAGGGCGTCTCAGACATCGCAGGCATTGACACCGCCATGAAGCTCGGTGCCAATCATCCTATGGGTCCGCTCGAGCTCGGCGATTTCATCGGGTTGGACATCTGCCTTGCCATCATGGACGTTCTCTACACGGAGACCTGCGACTCTAAGTATCGTGCCTGCCCGCTCATCCGTAAGATGGTTCGCGGCGGCAACCTTGGCGCCAAGAGCGGTCGTG
Source organism: Olsenella sp. oral taxon 807 (assembly GCF_001189515.2). Lineage (NCBI taxonomy): Bacteria > Bacillati > Actinomycetota > Coriobacteriia > Coriobacteriales > Atopobiaceae > Olsenella > Olsenella sp. oral taxon 807. The sequence continues at coordinate 671,571 of NZ_CP012069.2, forward strand.
GCTTCTACGTCTACAACACCGATCGCACGAAGACTCCGGTCGACCAGCTCTAGCATGAGGGGTAACCCCACAGGGTATGCATGCAGTGCCTCGAGATGCTTCACGTAGCTCAAACCATAGACATTCGTAGCTCATTATGCGGGAGTCGTGTTTGCCATGCGGCTCCCGCATGCTCTTCCGAATAGGAGGCCACCGATGTGCTTAGATCGCGCGGTTGTCTGGGCGACGAGCGGGGTGGGTCTGTGGCGTGGAGCGTCTCCTAACTACTCAACTCAAACTTAGGAGTCTGTGAATTATTATGAAGCTACTTGTCTGTGTGAAACAGGTTCCAGACACGACAGAGATTCGAATTGACCCAGAGACGAATCGACTGATTCGCGATGGTGTCCCCAGCATCGTTAACCCCTTTGACGGGTACGCGCTGGAGATGGCCGCCCGCATCAAGGACCAGAGGGATGACGTTCAGATTATCGTCATGTCCATGGGACCGATGCAGGCCAAGGAGGCTCTCAAGAGCTGCCTGGCCGTTGGCGGTGACAAGGCCTATTTGATCTCGGGACGCAGGTTTGGAGGGTCGGATACGCTGGCGACCAGCTATATCCTCTTCTGTGCGATCAAGAAGCTCGAGGAGATCGAAGGCAAGTTTGACGTGATCTTCTGTGGTAAGCAGGCCATCGACGGCGATACCGCCCAGGTCGGACCGGAGCTTGCGGAATACCTGGGGGTGCCGCAGGTCACCTATGGCCTGACCGCCGAGATTGTCGACAACGAGATTCAGGTGACGCGTGAGACCGAGGATGGTCAGGAGATCCTTGGTGTATCGTTCCCCTGCCTCGTCACCGCTACCAAGCCCAGCTTCGATCCCCGCCTTCCGACGATCAAGCAAAAGCTCGCTGCCAGGAAGAAGGAGATTACCGTTTTCTCAGAGAACGACTTTGATGTCGATCTCTCGCGCTGCGGCCTTAACGGCTCGCCGACCAAGGTCAAGAAGACCTTTGTTCCCCCCGTTAAGCAAGGTGGCATACGGATTCAGGCTGAGACTGCTGGCGAGGCGGCCCAGAAGCTCGCTGAGCATCTTGACGCGGATAACGTTCTCTAGGAGCTGAGGCGCGCACAGCGTGTCCTCGCACTCTCGTTGTCATAGGCAAGTGGCTGCTTATATACATGAGGAGAATATAACATGGAACCTAAGTCAAAAGATCTATGGGTGTTCATCGAGACCTTCGCCGATGGCTCTGCCCAGAACGTGGGCCTTGAGCTGCTGAATCCCGGCCGCGACCTTGTCAACAAGCAGGGTGGCAAGCTTGTGGCGCTGGTCATCGGACACAATACCGACGCAGCGGTCGTCTCTGCCCAGGAGCATGGTGCCGACCAGGTCATCGTTGTTGACGGCCCGGAATACGAGCACTACACCACCGATGCGTACGTCAACGCGCTTGCGGCCATGCTTACCAAGTATGCGCCGACCACGATGCTCATCGGTGCCACCAACAATGGTCGCGATGTCGGGCCACGTCTGTCCTCTCGCCTGCAGACGGGTCTGACCGCCGACTGCACGCAGCTCGCGATCGACGAGGAATCCGGCAACGTGGCATGGACGCGTCCGGCCTTTGGCGGCAACCTTATGGCGAGGATCCTCTGCCCGAACCATCGTCCCCAGCTCGGTACCGTGCGTCCCGGCGTTTTCAAGGCACTGCCGCCGGAGGCGGGGCGTAGCTGCGAGGTCGTCCGTGAGGACTTTCACGTTGCCCCAGAGGACATTCACGTCCGGCTCATCAAGGAGATCCAGGAGGGCGCCTCGGAGCTCGTTGACCTCATCGGTGCCGAAATCATCGTCTCAGGTGGTCGTGGCGTTGGCGGGGCAGAAGGCTTCGAGCCGCTGAAGGGACTGGCGGACGCATTGGGTGCGACGGTGGGTTGCTCGCGAGCCGCCGTCGATGCGGGGTGGATCTCGCATTCCCACCAGGTTGGCCAGACCGGCAAGACTGTCGGTCCAAAGCTCTACATTGCTTGCGGCATCTCTGGTGCCATCCAGCATGTGGCTGGCATGAGCAGCTCTGATGTTATTGTTGCCATCAATAAGGATCCCGAGGCACCGATCTTTGACATTGCAGACTATGGCATAGTCGGTGACCTCTTTGAGGTGGTGCCCGCCCTGACGGAGGCAATCAAGAAGGTCAAGGGCTAAATCCTGTGTACCAAAGGGTCGTTGGGCCTTGTGTCCAGCGGCCCCGTACGCGAGGGTCGGAACCTTGCTAGAGTACGTCGGAGCGCGGGGTCTAGCCTAAAGTAGCGGGATTTCGTCAGGGCGTGGAATGGCGTGGCGCTTAGGCGGATGTGGCTCCATCGCCATTTAGCTGCCCATAGATACCGTCTGTGGAGTCGAACGCCGCCTAAGGTAGCCATCTGGTAAACTTTATGTGGAAATGTCGAGACGGTAGAGCAGCTGTCGTGACGTGTCTTGGTATTGCTTGCATCGAATCGAAGGGAGTTGGAATGGCTACGTACACGTATAACAAGGTAACACCGGAGGTCCTTGAGCAAATCAAGGCAGCCGCCAACGGGCATGTGCTCGTCGGCGACCAGATCAACGAGGACTTTAGTCATGATGAGATGCGCATCTACGGCGAGGCTATGCCGGAGGTGCTCGTCGAGCCCACGACGACCGAGGAGGTCGCCGCGGTTATGAAGGTCTGCAACGAAAACAAGATAGCGGTGACGCCGTCCGGCGCTCGCACCGCACTGACGGGCGGTCCCGTGGCCCAGTACGGTGGAGTCATGATCTCCACCACAAAGATGAACAAGATCCTCGGTTATGACGAGGAGAACCTGGTCGTCACGATCCAGCCGGGCGTCCTCCTTAAGGACTTGGCCGATGACGCCCTTAAGCGTGGACTCATGTATCCGCCCGATCCAGGTGAGAAGCTCGCGACCGTGGGTGGCAACGTCTCCACCAACGCGGGTGGCATGCGCGCCGTCAAGTATGGTACGACGAGGGACTACGTGAAGGAGATAACGGTCGTCCTTCCGACCGGAGAGGTCGTGAAGGAGGGTGCGACGGTCTCGAAGACGAGCTCGGGGTACAGCCTTTTGCACCTGCTCATAGGGTCGGAGGGTACGCTGGGCATCATCACGGAGATGACCCTGAAGATCATCGTCGCGCCCAAGATGACGATGTCCATCATCGTCCCGTACGAGACGCTCGAAGGCGCCATCGCCACGGTTCCCAAGCTGTTTGCGGCTAACCTCGACCCACAGGCGCTCGAGTTCATGGAGAAGGACGTCGTTATCGACACGGAGCAGCTGCTCTCCAAGGAGGTGTACCCCAAGCAGCTCAATGGCGTCGACATCAACGCATACGTCCTGGCCACCTTCGACGGCAGTGACGAGGACCAGCTGATGAACACCATCGAGGAGGCGTCCAACATAGCCCTGGAGGCAGGCGCGGTTGACGTGCTGGTTGCCGATACGCCGCAGCAGCTCAGGGACGCGTGGGCCATCAGGAGCTCCCTCTTGGAGTCCATCGAGGGGAATACCAAGCTCTTGGACGAGTGCGACGTCGTTGTTCCCGTGACGAAGATCCCCGAGTTCCTCACCTACGCTAAGTCGCTGGGAGAGGGTCACTCCTACACGGTCAAGGACTTTGGCCATGCTGGTGACGGCAACCTGCACATCTACCTGTGCAGCAACGACGATGATGCCGAGGCCTTCATGAAGGAGTCCGACGAGTTCATGAAGAAGGCCTACGCGAAGGCGGTCGAGCTCGGTGGCCTCATCTCGGGCGAGCACGGCATCGGATCCGGCAAGATATCCTATCTGAAGGACTTCGTCGGTCCGGTCAACATGAGGCTGATGCGTGGTATCAAGAAGGTCTTTGACCCCAACATGATCCTGAATCCTGGTAAGGTCTGCTTCATCCCCGAGGAGGACGAGGACGAGTAAGGCAGCCCCCGAAGACAGAGAGCGGTCCAGTTGCACGGCACAGGAGTCGTGTGAAGACCGTACGACAAGCAAGGAGAGAGCATGGCATATTTCATTTCTGACGAGGCAAAGGACCTGTTGGGCGACCTCAAGAAGTTCTGTGATGCCGAGGTCGTGGAGCAGGCTAAGGAATACGACAAGTCGGGCGAGTGGCCAAAGGACATTTACGACAAGGCTATTGAGCAGGGCTACACTACGCTTGAGGTTCCCGAGGAGTTTGGTGGCCCCGGCCTGAGTCGTGTTGACGTGGCTGCGCTGATCGAGCAGATGGCATGGGCAGACTCTGGCTTTGCCACGACCATATCTGCCAGCGGGCTTGGTACCAAGCCTGTCTTGATCGCGGGCAACGAGGCGCAGAAGAAGCACGTCTGTGACCTCCTGCTCGAGGGCGGCTTTGGTGCGTTCTGCCTGACCGAGCCGGGCGCGGGGTCTGACCCTGGTGCCGGCACGACCACGGCCGTCAAGGATGGGGATGGCTATGTCTTGAACGGCAGGAAGTGCTTCATCACCAACGGCGCCGTCGCCAGCTTCTACTGTGTCACCGCCCTCACTGACAAGGAAAAGGGTGCCAAGGGAATGTCCATCTTCTTGGTTGACAGGGACACCCCCGGTCTCTCTGTCGGTCATGAGGAGGACAAGATGGGCATTCGCCTGTCCAACACGACTGACGTCGTTCTTGAGGACGTCCATGTGCCGGCCGAGAACCTCCTTGGTGGCGAGGGACAGGGCTTCAAGATCTCGATGCAGACGCTCGATCAGGCGCGTGCATGGATGGGCGTCGTCTCGACGGGCCTTGCGCAGCGCGCCATGGACGAGGCCATCGCCTACACCAAGGAGCGCAAGCAGTTCGGTCGTCCCGTCCTGAAGTTCCAGGCCATGCAGTTCAAGATTGCCGACATGGCCATGAAGATCGAGGCTGGCCGTCAGCTCTGCGCCTATGCGCTGAACCTCATGGACCAGGGCAAGGCTCACAGTCGTGAGGCCGCTATGGCGAAGTGCTTCGCATCCGACGCGGCCATGTGGTGCACGACCGAGGCCGTCCAGATGCTCGGTGGCTATGGCTACAGCCGCGAGTATCCGGTCGAGAAGCTGATGCGTGACGCAAAGATCTTCCAGATTTTCGAGGGTACCAACGAGGTACAGAGGATTGTAACTGCCAACAACACCATCGGCAGGTTCTAATTCAAACCGCAGGGCGTAGCCGCCGGCAGCCAGAAGAAGGGTTCTGGCTGCCGGTTTTCTAACGGGAGGTTGAGTTTGAACATTTTAGTATGCATCAAGCAGGTTCCAGATGATTCCGTTGAGGTGGGCTTTGGGAAGGATGGCAAGCCTGCGATCGAGGGAATCACACCGGTCGTCAACGCCTTCGACACCTATGCATTGGAGATGGCCACCCGTCTCAAAGAGTCTCTGGGTGACGGATCGGAGATCACTGTCCTTTGCGTTGGACCTGACTCGGCAAAGAACTCTCTGAAGAACTGCCTGGCTGTTGGTGGAGACTATGCCTATCTCGTGAGCGAGGAGGGCGTGAGCGACACCGACAACCTTGGCATTGCGGAACTGATTCGGGGTGCCATCGAGAAGCTGCGCGGCGAGAGGGGCGACTTCGACCTCGTGTTTGCGGGTAAGGAGGCGACCGATGTCGCCCAGGGTCAGACGGGGATATACCTAGCGGCGAAGCTGAACGTGGCCGTGGCGACGGACGCCATCGACATCACGCGGGAGGGTGACACCGTCCAGGTGAAGCATGAGACCGACGAGGGCTACCGTCTTGTGGAGCTACCTCTCCCAGCGCTCGTCACAGTGAGCAAACCGAGCTATGACCCTCGCTATCCGACGATCCGCAACAAGATGGCCGCCCGCAAGAAGCCCATCGGCGAGCTGAGCGGTGCGGAACTCGCACAGGGAGCCGACATCGCGGCGCGACTCTCGACTGTGAGGGAGTATGAGCCGCCAAAGCGTGCCGCTGGCGTGAAGATCCAAGAAGAGACCGTCGAGGAATCCACGGCGAAGGCCATTCAGATGATGGTCGACGCTCGGGTGCTGTAGGGGGTATGCCATGAAGAGGGAAGACACGAAAGACGTGCTTGTGTACATCGAGGTTGCAGACGGCAGCCCCGTGAAGGCGAGCCTCGAGTCTCTGACGCCGGCCCGCAGCATCGCAGACGCGAGGGGCGAGGGCGTCGTCGCCGTCGTCTTGGGAAGTGGCAGGGAGGCTGCGGCCAATGAGGTCGCCATGGCTGGTGCCGATAGGGTCATCTATGTTGACTCGAGCGAGCTGCAGGACTTTAACTTGGATGCCTATGCTGATGTACTCGGGCAGATAGTGGAGGCAGAGAGGCCCGCCGTCGTCTTGATCGGTGGGACGACCGACGGCAAGGACCTGGCCCCCATGCTTGCCGCTAGGTTCCAGTCAGCCTCCGCATCTGACGTGATCGCTGTCGCGGCAGAGGGCAAGGATGTTACTTACACCATGACCGAGTACAGCGGTACGGTCTTGAGTGACGTGAAGATAGACGCTGCTCCCGAGATAGCGACGATTCGCTCTGGTGCCTTTAAGAAACTGGATGAGCCTGCGCAGGGCAAGGTCGTGAGCGGTAGCTACGCCGTCTCGGATGGCGCCGTGCGCGCGAAGGTCATCGACACGGTACAGGAGATCACCGAATCCGTGAACCTCGAGGACGCCGAGGTCATCGTCTCGGGTGGCCGCGGGCTGGGGAGCAAGGAGGGCTTTGCCCTGGTCGAGGAACTCGCAGGGGTGCTTGGTGGCGAGGTGGGTGCCACCAGGCCCGCCATCGAGGATGGTTGGATCGCAAAGAACCATCAGGTCGGGCAGTCTGGGAAGTGCGTCGCGCCCAAGCTGTACATCGCAGCAGGTGTCTCCGGTGCCACCCAGCACCTCTCTGGCATTACGGGAGCAGACTACATCGTCGCGATCAACAGGGACGAGGACGCGCCCATCTTTTCCGTCGCCAATGTCGGCATCATCGGGGATGCTCTGAAGGTGCTCCCACTTATGATCGAGGAAGTAAAGAAAATCAAGGAAAGCTAGTCACCGGACGTATGGGAGTCTGACGACTACGGGGTGATCGGCTATGGCTTCTCGGAAACTTGCGGGAAGCCATAGCCTCAGGATGGGCCGCGAGAGGATGCTGTGCCCTCATGGGATCTATGTTTATGGGTATGGGCGTATGGGGATCGCCTGTGCCTTTCCATTATCTTGCGGGTCAGAAAAACTATGGGAGCATGGCGATGACGGGGAGGGCATGGACGTCTCGTTGGCCTGTGTACCTGACGTAGTCTCAGTCCAATACATGACCAAGACTAAGGAGGGATACACGTGGATACAACTATGTTAGTTAATCTCTTGCTCGGCCTGGTCCCGATCATCTGGTTGGTGATTGCGCTCACAGGTCTGAAGATGCCGGGATATAAGGCGTGCGGCATTGCAATAGCCTTTGCCGCCGTCGTTGCAATTCCCTACAAGGGTATGGCTCCCTTCAACTGTGGCACGGCGATACTCGAGGGGGTGCTGAGCGCACTGTGGCCCATCATCCTCGTTATCATTGCTGCACTCTTTACCTACAACCTGGTTCTCGAGACAGGTGCAATGGACCGGATCAAGGCGATGTTGTCCAGCATCTCCAGTGACAAGCGCATCCTGGCTATCATCATCGGGTGGAGCTTTGGGTGCTTCATGGAGGGCATGGCCGGTTTCGGTACAGCAGTGGCCATTCCCGCGAGCATTCTCATCGCTCTTGGCTTCGAGCCACTCCCGACCCTCGTGGGACTGCTGATCGTGAACTCGACGCCGACAGCCTTCGGTTCTGTCGGCGTGCCGACCACGACATTGGCTCCATTAATAGGCGTGGATTCAGTACTGCTCTCGGCCAATACGGCGTTGATTGAGGCCCTGCTCATGTTTCTCTCGCCCTTCTTCATGGTCTTCGTGATAGGCAAGGGCTTCAAGGCCTTCAAGGGCGTCCTTCCCATCGCGCTCGTCTCGTCTTTGGCCTTCACGGTACCGAACTTTCTGGTCGCGACCTTTATCGGTCCGGAGCTTCCAGACATCATCGGCTCGGGCTGCTCTATGGCCATAACCATCCCCCTTGCCATCGCGATGAGGAACAAGCCAGTGCCAGATGAGTACCGCATCGCAGCGGATAAGCAGCAAAAGCTCAGCATCAGCGTTGCCGAGGGCGTCAAGGCCTGGAGTCCCTTCATTTTGATCTTCATCCTGCTGCTTGGCACCTCCAAGCTGGTCCCGCCCGTTAACGCGCCACTTTCTGCCATCAAGTCCTCGGTTCTCATCTATACAGGGCCAACGGGAAAGCCGACTAACTTCTCTTGGATAAACACCCCAGGCGTGTGGATCATCATCGCGGCTATCATCGGCGGACTTATCCAGGGGGCAAGGCCCCAGAAGATCGCGTCGGTGTTTGGGCATACGGTGGCCTCGAACGTCAAGACGATCGTCACCATCTGCTCCGTGCTGGCAACGGCAAAGATCATGGTGCACAGCGGTATGACAAAAGATGTTGCTGAAGCGTTGGTTGCTATCACGGGAGGGATTTTCCCCCTGTTCTCGCCGCTCGTTGGTGTCCTTGGTGCCTTCGTTACGGGGTCCGGAACGAACACGGGTGTTCTGTTTGGTCCGTTGCAGCAGGAGACGGCGAGTCGAATCGGAGTTGTCCCGCAATGGTTGTGCGCCGCTAACGCGATGGGTGCTGGCATCGGCAAGATGGTTGCTCCCTCCAATGTCGCGCTTGCCTGTGCGGCTGCGGGGATAGCGGGTCAGGAGAGCAAGGTCATTCGCGCTGTCTTCAAGTACACCTTGATCTACACGGTCATCGGAGGCATCATCTGCTTTGCCTTGGCGCATGCAGTGACGTTGGCGTCTGTCGTGCCGTAAGGAACACGGGTCCATCAGGCCTTTGCGTCTGACGGACGTTCTTTGAGCGGATCGTAGGTGATAGCCGCGCTGCTGCGGAAGCAGCAGGTAGCTAGTATATAGATACCTTGCCAATCATTGTACGTATGCTATCATCTTTCTTCGTTGAGTCCTGTTGCATCTAAGACATGCGGCAGGACCTCGTTTCGTTGAAGGGATGACGCTATGTCGCGACAAGCGCAGGTATCGAGGATGTTGCAGGAGGCGGTGGGGAAGAGGCTCGCTTCTGCCCCAGGTGAGGGGGTCTGGCGTACATCGTGTTGGGTGATTCCCAAACTGTCCGTTGGGCTGGTATCCGCGGCACTCGGGTTCACGCTCGTGTTTGGTGGTGCTGGCGCTCGGTCCGCACTCGCACAGGAGGCAACGCCAGGGTCCGGCGCGACGGCGGAGGCTGTGGCGAGCGGACCCGAAGAGTCGTCGAGCATTGAAGATACAGGTGTTCCCACAGCACCGAGCAACAAGACCGAAAAGACTGAGAAGTCTGAGTTTGGCTCACCCCGTGCGAAAGGGCAGCAGGCGTCCGCCAAGCCGGTCTCTGAGGCGACGAATTCCTCGAAAGGTTCCGACGTCGAGTCTATAGGCAGCACGACAGCTGTCCAAGATACTACCTCATCCGATCAGTCTGGCCCCGCGCCGTCAACGTCTGATATTCCCGTCAGCTCGAGCTCAGCGGCTGCTGGATCGTCGCATGTCGCAGCCGCGCCTGCGGCAGATACGTTGTCAGCCGATGTGTCGACAACCAATGTGCCTGCGACAGATACCCCGACCGTAGATAACACCAGCGTTGCGGATGTGTCGTCAAAGAAGGATGTCACGTCAGTTGCAAGAGACTCTGGGTCTACCACGCAGGCATCCCATTCCAATGTATACCGTATGTACAACGCCTGGACTGGAGAGCACCTCTACACGGGAAGCCTGAGTGAGGCAAAATCCGCGCTCTCTGAGGGGTGGCGTTGGGAGGGTGTCGCTTGGGTCGCCCCCTCTGCGGGCGTTCCGGTCTATAGACTCTATAACGCTTGGTCAGGCGATCATCTCTATACCACCAGCAAGGCCGAATACAGCAGGCTGGCGAGGGTCGGCTGGAAGGGCGAGGGCGTGCAGCTCTACGGTGCGCCCGCTGGCTCCGGCGCCGCCATATCACGTCTCTACAACCGATACGTCCAGACGGGTTCTCACCTGCTCACGGCCGATGCGAACGAGAAGCGCTCGTGCATCCGCGCTGGTTGGTCTGACGACGGTAACTCTTGGTACGCCTCAAAGCTCTCCAAGCTTCCCATCGCGGGCTTTTGGACCGTGACGCAGGCGTGGACGCCCGGGCAGCTTCAGCGCTATTGGATAGGCTCGGATGCTGTCGTGGCGGCCTCGCGTCTCATAGACCCCAGCTCTTCCCCTGTTGACCGAGGTGCGGGCTATCGTGCGTGGGCCACTGCCTCAGGCGCGGTGATTCGGGGTGCCCGTGAGCAGGGTGGTGTCATCTACCTCGCCGACAACGACGGAAGGCTCGCCACCGGCTCTGGCTGGCTGATCACGGACCGCTTTGGCCAGGGGATGCAGCGCTACTACCTCTACTCGAGAGGTGCCTACTCGGTCGCAAAGCCAGGCGTCTCTCGCGACGGCGCAACTGGCCGGGGCGGCATTGGTGCGTACCACTTCACAACCGGCGCGGGGCATGTTCTGCGTGGGTCATTGAGAAGTGGCTCTATTATCTACCTCGCCGACAACGATGGGAGGCTCGCCACCGGCTCTGGCTGGCTGGTCACGGACCGCTTTTGCCAGGGGCTGCAGCGCTACTACCTCTACTCGAGGGGTGCCTACTCGGTCGCGCAGCTCGGACGTTCGTCCGATGGCGAATCGGATATCGGTGGCGCCCATTACACGACGACGGCGGGCTATGTCCTAAGAAACATGGACTTTGATGATGGCATGAGCTGGTTCTGGGCCAATAATGACGGGAGGATGTCTGACGTTACCGACGCACAGCGAGATCTCGTGAGCGTGGCGTACTCCACCCCATCACCTGGTGCCGGGCTCTGTGCCATGTGGGTAAGCCAGGTCTTCTCCCGTGCGGGCTATCGTTATGCCGGGGGCAATGCCGATGACATGTACTGGCGCTGGTGTCACAGTTCAGATAGGGCGCAGCTCAGGGTTGGTATGGTCATTGCCGTTCCGTCACACTCGCACTCGCGCATGGGCAGTATCTACGGACACATTGGCATCTATGTAGGTCGCGGACAGGTCAGGGATAACGTTGGTGCCGTTCGAGACTCTCCCCTCGACGAGTGGATTCGCTACTACAGTACGACGGAGGTGGTTCGCTGGGGCTACCTCTTGGGTATCGCGCTTGCCTGAGGCTCGCATGATATGTTCATGGCGGCGTCCAGCATCTGTGTGCTGGGCGTCGCCGTTCTTTCTCGGAGGGATTTCTACGGCCAGATGGCTGGCAGCAGGTAGGGGCAAGCGAGGCCACAGAGGAGGCCAAGGAACAGAAAGGGAGACAGGGGAAACTCTGTGAGGAACGAGTATGAGCCGGTGAGCAGCTTGAAGAGGAAGTAGACAGCTACAGTGGCAAAAAGCCCTAGGTAGAAGAACACGACTCCGGGAAAGCCAACCGCCACCGAAAGCGCAAGGGCCATCTTGAAAGCACCAGCTCCTACCCCGTGAGAGATTCCGTTGGACGCCTTTAGTGCGGAAGCTATGCTGCATACGAAGAGGACAAGGGTGATCATGAATGCGCCGAGAGATCCGAGCAGGGAGGAGAGGACGTCTCCTCTTAGCCAGCCGCTCAGCACCCGATACGCGAGGCCGAGCAGGAGGGTCAGTATGACAAGCTCGTTGGGTATGATGTTTATAGTCAACTCTATCCACACGGCAACGATCACTGTGGTGAGGAGCATACAGCCGATCAAAGACTGTGCCATGGGCATGGACGCCAAGGGCGTGGAGGCGGGTAGCGAGCGGCTCGCGAGAAGCCCCATGGCGGCGCAGGCTGCGATGTGAGTGAGCGGGAGCGCGAGACGGAGGGCGTCCCTTCGGGACGGGTCGATGTCAGGTCCAGCGAGTCCCTTCCTGTGACAAACGTGCTCGGTGGCGCGCTGTGAAATTCCCTCTGCGCACAGTCCGATAACGATCCCATAAAGGGCTGTGGTGATTAGTATGGCCGTCATGTTCAATTCTCCAATCATAGCCGCTGGGACAGGCAGTCTGAATTTCTCGCTGACTGACCGTAGGTCCCTGCCGTCGGGCAGCAGATACCGGATACGGTCGCGCTCGCATGTACCTCTCCCTCACCTTTGTCGTTTTTGGGCCGTGAGAGCGTCGCACAGGACAGCGGCACTTGGTCCATTCTTATCATAGGGGTCCGTGGGTGCAGACGACGTTTATGCGAACGGGGGAGAGTGCATCGACGGACGGCTCGCAAGGCTCAGTTACAGCTGCGGTGTGGCTTCTGAAAAACAAGGAGTCGCTGGTCTCCTCTCGTTCCTTCGCAGCCTGCGCCAAAGGCACTTCATGACTTGCGAACAACCAACTTCCCTTCTATCTTGAACGGTAGTGTTCGGTGTGCACAGAAGGAGGCTGGAGCTTGATTGCCAGAAGCATGGAAGAGATAGCCCTCAAGATGGCCGGGTGGTTTCCCGTTGTGTCCGTCACGGGACCGCGCCAAAGCGGTAAGTCAACGCTCGTGAGGAAGGTCTTTTCTGAGTATGACTATGTCAACCTCGAGAACATTGACACGCGAGAAGCGGCACTCGCTGACCCCGTGGGTTTCATACGCGATCGTCCGCAGCGTCTGGTCATCGATGAGGCGCAGCTGGCGCCCGAGCTCTTCAATATGATTCAAGTCGTATCGGACGAGACGGGCGAGCCGGGGCAATACATTCTGTCGGGCTCTCAAAACTTCCTTTTGCTCAGGAGTATCACGCAGTCGCTGGCTGGGCGTGTGGGTCTGCTTCGGCTTATGCCGTTGTCTTTTGCTGAGGCTCGAGCTGAGCAGGGCGACTTAGGCCTCGATGACTTCATGCGAAAGGGCGGATACCCGCGACTATACGATAGGAAGATTCCAGCACGTGTGTACTACGACGGGTATGTCTCGACCTATCTGGAGCGTGACGTCGCGGGTTATCTGGATGTCAGGAACATTCGCCAGTTCGAGACGATGCTGCGGCTCGTCGCCCAGACGGCCGGTGGACTCCTTAACATCACGCGCCTTGCGCAGGATGCGAGTGTGTCAAGCAAGACGGCACGGGAATGGTTGTCGATACTCGAGTCGAGCTACATCATCTTCCTGCTGCCACCATACTTCGCCAACATTCGCAAGAGGCTTGTCAAGACTCCAAAGCTATATCTCAACGATACCGGTCTGCTCTGCCATCTCTTGGGTATACGCTCTTTCGAGCAGCTGCGTGATAGTCCCATGAGAGGTGCCGTATTCGAAAACCTTATTATCGCCGAGTCGATGAAGCAATATCTTAATGCGGGTGTCGTGCCCGAGATGTACTTCTATAGAGATTCCCGGGGTAAGGAAGTCGACCTCGTCGATCTTACGAATGCACCCAAGCTTGTGGAGATCAAGTCCTCGAGGACGTTCAGAGGTACATTCAGTGCCACGGTCAACGAGCTTGCCTCACTTGTGCCGGGTGGCGTCCCCAAGGAGTGCCGCTACGTGGTTATGCGGCGTGACGATGATATTGTGGTCGGAGATGTTCAGGTAGTCTCCGCCGAAAGCTGGCTCTTGAGGTGTCCCGACGTCTCGTATCGCTAGACTGATGAACCTGCCCAGATTCCCTAGATGAGGTGATGCCAGGTTCGTGAGTTCGTGTGGGTGGTTGCGTCACCTCCCTGGTGGCGTGGGCCTCAGGTCTGAGCCCCATGGCATTACGGGGACCATGGGGCCGTCGATGTCGTGGGGCCCGTGGCCCCGCCCGGTCGCGCGAGCGGGCGGGGCCACGGGAGTGTACACAGATCGGTGGAAATGGCCCCTCGGCGCCGTTTTGGGGCATTCGTGTACACTGTTGCGTCGCGAGCTGCGTCGGGTGGCGCGAGCGGCTCAACCACCATGGTGTGCCGGTGCCCCCTCGGTGGTCGCCTCTTCCCTGGTCGGAAACAGGCTCTGCGCGACAGGCTCTGCGCGAGTGGTGCTGCCTGCCGCTAGGTTGGCGTTTTCACTGAGACGTCAACCCACACAAGCCTCCGAAAAGCCTTCTTAAGGACCTCTAGTGTGACCTAAGGCCAAGGTGAGCCATTGCCTTACGGATCGTGTCAATGCTTACCGGATTCCAATGCTCTACCAGACCCTCACGAGTTTGGCATCGTAGAGCCACGGTCCATACGACATGAGCTTGCCAGATCTACGCCAGACAACTCTTCCCGTCACCGTTACCGTTTTACCGACATGGCTCGCAAACCACTTCTGTGGCTCATTCCACCATGTATTGTAGCCACGTCCAAGCCACTTGACCAAATCGAGACTGTTCGTCGTTTCCGTGGGAGTTGTGTCTACCGTGCTCGGTGGGATATTACGAATGGTCAACGGCCTCTGGAGCTGCACGCTGTAGGCAGTGCCATCAAAGTCTTGCAGGGACTCTGCAACCGCTTTCCCCGTGACGGTTATGGTGTCACCGTCGTTCACGCTCGTCGGGTTCCTATCAATGGCGGCCCTAACCTCGGCCTCCCTGCGCTGGGAATCGGTCTGCCCGCTGCGAGCGCTCACGGCGTAGAACGCGACACCCTCGCCGGACCAACCGTCCCTGATCAGATTGTCGTATTCTGTCTTGTCCGTTGTGAGGAGGTGGGTTCCCGCCTTGAGCCACCTGTTGTAGAGCCTCCACACCGACACACCGCCACCACTATAGAACGCGACGCCCTCACGGTTCCAGCCGGCCCTACCGAGCGCATCGTACTCTTTGCGGTCGCTCGTGAGCAGGTGATCACCGCTCTACCTGTTGTAGAGGCGCCAGACCGGGTTCGAGCCCGAGCTTGGTGCTGCCCATGCGGTGCCCTCGCCCGACCAGCCCACCTTGCCGAGGCTGTTGTACTCGGTCCTGCTCGTGGTATAGAGGTGCTCTCCCGACCATCTGTTATAGAGGCGTAAGACGTCCTGGGTGGCAGCAGCGAGGGTAGCCGCGTCCGACTCCATGCTGTTTTGAGACGCGGTGTCCTCGCCGGTCTCCTCGGGCTTTTCGCTGGGGGGCGTGATGGCTTCTTCAGCCGATCCGGCCACGTCCACCCCTGGCGCGCCCTCTGGTCCCAGGTCTGTCATCGTTTCGGCTCCCTGCTCACCGATGGTCGCTTCCACCTGGCCCATGTCTGTATCAGCCCACGCCAGCTGCGGGAGCAGAGTAGCAAGGCCGATCACGCACACGCATGCCATGGCACGAACCCATGTTACCTTGCAGGTCGTGCCTCCGACCCGTCCCGGCTGACCCATAGCGCTCATGTTATCTCCTATCGCTTGCGTTGTACGGATGCTGAAAGGATAACCTTTTGTGCGTGTCTGGGATGACCTGTGGGGGCGAGCGCACCAATGAGTCGGATGAGCGGCATGTCTATCTCCAACAGATCTGTGGTGCCTGTATCTCACGCAAGCTAATGACTTGCATACAAAGTGCGCCTTTCCGTCACGTTGTCGCCCGGAGGGGGCGCAAGGCAACCGCCCGCCAGGATGCGGGGCACTATGGAAAATGGCCCAACTGGGCAAACGCGCCCGGGCAACCGCCCGCCAGGCTGCGGGGCGGGTTGCGCCGGGGCCCCGAACTTCGGCTTGGGGTCTGGCCTCACGGAAAGGCGCACTCTGCGCGACCGCTCGCGTACAGACTGCGCCTTTCCGTGAGGTGCTGGGTGCAGACTGCGCTTTTCCGTGAGGCCCAACATGCAGAATGCGCTTTTGCGTGAGGCCCAACGTACAGAATGCGCTTTTGCGTGAGGCCCAACGTACAGACTGCGCTTTTGCGTGAGGCGGCTCGACGTTTGCCCAGGTGAGGAAAAGCGCACTCTACGGAAAAGCGCATTCTGCAACCCGTGCCGTACGGAAAAGCGCATTCTGGCGGCACGATCTCACGGAAAGACGCACTCTGCGGGAGTAGCGGGGACAGAGTGCGCCTTTCCGTGAGGCCCAACATGCAGACTGCGCTTTTGCGTGAGGCGGTGAGCACAGAATGCGCTTTTCCGTGAGGCAGCGGACACAGAATGCGCTTTTGCGTGAGGCGGCTCGACGTTTGCCCAGGTGAGAAAAGGCGCACTCTACGGAAAAGCGCATTCTGCAACCCGTGCCGTACGGAAAAGCGCATTCTGGTGGCACGATCTCACGGAAAGACGCATTCTGCGGGAGTGGCGGGGACAGACTGCGCCTTTCCGTGAGGCCCAACATGCAGAGCGCACTTTTCCGTGAGGCCCAACTTACAGAATGCACTTTTCCGTGAGGCCCAACATACAGAATGCGCCTTTCCGTGAGGCGGTGAGTACAGACTGCACTTTTCCGTGAGGCCCAACGTGCAGGCTGCGCCTTTCCGTTACGTCGTTGCTCAGAGAAGGTGTGGGACAACCGCCCGCCAGACTGCGGGGGGGTTGCGCCAAGTGACCTCGAGTCCCGCGAGGTGCGCACTACCACTGCGCACTACCGCTTCGCACGATCGTGATCGCCTCGAAGCATCCAAAAAGGGCACCCGCCTTGTTACTGCGGGTGCCCCAAAGGTCACATGTCAGCTAGCCCTTACAACGGCGCTGCGCCAGCCCTTCTGCCAGAACTATCCTTACATATGGTCGTGGCAGGTGCGCGCGATGACGTCGAGCTGCTGCTCGCGGGTGAGGTCGATGAACTTCACCGCATAGCCGGAGACTCGAATCGTGAAGTTGGCGTACTCGGGCTTCTCGGGATGCTCCATGGCGTCCTTGAGCTTGTCCACACCGAAGACGTTCACGTTCAGGTGATGTGCGCCGGCGGTAAAGTAGCCATCCATGACGTGCACGAGGTTGACCTTGCGCTGCGTGTCATCGGTACCCAGTGCGCTCGGGTTGATGGTCTGGGTGTTGGAGATACCATCAAGCGCGTACTCGTAGGGGAGCTTTGCCACGGAATTCAGCGAGGCCAGAAGCCCGTTCTGCTCTGCGCCATAGGAGGGGTTCGCACCCGGTGCGAAGGGCGTGTAGGCCTTGCGACCGTCGGGAAGGGCACCTGTCGCCCTGCCGTACACCACGTTCGAGGTGATGGTGAGGATCGAGGTCGTGGCCTCGGAGTTGCGGTAGGTGTGGTATTTCCTAAGCTTGGTCATGAAGGTCTTGAGCAGCCACACGGCGAGGTCATCGGCGCGTGCGTCGTCGTTGCCGTAGCGGGGGAAGTCGCCCTCGACCTCGAAGCCCGTGGCAACGCCGCTCTCGTCGCGCACTGCTTTGACCTTGGCATACTTGATGGCGCAGAGCGAATCGACCACGTGCGAGAATCCCGCGATACCCGTCGCGAAGGTACGCCTTACGTCGGTGTCGATGAGGGCCATCAGAGCCGACTCGTAGTAGTACTTGTCATGCATGTACTGGATGAGGTCCAGGATGTTGACGTAGAGCCCGGCCAGCCAGTCCATCATCAGGTCGTACTTGTGCATGACCTCATCGTAGTCGAGGTACTCGGAAGTGATGGGGGCGTACTCGGGACCCACCTGCATGTGCTTGCCCTGCTTGTCCAGGAACTTCTCGTCCTTACCGCCATTGATGGCATAGAGCAGGCACTTGGCGAGGTTGGCGCGAGCGCCGAAGAACTGCATCTCCTTGCCGGTCTCTGTGGCCGAGACGCAGCAGCAGATGCTGTAGTCGTCACCCCAGATGGGACGCATGACATCGTCGTTCTCGTACTGGATCGAGGACGTCTCGATGGAGATCTTGGCCGCGTACTGGCGGAAGTTCTCGGGGAGCATCTCGGAGTAGAGCACTGTGAGGTTGGGCTCGGGCGCGGGACCCATGTTCTCGAGCGTGTGCAGGAAGCGATAGTCGCTCTTGGTCACCATGTGACGCCCGTCCATGCCCAGGCCCGCCATCTCGAGGGTCGCCCATACGGGGTCGCCGGAGAAGAGCTGGTTGTAGGAGGGGATGCGGGCGAACTTGACCATGCGGAACTTCAGGACCATGTGGTCGATGAGCTCCTGGGCCTCGGTCTCGGTGAGCTTGCCGGCCTTGAGGTCGCGCTCGATGTAGATGTCCAGGAAGGTCGAGATGCGGCCCACGGACATGGCGGCGCCGTTCTGGGTCTTGATGGCAGCAAGGTAGCCAAAGTAGAGCCACTGCACGGCCTCGTGAGCATCCTTGGCAGGCGCGGAGATGTCATAGCCGTAGATCTTGGCCATCTCCTTCATGCCCTTCAGGGCGCGAATCTGATCGGCGATCTCCTCCCTCAGACGGATAATGTCATCGGTCATGGTGCCGTTGCCGCAGTTGAGAAGATCCTCCTGCTTCTTGGCGATGAGGAAGTCGATGCCGTAGAGGGCCACCCTGCGGTAGTCGCCCACGATGCGGCCACGCCCGTAGGTGTCGGGAAGCCCCGTTACGATGTGAGAGTGGCGGGCGGCGCGCATCTCGGGGGTATATGCATCGAAGACGGCCTGGTTGTGCGTCTTATGGTACTCGTTGAAGATCTTGTTGTACTTGTCGTTGATGTGGTAGCCGTAGTTCTCGGCTGCCTCCTGCGCCATCTTGATGCCGCCATAGGGCATGAAGGCGCGCTTCAGGGGCTTGTCGGTCTGCAGGCCGACTACCTTCTCGAGCTCCTTCATCGACTCGTCGATGTACCCAGGGCCGTAGGCCGTGAGACTCGACACGACCTCGGTCTCGCAGTCGAGAACACCGTCATGCTTGCGCTCCTCGGCCTGGAGTTCCTGCAGGCGACCCCAGAGCTTGTCAGTCGCCTCGGTGGGGCCGGCGAGGAAGCTCTCGTCGCCCTCGTACTGGGTGTAGTTGCGCTGGATGAAGTCGCGCACGTTGACATCATCCACCCAGTGGCCGCCGGTAAAGCCGTTCCATGCCTCTTGCATCTCATACCTCCTTGGTATAAGGTCCTAACGCGTCGCGTCTCCTGCGCCCTGCAGGATCCGCTCCGCATTTCTCACACGCTCGACCGCTGGGGGCTTGGTGTCCCTCAGGGTGTAAGGGATTCCTAACTCATCCCATTTATATATACCCAGACTGTGGTAGGGAAGAACGTCTATACGTTTGACATTTGAGAGTCCCTTGATGAACTCCCTCGTGAGACGCAGGTAGTCATCATTGTCGGTGATGCCGGGCACCAGTACGTGCCGTATCCAGATGGGCTTGCCGATCTGCGAGAGGTAACTAAGCCCATCGAGGATGTTGCGGTTGTCGCAGCCCGTGAGCTTCTTGTGCTCAATGGGATCGATGTGTTTGATATCGACGAGCAGAAGATCTGTGTCGCGCATCAGCGCCTCGAAGGTACCAAAGAAGGGCTGCTCTCTGGTAAAGGGCTGTAGGGCTGTGTCGATGCAGGTGTTGATGTTGCGCTGCTTTGCCTTGTGGAGAAGCTCGCGCACGAAGTCGATCTGCAACAAGGGCTCACCGCCACTCACGGTGATGCCGCCCTCCTTACCCCAGTAGCCCCGATAGCGCTCCGCCTGGTCCAGGAGTTCGTCCGCACTCATGAGCGAGCCCTTGGTCTTGCCCCAGGTGTCAGGGTTATGACAGTAGCGACAGCGCATCTCACAGCCCTGTAGGAATATGAGGTAGCGCACGCCGGGACCATCGGCCGACCCAAACGACTCGCATGAGTGAACCCTACCCTGCAACATCTAAGCACCCCATACATGAAAAAGTAAAGGACCATCTGATGTGTGCGACTATAGCCTGGTCACCATATCTGGGTCTATGATTACAATCAAGTTACAGGATTTATTTTTGGTCGGGGACGTGGGAGCTCCTGCTGCGGACGCTGTTGCTGCGAGGCTACTCAATAGAGGCGGACACGTCCCTGAGGCCCTGATGGTTGACTATCTGTATTCGGCCCCTGCCGAGGCGCGCAACGAGGCCCTTTCGTTCGAAGGTCGTGAAGGTGCGCGAGACCGTCTCGGGCCTGAGGCTGATGGAGCGCGCGATGTCATCGAGTCTGAGGTCTATCTCTTCGCCTAGGCAGCGGGCGTCGCGGTGCAGGAGATACTCGGCGAGCCTGCGTTTGGGGTCGCGGATACTCAGCATCATGAGCTTCTCCTCTGCTCCGTCGAGCTCGGTGCTGAGGATGTGGATGAGATCCATGGCAACGTCAGGGTGTAGCGTAAGTATCTGCTCGAAGGCCGCTCGACGGATGGTGCACAGCGAAAGCTCTGTCAGGCAGGCCACCGAGTAGTGGTAGCTGCGATCATCGAGGAATATGCCGTGCCAAATCGCCTGCCCGTCATGCAGCACGTCCAAGACGTACTCCTCGCCGTCGGCATCGATGCGAAAGATCTTTATCTTGCCCCTCTGCACGATCAGCACCGAGTCGATGGGGTCACCCTCGTGTACGAGTATGGTGCCCTTGGGGTGGGAGGATTGTACGGCGCATAGGAGCAGTTCCTGTTGGGTTGCCTCAGGAAGCTTGGAAAGCAGGGGGACGTGACGTATGCAGCTCGCGCCTGTGTGCCTACAGTCGAAATCGTCTTGCCGTCTCATCTCGTGCCGACCATCCCGTCATCAGGCCCGGGGACGGGGCGCCCATCTCCCGGTGCTTGCCCACCACGTATATGCTAGATATGTTAGCCGTTTCTGATCATGTTAGCTGTCTCTTATCGAGAATTCACTGGCCAGCATCCTCCTGTCCCAATGAGCATAAGCTGCGGCCGTCGCCCGAGATCCGCCGTGTCGATCCATAGCGTGTGTCAAGGTCCTCTTGGGGGCACAGTTGTTTGTGAGCCCGGCTTACCTGACTCTGCGCTAAGATGGGGCTGCGATCCAACACCGAGCGTTTTGCGCAGGTTGTAGTTGACGCGAAGGAGCATATATGGTAAACGCTGCTGCCCTCAGCCTCGTAGACCAGCTGGCCGAGAGGCACTCCCTGTCGCTGGGAGACTACCAGAGGCTCATCGAGGCATTCTCTCCGGACCTTGCAGCCCACGCTGCCGCACGCGCCGACGTCCAGCGTCGCAGGTATTTTGGTAACGCCGTCTTCGTCCGTGGGCTCATCGAGATATCCAACTACTGTAGGAACGACTGCTACTACTGCGGCATTCGTCGCAGTGACAGTGGGATTCGGCGCTACCGCCTGACGCCCACCCAGATCCTCAGCTGTTGTGACAGGGGGTACGAACTGGGCTTCAGGACCTTCGTCTTGCAGGGAGGGGAGGATGCGTTGTTCGATGACGCGCGGCTCGTCTCGCTTATCTTGCGGGTTAAGCGCTCCCACCCTGACTGTGCCGTCACGCTCTCGCTGGGCGAGCGCTCGTACGAGAGCTACCGAAGGCTCTTTGATGCGGGGGCCGATCGCTATCTTTTGCGCCACGAGACGGCGACGCCTGCCCACTACGCCCGTCTCCATCCGCGCAGTCTCTCGCTTGAGCACCGCCTCAGCTGCCTGCGCAACCTCAAGGATATCGGCTTTGTCGTGGGGGCCGGCTTTATGGTGGGCTCGCCCTACCAGGGCCGTGCCGAGCTCGCCGCAGACCTCAAGCTCATCGAGACGCTTCACCCACAGATGTGTGGCATTGGGCCGTTCGTGCCGCATCACGCGACGCCGTTTCGCGACTTCCCACGAGGCTCGGCAGAGCTGAGCTGCTACCTCCTGTCGCTGTTGCGCCTCATCAAGCCCGACCTCCTGCTGCCCGCGACGACAGCGCTTGCCTCCATCGATCCCAGAGGGTGTGAGAGGGGTATCCTTGCGGGTGCGAATGTCATCATGCCCAATCTCTCGCCCAAGGAGGTGCGTGGTGACTATGCGCTCTATGACCACAAGGCCTCCACGGGCGTCGAGGCAGCGGAGGGGCTGCACGAGCTCTCGAGGCGCATGGAGGCGATCGGTTTTCGCGTGGTCGTTGACAGGGGAGATCCACCCCCACCCCTGTGCCCATCCCGCGTTGGCGCTCGGCATGCCCATGGCGCTCCCGCGCAGGCCAAGCCGGTCACATAGTCACATAGATACCAGTCAGGAGAGGAATACCAGGTAAGGAGAGGAAGCACCACATGACAGAGAAAGCACAGAGCTGCGCGTACGACCCAAGCTCGTCTCGCGCCGATGAGTTCATCAACCACCAGGAGATCTTAGATACGCTTGCCTTCGCGGATGAGCATAAGCATGACCTGAGGCTCATTGACAAGATCCTTGACAAGGCACAGCCCAACCTCAACCCCGCGCGCGACCACTGCAGCGTGCTCTCGCATCGCGATGCGGCCGTGCTCCTTGCCTGTGACATCCCAGAGGTCAATGAGAGGATCAAGGGACTCGCCCGTCAGATCAAGCTTGCCTACTACGGCAACCGCATCGTGCTCTTTGCCCCGCTCTACCTCTCGAACTACTGCGTCAACGGGTGCCTGTATTGCCCCTACCACGCCAAGAACCGTGACATAGCTCGCCGCAAGCTCTCCCAGGACGAGATTCGCGAGCAGGTCATCGCCCTGCAGGACATGGGTCACAAGCGCCTCGCCATCGAATCGGGGGAGGATCCCGTCATGAGCCCCATCGAGTACATACTCGAGAGCATGAAGACGATCTACTCCGTCAAGCACAGAAATGGTGCCATCAGGCGCGTCAACGTGAACATCGCGGCGACCACGGTCGATGAGTACCGCATGCTCAAGGAGGCCGAGATAGGCACCTACATCCTCTTCCAAGAGACCTACCATAAGGAGTCCTATCTCGCGCTCCATCCCACTGGGCCCAAGCACGATTACGATTGGCACACGGAGGCCATGGACCGTGCCATGGAGGGCGGCATAGACGACGTGGGCCTGGGTGTCCTCTTTGGGCTGGAGAAGTACCGCTATGAGTTCGTGGGGCTGCTCATGCACGCCGAGCACCTAGAGGCTGTCTGGGGCGTGGGTCCCCACACCATCAGCGTGCCGCGCGTGAAGCCTGCCATGGACATCGATCCCGCATCATTTGATGACGGGCTCTCGGACGACATGTTCGAGAAGATCATCGCGCTCATACGCATCGCGGTTCCCTACACCGGCATGATCATCTCGACGCGCGAGAGCCAGGCCGTGCGCGAGAAGGCCCTGCAGTACGGTATCAGTCAGATCTCGGGCGGCAGTCGCACGAGTGTGGGCGGCTACGAGGAAGAGGAGCGCCCCCATGACACCGAGCAGTTCGACGTCTCTGACCAGCGAACGCTCGATGAGGTCATTCATTGGCTCATGGAGTGCGGCCACATCCCCTCGTTCTGCACGGCTTGCTATCGAGCCGGGCGTACGGGCGATCGCTTCATGAGCTTCTGCAAGAGCGGTCAGATCCTCAACTACTGCCAGCCTAACGCGCTCATGACGCTCGACGAGTACCTCATGGACTACGCCTCGCCCACGACGCGCTCGCTCGGTCGCAGCCTGATCGCACGTGAGCTCACGCGAATCCCCGACGCCAGGGTGCGACGAGTCACCAGGGAGCACCTGAGTGCCATCGAGAGCTCGAACGCCCGAGACTTCAGGTTCTAGGTGGCGCCTATGAGCCTCAATGACACGCCCTCGTCCGAGCGTACGCGCATAGGCTTCTTTGGCCTGCGCAACGCTGGCAAGTCCAGCTTGGTGAACGCCGTCTGCGCACAGGAGGTCTCTGTGGTGTCGCGCATCAGCGGTACGACGACGGACCCCGTTCGTAAGTCGATGGAACTCTTGCCCTTGGGTCCCGTGGTGATCGTGGACACGCCGGGCATCGATGATGCGGGGGAGCTGGGGAAGCGGCGTGTGGAGCGTGCCCGCGCGGAGCTCGAGAACTGCGACATCGCGGTGCTGGTGGTGGACGCTACGCGCGGCTGGAGTCCCGCCGATCGCGCCCTCGCCGCCCTCGCCGAGACGTGCAAGGTGGTGCGGCTCACCGTCTGGAGCAAGGCAGATCTCCTCGATGGTGAGACGCGTCGGCGCCTGGCGGGCGAGCCTGGGGCGCTTCTCGTGAGCGCGCGTGACGGCAGCGGTGTGAACGCGCTCAAGGAGCGCCTGGCACGCCTTGTCAGGCCTCAGCCGCCGCGTCCGGTTGTGGCAGACCTCGTTGGTACCGGTGAGCTTGTCATCCTGGTGATACCCATCGACGGCTCCGCGCCCAAGGGTCGGCTCATTTTGCCTCAGCAGCTCGTCTTGCGCGAGCTGCTGGAGGCGCACGCAGTGGGCGTGTGCACCCGTCCTGAGGAGCTTTCGGCCACAATGGGGCGCCTGGGAGGGCGTCCTCGCCTCGTGATCTGTGACTCGCAGGTCTTTGCCGAGGTTGCGCGTGCGGTTCCGAGGGACGTCACGCTCACGTCATTCTCTATCCTCATGGCTCGCCATAAGGGCGAGCTTGCGGCCTATGCGCGTGGTGCAAAGCGACTGGCACGACTTGCGGGATCATCCCGGGTTCTTATCAGCGAGGGTTGCACCCATCACCGCCAGTGCCAGGACATCGGTACGGTGAAGCTGCCCCTGTGGATAGAGGGCTACATTGGCGCGCGTCCGCACTTCGAGTTCACGTCGGGCGCAGAGTTTCCCCATGACCCATCCGGCTTCGACCTCGTGGTGCACTGCGGTGCCTGCATGCTTGGTCAAAGGGAGATGGCGCGTCGCATACGTGCCTGCGAGGGGGCAGGCGTGCCCATCATCAACTACGGTCTGGCCATCGCCCAGATGAGGGGCATCCTGACCCGCAGCCTTGAGGCCTTCCCTGGCGTAGGCGCGCTCTTTCAGGCTGAGGGCGAGGGGGGCGACACGTCATAGGCATGTGGCTGGCGACCTTGGCGCGCTCGGGGATGGCGATGGGGTGGTACAGCGGTCCTCTGATGGGCTGCGCCGCGCGAGGCAGCCCGTCTGTGTCGCAGGCCTGATGGATGCCCCCTGTCGTTGCGCCAGAAGAGGGCGACAGCACAGGGGGCGTTGGGCTATACTTTCTCCCCATGGCATACGCGCGTCGCTCGCACCGTGGCGTGAACAGATCGAGAAGGAGAGCTTCTTGTGGCAACTATCAGCACCGCAGACTTCAGGAACGGCATGGGTCTCAAGATCAACGGCAAGTACTACACCATCGTCGAGTTTCAGCATGTGAAGCCAGGCAAGGGAGGTGCCTTCGTCCGTTACAAGATCAAGGACCTGCAGAGTGGCCGTACCATTGACCAAACCTGCAACGCTGGCAGCAAGTTCGAGAACGTACAGCTCATTACCCGAGAGATGCAGTATCTCTACAACGACGGTACGTCCTACTATTTCATGGATAACGAGACCTTTGACCAGATTCCCGTCTCTGAGGGCTTTATCGGGGAAAACGCCCAGTGGCTCAAGGAGAATGACAACTGCCAGCTGCTCTACGCCGACACCGAGCTCCTTGGCGTGAACCCGCCCATGTTCATAGAGGCTGAGATCACGAGCACCGATCCTGGCTTCAAGGGTGACACCGTCCAGGGAGGCACGAAGCCCGCGACCATCGAGACCGGCGCCACCATCCAGGTTCCCATGTATCTCAATCAGGGGGAGAAGGTCAAGGTCGATACCCGTACGGGCAAGTTCGTCTCGCGAGTCTAGCGGACTCTTGCGGCGAGAGCCCAAGACCCTGTATGGAGTGAAGGGCGTATATCCGGTCGTGCCCGCTCTGCGCACCCTCCTGCGGTTATACTGGTGTGGGGCAGCATACCGTCTCGGGCTTCTCGTGTGCCCGTCGTGTCGAAAGGATCCACATGAGCGCAACTGAACTCTTCATATCTGGGATTGGTATCTCGAGGGGCGTTCTCTCGACCATCGTCGCCCATGCCGTCGAGAAGGTCGAGGGTGTCGTTCGCGTGGGCGGCAACGACATCGCGTCAAGCCTCGTGTCGGCGTTCACGAGCAGGAGCGTGACGCCTGATGCCGCCGTCGAGTCAAGTGTCGAGGATGGTGAGCTGCGCATCGTCGTGCACCTCGCGGTGTTCTACGGGTACCCTTTCACCAAGCTCGCGGCGGACGTGCGCAATGCCGTTGTTGTTGCCATTCATGAGCAGGTGGGCGTCGAAGTGTCAGCGGTGGACGTGTGCATCGATAGCCTTATGTTTCCCAAGGAGTAGCGCCTGTGTCGAGAACTTCCTTTCGTGGCCGGACGCTGGCGCGGAGCCAGGCCGTGCAGATGCTGTATCAGGCAGAGTTCACGGGCAGGAGCGTGCGAGAGGTACTTTCGGGCGAGTATGTGATCTCGGGCGTGTTTCCGGGCGAATACGCGATAAGCGGGGTGATCGCCGGGAGGGAGAACTCTGCCGAAGACCCCGACGACGGGAGGATCTGGGTCTGGGAGCAGTGGCCGCAAAGCAGCTCTTGTAGAGGATCCAAGGGTGACGCAGGTGACTATGTGCGTGTGAGGCTGCGGCGCGGCAAGGACAAGGGAACGCTCATCGTGCGTCCGAAGAGCTTCAGGATCTTGGTCTGGGACAGCCTGCGTGATGGCTACGTCATGGCGCTCTTTCGAAAGGGAGAACCCTTGATCCTCGACGTGGGGCCACGGGAGTGCGGCATCAGCGATGATCACTCGGGCAGGTACTTGATTGACAATGCCGCAGGTCTCGTAGATGGCTATGCCAAGGAGCTGGCCCTTGGAACCGGCGAGATCGTCGGTTGCCTTGACCATATCCTGAACGCCTCATCCCCCAACTGGGGCGTCTCTCGCATGCCCTCGCTCGATCGCAACCTGCTCAGGCTTGCGCTCTTCGAGATGCTCGAGGTGGATACCGTGGACATCTCAGTGGCCATCGACGAGTGCGTGGAATTGGCGAAGTCGTATGGTACAGACGAGTCATCGCGCTTCGTGAACGGTCTGCTCGGCACGATCGCCTCGCAGATCAAGGCGGGCATCGACGTCCTCGGCCTCGCGCGGGAGGAACTTGATCGAAAGGCGGCGGAGGCTGTCGAGGGCGACGAGGGCGCTGGACCGAGAGGGGACGAGCCCGCAGGGGACGCCAGCGACGATGCGATCTCGCTTGTCGGCGCACCTCTGAGCGTCCTTGCGTCGGCCTCGCCTGACAGCTTAGGTAGTCAGGGAGGCAGCTAGGGTGACAAAGCGGCAGGGCTCCTCCTGCGGGAGCTTCGAGCAGATAACCGATAGGCTCGATGAGATCATCGGCATCGTCAAGGACAAGAACACCTCCCTCGAGCGCTCGCTCGACCTCTTCGACGAGGCCATCGTCCTTGGCTCTCAGGCCGTCGACATGGTCGACATGACCAACTTCACCGCCGAGGAGAAGGCAAAGCTTCGTGACGGAAGCTCACGACCAAAGCGGTCGAAAAAGTCTGCTGGTGGCGCCAGAGACGTACAGGCTCCAGAAACCTCTGGCACCGTGGATGGCGAAGTCTCCCGGGAGAGCTGACATGCCCAAGGGAAGGCGCCTCGACGAGGAGCTGGTTGCCCGCGGCTTCTTTGCGACGAGGGAAGAGGCCCTGCGCTCCATCATGGCGGGTGAGGTCTCGACCGCAGGAAGGCGGCTCGAGTCTGCGGGTGAGCGTGTGGCCGCAGATACCGTGATCCACCTCAGGGGTAGGTCGGCCTACGTGAGCCGTGGCGGCCTCAAGCTCGAGCGTGGCCTCGAGGCCCTTGGTGTGGGCCCTACGGGTAAGGCCTGCCTTGACGTGGGCTGCTCCACGGGAGGCTTCACGGACTGCCTCCTTAGGCATGGCGCTGCCTCGGTCCTGGCGGTTGACGTGGGCTATGCGCAGTTTGACTGGTCACTGCGGCAGGACCCGCGCGTTGAGCTCCTGGAGCGTACCAACATTGTCGACGTACCCTCGCCCAAGCGCGCAGGCACCATTGACCTTGCCGTCTGCGACGTCTCCTTTACCTCGATACGGACGATCCTGCCTGCGGTCATGGAACTGCTTATGGAGGAGGGCTTACTTCTTGCCCTTGTGAAGCCTCAGTTCGAGGCTGGCCGCTCTGAGGTCGGAAAGGGTGGCATCGTAAGTGATCCTGTCGTTCAGCTGCGCGCCCTCAAGAAGGTTGCCGGGGCCTTTTGCGAGGCTGGCCTCGTCCCCGTGGCCGCCTGCCCAAGCCCTATCTGCGGCCATAAGGGCAATCGCGAATTTCTTCTTTTGGGTGCAAGGACGTCGTCGCAGGGGGCGCATGTCCCTCAATGTGGTCGTCCCCACCAGGAGGCGAGCGCTCCTGTGGCGCTTGACCTCAAGGCGCTCGTATATGACGATGCCTGCGTCCGTGTGGTGGACGTGCACGCGTGCCCCGCAGAGTCTGGGGTAGGAGAAAAGGGGGGCTAACTGGGCGGGTAGTCGTATAGGCTCGTACCTCGCACCTTGTGGGGACACGAGGGCGCCACGCTCCCACAAGACGAGGCTCTCGTGGCATGCGCGCCACCTCGCCTGGTGATACACTGCATCTGTCCGGTCCAGCCGCCGCACGAGCGGCCACGCAAGAAGGCGGTGCCATGAAGGTCCTGCTCGTTCCCAACTACTCGCGCCCCGATGCCGTCGATGACGCAAGCCGTCTGGCGGACTGGCTCAATGGTAGGGGCGTCGAGCTGCAGTGGGCTCCCGACATGAAGCTTCATCCGAACGAAGGCGTCGACACAGATGGAGTCGACCTCGTTGTCTCGCTGGGTGGTGATGGGACGCTCCTCAGGGCCGCGCGCATCGTCGAATACTCCGAGATTCCCATGCTTGGCCTCTCCTATGGGCATTTGGGCTTTCTCACCTGCGGTGGCCCGGATGACCTCTTCGAGATCGTGCAGGCCGCGCTTGTGGGCCAGATGCATGCCTCGCATCGGGCGACCCTTGACATAGAGGTCTGCTTCTCCAAACCGGACGGCTCCGAGCTGGTCGAGCGACGCTTCGCCCTCAATGACCTGGCACTCACCCGTGGTGTGAAGGGTGACATGATAGCCTTTGACGTCGCGGTGTCGGGCCATCACATCGATCGGCTGCGCGGTGACGGCTTTGTGGTCTCGACGGCAACGGGCTCGACCGGTTACGCCCTGGCTGCGGGTGGCCCCATCGTGACACCTGAGTTCGATGGCATGATCTGCGTCCCCGTGGCCCCGCACTCCATCAGGGCGAGGGCGTTCCTCACGTCCCCGACAGATGTCGTGGAGATCACGATGAGTCACGAGCGCCGCTCCGAGCGTCTGTTCTTTTCTGATGGCCAGCCGATGGGAGTGGGGCTTGTCGGCGAGCGGGCCCGGATCAGGCGGGGGCCAGGCGACATCATCCTACTCGACCGCAGCGTCAAGAGCTTCTACCGAAGCGTCTCACGCGTCTTCTATGGGGACAGCCGCACATGATCGACGAACTTTCCGTACATGACGTCGCCCTCATCCATGAGGCGACGCTTGAGCCCGCAGATGGCCTCACGGTGCTCACGGGTGAGACCGGTGCCGGTAAGACGGCGCTCCTCTCGGCCATTAAGCTCCTCATGGGGGA
The DNA here is from genome assembly GCF_001189515.2 of Olsenella sp. oral taxon 807. NCBI lineage: Bacteria > Bacillati > Actinomycetota > Coriobacteriia > Coriobacteriales > Atopobiaceae > Olsenella > Olsenella sp. oral taxon 807. Next base: position 701,014 of record NZ_CP012069.2, read on the forward strand.
GAGGGCAGACGCAGGTGCCGTGCGTGAGGGCTCGGAGGGGCTCCTCGTCGAGGGACGGGTGTATCTCAAGGGAGGGGACCCGGATGGGACCGTCGTGAGTCGCAGCGTGGGAGCCGACGGTCGCGGCCGCGTGCGCATCGACGGTCGCGTCGCATCGGTGAGGGAGCTGGCCGAAGGGGTGGGCGCCTCCATCGATCTCTGTGGTCAGCACGAGCACCAGAGGCTCATGAGGAAAGAGACCCACGTCGAGCTCCTCGATGCCTGGGCGCAGGCTGAGGTCAGCTTGGCCCGTGACGCCTACGAGAAAGCCTTCGCGGAGGCGCGCCGTGCCGAGGCCGAGCTCAGGCAGAGGCGCGAGATGAGCGAGGCGGCAGACTCACAGGTTGACGAGGCAGCGTTTATCCTCTCACGCATCGACGAGGTCGCACCCCAGGAGGGCGAGTACGAGGAGCTTGAGGATGCCCTGCCCACGGCGGAGCACGCCGAGACGCTCCTGCGCACGGCCTCGGGCGTTCATGAGGCGCTGAGCGGGGACGATGGTGTGATCGACACGATCTCGGGGCTTGTCCGGGAGTTGCGCGAGGCCGCCGTCCTCGACCGGCGTCTGGAGAGACGAGCTGACGCGCTCGAGAGTTCGCTCATCGACATCGAGGACACGGCAGGCGAGCTCAGGCGCTATCAGGACGGCATAGACCTCGACGAGGGGTCGCTCGCACGGATGCAGGAGCGCATGAGCCAGCTGCAGGGACTCCTGCATAGTTACGGACCACGCATGCAAGAGGTCTTCGAGAGGCGTCAGAGGGCCGCAGAACTCGTTGATTCCGCGCGCAACGGTACGGAGCACGTGCGTGCCGCCGCAGAGGCGCTTGCGGCTGCCGAGAGTAGGCTTGAGGCGGCTGCAGACAGGCTCGACCGCGCGCGCGGAGAGGCTGCCCCTCGCCTTGCCGGAGCCATCAATGAGCAGATGCGCTTCCTCGAGATGGGCACGGCAGAGGTTGAGGTCAGTATTGTCCGGCGACCCCGCAGCGAGTGGACGCAGGAGGGTCCCAGCACGGTTGAGCTCATGTACCGTCCCGCTGCGGGGCTCTCGGCCAGGCCGCTTCGCAAGATCGCCTCGGGGGGCGAGGTCAGTCGTGTGATGCTTGCCTGTAAGGTGGTCCTGGGCAAGGCGGATGGTATCGAGACACTCGTTTTCGACGAGGTCGATGCTGGTGTGGGCGGATCGACGGCGCTTGCCTTGGCGCAGGTGCTCGCGCGGCTCGCCGCCACGCATCAGGTCATCGTCGTCACCCACCTGGCTCAGGTCGCCGTTGCGGGCGGATGCCACTACCTCGTCTTGAAGAGTGGGGGAAAGCTGCCCGAGACTACGCTCAGACGCATTGACGGCGAGGCTCGTGTGCGCGAGGTCGCCCGCATGCTCTCTGGAGATGAGAGCGATGTGTCGATTGCCCATGCCAGGCAGATGCTCGCCGATGCGTAAGGCTATCATAGAGACCCGTAGAAGTGACGGTTTGGCTCTTACGGGAGGGCAAGGCTCATGACCAAGCATATCTTCGTTACCGGTGGGGTCGTCTCCTCTCTGGGCAAAGGCATTACGGCGGCCTCACTGGGGCGCCTTCTCAAGTCTCGCGGCTACAAGGTCATGATGCAGAAGGCCGACCCGTACCTTAACGTCGATCCCGGCACCATGAGCCCCTTTCAGCATGGCGAGGTGTTCGTGACCGAGGACGGCAAGGAGACCGATCTCGACCTTGGTCACTACGAGCGCTTCATCGACGAGAATCTCACGCGTGAGTCCAACTTTACGACGGGCCTCATCTATCAGTCACTGATCAGCCGGGAGCGTGCCGGTGACTTTTTGGGTGGCACGGTCCAGGTCATCCCGCATGTCACCAACGAGATCAAGAGTCGCTTTTTGCGCATCGAGGAGCAGACTCAGGCCGATGTCGTGATCACTGAGCTCGGCGGTACCATAGGCGATATCGAGGGCCAGTCCTTCGTGGAGGCCATTCGGCAGTTTCGCAAGGATAAGGGATCCGGCAATACCCTCGTGATACATGTGAGTCTCGTGCCCTACATCGCCGCCGCCCATGAGGTCAAGACCAAGCCGACGCAGCACTCCGTGAAGGAGCTGCGCTCCATGGGCATCTACCCAGACCTCATCGTCTGCCGCTCTGACCACGAGGTGGAGGCGGAGATACGCGCCAAGATAGCCCATTTCTGCGACGTGGACGAGGACTGCGTCTTCGAGAACTCGGACTGTCCCTCTATCTACGATGTGCCCGCACACCTTGCTGACCAGGGCTTCGACACAAAGGTGCTCTCAAAGCTTGGTCTTGAGCGGCGCGAGAGCGACCTCGCCGACTGGACTGACTTCACGGACTGCATGCACGTGGCGAATGCCCGAGACGATACCGTCCGGATCAAGGTTGTCGGCAAGTACGTCAAGCTGCCCGACGCCTACCTCTCCGTCATCGAGGCGCTACGCCACTCCGGCGTCCACTATGGGCGCCACGTCAGCATCGAGCTCGTCGATGGGGAGGAGCTCGACGCGTCCACCATCGATGAGGTTCTCGCAGGTGCCGATGGCATCCTCGTGCCTGGAGGCTTCGGCCAGCGCGGTGTCGAGGGCAAGATCCTCTCGGCTGAGCGCGCGCGCACCAGAAGGATCCCCTTTCTGGGCGTGTGTCTGGGACTCCAGATTGCCGTCTCGGAGTTTGCCCGTCATGTCTGCGGCCTCACGGGTGCCAACTCCACCGAGTTTGACCCCGAGTGCGCCTATCCGGTCATCGACCTCATGCCTGACCAAGAGGACGTCACCGACAAGGGAGGTACCATGCGCCTGGGTGCCTACCCGTGCAAGGTCGTGGGCCCGCTCGCCCGGGAGGCCTATGGCGAGGAGCTCATCTACGAGCGCCATCGTCATCGCTATGAGGTCAATAATGCCTTTCGCACGCAGCTGACCGGGGAGGACGGGGGGCTTATCATCGGTGGCCTCTCGCCGGACGACCGCCTCGTCGAGATGATCGAGCTTCCCGAGGGCGAGCATCCATGGTTCGTCGCGAGCCAGGCCCACCCTGAGTTCAAGAGTCGTCCCACCAAGCCCGCCCCGCTCTTTCGCGAGTTCGTGCGTGCCGCGATCGCGCATCACGAGGGCTTGGGGCGCCATGAGATCATGCCGGTTGATCCGGCTGCCCGCTGAGGTGAGGCTGCGCCGTGCGCTCGAGGAGTACCTGAGCTTCCTCTCCGTCGAGAGAGGAAGCTCCAAAAACACCGTAGACGCCTATGCGCGCGACCTCAGGCACTATCTTGGGTTCCTTGAGGGGAGGGCCATCAGCGAGCCCGATGGCGTGAGCCGTCCTGACATCGAGGCGTACCTTGCCTCGCTCGGGGAGTCAGGACATGCCCCCTCCTCCATCCGGCGAGTCGTCTCGGCCATCAGGGGTTTTCACCGCTTCATGCTGCTTGAGCGGCTCTGTGACTCCCACCCCGCAGCAAACCTCGTCCTGCCCAAGAGATCCGAGCGCCTACCTGACGTCATCTCGCGTAAGGAAGCCTTTGAGCTTCTCGACGCACCCTTTGCCCAGGGCAAGGAACCTCGTCCGCAAGCGCGCAAAGACGGGGTTCTTGACTACAGGGGCGTTGCCTGCTTTTACAGAGACAAGGCGATACTTGAGCTGCTCTATGGCTGTGGGCTGCGAGTCTCGGAGCTTTGCGGGCTTGACCTGCGTGATGTGTGTTTGGATGAGGAGATGCTGCGTGTCGTCGGCAAGGGTTCGAAGGAGCGTCTCGTCCCGATTCTGGGTACGGCGAAAGACGCCCTTACCAATTACCTCGATGCGTGGCGTGCCACCCTCGCCGCGCGGGGTAGCCACGGGCCTGCCGTCTTCCTTAGTGTGCGGGGCAGCCGCATCACGCGCCAGGCGGTCCATGCACTCGTCGAACGCTACGGAAGGTACGTCGGCATCAAAGGGCTGCATCCCCACAGCCTGAGACACAGCTTCGCGACCCATCTTTTGGAGGGTGGTGCCGACCTGCGTCTCGTACAGGAACTCCTAGGCCATGCGAGCGTCGTGACCACTCAGCTCTATACCCATGTGGACCGTACTCACATTCGCATGGTCTACCTCGAGGCGCACCCACGCGCACATCCGGGCAGGTAATCACGTACTGTCACACTTTGTTTGGGACGGTCTCCCACCGTTGGGGAGGTAGTGCACTCCTGCGGCCGACATGCTGCGTAGTCAACAAAATACCTATGTCTACCAGCGCATTCATGGCTACTACATATCTAGCACTACTAGATAGTCTCAAATGCATCCTCGATGTTTGTGTTGAAAAACACAGGTTCCCACAAGATGTGGTATCCATAAGGACCCTTTTTTCGTCCGCATGTGCCCCGTGTTACCGTTTGTGTCGCAAAGTGTAGAGGGATGTTGCGAAGTGTCTTCTTTGACCTTATAGTGGGAGTCACGTTTTCAAGAGGGATGGTCTTCCTGCCAAAGAAGAGAGGAGGGAGGGGATGTACCTGACAGGCACCTATGGTCGTAGCCTAGATGCCAAGTCTCGTATCACCCTCCCCGCGACCTTCCGCAAGCAGTTTGACGTCCAGGTTTGCCTGGTTCCTGTTGGGAACGCGCTCTACGGTTTCACTCCCGAGAGTCACCAAGCGTGGATTGCGAGCTTCTTCCCCAACGGGTTTAACCCCCGCAATCGGAAGGACGACAAGCTACGTCGGGCACTCGCCTCGAGGACTGTCACGGTCGACATCGACTCGGCCGGCCGTGTCGCCCTCGGCAAGATCAGGGCCGAGGATATCGCGAGGTGTGGGATCGAGCGTGAGGTGGCAATCGTCGGTAATATCGACCACTTTGAGATCTGGGACTCATCGAGCTTGAGTGAGCAGATGGACGAGCTTGACCAGGATCTCGACGAGTTGATGTTCTCCGAGTAGGGTAGGGCGTCTTGACAGAAGAATATCGGCACGTACCAGTGATGATCGACGAGGTCATCAGGGAGCTTGATCCCAAGCCGGGCGAGGTCGTCTGTGACTGCACCGTAGGTGGGGCAGGTCATTCGATCGAGCTTGCTAAGCGGGTCTCGCCTGATGGCCTATCCATAGGCATAGATCAGGATGACATGGCCCTCAATGCCGCGACCGCTCGCTTCAGGCGAGAGGCCCCCGAGGCACAGGTCAAGCTTCTCAAGGGCAATTTCGCTTCGCTCGACTCGCTCCTCGTCGACGCGGAGGTGCCAGGTGTCGACTGCGTTTTGTTCGACCTTGGCGTCTCCTCACCACAACTCGACATCCCCCAAAGGGGCTTCTCATACCATGAGGACGCCCCGCTGGATATGCGCATGGACCCGGGGATACATACCACAACCGCAGCAGAGGTTATTAACACCAAAAATGAAGCCGACCTCACCCGGATCCTGCGCATATACAGTGACGAGAGCTTTGCCCCGCGCATCGCGCGGGCAATCGTCCGAGAGAGGGAGCGCTGTCCCATCGAGACGACCCTCCAGCTTGCACAAATCGTCAAGGATGCCGTTCCTGCAGCAGCTCGTCGTCAGGGCCATCCCGCCCGCAAGACCTTCCAGGCCCTGCGAATCGAGGTGAACCACGAGTTTGACGCCCTCGAGAGGGGACTTCGCGCGGCGATCCGCTGGGCGAACACTGGCGGCAGGATCTGCGTCATCTCCTATCACTCGCGTGAGGACAGGATCGTGAAGCATGTCTTTGTGGAGATGAGCCAAGCTTGCATCTGTCCGCCGGAACTTCCGGTGTGCGTCTGTGGTTACGTTCCGATACTTAAGGTCAGGACAAAGAAGCCTCTCGTCGCGTCTGATGAGGAGGTCGCGGCCAACCCACGGTCGCGGAGCGCCCGCATGCGCGTGGCCGTCAAGCAAGACGTCACGAACGTGTAGGGTGGTACATGATGCTCCCGGGCTTCGGCCCGCCGCATACCAACGCAGCACCAACGCAACGCAAACGTAGTCTAAACGCAGTACCAACACACCACCACGTACCCCGCAGGGTGCGGCAGCACGAAGGAGCATACGATGGCATACATGGGGTCGGCCGCATATCGCCTCGATCAGCTTGAGACGCAACATCGGCAGGAGGCGCGCGGCTCATTCCGTGTGGTCGAAGGCGGAGGCCTTGATTCACACGTACGAGAAGGGGTCTCGGGGCAGTTTCTCTCGAGGCTCAAGATCTTCGTGGTGTGCGTCATGGCCTTCGTCGCCATCGGTGGGGTTCGCGTGGGTATTTCGGCGGCGACCGTCTCGAGCATGCGCGGCAATATCGCGCTCGAGACCGCCATCTCGAGTGCCCAGAGCCTCAACGCTGACCTTCAGGTTACCAAGTCACAGCTCTCGGCATCGTCGCGCATCAATGACATCGTCACCCAGAACTACGGCATGGTCGACTCAACGAATGCGGAGATCCAGGGGTCTGCAGAGAATGCGCAGTCAGGCTATGGGAGGTAGTGGCTGCGCCGCTTGGCGTAGACTCATCTTGTGAGACGCGAAGACACATACTCAGGCCCCAGCGGGGCGCGGATGCGAGGGGTCCTTTTCGGAGGGGCTCCTCGTTGGCATAGGGATGAGCGTAGCTCTGCGACCCTCGACTCGGCGCGCCTCAATTCCGGCCTGCACTCCCTTGCCATCGTTATCGTCGCCATCACTGCCCTCGTCTGTGCCCGCCTGCTTTGGCTGCAAGTCTTCGATGTCGCGAACCTCAAGGGCAAGGCGGCCTTGAAGCGCCTCAACGTCATCACCATCGAGGCAAAGCGTGGCACCATCTATGACCGTAACGGCAACGTGCTCGCCATGAGCATCGACTGCACGACGATCTACTGCAACCCCCACGAGATCTCGGACAAGGGAACAGCCGCTCGGATTCTCTCCGCTGATCTTGGCGGGGAGGCTTCCTCGTACCTCACGGCGCTTTCGCAGGACACGACCTTCTCCTACGTCAAGATGAAGGTGAACACGGACAAGGCCGACAAGGTCAAGGGTGACCTCGCGAAGAGCGGCATCAAGGGCATCTACTACCTGAGTGACAGTAAGCGCGAGTATCCCTACGGTGACGTCGGTGGTCAGGTGCTTGGCGTCGTCGGCTCTGATGGCGATGGCCTCTCGGGTCTCGAGCACTACTATAACGACGTGCTTGCGGGATCAAACGGCTCGATGACGTTCGAGACGGGCAGCGACGGCACGCCGATTGCGGGCGGCATCAGTGAGACGACCGCCACGAAGAATGGCACCGACATTGTCATATCGCTCGATGTGGACATCCAGAAGGTGGCTGAGGACGCCATCAGGCAAGGTATCGTGAGCTATAAGGCTGAGTCGGGCTCTGTCGTGGTCACCAACCCCAAGACGGGGGAGATCCTCGCGCTGTGCTCGACACCGCTCTTTCGGATCACCGACCTCTCGACCGTCGAGGAGGGGGCGCTGAGCCTCAAGGCCGTCTCGTCATCCTATGAGCCGGGATCGATCTTCAAGCTGCTCACGATGTCCGTGGGCATCGAGGCCGGCCTCATCAGGCCTGACTCGACCTACAGCGTGCCTGCGAAGGTTCGCGTTGGCGGGGACCTCGTGGGTGACGACGACGGCCGAGACTACACGATGAACATGAGCATCAGGGAGATGCTGCGTCGCTCCTCAAACGCTGGGACTGCGCTCGTCACGCAGGACGTCATCGGCGCGAAGAATTTCGCGCAGGGCATAGACCGGTTCGGCATCGGGCAGGTGACGGGCATCGACTACCCGGGCGAGGTGCCAGGCATCGTGAAGACGCACAGCCAGTACGACGGTGCGAGTCTTGGTTCTATGGCCTTCGGTCAGTCTCTCGCCTTCCCGATGATACAGATGGTGAAGGCCGTGGGCGCCATCGCCAACAAGGGCGTGCTCGAGACCCCGCACTTCCTCATCAGCAAGGGTGGCCAGAACGTCAGCTGGGACAGCCCCGGCAGGGCCATCTCGGAGGATACCGCCGAAGAGGTCACGGACATGATGCGCACCGTCGTCCAGGAGGGGACTGCCGTCAAGGCCCAGGTCAAGGGCTATGACATCGCAGGGAAGACCGGCACGGGCGAGCAGGCTGACGAATCGGGCGGCTATGCGAGCAACAAGTACGTCTCGTCGCTCATCGGATTTGCGCCCGCCGGTGACGCGGAGCTCCTCGTCTATGTCGGCCTCAATGGAACGCCATACCTTGCGTCGGGCTCTGCGGCGCCACTCTTCTCGACTATCATGGGACCGTCCCTCATCAACATGAGGGTCAAGCCGAGCGCGTAGGTCTGCAAAGGAGAACGCCAGATGCTCGAAACCACCGTTCAGGATGTCGTGGACGCCACAGGGGCAGCGTTGCTCTGCGGTCGTATGGACGCCGCCGTGCGTGGGGTCTCTATCGACTCGCGTGAGGTGGCTGCAGGTGGGCTCTTTGTCTGCTTCGTCGGCGAGCGCGTCGACGGTAATGACTACGCGCTTGGGGCGCTCGAGGCGGGCGCGGCGGCCATCGCGCTCACGCGCGAGCCGGCCGAGGAGCTTGTGGAGCGAGCGAAGGTGGCGGGCCGTGCCCTGTTCCGCGTCAAGGATGATGATCCCGAACAGTTCATGCTGCGTCTTGCCGGCGCCTGGCGCGCGAAGAACGCGGCGTGGACCGTCGTCGGCGTCACAGGCTCTGTGGGCAAGACGACGACCAAGGACATGCTGGCTGCGGCCCTGGCAGAACGCTATCGGGTCCATGCGACCAAGGGCAACCTCAACAACCTCATAGGCCTGCCCCTCACGCTGCTTACGGCCTCTCCTACAGACGAGGTGCTCGTCTGCGAGATGGGCATGAACCATCCAGGTGAGCTTGCGCGCCTCTCGGCCTGTGCGAGGCCAACCGTCGCCCTCATCACCAACGTGGGCACGAGCCATGTCGGCATGCTCGGCTCAAGGGAGAACATCGCGCGGGCCAAGGCAGAGATACTCTCGGCCATGAGGCCGACGTCGGAAGACCAGGGAGGCGTCCACTCCTTTCTTGCCATGACCTCTGACAACGACTTCGCTCGCCTCATTGAGGATGAATTCGCAAGACCGGCGGGTATTGAGGTCATCTATGTGGGTGGCTCGACGTCTGCGCAGCTGCATGCCGAGGACATCCATCTTGATGGGGAGGGCTTCGCGCGGCTCACCCTGTCATTTACCGACGGGCTGCGCCTCGACGCCAAGCTGGGCGTGCCTGGACTTCACGTCGTCCCTGATGTTCTTCTCGTCATGGCCGTTGCCGAGCGCCTCGGCGTCGATCGCCATGCCGCCGTCATGGCGATCGAGAGAATGCCTCAGACCCATATGCGCCTCGAGGTCGTGAAGAGGCAGGGTCGCCCTCGCGTCATAGACGATTCCTATAACGCCAGCCCCGATTCCATGGCATCCGCCCTTGATGTGCTCTCTTCCATGAGCTGCGTCGGCAGGCGCGTTGCGATCCTCGGAGAGATGGGCGAGCTGGGGGACGAGGCCCGCCGACTTCATGGCTACGTGGGTGCCTATGCCGCCGCGAAACGACCCGACCTCTTAGTGGTCGTGGGAAACGAGTGGGCGAGCGAGATGGCGGAGGCGGCCCTCACGATGGGTCTCTCCGAGGATAGGATCGAGCGCGCCCTTGATGTGGACGAGGCAAGTCGCGTCATCGTCCCCGCCCTTACCGAAGATGACCTCGTGCTTGTCAAGGCCTCCCGTGCCGTAGGTCTCGATGCCCTCGTCAGGGAGGTGCTCGGCTGATGTTTGGCAACCCAAGCTACCCCACGTACCAGGTCTTCATCGCGGCAGCCCTCGCCGCGCTCCTTACGGGACTCTTGATGCCCGCCTTCATCAGGCTGATGCGCTACGAGGGCCTGGGGCAGCAGATCCGTGCGGACGGCCCCCAGCGCCACCTGCAGAAGCAGGGCACGCCCACCATGGGTGGGGTCATCATACTTTTAGGTGTCGTCATCACCTGCGCGCTGCAGGCGCGCTGGACGGCAGAACTCATCCTCGCGATGCTCGCGATGCTCGCGACGGGGTCTCTCGGCCTCCTCGATGACATCGAGTCGGTTGCCCACAAGCGCTCGTTGGGCCTCACGCCCCCCCAGAAGATGGCGGGTCTCATTGCGATCTCGGTCGCATTCTGCCTGGCGGCGGTCAACGTCTGCGACATCGCCCCGTGGGTCGACTTCCCCGGGGGATTCTCTCTCAATCTGGGCGTGCTCACCTCTGTCATCGAGGTGGGCGGGACACGGATTCACATCCCCTGGATCTACCTCATCTTCGTGTTCCTGCTCATGGCGGGCCTGTCCAATGCCGTTAACCTCACGGATGGACTTGACGGTCTTGCGGGGGGCTGCACGCTTGTTGTAATGCTTGCTATGGGCATGGTCGCCTTCAGTATCGGTTCCAAGGACCTTGCCGTCTTTGCTGCGGCCATCGCGGGTGCGTGTGTGGGCTTCCTCTGGCACAACTGCTACCCCGCGTCGATCTTCATGGGGGACACCGGCTCGCTCGCCTTGGGCGGGGCGTTCGCAGCCTTGGCTGTGCTCACCAAATCGGAGCTCGTCTCGCTGATCATGGGCGGTCTCTTCATCTGCGAGGCACTCTCGGTCATCATTCAGGTCGTGAGCTTCAAGGCGACGGGTAGGCGCGTCTTTCTGATGGCGCCCATCCACCATCACTTCGAGAGGCTGGGCTGGAGCGAGACGAAGGTCGTGATCCGCTTTTGGATCATCTCGGCTGCCTTCGCCTCCCTGGGTTTTGCGCTCTACTTTCAGCTTGGGTAGGAGGCTCATCGTGACTGATGCGACGATTGCAAGACGCCAGCTTGGAGACACGCTCGTCCTCGGCGTCGGCAGGACGGGCAGGGACGTGGCCCTCTACCTGCAGGGGCTGCGTGCCAAAGACAGGGTGTCGTCCGTCACGGTCTACGGCGGCGTCGCGTCCTTTGAGGGCCAGGTCACCCGTGAGCTTGAGGCAGCGGGCATTCGTGTCATCTTAGGTACAGATGAGATCGAGGACGAGGAGCGCTACGACCTTGCCGTCGTCTCGCCGGGCATTCCTGAGGACTCGCCCTTCTTCCAGTCCGCACGGGCGCATGCGGTCGAGACAGTGAGTGAGCCTGAGCTTGCGTGGCGCGAGAGCCCTGAGCGCTGGGTGGCCATCACCGGGACCAACGGCAAGACGACCACGACCACCCTTGCCTGTCAGCTCCTTAAGAGGGAATGTGGTGCCGCTGTCGCCGCAGGCAACATAGGCACGCCCACGATCAGGGCAGTCTCTGAGCGGGACGCCGGCGGCTGGATTGTGGCCGAGCTCTCGAGCTTTCAGCTCGAGACGACCCAGAGGCTTCACCCGCGCGTCGCCTGTCTGCTCAACATAGCGCCCGACCATCTGGAGTGGCACAAGACCATGGGAGCCTACGCTGCCGCAAAGGAGAAGCTGTTCCAGAACCTTGGCGTGGGCGACCTGGCAATCGTGTCTGACAGAGACAGATGGTGTGTGCCCATCCGTGAGCGCCTCCTGGCGAGAGGGCTTCGCACCCTGACGCTTGACGTGGCCGCTGACTGCGGTGGTGCCTGCGCGGCGTTCGTGCGGGACGATCGCCTCGTCGTGCGCCTTGATGGGATCGAGCACATCCTTTTGCCAGCAGGAGAGATGGGCGTGAAGGGTGCCCACAACATCGAGGATGCGCTGGCTGCCTCCTCGATCGCGCTCGAGCTTGGCGTGAGCGAACCCGTCGTGAACGACACCCTTCGCGACTTCAGGCCCCTTGAGCACCGCATCGAGCCCTGTGGTGAGGTGGCGGGCGTCAGCTTTGTGAATGACTCCAAGGCGACCAACCCCGACTCGGTCTCTAAGGCGCTCAGCTCCTTTCCCATGGGTCACGTCATCGTCCTTCTGGGTGGCTATGACAAGGGCCTCGACCTCGCACCGCTCGCCCGTGACGTGGCCGCTCGCTGTAAGGTCGCCGTGTGCTTTGGTGACGCTGGAAAGAGGATGGCCCAGGAGGTGGAGGGCGCAGCCACAGCCGAGCGGTCCGCTCGCGTCGTTCGCCGCGAGCACCTCCGTGATGCCTTCGCCGCGGCAGTCGAGCTCGCTGCTCCCAAGGACATCGTGCTCCTCTCGCCCGCCTGCTCCTCCTTCGACGAGTTCAAGGACATGGGGGAGCGCGGCAGGCTCTTCAAGTCGCTCGTGGCAAGGCTCTCGCCAACGGACGTGGGGGGCACACGATGATGGCGCACGTGAAGTCGAGCCGCAGCCTCCTCAGCCAACGCCTCCGGGAGAGGGGGGAGCGCGATAAGACGCGAGACGATCATATGATCTGGGGCGTTCCCGTTCGCCTCATAAAGCCGCGGCTCATCCTTCTCGCAGCGATCTTCGCGCTCGTCTCCTTTGGCTTTCTGATGGTCTACTCGAGCTCCTCGGTCACGGCGCTCACCTCGAACGGGGATGCACTGTACTACCTCAAGCGTCAGCTCGCCTTCTCTGTCGTCGGTGTCATCTTCGCCGTCGTCATCGTGAGGCTGGGCTATAGGACCATCATCGATAGGTGTCTGAAGCCAGCCTGGGTGGTTACGCTCGTGCTGCTGCTCGTCATATGGCTACCTATCGCGAGCAGGGACACCAATGGCGCATACAGATGGATCGCCTTGGGGCCCTTCACGCTCCAGCCCTCCGAGTTCGCGAAGATCACGGTCATCCTTACAGGCGCGAACCTCATGGAGCGCTACTTTCGCTCGGATGAGCTCGACTGGCAGGAGTTCAAGAGGCTGTTCGCACTCGGGGTCCTCGCTCCGCTTGCCCTGATACTGCTTCAGCCGGACAAGGGCACTGTCATGGTGCTCGCGCTGACACTGCTCATCATGGCCTACTTCGCAGGCTGTCCGGCAAAGGTCGTGATCTCCCTGCTCGTCTTGGGGCTTGTCGCATTCTTTGTCCTCTCCTTTGCCCAACCCTACTCGAGGGCCCGCCTGCTCGCCATGCTCGACCCCTGGAAATACCAGGAGAAGGAGAGCTACCAACTCGTGCAGGGCTTCTATGCCTTCAGCTCGGGCGGCGTCTTTGGCCTTGGCATCGGTATGAGTCGTCAGAAGTACAGCTACCTGCCCATGGCGCACAACGATTTCATCTTCGCTGTCATAGGGGAGGAGTGCGGCCTTATCGGCACCATCGGCGTGATCGTGGGCTTCCTCGTGGTGCTCTGGGCAGGGTTCAAAATCGCCAGGTACGCTCCCGACGCCGCAGGCCAGCTCGTCGCCCTCGGCTGTTCCTCCATGCTCGCCATCCAAATGCTCCTCAATGTCTGTGGCGTCATTGGGATATTTCCTCTCTCGGGCAAGCCCATACCGTTCATCTCCTACGGAGGCTCCTCGATCATGTCGAGCATTATGCTGGTCGGCCTGATCTTTTCGGTATCATGCGAGTCGGGACTTTCCCTGACGGAGCTTGACGGGGCGCGTCAGAACCTGCGGGTGCGCGACGACGATGAGCTCTCGACTTCTGAGTCTGGCCAGGTGGGGGAGGTGACGGTGCGCTCGGCACGGTTGGCGAGACCTCACTCGACGTTGAGGCTCGTCGGCGGTGGGCGTGCGGACCACAAGGCCCCATCCCCAGATCCTCCTGGGCGCGTAAGGGTGGACTCCTCGGGCAGGAGGCGCATCGACCTGGGCCCGAGCGCCTCTGAGCGACTGCGGTCTAGGCATTCAAGGTCAAAGGCGCGTAGAGCGAGGGATGATCGAAGAGGAAGGAGCTGATCGCCGTGCCCGACACGATGCACGTCGCCATCGCGGCTGGGGGGACAGCCGGCCACATCAACCCAGCCCTTGCCCTTGCCGAGGAGCTGAGAAGGCGTGGGCACGAGCTTACGTTCTTCGGTCAACCCACTCGTCTTGAGGCGACGCTCGTGCCGCAGGCGGGCTTTTCCTTTGTGCCCATCGAGGTGACCGGCTTCGATCGCTCCCGACCTTGGACGCTTGCCACAGCGCTTTGGCGCATGCACAGGGCGCAGAGGAGGATCAATGACTACTTCGACGCCCACGGCACCCCCAATGTGGCGGTTGGCTTTGGCGCCTACGTCGAGATGCCACTGCTCAGATGCTGCCACGCCAAGGGGGTCGCCTGCATACTTCACGAGCAGAACTCGGTGCCCGGACTTGCGAACAGGTTGCTGGCGCGCAAGGTCGACTGCGTGTGCGTCTCGCTGCCGATTGCCATCGACGCCTTCAAGAGTCGCGTCAGCGCGCAGACCCAGATCGTCGTGACGGGCAACCCGGTTCGACAGAGCGTCATTGGCGCGAGTCGCGAGGCTGGTCGCGCCAACAATGACATTCCCGATGACGCCATGCTGCTGCTCGTCTTTGGTGGTTCGCTCGGGGCCCGGCACCTGAATGACGGCCTTGTCGCGCTTAAGGACGAGCTCCTCTCTCATACGGGGCTGTACGTGCTTCACTCAACGGGCAAGAAGGACTTTGATCGCGTGGTGGCTGAGTTGCGCTTGAGCGAAGAGGAGCGATGCCGCTGGAGGGTAGTGCCCTACATCGACGCCATGGGAGAGGCGCTTGCCGCCGCCGACCTTGTGCTCTCTCGTGCCGGCGCATCCTCGATCGCCGAGATCGCCGCACTTGCCGTGCCCGCCCTTCTCGTCCCGTACCCCTTCGCGACAGCCGACCACCAGACGGTCAACGCGCGCTATCTCGTAGATGCCGGCGCGGCCGTCCTGCTTCCGGACGACCAGATAGATACGCCTGCGTTCCTTGAGAGCCTTCGTAGCCTCATCGATGATGGTGAGAGGCGAACATCCATGCGTCAGGCGGCGAAGAGCCTCGCCCAGGATCGCGCAGCCATGGCGCTTGCGGATCAAGTCGAGGGCGCCGAGGCGCTTGGTACCTAGACGGGCGCCTTTGCGCTAGAGTGGTAGGGGGCATGTCGGACGTTGGGTAAACATGCGCACGCACAACAACGTACACGCAGGTGACCAGGTCGGTCGCCGTCAGGGCGAGAGGATCTCATGACCATGACAGACGACAACGCAAGCAGCTTCACGAGCGCCCACTTCATTGGTATAGGGGGTGCGGGCATGAGTGGGATCGCACACGTGCTCCACGAACGTGGGTGCAGGGTAACGGGTTCCGACCTCAAGGCCTCGAGCTACGTTCGTGACCTTGTGGACGCGGGCGTCGAGGTCCATATCGGCCACAGAGCCTCGACCATAGACGAGACGGTACCCGACCTTGTCGTGACCTCGTCGGCCGTTCCGGAGGACAATCCTGAGGTCGTGCGTGCTCGGGAGCTCAACATTCCCGTCTGGCCCCGTGCCAAGATGCTGTGGGCGCTCTCGAGGGGGTCTTTGACCATTGCCGTGGCGGGCACGCACGGCAAGACCACTACCTCGTCCATGATCGCGACCATGCTCGACCATCTCGGATGCGACCCCTCCTTCCTCATAGGTGGGATTGTCGAGGAGTATGGTACCAATGGCAGAAACGGAACGGGGGAGTACTTCGTCTGCGAGGCCGACGAGTCGGACGGCTCCTTTCTCTACCTCGATCCCGATGTGGTCGTCGTGACCAACATCGAGGCCGACCATCTCGATCACTACGGCTCGCTCGAGAACATCGAGAGGACCTTCTGCCAGTTCATGGACCTTGTCGGAGAGGATGGCTGCATCATCGTCAACGGTGACGTCCCCCACTACATCGAGCTTGCCCGCTCGACCGGACGCCGCTTCGTATCGTATGGATTTAGCGAGTCCTGCGACTACGTCTGCACGGCCAAGAGCGACCCCCATAGCCTGAGGAGCCGGCTTTGGGTCAAGACACCGCACTCAACTGCGGTCGAGGTGACCATCAAGGCGAACCCCGGCAGGCACAACATGGCCAATGCCACCGCCGCCATCGCGGCGGCAGACGTGTGTGGTCTTGACGTCGTGAAGGCCGCCGAGGCGCTCTCGCTCTTCCAGGGTGCCCACCGTCGCTTCACGCATGTGGGCGACATAGACGGCATCACGGTCGTTGATGACTATGGCCATCATCCGACCGAGATCAAGGCGACGCTCGCCGCAGCCAAAGGGCTTGGTTTTGCTCGCGTCGTCTGCGTGTTCCAGCCCCATCGCTACAGCAGGACTCAGGCGCTCGCCTCAACGTTTGCTCGCGCCTTCGGTGACGCCGACGTGCTCGTCGTGACCGAGGTCTTTCCCGCAGGGGAGACGCCGATCCCCGGGGTTTCCGGAAAGGTCGTTGCCAACAACGTCATCGACGCGGGCGGCGTGGGCGAGGTCCGCTTTGCTCCCACGCCCAAGAAGGTCGTCTCGACGCTCCTTGGCATCTGCCGGGAGGGCGACCTCCTGATAACCTTGGGTGCCGGCGACGTGACGGCTATAGGACCCGCCTTCATTGAGGCCGTCCGCGAGCGCGATGAGGGTGGGGACGCCTAAGGTGAGTCTCTTCAACGCATACATGTCACTTTCGGGCGCCTATGACGCCGAGGTGATCAGGGAGGAAAAGCTCTCGCACAGGACGACGTATCGCATCGGTGGCCCTGCTGACCTCTTCGTCTGTGTCCACAGCTACCCCGCACTCAAGAGGACGCTTGAGGTGCTCGCTCGTGAGGACATCGAGTGGGTCATCTTGGGCAAGGGCTCGAACGTGCTCGTCTCGGATGCGGGCTATCGTGGCTGTGTCATAGAGCTGGGCAGGGAGTTCTCTAGACTCGCCTTTTTCGAGGACGGCCGGGTGACGGTGGGGGCAGGTGTGCTCCTCCCCAAGCTCGTGAGGGAGACGCTTTCCCACTCGCTTTCGGGCATCGAGTTCTGCATGGGGATTCCCGGGACTGTCGGCGGGGCCATCTCCATGGACGCGGGTTCCCGCCACCACTGGATCGGACATTACGTGCAGAGTGTGGTCATCGCGAACGCCGCCGGGAGCCTGAGGCGTCTTTCGGCAGACGAGATTGAGTGGGGCTACCGCTGGTGCTCGATAGATCCCGCCGCGATCATCCTTGAGGTTGACCTTCTCCTCAAGCCAGGGAGCAAGGATGCGATAGCTGCCGAGATGAATCGACGTACGTCCCAGCGCAGAAGGGCGCAACCGCTCGGCTTGCCGTCCTGTGGCTCTGTCTTCAGAAATCCCCCCGATGGCTCTGCAGCCAAGATGATCGAGCGCTGCGGCCTCAAGGGCCGCAGCGTCGGGGGCGCGCAGATCAGCAAGATGCACGCAAACTTCATTGTCAATGCTGGCGGTGCCACGGCCGCAGACGTCGTGGCACTCATGCGCGAGGTCCATGAAGCCGTTCAAGAACGTTTTGGGGTAGACCTGAGCTGCGAGGTAAAGTTCCTGGGGTTTGGGGCCTAGGGGAGGATGGCGGTGCGGGAGAGGGGTGCGAGGCGAGCGACGGCGCGCAACAGAGTATCCCCAGCGCAAGCGGAGATGCGCCACGATGGTAGTCGGCGCGGTGCGGGAGGGACTCAGAACCCGAGGGATCGCCTGCGCCCCTCTACGCGAGACGGCAAGCCAGCCGCTTCGACCTTGAGGGCGGGAGGTGTCGCCATGGAGGCACGCCGCTCCCCTTCGCGTCCGATGGCACCGGATCATCGTAAGACCCAAGCCGAGGTCTTTGAGCGTCAGCGTCCCATCAGGCGTGCCATAGTCGCAGGCATCATCGTCGCAACCTTGGCGCTTCTCGGACTTCTCACCCTGCTCGTGCTCTCCTACACGCCCCTCTTCACCATCACAGGCATCGACGCTGAGGCCACCGACCACATGAGTGCGGATGACATCGTCAAGCTCGCTCTCGTCCCCGATGGGGCGACGTTGCTCAACCTCGACGAGGGCGACATCACGAGCAACCTCAAGAGGAACCCATGGGTAGGCTCGGTGAGCTATGTGCGGGAGTTTCCCGATCACCTCAGGATCACGGTGCATGAGACGAGCGTTCAAGCCATAGTCGTGATGGGAACCGGTAACATCGCCTGGACGTTGGGGGAGGGCGGCGTGTGGATAGAGCCCTATCCCATCACGGTGGGAGATAAGCAGTCTATAAATGATGTGGCGCTGGCAAAGGCCCAGGAGCTTGGAGTCCTTCTCCTCACGGATGCGCCTCCATCGGTGAGTCCTATCGCCGGACATGCCGCGACGGATGACGTCATAGGGGCCGTCCAGTCTTATCAGGAAAACTTTTCCTCTGAGCTCAGGTCGCAGATCGTCAGCTACTCCATCACGAGTCTCGACTCCATCTCCTGCACGCTCTCGAGCGGCGTGCAGGTCTCGCTTGGCGCCGCGACCGACATTGACGCCAAGCAGACGGCCATCTTGGGTATGCTCGCCCAGCATCAAGACAAGCTCACCTACATCAACGTGCGAACGCCGCTTAATCCCAGCTATCGCGCCATAGACAGCGATGATGTGAAGGCGGGCACCGGTGCCGTGGGTGCGGGCGAGGGTGTTGGATCCTGACCTGCCAAGCTCACACCCTTTTGTCTTGTCTCATGATGACTTGAGGGACATGGACGCATTGAGGTCCCGGTGCTGTCTGAGAGGGGATTCACGCGGCAATGAGGGCAAACTCTCAAGTAGAGCTGGAGACGATGCTTCTCAGTCAACAAGCAATGTACCAGCCCGTTTCATATAATGTACATATGTGTTGACGTCCGGGTGGTCTTATGCGACTATAACGCACTTTGTGTGAGCCATAGGGGTCTACCTGAGGTTTAAGGTTTTCACGACGGGCTTTCATGGAGTGGCAACAGGGACGCAAGCAGTAACCGGAGTAGAGTGAAGCATGAAATCGAAGCAAAAAGCGAGTCACTTCAAGACGAGCGTCATCGCGAGTTCTACCCCAAAGGCCGAGGAGCTGCTCGTGCCCGAGGAGATTGACGCGCCAAAGGCTGTCGCCAGGCAAGGAGGAACAATGATCGACTCAGACATCCCTAGCAACTACATGGCCGTAATCAAGGTCGTGGGCGTAGGCGGCGGTGGCTCGAACGCTGTCAACCGCATGATCGAGGAGGGCATTCGCGGTGTCGAGTTCGTTGCCATCAATACCGACGCCCAGGCGCTCGCGATATCGGACGCGGACATCAAGGTTCACATTGGCCAGGACATCACGCGTGGTCTTGGCGCCGGTGCCAACCCCGAGGTCGGGGCCGAGGCTGCCGAGGACTCCCATGACGAGATCAAGCAGGCTCTCGCAGGTGCCGATATGGTCTTCATCACTGCGGGTGAGGGAGGCGGTACCGGCACGGGAGCTGCCCCTGTCGTTGCGGACATCGCCAAGAACGATGTGGGAGCTCTGACCGTCGGCGTCGTGACCAAACCCTTCTCCTTCGAGGGGCGCCCCCGCACTAACCGTGCCAGCGATGGCATTCAGACCCTTTCGGACAGCGTCGACGCGCTCATCGTGATTCCCAATGACCGCTTGCTCGACCTTTCCGAGAAGAAGACCTCCTTTATCGAGGCCTTCCGTATGGCCGATGACGTGCTTTGCAAGGGCACCCAGGGCATCACGGACCTCATCACCGTGCCTGGTCTCATCAACCTTGACTTTGCCGACGTCTGCACCATCATGCGCGGCGCAGGCACCGCGATGATGGGCGTCGGTACCGCCTCCGGCGACAGCCGTGCGACCGACGCGGCCGAGGAGGCGATCGCCTCGCGCCTGCTCGAGAGCTCCATAGACGGTGCGACGCGCGTCTTGCTCTCCATAGCGGGCAACAAGGACCTCGGCATCCAGGAGATCAACGACGCCGCCGACGTGGTTGCCAAGAACGTTGATCCAGAGGCAAACATCATCTTCGGCACCGTCGTGGACGAGAGCCTCGGCGACCAGGTGCGCGTCACCGTCATCGCCACTGGCTTCAATGATGCGAACGTCCAGCAGTCCATCCCGTCCCTCACGCTTGACAGGAGCCGCTCCTCGCGCTCTTCGCAGTCCGTGCCTAAGTCTCGCAGCACCGGCTCCTCAGACGGCTCGCGCTCGTCGAGCTCCAGCAACGACAAGGAGTTCGATATCCCCGAGTTCCTCAAGCGCAGTCGCATCTAGCATGGGCGCGCCTCGTCTCAATCGCCTGAGCGCGCATGGTGTGACTTTCCTTGGCGACGCAGGACGTCCGAGTGGAGTGGCATTCGCGTTTACGGAGCGTACGGGTGGCGTTTCGGGTGGGCCATGGTCCTCGCTCAACCTTGGGGCCTTTTGCGGAGATGATCCGGGTCACGTGAGGGAGAACCGTCGCCGCGCCCTGCACGCCCTCGGGGCGGCTGGTCTTCTTGGGAGGCTTATCTCGCCCAGGCAGGTGCATGGCGACCATGTCGTCGTCGTGAGCTCAGCCACCGACGCTGCGGTCTCCTTGGCGCAGGCAGAGGCCGAGGCAGGCGCCGATGCCATCGTGTGCTGCGCTCGGGGCGTGCCGGTTTTGCTCTGCTTTGCGGACTGTGTTCCTGTCGTGCTTGTCTCGCAGGGGGGCTTCGCTGTCGTGCACTCGGGCTGGCGCGGCACGCTGGCGGAGGTCTCCGCCACAGCGGCGCGGGTCCTTGCCGAGGTGAGTGGGTCAGGATTCGAGGGGATCTGTGCCTACCTCGGGCCTCACATAGGCGCAGAGGACTATGAGGTATCCGAGGAGCTGCTCGGACGCTTCGTGGAGAAGTTCGGCGACGTCGTCTGCGCAGGCGAACGCAGGCTTAACCTTGGGGCGGCCATCGCGGTCTCGCTCGAGAGGGCGGGCCTGGCGAGGCAAAACGTCCTTGGCTGCACAGCCTCGACGGTGAGGTTTCCGAAGAGATTCTTCTCGTATCGCGCGCAGGGCGGTACGTGTGGGCGCCATGGTGCCCTTGCGGTGCGTGGGCCGTGGGAGGAGGATGAGGCGGCATGAGAGGCAACGAGCAGACTGAGCTTGATAGCTTCCTTGTCGAGAGGCGAAAGGCCATCTGTGAGCGCATGGCAGCAGCCGCGAGGAGGGCAGGCCGTAGCCCCGATGAGGTGACCATGCTCGCGGTCTCGAAGACGGTGGGACCGAAGGAGGTCGTGCTGGCCTGGAAGGCGGGCTACCGGGCCTTTGGTGAGAACAGGCCCCAGGAGCTCAAGCGCAAGCTTGAGGGCATCGAGGCGTACCCAGAGCTGCGAGGCGCGCGCTTCGATATGATAGGCAATCTCCAGACCAACAAGATCAACCAGGTCATCGGCAAGGTCTCGCTCATCCACTCGGTGTCGTCCGTGCATCTCGCGCAGTCCATATCTAAGCGTGCCGCAGCGCGTGGCTTGCGCTGCGACGTGCTCCTTGAGGTCAACGTGAGCGGCGAAAAGTCCAAGGCCGGCTTCTCGCCAGAGGAGCTTCGGGGGGCTATGGATCAGCTCATGGGGCTTGATGGCATTGCCGTGAGGGGACTCATGACAATGGCGCCGGCCCATGACGCCGACGGTGCCCGCAGGACGTTTTGCGGCCTGCGCGAGCTGGCGGAGGCACTGAGGGCCGATACGGGCCTTGGGCTCGAGGTCCTCTCCTCGGGCATGAGCGACGACTTCCACATCGCGATAGAGGAGGGCTCTACCTTGGTCAGGTTGGGCAGGATAGTCTTCGATCCAGGGTACGAGCTGCGATAGCGCCAGGCGCACAGCGTGTGGCCGTCTGCCGAGCGTGGTCGGCCGGAAAGGCAGGATGAGATGGGTTTTCTCGATAACTTACGCAACAGGCTCCGTCCCCAGGAGGATGACTACGACGACTACTACGACGACTACGATGATAGGCAGGACAGCCGGTCTTCCCGTCGCCGTGACGAGCGCGAGACCTCGGGCGTCCTTGGCAACACGCGTCGTCCCGAGGCGGAGAGCGTCTCGGTGTACACACGCTCCGGCAGGCCAGTGGCGCAGCAGCAGGGCGAGAATCCCAACGCACGGGCCTACACGGCGCGAACCCGGGACTACGAAGACGACTACCGTGCGCCCGCCCCGACGGTTCGTAACAATCGTGGATATGCAACGCGTGAGCGAGAGTACGCGACGCGCGAGCGCGACGAGCGCGGGTACGGATACCAAGACTACTCGCAGGACGAGACGTCCTCCATCGCGACGCGCGGCGAGTCGGTTCTCGGCAACACTACGGGAGGCCATACGCCGGGAGACATCGGCCTCAAGCCGATTCCGCGCCAGAGCAGCTCGGGAAAGCTTCCTCCGTACGTTATCAAGCCCGCCTCCTATGATGACGTCCAGATGGTCGTCAGGCGTGTTCGCACCGGCCAGCCCGTTGTCCTCGCGTTCAGGAACACCAACATCGAGACCGCCAAGCGCGTGCTCGACTTCTGCTTTGGACTCTCTTGTGGGGTCAATGGGACAGTAGATGAGCTGGGAGATCGCGTATTCGTTGTACTTCCAGAGGGCATCGAGCTCTCGCAACAGGACATCGACAAGCTCGTTCAGGACGGGACGATAGAAAGGTAGTTGCATGCCGGCTCTGCGTGACAAGACAATCGCCATTGTGGGCGGCGGCACCATGGGCTCTGCCATAGCCTTGGGACTTGTACGTACGGGTTCACTCGAGCCACAGCGTGTGCTCGTCGCCGATCCCTGTCAAGACAGGCGCGACCATCTCGCCTCTGAGGGCATCCAGGTGTTTGACGCTGCCTCCTCGATGGGGGCAACGTCTCCCGATGTCGTTATCATCGCGGTCAAGCCGCAGGTTCTTCCCGACGTCGTGAAAAAAGCCAGCGATCTTCTGGGGGGGAGGCTCGTGATCTCGATCGCGGCAGGCGTCAAGCTCCAGGCACTCGAGTCCCTCATGCCCACATCGCGCATTATCCGTGCGATGCCTAACCTACCGATATGGGCCGTCTCTGGTGCCACGGCAGTCTGCGCCGGCTCTGCGGTGACTCGCGAGGACGTTGGGCTTGCGTCTGCCCTGTTCGGTTGTCTCGGCTGCACGCTTGTCATGCGGGAGGACCAGCTTGACGCCGAGGGCGCGGTCGTCTCCTGTGGGCCTGCCTACATTGCGCTCTTTGCGGATCTGCTTGTGAGGGCCGGCGTCGAGCACGGGCTTCCTGCCGCCGGTTGCCGCGAGATGGTCCTCTCCACGATGAGGGGGGTGGCAGGGCAGCTTCTGGAGTCGGGTGAGCATCCGAGGGCCTACATGGAGCGAGTGACGTCTCCGGGGGGGACGACTGCGGCCGGCCTCAGGGCGATGGAGCCGTCGTTGATGCTTGCCGTCGAGGAGGGCATCGACGCGGCTCTTGCGAGAACGGCCGAGCTCGGACAGGCGAAGGGGGAGTGAGCGCCTATGGGATGGATACTATTGAAGCTGATAGACGCCTATGTGACCGTCATCATCATCTGGGCCATCTTAAGTTGGGTCCCCTATCGACCGGGAGGACCCACGGAGAGCGTCCGTAAGGGACTGGGGGCGGTCGTGGAACCCTACATCGGGATCTTCAGGCGCTTTTTGCCTCCGATGGGAGGCATCGACTGCTCGCCAGTCCTCGCGATTATCGTGCTGGAGTTCATCGGTCGCGCACTTGCGAGGTTTTAGGTTACACTATGCTCAGTGGTATCCCCTGCTGACGTAGCACAGAGACAAACTTGAAAGGAACCAACATGGCTATCACCCCAGCAGACATCGAATCAATGACATTCTCTGCGGCTAAGAAGAATGGCTACAACACCGAGGAGGTTGACGCCTTTCTTGATCAGCTTTCAGGCGAGGTTGATGCCATGCTTCAGAAGATTGCTGACCTCAAGAGTCGCCTCAACAGCTCCGAGCAGCAGCTGGCGGCCTCTCAGGCACAGGTCGCGCAGCTTATGGAGCAAAACGAAGGCGCCGGAGCGTTCGGGTTCCCAGCCACTCCGATAGCGGCTGAGCCCCAAGACGCCGGCATCATCGCCTCCGAGCGCCAGATCTCGCAAGTGCTCATCATCGCGCAGCAAAGTGCCGACAAGCTCATCGCGGACGCCCAGGTCAATGCCGATACCATCCGCAGCGAGGCTGACCAGAAGGCCCGGGAGGTCATCCGTCAGGCGCTTGCCGAGAAGCAGGCCGAGATGGACGAGATCGACCGCCTCAAGCAGTCTCGCGAGGACTTCCGCGGCGAGTACAAGAAGCTCCTGCAGCACTTCATGGACGATGCGGACTCCGTCTTCCCCGAGCAGACACTGAATGCTCCAAACGGCTCCTCGTCATCTGTCAACCCGGTGATCACACCCACGCCTTCGCTGCCGAGGAACTCCACGGGCCAGCCGTCATCTGGCATCGTTGATCAGGAGGCCACAACCTATTCTCCCATGACAGACACCAACTTCAACGACTTGGACTAGCTGGCAGCAGACGGGCAGTAAGGACCGACGAGCGTTCCTATTCGCTTGCGTCGCGCAGGGGCTGTACCAGCATTGTGCCCGGTACGGCTCCTGCACTATGGACATGTGGAGCAGATCAGCCTGACCGGCCAGAGGACCGTCCAGCCTGCAAAAAAGGGGACCATCCAGCCTGCAAAAAGGCCACCCAGTTGCATCCACCCAGTTGCAAAGAGATTCCCCCTCGCGGAGGGGTCGCTCTCGGTAAGGCTTGGGACCCGCCTCACTTAGGGCGCATCCTGATGCTGACGTGGCACTTACGAGTTTGGGGCCGTCTCGGCCGGCACTGCCACTCGACCCTGAGCGTACCGGTTGCACTGCCACTCGGCCCTGAGCGTACCGGCCCCGTACGTTCACCATCGAGTGGCAGTGTGAAGTGCACTGCCACTCGACCCTGAGCGTACCGGTTGCCGTGAGTTGCACTGCCACTCGGCCCTGAGCGTACCGCATCGGCACGCTCGATACCGAGTGGCAGTGTGAAGTGCACTGCCACTCGACCTTGAACGTACCGGTTGCCGTGAGTTGCACTGCCACTCGGCCCTGAGCGTACCGCATCGGCACGCTCGATACCGAGTGGCAGTGTCGACGCGCTGCCAGATACCTCTCGAGCTTTTTTCGCAACGATCGTGGGCGAGATCCCGATGGGTTATCGATGTGTTTCGCGTGTCCCTCATATGATGAGGTTGACAGGACCCGGCGCTCGCTAGTTCTGTTGCTAGCTCCTTGGGTAAAGGTGTGGAGGAGTTGCTGCTCCGTGGGGGGCTTCCCTCCTTGGTCTTTTGAGTAGTCTTCCTTCAACTTCTGCTATATTTGTGTGCGAGGCGTAGACGAATGATCCCTAGTTCTTTCTGATTGTAGAACTACCGCCTGATCAAACCAAAGAAAATCGAGAAAATCGCAGGTCGAGGCCCCAAGGGGCCTCTCTTGTGCTATATTATATGTAGTGCTACTTACTACTTCCTGTGTGGCACGGGAGGCGACCGGGATGCCGTTCATAAAGGTGCAGAAGCTGGTCAGGGACGAGTCCGGCGCAATCAGGAGCGGGTCCGCCGCCGTGGTCGACACGTCGTACGTGCGCGGCGCCAAGTACCACTCGGCGCAGGCGGTGCGCGAGAGGCTGGGCAAGGTCGTCTGGCTCGCGGACGACAGGCGCTCGGGCGTGTTCGCGTCACCGACGCGCGGCCTGGTGGAGTACGACGCGGACGCCGACGGATTCGCGCCGGTGGCCAAGGGCGACGAGCGGCTGGCGAACACGGGCGCGTTCCCCGAGCCGCCGCGGCACCTGGAGCTCGGCCCCGAGCACCTGCTGCTGTCGTTCCTGGGCGCCGATGGGGTCGCGGGGTGCCTCAGGGAGGCGCTCCCCGACGACCGGTCCTACCAGCGCGCCCTCGCCCACGTCACGCACGGCGTGGTGCGGGACGGGAGCCGCGAGACCTGCGACAACATGGTGGCCAGGTCCTTCGCGGCTCTGGCGCTGCCGGGCGTGCCGCCCGCGTCGCTGAGATCGGACACGGCGTTCTTCTCGGCGATGGGCGCCGACGGGGCGAAGGTCGCGTTCTTCAGGGCGTTCGCCAGGCTCATGAGGAGGACGAAGCCCGGCTTCGGCCGCGCATGCTACGTGGACTCCACCCCGCTCCCGAACGACGCGGTCGACAACCCGCTCAACGCCCTCTGCAGCCACGGGCTGAGGGGCGCGGCGGTCCAGATGCGCCTCGCGCTCGTGCTCGACGAGACGACGGGGCTGCCCGTCTGGTACGAGGTCGTGCCCGGCAACGTACTTGACCTCTCGACCATAAAGACCGTGATGGGCGACGTCCTCGCCACGCTCGGCATCGAGGTCGTAACCGCGGTCCTCGACGCGGGCTACGCGTCGCGCGAGCTGCTCGAGGCCTTCTCCGAGGGCGAGAGGGACGTGCTGGTCAGGATGCCGGCGAGGAGGGGGTACCCGTACCGCGAGCTCTGGCGGGGCGTCCGCTCTCTGATCGGCAAGGGCAAGTACGCGATCACGCGCTCCGGCCACCTCTACTTCGCCAGGAGGCGCGACGTCGAGGTGCAGGGCGTGAGGCTGCACTGCTACGTCTACGTGGACCAGACCAACGCCACGCCGCGCTTCGCCAGGTGGCTGGACAAGAACCAGGAGAGGTTCGACGGGATGTCGCTCGCCGAGAAGGACTGGGAGACCGTGCGGCAGGGCTACTTCGTGCTGATGTCCACCAAGGTCGCGACGCCCCGCGAGATCCTGGACGAGTACTTCTGCCGCACCGAGATCGAGGGCGTCTTCAAGACCAGCAAGGACTACCTGGGCCTGCTGCCGCTGCGCAAGTGGAGCGACCTCACCGTGCGCGGCAAGATCCTCGCCGACATCATCGGCACCATCGTGGTGCTCAGGATGCGCAAGGCGCTCGCCGGGGCCGACGTCTCCCTCACCGAGGTATGGGGCAAGGCCAGGTCGCTGTCCTGCTACACCAACGCCGACGGCAGGGTCGTGGTCGAGACGCCGTCGAGGCAGGTCCGCGAGTACTACAAGGCGCTCGGGGTGAAGGTGCCCTCGTCAATCGACGTCAGGGAATTCGACCGTGACGTCCTCGGCCTGGAGCTGTAGTTCTACAATTAGCGTCATCTAGGGATGAGGGGAGCAGTTGTGGATAACTATTCCAACTATGGGGGTTCCAACTATTCCAACTCTGGGGGTCCTAACCTTGGCTATGGGGAGCCCAGCGGTGCCCAGCGCGGCTTGAAGGTCCTTGCGATCCTACATACGATCGGAGGTGTTCTCATGCTGGGCCTCTTGCTCATGTGGTCTGTCAAGGCACAAGCTAATGCTGAGAGCAAGATCAGTCAGGCGTCTCTCTTAATCCAGAAGTTGGGTGAGCAAGGCATCGTTTTGTCTGAGTCAGAGAGTGCCTCTCTGATGCTTACTATTATCATCATGGCTATAGCTGTTCTGCTTAGCGTTGCCGTGTTACTGACGGGTGTCTTTGGTATTCGTGCGGCAAACGATCCTGAAAAGGTGACACCGTATCTGGTGACATCGGGCATCTTGCTTGCCTATAGGATATTTGATATACTAGCAACTATTCTGAATCAAACCTTCACACTCACGTTCTGGACCCTGATCGGTGTGGGTATTCCTGCGCTTGCGGTTTGGCTTGGCGTGTCCATCAAGCAGCAGCGGGATCAGGCGCGCATGCCTGGGGTGCAGCGGTGACCTGTAGGGATAGCCTTTGAGGATGTGTGCGGCCCTTACGCCTCGACTGACCCCAAGAGAGCGGTAGGACAGCGCCTTAGCTGACTCAGTCTTCTTGGCAGCACTCGTTGCTGCCGTCAGGGGGCAGGGAGAGAGCAATCATGTCGTGGGTCCAGGAACATGGGCGGGCATTGCGAGGAGGATCCGTAGGCAATGGCCTTGGCCCCTCGCCTTGGAGCCGGGCAGCGCTAGCTGGCAGCGGACGGGCATTCCTAAGTGCCCATGTGGCACAGAGGTCGTACCAACACTGTGCCTGGTGCAGCCCCCTGCGCTAATGCGATGCGGGACAAATCCGCTTGACCAGCCGAGAAAGCTCCCTGCCTGCAGAAGCGACCTCCCTGCCTGCAAAGAGATTCCCCCTCGCGGAAGGGTCGTTCCCGGCAAGGTCAGAGGCGCGTCCCGATGCCGATGCTGCGCCCCTAGGCCCAAAGGTCGTCCCGAGCGTACCGCTCGCACTGCCACTCGCTCCCGAGCGTGCAGCCCCGTACGTTCAAGACCGAGTGGCAGTGTCGGCGTACCGCTAGCAGTTTCAATCGCCTCTCGCACCGGCCGTGGGCGAGATCTCCGCAGTCTATCGATTGCTCCGCGTGCCCCTCATGCGATTGGGACGCTAGAATCAGCGTCTGTCAGTCCGGCGGCCGGTGCTCTGGGCCAAAGCGTGGGAGAGTCGCCGTCTCTCGGGGACCTCCATCCTTGATCTTTTGAGTAGTCTTCCTTCAACTTCTGCTATATTTGTGTGCGAGGCGTAGACGAATGAGGGGAGCAGTTGTGGATAACTATTCCAATTATGGGGGATCTAACTATTCCAACTATGGGGGTTCCAACTATTCCAACTATGGGGGCTCTAACCTTGGCTATGGGGAGCGCAGCGGTGCCCAGCGCGGTTTGAAGGTCCTTGCGATTCTACATGTGGTCGGAGGCGTTCTCATGCTCTTGGCTCTCTTATTCATATGGTCTCTTTATGTACGTGAGGAAGCTGGGGCCGGGGGTAGCTTGACAACTTACTTAGTCCAGGAGTTAGGGGCGCGAGGCATCGCTATATCTGAGTCAGAGCTTACCTCTCTATTATTTGTTATTGCCGTCAAGGCTGTTCTGATTAGTGTTGCCGTGTTGCTGACGGGTGTCTTTGGTATTCGTGCGGCAAACGATCCTGAGAAGGTGACACCGTATCTGGTGACATCGGGCATCTTGCTTGCCTATACGATATTTGATGTTCTAGAGAGCATTTTTGCTCAGACCTTCAAACTCACGTTCGGGACCCTGATCGGTGTGGGTATTCCTGCGCTTGCGGTTTGGCTTGGCGTGTCCATCAAGCAGCAGAGGGACCAGGCGCGCATGCCCGGGGCCCAGTGGTAGTCTGAGGGATGGCATCTAGGCTTCTCGATGGTGCTCGGGCCCACGACTGGTGAGCTCGGGCACCAGCTCTGTGAGGTTCTTCCAAAGGCGCTTGGGCATCCAGCTCGTGCGCAGGTCATAGCCGCGTTGGGACGCATCTCTGCCGGGGAGTGCCATCGCCCTGTAGAAGCCACGCCATAGATTGCGGATGAGTGGCTCCTCGTTGGCGAGGTCGTGCTGTCGCATAAGGAGGGTCCGCGTGAGTGTGTCGTCGAGGTGAAGGAGGCTGGTCGTGGCTTCTCCCGTGTGATGGAATGCCGCCACGTGGTGGATGGGGTCCACGATACAGAAGCGCTCAGCCTGCATGCGTCGTGCAAAGTGCTGTGCCGTAAGGGGGAGGGTGTTGGCCCGAGGCTCGAACGTGGAGGCCCAACTCCCGTCCGAGAGTCGTGAGAAGCGCACAAACTGCCGGGTCTTTTCACACTCGCTCAGTGTGCGGCGAGCCAAGCTGTTCAGTCGAGCGCAGCGAGGATCGGCGACTCTCCCGTACAGCTGACGTCTCACGGAAAAGCCCAGACGCAAGTACTCGTGTGCTACCTGTGGCAGGGCCGGGTCGTCGCATGCCGCAGCCAGCGCGAGCCGTGTGGCGCAGGCCTCGCCGCAGGCTCGAGCGAAGGCTGCATGGACGCGTGCGGCAAGTTGTACGACGCCTCGGTCGTCAGTAGGGGGCATGACAACGCACGTCTCGCCGAGCTGCAGCTGAACCTGTCCTTGGGGTGCGAGCCTCAGGCGGGTGGGATGTGCGTGGGCGAGGTAGCCCACACCCACCGCTGCGAGCACACCCTCGAGCGTGGTCTCTGCCGCGAGCACGGCTTGGCCACCTTGGGTGAGCGCGGCAATGAGCTCGTCCACGACCTGCAGCACGGAGGGCGTCAGCTCTTCAGAAGAGTGAGAGCTGCCCTTCCGCCTCACGACGACGTTGATTGTATCGTGTTGTTGTGACATCGCTCACCATCCTCTGACGTATGAGCCCCTCGTCGAGGGGACAGTCCTTGTCACGTATCCCCGAGCAGGTGAGGAAGTGCCTCGCCCGCTTGAGCGTGACGTTGAGGCGTTTGAGATCGCTAAAGCTGAGGCGCGTGTGCCCGCGTGCGGCGATGATGCGCCTCGCCCCCACGGGTCCAACGCCAGGAACGCGCAGCAGAAGCTCGAGCGGGGCGTCCATGACCTCAACGGGAAAGCGGTCCATGTGCTTGAGCGCCCAGGCGAGCTTTGGGTCGAGGTCAAGATCGAGCCAAGGCTCCTCTGGCGTCGCGAGCTCGTCTGGCGAAAAAGCGTAGTAGCGCATGAGCCAGTCAGCCTGGTAGAGGCGATGCTCCCGCCTGAGGGGTACGGGAGTGTCTCGCTCGGGCAGGCGCTCGTCCTCCATGATGGGCATATAGGCCGAGAAGAACACGCGACGGATGTCATAGCGCCGGTACAGCGACTGGGAAAGCTGCAGGATGTGATTGTCGCTCTCTGGTGTGGCACCAACGATGAGCTGCGTTGACTGGCCAGCAGGAACAAAGCTGCGCCTGGTGGCAGGCACTCGGCTTTTGGGCCTGCCCAAGAGGAGGGCGTTGCCGTTCGAGCGAAGGGATAGTCCCTCCTGTGCGGCGGTGCGTCTCTGGCGCAAGGTGAGCGTACGCCGCTGCTCAGGTGCCGTGCAGGCAGGCAGAGACCGCTCCTCCTGCGCGCGCGTGCACGCGATCTGCCCCATGGGCGCAAGCACGGATCGTGCGCTCTTGTTAGGGCAGAGGCGACTGAGCGAGGCAGAGCTTGGGAGCTCCAGGTTAGAACTCAAACGATCCGCGAGCCTGCCCAGGCGGTCGAGGAGCTCGGGTGAGGTTCCGGGAATGACCTTTGCGTGCACGTAGCCATTGAAGCGAAGCTCCTCACGCAGTATCCGCAGGCATTCGATCATGCGCTCCGTCGTGGCATCGGGCGTTCCCATGACGCCCGATGAGAGGAAGAGCCCCTCGACGTAGTTGCGCCTGTAGAAGTCCACCGTGAGCTCCGCCAGCTCGCGTGGGGAGAAGGTCGCCCGTCTGCAGCACGCCGACGCACGGCTCACGCAGTAGGCGCAGTCGTAGCTACAGGCATTTGACATGAGCACCTTGAGTAGGGTGATGCAGCGTCCGTCGGGGGTGAAGCTGTGACAGCAGCCTGCAGCGGTAGTGCAACCGAGCGCACCCTTGCGTGGTCTGCGTCCGACACCGGAGGAAGTGCAGGCCGCATCGTACTTGGCCGCATCGGCCAGAAGCTCGAGCTTGTCCAAGGTATCCATGCTCCTCCTCGTGTTTCTGGACACACTGGTAAAAAACCTATGTTCTAATATGTTAGCAAACGATAGTAACAAGTACAAATGTTTCTTTTATGATGAGTTGAGTGCAGGCTAAGCGTGCATCGTGCCCTGCCACACATCCATCTGCGTTGTAGCTGCCAGTTGCATACCGTCCAACGACAGACGCCTTAGGGGAGGAGCATACACTTGATACATCGGATCGACTTGATACATCGGATCGCAGGCAGGGTGAGAAAGAAGCCCTGCGTGCAAGAGTCTGAGGGAGAGGGCGCGCATGAGACAGCTGCGATTGATGTTGGACCTTGCAAGAACGGGAGCTTGCATGAGGGCAAGAGCTGCAGTACCCCAGCTGGGTTGCTCCATAGGAGCGGCCACCCTCATCTTTATTCCCATGCTTGTGTCTGCGGATCCCACCCTTACAGCTGTGCTCTCCCATACCGCGTCTTCCGCTGTCGCATGCGCGCTGGTCGCCGTTGCGGGCGCAACGTATCTTGCGCAGCGAGATGTCGCGCCGCCCGCAGCCCTCGCGCCGGCTTTGCTGGTCTCGTTCGTCGCGTCCTCCCTCGTCTATGCGCTCAGGCTGGACGTGACCACATCGATCGCAGGCGATGCCTTGGGGTGGGTGTCGCGCCTGGTCGCATGGATGAGCCTCGCAGCACTCGGGCCGCTCTGGGTGTTTCCTGCAGGCGGCGGTGCCGAGGGCCTCAGGGCCTCCCGGCTGGCCTTCATGGAGATGGTGGGCCTGCTCGTCCTCTTCACGCTTGGGGTGGCCGCACATGTGTGCATGGCTGGGGTCGTGGCTGAGGGTATGCTTGATCAAAGTGGCCGTCTTGGCTTTGCGGTAGCCGCCTTTGCGTTGGTGATGTCCTGGCGGTGTCTCTCGAGGCTGCTCTCACACATACGCCTTGCCCCTGGTGTCCCTCAAGATGGCGCGCAGGGCGATGCCGAGGCGTGGGGCCAGGCCCGTGCAATCGAGAGGCTTGACGGGGCCGAGAGGCTGACGGGACGTGAGAGGTCGGTCCTTGGCCTGCTCTCAGAGGGCAAAGCTCAGGTACAGGTCGCAGTCCAGCTCGGCATTAGCCCCTCCACAGTCTCCACCTATCGTGCTCGGGCACTCAGGAAGCTTGGACTTCCTGCCGACTGCGATCTGCGCCACCTCGGGACAAAGGACGCGGCGCCCGTCGTGCATCCTGCCGTCCGTGTGTCCCGGGTGGCTCCTCTCGGGGGCTTTCTGCTTCCTTTGGCGTGCGTCCTTTTGGGGGTGCTCCTGGAGGGCCTGAGTCTCTCCCAGGGTTGGGACGCAGGCCATGTGGGGGTGCGCCTCGCCCTGTCGTGGGTAGTCATGCTTTGGCTGGCGGTTCGTCTTTGGGTACCTAAGGAGCTGAGCCTCGACACGATGATGGGAACAAGGGCTCTCGCTGTGGCGTCGGCCTGTTGCTTGGGGCTGCTGCTTGGTCCGACGGCAGCGACCGAGCAGGGCGTCTCTCTCTTCGGCTTCCTGCAATTCAACCTCAGCACAAGCAACTTCCTCTTACTGCTCCTCTGCTGCGCCGTCCTACTTGCTGTGGCACATTCGCTCTTGTCTAGGGGACCTTCCTGTGATATACCCATGGGTCCCCAGGGAGAGGAGGCCTGCCTGCACTACCTCATCGGCCGAGGGCTCAACGAGCTGCAGGCGAAGGTCACCTTGGAGCTTGCCCGGGGCCAGAGCCGAAGGGACATAGGCCAGAGGCTTCACGTGGCCTTGGGTACGGTGAGCTCATACAGTTTTGGTGCGTATCGCCGCCTCGGCGTCCACTCAAGAGCCGAGCTTGCCAGGCTCTTGTCCAGAGACGTCGGTTACAAGGGGGATGGGCGCATCGCGTAGGTGGAACGTAGAGTCCTATCATCCGCCGTCGAGCTGTGCAGTCCGCAGTCGGGTCCTCCGCCTCGTTCGGCCTTTCACCTCGTTCGCAGTCGGGCCCTCTGCCCCGTCCTTGGGGCGCATGAGCGAAGTGGGCCGATAAGCCGGGTTCTGTCGTGGACGGCCATTTATCTACGGGCACCGTTACCGGTGCTCTCTAGCACGCAACCCGAGCGCAGTGCGGGCCACACCATGGCGCTCCTATTTGCGCTTGCTCCGAAAGGGGCTTGCCAAGCCGCCTGGTCGCCCAGGCGCTGGTGGTCTCTTACACCACCGTTTCAGCTTTTCTCTCACCCGCCTGAGCGGGCAGCGGGAGTCTTCTTTTCTGCGGCGCTTTCCGTCGGGTCACCCCGCCTGGCCGTTAGCCAGCTTCCTGCCCTGTGGAGCCCGGACTTTCCTCATGGCCCGCCCTCCGGTCTACAGATGACGGGCCCCGCAGTCGTCTGGCCCACTTCGCGCGACCGATTGTAGCACAGGTGTAAGAGTTGACCTAATCTAGCCGTTTTTTGCATGTACCATAGGGGGAGAAGGCGGAAACGTTTGGCGGGAGGTGGGCGTGGGTCAAGCTGAGTTTCTTACCCTTAGGAAGGGTGCTGAGGTCACGGGCGAGGTCGTGGATCGCCGCAGTCGCTTCATCGCCCAGATCGCCCCTGTGTCGAGCGAGGCCGAGGCGGGTTCTTTCATCGAGAGGGTTCGCTCCCGTCATCGCGATGCCCGCCATAACGTGCCCGCGTGGCTTCTCTCCGACGGGCGCGAGCGCTGCTCGGACGATGGCGAGCCACAACGCAGCGCTGGCATGCCGACGCTCGAGGTTCTGCGGGGTGCGGGGCTCGCCAATGTTTGCTGTGTGGTCACGCGCTACTTTGGCGGCACGCTCTTGGGGACGGGTGGGCTCGTGCGCGCCTATGCCGCAGCGACACAGGCGGCGGTGGCGGCGGCGCGGGACGCTGGCGACATCGTGCGCATGGCGCTCGTGCGTCGCGTGACCTGCGTCATCCCCTACGGGGCCTACGAGCGGGTCAAAAGGATGGTGATGGACATGCAGGGAAGAGTCAAGGACAGTATCTTTGCGAAGGATGTGCAGATGAACTGCGTCTTTCCAAGTGGGAGCGAGGGAGCCTTCGTCGAGGCCCTACGTGAGCTTTCTGGTGGGGAGGAGCTCTGCATCGTGGGTGAGCCCATGTTTGGGGAGCTTTGATGATCGGCCTTTTCGCAAGTGACCTCGACGGTACGCTCCTCGGTGCGACCCATCGCGTGGGCAGGCAGGTCCTCTCTGCGGTCAGGGTCGCCTGCGACTCCGACAGGCATTTTGCCGTGGCGACGGGACGAACCCTTCGCTCAACCGATGACCTCGGTTTCTCGAAGCTGCCCATCGAGGCAATATGTGCCAACGGTGCCATCGTCTTAGGGCGTGACAGCGAGGTCATGTACCATGTGCCCCTCGATGCGGACTTCGTGGGGGAGCTTTTGGAGAGCTTTCCCCAGGTCTCCTTCGAGTGCATATCGCTTGACCATACCTATCTACGCATCTCGAAGGAGCAGTGGGAGGAGGGCTGGCGGCGCAGGATGGGCCTGCTTGCGCGTGTCGCGATGCGTGGCATGAGGATGCGGGAGGGGGAGTGCGTCTTCGACCAGACGGACGCACGCATTCTCAGCCACGAGATCGTGAAGGTGAACTGCCGCGTCAGTGACGACCCAGCGCTCACACAAGGTGTCCTCGACTTCGTGGCGGCCCATGCCGACAGGGCCATCAACGCGCCGTTCAGCGTTCGCCTGTTCGAGATAACCGACCCCCGAGCGACCAAGGGCGATGCCGTCGCGTGGCTGGCCAGGCAGCTTGGACTTTCCGAGGGTGAGGTCGCCGTCTATGGGGATGGCGGCAACGACCTCACGATGCTCTCGCGCTTCGAGCACTCGTACGCGCCCTCGGGGGCGATTGCCGATGCCAAGCGGGCTGCGGCGAAGGTCATCGGATCGAACCTTCTCTATGCCGTGCCGCGCCACATTCGCTCGACTGTAAGGCGAGAGAGGCGCGCCAGCAGGGCATAGCCAAGGGGATGCGGTTGGCCACGCGCTGGGTGAACAGCCCTGCTGGGCAGCCCGATGCTAGCCCGCCGCATAGCCCGATGCTAGCCCGCCGCATAGCCCGATGCCAGCCCGCCGCATAACCCGATGCTAGCCCGACGCACAGCCCGCTGCCAGCCCGACGCACAGCCTCGCCGCGCAATAGTGTACACAGATCGCCAAAAACCGCTACTTGACACGAAATATCCCAATTTGTGTACACTATTGAACGAGCGGGGAAATCATTAGTGTACACAAATTGAGAAAATCCATCGTTTGCGCGTGTTTGAGGCCATTTGTGTACACTCTTTGCCCGCACTCACGTGGCGCCACTTACTTGCCCGCACACAGGCGCCACCCGCCCGCGCACACAGAGAGTTACCCGAGAGCGGATGCGCACGCGCCCTCCTATAGCACGGTGCCTCGGCGCCTAAGCTCGGCCTCCAAGCCCTTGGCGTCATCGAAGAGGTAGGCCGCAAGCCCTGCCGCACGGGCGCCAATCACGTTGTCCTCATTGTCGTCCACAAAGAGACAGCTCGAAGGCTCCAGCCCGTAGCGATCACAGAGTAGCAGGTAGATGCTCGGGTCAGGTTTCATGAGCCTCTCGAAGGCGGAGACCACCCAACCGTCCATGAGAGACCAACAGGGGATGCGCGTGCATGCTCGCTCAAAGCGCAGCCCTGCATTTGAGAGCAGGTAGATGCCACGGCCCGCCTCGTGCAGACGTCTCGCGAGCTCGTTGGTTTCGGGAATGGGGGGCTGGTTGAGGTCCCATTCGGCGAGAGCGCTATGGAGCGCCGCGTGCAGGCGCTCGGGCAGTCTCGTTTGGGCGATCCTCTCCATCGTGTCTTCGTCGATCACGCCGGCATCGAGCAGGGCCCAGGACGGGTTGGCAAAGAGCGCCTCGTTGAGCAGTCGCGCGTCATCCTCGTCCTTCGTGAAGATGCGCGAGAAGAGCATCCCGTCAAAGCGCAGCAGCACGTTTCCCATGTCAAAGATAACGTTCTCGATGCCCATCGGACCTCCTCGACCTGCCCCTTGTCTGTATGCCCCTGCGCGTGGGGCACATGCTGTTACAATGATATATCGACCACGTCGACCAAGGGGGTCTCATGAAGACAAGATTCGTCCATCGCTGCACGCACGTGCTCGATAAGGAGAAGACCATCGACTTCTACAGGGAGGCGTTGGGACTGCGCGTAGACAGGGAGCACGGTCCCGATGACGGCTCATGGACCAACACCTTTCTGGTGGATGACAACTCGGGCTTCGAGCTTGAGCTCACGTGGAATCGCGGGCGCACCGAGCCCTATGACAACGGCGGCCTGGATACCCACATCGCCTTCGTCGTGGATGACTTCGAGGCTGCTCACGCCCTCCATAAGAGGATGGGCTGCATCCAGTATGAGAACGAGGAGATGGGACTCTACTTCATCCTCGATCCTGACGGCCAGCGCATCGAGATCCTGCCCGAGTAGCCTGCCTGCCCTGCCTGTCGAACCTGTCTGGGTAGCCCTGCTCAGTCACGCCTGCCGGCGCCGAGTGCCCTGCCCATGCTGCTCCAGGGCTCGACCTCGATGTCCTGACTCTCGTCGTCCCAGCTGTCCAGTAGCTCCGTGGGCACGTACTCACGCCGGACGTCGATCTCGCCGCCATAGAGGTGGAACCAGTCGGCGCTCATGATGAGGTAGCCGTCCTTGCCGGCATCCTTGCCCCAGCTGTTCTCGACGCGCCAGGCCTTGGGACTTCCGTTCCCATCGAGCTCGACGCCCTGGAAGGTCATGGCGTGCGTGAGCGAGGTCTCGTGCAGGTCCAGCATGTCAGTGCGACTCATGGAAAGGTCGATGCCAAAGAGGCCGTCCACATCCACGGCATCGGTCGAGAGCACGTACTTGAAGTCCTCTATGTGGCGGGGGAAGTTCTGCATGACATCGCAGGCCATAGCCAGGGGTCTGCCGTCCTTGAGGCTGGCTATGGCAGCCTGGTCGAGCAGCTCGGGCTCGACGTTCAAGAAGCGCGTCCTCATGCCGGCGATGAAGGAGTCCGTCCTGAGCAGCCTATAGACCCTGCCGTAGGGGAAGCGCTCGCTGGGAATGGAGACGAGGCTGACGTAGGCCGTAGGGTCTGTCGGCACGTAGCGCTCGACGAACTCGAGCGGCGTGAGGCCAAGGTCGCGCAAAATCTGCGAGGGTTTCTCGTCCTTGTCCTTCGTGCCTGTGGCGGCATCGCTCCCCGTGCCCTCGCCTTGTCCTTGTCCCTTCACCTGTGGTGCGGGCTCGATGGGAAAGAGCTTCTTAGGGTCTGCCTTGCAATCCTTGCCAACCTTGAGCTCGAGGTCGAAGCGGGCGGGTGGCTCACCCAGGCAGACGCAGAGGATCTGGTGAACGTCGGCCAGAAGCTCCTGCTTCCTGGCACGCAGGTCGTCCGTGCCCACGCCGCCTTGTGCCTCACTGCGCAGGATTCCTGCGGCCCTGCGCAGCGCACGGTTCAGCTGGCCATCCATCTGTGCGGAGTTCTTGGAGCAGGCGGTCTCGCCCATTGCGTCCTTGGGGACAAGCCCCCACTTTCTGACGATGTTCATGGCAAAGGGATAGTAGCCCCCATCGTCCAGACCGTTCTCAAGTAGGTCCTCGACTTCCCGGGAGTCGGTGGGCAAGTCGGTGGTGTCGATGATGCGCTCGAGCGTGGCGTTGGCCTTCTCGAGCTTGTCGTAGAACATGCCAAAGGACTGGGAAAACTCGAACGTGTCCACATCGAGGAAGCGCATGGTCTCCTGACGCAGCACGTTGAAGGCAGAGAACATCCAGCAGCGACCGCTCTGGCGCTGATTTGTGATCTCGCCCGTCTTGGCGATGGCGATGCTGTAGGTATCGGTGTAACTGCGCATGCGAGAGATGTCGCGCGCGGCTGCCATGACATCCATGGAGGTCACGGAGTTGCGTGCGATGCGATTGGCGCGCTCGCCTGAAAAGGCGCAGCTGCGCTTGCGTGTCCAGGTCGTATCAAGCTCTGCGGTCATGCGGATCCTCTCGGTGGGTGGAACGTTGCTGGTTTTGAATCGTGGCGTCTCATTCTAAGGCGCGCTTGTCGAGCCTTGCAGCAAATCTGGATGAGTTTAGGGTTATTGTAAGAGGGTCGGCGAGACTCTGGGGGAATTCCATGGGTAGCTTTCTGCGTCGGGTATTGGGAGGCATCGGCTGGGGGAGGTTCTGTGGACGCATGATCCTGCAGCTTGCCTGCTACGTGCTGTATTTTGCCCAGCCGTTTCTCTTGCGCGAGCTTGTCGGCAGGGATGTCGGCCCGCTGTGGGGTGTGCTGTTTGTGAGATGAAGCTGCAAGCTGACAGGTCATAAGAGATTTAAGGGCGCCATTGGAACATGCCAAGGAGGAGGATGATGAACGATAAGAAAAGAATTTGGTTTCCTTGGATTTCCTGCAGTACTCTGCGGGCATTTGAGGAGATGCTGGAGAAGGAAGCTGCAAATGGTTGGTTTCCCGTGATTGGTATATGGAACTTCCTCTTTTTGACTTTTATAAGAGGCGAGGGAGGGAGGTTCTCCTATTTTATAGATTTCCAGATAGGATACAGAAAGGGACAAGAGGGGCTACAGGGTTGGAAATTAATCGGGAACTTCTCAAATTTGTTCTTCTGGAGGTGTCGGACAGGAAACGGTGAGCATATCAGCTCCACCAAGAAGGCGGAGGCTTCTAGAAGCTTTCGTAGAACTCTAATCCTCATGACAGTCTGGGCCGGTGCTATTGCCATCGCAGCGCTAACAGGGTATTTTATCCGGGCCTCTCACCCTGTCATTTACTGGTTGATTGCCTTGGCTGCTTTGATTGTTGCTGTAGTTGTCGGTAGAAAGGCGGCCTACATAGAAAGTGAGTACAAAGGAGATGCAGTATAGTGGGGGCATTCATATATTTCCGAAAAAATAAGAAGAAGGCAGTACTAATCAGTCTCGTCATTGCCCTAGCTGCTTTCTGCATCTATTTCATTACAACTCTGGTAGGCTCTGTATACGCAACCGCCTTTGACGCCGGTGTAGTTCCTTTCAGTAAGTTTTCTGTAGCAGTGTATAAGGGAAAGGCAGAGGACGGTGGGATATCTCAAATTGAGAATCTAGCAGATATAGATAAATATTATCAGGTTGGGGTTTCCAGCATGCAAATCAGCACTGTAATGGGAACCACCTCCTCCTATGTTATCCTGACTGACCAAACAGGCGAACTAAAGGAAATCCTGGATAGGTGCGGAATAACGAGCGATGTGGAAGTCAATGACCTTAGGGAGAATGATCTGATTCTCCATCAGGATTTATTAACGAATAAGAAGAAAAAGATAGGGGACAAGTTAGAAGAGCTAAGGATCACAGGTGTCTATAAGGGAGATGTTAAAGAAGCCTTTGGTCTAGTGTCGGAAGAAGACTTCTTTACCATTGGTGGTCCCCAAAGCTATTTAATTTTTCCTAAAGAAGGCCGGATGACAGATCTCAATCAGGAATTGAGTGATTTTGACCAAGGAGAATGGACAATTCAGTCTTACGACTCTGCACTCAGCAATCTGGATAAGGACTTCTCTACTATTAACTTAATTCTTACTATTGTTGTCATTATGGTCTCTATCTGCATTGCAATAGCTTTGGCGGCGTTGGTTTACACCATGTATTCCCACCGCTATGAGGAGTTTGCTATTCTCAATGCTATGGGGTACAGAAAAGGACAGATTTCGAAGATGATATTTGTAGAGATTATCATGATTTCGACCATAGCTACGGCAACAGGCTATGCACTCTCGTTGATAGCTCTGACACTGGTGAACCACTTTGTCTATTCCGGAATGGGACAGACTATGCAAATATTTTCTATCCGCAACAGCCTGTATACGCTTATCCTGCCTTTATTGGTAACTGTATGTGCGTTGGTATCCATTCTACAAAAGCTGAATGGCACAGATCTAATTTCGATCATAGAGAGGAGATGAGCTGATGGTACTTTCAGCGGTAAATTTGAGCCTTGCGTATAAGGATGGGGAGTCGTCACGTACAGTTCTGGATAATATTTCTATTAATCTGGATGATTCTAAGGCCAACATTATTATTGGTCCGTCCGGCTCTGGCAAGAGTTCGCTCATTTATCTCCTATCTACTCTACGGAAACCAACTTCCGGGAAGATTTTGTTGAACGGAAGGGATTTGACAACTACAAGGGATACCGCAAAGGTTCGCTATGATCATTTCGGCTTTGTATTTCAGCAGCACTTCCTAGTGCCATATCTCACTGTTAGAGAAAATGTATGTCTGGCAAGGAAGGATAAGAACCTGAAAGAAGAGGCAAGTAGAATACTGACAGCGCTCGATATAGAGAAAATCTCGGATAAATGCTCTTATGAGATTTCTGGAGGCGAGAGACAGAGAGTTGCTATTGCCAGAGCCCTGGTCAAGAATCCAGATGTAATCTTTGCAGATGAACCGACTGCTTCCCTGGATAAAGAAAATGCCCATAATGTCTTTTCGCTGCTTAAGGAAAAAACCAAGGATAGAATATTGGTTTTATCTACCCATGATACCTCTCTTCTGGAGGGTGATGAGAGGGTGATCAGAATCGAAAATTGCAAGCTGATTGGGTGAGACGCTGTTATTTTCTACAAATAATCTGATAATTCAATACCTTTAGGACTTTTGCATACTTCTCGACACTACCTACTGAGTAGCGACTTCACCGCATTCGTCTGTGTTTGACAACCTGACTTTGGCAGCTGATTTAACATGAACCAGCCGGCCACCTGCGACTACCGTTTCTCCCCCGCGTCCTTTTCCCGTTGCGTCTTCTGGCCCCACGCAACGTCCTTGCCCTTCCCGAACAGGGACTTGATGTCGGAGCGGCGCATCCACCTCCTCGGGGCCTCCTCGCCGACCAGCGCGAACAGCTCGTCGGTGAGGTCTGTGCGGTGGTCGAACAGCCATCAGCCGTCGCCCGCGTCCGAACACTCCAGGGCACGCAGGTCGGCCAGGATGGCGTCGGCGCCATGGCGGTGCCCGAGGGCGTGCTCGATCAGCCTCTCGATGAGGAGGGCTGTTAGCGTCGGAAGAGTTTAGCCACATCCAGTCAGGCGACAATCGCCAATCCCGGTAAGCCGATTCTGGCCAATGCGCCGGCAGCCGGTTGCCTAACTTATGTAGTGGCTACACTCCCTTGGGCTGCATCCCCCTGACCTTCGTCGCCTGCGGCACCGCCTCGACCGAGTAGGTGTCGAGCCCGCGGCCGCGGTAGCTCGGGCCGCGCATCATGAAGACCGATGCCTTGTCGAATACCCTGTCGAGCGCACAGGGCAGGGCCTCGTCCCCCGCGCGCTCCTCGTCCGTGAGGTACGCCCTGTCAACGACCACCTGATACACGTACTCGTCGAACCAGGCGTCGCTGAGCGTGTCGAAGCCGTCCCGCCCGTGGTCCTTGCCCCAGGAGTTCTCGACCTTCCAGAGCGCGGGGCGCCCGGCGCCGTCCAGGCGCACGCCCTCCAGCACCATGGCGTGGGTCATGAGCGACTCGCCAAAGTCCAGGCGCTCCGCCTTGTCGAGCGCGCCCTCCACGGGAAAGCCCAGGAGGCCGTCCACGTCGAGCGAGGCCGTCCACGTCGAGCGAGGCCGTCCACGTCGAGCGCCGCCGTGTCCATGGGAGGGGCAGATGCCACCTGTGACCATGAATTACGTTGGGGAGCGTACCCGCCTAATGAGGCACGTACTTGTATCCGCCTTGGCGAGCCATGTCCAAGGCCACTCTGATGGCGATCAGGCCAAGGATGAGGCAGGACCACAGGGCGTACCCCCTGGCCGAGAGACCCGCCCCCTGCTGGAACACGTGACGCATGGGATGCATGTCTGCCAGTCCGAGGGAGGCGAGCAGCCCGATCCCCGCCGAGGCCTGGAGCGCCGCCCACGTCGCGAAGAGCGCCAGCCTCGGGGCCAGCCGGCCTTGCCCCCACGAACCTTCGGACGCCATCGCCAGGGCCGGAAACAGCATCGTGGGAACCAGTCCGTCAAGGAACAGGTCGCAT
This sequence comes from Olsenella sp. oral taxon 807, assembly GCF_001189515.2. Taxonomy (NCBI): domain Bacteria; kingdom Bacillati; phylum Actinomycetota; class Coriobacteriia; order Coriobacteriales; family Atopobiaceae; genus Olsenella; species Olsenella sp. oral taxon 807. The sequence goes on from NZ_CP012069.2 coordinate 743,306, forward strand.
GGTGACCCCACCCCCATGAGCGCCCACCATCCGCTTGCGGCAAGGAGCACGAGCGCGCAGAATGCCTCGGTAGCCAGACACCTGAGTAACCTTACCTGAGGGTACTTGGGGGAGAGCGCGACAAAGGCGCCGGCGCGATCTGGCAGCTCCGCATCGCCCGTCCCGACGAGCGCGAGGCCGAGAGCGAGCGGGAGGACGGAGCAGGTCATGACGGACGCACCCCGCGAGGGGCTGTTCGAGAGGAAGACGAGGGGCGAGAGGACCAAGGCCAGGGCAAGCGTCGCTCGCAGCGGCCGCGCGAGGCCGATCGTCCTGATCAGCGCCGTCGCGCGCCCCTGGGACAGGATGGGGGCGCGTGCCCTCGACCCCGGACCGCCGCTGACCCCGCCCACCCGGCAGACCCCCAGGGCGACGTAGCACGCGACGAGCGAGATGACGCTCGCGCAGAGGAGGAACGGGAGGTTGAGAGAGGCCGCAGCCCTCACGGCTGCGTCGTGGCCCGCCATCGACTCCCACACGGCGCGAGGTATCCCCAAGGAGGGATCATAGGGGCTCCTGATCTCGAAGGGGGGCTCGAAGAGGGCGAGGTTGAGCGACTCGCCCGTCACGGTTACCGTTGCGAGCGACTCGGGGACCCGTCCTGTGCCTGTGACCCCCCCGAGGAGCCCGATGGACCACAGTATGCTCAGGACCCACCAGACGCCGTACGCGGCGACCGGGGCCGACCCCGAACGGAGGATGGGGGCCAGGGAGGCGCCGACGCAGGCGGCAAAAAGCGTGGTGGGGACGTAGACGAGGACAAGGGCACCCATCAGCTCTGGAAGGCCGACCGGGGCCGCGAGGTAGAAGCACGGGACGCACACGAGTCCTATGGCCCAGAGGTACGCGCAGGACGCCAGCGCCGAGAAGACGGCGGGAAGCCCAGGTGGGTAGCCGGATGCGAGGAGCATCTCTGCCCGTCCCCCCGACGTGCCCTTCCGCGCGGATCCCGCCGCCAGGCTGCAGCCGACCAGCCCGGCGATGGCCGCGACCCCCTGCATCGAGCGACCGGCGAACCTGCTCGCGGCGCCCGCCCCCGAGACGGTCGATGGGTTCACCAGCGCGTCGAGGGGTCCGCCCAAGGCGAATCCGAGCGCCACGATGGCGACGGCAGACAGCGCGAGACGCGGGACCCGGGCCGAGGCCCCGGCGACGGCCGCCTTGGCCTGTAAGATGAGAAGCCTCACGCGGCGACTTGGGGCGCGACTCATGCGGACGGGGGATCTGCTACCCATTGGACGAGAGCCTTCTCATGAGCTCCGCGTAGGCGTCCTCGACGGTGGGCTCGCGTCGCTCGCCGCCTTGGTCCCCGGGATCGGCGACGACGCGCACGCCCAAGAGTCCGCCCGGGAGACTGGCGCAGGACAGGACGGGGTGCCCCCTGCGGATGGACCGGAGCTCATCGGCCCGGATGGTCATGTACCTGACGCGATCCCCCAGGGCGGACGTGAAGTCGCTGGGACTGTCGTCCGCGACCAGGGAACCCTCCCTCAGGATGACGAGCCTCGCGCAGCCCATCTCGACGTCTTGGGTCACGTGGGTTGCCATCACGACGACCGCCTGACGGGAGACCTCCTCGATGAGCAGGCGGAACCTGATCCTCTCCTCGAGATCGAGGCCGGACGTCGGCTCGTCGAGCAGGATCAGTCTTGGGTGTCCGATGAGCGTCGCGGCGATCGCGACCCGCTGGACCGTGCCGCCCGACAGCTCGGAGAGCCTGCCTTCCGAGAGCACCTCGGTGAGGTTGAGCGCATCCGCCAGGCCCTCGATCTGGGCATAAGCCTCCCTGCGCGTGACGCCACGCAGCACGCTCATGAGGTTGAGGAAATCGAGGGGCGTGAGCGACGGGTGCAGCTCGAAGGATTGGGGCATGAAGGCGACCATGCCCCTGTACGCCCTGAGGTTCGTGCGGGGGTTTAGCCCCTCGAGCTCGATTGCGCCCTCCGACGGTCGCAGCGTCGTGGCCAGGATGCGGAGCAGGGTGCTCTTCCCCGAGCCGTTCGGCCCCAGCAGGCCCGTCATGCCGTCACCCAGCTCGAGGCTCAGCTTGTGGAGCACCTCCTGCCCGCGGAAGCTCTTCGTGACCTCCCGAATGCTAAGATGCGGCATTGTTGCTCCCCTCTCGAAGGCGGCGGGACTGCGGTGGGAATCTTGGACCAAGATTCGCTCGATCGCGGAGCCAGCTGCATGGTAAGGGGGTATGGCCCAAGCCCCGGACACGACACGTGGTGCGGACCGGGCGCCACCCCTATGATAGCCCAATCTCCGGCCGACTCCCCTGACATGCCCGGCCAATGAGTCGAGCCCCGCCCCTGCCGTCGTCCCGGGCCCCACGCTCGCGCCGATCGCCGGCCTCCTTCGAGGCGCACCCCGGCCCCGACCCCCTCGTCCTCGTCGTAGTCCTCGGGGTACCCTGCCGTCTGGCCTACGTCCGTGCCGCCGACCCCAAATACGTTTCACTCCCTCAGTTCGGGTCATATCGTCTAGGGCACCTACCACCACATCCACACGTCCGATCAGCCGCGCGACGTCACCACCAGGCACGACGTCACCGGCGTCTCGGCGATCCCGGAGGTGGCCATGGGCAGGCCCGGCCCGAGATACGGCGAGCCACTCTTCGGTCGGACCCACGTCTCCCGGTCTGCCTGGCCAGGCGGGCCAGAAGGAGCGAGCATACCCGCAAGTCCCGCGAGCGAGGGCTCGGCGCTCTTAACGATTGCGTCACGGGTGAGCTCGGGATCGAGCCGACGCCGCTCACGTTCGCGATATGCAGGTACGACCCCCCCTGCCCGACTGGTCTCAGCGCATGCGGGCGGATGGCCTCGCGAACGGGACCGTGAACTCGCGGCTCGCGATGGCGAGAGCCCATCTGCGCCACGCCGTTGACGCCGACCCGTCGCTGACATCGGCGTGGCTGGTCTCGCGCAAGGTTCCGACGCCGCCCGCGCCGAAGGGGCGGCGTCCCGTCACAGTGGCCGGCGACCTGCCCGCTTTCCTTGACGCCCCCAAGCGCACGCGCCTCGGCAACCGCGACCGTCCCATCCCCATCCCGCCGTTAACACGACACGGCGATGAGGGCGGCCGAGCCCGTTGGCGCCACTCTGGGCGACCTGGTGGTGCCGAGCGGGGCGCCGGCACCCGTGCCGGCTCGAGGCAAGGGGCGCAGGGAGCGGTGCATCGGCCCGTCCGACAGGGCGGACGGGCGCCTGCGTGTTTACCTGGACGCCTGTCATGGGGAAGAGCGCGACCCGTCGACGTCGCTGTCCTGCACCGTGGTCCACGGCGTGATGTACGCGATGTCAGAACGCAACGTCGAGCGCATCGTGACGAAGTACGGCGACGTCGCCCGGGAGGAGCATTCGGGCATCCAGCACACCTATCCCCACATGGTCCGCAGAACCCGTGCGACAACGCCCTGCCGTGACGGCGTGCCCATAGAGCGGGTGCCGACCCTGCCAGGCCGTGTCGTCACAAGATATGGAGCCAGAGTGAAGCGCAGCGGATCTGGACGGCCGCGACGAAGGACGAGAGCCGCCTGGGCTTCTACGGACTGGTTCGCGAGTTTCTCCCCGCGACGACGGTCATCTGCAGCGTGCACAGGAGAGACGAGCTGAGGCACTTCGACGAGGTCGTCTCGCTGGACGACGTCTCGCTTGGTGGGCCCCCGCCGGCCTGAGGCGCGCAGGTGGGCTCCCCGGCCCCCGCGCGAGCCGCCGCTCGAGCAGGGCCGCCCAGGGGCAGGGGGCCGGGGAGGGCGTGGGCTGGCTCGCGTCAGCGCGCCAGCGAGCCCATCGGGTCCCAGGGCTCGAGGACGACGGGCTCGGCCCCGTAGGCCGCGCGCTCCTCGTCCGTGAGGTACGCCCTGTCAACGACCACCTGATACACGTACTCGTCGAACCAGGCGTCGCTGAGCGTGTCGAAGCCGTCCCGCCCGTGGTCCTTGCCCCAGGAGTTCTCGACCTTCCAGAGCGCGGGGCGCCCGGCGCCGTCCAGGCGCACGCCCTCCAGCACCATGGCGTGGGTCATGAGCGACTCGCCAAAGTCCAGGCGCTCCGCCTTGTCGAGCGCGCCCTCCACGGGAAAGCCCAGGAGGCCGTCCACGTCGAGCGCCGCCGTGTCCATGATGCCCTCGTCTCGAAGGTAGCTCTGGGCCACGTCGCAGCCAAACCACACGGGAAGCCCGTCCTTGAGCTGGGACACGGCAAGCTCCTTGAGCCGTGCGGGCGTGAGGTTAAGGTAGCGGACGCCACCGTCCTCGACGACGTTTCCGAGGCGACTCACCGTGAAGCTCCTGCCAAAGGGCTTGTCGGACGTGGGCGCGCTGATCAGCGACACGTAGTCGTCGAGCTCCATGCCCACGGCCTTGTCGAAGAACTCCCGGGGCGTGAAGTGGCCAGAGAGCGCGACCTTGTCGTCCTTGTCGCGAAGCCTCACGTCGAAGCTCTTTGGCGGCTCGCCCAGGCAGGTGGTGAGCAGCGTATAGACGTCTCTCATCATCTCCTTTTTCATGGAGAGGAGGTCGTCCTCGTCAGCGCCCGCAGCCGCCGTCTCGCGCAGGCGCTTGGCCGCCGCACGCAGGTAGCGCGTGAGGTAGGAGTCCATCTCGCGGGTGTTCTTGGAGCAGGCCGTCTCGGGCATCGACTCCTTGGGGACGACGCCATACTTCTTGACGAGGCTCTTGAACATGTCCCACTGGCCGCCGTCGCCAATGGGATCGGAAAGCAGGTGCGCCACCAGACGACCGGAGAGGGGCTCGTCGAGGGTGTCAAGGATGTTCTCGAAGAACCAATTGCTCTTCTCGAGCTTGTCGAAGAAGAGGGGGTAGGTCTGCGAGAGCTCGAAGGTCTTGAGCTTATAGCGCTTGATCGTGCGAAAGCGCATGGTGTTCAGGCTTGCGAACATCCAGCAGCGGCCGGAGCGTTCCTGGTTGGTGCGCTCCCCCTGCGTGACCTCGATGTCAAACTGCAGCGTGTTTTGCGCGACGCCCTCGGGGACGCGGGCGGCCTTGCGCAGGCCCACCGAGCTCACGGCGTTCTTCGCGATGACGTTCGCCCGCTCAGAGGAAAACGCCTCCCTCGAGGTCGCGAGGTCCTCGGCGGTGATGCTTCTCTTATCGTCCATGAAAGTCCTTTCACAGCTATAGGCTCACTATCCAACCTGTCGAGCATAGCACGATGGTGCGGTTGTGGGTGTGGGTGTCCAGCCGCTCGAGGCGTCACGTCCTGTCCTCAGATCCCAGCGCATCTTGCCTTGCTGTGCACCGCATCCCGCTATACTGGCTTTAGGTGCCGTCCCGGCCCCGACGTGCCCGCCTTTCTCTGCAAAGGATGTCGATGAGCTCCCAGCCGTATGATCTTTCCCGTGACCTTTCCAGCCTCGTTCCCGTCCACGCGCTGCGCGTGCTCGAGGCGCTCGAGCGCGCGGGCGCCGAGGCCTGGATCGTCGGGGGCTGGGTGAGAGACGCCCTGCGCGGCTGCCCTGCCCACGATGTGGACATCACGACCTCTGCGCGCTGGCAGGAGGTAGAGCGCATCCTGCACGCCTGCGACATCGAGGTGCACGAGACGGGCACCGCCCACGGGACGCTGACCGCCGCCATCGAAGGCAAGCCCATAGAGGTTACGACCTATCGGATCGAGGGTACCTACAGCGACCATCGCCATCCCGACGAGGTGCGCTTCGTTCGCGACGTGAGGGAGGACCTCGCCCGTCGTGACTTCACCATCAATGCCATGGCCTTTCATCCCGCGCGCGGCCTGCTTGACCCCTTTGGCGGCCGCGATGACCTTGTGCGGGGGGTGATCCGGGCGGTGGGCGACCCAGGCGGGCGCTTTGGGGAGGACGCGCTGAGGGTGCTCAGGGCCCTGCGCTTCGCCGCGCGCCTTGGCTTTGCGATCGAGGGGAGGACCCAAAAGGCGCTTCGCACGCACGCCTCAGGGCTTCGCAGCATCGCGAGCGAGCGCATTGGCCAGGAGCTCTCGGGCATCGTCATGAGCGGGCGGCTCGCATGGGCGCTCATGGCCCAGACCGAGGTCATGTGCGAGGCCATCCCCGAGCTTAGAGCTTGCGTGGGCTTCGAGCAGCACAGCCCCTACCACGCCTACGACGTGTTCGAGCACACGGCGCGCGTCTGCAGGGCCGTCGAGGAGTTCACGGGTGGCCTCGCCTCTGCCGAGCTGCGCTGGGCGGCGATGATGCATGACATCGCCAAGCCCCAGACCTTCACGAGGGACGAGAGTGGGCGCGGTCACTTCTTTGGCCATCCCAGACGCGGGGCGGACGTCACGCAAGGCGTGCTCAGGAGGCTGGCGCTGCCAAAAGAGCTCGTGGCATCCGTGGTGGCGCTCATCCGCCTGCACGACCATCCCCTGAGCCCGACGGAGCGCTCCGTCTCGCGGATGCTCCTTGCGCTTGAGCGCGCGTGCCCGGGACATGCGCGGGAGCTTGCCTTCTCGCTCATCGACCTTAAGCGCGCTGACGCGGTGTCAAAGACCGTCACCGCTGCCTCGTATGCCATCGAGCTCGACCGAATGAGCGAGCTGCTGCGGCGCAGGGTCGCACGTGGTGTCTGCTGCCGGGTTAGTGATCTTGCCGTGGGTGGTGCAGACGTCATGCGCGAGTTGGGAGCGGCGCCAGGCCCTCTGGTCGGTGCCGTGCTGGCCGACCTCCTCGCCCAGGTGGTCGACGGGCGGCTTCCCAACGAGCGCGAGGTGTTGCTCGACGCCATCCGGACCAAGTCCAAGACCAGATCCAAGCGCAGCCTCGGTCTGCCTGAGGACCAGCCCTGACTCGCAGATCAGCTCCGACTCGCCGTGTGGGCGTGAGGGTTACCGTTTCCTCTCGGTGAGGGGCCTGCCGCCTCACCTCCCAGTCTCATGAGCTGGACGAAACGGTCGATGACCCGCGCCGTGGCGCCCCAGACGGGTGGGTCGGTGTCATAGAAGGGGATGTGGTCCACCTTGTTGCGCCAGGCGTAGTCGCGCCCTTGCGGGACCAGCTCCCAGGGGAAGTCGTCGGGAAACTCGCGAAGCAGGGAGACCTCGTAGCGACGTGGCTCGTGCGAGAGGAACCATGCGAGCGGGATCCTGAACGTGTGCTCGACCTCGTCGGGGCTGAAGCTACCCCCATAGTTTGCTATCGTGCCCACGAAGGCATGGAGCGTCGAGCCACCGGGCCCCTCGATGCCACCGAGGCCTGAGAGAAGCTGTATCTGCGAGGGAGCGACAAGAAGCTCCTCGGCTGCCTCGCGCAGGGCAGCCTCCTGTGGCTGCTCCCCAGCCTCGATGGAGCCTCCCGGCAGGCAGACCTCCCCGGGTTGGGTGGTAAGCGAGCGCGCCCGTCTCTCGAAGAGCACGTCATAGCTACCGTCTTTCCCACTGGCATCGACGAGCGACACGAGTACGGCGGCCCCGCGCCTCTTGCCCTGCCATCGCGCGAGCCCGCGCTCGAGCCGTCGTCTGATGTCCATGCCGCCTCCCGCTCACGTCGTTGGGGTCCATCACGTAGGATGGGTAAATGATAGCGCTATGGTAGATTATAGGATCGTTCGAGTGGGGAGGATCGGGCGATGAGACTCGAGCGACATCCGTCCCATGATCTCCAGGCGGGCGGGGCTTTGCCACTCGCAGCTGCCCTTTGCAGTGTACAGTGTCGCATTGGCTTGATGGAGATCGCTCGTGCCCACATTTCTGTCGTACCTAATCAGGTACCTCTCAGTGCGCTCACTGTCATGCATAGGTGTATGGCTGCTTGTCCGTTGGTGTGGGTGGGCCACCTAACGAGCCATGGCGGTATTCTGGGCGAGACGGGCATCTATTGCGCCACGTATGACACGAGCCCACATCGGCGAGATGTTCTTGAACGTTGTGCGTGCCCGCATCGCATCCATGCCCATGGTAAGTGCCATGCGCCCAAACACCTCGTCTGCAAACGAATTCGTGATACTGTCCACGCCCGAGAAATCAAACGTGACGACCTCTGCTGCGGAGATGACCTTTGGAAAGATCTGGTCATAGGCCACCCTGCCCGCTACGCGCGTAATCAATGCCTGACCAAAATCTGCCATTGAGATGACCATCTGACCCTCCTATCTCTCTTCTGTCATACCTAACGTATTACGTACCCCAGTCGCAACCATCGTCATTCCTAATAACTTACCACAGTGGGTTGGATTCGACATATCGACCATTTGTGGGATCCCATCGGGCTGGTTTGCTCTCGCCTCCATCATGCATATCGGAATCAAAAATGAGGCTTCGTGAGTTCGCTCGCATGCAGAGCGCGTCCCTTGGTGAGGCCCACACGCAAAGTGCGCTTTTCCGTGAGGGGCCGCACACAGAATGCGCTTTTCCGTGAGGGTCCGCGCGCAGAATGCACTTTTCCGTAGAGTGCGCTTTTCCTCACCTGGGCAAACGTGGAGCCACCTCACGCAAAGGCGCATTCTGCGCAGATGGCCTCACGTAAAAGCGCAGTCTGCACCCGCCACCTCACGGAAAGGCGCACTTCGTGCGACCGCTCGCATGCAGAGCGCGTCCCTTGGTGAGGCCCACACGCAAAGTGCGCTTTTCCGTGACATCGCCCGCCCAGAATGCGCCTTTCCGTGAGGGTCCGTGCGCAGAATGCGCCTTTCCGTGAGGGCGACACCCCCAGAGCGCGTCTTTACGTGAGTCGCCGGTTGCGGAGTGAGGCGCTTGTGTACGCTGTTGCGCCGTTGCGAACAGACGTGGGGACGCAGGAGTGTACACAGATCGGCGAAAATGGGCCCTCGGAGCCGGTTTGGGGCACTTGTGTACACTGTTGCGACGCGATTCGCCGAGGCGTCAACCCACACTAACCCCCGAAGAGCCAAAAATTTCCCTCTCTGTCTCTGGTATGCGCATGACTATCAGGGTGCCCGGGTAGTATAGGCCGTCCATGGTCTCGGTCCCGTTAGAGGACACATGGATGGCAGACTTTCTGATAACAGTCCATACGTGGCCCTCTGTGACCTTCGCCAGACGGGCGGCAAAGGCGAGCCCCATACCGCCGCTCACCTTATCTGTGCCTACCTCCGAACAGCCAAACCACTCATCGGTCTTAGCCTCGAATGCTAGGGTAACGAGCTCATTTATAGGATCGTTCGAGTGGGGAGGATCGGGTGATGAGACTCGAACGGCATCCGTCCCATGATCTTCAGACGGGCGGGGCTTTGCCACTCGCAGCTGCTCTTTGTCACGCGCCTTCTCGCGCAGGCGGTCTTCCGACTCGTGTAAGCATGGCAGGCACAGTGCTTCGATTCTCAGGCTCCATCCGCGCCAAATCGCGCCCAATCGCGCCAAATTGCGCCAAAACGCGCCACATGGGATATGTTGGCGCAAATAGGAAGCTCGTCGACGAAGGTGTTATCGCGCCGGTGGGCAATGGCCGGGCGCGGAGGTACGTGCCAGCTGGACAACACGTCACATAGCTATGTCGGTCAGCGATATGAGCCCGTTCTGTGGGCCACGTCTCGCAAATCTCCCTTGGTGGCATGGGCCTGCATGGAGGTCCGGACGAGGCCTTGTTGTCGATCGGAGTCGCCGAGGATCTCATTCGAACGACATCCGTCCCATGATCTCCAGACGGGCGGGGCTTTGCCGTCGAGATGGCGTGGATTATTCATGACGCGAAAATCAGCTGGTCTTGTCAGGCCTTAGCGGCTATAGTCTATCTTCAATCGAAGAGCGAGGCCAAACCTGTGAGGCGGAAGGTAGACGCAGCACGCGCGTACAGAGATTCCGAGGTGCTGAGATTCGGGACGAGATGCGAGGCGTTGAGTGGACCGCTGAGGGCGCACCGAACGGACCTGTGAGGTCTTACTAGGCTGCGACGTAAGGCACGCGTTAGCTGCCGGGGATGTGATGGCATCCCAAAAGTGCGCGGGCAGCTCTGCTCGCGAATCAAGGTGGCACCGCGGACTGTTGCACCTCATGGGTCCGTCCTTGACGTCCGGTTACAGTGGATTGTCGGGGATGGGCTTTTTTGTCCCCGCACAGGGGAGGTCGAGGAATGTATCCGTCCTTGGAGGAAGTCCGGCGCATCGCTGCGTCTGGTGACTACCGACGCGTTCCCGTGAAGCGGGAGCTACTGGCAGATGACTTCACCACAATAGGGGTATTGAGGGCGTTGCGCGCGACGAGCGCCCATGTGTTTTTGCTCGAGAGCGCGGAGCCTGGTCAGCACGCGGGCCGATACTCCTTTCTGGGCTTTGCGCCCAGCATGGAGCTGAGCTGCCTTGACGGCACGCTGAGGGTTCGTCGTGGCGTCGAGCTTGCCGGGGCCGATCCCGCAGTTGAGGTCCACCAGGTGGATCATCCCGGAGACTATCTCCGTCGGCTCATCGATGAGAACCGCACGCCGCGACTCGAGGGCTTCCCTACGTTCACGGGCGGTCTTGTGGGCTATTTCTCCTATGACTACCTCAAGTACTCTGAGCCCACGCTGCGACGCAAGGGCCTGGGGCAGGAGGACTTCCTCGACATGGACCTCATGCTCTTTGACGATGTCATTGCCTTTGACAGCTATCGCCAGCGCGTCATACTCATGACGGGCGTCCGCACGGACGACGTCGACGCGTCCTTTGCCCGCGCGGGCGCACGTCTCGATGCCATGGAGCGCCTCATTCGCACGGGCAGGCGCGGGGACTTCGAGCCGCTGCGCCTTAAAGGTGAGCTTACACCGCAGCTTAGCGAGGCGCAGTGGAAGCGCATGGTCGAGGTCGCGAAGGGCCACATCTACGAGGGCGACATCTTCCAGGTAGTGCTCTCGAACCCTATCTCTGCCCCGGCAGAGGGGAGCCTCCTCGACTGCTACCGGCTTCTGCGCTCCGAGAACCCCTCTCCCTACATGTTCTATCTCAGCTCGGATGACGTGGAGATCGCAGGCGCGAGTCCCGAGACCTTAGCCAGGCTCGAGGATGGCACACTTTACACCTATCCGCTCGCGGGTACCCGCCCGCGCGGCGCCACCAAGGATGAGGACGAGGCTCTCGCCCGAGAGCTCCTCTTGGACGAGAAGGAGCTCGCCGAGCATAACATGCTCGTCGACCTCGGCCGCAACGACCTTGGTCGGCTCGCCAGGCTCGGTAGCGTGAGAGTCGAAAACTACCTTGAGGTCCTGCGCTTTAGCCACGTCATGCACATCGCATCGTCCGTCTCGGCTACCATCGCCGACGGTTACGACGCCGTGGACGTGATCGACGCGGTCCTTCCGGCAGGTACGCTCTCGGGCGCTCCCAAGCTCCGCGCCTGCCAGATCATCCAGGAGCTCGAGGGCGCGAAGCGTGGCATCTACGGTGGCGCCATCGGCTACATGGACCTCTCGGGCAATCTCGATACCTGCATCGGCATACGGCTCGCATACAAGAAGGACGGCCGGGTCTGCGTCCAGTCAGGAGCCGGCATCGTGTCCGACAGCGTGCCCGGGCGCGAGTTCCAGGAGTGCCAGAACAAGGCCCGGGCTGTCCTGGACGCGCTTTGTAAGGCGCAAGGAGGCATCGACTGATGATCATCCTCATCGACAACTACGATAGCTTCACCTATAACCTCTACCAACTCTTGGGAAGCGCTCGTCCTGACGTCAGGGTCATCCGCAACGACGCGATGGGCGTAGCCGAGCTCAAGGGCCTCGAGCCGGATGCGCTCGTCCTCTCTCCCGGTCCGGGACGCCCCGATGAGGCGGGCGTCTGTGAGGCGGCTGTGCTCGCCCTCTCGGGCGTAGTTCCCATCCTTGGGGTGTGCCTTGGACACCAGGCCATCTGCGAGGCCCTTGGTGCCACCATTGTCCACGCCGAGCAGATCACGCACGGTAAGTCGTCGCTCGCTGCGCTCGACGAGGGCTCACGGCTCTTTGGTGGCATCGGACCGACCGCACGGGTCGGACGCTACCATTCGCTCGAGGTCGACCCAAAGAGCCTGCCCGCCTGCCTGCGCGTGAGCGCCTCGACCGAGACGGGCGAGGTTATGGCTGTGGAGCACCTGAGCCATCCTACCTTTGGCCTGCAATTTCACCCCGAGTCCATTCTCACGCCGTCGGGGGAGAAGATCGTGCGCAACTTCATGAGCCTCATCGAGTGAGGGCGCTGCGTTTTCGGCATCACGCGGGGACGCCCGGCCTTACTCCCACGGGCTCGTCCCCGCCCCACAAGCCCGCCTCACGCCCGTCACGTGGGGGTCGGGCGATGACACGACCCATCAACAGGAGGAATCGACCATGATCAAGGAAGCCATAGACAAGATAGTTCAGCACGGGGACCTCAGCTACGATGAGGCCTATACCACGATGCGAGAGATCATGGGCGGGAAGACCTCGCCCACCCAGAACGCGGCGTTTCTTGCTGCCCTCTCGACGAAGTCCACCAAGGCCGAGACCATAGACGAGATATCCGGTTGTGCCGCCGCGATGCGCGAGCTTGCCACGCCCGTGCCGCACCCCGGCATCGAGACGCTCGAGATCGTGGGGACGGGAGGGGATCGCTCCGGTACCTTCAACATCTCGACGACTGCGGCGCTGTTGTGCGCGGCGGCAGGCGCGAAGGTCACCAAGCATGGCAACAGGGCCGCCAGCTCGCAGTGTGGCACCGCAGACTGCCTCGAGGCGCTCGGTGTGAACCTTTGCCAAGACCCCGAGAGGGTCCTGGCGGAGCTTGGGGGTTGCGGTATCGCGTTCCTCTTTGCCCAGAGCTACCACGCGGCCATGGGCTACGTCGGCCCCATCCGCAGGGAGCTGGGCTTTCGTACCGTCTTCAACATCTTAGGCCCGCTCACGAACCCCGCACGCCCCACATACTTCCTGCTCGGTGTCTACGACGAGTATCTCGTTGAGCCAGTGGCTAAGGTCCTCGCGAAGCTCGGGGTGAGACGCGCCTACGTCGTCTATGGCACGGACCGCATGGACGAGATCTCCCTGTCAGCGCCCACCGCCGTCTGCGAGCTCAAGGAGGGCTATTACCGCAGCTTCACCCTGCAGCCTGAGGACTTTGGCCTCAAACGCTGCAAGAAGGAGGATCTCCTGGGCGGGACGCCTGCTAAGAATGCCCAGGTTGTGCGTGACATCCTTACAGGCAAGCTCGATGGGCCCAAGCGCGACGTGGCGCTCCTCAACGCCGGAGCGGCGCTTCACGTCTGCGGCGTAGCCGACTCCGTGGCAGAGGGCATCGAGGTCGCACGGGAGCAGATCGCAAGCGGAAACGCGATACGGACGCTCGATGCCTTTATCAGGCAGAGCAACGCGTGAGGGGCAGGGCTGCCATGGGAGCGCACATGACGAACGGAGAGGAGAGCATCCTCAAGAGAATTGCGGCGAGGACCTGCGAGCGCGTCGCTGCCGAGAAGGTGGTCCACCCGCTGGCAACGGTGGCTGCCGCCGCTGAGGAGCGGGCCGCCAAGGAGCGAGCGGCACATCTCGCCCCCAGCTTTTCCTTCCCGTTCGAGAGGGCGCTTCGCGCGCCTGGTCTGAGCCTCATCTGCGAATGCAAGAGGGCAAGCCCCTCAAGGGGGCTCATCGCCGCCGACTTCGATCCGGTGGGTATCGCGCGAGAGTACGAGGACGCGGGCGCCGATGCCATCAGCTGCCTCACTGAGCCCTTCTGGTTCCAGGGGGCAGACAAGCACCTCGAGAGGGTTGCCCAGGCCGTCTCGATCCCCGTCCTTCGCAAGGACTTCGTGGTGGACGAGTACATGATCTACCAGGCAAAGGCCATTGGTGCCGACGCGGTGCTCCTCATCTGCGCGATTTTAGGCGACGCCCAGCTCAAGGCATACATAGGGCTCTGCGAGAGGCTTGGCCTCACGGCGCTGGTGGAGGCCTACGAGCCCGAGGAGCTGTCGCGTGCGCTCGAGGCGGGAGCGAGGGTGGTCGGCGTGAACAACCGCGATCTGCACAGCTTCGAGGTTGACTTTGGCCGCAGCATCGAGCTTAAGTCCATGGTCGGGCCTGATCGGGTCTTTGTCTCGGAATCAGGGATACGCGACGCCCGTGACCTGAGGCGCCTCGCTGAGGCCGGTGTGGATGCCGTGCTCGTCGGAGAGGCGCTCATGCGTCGGACAGACAGGCGCGCGGCACTCGACGAGCTGAGAGGAGGCCTCTCATGAGGGACAGGGAAGCGACCGGCGTACGTGCCCATGAGCTGCTCGCGCCGTCGGAAGGCGCCCTGCGTGTCAAGCTCTGTGGCATGTCTCGAGACGAGGACATCGCGGCGGTCAACGATGCGGGACCCGACCTTTGCGGCTTTGTCATCAACTTCCCTCGTTCGCCCCGCAGTGTCTCTCCCGAGTCGCTCGGACGGCTGGTGGGTGAGCTTGACGAGACGATCCTTGCGGTTGGCGTCTTCGTGGACCAGCCGGCTACATTCGTGGCTCAGGTCGCCCATGATCTTGTGGATGTGGTGCAGTTGCACGGATCGGAGCGAAACAGCTACATCACCCGCCTGCGCACCCTGACAGACGCTCCCATCATCCAGGCATTTCGCGTTCGCACGAACGCTGACGTCATGCGTGCGAACGCATCTTTTGCAGACCTCGTGCTGCTCGACAACGGCTGGGGGACGGGGAGGTCCTTCGACTGGTCGCTCATCGGGGGTATCAGGCGTCCCTTCATGCTTGCGGGCGGTCTCACAGCGGACAACGTGGCGGGAGCGGTCGGGGCCCTCTCGCCCTGGGGGGTCGACATGAGCTCGGGCATCGAGACGGATGGACGTAAGGACCCACAGAAGATCAAGGCCGCGACCCAGGCGGCGAGAGGAGCTTTGCGATGAGTAACTCAACGCATTCGAGAGGACGCTTTGGCATCCACGGGGGTCAGTACATCCCCGAGACGCTAATGGGTGCGGTCATCGAGCTTGAGGAGGCGTATGGCCGCTACCACGCTGACCCGACCTTTACCGCAGAGCTTACGGGTCTGCTCGACAACTACGCGGGCAGGCCGTCTTTGCTCTATCTCGCGCACAACATGACCGAGGACCTGGGAGGCGCTAAGATCTACCTCAAGCGCGAGGACCTCAACCACACGGGTGCGCATAAGATCAACAACGTGCTTGGTCAGGCGCTCCTCGCCAAGAGGATGGGCAAGGGACGTCTCATCGCCGAGACCGGGGCAGGGCAGCACGGCGTGGCGACCGCGACCGCAGCGGCCCTCATGGGCATGGAGTGCGTGATCTACATGGGCGTGAGGGACATGGAGCGTCAGGCACTCAACGTCTATCGCATGCGCCTTCTGGGCGCCGAGGTCCGAGGCGTCTCATCAGGCACCGGTACCCTCAAGGACGCGGTGTCCGAGACCTTCCGCGAGTGGGCCAGCCGTATGGACGACACCCACTACTGCCTCGGCTCCGTCATGGGGCCGCATCCCTTTCCCACGATCGTCCGTGACTTCCAGGCCGTCATCTCGCGCGAGGCGCGCCAACAGTGCCTCGACGCCGAGGGGAGGCTCCCCGACGCGGTCCTGGCCTGCGTGGGTGGAGGGTCAAACGCCATAGGCAGCTTCTACCACTTCATAGGGGACGAGGGAGTCGAGCTCATCGGCTGCGAGGCCGCCGGGCGGGGCGTGGACACCACGAAGACCGCCGCGACCATGGCTACGGGCTCGCTCGGCATCTTCCACGGGATGAAGAGCTACTTCTGCCAGGACGAGTATGGCCAGATCGCACCTGTGTACTCCATCAGTGCGGGTCTTGACTACCCGGGTGTCGGCCCCGAGCATGCGATGCTGCGTGACTCGGGTCGCGCCCGCTACGTGGCCGTAACGGACGATGAGGCCGTCGGTGCCTTCGAGTACCTCTCGCGCACGGAGGGCATCATCCCTGCCATCGAGAGCGCACACGCGCTTGCCTATGCCATGAGTCTCGCACCCACCATGCGTGCGGACCAGATCATCATCGTCACGCTCTCGGGCCGTGGCGACAAGGACGTGGCGGCCATCGCCCGCTACAGGGGGGAGGACCTTCATGAGTAGGGACGTGGCGGCAAGACGAGAGGAGGGCGTTCGCATGGGTGGGGTGGCATCAGCCTTCACCGCCGCCGACGGTAGTCGAAAGAAGGCCTTCATCCCGTTCGTCACCTGTGGGGATCCATCCATTGGTCTTACCGAACAGGTCGTGAGGGCCATGGAGAGGGCCGGGGCGGACCTCATTGAGCTGGGCATACCGTTCTCGGATCCCACGGCCGAGGGGCCGACGATCCGGGAGGCCAACGTTCGTGCCCTCAAAAACCATGTCACCACCGACGAGGTCATCGATATGGTGGCGCGACTTCGCTCGGGGGGCCTCGGGGTCCCTTTGGTCTTCATGACCTATGCCAATATGCTCTTCTCCTATGGGCTCGAGCGCTTTGCCAAGCGCGCCGCAGAGGCTGGCGTCAACGGTGTCGTGCTGCCCGACGTTCCCCACGAGGAGAAGCAGGAATTTATGGGTCCGCTTGGGGCGGAGGGTCTCGAGCTGGTGTCCCTGGTCGCTCCGACCTCACACGATCGCATCAAGGAGATTGCCTCCGACGCCCAGGGCTTCGTGTACGTCGTGAGTTCGCTGGGCGTCACGGGCGTACGCTCCAAGATCGTCACCGACATCCCCGCGATGGTAAGGCTCGTTCGCGAGGCGAACCCCACCATCCCGACAGCCGTGGGCTTTGGTATCTCTACGCCCGAGCAGGCCGCCACCTTGGCTGACGAGTCCGACGGCGCCATCGTGGGCTCGGCCATCGTCAGGCTCTTGGCGCAGCATGGAGAAGATGCCGTGCCCTATGTCGAGGACTACGTGCGAGAAATGGCGAAGGCGACGCATGGGGCCTAGCGGATCCCGTGTGAGCGCGCATGCGCAGGGAAGTCCCCGTACCATCTTGTGTGCTATGGTCATGGAAAAGCGGTGTTCAGGAGTCGTGGGAGGTATTCGTGATGGCAGATCAGGAGGGGAGAGGGGGCCTCTGCACGCCGACGCGCTGGCGACTCATCGCGTCGGGGGTGCTTCTGGCCGCGTGCCCTCTGCTCGTGCTCCTCTTTGAACGTTTTGGCGAGGCGCTGTCTGGTGGCTATCGCCCGTTCTCAAAGGGACTCCTCTCCCTTCAGGCGACCGTCGCGAGCGTTGCGCCCTTCGCGCTGTGGGACTTTCTCGTCGTGGGCCTTGCCTTGGCCGCACTTTTCACCCTCGTTCGTCGTGTCGTACGAAGGCGTCCCTTGCTGCCGTGGCTCTCTGTCGTCCTTTTGGTCAGCTCCGCGACGCTTTTCCTCTTTGTGTCGGGTTGGGCGCTCAACCACTACGCACCCTCGCTTGCCAACGAGATCGGTCTTGAGGTGGGGGCGTACACAGACGATGAGCTTGCGGCGGCGACCAGACACTACCTCGAGCGGGCCGCAGCGCTGGCCCCCTCGGTTCCCAGAGGTGAGGATGGCGAGCTTCTGAGGCAAGACTTCTATGAGTTGGCGCGTATCGCAGGTGGCTCGTACCGTGAGCTGTCGGAAAGCTATGGCATCTTCGAGGGATCTCAGGCACCCGTGAAGGCCCTCTTGCTGCTGGGGGAGCCGCTGCTTCTCAGTGGGCACGTGGGAATCTTCTTCTCTCCTACGGGGGAGTCGAGTGTGCCGGTCAACTGTGCGGTAGCGGACCTGCCGTTCACGATGTGCCACGAGGCCGCGCATCGCCTTGCCATCGCGCGCGAGCAGGAGGCGAACTTCGCCGCCTTTCTCGCCTGCACCACGAGCGACGACGTGAGGTTTTCCTACTCGGGCTACTATGGCGCCTTCTCCTTTTGCTATAGCGCCCTGCGTCGGAGCGATCCCGACCGTGCAGCCCGCCTGCTCGACGAGGTGCGCACATCTGGCCTCGATGCTGGTGTCGGTCTCGTGCTTGCTGACCTCGTGGCAACGGGCAGGCACTACGATGCCTATGAGGGGTGGTTCGGAAGGGTCGGCAGTGCCGTCAATGATGGCTACCTTCGGAGTTTTGGCGAAAGGGAAGGCGTCAAGTCATACGGTCTTGTGGTCGACTACCTGATAGCGTGGGATAGGCGATGAGTTCCTTGTTGCCTGAGGATGTCGCAGCGCACTTCGCCGTCGTGCCTCATCAAAAGGCGCACTCTGTATGTGGGCAGTCACGCAGAATGCGCCTTTCCGTGAGGTCCAACGCAAGGCGCGATCGCAGAATGCGCTTTTCCGTGAGGGTCCGTACCCAGAATGCGGTTTTACGTGAGGGTCCGCTCGCAGAATGCGCTTTTCCGTAGAATGCGCTTTTCCTCACCTGGGCAAACGCGGAGGCACCTCACGGAAAAGCGCACTCTGGACGGGAGACGTGACGGAAAAGCGCACTCTGCGGCTGCGCCTCACCAAAAGGCGCACTCTGTGTGCGGGCAGTCACGCGGAATGCGGTTTTACGTGAGGTCCAACGCCCAGAATGCGCTTTTCCGTGAGGATCCGTGCCCAGAATGCGCTTTTTCGTAGAATGCGCTTTTCCTCACCTGGGCAAACGTGGCGGCACCTCACGCAAAAGCGCATTCTGTGCCGACGCCCTCACGCAAAAGCGCACTCTGCCCCGACGCCCTCACGGAAAAGCGCACTCTGTGCCGGCGGCGTGACCAAAAGACGCATTCTGGACGGGAGACGTGACGGAAAACCGCACTCTGTACCGGCACCTCACGAAAAAGCGCACTTTGGGCCGCGCCCCCAGATCGCGCCTCACGGAAAAACCGCACTCTGCATTCTATGCATGTTATGTGCCGCTTCCCATGGGGTGTCCGATCTCTCGTTGGGGTAGTGGCACGACGGCTAAGTTATGGCTGGTACGGTATGTAACAATCCGACTGCATGCGTGTCTTCCTTGCAGCAACTGCGAGACGTTACAGCTGGTACGATCGGTATGGATAAGGGAGGCTGTGATGGCAGCATTCGACGAAGCCATTCTGGAAGAGAATCGTCGCCGCATCATCAGGTACTTCGAGGGTGGCGCGCGCGAGCTGCAGGGTCCCGGGACCCTTGGCACCGAGGTTGAGCACTTCGTGATCGCGGATGACGGAAGGCCCGTCACCTATGAGCCCGCAGATGGCCTCATTGGCATACGAGACGTGCTGGGGCACATCGAACGGCTCTATCCCGAGCACACCCGCAACGAGCAGGGTGACCTGCTGGGTCTTGGTGGTCCTGAGAGCACGGTCACCCTGGAGCCTGCGGCGCAGATTGAGGTCAGCGTCGCGCCGCATGTGGCGGTGGCTGACGTCATGGCGGGCTATCGCCTGTTTCGCGAGCGTGTGGACCCCTACCTTGCTAAGCATGGTGCCCGTCTCCTGAGCGTGGGCTACCATCCAACGCGCAGGGCTCGTGAGCTCGCTCTTATCCCCAAGTCTCGCTATGACTTCATGGACCGTTACTTCGCCCACATAGGTCTGCACGGCGAGCGCATGATGCGGGCATCTGCCTCAACGCAGGTTTCGGTGGACTTCTCGAGCGAGCGGGACGCCGTCCGCAAGCTGCGCGTTGCGTCGGCGTTGGCCCCCGTGCTCACGGCCATCGCGGACAACACGCGCGTGTTCGAGGCAGAGGCCAACCATGTCCCCCTCGCCCGCCTGCGACTCTGGCGTGACGTGGACAACGCGCGCTGCGGAACCATACCCAACGTCTTCAGCGACGGCTTTGGCTTTGGCGACTACGCGGACTGGCTGCTTGGGACTCCGCCCATCTTTGTGACGCGACCCCCTACGAGGGGCACCTCCCCTTCCCGCGTGCGGGAGGCATTCGATCTGCCGTCATCACTCATGTATGCCGATGCTCCCATGGGCACACAGGACATCGAGCATCTGGTGTCGATGTTCTGGCCAGATGCGCGCCTCAAGCGCTTTGTGGAGATCCGCCCGGCAGACGCCCTGCCCGAGCAGGGGGTGGCCGGCTACACGGCCCTCATCAAGGGCCTCTTCTACTTCGAGTCCTCCCTGCGCGCCGTCGAGGACGCACTGGGCGTGGAGGGCGGGTCCTGGAGGTTGCGCGCCGCCGACGTCGAGAAGGCCATCGTCTCGGTCAATCGACGAGGGTTTGGTGGCGTGCTGTATGGCCTGCCGCTTTCGGAGTGGGAGGACCTGCTCTTCTCACAAGCGCGTCAGGCGCTCGACGGCAATGAGGGCAGACTCCTCGACTGGCTCGAGGGGTTTGCCCATGACAAGGACTGGTGGCAGACAGGCGAGCGTCCATGAGACAGGTCCCGTCGCTTGCTGTCCCGTCCCGCTCAAGGGAAGTTCCCATCGCGGATACCCACTGCGCCTGGCATCTCGTCGCGCCCAGGCGCCCTCGCCCCTCTACGAGTACAGCCTTGCAGAGGGGCGAGGCACGACCAAAACAGGCTACGCCACGCCGAACGTCATCCCTGCCGTTCCCTAAGGAGGCGCTGAACAAATCGAACGAGAGGAATCGTAGAGTTGCGTTTGGCAGGTCGGGATGACTCTACGGTAGGTTGGTCTGGTTTGTTCAGCGCCTCCCTACGTTTCCCAGACGCGCTCGGCGATGCGCCTGACGAGCGCGACCTTGGCCCACTGCTCGTCCTCGCTCAGCTCGTTTCCCTCTTCGGTGGACGAGAAGCCGCACTGCGGCGAGAGACGCAGGCGCTCCAGGGGTACGTAGCTTTCAGCCTCGCGGATGCGCGCGATGACGCTGTCCTCGTCCTCGAGCTCGGGGAACTTTGAGGTCACGAGACCCAAGACGACGATCTGGTCCTTGACGTGGGCGAGGGGAGCGAAGTCTCCGGCGCGATCCGTGTCATACTCCAAGAAGAAGGCGTCGTAGTTGGCACCACCCAGGAGTACCTCTGCCACGGGGTCATAGCCGCCCGATGAGAACCAGGTGGAGCGGAAGTTGCCGCGGCAGACGTGGGTGGTGATGGCCATGTCGGCAGGCCTCGCCTCGAGGATTGCGTTGATGGTCGCCACGTACCTCCTTGTGACCCCGTCGAGATCGATACCTGCCTCCTCGTAGGCCCTACGCTTCCGGACGTCGCAGAACTCGCCCCAGCTCGTGTCATCAAACTGCAGGTAGCGACAGCCGAGGTCGTAGAAGGCCCTCACGGCGTCCTGGTAGGTGGCGACAATATCGTCAAAGAGCACCTGCTCGTCTTGGTAGCGCTCGATGGGATCGAAGCTTGCCTTTCCACGCACGCAGGGAATGAGATGCAGCATCGAGGGGGAGGGAATCGTCATCTTCGTGGGGTAGTTACCCACTATCTTGCGCAGCTTGGCATAGTGTGCAAGGAAGGGGTGGTCGCCGAGGCCGATCCTGCCCGTGAAGCGCAGCTGGGCACCCTTGGGCTTGGGACCTTTGAACTCGACGGACCAGTCTGTCGTGTCGATGCGCTCGACGCCCCCGAGCTCCTCGAGAAAGTCGAGATGCCACATGGCGCGGCGGAACTCCCCGTCGGTGACGGCGCGAAGGCCAGCGGCCTTCTCCTTCTCGACGAGCTCGGCTATACACTCATCCTCAACGGCGGTGAGCTCGTCGTGTGAGATGTCGCCTGTGACAAAGGCGGCACGTGCCTTCCTAAGACGGGCGGGGCGTAAAAAGCTGCCGACGATGTCATAGGCGTAGGGTGGTTGCTTGAGGGCTGCCATGGGCTTTCCTTTCGTCTGGGACTGACGACACTGAGACGATCTAAGTATGAAGGCATCTCCTGCCTGTCAGAGCGTCTGTTTTCGCATGAGCGGTCATCTGATGGAACGATAGCGCAGGTGTCCACGAGTCATAGCGTCCACGAACCATCCGTGTCGATCACGATGGAGGTCGCCTTGCGACTCGAGAAGCCGTCTGGACCTAGTGCCTGCCTGAGGCCGTCACGAAGGGTCGCGACAATCACGTCTTGCCCCTCATTGGCCCTGATACGCCTGAACGGAAGACCGATCTTGTCGAATATCCCGTCCTTCATGCGATCACGCTGTGCCTGTCGTCCCCGGTCGTTTTGAGCCTCGTCCAACTCGAACGCCGCGAGTGGGCTGTTGTCTATGTGACGGAACAGCATGAAGTCCACGTGTGCCGAGGTGCTGACGAACCGCTCCTCCTCGGCCAGCCAGCCCGAACCTACCATCCCGCCGTCTTTTGGGACGAGCAGCTTCAAGGGGTAGTTTCTACACCACCCAATATGCCCGAGCATCCCTGTGGACTCGATCGTCTTCTTGAGCAGAACCTCGACCTGTACCTCAAAATACTGATCAGACGTGTTCTCCTGCATCTGTTTCAGAAAGGCGTCTCGCTCCCCAGATGAGTCCGAGTACAGGTAAGGGAACACCGGCCGTACCCTCGATCGCTCGATCGGGCCGCTATGGTATTCGATGTAGCGTCTCAGGTCGGCGATGCTGCCCTCCCCGTTGGTTGCGCCCCGTGTCGCTATGAGCCACAGGCAGCTCTGCGCCCTAGACACCGCCACATTTACCAGGTTCGGGTTGTTGAGGAGGTCCGTTGGCTGACTGGCGGTTGTGACGAGCGCCATCGCGGCCTTCTCGCGACCCTGGTACTCGCGCACGGCGCCTACCTCGAGTTGCGTCGAAGCTGTATCGGGCAGGTCTGACAGGCACTCTCGTATCCCGTCCGCCTCCTTGCGATATGGGGTTGCCACC
Source organism: Olsenella sp. oral taxon 807 (assembly GCF_001189515.2). Classification (NCBI taxonomy): domain Bacteria; kingdom Bacillati; phylum Actinomycetota; class Coriobacteriia; order Coriobacteriales; family Atopobiaceae; genus Olsenella; species Olsenella sp. oral taxon 807. Next base: position 765,925 of record NZ_CP012069.2, read on the forward strand.
CCGATGTCGCTTGCGCTGAAACGTGCCAGGAGCTGCGGAAGGACGTCTTCCTTAAGGATTCTGGCCTGGGCTTTGCCGTAGTCGCCTGGCCCCTCCCCGAGCTCGGTACCGAGCGAGCATCCGAGTGCGGGAGCGTCTCCCTGGGCGCCTGTCTCGCTCATCACCATGAGCTGTCCACCATAGAACTGACGGTTGCAGAAGCCGATGATGTCAGGAGCGCAGCGATAATGCTCTCTGAGCAAGGTACATGGCATTCTATGCTCCTTGTTCGAACGAGAGATCTCGTCCAAGCAGTCCAAGAGACTATGCGTGGAATATTCATAGGAACTCGGTAGGTCTCCCAGCGAGCATGCCTGAGCGCTTTTGGCGTGCTCGGCAGACAGCACGCAGGGGAGCTGGTTTCTATCGCCCACCACGACGGCGCGCCTTGCCGAGGACAGCGCAAGAAAGCCCGTGAGCAGATCGACCTGTGATGCCTCGTCGATTATCACGTAGTCAAAGGGGAGGCCACCCTTTCCGAGCTGCTTGCGCGCGTCATGGGTCGTGGAGCTGATTACTGGGTACTCCCTTCGAAACTCCTCGGGCTCCTTCATGGGATCTTCGAAGTGGCGACGCGTCCTTCCCATGCCTCGACCAAAGCGGTCATAGAGCGCAGCCTGGAAGAGTTCTCTTGAGCGCGCAGTGACGGCTTGGATTGCGAGACCCGCGTTGTGTGTGGCGAGAAAGCCCTCGTCCGATTCGACGGCGTCTCTCATGAGACTCAAGTCGTGCTGGTAGAGGGTACTGTCTACCTTGATCTCTAGATCCACGCCTGCGGAGCCGTAATCTCTCCACCTGCCGATGCCCCACATGAGGGCATAGCGTATCCTGCTTAGGAGAGGTATGCGGCGGCCTGCGTTGGCGCAGGCAACAACCTCGTCGTGCAGCTCGCGTAATCGCGAGGGACTCAGCTGCCCTTTGCAGGTGAGTGTGTCTACGGTGCTTCCCTCACCAAAGTGTGAGTACTCAAGCTCGAGATCGCGCAGGCGCTCGCGCAAGCTCGCCACCTTGCGTTGCCTCCCATAGACCTCACGTAGTAGCTTGCTGCCCGCATTCACCTCGTCTGCCAGCTGCTTCTGCTCGCTGCGCGTCCGCTTCCATCTCAGAATGCTTACGGGATATGGCTTCAGCCTGTCCTGCTTCCTTACGAAGTCCATCTGCTGGTCGCGTCGTCCCATCTCTGCTACCAGAAAGCCCATGCCCTCATGCCTGAGCTTCTCCACGACATTGTTTGTGGCAGAGTTGTTTGGAGAGACGACCAAGACCGTCTTGTCTCTCACGATGAGGTTTGCGATGATGTTGAGGATCGTCTGGGTCTTGCCCGTGCCAGGTGGACCTTGGATTACTGAGATCCTGTTGTCAAGTGCGGCGTCTATGGCGTCCATCTGACTGAGGCTCGAACCAAATGGCAGGATGACCGGTCCCGCGTCAGCACGGGGCGCTCGAGGTGGGCTGGGCTTCACAAGAAAGGAGGAGGCGAGGCTTCGAACGGAGTCATTGGCAAGAGACTTCAACTGATTGAACAGGTGATTTCTGGCTGGTTCGTCCCCATCGGTAGGGCGGGTGGCGATCGAGACGTCAAGGAGATACCTGAAGAGTGATGAACCCCTGACGAGGGACTCTCTCGCGACAGTCGCGTCTTTTTGATAGGTATGCCGCTTACCCCGCTCATCTATGACAAGCGTCTGTAGCGAATAGTCCGGGTTGCTGGTAGACACCTGACGTGCGATGCGTCGTGGATTCAGGTAGCGGTCATTGCCCACCCAGTAGCAGAAGCGATCCTCGATAGGGGCCTCCTTCTCCCTGACGAGGGCGACCATGTCGCTTCCATAGCTGTACTGCCGTCCTGGATTGGCGCGATATACCAGCTTATACGTATCGTCGGGCATCAACCGAGGCCGTTCTAGGAGGCTGCTCGTCTGGTCTTCGAAGCGCTTGCTGATGTTGCTATATACGTAGATCCTTTCCATCAAAAACAGACTCCCCCTCGACGGCCCACTGAGTCATGATACCGCCAAACGCTCCGTAGCACCTAGGTTCGCCCCTACACATATAGACGATGTGCATAAGCGAAGATGCGAACACATGGCATCATCGATAAACTGAAGCAAATCACAAGCCCTCATGTGCGGCGCGCATCTATCACGGCTGCTCATACAGGCCTCGGTGGTCCTTCGGAAAGCTGTCTTTGGTCTGTCGAGGTGACGTGTTTCTATACAGCCGCGATTCTTGTCAGGTGGGACCAATGCTTCCAAAGGGATACCATGATTGTCGCGATCACACAGTCCTGCTGGTGGAAAAGACGAACGTGTCCTACGGGTCATAGGGGGATGACAATGCAAACGCTCAGCACCAAGACCTCGCAATTCTCCGATTCCGTCATACGGCGCATGACGCGCGTGTCGAATCGGTACGGTGCCATCAACCTCTCGCAGGGCTTTCCCGATTTTGACCCTCCCAGGGAGATAACAGACTGTCTGGCCGAGGTTGCCCACAAGGGGCCGCACCAGTACGCCATCACCTGGGGTGCCCAGGGCTTTCGCGAGGCGTTGGCCCGCAAGCAGACGCCGCTCATGGGCATCGGTGAGATCGATCCCGACTCCCAGGTCGTCGTAACCTGCGGATCGACTGAGGCCATGATGTGCGCGATCATGACCGTGTGCGACCCAGGGGATCGTGTGGTGGTGTTCTCTCCGTTCTATGAGAACTATGGGGCGGATACCATCCTTTGCGACTCAGTTCCCAGTTACGTCGAGCTGTACGCGCCCGAATTCAGCTTCGACGAGTCCGAGCTCGAGCATGCCTGTGCCCTGCCGCACACGAAGGCCCTCATCCTCTGCAACCCCTCGAACCCCACGGGACATGTCTTCACCCCGCAGGAGCTTTCGTCCATAGCGGACCTCGCCGAGAGGTACGACCTCTATGTGATCACGGACGAGGTCTATGAGCACATCGTCTATGCCCCCTATAGGCATGTGTACTTTGCTGGCCTGCCCGATATGGCCGAGCGCACGATCTCGTGCAGCTCGCTTTCAAAGACCTACTCCATCACCGGTTGGCGTCTTGGCTACACCATAGCACCCGCAGGGATAAGCGAGCGCATCAAGAAGGTGCACGACTTTTTGACCGTGGGTGCGGCGGCGCCGCTCATGGAGGCGGCAACGGTGGGTCTCGGGTTGCCACAGGGCTACTACGACGAGCTGTTGGCGACCTATACCCGAAAGCGTCAGCTCTTTTGCGAGGGATTGCGTCGATTGGGCATGCCTTTTGTGGAGCCACAGGGTGCGTACTTCGTGATGTGCGACATCTCGGAGGCGGGCTACGAGAACGATGAGGAGTTCGCCGTCGAACTGGCGCGTCGTATGGGTGTGGGCGGCGTGCCTGGATCATGCTTCTTCAATGTTCCCGAGAACCGCTTCATTCGCTTTCACTTTGCCAAGAGCGATGGCGTGCTCAACGATGCCTTGCAGCGCTTGGAGGGATGGCAGGATAGGATGGCAAGGCGCTCGCCCTGCGACGTGTAGCCTCAACCTCATCGGCCTTCGGCGTACGCTATGTGGTAGGCGCCAGGATCGAGAGGGGCGGCCAGGGGGGAAGGCTCCTGCCATGTTCCCGGTAACAGGCTTATTCGCTATGATGGGGACGTGGGCGTGCTTGTCGTGTCTAATGGAATGGCGGGATCGATGAACCTCGAAATGCAGTTCTGGGACGGTTTGCGCGAATGGGCATCACGGTGCCTCGACTTCTGGAAGGATGTGGGGTCGCTCGGTGCCACCAGCGGAGGCTCCAGAGGGACAGGGCTTGAGTCCCTTGGCTTCGTCACCACCGCCCTGATGTCCTACTGGCTCGTGCTTCTGATCCTCGTCGCGCGTGGCATCATCGGAATGAACGAGCAGGGGCGCTATATAGCCCATGCGGAGCGCTACGAGAGGACCATGGCAACGCTGGGAGACTCTCGCAGACGGCAGGATGGTAGGTGGGTGGCGTACTACGAGGCCTCGATAGATGGGTCAAGGCGCAAGCTTCGGTGGGAGAGCAGCCTTGAGCCGACGCCCGAGGCTAATCTTTGGTATGAGCCCGGCACGGCACACGGCTGGGTCGAGGGCAACGCTTACGACCCTCATAAGAAGTGGAGGGTGTTCGCCTTCGTGGCTCCCCTCGTCGGCGTTATCGTGTGGACAACCGTGACGCTGTATATGGCGAGGTGAGGCTGGTGGCTACCGAGAAGTATCTGCGCACCGGCAGGCTTGCGCGCTGGTCTCGTCTGCGCGATCTCTGCGGGCTCATTCCGCTCGCCATCGCACTTCCCGTGTTCCTTGCCATTCTCCCGGGAAGTGGGGTGACCAGTGTCATCGGCGTGCTTGCGGTCATGGTGATAAGTTTGGCAGTTGGCGCCTTCACGGGAATGCCAGTCCTTGCCGTCTGCTTTACCCTGTGCTCTTCCATGGTGAGTCGCACGCGTGCGGAGGCGAGGTTTGTCGCGACGCGAGACATCACCTACTACCGCGAGACGCTCAAGGGCGTGAGCCCCGCACTCCTCTCTATGGTCAGTGACCTGCGGGTGGAGCCGCGCAAGGACATAGCTGCCAGTCTTTTGAGCCTCCAGATGAGGCATATCGTCTCGTTTGGGCCTCGGGGAATCGAGGTCACGGACGCTATGGCCGACGATGTCGCCTCACTTGTTCCATCAGATGCATTTCTCGTTTCACGTCTGCGTCAGGGCGGCATATCAGCTGCAGACTTTGGGGAGTGGTCTAGGTTGGCCGAAAGGGAGGCCCTCTCCACGAGCTACCTCCTTCGCTATGGCTTTGGAGGAGCCATGAGGGTCAGTGGCTGTGCGAGCGGCTGCCTGGAGGGTTGCGCCATTCCGATGCTGTGCGTTATTGTGGCGCTCATGGTGGGCGCCCTCGCGCTTACGGGTGGGTTGGGACCTGCGTTCGAGGCGTTCTCCTCCTTCATCGCGGGACCGGGGAGGACGCGCGAGCTGGTTGCCCTCGTCGAGCATGACCCTGGCGTGCTCGTTCCCTTCATCCTCCTGTCCCTCTCACTGCTCATGGGCGTCTATGGGACCCTGTACCTGTTCGTGAACGCGATTGTGACGGCCGTGCGCAGCAGCGTCCGCACCAATGACATCCGTCGCACGGCGGCAGGCGATGTCTTGGCCGAGTGCGCCTTTGGACTCAAGAACTATCTGAGCGACTTCACCTGTCTTTCCGATGCGGACCGAAGGGCACTTGTGCTCTGGGACGACTTCTTTGTCTACGCGGTGGTGCTCGACGTCAACGAGCGGGCGGCCCGTGAGGTGCTGCCCCTCAAGGGAGTGAGTCTCGACGAGCTGCTTGCCGCAGTGGGCGAGAGGGGCGCGGCAGATTCGGTCTCCCCAGTCTGCTAGGATGGCCCATGAGCCGACAACGTCCGTGCGCGTGACCGCGCTCATCGAGACGCGTGGGTTCGCCCATTCGGCTACAGAAAAGGAAGGTGCACAGATGACGTTCAAGCCAAATCTCATGTTGCGTGATGGCAGGCAGATGCCTCGGCTTGGTATGGGTACCTGGCGTTTGGGTGAGGGGCTTCATCCTCGCGCCCAGGAGCTCGCTGCCCTGAGGACAGGTATTGACGCTGGAATCCGTCTTATCGACACTGCCGAGATGTACGGCGACGGGGCTACTGAGGAGCTTGTGGGCGACGCCATACGGGGCGTTGAGCGCGAGGATCTCTTTCTTGTGTCGAAGGTCTGCCCACAGAATGCCAAGAGGCACGACATCGAGCGGAGCCTTGATGCCACGCTCGGGCGTCTTGCCACCGACCACCTCGACCTATACCTCCTGCATTGGCGTGGCGCAATTCCCCTCGAGGAGACCGTCGAGTGCATGGAGGAGCTGGTCGAGGGTGGCAAGATCTTAGCGTGGGGTGTGTCGAACTTCGATACAGACGATATGGAGGAGCTCGCGTCCGTGGCTGGCGGCGAGCACTGTGTTGTGAACCAAGACCTGTACCACCTGGGTTCTCGTGGGGTGGAGTTCGACCTTCTCCCTTTGATGCGCAGGCACCAGATCCCACTCATGGCCTACTGCCCACTGGCGCAGGCAGGAAGATTGAGGGGCGATCTGGTTGGGAGCGACGCGGTGCGACAGACGGCCGCCGCGCACGGTTGCACGCCCATGCAGGTGCTTCTCGCCTTCGTGCTGCGCCGTGAGGACATCATCGCTATTCCGAGAAGCTCGAGTGCCCAACATGTGCTCGAGAACTTCGAGGCGCGCAAGGTCGAGCTTACCGACGAGGACCTTACGCGCCTTGATGGCGAGTTTCCCGCGCCCACCCGCAAGGTTCCCCTCGACATAGAGTGAGCTCCCGCATAGGGCGGGAGCCGGGCGTTACTTGTTGATGTGGGCAAGGAGCCAGTCTGTGGATATGTTCACGACCTCGCTGTAGGCTGGCTCCTTGAAACCGTGCTTGCCACCCTCTATGACATGCAGCTCCGCGTTGGGGAAGATCTCGGCTGCGCGCTGCGAGTAGGAGAGGGGCACGTTATCGTCAGCGTCGCCATGGAACAGGAGCACGTCGCGCGGGAAGGCGCCGATGTGATCGTAGAAATTGTAGTCCCAGCAGCTGCACAGGAAGGCCTTGCTCACCATCGTCGACATGACTTTGAAGCTGTCCGGCAAGAGCTCGCGGCTGGGGCAGGCGGCGTGCACGGCGTCGTAGAGATTGAACGCGGGGTAGAGGAGCACGACGCCGCGCACGAGGTCGGCATTGGCGCGCGCCGCCATGAGGGTGATCGACGCTCCCAAGCTCGACCCCATGAGAAAGAGGTTGTTCTCGTCCACGTAGGGCTCGCGAGAAAGCTCCCAGGCCACAGACTCAAGGTCATGCTGCTCGGTGAAGAGGGACATACCTCCCGGTTGCTCGCTCGAGCTGCTGTACTGTCCCGAGCCACAGAAATCGAACACGTAGGTTACCATGCCGTTCGCTGCAGCGGTGCGCGCATAGGGCTCCATGTCACCACGGTTGGTTGAAAGCCCGTGCGAGAAGACGGCCGTCGCGCGCGGGCGTCCGTCCTCAAGGCCCTCAGGCAGGAAGAGCTTGCCGTAGATGTCCTTGTCTTCCCGCTTTCCCCACCACTCTTGCTCCCTATAGTTACCCATGCTGGTCTCCGTTTCGCATCGAGCTCGATCGTAGGCGTCAAGTATATCCGAGGCACGTGTACAGGGTAGCATGTTGTCATAGCTTGTGGCAGCTCGCCTGCGGCTAGAGATGGGCACTCCACAGCTCCTTGTGGACGCTACGTGACCTCTCGCGTGCGGCACGGTGACACTGGTGCCCTGGACAGTCGGCTTCTGAACGGTCGGGCGGCTTGCCTAAGGGTGACCCCATGACATGTCATGGGGAGGCGGGAATTCAGCTTGTGAGGCCATGGCTTACGATCTTATGGGGCCTTCTCGGGGCGCGATGTGGAAGAAAATGCTTGCCGTTCTCGGGTCGAGCGTTTAAAGTGATATCAAAGCCTCATAGCCTCTTTGTGTAGGATTCCATTGTCTGTTTGGAAGGGAGAGCGTGATGAAAGATCGGGTGACTGTGAGACAGCTGCGAGGAAACCTTCTGTGGGTGATACTCGCGCTTGCTCTTCCTGCGCTTCTTGTTGCCCCGTCTTGGGCACTCGCGAAGGAGGACATCAACTCGAAGGCGTCTGCCTTCACGGTCGTGGGCGGCACCTATGACGGGAGTGAACAGGTTACGTGTAAGGCGGACTCTCTCAAGGAGGGCACAGACTATTCGGTCAAGTTTGAGGATGCCGTCAACGCCGGTACGCACGTTGCCGTCATAACGGGAATGGGCTACTACGAGGGCACACTCCTGAAGCACTACACCATTGCCCCGGCCGATGTCACCAAGGCCACGATCTCGGGCCTGGATGACGTCCACTACACGGGCCAGGAGGTTAAGCCTACCCTTACGCTCACGTATGGCCAGCTCAAGCTTAGGGAGGGCGTTGACTATACGCTCAAGTTCTCCAAGAACAAGAAAGTCGGGATGGCGGAGGTGACCGTCACAGGCAGGGGCAACTATGTCAACAGCTTTGACAGGAGCTTCCAGATACGATACAGGCATCAGCTTGTGTACCGCCTCTACAACAAGTGGTCTGGTGAGCACCTCTTCACGACCGAGGCGAAGGAGTACGAGGACTGTGGTCGTCAGGGCTGGACGCAGGAGGGCGTGGCGTGGGACGCGCCAGATCCCTCCGATACCCCCGTCTATCGCCTGTACAACAAATTCAATGGTGAGCACCTCTACACCACGAGCAAGAGGGAGCATGACATTCTCGTTGCCAAGAAGTGGACGAGCGAGGGCGTCAAGCTCTACAGCGCGGGCGGCATGCCCATTTACCGCCTGTTCAACCCCTATGCGCAGGTAGGAACGCACATCTTCACTATCGAGCGCTCAGAGTACGACAGCTTGGCTGGGGTAGGCTGGCGTCAGGAGGGCGCAAAGCTCCAGGGTCTCTACGGCTGGGAGTAGCGAGGGCCTGGAGTGGCAAAAAGGGCGTTCGTGTGGCCGTAGCTTAGAGGAGGCTATGGGCATCGACACAAGGTAGGGTATTCGTCTCAAAGGAGGACCTCATGAGAAAGCGACCGTTAACCCTCGTCACTGCAGTGCTGACAGCACTTCTTGTCCTGACCGTGCTGCCCACGGCAGCATGGGCGTCGACCACCCAGCGGATCTATCGCCTCTACAACCAGTGGAACGGCGACCACCTCTTCACGAGGGACTCCGGCGAGCGCACGGACCTCATGGGCAGGGGCTGGAGCGACGAGGGCACCGCCTGGGAGGCGCCGGCCTCCGGCACCAGCGTCTGGCGGCTCTACAACCCTTGGTCGGGGGAGCACCTCTACACCACCGACAAGGCCGAGTACGACGGCCTCGCCAGCCGCGGCTGGAGCCGGGAGGGCGTCTCGCTCCACAGCGGCGGGAAGGCCCCCGTCTACCGCCTCTACAACAGGTGGCTCACGGCGGGGACGCACCTCTACACCACGGACAAGGCCGAGTACGACAGGCTGGTTAAGATCGGCTGGTCGGGGGAGGGCGTCAAGCTCTACGCCGCCTCCTCGTCGGGCGGCTCGAACCCCGGCAAGCCCTCAAAGCCCGCCAACGGCCAGAGGCTCTTCGAGTCCCTGGGCGTCAACGTGGGGGCCCTCGCCAGCCAGGCCGAGGCGAAGGGCTACACCGCCGCGGCCGGCTACACGCTCGTCGACGCCGACAACCCCAAGAGCGCGTTCCACCTCGACAACATACGCAAGGCGCTCACGATAGTGGACCAGACCAACGCCGCCCGCGCGGCGCGCGGGCTTTCCGAGCTCAAGCTCACGCCGACCCTGATGGCCCAGTCCGCCATACAGACCAACGTCTCGACCAAGCTGGTGCATCACTCCAATATATTTGATATTGGCGAGAACCTCGCGTGGGGCTACGCCTATGACAAGGCCGTCAATGACGCTTGGATGAGCGAGGAGTCCACCTACAACAAGTACGTGGCGGAGCATCCCGACAGGAAGATCGTATGGGAGAACGCCAATAGCCACTGGAACTGGTCGCATGCGAACCCCGATATCGCCCATACAGTAGGTCACTATCTCAACATCATTGACCCTCACTGTGCTGCTATGGGCGCGGCGTACAGCAAGATCGATTCGGGGAAGTGGAGTGAGTCTGAGGGCGAGGTCTTCACCCTCTCCCTGCCGTCCGGAGAGCGCACCTACACGACGGCCGAGTTCAGGGCGCTGCTCGGCTAGCCGAGACGCGCCAACGATAGTGCCCCGCAGGTTTTTGGGGCACTAAGAAATCGTCTCAACTGGGCAAACGTCACTGGGATAGTGCCCCGCAGATTCTGGGGCACTATCCCAGATGCTACAGCCATCCTAGCGAGCGCGGCATTTTGATCTACGGACAGTTCTGCGCACACGATGGGGGCTATCTCATGCAACTGCGACTATCCGATACGATACGAGGCGTGGGCAAGATCTTCCTACATCTAGTCGCGGATGTGGGCGAGGACGTGGCACGTGTCCGTGCGTCATCCTTTGTCGGCACAAACGAGCTGCCCGTACGTGTCATCCCTGCGCCTGCGGGCGTTGATGGTTGGGTGCTGGTCCTGCCCCTTACGCAGGCCACGCAACGGCTCGTCGTGAGGGCGTATGATCTTACGGGGCAGCTCCTTTGCGAGCTGCATGAGACCATTGCCCACGACTGGGCAAAGCGTCGCTCTCAGATGAACACGATCCTGCGCAATCAGACGGCGTGTGCCATGCGCAACTGCGACGAGAGGCTTCCCCTTTCCGAACTCACCGAGTGCAGGGTCACTAACCTCATTGACCGTGGCAAGACGGAAGTCATCCGCCTCGAGCTTACGCTGCGCGCCTACGAGAGGGCCAGCGACCTCGCGGGTGATGTTTGGGTCATAGCGCAGGACAAGGAGGGCGTGCCGCTTGCCGTCGCGCCGCAGATCTGCTTGGGTGACACCGTGCTTCCCGAGCAGGAGGTGCCCGCAACCTTCTTCCGTCGCATAACGCTCTCGCTCGAGATTCGCACGGGCGCCTCGTTCGTTCGCCTCTGGGTGCGATTTGATGTCGAGGCTCGCGATGATCTGGTGGTCACCCTCGACGAAAGCCAACTCAAGCAGCTGAGGGAGGATTGGTTCTACCTGACCCTCTCTGCTGACCGAGACCCTATCTATGACCAGTGGTATCGCGAGCGCCATCGGGCCAAGGCATGGCAGCTCGAGGGACAGCGTCGGGCCTTTGCGGCCGGACGGCTCGGTGTGAGTCCCCTCTTCTCGGTAGTCGTGCCCCTCTATGACACGCCTCTCGACTATCTGAGGCAGATGGTCGAATCCGTTTTGGCGCAGACCTACGGGAGGCTCGAGCTCATCTTGGTGATCGGATCTCCCGACAACGGGGAGCTCGTCCAACTTGCCGAGCGCTATGCTAGGCGCGATGAGCGCGTCCATGTGGTGGCGCTCGATGCGAACAGGGGCATCGTCGGCAACACCAACGCGGGGGTCGAGCGGGCGAAGGGTGACTTCGTGGGCTTCCTTGACCATGATGACGTCATAGAGCCCGACCTGCTCATGTGCTATGTGGAAGGCCTTGCCACGCACCCTCAGACAGACCTCTTCTACTGCGACGAGGACAAGCTCGTGGATGGTCGCTATGAGCAGGTGTATCTGAAGCCCGACTGGAGTCCAGACCTGCTGCGCTCGCTGAACTACGTGTGCCACCTGCTTTGTGTGCGAACGTCACTCGTTCGCGAGCTGGGAGGCTTGCGCGAGCGTTTCGAGGGAGCCCAAGATTATGATCTCACGCTGCAGGCAGGTGAGCGGGCACGCAATGTCTACCACGCCCGCCGCGTGCTCTACCACTGGCGCGCTAGTGCGGAATCGACCGCACATGATGCCAGTGCGAAGTCCTATGCCAGGGCGGCCGGTCTGCACGCGCTGCAAGAGCACCTCGATCGCGTGGGTATCGCTGCTAAGGCAGTGGAGGATGCGGATGTCCCCAACCTCTATCACTTGCGCTTTGACATCATGTCTGCCAGCTCAGCGACGGGTGGGCACAGTTTGGCACAACCTCCTCTCGTCTCCATCGTGATTCCCAACAAGGATAGCGTCACTCTCCTTGCCGCCTGCATTGACTCCATCTTCGAGAGGAGCAGCTATACGAACTTCGAGATCGTGGTGGTCGAGAACGAGAGCTCGAGCCATGAGACCTTCGACTACTATCACGAGCTGCAGGCTGCGCATGACAACGTACGCGTCGTGACCTACTTGCCGGATACGTCGAGCTTCAACTTTGCGGCCATCATGAACTATGGCATCGCGCAGGCGAGAGGGGAGTACGTCCTCATGCTCAACAACGACACGAGGGTCATCACGTCGGAATGGATCGAGTTTCTCCTTGGCCATGCCCGGCAGGATGACGTGGGTTGCGTCGGCGCCAAGCTACTGTACCCCGATGACACGATCCAGCACGCAGGTGTCATCGTACACAGGGGAGGTCCCAACCATACGGGCATCTACCTGCCCCGTGACTCGCAGAACTACTTTCACTCGGCGCAGGTGTGCCGTAACTTTCTTGGCGTGACGGGCGCGTGCCTCATGGTCAGGAAGGCGACCTTTGATAGGGTGGGGGGCTTGGACGAGGCCTTTGCAGCGGACTACAACGACGTAGACTTCTGTCTGAGGGTGTACAAGGCCGGCTACTGGAACGTCTATGAGCCCCAGTGCGAACTCTATCACCTCGAGTCGGTGTCTCGGGGCAAGAACGAGACGCGCGAGAGGGCGCTGCGCTTCAGGCACGAGAAGGGCATCCTCGCCGATCGCTGGCCGCGCTACCACGAGTTTGCCGATCCGTTCATGCATCCCTGTATGTGGGCGATCAACCCCTACTGGCACCTCGACGTGTAGTGCTCGCAGCACAAGACAGGGCGCCGGGCGGCAGCGTCTGCGATCTGCCACCCGGCGCCCTGTTGCGCTCCGTATGTCATGGGACCTATCCTACCAGGCAGTATTGTCACGCAAGGCGACGATGCCGCCCAAGGTCCTTACGCCTTTCGTGCCAAGGCATTCCAGTCGAGGTCGCTGCCATAGAAGTGGTCAAGGTCAAGATCCCTACCGTAACCGCTGACCCTTCCCGTCGAGGTGTACTGGTACATCGTGGGACTCGACCAAGCACCGAAGCTTCCAGACGGGAGCTTGGGATCCTGCACGTGGCCTCGGACATTGTCGTACCTATAGAGGTATTGGGCCACCCAGAGTTTGTACCCACTCTCTGCGACGGAGGACCAGTCGAGTTCTCTGGTGACGTTGCGGCTCATGTAAACAAGCGGCCGTATGCCCGTCAGCTGATACGTGCTGTCCAGGAACTCCTTAGCAAAGTCCGCACCCCTTTCGATGACGTCAGAGCCGGTTGTGTTCTCAAAGTCGAGGAAGAGGGCGGCTCGTCCCAGGTAGGGCTTCACGGCGTTCACAAAGTAGCGTGCCTGATCGCTCGGAGAGGCGTCGGCTCTCAGGAAGTGGTAGAAGCCAAGCTTCTTCTTGCTGTCAAGGGTCTGGTCAGCCCAGGTCCTGTAGTACGGGTTGACGTAGTCGGTACCCTCGGTAGCCTTGACAACGACGAAGTCCGTTGTGTTAAGCCTTCTGACGTCGATGCCCCTTTGCCACGAGGCGATATCGATGCCGCTGAGGTGGTAGTGAGCTATCGCACTGGCATCCACCCAATACCTGCGGCCATTCGAATGGGTGATCCAAAAGCCGCTGATGGGGTTGGCTGGGTTGGTTGACACGTACCAGGCCTTATTCTCGCCCCTCCAACCATGCTCTCTCACGAGCTTGTCGTACTCGCCCGCGTCTGTAGTGTAGTGGTGCGTGCCGACCTTCTCGTAGGGGTTGTAGAGGCGCAACACCGCAACGCCGCTGTCGGTGTTCTGTGCGAAGAAGCTCGTTCCCTCCTGGGTCCAGCCATACCCCTTGAGCCTGTCGTACTCCGACTTACTCGTGGTGTAGAGGTGATCTCCGCTGTACCTGTTGTAGAGACGGTAGACCGCCCTGCCCGACGATGCGCCCACCCAGGCAACACCCTCCCAGGTCCAGCCGCGGTTCGCGTTCGCCTTCGCCTCTTCAAGGTCCTTGGTGTAGAGGTGCTCGCCTGTCCAGGAATTGTAGAGGCGATACACGTTGGAGTACGTGGTGGGGCTCTGCGCCGTGAGCTCCGTCTGCGCGGGTGTATCGACAACCTTCGGACTGGACGAGGGCTCACTGGCTACCTTACCCTCGCTCGTTGCCTTGCCCTCTGCGGTGGCTGCAGACGTCGATGCAGTACCGGGAATCGCTTCCTTTCCAGCGGCAGCTGGCGTGGCCGGCTGTGCCGTAGCGGGTGCAGTGCTCGAAGTCGTTGAGCTTGTCGGATCGTCAGGTTCCGTTTTCGCTGCCGTGGCAGACGTATGGCTGCTGCTGCCTGTCGGCGATGTGGCCGAGGCGTTATCCGCTGAGCTGTGGCTGCTCTCGGCCGTGCTGTTGGATGTGGGCTTGTCTGCGGGGGCGTTCTCTGCCTTTGTAGCTGCTGTGTTCGTGGTGGTCGTCGTGCTGCCTCGTGTGTTGCTGGACGCCTTGTCCTGCACGGCGGCAGAACTGGAGCTTGCCTTCTCCTCGATCGTGCTGTGGGTGGCAGTGCCCTCTACACCAGTCGCGACTCCTTCTTTGACCGATGACGTGGCCTGAGTAGCTGCCACGACGGTGGCCGAGGCCGCCTCGGTTTGTTCGCCTGCGTGGGCGACGCACGGAAAGCCTGCCAAGGCGGTGATAACGCCCAGGCCGCAGAGGACGTAGATGGGAGCGTGCCGTTTGGTACATCTCATGATCTGCCCAGTCCAATCTCCTCCTGACGAACGGAGGGGGTCAAGATTAACATAAACTCTAACGTTAACATGACATCGCCTTGGCTACCTTGAGCGGACACATTATCCATAGACCCCCGAGCTGTCCCTCTGACCTGTCCTTTAAGGTCCAAACTCACCACCTCAGGTGGTAGTAGTTAGAGAAGCGATCGAGGTTTGCGTTGACCAGGTCATCCCCGTGGGCGTAGTACTCGGGGTATTTGCTCAGGATGTAGGACTTCTCAACGAGCAGCCTCTGCTGCAGGCGCTCATCGAGGGCCTCGCGCCCGCGCGTGGAGAATTCTCGGTGATAGAGCAGGGCATAGGGCGTATAGCTCACAATGAGGTCGTGCGCACGGGCACGTAGGCAGAACTCGGAGTCGTTGAACCCAACCGCGAGGTTCTCGTCATAGCCGCCGAGGCTGTCAAAGATGCGCCTGGGGATGAGTTGGCAGGCTCCTGTGACCATGTTCATGTCAGAAGGCAGCACCGCCGTCCCATCATAGCCTGGATCGTCCCTGTAAAGACTCTGATTTATGTGGGCATTGTCGTGAGCGGGGTTTGCGATCATCCCTGCGTGCTGGATGAGCTCATCGCCAAAGAGGAGCTTCGCGCCAACGACGGCGACCTCGGGACGGTAGAGGGCGACGCCGAGCATCTCCTCGATCCAGCGTCCCTCGATGACCTGGGTGTCGTTGTTGAGCATGATGAGGTACTGCCCCGTGGCCTGCGAGGCGCCAAAGTTTACGAGTGAGGAATAGTTGAAGCCTCCATCGCCGACATCCGCACTACTTGCCCGGCCTGTCTTCAGCATGCTGGGCGTCCAGGTGACGATGTTGACACGTGGGTCTTTCTCATGAAGCACGTCATACAGCTCAAAGGTGGCCGCCTCGCTGCTGTTGTTCTCGACGACGATGATCTCGAGCGTGGGGTAGGTCGTATGCTGGAGTATGGACTCCACACAGGCCCTGAGCAGGTCGGCCTTGTCCTTGCTCGGGATGATGATCGAGACGGGGGGTGGGTCCTGCGGCATGCGGTAACGTAGGCGAAAGCTTCCTGGTACGGGGCCGGGCTCGATGTCTGCGGCCACACGGCAGCGTGAGAGGTGTGTCCGAAGGGCCTGCCTCTTCTCGTCTTGATGAGGGCATGAGGCACCGCTCCTGTGGCTCAGAAGCTTTGTAACCTGGCCGACGCTGGCCTTGACCTCAAATGCTCTGAGCGCGAGGCTATAGCCCAGCGCCCCGTCATCAAATCTGCAACTGTGGTCGCATTTGCCGTCTTCTGGCGAGTCTGTCTGCAGGAGCCTCTTAAGCACGCTCGTCCTCACAAGGAGCACACCGCCAATGTAGCTGATGGCACGAAGGCGACCAAGGTTGGGAAAGCACTTGAAGTGCGGGTGACACAGCCTACCCTCATGGGACTCGTCCTCGTCGGCGTAGGTGAGGTCGAGCGATGGGTCACGCTTTATGGCGGACACGAGCCGCCAGAGGGCGTCGGGCTCAAGCCGGTAGGGACCCTCGATTACGAGGCAGAGCTCACCTTTGGCGGCTCGCGCGAGCGCGAGGGCACCCGTCTTGTCGAAAGATCCCGCCCCGTCGCCTCCTCTCCCGCGTACAAGCTCCCAATGAGCGTAGCTCTGCTGCTTGAGTGAGGGAAGCACGTCATCGGGGTGCGTTGCCAACACAGAGACCAGGGGCGCCTCGCCATCGCGAACAAGTTTCGTGAAGCACCGCCTCTGACGAGCAAGCATTTCGGTAGAGACCCTCTGCGCGAAGAACCAGTCCTCGTAGGCAGGGTCCTTGCCCGCATCGAGCATGCGCCCGCAGCTCGCGTCATATATGCGTTGCGTCATGAACGGCAGCATGCAGCAGAAGGCCTCGATCGGATGGTGGTCCTCTGCCACACCCGCGTCAGTCTCTGGCCCTTCACCCAGCGAGATCACGAAGAGCAGTTGTTCCACATCCTGTGGTAGCACCGCAGAGAGGCTGATGACCCGCTCGCTGAGCACATGGTCCTCTTTTGAGGGGACAACATGGTCCTCGAGCATGATGGTTCGCGCATCCATTGGCTGTCCGTCGAGGCCATAGAGCTTAAGCTCAGGCCTAGAGCGTCCGTCGGCCGTAGGGAGTGTGGCTTGCAAGCGCCATACGCGAGTGCCTGGCATGCCGCAGAAGATGTCGCTCACCCAGAGGCGAGGTGCACCCGGGACATCGATACGAGTCCTTCTAAGCGCATCTGCCTGTTTCGGCCGACATCTTGTAAGCAGACGTGAGCGGAACTTTGAGCTCAGGCTACCGAAGGTGGCATGTGCGAGGCCTCGCCCCGTGGCATCCTCGACCTCGAGCGTCATGTCTTGGGAGAGCAGGGGAAGCACCGCAACGCACAGACCCCGCTCCTCTGCCGTGCCCGCATCCAGCCCCCAGGCCGTGAGCTGCCACGGGGCACGAAATGGCCTGAGATAGGCGGGGAAGCTTTTACCGAGCGTCGCCATGCGCACGCGGGCGCGCAGCCCCTCGAGCGTCCTGCCAGCGTCACCCAGCGAGAGGGCAATGTAGCCCACTCCCTCGCCTCGGCATAGGGCCAATGGCCTTCCGCCCTCCCCGTCGCTTCTGGGGGCTGTATGGTTATTGTGCATACGTAGGACCTGAGATTCTAGCGATTAGGCGGCACTGGGCTGTGGCCATGCCCCTCGCTGCGTGTTGTTATCTTTCCACTCCCGATTGTAGGGCAGTTCATTTCGCTCGTCCATATAAGCGCGTGGGCGCGAAGCTTCCACTACGAATGGCGCCTTATGATGTCGCGTACGCAGCGCAAAGGTGCGGTAAACCTGCGTCCGATCTTAAACGATGCCGAGCTGCGGACGTTTGCAAGATCATCCTCGAGTACCGCAGTACGTTTTCTCAGCGCGTCTACCTCTGATCTGAGCAGATCGATCTCACGATCGCGCCCCTCGATGTCCCGCTTGAGGCGACAACTGTCCAAGCGCAGGTTGGATAGGTAGACTTCCTTGTCAAACTCGCTCTTTCTGTATTCTCCGATGAGGAACGAGAGAATCTCGTCCACGTCCCCCTTAAGCAGGAGGCCGAGGAGCTCCTCCAGCCAGGCGCTCTCAACAGAGGTGGTGGGAAACGATGTGAGCTCGAGCTCGTCGTTCGCGGCACTCCAGACCGCGTCGACGATCATGCGAGTTGCGGCTATGGAGCTTGACACCCTGATGTTGGCGGCGACGCCCTCCAGCAGCCAGTTCGTGTAGCTCGTGCGATACAGCGTCCAGATGCCCTCTGCCTTGAGGTGGCGTGACAATTCGATGAAGCCGTCGAGAAAGTCAAGCGGATAGGCGCTGCTCGTCTGCATGGCGCTCTCTCTGTTGAGGACGCGATATTGGTTGAGATACTCCTCCAGCGGGGCGATCCGCTCTGCATGGGCCAGGGCACTGCAGGTGAAGAGTATGTCCGCCGAGCGATGCACGTGCTGGAAGTGCAGGCCATGTGCATGGACGAAGGGCATGGAGAAGAGCTTGTTGTGCACCCAGTTCTTGAACGAGTTGAATATCCTCTGGGGATACTCGTGCGGGTTGAAGACCTTCGTGCCCGGAGGCAACCATGAGATATCCATGCAGTCGAGGATGGGGGCCACCTCCCCCGTCTGGTCGTTGAGCCCGTTGGTCTGGAATACGACAACGTCTGCTTGGCTGTCATCAGCAAGGGAGATGGACTTCTCGAGCAGCGTGGGCTCCATCAGGTCATCTGAGTCCAGAAAGTAGGCCCAGCGTCCCCTCGCACGTTTGAGTCCGGCGTCGCGAGCGGGCCCTTCTCCTGGCTCTGACTCTGACAGCACTCTGACGCGTGAGTCTGCAGCCGCACATTCCTCGAGCAGCTCAGGCGTCTTGTCGGTCGAGTTGTTGTCCACACAGATGAGCTCGAAGTCTTCCATGGTCTGCGCCAAGGCGCTCTCAAGGGTGCGGCGAAGGTACCTCTCGGCGTTGTAACAGGGCACGACGATGGAGGCCACAGGCGCACCTGTCGACGAGACGGATTGGTGGCCCGAGGTGGCGCCTGTCGAGTGTTCAGACAAGATCGCTCCAATTCGTCACGTGTGCAGCCTCTTGCTGCCGTATCAAAACTTCCTTCCGCTTGCGAAGCACATTATAGCTGTTAGGGCAGGGTGACGACACAAGTTGTGGACGGTTTTGGAGGCAGCGAGTCATCAGGGGGTACCCCAGGCGGGCACGACACGGGTGCAGCATGCCTACCCCCCACTCATTCCTCGATGGGTTTGCCCCGGTAGTCGCGCTGTCCGAGTAGGAGTACGAGTCCGTCTTTGTCCGCCCGCACGAAGTCCTCTGCGAACGCCGGCCATCTGTCGAGCGTATTCTGAAAGATGTCGGCAAAGCTCGCGTCCGACCACTCGCCCGTGGTCGGATCTGCCCACGGGTTATGCTCGAGGTTCGCGGCTGCGCACTCGTCACTCGTCGTAGCCCTGTGTGCAAGGGCGCTCAGAATGGAGTAGCTCCTTCCGATGCGTTTGATGGACGAGATCGCCTGTGAGACGTGCGAGCCTGCGGGCTCGATTATGCGACACACGAGCTCGTAGTCGGCCACACAGTTGGCATACTCATTGGCATTCAATTTAATAGAAAAAACCTGTAGTGCTGTCTGGGAGAGGAGTGCGCTCGCAATGAGACCGATCCTCTCGGTGCGTACGAGCATGCTTGCGGGTGCTGTGTCCTCGATAGTGCGTCCGCACAGGGACCAGAGCATCCAGCTGTCCAAGTCGCTCTCGATGATGGCGTGCACCTCGCTGTGGGCATTCTCAAGGCCGACGCCCGCAGAGCAGATGGCGTCTTCCTGTGCGTAGATGAAGGGATGGACGGAGCTGTCAAGCAGGTAGTGTGCGAGCAGTCCGAGCACGAAGGCACGTCCGATGGTCTTGTCGCTCTCGCGCAGCTGGACTACGGCCCCGCGCAGGGAGTAGAAGGCCTGGTGCACCTTCTCCCTGTGCATGCGATTTCCGAGCCTGTGACAGCTTGTTGCCGCCTCGGGAAGCGTCCTGAAACGGAAGAGAAAGGGGTCGGGGCCCTGGTTGCCTAGTAGGAAGGCAATCTTTTCCTCCTCGCTCGAGAGCAGTGTGTCGGGCAGACGTCTTGCGGCCTCTTCACCAAAGAGATGGTGTGTTATGAGCGCGGGCATCGTGGACCTCGTTTCACGTACGTGTCTTGTACCAGGCTGGTTACCTGCAGCCTATACCCAGAAGAGCATCTTGTTGTAGCTTGGCACGGGCCAGAAGTCGCGACCGCAGATGCGCTCCATGCCGTCCACGACCTCACGCAGTGCGTCCATGACGGGGATGACCTCGTCGTGGTAGAGGCGATCCTGCTCGCCGCAGTCCTTGACCCTGCGCGCCTCGGCGTTCTTTGACTCGAGCCTGCCCACGTTCTCGCAGATCTTGTCGATGCCATCGGTGATCTGCTGCGCGAGTGCCAGCTCCGCTCTGCCCACGACGCCGATCTCCCTCTTGGTTGCGATGGAGGTTGCGAGGTTTCCCGAATAGTCGATGAGCGCAGGCAGGTAGAGGTGGCGAACCATGTAGCTCATGGTGTTGGCCTCGATGTTGAGGAGCTTGGCATATTGTTCTGAGGCGGCGGCGTAGCGGGCGCGGATCTCGTTTTCGGAGAGGACGTCGTATCTCTCGAACATCGCGATGTTCTTAGGCTCGATGATGCAGGGTAGGGCGTCAGCCGTGCTCTTGAGGTTGGGAAGACCACGTCTGGCGGCTTCCTGTTCCCACTCGCCTGCGTAGCCGTTGCCGTCAAAGATGATACGCTGGTGGTCCCTAAAGCTATGGCGTACGAAGCGTAAAGCAGTGGCCCTGAAAGGCTCATCCGGGCACTTGGACACGTAGGCGCAGAAGCGATCGAGCTGCTCGGCGACGGCGGTGTTGAGCACGACGTTGGGATCCGAGAGGTTTTGCTGACTGCCACACATGCGAAACTCGAACTTGTTGCCCGTGAAGGCGAAGGGGGACGTGCGATTGCGGTCAGTGTTGTCACGCAGAACATCCGGTAGCGCCGGGACGCCAAGGTCAATCTGCTCACGGTCATGGCTCTCGGCATGTTCTTTCTTGATGAGCGCGTCCACCACGGGCGAGAGCGCATCGCCCAAAAAGACCGAGATGATGGCCGGCGGTGCCTCGTTGGCGCCAAGGCGATGGTCGTTTCCGGCAGAGGCGACGCTTGCGCGCAGCAGGCCGGCATGCTCGTCCACGGCAGAGATGAGACAGGCAAGAAATACCAGGAACTGCAGGTTATCCTCGGGATCGTCACCAGGCTCAAGGAGGTTCTCGCCGTCTGCGCAGAGCGACCAATTGTCATGCTTGCCTGAGCCGTTTACATACTTGAAGGGCTTCTCGTGCTCTAGGCAGGCAAGACCGTGGCGCGTGGCCAGAAGCTTGAGCTTCTCCATGGTGAGCAGATTGTCGTCGATGGCGAGAGAACCCTCCTCGAAAATGGGTGCGATCTCGTGTTGACAGGGCGCGACCTCGTTGTGCTTGGTGCGCACGGGTACGCCGAGTTTCCAGAGCTCGTCATCCACCTCCTTCATGAAGGCGTTGACAGTGGGGCGTATCGCACCAAAGTAGTGTTCCTCGAGCTCTTGGCCCTTGGCAGGCTCGCAGCCAAAGAGGGTTCGGCCGCAGAGGACGAGGTCGGGGCGCGCCTCGAAGTCCTCTTCCTTGATGAGAAAATACTCCTGCTCGGGACCGCAGGTGGTGACCACGCGCCTGGGCCTCTTGCCGAAGAGGGCGAGCGCGCGCTTGGCCTGCTTCTCGATGGCGACCTCGGAGCGCAAGAGCGGCGTCTTCTTGTCGAGTGCCTCTCCGGTGTAGGAGATGAAGGCTGTGGGAATGCAGAGCACCTCATCCTTGATGAAGACGGGACTCATGGGGTCCCATACGGTGTAGCCACGAGCCTCGAAGGTGGCACGAAGCCCCCCTGAGGGGAAGCTTGACGCATCTGGCTCTCCTTGGACGAGCTCCTTTCCCGAGAAGGTCATGAGTACCGTACCGTCGCCCTTAGGGGTGATAAACCCATCATGCTTTTCGGATGTGATGCCTGTGAGCGGCTGGAACCAGTGGGTGAAGTGGGTGGCGCCTCTCTCGAGCGCCCAGTCCTTCATGGCGTGGGCGACCTCATTGGCTATCTTGAGGTTGATGGGCTTGCCCTCGTCGATGGTCTGGCGTAGCTCCTTGTACGTGGGCTTGGGGAGACGATCCTGCATCTCCGCATCGGTGAAGACCAGGCTGCCGTACTCCTCCGATACCTTGTCCGTTGCCATGTGAGCTTCCTCTCCGTCTGTGACGAACCTGTTCTGTGGGCCTGGGATCTCGCCTGTCGGCTCATGGGTGTCGTGCGCCTATACAATACCATGAGGTTGCTATCAACTGCTCCAAAGGTCATGCACGTTTCGTTCCGCTGGTAAAACGGTGCGTTATGCCTTTGTTGCTCATATTGAGCGTGGATGGTGGTTTGGTCGAATGTGGGTGCTTGCACGTCGGGATGCGGTCTCTTGCGCTGCCGTATGTCCTCGCTGCCCGCCATCGGCTTGATGTCCGGCGCTCCGATGGCGTCTACCCGCTACAATGGTGGCGACCCACGGTGTTCGAACGTTTGCAGAGAGGTGTCGGCATGAGATATCTTGACTCCGATGAGGCAGTTGCCGACATCTGCCTGTCGCCGCTCGGTGATGCAGCAACAGCATCTGAGCGTGAGCTTGGTAGGGGGGTTCTTGTCCCGAACCAAGTTGTCGACCACGTTCGGGATCTGATTGCTGCCAAAGAGGAACCCTTGGGCACTGCCTACATGGAGATCAAACGTCTCAACCATGAGGTTGTTGATAGAATCAGAACGTGGCTGCAAGCCTTCGGGCACAATGGCGCAGTCGGGGCGGTGCTACGTGCCGATGTGTATAAAACGGCCAATCTTGCGGATGCGCAGGATGAGGGCGTCTCGATCTTTTGGTCGCACGTGCTCTGCACGTTGGGGGACGTTCTGCGACGGACAGGAATACGGACTCGATAGGGGGAGAGGGCCTTGGCAGAGATGGCTTTGCGAACTGGTGCCGGAAGCGATGAGGCAGGCACACCGGAAGACCCTGCGCGGCGCACGATTGCCGTCATCGATGGCAACTCGCTCATGCACCGTGCGTTTCACGCCATCCGCCAACCCATGAGCGCGCCCGACGGGCGAGCCACCAACGCGCTCTTCGGCTTCTTCAACATGTTCATCAAGCTCGTGGACTCGTTTGGCCCCGACGGCGTGATCTGCGCCTTCGACAAAGGCAAGCCGCAGGTACGCATAGACCTGCTGCCACAATACAAGGCCCAGCGCCCGCCCATGGACCCGGCTCTGCGCGAGCAGTTCCCCATGGTCAAGGATCTGCTGCGCGTGCTCGATGTGCCCGTCGTGGAGTGCGAGGGCTGGGAGGGTGATGACATCCTGGGCACACTCGCGCGCACGGGCGAGGAGGCGGGCTATGAGATGTATCTCTTCACGGGGGATCGCGACATGTACCAACTCGCGACCGAGCGCGTGAGGATCGTCTCGACCAAAAAGGGCGTCTCGGAGGTGAGCGTCATGACGCCCGAGAGCGTGGACGACCTCTACCACGGCATTACGCCCGGGCTCGTGCCGGACTTCTACGGCCTCAAGGGCGACTCGTCTGACAATATCCCCGGCGTCCCGGGGATCGGCCCCAAGAAGGCGTCGGCGCTCATCGTGCGCTACGGTAGCCTCGACGAGGTCATTGCCCATGCCGACGAGGTCAAGGGCAAGATGGGCGAGAACCTTCGTGCCCACGTCGAGGATGCCCTGCTCTCGCGCAAGGTGGCGACCATCCGCACGGATGCGCCGATCGACGTACGCCTGGAGGACGCGAGGTTTCCGACCTTCGACGCCGCCGAGGTCACGAGGGCCTTTGGTGCCTTGGGCTTCACGGGCATCACAAGGCGGCTGGCCAAGCTGGCGGGAGGTGTGGGCGAGGTTGGAAGGACACAGGCGTCTGAGGCGGGGCCCAAGCTGCCCGAGGCGCTCTCTGGCGAGGAAGCGAAAGCCGCGCTTGCGAAGGCAATCTCGGAGGGGGAGTGGGTGGGGGCTGCCGTCGAGGGGCCGTCCGAGCGCAAGGGACAGGCCTCGCTCTTTGCCGAGTCGCTTCCGGCTTGCGTCTGGCTGGCGACGGCAGATGCACTCCTGCACCTTGAGGGCGTCCCTGCGGTGGAGGCCGTGACGTTGCTCGTGCGTGAGGGTAGGGTGGTATCGGCCAACGTGAAGGCACTTCTGCACGTCGCCTGTCCGGTCGACTCGGCGCAGGCCATGGCGATCGAGCCCCAAGACGTTGACCCCACCCGTATCTTTGACACGAGTGTGGCCGATTACCTGCGTGAGAGCGACCGAAGCTCCTATGAGCCCACAGCTCTCGCCGCTGAGCTCGTGGGTGCTGAGGCCGTTCTTGAGCCGACGGCCGAGCTGCCCCAGGCGGCGCTCGACTGCTGGCTTGCGCGCGAGCTGCGCGGGCCTCTTGAGGAGGCGCTCGAGGCTGAGGGCTGCGCGGAGCTCTTTCACGGGCTCGAGATGTCGCTTCTGCCGGTGCTTATGCAGATGGAGCGCACGGGCCTTTCGATAGCCCCTGACGTCCTGCATGAGCAGGCCGTCGACTTGGGCAGGGAGATAGAGTCCATGGCCGCTCGGATCAAGGCCGAGGCGGGGGAGGACTTTAACCTCGACTCACCGCAGCAGCTCTCGCATATCCTCTTTGACGTGTGGGGGCTTCCCACCTTTGGCCTCAAGAAGACTAAGACGGGCTTCTACTCCACGAACGCCAAGACCCTCGATGACCTGGCAGCCAAGGATGCACGGGTGCAGGCGGTGCTCGACTATCGCGAGCGGACCAAGATCAAGAGCACCTACCTGGATGCGCTTCCGGCCGACATCAGGCAGGACGGCCGCATTCACACCACACTCAACCAGACCGTCGCCGCGACGGGGCGCCTCTCGAGCTCTGATCCCAACCTGCAGAACATCCCCACCCGCTCCGAGCTGGGTCACCGGGTGCGCACGGCCTTCACGGTCCCTGCGGGGTGTGTGTTTCTTGCCTGCGACTACTCCCAGATTGAGCTGCGGCTCTTGGCCCACCTGTCTGCCGACGAGCACCTGGTTGCCGCCTTCAACTCCGGCGCTGACTTTCATCGCGCGACGGCGGCCCGCGTCTTCGGTGTGCCCGTCGAGGAGGTTACGCCGCAGCTCAGGAGTCGTGCCAAGGCCGTGAACTTTGGTATCGTCTATGGGCAGCAGGCCTATGGCCTCTCGACTTCGCTCAAGATCGGGCGTGGTGAGGCGCAGGAGATGATAGACCGCTACTTCGAGGCCTACCCGAGTGTTCGGGCCTACCTGGACGAGAGCGTCGAGCAGGCTCGCAAACTCGGCTACGCCATCACCATGTACGGCCGTCGGCGCTACACCAAGGACATTCACAGCCGCAACTTCCAGCTCAGGAGCTTCGCCGAGCGCACGGCCATGAACCACCCCATGCAGGGCAGCGCCGCAGACATCATCAAGATCGCGATGATCCAGGTCGCCCAGCGCCTGCGTCAGGAGGGCCTGCGCTCTAAGATGGTGCTGCAGATCCACGATGAGCTGGACTTCGAGGTACCCGAGGATGAGATCGAAACGCTTTCGGCACTCGTGAGGCAGACCATGGAGGGCGTCGTCGAGCTACGCGTGCCGCTTGTCGCGGACGTGAGCTATGGTGCCAACTGGGCAGAGGCCAAGTAGTGGCGGGGCAGGTGGCCGGCACGAGCTTCGACGAGTTCACGAGAGAACACCCTGACGCCATGACCCAGGGGCCTTCGGATGGCGATGGCTCGAGGCGCGCGCACGTGACCATCTGGACGGACGGCTCCTCGCGCGGCAATCCCGGACCCGGTGGCTATGGGGCGGTGCTCCGCTACACCGATCCCTCCGGTGCCGAGCACACAAAGGAGCTCAGCTGTGGCTATGCGAGGACTACGAACAACCGTATGGAGCTCATGGCCGCGATCAGGGCGCTCGAGTCGCTGAGACGTCCCTGTGAGGTGGAGCTTCACTCCGACTCGCAGTACGTCGTGAACGCCATGAGCAAGGGCTGGGTCTGGGGTTGGATCAAGAGGGGCTGGAAGACAGCAGGCAAGCAGCCAGTCAAGAACCCCGACCTCTGGAAGCGTCTGCTTGCGGCGGTGAGGCCCCATCACGTGACATGGCTCTGGGTCAGGGGCCATGCCGGCACGGACCTCAACGAGCGTTGCGACGAACTCGCGACCAATGCGGCAGACGGGCGTGCGGGTCCGATGGAGGTCGATGTGGGCTTTGATGGCTGAGTCGCCTCGCGGGTGCGGGTGCGTGTACCACAGTCATACTTGAAGGTGTGAGCGAGGCTTTTTGGAGGTAGAGCATGAAACCCATCGATATCATCATCCTCTCGCTTGTCGCGGTTGCGGTCGTGCTTGGGATCAGGAGGATCATAGGCGTCATCTCGGGCAGGCGCAGCTGTTGCTCGGGGGACGTGAAGAGCTCGGCGAAGCGCTTCAGGCGGGTTAGGGTACAGGACACGGACGAAAGCCACTACCCCTATCGGACGGACCTGACCATTGCGGGTATGAGATGTGAGAATTGTGTGAAGAACGTTGAGGCGGCGCTGGACTCACTCTCGGGCACCTGGGCGACAGTCGATCTTGCGAGTCGAACGGCGCATGTGCGCTCCAAGAACCCCATCGATGATGCGGCGTGTCGCGACGTGGTGAGCCAAGCAGGCTATCGCGTCGTGACCTAGACGCTCTGCGGTCAGAACCGTGAGGAGGCAGGCGTCATCGTCGGTGACGCCGAGTGTTGTGCGGTGCGGTCTCTCTTGGTTTGTCCCTTCCCGGCACAGGTCCCATTGCTGTCTCTGGATGCCGATTTGCCAAGGACGAGGATCCGCATGTAACGCCTGTGGGGCTATAGGTATAGTCTGAGTTGCGGGATGTAGAAAGTGTGGGAATAGTTTAATATGTCTTACAGCAGCTGGCATATGAGAAAGCACTCAACCAGCTGACCAATCGGTATGGTAAGGCATTGGTCGCCAGCGTGCGGGACGTCGATGTCCTGCGCTGGCACCCAAAGAAGGGATTGTCCCATGAAGCTCTCTCGCAGAATGTTTGTTCTTGACTCGGCTGCCATGTTTGCCGGCGCGCTGGGCACCACCCTATTGTCCGCTTGCTCCAATGGAGTGCAGCAGGATAACTCGACACAGGGTTCCGCTACCGATGGGGCTTTCTCCGTAACGATTGACCATGCCTTCGGCTCCACCACGATCACATCCATGCCATCGCGGGTCGTTACGCTGGCATGGAACAACCATGAGCCCATTCTTGCCCTGGGCATTACCCCGGTGGGCATCTCTGCAGCGAACTTTGGTGTTGCGCATGGCGAGAAGATGCTCCCGTGGACGAAAGAGGCCTTCCAAAAACTTGGCGTCGATACCCCGACCGTATTCGATGACACCGACGGTATCGATTTCGAGGCGGTGAGTGACACGGCACCAGACGTGATCCTCTGTCCCTACTCGGGCTATACCCAGGCAGACTACGACAAGCTGAGCCAGATCGCCCCCACCGTCGCCTACCCCCAGAAGGCGTGGTCCTGCCTTTGGCGTGAGCAAACGCGCATCGAGGCAAGGGCGCTTGGCAAGGAGGAGGAGGCCGAGAGACTCATTGCTGATCTTGAGGACCTGATGAGGCAGAAGGCGTCTCAGAGCAGGATCGCGGGTCAGGCTGCAGCGTTCCTCAACATCTCGCCCACCGACATGGGAACGGTCTACGTGTACCTGCCCAGCGATCCGAGGGGAGCCTATCTCGCTGACCTCGGCTTTAAGACCCCAGAGAGCGTGACTGCCCTTGCGAGCAGCGAGGACAGCTTCGCGGCGACGCTCTCCGCCGAGCAGGCCGATCGTCTCAATGACGTTGATATTGCTGTTACCTATGGCGATGAGGCCTTCCTGGCACAGCTTCAGGCTGACCCACTCCTTGGCAGGCTGCCTTGTATCCAACACGGGGCAGTCGCCCTGCTCAAGGGGGATGAGCCACTCGCGGCATCCTGCACTCCCGGACCGCTCTCCATTCCCGCAACGATTGACCAGTACCTCGACGTGTTGTCGAGCGCACTCGAGAGGGCATAGCCGATGCACCCGTGCAAACATCCTCTTGGGGGCGCTGTCATCCTGGTGGTCCTCCTTATGTTTGTGGGTGCCGTGTCCCTGTCCCAAGGGGCACGGATCGTTCCTGTCGGTGAGGTGGTGGACATCTTGCGCGGTGTGCCCGTAGCCGATGACTTTTCTACGGCGGTGGTGCTCGAACGAGTACCTCGTCTCATGTTCTGCCTGCTTGCGGGTGCCGCATTGGGCGTGAGTGGCCTGCTCATGCAAATGGTCACACGCAACCCCATCGCAGATCCCTCTATCCTGGGCGTGAACTCGGGTGCGTCGCTGGCCGTGGTGTGTGGCATCGCGTTTCTGGGCATCACCACGGCACCGCAGTACCTGGTTCTTGCGACGCTGGGCGCCGCCGTCACGACCTTCCTCGTGTTCGGTATAGGTTCCGTGGGAGGGACCACCCCACTCAAACTGGCCCTTGCTGGCACAGCGGTCTCGGTGGCACTCAGCTCGCTTGTGAGCATCATCGTGATGCCGCGCTCCAACGTAATGGACACGTTTCGGTTCTGGCAGATGGGCAGCGTCTCGGGCGCCAGCTGGGAATCGCTTGCGATTCTTTGGCCCGTGTGTGTGGTGGGCATGCTGCTGTCTCTTGCCTGCTCGTCGGCGCTGGAGGTCCTTGCCCTGGGAGATGAAGCCGCCGTGGGGCTTGGCGCCAAGCCTAGCCTGGTGCGCCTGGTGGCCTCTGCTGCCGCAGTACTCCTGTGCGGTGCGACCACGGCGCTTGCTGGCCCCATCGGCTTTGTCGGTCTCATGGCCCCGCACGTGGTGAGGCTTGTTTGGAACGGCGGCATGCGTTGGCAGCTCGTGCTCTCGGCGCTGGCCGGTGCGCTCGTGCTTACACTATCCGATGCCATTGGCAAGACTGTCCTAGCACCTAGCGAACTCGAGGTGGGTGTCGTGACGGCTGCCGTGGGCGCTCCCGTCTTCATTGTCGTGGCCATCGTGGCCAGTTCTCGTCCCAGCCAGACAGTTACCCGACAGGGAGGTGAGTCTTCATGACGATGACACAGGAGCTCGTCGCCCGCTCGATTGTGCAGAGCAAGAGGCGCGTGCGCGCAGCCACCCTTGCCCTTGTTGCCCTCGTGGTGCTGCTGGTGGCACTCGAGCTGTGTCTGGGTTCGACAAACTACGACATCCCCACCGTGGCCTCGGTGCTCGTAGGACATAACGTGCGCGGTGCGACCTATGCCATCTGGCAGGTGAGGGTGCCGCGCATTATCGCGGCCGTCTTGGCAGGTATCGCGTTTGGCATAGGAGGCAACACGTTTCAGACGGTGCTTGGAAATCCCCTCGCAAGCCCGGATGTCATCGGCATCTCGTCCGGTGCGAGCACAGTCGCCGTCATCGCCATCATGGTGTTTGGTCTTGGCGTGCGTGAGGTCTCGCCCGTGGCCCTTGTTGGGGGTATCTGCATCTCTCTTGCGATCTTCGGCCTGTCGCAGCTTGGAGGGTTCTCAGAGGGCAAGTTGGTCCTCATAGGCCTTGGCACGCAGGCGCTTATGCGCGCCGTCACATCTGCGGTGCTTCTGTATGGTGCCGAGTACGACGTGCCCACGGCCCTACGTTGGCTGTCGGGTAGCCTGTCAGGCATGGATCTTGGCGATGTGGCGCCCCTGGTGCTCGTGCTGCCAGTGGCTCCCGTGGTCCTTGTCCTTGGTCGCGACCTCGAGACACTGGTGCTAGGACAGGACGCTGCCCAGACGCTTGGTGTGAGGGTCTCGCTCTCAAGAGCCGTGCTGCTCTTGGGCAGCGTGGCCATGATAGGTATAGCTACGTCGGTCACAGGTCCTGTCGCTTGCGTGATGCTCCTGGCGGGTCCCATTGCCACGCGTCTTGTAGGGGAGAAGAGCCGTGCGACCATGGCTGCCGCCATGGTCGCCATCGCGCTCATGCTTTTGGCGGACCTCGTGGGTCATAACCTCTTGGGTACGCGCTTCCCGGTGGGCGTGGTGACGGGTATTCTAGGAGCTCCGTACTTGCTGTGGCTGTTGATGAGGGAAGGTGGGGTGAGCAGGACATGAGCCAACGCGGCGAACGACCTGCGTCGGTTGGGGGTACGGGTCGCACCACAGTAGGGGTCGGGTACGACCATGAACTTGCGGGGTGTGGGCTCTCGTGTGGCTATGGGGGCCGGCCCGTCGTTAACAAGGTGAACCTGAGCTTGCCCAAGGGCAAGGTGTCCGTCATCATTGGCGGCAATGGTTGCGGCAAGTCTACGCTGCTCAAGACGCTTGCACGTCTTCTTGATCCTGTGGGGGGATCTGTGGTGCTCGATGGCAGGGACGTGCATCGCATGCCCACCAAGGAGCTTGCCCGCACGCTTGGCTTGCTGCCTCAGTCGCCCTTGGTGCCCGAGGGCATCCATGTGAGTGACCTCGTGGCGCGGGGACGCTATCCGCATCGCTCGCTCCTGCAGCCTCTGCAGGATGAGGACCTGCGCATCATCGCCGAGTCGCTTGACATGGTGGGTATCGCAAGTCTGGCGGATCGCCCGGTGGATGAACTTTCGGGAGGCCAGCGTCAGCGCGTGTGGATTGCGATGGCGCTGGCTCAGCAGACGGATATCTTGCTCTTGGACGAACCGACCACCTACCTCGATGTTGCCTACCAGCTTGATATCCTCGACACGCTTGAGCAAATCAACCGCGAGCGGGGTGTGACCATCGCCATGGTGCTGCATGACATCAACATGGCGGCTCGCTACGCGGACCATATGTATGCCCTTGCGGGTGGCAGTATCGTGGCCGAGGGGACTCCGTGCGAGGTTGTGACGCCATCGGTGCTTGCCAAGGTGTTCGGTTTGGAATGCGTTGTCATCGACGATCCCGTCTCGCACACGCCACTCATGGTTCCCACGATTCGGGTGACTGCCACCGTCGCCTGATGGTAGTCACCGGAGCTGCCCATGTGCCCACCGGCTGACCTAGGTGCGCCCCGGCCACCTGCAACGGGCTGCGTGTCGGGCAAGACGAAGCTGGATGGGGGTGTTTGGCCTCGGTCCAGCTGTCATGCCCGTGCGTCGAGCGTTGCGATAAGCTCGGGCAGCCTTGAGGCCAGCTCTATGAGGCTACCCCTGAAGACGCCCTTCTTTGGCCTACCGTGTCCCACGTACGCGACGGGCATCCCTATGCTGGGCCTCGGAAAGTCGCTCCCGGCGTCGTTTCCCACCATCAGGCACTCGCTTGCCGCACAGCCCAGCTGCGCCGCGAACTCCTCGAAGTAAAGGGCGTTGGGCTTGGTCCGCCTGGCGTTGCCGACGTGCGAGACGTCTGCGAATCCGCTCGGGTCGAGTTCACCCCAGGTCATGCGCACCTTGTCCACGGCAAGCGAGACGACGGGGTTGGTGGCAAGGGCAACCGTCAGGCCGAGTTCCCGCGCCGCCTCGATGACCTCGTGGGATCCCGGCCGTGGACCCGCTTGCACGAGTCCGCCTTTGAACCTCTCGATATAGCAGCTGTCGTAGTACTGCATCACCTCTGCCAGCGGCTCCAGGCCAAACGGGCGTCTTAGGCGCCGCTCCACCACACGATGGAAGAGCTCCTCGTTAAAGAGCGCGTCTGTGCGCTTTGTGCTGCACATGGCTAGGTAAGCGGCTATGATGGCAGAGGAGGCGAACGGCGGGGCAACGCGCAGGACGCGCGAGAGGATGCGCGCCTGGCCCGCCATGTAGCGCGCCATGAAGGCGGCGAGGTTGATGTCGATGAGCGTGTTGTCGAGATCGAACAGCACCGCCTTGATCATCTGGTTTCCTCCTCCCGCATGGCCCCATGATTTTGTCTCGGCTCGTATTGTACAGGCCCGTTGCGGTGCGGGTGGGAGAGGTAGCACACTGGCAGCGAGAAACCAGACAGAAGGTCGAGTCACACCACAGGCGCTTCTTGGCGAAGGGGCTTCAAGGTTTTGGTTACTGCGCGCCAATGAGTCTTAAAAAAACATACGCGTTTTTGGCGTGACTCTTGAAATTACAGCTACACAAAAGGTATGCTACATTTTGCATGGGAGCGCTGCCATGCAACTGTATCTGTCGGCCCCCGAGAGCATGTAAGTTTCCAATTGCGCGCCGAGCGCCCTAGGCAGCGATCATGTAGATCGGGGCCCCGCTTCCGAAAGGGGTCCACCTTTGAGTGAGATTCAGAACTCGTCCATCTTCTCTTTGGATGACGTATCCGACGAAGAGATGAACAACCTCATCGATGGTACGATTACCAATTTCGATGAGGGCGACCTTGTGACGGGCACCGTCGTCAAGATCGAGCATGATGAGGTACTGCTTGACATCGGCTATAAGTCTGAGGGCGTCATCCCCCAGCACGAGCTCTCGATCCGCAAGGACGTCAGTCCCTCCGACATCGTCTCCAAGGGTGACCAGATCGAGGCTCAGGTCATCACGAAGGAGGATAAGGAGGGTCGCCTGATCCTTTCTAAGCGCCGTGCCGAGTATGAGCGTGCCTGGAAGCGTGTCGAGGAGAAGTACCAGTCCGGTGAGAACGTTGAGGGTGAGGTCATCGAGGTCGTTAAGGGCGGGCTTATCCTCGACATCGGCCTGCGGGGCTTTTTGCCCGCCTCCTTGGTCGACCTGCGTCGTGTCAAGGACCTCACCGCCTATCTGGGTACTCGTGTCGAGGCCCGTGTCATCGAGATGGATCGCAACCGCAACAACGTCGTCCTCTCCCGTCGTGCTGTCCTCGAGGAGACCCGTAAGGCGGAGCGTTCCGAGATCCTCTCTAAGCTCCAACCCGGCATGCGCCTCAAGGGTACCGTCTCCTCGATCGTGGACTTTGGAGCTTTCGTGGACCTCGGTGGCATCGACGGCCTGATCCACATCTCTGAGCTCTCTTGGAATCACGTCAACCATCCCTCCGAGGTCGTCAAGGTCGGCCAGGAGGTCGAGGTGCAGGTCTTGGACGTCGACCTCAATCGTGAGCGCATCTCTCTTGGCCTCAAGCAGACCACCGAGGATCCCTGGAAATCGCTCGTCAAGAGGTATCCCACCGGGGCGATCGTCGAGGGTAGCGTCACCAAGCTTGTGACCTTTGGTGCCTTCGTGGATCTCGGTGATGGCGTCGAGGGCCTGGTCCACATCTCTGAGATGGCCAACAAGCACGTTGACGCCCCCGCGCAGGTCTGCTCTGTGGGCGATAAGGTCCAGGTCAAGGTCATGGAGGTCGACCTAGACCGTCGTCGCATCTCTCTCTCCATGAAGGCTGCGGCCGAGACCTTGGGCTATGAGGTCGAGGTCAAGCCCATGGAGGCCGAGAGGGGAGCCAAGGGTGAGGGCGCTTCCGCATCCAAGGACAAAGGCGAGGAAAAGGTCGTCGAGGAGTAGTCTCCTCTCTTATCCTGCAATTTGTGTCTGATTCGGGTGGGGTCGCCTCTGTGGCCCCACCCGAATGCTTTGGGTACAGTTCCCTGCCTTGGACGAGCTGGTGTTGCCCTGAGCTTCGATGCGGCATGCCCATGAGTCGTATGGAGGCATGACACGGATGGGTGGTCGGCTCCCGTGTCGGGTATATACAGGAAGTATCGCAGCGAAGCGGTTATGTCACGCGGGCAGATGACGTGATAGAAGAGAGGGGAAGGCTCATGTCAAACGGAAGTGATAGTTTCCAGGACAGGCTGTATGCCTTCATGCGCGGGCGTAACGGGGCAGACGAGCTGGCCGTCGCTATCGTCGCTATCGCCGTTGTCCTTGGCGTCATCGACATGTTCGTCCGGTGGACGCCTCTGACCGTCGTTGTAATCCTGCTGTTCGCCTATGTTGTATTTAGAATGTTTTCGACTAACGTAAAGTCTCGTCGTGACGAGAATGAGGCCTTCGTAGATGTCATCGGGCCCGTACGGCCTTGGCTGCGCAATCCCCGTGCGGCCTTTGCCGAGAGTCGCCAGTACAAGCATGCCGCCTGTCCAAACTGCCACCAAAGGGTGCGTATCCCTCGCGGGAAGGGTCATGTGAGGGTCACCTGTCCCCAGTGTAAGCAGAAGTTCGATATCACGAGCTAATGGACGGCAGGTGACGGCCGGGGCTGTGGCGCGGCCGCGCGAGTTGGGGAGGCGAGATGTACACGGTCTTCCTTGCGGGAGGCATTGCCTCAGGCAAGTCTACGGTGGCTCGCGAGCTTGAGCGCCTTGGTGCGACGCGAATCGATCTTGATCAGCTCTCGCGTGAGGTCCTGGCGGCGGGTAGCCCCTGTCTTGCGGAGGTCACTTCCGCCTTCGGGGAGGAACTTCTCGATCCCGTCACAGGTGAGCTCAACCGTAGCCTCTTGGCAGGCCGTGTCTTTGGGAGCAAGGAGTTGCTCGCGAGGCTCGAGCAGATTGAGCTTCCCCACATACGAAGCCTCCTTAGAAGAAGGCTTCACGAGTTGGCGATATCGGCTGTCCCTTGCGCTGTCGTGGAGGTTCCTCTGCTTGACAGGGCAGTCTCCCTCCTTGACCTTGCCGACGAGGTCCTTTGCGTCTGCTGCCCCCACGAGCGGCGCCTTGCGCATGCGGTCGGGCGCGGCATGGACGTCGAGGACTTCGAGCGTCGCCTTGGGTGTCAGCCCTCTGACGAGTACCTGCGCAGTCATGCGGATACCATCATCGAAAACACGGGAAGCTTGGCTAAGCTTTTGGACAGAGTTCGCGTATGGTGGTATGCCCATGGAAACTTTGTCCAAACTGAGGGGAGAGACGCTCTTGGCACGTAACAGGAAACTGCGCTTCTTTCGCTGGTTCAGGGTCATACCCCTGCTCGCGATGGCTTTGGCCTGTGCCCTGACCTTTGCGGTAGACTATGCCGCAGACGCCGCGCCCCGCTCCATCGTGCGCAGTTGGTTCTATCCTGTGCACCATGCATCGCTTATCAAAGAGACCTCGAGTCGGCAGAACGTGGACCCGTACCTTGTCTGCGCAATCATCAAGTGTGAGTCAAACTGGAACTCCGCTGCGTCGTCATCTGCGGGAGCGGTGGGGCTCATGCAGCTCATGCCCTCAACGGCCAAGGAGATCGCGCGTTTGGGACTGGTCGATTCCTCGCGTTACGACTACAACAGGCTCACCGACCCTACGACCAACATCGTCTACGGTGTTGCCTATCTTGGCTATCTCAAGAGAAACCTCGGCAACCAAGATGAGGTCATCGCGGCGTATAACGCGGGCATCGGCAGCGTGAGCGGTTGGCAATCGGGCGGCGGTGACATCTCGTCCAATATCGTGTATGCCGAGACGTCCGCCTATCTCGCACACGTGAACGACGCGTACCGTCACTATCGAGAACTGTATCCCGATGAACTCGTTGACAGCTACAGCTAGGCGAGTGAGGATGCCATATCGGCCAAGACATCGTCTGGACGAAGCGTGTGCAGCGTCATGACCAACGCTCGGGCGGTTGGAAATATGCCTGCGTCGCAGCAGAGGGTCGCCGCCTGACGCATGCGCGCGACGGCATCATCTCTGAGGCCTGTGGGGATTCCCGCTTGACACAGGGCTTTCGAGGCTTCCTCCAGCTCCATTGGGCTAAGTCCCTCGCCTTGCTTGAGAAACTCGTCGAGCTCACGTCTGGCGTAGGGGTAGGGGCCGTCGGGACGGGTGAGGGCAAGGGTGTAGCAGGCAACTGCGAGATCGTCTCTGCCAATCGAGCGCTCGGTGAGGGCGAGGCGGTAGTGGAGCCATGCGATGTCGTAGGAGTCCATGGCATGCTCTAGGCATCGTATGAGGGCATCAGCCGCGTCATAGAATCTCGACTCCATCCCGCAGATGGCGTTGAGCTCCATGGCCGTGTCGATGCAGATCGGGCCAATGCGTAGCATCTCGCTCGCATAGCGCTTGGAGGCCTTGAACTCACCCATCATCCTGTGTGCACGGGAGGCGAGTAGGAGACTCTTGTAGTATGCGGTGGGAACGAGCCTCAACTCGCGTGGGTCGTCTCGTGTCATGAGATTGTACTCGATGCGCTCTGCGACCGACTCAAAGTAGCGCCAGACCGCATGTTTATCGTCCTGGTAGCGTCCAGCCCTCGTGATGTTGGTGAGCGCACCCTCAACCTGGTCGAGCATGGCGCGCGGGTCGAGCTCATCCGCATCGCTCAGCCGCTCCGCCCGCGCGAACGCTTGGTCTATCGGTCGTGCGCCCGACATGAACAGAAGGGCGATCTCCTGCGTATCCCCCACGTCCATCGTGCCGTTCAGCAGGCGTTGGATTGTTTCTGAGCACGTCGCCCTCACCGCGTCGTCTTCGCTCGCGTCCTTGAGCGCGACGAGGGCAGCGACGGCACTCTCGGTGGTCGTACCGAGCTTGTCTGCAATGGAGGCGTACGCGTCCATGCGCGCGGCTTCCTCGAGAACCTCAAGTCCACGCGTCGTGCGTGTGCCTGTCACGCTTGCAAGTGCGGGAGAAAGCCTCTGGTCGCGGGCGCCTGCGGGCTTCCTGCGCCATGTGGGAGAGATCCGCTCATCGTCGAAGGTGACGGAGGGTTTCATCGGCAGAAACCAACCGTCTTGTCCGAGGGTGAAGCTGATTGCCCTCTCGCCGGTGGGCAGCATCCCGTCGTCTAGGGCCTCGGAGGCCGCGAGCATCTGGAGCCTGTGCTTGTCGCTGCGCGAAAGCGAGAGGGCGAGGACGTCCTCGTCTGAGCCGTAGGTTCGACAGCTTACGAATACGTGGGTGATCGCTGGGATGGCCTCGAAGGCGCAGCGTGCGACGATCACGGCGAAGCGCAGTGCGTATCCGCGCGCCTCTGCCACCTGTCGAGCACGTCCGGCAAGGACCGCGAGGCAGCTGGGTCTGGGGACCTCGAGCACGATGAGGGCGTTGCCCTGTGAGAGGTCCATACGCAGCTCGTGGATGACGCGAAAGGGCAGGGGAAGTGACTCGAGTTGTGTCATGAGCCTGTAGCGACACTCCCATTCCGAGTTCGTTGCACTCATGGTACCCGAGGGGTAGGCTAGAGAGAACTCGTCTGATGGTGGCGGGATGGGGACGCTCGTGTGCACTAGGTCGCGAAGGTAGCCATGGATGCGAGAGAGCGACGCGGGATTGTCGAGCGAGGTGTTGAGCGTGGCCAGGGGCAGGTGGAGCGCGAGGTTGATGGCCATCTCCGTTGCGACAAGCGCGTCATGGGTGTCCCTGTCTTTCTCCGGCTCGTGTGGGCTGAGCCACATGCAGCCATTTCGAGGTAGGAGGTTGGCATGCAGGGGCGGCAGCACCCCTCGCGTGACGCCCAGAAGCTCGAGCGCCTCGGCAAGGCGGTTGGGGACTCCCTTCTCGAGGGTGTGTCTTGTCATGTCCGCGAGGGTGGCGCCTGCGTCATCCGCACGCTCAAGCATCTTCACGAGGGGAATCGTCCGCTTGCTCGCAGAGACGGGAATGGCCGCAGCGGCTGCTGCGGCGATGGAGCTTGCCGATGACGTAGGGGTAGTCCCGATGGCAGGGGGGCGTGGGTCGCCCGGAGAGGCGGTGGGGGTGTAGGACCCGTGGCTGGCATACGGAGCGTAGGGGGTCGTGCCTAGATGTATCGTCTCGGTATGGTAGTCCTCTGCGCGCGGGTACCCAACGTCTGGGTCTTTGGTAGGCGCAGACGGGTCACTATGGCCTGCCGATCGAAATCGTGACCAGAGGAAGCGAAGAGGTATGAGGACAAGAAAGACGAGAAAGCGTATCAGTAGGATGGGGCTGGGTGAGCGGGACCCGTTTGTCGCACCGTGGTCAGGTTTGAGCCATCCTGTGAGGAGGAGTAGCGTGAACACGATGACTACGATCACGAACGTGACCACGGCGTAGCCCCAACGGGTTTCAAAGAAATCCCTGCCGCCCCTCTTGAACCTATCCGTCATGACGCCCCATCCTCAATGTCGTCTGGAAGTACCCTCTGACCAGTATACGAAACGAACCGTCAATCGTGTGTGGCAATGCCCCCTGTACCTCACGTGAGGTACAGGCGCAGGGGGTACACTGGAGCTGGAATGTGATGGTAGAAGACGCAGCGACGGGGGCGTGACGTATACGATGGCGCAGGACGTGGTGGTAGATGGTGGCGTGGCGGCAGGTGAGGGGGGTTCGCGCTCGTTTGTGGCGCAGGACGGTCATACCATACGCTACGAGCCCCTGGCAGGTACGGCCGAGGCCAAGGAGCGCTACGGTGCCGAGCTCAAGCGCTTTGGCTTGGAGCACGGTGACGAGAGACTTGAGGTCGTCTCGGACTTCGAGCCGGCCGGCGATCAGCCCCAGGCCATCGAGAGGCTCTCGGAGGGCGTTGGCAGGGGGCTTCGCTACCAGACGCTTTTGGGTGTCACGGGCTCTGGCAAGACCTTCTCGATGGCCAAGACCATAGAGCGCGTGCAGAAGCCCACACTCATCATGGAGCCCAACAAGACGCTGGCCGCGCAGGTGGCTTCCGAGATGAGGGAGCTCTTTCCCAACAATGCCGTCGTGTACTTTGTGAGCTACTACGATTACTACCAGCCCGAGGCCTATGTTCCGCAGACGGACACCTACATCGAGAAGGACGCCTCCATAAACGAGGAGGTCGAGAAGTTGCGCCACCAGGCCACGTCGAGTCTGCTCTCTCGCCGCGACGTGATCGTGGTCGCCTCCGTAAGCTGCATCTACGGCATCGGCAGCCCGCAGGACTATGCGGGACTTGCTCCCAACGTGGACAAGTCGCAACCACTTGAGCGTGACGACCTCATTCGTGAGCTCATTGACATCCAGTACGATCGCAACGACTATGACCTCGCGCGAGGGACCTTCCGTGTGAGGGGCGACACCGTGGACGTGTTCCCCCCGTATGCAGAGAACCCCCTGCGCATCAGCTTCTTTGGCGACGAGATCGAGTTCATCGCCGAGGTTGACAGCGTCTCGGGCGAGGTCGTGCGCGAGTTCGACGCCATCCCCATCTGGCCTGCCTCGCACTACGTGACCGAGCGGCCCAAGGTTAACCACGCGATCACGACCATCGAGGAAGAGCTCGAAAGACGCGTGGCCGAACTTAAGGCGAACGACATGATCCTCGAGGCTCAGCGTCTCTCTCAGCGCACCGGATATGACCTCGAGATGCTCGAGACCATGGGATACTGCTCCGGCATCGAGAACTACTCGCGTCACCTGGACGGCAGGCACGCCGGCGAGCCTCCCTACACGCTCATCGACTACTTTCCCAAGGACATGCTCTGCATCATTGACGAGAGCCACGTCACCGTGCCGCAGGTGCGCGGTATGTATGAGGGCGATCGCTCGCGCAAGGTGACCCTTGTCGACCATGGTTTTCGTCTGCCGTCGGCGCTCGACAACCGTCCCTTGCGCTTTGATGAGTTCGAGCAGCGCATACCGCAGTTCATCTACGTTTCGGCGACGCCCGGTGACTACGAGAAGGCAGTGAGCCAGCAGGAGGTCGAGCAGGTCATCAGGCCGACGGGCCTGTTGGACCCCAAGGTCGAGCTGCGCCCGGTGCGTGGCCAGATAGACGACCTCATGGACGAGATCAAGGTGCGCGCTGCCAAGGGTGAGCGCGTGCTCGTGACCACGCTCACCAAGCGCATGGCGGAGGATCTTACGGACCACCTGCTCGACGAGGGTGTGCGCGTGAACTACATGCACTCGGATACGGCGACCCTAGACCGCGTGGCCATCATCCGCGAGCTGCGCGTGGGCAAGATCGACGTGCTCGTGGGCATCAACCTCCTGCGCGAGGGCCTCGACATCCCCGAGGTGTCGCTTGTGGCGATACTCGACGCAGACAAGGAGGGATTTCTGCGCAACCGTCGTGGACTCATACAGACCATGGGACGTGCCGCGAGAAACGCCCACGGCCAGGTGATCATGTATGCCGACAGCGTGACGGACTCCATGCGCGAGGCCATGGACGAGACGGCGCGGCGCCGTGCGCTCCAGGAAGCCTTCAACGAGGAGCACGGCATCGTGCCTCAGACCATCAAGAAGTCCATCACCGATGTGGCGAGCTTCATAGAGGAGGCATCGGCGACGCTCAACGACAAGTCGCGTATCGACGGGGAGTTTCTCACGGCGGCGGGGGCCGAGGGCGTGGGCTCTCGGGAGGGGGTTGAAGCCGACGCTCTTGTGGCCGAGCTGAGGGCGCTTCCCAAGCAGGAGGCCTCGCGACTTTTGGGCTCGCTCGAAGACGAGATGATCCAAGCCTCGGCCGACACGGACTTCGAGCGCGCGGCGAGCCTGCGCGACCAGATCGTCGCCCTGCGCTCACGTCTTGAGGGGGCGTCTGCCGCCGACGTGATCGCCCGCCTCAAGGTGACGGATCGCAGGGGCTCCGCGCACGCGACGCGCCGCAGGTACCGTAAGCGCAAGCATTAGGGACACGGAGTTTTACGATGAAGTGAGCGATTCACCGCGATGTGTGTGAATCACTCACTTCGCGCTCACGATGTGTGTGAATCACTCACTTCGAGAATTTATTCAGCACGTCTCTGACCTGCGTAGACATAAATACGTACTTTCAGTTCATGTTGGTTTCTACGGAAAAAACACTCACTTCGCGCTCACGATGTGTGTGAATCACTCACTTCGCGAGGACGTGTTGTCTCGTAGAGGCGTGCGCGTCGACTATACTAAATACAACTGTGAAAAAATGTGGATTTGCGCATCTGTGTGTGGATCCAAGAGGGGAGAGAACATGGCAGCAAGGGTGGTCGTCGCATGTGGGGCGGGGGTAGCCACGTCTCATGCCGTCGCCAACAAACTGCGCAAGCTCTTGGGTGAGAGGGGCGTCGACGCGGACATCAGGGCGGTTTCGATGAGCGATCTACGCGAGGCGCTGGCGGGTGCCGATGCCTATGTTGCCGTAGTGAAGCCCAAGGAGACCTTTGACGT
This sequence comes from Olsenella sp. oral taxon 807, assembly GCF_001189515.2. NCBI lineage: Bacteria > Bacillati > Actinomycetota > Coriobacteriia > Coriobacteriales > Atopobiaceae > Olsenella > Olsenella sp. oral taxon 807. The sequence goes on from NZ_CP012069.2 coordinate 806,481, forward strand.
CCCCACCTTCAATGGTGTGGCCTTCGTCACGGGTATGGGAGAGGACGAGGAGCTGGACAGGCTGATTGCGACCCTCAAAGACAAGGCCATCGAAGACGAGTAGCGCCTCTCAGATGTAAACAAGAACCACTCGTAGCCGAAGGTCGCTGTCCGTCAAAGACCGCTTGTTCGCCGAAGGCTACTGTCACCCAAGGCAAACTGCCCGCTGCCTGCCGAAAGGGTGCTGCCTGCCGAAAGGGCCTGATCAGCCCATGCCTGGCAGTGGATTGCCAGTCAGCTACAGCAGGCTGTCGACGAGCGCCTGTGCCACGCGAAGGCCGTCCGTGGCGGCGCTCATGATGCCTCCCGCATAGCCGGCACCCTCGCCACAGGGCCAGAGTCCTGCCGTCGAGACGGACTGGAGGCTCTTGCCACGAACTATGCGCACCGGTGAGCTAGAGCGCGTCTCCACGCCCGTAAGGACGGCATCCGCTGCCGCGAAACCGCGCAGTTGATGGCCCATGGCAGGTATCGCCAGGCGCAGTGCCTCGCTGACGTAGGATGGCAGGCAGGTTCTGACGTCTCCCCAGCTCACGCCGCGCGGGTAGGTGGGAGAGACGCTTCCCTGATCGCTTGAGGGCACACCCTGCAGGAAGTCCCCCACGAGCTGTGCCGGTGCTGCGTAGGAGCCACCACCTAACGTGAAGGCTGCCCGCTCGCAGCGGCGCTGTAGCATCACGCCCGCAAGCACGTCCTCTCCCTCCAGGTCCTCGGGAAAGACGTTGGCCAGAAGACCCGAGTTCGCGTTGGTCCCCGCTCGATCGGAGCGACTCATACCGTTCGTGACGACACCACCCTCCTCGCTCGCCGCCGCGACGACATACCCACCCGGGCACATGCAGAACGAGAAGACGGGGCGCTGTGAGCTTGGATGTGCGACCAGCTTGTAGGGGGCGGCACCGAGCTTCGGATGACCGGCAAAAGGACCGTACTGGGCGCGGTCGATGTCCGCCTGGAGGTGCTCTATGCGCACTCCCATGGCGAAGGTCTTGCGCTCGAGGGTGACGCCTGCGTTGCAAAGCAGCTCGAACACGTCTCGCGCGGAGTGTCCGCAGGCAAGTACCACGTCACTCACGGGCCTGCGTTCCTCCACGAGAAGGCCGCTTTCCTCTCTGCGCTCGAGGACGACTGCCGTCACATGCCCGCCCCTGATGTCGAGTTTCGTGAGTCTGGTGCTCAGGTGCAGTTCCCCGCCCGCGGCCTTGATGCGCTCGCAGATCTTGGTGACGACGGCGGGGAGCAGGTCGCTTCCCACATGGGGCTTCGCATCCCAGAGTATGCGGCGTGGCGCCCCGGCCTCCACGAGGGTCTGGAGGATGAAGCGGTGCGCCGCGCTCTTGGTGCCGGTCTCCAGCTTGCCATCAGAGAAACTGCCGGCTCCGCCCAAACCGAACTGTATGTTGCTCTCGGGGTCAAGCTTACTTGTTCGAATGAAGCGCTCGACGTCGGCCGTGCGCCGCGCAGCATCCCGGCCACGCTCCACGAGCAGGGGTTCAAGTCCTGCCTCTGCAAGCGCGAGGGCGCAGAATAGACCCGCGCATCCCGCACCGACCACAAGGGGCCGCTGCGTGCGCCGTACGCTAAGAGCCTTGGGCAGCGTGAAGTGCTCGACGTCAGCAACGCGGACCTGTCTGTCCTGGTGACGCCGTGCCAGACGGCAAAGCAGCTCTCTCTCGGCGTTCTCTCCGCCGCGCAGGGCGATGCGCACGGTGTAGCCAATGTGCACGTTTCCCCTCTTGCGGGCATCGATCGAGCGTTTGCGCAACTCAAGGGAGCTCAGGTCGTCAGGGGTAAGGTGAAGCCTGCGCAGCACCACCCTGCGCAGGGTGGCCTTTTCGGTACCGTCCGCACCATCGAGCTCCTTGAGGGGCAGGCGGATGTCGGAGACGTCAAGCATGTCGGGCTACCTCCCCTGCCTCGCCCGAGCGGGTCGTGCGCGCCGTGGTGACGCTTGCCCGCGCGGCGGCAGCACCTGCGACCAGGCCGCTCTTCCAGGCCCACGAGAGGTTGAAGCCACCGCAGTCGCCGTCAACGTCGAGCGCCTCGCCCGTCGCGTAGAGGCCGGGTATGTCAAGTGCTTCGAGCGTCGTGGGCAAGAACTGCGCGTTTGCAAGGCCACCAGCCGTGACCTGTGCATGCGTGACGTCTGCGACACCCGTGATGCGAAGGGGCAGTGCCTTTGTCAGCAAGACAAGTGCCTCAACGTCGTCGTTGGGGACCCCGCTGCCCCAATCGCGCCATGTGGGCTGCCAGCGTGCGAGGGCGAGTCTCTCGAGTAGTGCCGCAATGTCAGGGTCGAGCACGCCGTCAAGGCAGCCTGGCTCGAAGTCACCCCGAGCTGAGCTGCATGCAAGCCCTCTCAGTTCAGAGTGGGAAAGGTCTGGCGTGAGGTCGAGCTCAAGTACATCTTTTGGCGCCGCGCGGCGCGACAGGTCAAAGATTACGATGCCCGAGAGGCCATAGTCCCTCAACATGACCTCGCCGCGATCCTGCCAGTGAGGGAAAGGCCCACCCTTCTTGCTGAGGGTGACGGCCGCGTGCACGCGCCGACCGTCGAGGGCAGAGAGGGGCGAGCTCTCGCAGGACAGGGGGCAGAGGACGGGTCGGGTCGGTGTCGAGGAGAGTCCGAGTCCATCAAGCCACGGCTGTGGAGCCTCTCCTGCGCCGTTGCCCCCACAGGCGACGATGAGCCTGCCTGCGCGCAGCGTTGACGGGGTGCCATCCGCCAGCGCAGAAGAGAAACTCACGTCAAAGCCCCGCCCGTCCTGGTGTCTGACCTGGGTCACGCGCCGTGCCGGTGCCGCTACCACCCCCGCCCTGCGCAGGCGGGCGATAAGCACGTTTCTCACGCTCGCCGCGCGCCTTGACATCGGGTAGAGGCGGTCTTGCTCCAGACACCAGCGCAGACCACAGTCGCGAAAGAAGCCGAGGATGTCATCAAGGGGTCTCTGGCCAAAGACCTCGCCTACGAACTCAGGGTCATTGTAGTGCCCCGCGTCGAGCAACACGTTGGAGAAGTTGCAGCGTCCGTTGCCCGTGGCGAGGATGCTGCGCCCGCACTCGAGCCCGGACTCGAGCACGACGACGGAGGCTCCCGCCTCGGCTGCGATGATCGCGGCGACGAGACCGGAGGCGCCGCCGCCTACGACGCACACGTCTACCTCCGACGGCACGTTCACAGATGTTGCCGCCCGGAGCAGGGTGTCATGCTGTCTGGCTCGAGAGACGGCCCGTGTGGTTCTGCCCTTCGACACCCCCTACTCCTCCAAGCCCTCATGGGCCTCGATCTGCTCTATCGTTCGTGCCACAAAGCCCTTGGGAAGGACGTCCTCGAAGGTTCCCTTGTCACAGCTTGTGGCGATCGTGGGGTCGATGGGCAGCTCGTCGAGCGCTGGGATGCCAAAGTGCGCGGCCGTCTCCTTGAGGCGGCTGGGCCCAAAGGGCTCTACGCGCGCTTTGCAGTGGGGACAGGGGAGCCACGCCATATTCTCAACCAGCCCTATGACTGGCACGTTCATCATGGCGGCCATGTTGAGCGCCTTGCCGACGACCATCTGCACAAGGTCCTGGGGTGAGCTCACGATCACGATACCCTCGATGGGCAGGCTCTGGAAGACGGTGAGCGCGACGTCGCCAGTCCCGGGCGGCATGTCGACGACCATGTAGTCGATCTTGCCCCAATCGGTGTCCTCGAAGAATTGGCGGAGCGCCCCCATGAGCATGGGCCCGCGCCAGAGGACGGGATCGGTCTCGTTCTCGAGGACGAGGTTGGTGCTCATGATCTTGATACCGCCCTTGGAGGTGACAGGGATGATCCGCTCACCGTAGGCTGTCGCATGCTCGCCTGATAGCCCGAACATCTTGGGGATCGAGGGTCCGGTGATATCGGCGTCCAAGATGGCAACCTTGTTGTTCCTGCGGGCGAGGCTCGCGGCTATGGCGCCCGCGACAAGGGACTTGCCCACGCCACCCTTGCCCGACACCACGCCAATCACATGCTTGATGTAGGTTCCTGCGGCAGGTACGAAACGCTGCGGTCCCTGGTCCTGCGCGCGGGCGTTGTGACCGAGAGCTGCGTCCACCTCGCGACGCAGCGCCTCCTTGTCAATCTCCGGTGAACGTGGTGTATCCGACTTCGCGTTCGTCATGGCGGGTCCTCTCGCGTCCTTTCGTTAGCTGTGCGCAATGTCTCGATTCTACCCAAAGTGTCCGGTACCTGTGATTGGGGTGTCGCGAGGGTGGCGTGCGCGTGGCGCAGAAGGATGAGATATACGAACGGATTATTGAAAATCGAAATATTATTATTGATATTCGATATATATAGACTATACTGGTGCGAGTAAGCAGTAGGCAGTAGCTAGGGATGATGGGAGATGGCCACATGTCCAAGAGGAGGACGTCCATCCTGCTCAAGATCGTGAACCTCATGGCGGTGGCGGGTTGTGTGTCCATCGCTCTTGTGGTGATACCAGGTGCCGAGAGGGTGGGCCTCGTGCCACACCTCTCGACATTGCTGTTCATCATAGGATCTGTCCCACTGCTCGCACTTGCGGTGGTCTCGTGGAGGTTGTATGGTGCGATCGGCGCGGGTGAGGTCTTCACGTCCAAAAACTCCAGAGCGCTCAGGACGATGGCCCTGCTCTGTACCGTTGACTGTGCCATCTGGCTGGTGGAACTCGTCCTGTACCTTGCCCTTGCCGAGCACCTGCGCTTCTCGGTGGCGGCGTCGCTGCTCGTCGCGCTCGCATTCTGTTTCTCCCTGGCCATCGTCTGCGCGTCCCTCTCGGCATTCACCGCAAGCGCCGCAGAGCTCAAGGACGAGAACGACTTGGTGGTGTAGGGATGGGCAAGCGAGAGCAGGTAGGACGGCGATCAGGTGAGATGTGCGGTGAAATACGCGTCAACCTGGACGTCATGCTTGCCCGAAGGAAGATGACCCTCACCCAGCTCTCTGAGCGCGTGGGAGTGACCTTGGCGAACCTCTCGATACTCAAGAACGGCAGGGCCCGCGCCGTGCGCTTTACGACGCTTGCGGCCATCTGCCACGAGCTGGACTGCCAGCCCGGTGATCTGCTTGAGTACGAGCCTGAGTGATAGTTATAGTCCCTTGAGCTGGCCTTGTTGCGTGGGAGTAGCACCGTTCAACTTCAGTATCTCTCAACTTCGATTCGATAGGAGACCAACCATGACAGATAGACCCAACGATGGGCGTCCTCCCGTCCCCCAGGGGCTCTCGGCAGCTCCTACGTCAGACGCCGCTATCCCGACGCCTTGCCTTACAGAGTCGGATACCTCGGTTCCAGGGGCCCCCATACCGCCGGGAGCGCCCCTGCCACCACAGCCATCACAGGTTCACACCAGAAGGCCTCCCGCCCGCTTCGACGAGAGGGACTGGCCCACACTCGTCCTCTCTGTCCTGCTCTCGCTCTTCTGGTGCGTCGCCTCAGATGGCCCCAAGATCTCCCTGGCATTCATCCTGTTTGGCGGCATCGGCTTTAGCATCTCCATGCTCGCGTTCTTCGCATGTGCCCTCTTCCTGCGCGGCGGACTCAAGGGTCTGGGGCCCTACACCATCTTCTTGTTGGTCGTCGTCATGGGGCTTGCCTGTGTACCTTCCGTGACGGCCAACCCAGACGTGCGCTTCCTCAACGCCTTCGTGCTCGCGGCTGCCTCGATGCTCGAGTACCTGCTGCTCGCGGGCTGTGCCGAATCCGTGGCGCTTTCCTTGGAAGGGGCGTGTCTCGCCCTGGCGACCTTCGTCCGAGAGCAGGGTCGCAACATACGCGTGCTCAGGACCCTCAGGCGCGGCTCCAAGGGAGAACGGAGCGTCCTTGCCGCTGCCCTTCGCGGGCTTCTTGCCGCCGCGCTCATCCTAGCCTTCGTGCTCCCGTTGCTTGCCAGTGCCGACGAGGGTTTCGCGTCTGCGTTGAGGGGGCTTTTAGGCTGGCTCGACGACGGTTGGGTGATGTACAGGGTCGTCCGCCTCGTCTTCATCGGCGCCCTCGCGTTCTCGCTGCTGTACGGCGTGGCGCATGCGCATGGCGGGGACTCGTCCACGCACCCTGCGTCGGGTAGGCCCGCGAGCGCCGTGACGGTGGGCACCATGCTTGCTGTGCTTGACCTCCTCTACCTGATGTTTGTGGCGATCCAGTTTGGCAGGCTCTTTGGCGGGACGTCCATCGCGGTAGGCGACCATGCGTATGCTGGATACGCGCGTGAGGGCTTCTTCCAGCTGGTCATCGTCGCGGGCATTAATATCGTGGTGGCCTTCCTGAGTGTGCGGGCGCGCAGGGGCGCACCCCGCTCGGTAGTCTTGATCGTTTTGCAGTACGTCCTCCTTTTTGCGATCCTGGTCATGCTCGCCTCAGCGGCTCTTCGCATGGGGGCCTATGTCGGACGCTACGGCCTGACCATGCTGCGCGCCCTGACCTATGTCGGCATGCTTGCGATTCTCTCACTTACGGTGCTCGTGGCGGTGTGGGTCATACGTCCTGGCCTCAAGGTCTTTCGCTGGTCTGTCGTGGCGCTGCTGGTGATCTGGCTGGCCTTTGGCCTCTCGTCCCCTGCTGAGCGCATCGCGCAGTACAACGTGGAGGGCTACCTGTCGGGCTCCATCGAGAGAATAGACGTGGCCTACCTCGTCTCCCTTGAACCTGACTCATCTTATGCCATCGAATGCCTGCTGGACAAGAAGCCCAGCCTCCGTCAGGAAGTCATGGAGATGCGGCACTACGGCGGCACGGGATACGGCTACGCGGGATACGGCGACGCCCGCGAGGGGTATGGGGGGATGTCTGCGCACCACGACTGGGCGGAGCGCTCACTGCGAGAGCTGGTAGGCTCGGGCGACGAGTCGTAGGGGCCTGGAGCGCGCGAGGCGCGATGGGCCGCGTCGCAGGAGTGGGATGCGGGTCGTGTGCAGTTGCGGGCGTGTTTAGAGACGTTTGCCGCCTTGGGTAGACTAGGTGCCGAGAAACCATCTGCTTGGGCTGTCCTCGTGGCATGTAGCTGCAGGTCCTTTGGCATGCCTAGGCGACTCAGAGCGAACGGACAGGTACCCATGGCATCGGAATCCATCGTCATCCGCGGAGCGCGCGAGCACAACCTGCGCGACATAGACATCAGCATCCCGCGCGACAAGCTTGTCGTGATCACGGGCCTCTCGGGCTCGGGCAAGTCGAGTCTCGCCTTCGATACGATCTACGCCGAGGGACAGCGGCGCTACGTGGAGTCCCTCTCCAGCTACGCCCGGATGTTTCTGGGCCAGATGGACAAGCCCGACCTCGACAGCATAGACGGCCTCTCTCCGGCAGTCTCTATCGACCAGAAGACCACGAGCCGCAACCCCCGCTCCACGGTGGGTACGGTCACGGAGATCTACGACTACCTGCGTCTGCTCTTTGCCCGCATCGGGGTGCCGCATTGCCCCGAGTGCGGGCGGCCCATCGAGCGCCAGACCACCGACCAGGTGGCCGACAAGGTTCTCGCACGTGCGCAGGGACGCCGTGCGCTCGTGCTCGCCCCGGTAGTCCTAGGTCGCAAGGGCGAGTACGCCAAGCTCTTCGAGGACCTCGCCAAGGAGGGCTTCTCCCGCGTGCGCGTGGACGGCGAGGTGCGTGATCTCTCCGAGACCATCAAGCTCGACAAGAAGTACAAGCACTCCATCGAAGTCGTGGTTGACCGCATCGTCGTGCGCGAGACCAGCCTGGGTCGCGTGGCCGAGGCCGTAGAGACGGCGACGCGGCTCGCCTCGGGACGCGTGGGCTTCTACCTGCTGCCTGACAAGGACGCGCCCGAGGGGACAGAAGGTGAGCTCCTCCAATACTCGCTCGCCCTCGCCTGCCCGGAGCACGGCCACTCTATAGATGATCTCCAGCCGCGCGACTTCTCGTTCAACGCCCCCTACGGCGCCTGCCCCGACTGCGACGGTCTCGGCGTCCGTCGCATCGTGGACGCCGAGGCGCTCATCGAGGATCCGACCCTCTCGGTCAAGGACGGCGTCTTCGACGCGATCTTTAGCCACTCCAACTACTATCCGCAGATCCTCTCCGCCGTCTGCAGGCACCTGGGCGAGTCGGACGAGACGGCTTGGCAGGACCTCTCGAAGAAGGCGCAGAAGGCCCTGCTCGATGGCTTGGGTGACACTAAGATTCGCGTGGACTACCACACCCGTGACGGGCGCGATACGCACTGGTTCTCCAAGTTCTCTGGCGTGCGCTCCATCCTGTTCGAGAAGTACCAGGAGACCACGAGCGCGACCATGAGGGCCCACCTGGAGAAATTCGTCCGTGAGGTGCCCTGCCCCAGCTGCCATGGTGCGCGACTCAAGCCCGAGTACCTGGCCGTCACCGTGGGTGACAAGAACATCCAGGAGGTCTGCGACCTCTCGTGCAGGGACAGCCTGTCCTTCTTCGAGCGGCTGCAACTCACGGAGCGCCAGCACCTCATCGGTGCCCCCATCGTGAAGGAGGTCATCGCTCGTCTGCGCTTCATGGTCAACGTTGGCTTGGACTACCTCACACTCAGCCGTGCGGCCACGACCCTCTCTGGCGGCGAGGCACAGCGCATCCGCCTGGCCACCCAGATAGGGGCGGGTCTCATGGGCGTGCTCTACATCCTAGACGAGCCGTCCATAGGCCTCCACCAGAGGGACAACAACCGCCTCATCGACACGCTGAAGCGACTGCGCGACCAGGGCAATACCGTGATCGTGGTCGAGCACGACGAGGACACCATACGTGCGGCCGACTATGTGATCGACATGGGTCCTGGTGCGGGCGAACTGGGTGGCGACGTCGTTGCCGCAGGTACGCCAGAGGAGATCATGGAGCACCCCGACTCCCTGACGGGGGCTTACCTCACGGGAAAGAGGCTCATCAGGCTTCCCGAGAAGAGGCGCAATCCGCGCCGTGGGTTCATTCGGATCACAGGTGCTCGCGCCAACAACCTCAAGAACGCGAGCGCCAAGGTGGAGCTGGGTACCTTCACTGTGGTCACGGGCGTCTCCGGTTCGGGAAAGTCGTCGCTTGTCACCGATACGCTGGCTCCGGCGCTGACCAACATCGTGCATCACTCCAAGCGCGTCGTCGGTCCCTATAAGAAGCTCGAGGGCTTAGTCGACGACGAGGGTCGAAAGATCGTGGACAAGGTCATCGACATCGACCAGAGCCCCATCGGTCGCACGCCGCGCTCCAACCCCGCCACCTACATCGGCCTCTGGGACGACCTGCGCAACCTCTTTGCCTCCGTGCCCGAGAGCCGGGCTCGTGGCTACAGTGCGGGACGCTTCTCGTTCAACGTATCGGGAGGGCGCTGCGAGGCCTGCAAGGGTGACGGCCAGATAAAGATAGAGATGAACTTCCTGCCCGACATCTACGTGCCCTGCGAGGTCTGCCACGGCAAGCGCTATAATCGCGAGACCCTTGAGGTCACCTATCACGGCAAGAGCATCAGCGATGTGCTCGACATGACCGTGACCGAGGCGCTCGCGTTCTTTGGTAACATCCCGCGCATCAAGAACAAGCTGCAGACCCTCTTTGACGTGGGGCTGGGCTACATCCACTTGGGCCAGAGTGCCACGACGCTCTCGGGCGGCGAGGCCCAGCGCGTGAAGCTCGCAAAGGAGCTTCACCGCCAGCAGACGGGCAAGACCTTCTACATCTTGGACGAGCCCACGACAGGCCTGCACTTCGAGGACGTGCGCATGCTCGTCGAGGTGCTCGAGAAGCTCGTGGATGCGGGCAATACCGTGCTCGTGATCGAGCACAACCTCGATGTCATAAAGATGGCTGACCGCATCATTGACCTCGGTCCCGAGGGCGGGGAGGGCGGCGGGCGCGTCGTGGCCTATGGCACACCCGAGCAGGTGGTGAAGGTGAAGGAGAGCTATACCGGTCACTACCTGGCACCCATCCTCGAGCGAGATCGCGAGCGCATGGTGGATGCGGGTGTGGAGTTGGGGCCGTCGTAGAACTCTGGCGCGGGGTCGTTGCCGAATCGCATCGCGGGGACCGGGACGTCTCCCGGGGCCGCGTCTGCGCCGCACCTCTCTCGCGCTCGTCTCGCGTTGCATTGCGGGGCCGAGGCGTCTCCTTGCATCGCGCCTATGCAGGCTCACGTAGAGACGCATTCTGGAGGTGACGCCCCAGCCAGAGTGTGTCTTTTGGTGAGGCGTGCCCCGGGGGCGCGACCAAAGTGCGCTTTTCCGTGAGGCCCGACGCGCAGAATGCGCTTTTCCGTGAGGTGTGCTCTGCGGGCGCGGGCCAGACTGCGCTTTTCCGTGAGCCCATCAGGACAGAATGCGCTTTTCCGTGAGCCGACGCCGCGTTTGCGCAGGTGAGAAAAAGCGCACTCTACGGAAAAGCGCATTCTGGAGTTTGACGTTACGGAAAGACGCATTCTGCGCGCTCCAGAACCGCCAGAGTGCGCCTTTTGGTGAGGCGCCTCACGTAAAGACGCATTCTGGAGGTGACGCCCCAGCCAGAGTGCGCCTTTCCGTGAGGTACGTCCCCGGGGCGCGGCCAAAGTGCGCTTTTCCGTGAGGTGCGCTCCGGGGGCACGGGCCAGACTGCGCTTTTCCGTCACGTCGCAACCACAGAGTGCGCCTTTCCGTGAGGCCCAACGCGCAGAGTGCGCTTTTCCGTGAGCCGACGCCGCGTTTGCGCAGGTGAGGAAAAGCGCATTCTACGGAAAAGCGCATTCTGGAGTTTGACGTCACGGAAAGACGCATTCTGCGCATTCTGGCCCCCGCCCCTCACGGAAAAGCGCACTCTGGACGGGCGGCGGGTGGCCACGGGCAGTACCGATCACGGGTACACGGGTAGCGCCTACCGAATTGTCACCGACCAGGTTGGCCAGGACAGTGCCAGTCGGGTTGTCGCTAAGATGCAACTCATCTCGCTGACGCGGGATCTTGAATCGCGTATTTTCAAACCATTTACAGAACTTGAGGGTCAATCGTCCTCAGGTCATGTGATACTACAGGACGTGCCACGTGTTCGCATTGACCATAACGACGTAGTGCAAGGTGTGTCGAATCATGTCTCGAGTCAAGATCATCAGCGATCCCTACAGGAAACAGACCAACTTTCAGTGCGAGGGCGATGCCGAGGATGACTGGCGTCCGGTCAACCCAGGCAGCAAGCTTTTGGGGGACAGCATCGCGCATGGGTTCTTTCCCTTCAAGGTGAAGGAGATCGTGGACATCATCGTCGGCGACTACTGGACGTCCGGCAACCCGGTCAGCATCGTCTTCGAGGGAGCGAGCGACGAGTACGGGGAGCTTGAGGCGATATGTGCGGATGCCCGCTACGTAGACACCGTGAGGCTGTCGCAGTCCGCAAGACGTCTGTCCAATGCCCGCGACATCCTCCCGGACATCATTGCGCTCTTCCATGAGCTGACCCCCTTCCTCACGGAGCATGTCAGAGATCACTCCAAGATCGACAATGACCTGAGGAAGTTCTCAGACGCATCGAGTGATGCGGTGCCCATCTGTGTCATGGGCAACTATAGCGCGGGCAAGTCGACCTTCATCAACGCCCTCATCGGCGCTGAGCTGCTTCCCAACGGGGATGAGCCCACGACGGCTCGCATCTACCAGATCCAGCGCTCCCAGCGCGACGAGACCGGCCGCATCGACTTCTCGTACGAGGGGACTGACGTCTCTCTGAGCTTTGGCACCAATGGCCTCTCAAGTTCGAAGGGCGAGGGCGACCTTCCCATCTTGGATACCGTGCGCTCTGCGGCCGAGGCTGCTGCCAGCGGAGGGCTCGTGCGGCAGATGAACGCGGCGCTGCGGGTGATAAACGACTGCGTCTCCCTTGAGGGACAGGGCAGGGTCTCTGACCTCGTGAGAATCGAACTCCCGCTGAGCGACGTCGATCCCTGGGCGCAGTCAGGAAACTTCGTGATCTTTGACACCCCTGGGTCGAACTCGGCAACCCACGCGGACCACCTGCGTGTCCTGCGCGATGCCATGCAGAGCATGTCAAACGGCGTTCCCGTGTACGTCTCCCAATATGACTCACTTGACAGCATCGACAACCGCAGCCTGTACGACGAGATCAAGAAGATCGAGGCCCTTGACAGCCGATTCGCGATGATCGTCGTAAACAAGGCGGACATCGCCTCGCTGCCAAAGGGTGGGTTGAGCGCCGAGGACGAGGCCCAGATACTCCATCAGGCCGTCCCTGCGCACATGTACTCGCAGGGAATCTACTTCATATCCTCCATCGTGGGTCTGGGAGCGAAGGTGGACGGGCAGTTCTCGAGCGACTACTATGCGGAGAAGTTCGAGGACCAGCAAAGAAAGTATGCAGACCCCTCTGAGCCCTATTACAAGTCTCTGTACCTGTACGACATCATGCCCGAGCAGATAAAGGCGAGAGCCGTCACGGAGTCGAGGGCGTGCGAGAACCTCATGCTCGCAAACAGTGGCCTCTATGCCCTCGAGCGCGCGATGCAGACCTTCGCGTGCAGGTATTCCTCATACAACAAGTGCTACCAGTCGAGGCAGTCGCTTGACAGGATCATCGACATCACGCAGGAGGAGCTGTCGCTGACGAAAGAGGACTGCGAGCGCTCGAGAAACCAGCGCAACAAGGTGCTTGAGGATGACAGGGAGGCGCTTCTTAGGCAGCTCGAGGCGAGGGAGGCAGAGCTGAGGGAAGAGCAGGTCTCTTCGTTTCGGGAGGCCTTGCTCCCGGTTGCCGACGACGTGTGCAAAACCCTGCGTCCCGATGACCTCAGTAAGAAGGAGGAGTCACTCATCGCAAAGGAGAAAGAGCGCCTGGGCTACGACGAGCTAGCCGAACGGGTGCGCCAGGCCCATGGCGCAGTGTTTGGTAACCTTACTAACCGTGCGCGTGCCTTTGCGGAGGACGAGGGCGGGACGTCTTCCGACCAAGAGGACGGGCCTGTCGAGAAGACAGGGACGATGGGTGACGTGAGGGAAGCCAGAAATGCGAGCAGGTCGCGGCAGGAGCTTTTGAGCCGTGCGACGCGGGGTGCCACCGACAAGCTGCTGGCACAGCTTGAGGGACTTCTCGTGTCTAGGTTGAGAAAGGCGAACGAGACCATCACCTTGCGTTCGCGAGAGTACTGGGAGGATGCCTCCAAAAGCAGTCGGCAAGCGCTGTACGAACTGGTCTCGGGCTCGACGGAGATCGACGAGGGTGTGAGGCAGGAGCTTGCGGATGTCATCGCGGACTACAGACCCCTCGAGCTGAGTCAGCCGACCGTGGAGTACTTCGACAAGGAGAGGATGCACGGTCTGTGGCTCGGAAACTTTCGTCTGATACGCTCTGACAGGCTGAATATCCCCAAGGTCTCCAAGGTGTATGGCCGCACGGTCCGGCAGGTCGTTCACGATGAGATCTTTCCCAGGGTAGAGGAGAGCCACAGGCAGAGCTTCGTGCTGTGGCTCCAGGAGCTCCTGGCGCTCTGCTCCAAGAACATCATTTCTTACAATCCCTCGCTGAAAAGCCAGGCACAGATCATAGAGGATGATACGAGGAGGATCGCCGAGCTGGAGTCGGGCATAGACATGCTCAAGAGATGCAGGAGTCAGATAAGTCTCATGCTCGACTGGAAGGACGAGGTGCTCGCGTATGGGGATTAGGAGCCTTGCCAGGCGCATTGGCGGCAGGGCAGCAGACGCGGTTGCCAGTCTCTCGGTGCTTGGTCCCGGCCAGCTCAAGGAGATCCAGGAGCGACGAGAGAGCTATCTCTCCAGGATGGCGGATCCCACTGATGCGGCGGCCAAGAAGCTGACGCAGACCCTCCTTGCCGCAAACGCCGTCGAGGTCTATGATGCCTACCTGCCGCAGTTGCGGGAGCTCTACGTGCCCGTCTCGCGCGACGAGGAGTACGAAGGCGCATTTGACCCGGCCCATAACGTGAGGTACATCAACATCACCAGGTGGGTCATGGACGCCACTGAAGACAGCCTCGAGAAGCTCGTGAACGTCTATGACGTGCTGTCCGACGAGGAGTGCAACATAGCGCTCGTGTTCCACAGGACCACCCATGACACCCAGGTGTTCCTCGCCGTGGTCAACGTGCGCAATGATCATGACAACGTCAACGTGGATAACTACATGGACCGGGTCACGGGAGCCCTGAGGGGCAACTTCCCGGGCTCTGAGTGGGGACGGGAGGTGTGCACGGGCGTCCCTCCCTGCATCGACGACGACAGGCCGTACTCGGTCGCATGTGCGTCGAACATTCCAACGGAGAAGTCCGAGAGCTTTGTGAGCCAAACCGTCGACAAGTTGTTGGACGGCATCGTGCCCGCAAACATGACCCAGCAGTACACGCTGATCTTGCTGGCGTCGCCCATCCGGGACGTGGGGGAGCGAAAGCTTCGCCTTGGTGAGATCTACTCGGGCCTTGCCCCGTATGCCTCGTGGCAGACCAACTACACCTTCACGGAGTCCGACTCCCAGATGTCTGGCGCCACCGTGGGCCTGAACGTGGGAGCAAGTGCCGGCATGCAGGTGGGCACCAACCAGTCGATGACGGACGCCGACGCGACGAGCGACTCGACGAGCAGCGCGGAGTCAGAGAGCGCCTCAGTGGGCGAGACGAGCGGGACGACCCACAGCGAGTCGAGCAGCAGCACGCACGCGGATACGTCGGGCGAGAGTACAACAGGTTCTGTGCAGGTGAACACATCGCTGAGTTCTCGAGCGGGCATAAGTGTTGGTGGGGCGAGCGCGGGCGTCGGGAAGAGCGTAAGCGTTGGGGCGAGCGTGAGCCGACAGTACAGCTCAAGCACCTCAGACGCAATGGGTACCTCGGTCTCGGATGGGAGTTCGAGGTCCATCGCCAACACGGTTGGCAAGGCAGTGTCACGGGGCCTCGGTCGTGCGGTGACCAAGACGGTGGGTACGGCCGCCGGCAGCATGGCCGCAAAGAGCCTTGGTGCGAACTTCGGCATGAACTTTGCCAGGACCTCAAACGTCACGGCGACGGTGGGCAAGAACGAGGGCATCACGCAGTCGTTCGCGAACTTCTCTGTCAAGCATGCGCTTGAGCTGCTCCAAGAGCAGATGAAGCGCTATGAGGCGAGCTCCGCGCTCGGGATGTGGGACTTCGCGGCGTACGTCCTGAGCGAGGACCTGAACGTCGCCAACAACGTCGCCCACACGTACCTGGCCCTGACGCAGGGTGAGCTGTCCTATCTGTCAAGTTCTGCCGTCAACCTCTGGCGTGGGGACATGGGCGAGGGCAGCGGGGCGGCGCACGAGATCTACAGTTACCTGCGGGAGCTGCGTCAGCCACTGTTTGGCATCAGCCCCGACCTCATCTCACGAGACGACGACTTCTGCGTCTATCCGCCCCTCGTGAGCGCGATGACGCCTCTGAGCGGCAAGGAGCTGGCGCTGTCCCTCAACTTCCCGAGGAAGTCCCTGGCGGGGTTTCCGGTGATAGAGTGCGCGGAGTTTGGCAGGAGCGTCACGACCTACTCTGCCGTCCGCCCTGACGCTGCGGGCGAGTTCTCGCTCGGCAGGGTGTTTCACATGCTGCATGAGGAGAGAACGCCCGTGAGGCTCTTTGCGGACTCGCTCAGCTCCCACGTGTTCGTGACTGGTAGTACGGGATCTGGCAAGACCAACACGGTCTGCCAGCTCCTCTCTGAGGCAGACAGGGCGGGCGTGGGCTTCCTTGTGGTCGAGCCTGCGAAGGGCGAGTACAAGGACGCCTTTGGTACGAGGGGCGACGTCAGGGTCTTTGGGACCAACCCCCTGGTCGCACCGCTGCTGAGGCTCAATCCGTTTGCCTTTCCCGCAGGTGTCCATGTCCTCGAGCATCTGGACAGGCTCGTGGAGGTCTTCAACGTCTGCTGGCCGATGTACGCCGCGATGCCTGCGGTGCTCAAGGAGGCTGTCGAGCGCTCCTACGAGGATTGCGGGTGGGACCTGACCGAGTCCACCAATGATTACGGGGAGGGACTCTACCCCTCGTTTTCGGACGTCGCGCGCAACGTGAGGGAGATCCTCGACACGAGCGAGTATGATGCCGAGAACAAGGGCGCCTACAAGGGAGCCTTGCTCACGCGCCTGAGGTCCCTGACCAATGGGATCAACGGCATGGTCTTTGCCAGTGTCGGACTTGATGACGCAGAGCTCTTCGAGGGCAGGGTCATCGTCGACCTGAGCCGCGTCGGCTCCAGCGAGACGAAGTCGCTCCTCATGGGCGTCCTCGTGCTCAAGCTGCGGGAGTACCTGATGAGTTCCTTCCCCGTGGCCAACAAGGGCCTCAGGCACCTGACCGTCCTTGAGGAGGCACACAACCTCCTCAGGCGCGTGTCGACCGAGCAGTCGGCCGAGGGCGCAAACCTGCTTGGCAAGAGCGTGGAGATGCTTACTAACGCCATCGCCGAGATGAGGGCCTACGGGGAGGGCTTCGTCATCGTCGACCAGGCGCCCGGACTGCTCGATCTGGCGGCGATACGCAACACCAACACCAAGATCATCATGCGCCTGCCCGACGAGGACGACCGCCAGCTCGTCGGGAGGTCCGCCAACCTCAACGATCGTCAGGTCAAGGAGCTCGCGAGGCTGCCGCAGGGCGTGGCGGCGGTCTACCAGAACGAGTGGGTCGAGCCCGTCCTCTGCAAGGTCGAGCGATTCGAGGCGCCGTCTGGGACTTATACGTACGCGCGCCCGGAGGTGCTCGACCCCTCAGGCAAAAGAGAAGACGCACTTCTCATCGCCGAGCTGCTGAGCGGGGGCAGGACGCTCTTTGGCCCAGAGCGGTTTAAGGACCTGCGAAAGAGGCTCGATGCCCTGGGCGTAGAGGCCTTCGTACAAGTCCTTATCCTGAGGTTCTTGCAAGCGCCTCCAGCCGAGCCGCGCATGACGAGGCTTGGTCCCGTGATGAGCGCCCTCTTCCCGGACGTGCGTCGCGCGGTCGTCTCGTCACATCGCGAGAGCGCCTTCGACATGTCCGCATGGACGAGGGCTGCATCTGAGTGTTTGGCACAAGAGGCTCAGACTACCTTGGCCGAGCAAGTCAGAAGAGACATCATCCAGGCGATCGTCACCGACTACCTCTACAACGAGCTCCATGACGAGAACGCGCTAAGAGAGTGGTCCATCAAGGGGGGTTTGGCATGAGGGGGATGTCTGACGT
This sequence comes from Olsenella sp. oral taxon 807, assembly GCF_001189515.2. Classification (NCBI taxonomy): domain Bacteria; kingdom Bacillati; phylum Actinomycetota; class Coriobacteriia; order Coriobacteriales; family Atopobiaceae; genus Olsenella; species Olsenella sp. oral taxon 807. The sequence goes on from NZ_CP012069.2 coordinate 823,659, forward strand.
GGGCTCGAACCAGGACGTGGCACGGCCACCCGATCCCTCAGAGCTCTCCGGTAGCGTCCATGGCAGTTTTGACCCCGACGCAAGGATTGGGAAAGCTGCCCCGGATGGCGTCGGGGTCGAGCGTGGGGACGTTGGGAAGGCGGATGATGCCCTCTCTGATTTCAATCCCGATGCGCGTATTAGTACACCATCAGGGGATGCTGCGGCGTCCGAGGCGGAAATTCCCGATTCGGGGGAGCCTAATGTCCAGGTCCCAGAGCATGCGTCCGGTGACCTGCGGGGTCCTGACGGGTACTACACATCCCTTGATGATCGAAAAGGGCTGGCACTGGCTACACGGGGCGAATGGGTCTCGAGTCCAGGCAATTCCCTCTGCAGGCCTGACGTGACCACCGAGGGGGGCAGAGCCGTCAAGGAGGAGCTCGCTAGGGCCGGGCTCGAGGGAATCGTCTATAAAGGCTGCGTACCCGATTTCGGTCCCGTCGCCAAGGAGACCGTCACGATCGATACCATGACGCCTGATATCGAGACCAATAGGACATCGGCCTACCAGGCCCTCGCTGACAGGTGGTGCGCGGAGGGGCGTCCCGACAAGGAGGGAAACCCCAAGACCGACTGGATCTCGCGTGACGTCGCTGAATGGAAGAAGGAAAACAACCTCGCGTTCCATGAGTGCAGCGACATGCACACCTGTCAGTTCGTTCCGCAGACCATTCACTCATACTATAAGCATTACGGTGGCCGCTCGGAGTGTGCAGCAAAAGAGAGGCTAGAGGGCATGGGAGTCGGGGAGCAGCAGCTATGAGGCATGGGAGGTAGCAGCTATGAGCGGCATTGTCATGAGCACGTGGGGCAAGGAGATCACCGTTGAGGTCAGGTTCGACCTCCTCGACGACGAGAGGGTGACCTCAAAACAGGCGTATGCCTTGGGCGTGATATTCGTCTTGTGGGATGCGGTGAACGGTGCGCTCGACGCTCTGAAATCCTACTGCCTCGAGAACGATGGGAACATGCTTACCTCCGAGTGCGGCACTGCGCGCATCGACGACATCTTCGACGTGGTGGAGCCCTACTCCCTCTTCGTCGTTCGGGATGATTCAAAGCGCTCCGTCGCGCTCATGTGTCACTACCGTCTTGATCCGGAGCATGGCCTTGCCCTCCTCTTCGAGAACGAGAGGCTCACGAAGATTGGGCCGGAGGACATCGCCTTCTGATAGCGCGCGACTTCTGGTGCGTGTATCCCGACGCCGCCTCGAGGGCCGAGCTTGTTACAGGCAAAGTGCGCTTTTCCGTGAGGCCCAACGTGCAGAATGCGCTTTTCCGTTACGTCGCCCGCCCAGAATGCGCTTTTCCGTAGAATGCGGTTTTCCTCACCTGCGCAAACGTCGGTCCGTCTCATGGAAAAGCGCATTCTATGTTTTCCGCCTCACGAAAAGACGCATTCTGGAGGTGCCGTCTCACGCAAAGGCACATAGTGTTAACGGCGACCGAGATCAGCCAAACGGGACTGCGGCGAAAATCTTGGACCAAAACAAGTCAGTCACTCGTGCGGCGTCGGCCATGGGGGTTGCGCGCGGGTGCCGTGCGAGGTCAGGGACTGCGGGACCCAGATGGGTGACAGACGGTGCCGGTGCGGAGGAAGGTCGGCTCGCTCCGCGCGGTGCGACGGAAGGTCGGCGCGCTCCGCGAGAGGTTCGACATAGACCCTACGGACCTATCCCTGCTCGGAGGGCAGGTGGGTGTGCCAGTCTAGCAGCTAAGCGTCACAGTTGAGGTGGCGCGGAGACTCAGGGCGACTATATGCGCATCTCGTAAGCGATATCCCATGACGGCGCCGCCAATCCGATGGGGGCAGCACCGCGAGACGCTACTGTCCGCAATCCGGTCCGAGTGCTCGTCGTGGCTCATCGGCCATGCCAGAGGGTATACAGAGTATGCAGCAACAAGTGCGCAGTGGTCTTCCAAAATGTCTGGATAAGGCAAAGGAGATGAGGGTGTCGGTGGTCTTGATAGGGGTTGCGAGCGGCACGACGCTGGGAGTTGGTCAACCATGAGTAGACGAGAGAGGGAGAGGGTCGCAAAGACCAACGCCATGCGTGAGTTGGAGCGCGGTCACATCACCTACGTGGCCCGCGAGCTTGGCGAGGAGAAGGATATCTCGCGTGGACTCGGTCTGCGAATGGCGCGGGAGGCGGGAGAGGATCCCCAGAGCCAGTTCAAGACCCTCGTCTGCGTGGCGCCCTCGGGCGGCCACATGGTCTGCTGCATCCCCGTTGCAGACGAACTCGACCTCAAGAAAGCCGCAGCGGCAGCGGGCGAGAAGTCTCTTGAGCTTCTACCTGTCAAAGACCTTGAGTCCGTGACGGGGTATGTGCGTGGGGGCTGCACGCCCGTGGGTATGAGACGACAGTTTCCCACCCTTATCGACGAGACGGCCCAGCTCTTCGGCACGGTAGGCATATCTGGAGGCCGACGTGGCCTGAGCCTCGAGCTCGACCCCGGTGACCTCGCAGGGTTTGTCAAAGCGACATTTGCCGATATCGTGCAAGGTAGTGACAGTTCGCACTAAACTGGACTATACTGGCCTTTACACATTTTTCGATGACAATCTGAACCTAAAATCTGGCAAACGTCACGGGACGTGTTTCGAGAGGGGTCTACCTATGGGCAAGCTGGTTGTTTCGAGAAGGAAATTGCTTGCTCTGGCGGGTGGTATGGCGCTGGGGGCGGTCATGTCGGGGCTCGGCGCGACGCTGGCTTACGCAGATCCCGAGGCATCGCAAGAGACCTTGGACGCGCTTTCCGACGCGAAGGCGCGCTACGACGACGCCGAGGCAAAGCTCGAGGAAATCGGCAGCCAACTCGAGGAGCTGGGCGCCCAGCAAGAGCAGACACAGCAGCAGGTCGATGACACTCAGTCCAGGATCGACGAAACTCAGTCAAAGATAGAGGACTCGAGGCAAAGAATCCGGAGCAAGCAGGAGGAGATCGACCAAAAGCAGAGGGAGATCCAGTCCGCACAGGACGAGCTGGGCAGGAGCGTCGCCGCTAACTATAAGACGGGCGGGATTTCCATCGTCGACATCGTCGTCAACTCAGGCTCCCTCGACGAACTCGCCAACAGCATCTACTACTCTGACAAGATCGCCCAGAGCGAGCGGGACAAGATTGCTCACATAAAGAGTCTGAAGTCCCAGCTTGAGGAGCAGAAGGCCCAGCTCGAAGAGGAGAAGGCCCGGCTCGAGAGGCAGAAGGCCCAGCTCGAGGAGCAGAAGGCCCGGCTCGAGGAGCTCAAGAGGCAGCTGGACCAGCAGGCGGCAGACACGCAGGCCAAGCAGCGGGAGGCCCAGTCGGTGGTCGACGGACTCGACCAGGAGGTAAAGGACCTCATAGCTAGGCGCGACGCCGAGACCCAGGCTGCGCGCGAGGAGGAACAGCGTAGGGCCGCAGAGGCTGCCGCAATGGCAAACTACGGTGCGGGCACACCTGCCATTACCGGTTCGGGGCTTCGCGAGCGACTCTGCAATGCCGCGCTGTCGCTCCTTGGTGTCCCCTATGTGTGGGGTGGGACCTATCCGCAGTCAGGGGGGACGGACTGCTCTGGCCTCATGCAGTGGGCCTTTGCCCAGTGCGGCTACTCCATTCCGCGCACGACCACGACTCAGCTTGCCGCCTGTAGGGCTGCCGGCCACGTGTTCTTTGACACCTCGCAACTCCAGCCTGGCGACCTCGTGTTCGTGAATGGGGGCCACCACGTTGCCATGTATCTTGGTAACAGCAGGTGTGTCCATGAGCCGAGCCCGGGTGGGGTCTGCATGGTCTCCCCACTGAGCCGTTGGGGTGGTATCTATGCGCTAGGTTTTCCGCTCGCGTAGGTCTTATGCGCCGCGCTACGGGCGTCGCTGCGGTCCTGCGACATCTCATTGCGATCCCGCTATCTTTGCGAAAGCTTCACATAGGTCTCATACAACCTGCGTATGTCACGTACGTGAGGGGGTTCGATGCTTCCGAGCCACTTGAACCACTCAAGGTAGTAAAAAGTGCGTTTCCCCCTGCACCTTTCTTCTTGGTGTGGGGCACTTCCCGTTTAAAGTCGTGGGGTACGGTACTGGTGAAGGCGTAGGACAGGAGGAATGCGGTGCGGGCTGGAACAGCGCGGGGGTTTCGGGACATCCTTCCGAGCGAGGCGCTCGCCCGCGAGCGCATCGTCGGCATGGTGCAGGCATGTCTCACAGGGCACGGCTACGTTCCTGTCGAGACGCCTCTCCTCGAGCTGCACGAGACCTTCGAGCGTGTCGGTAAGCCGAGAATTCCATCATTTCAGCTCTTCGACTCAGAGAGCGGACCGCTCGTGCTCCGGTCCGACCTTACGATGCCCATTGCGCGCATGGTGTCCGAGCGAACCGACGAGAGCAGCCTGCCCCTTCGTCTGCGCTATCTGGAGCCTGTGGTCCGCGAGAGCTCGGCCCTTGCGGGGCAGCCGAGGCAGTTCACCCAGCTCGGGGCCGAGCTCTTCGACGTGCGGGGCAGCCTGCCCGAGATCGAGATAGTCTCGGTCCTTGCCGAGACGCTCAAGACGCTAGGCGTGCCATCCTGGCGCATCGTCTGCGGTTCTGTGACCCCGCTCCTCTCGCTGCTTGACGCCTGCGCACCAAGTGCCGCCTTTCACGCACAGGTCCTGTCGCTGGTTCATGACTCTGACCTGCCGGGGCTCGACGAACTAGTCAGGGGCGCCATGCTCGATCGTCGTGCGGCCCATGCGCTGAGCTCTCTTTGCCGCCTTGCCGGCGACGCCTCCACCATCGATGAGGCCGACGGCCTTCTCGCCGAGGTGGGCATCCCCATTAAGAGGCGTGGGACGTGTGAGCTGCGTGACTTCGCGAGGCAGCTCTCGAGCCTTACCGAGGATGCGGACATCGGTTTTGACTTCTCGATCGTCAACTCCTTCGACTACTATACGGGTATCGTCTTCAAGGCCTACTCTGACGCCTCGAGCGGGGCGATCGCCTCGGGGGGGCGCTATGATGCGGTACCCGAGAGCTTCGGTCGTTCCGAGATGTCTGCCTGCGGCTTTGCGCTCTCGTTGGAGCGTCTGCAGGAGGTGCTCGGCGAGCAGGGGGAGTCGGGTGTCGTGTCTACCGCACGCGGGCGCTCGACACGCCCGCTCAGGATCGCGGTTCCCAAGGGCGGGCTCTTTAGAGGTGCCGTGGACGTACTCGGTCGTGCGGGTCTTCCCGTGGAGGGCCTGCGCAACCTCGGGCGCAGGCTCATCGTTTCGGCGGGCGACGTTGAGTACGTGATCGTGCGTGCCCAGGACGCTCCCGCCTTCGTGGGCCACGGCGGTGCCGATTGCGGCATCTGTGGAAATGACTCGATCATCGAGGCGGACATCGAGCTCGTCCAGCTCGTTGACCTCGGCTTCGGTGCCTGTCGTTTTGTGGTGGCCGAGCCTCGCGCCAAACAGGGCGTCGCCGAGGGTGCCTACTCATGGCGCGGGACCGTGCGTGTTGCGACCAAATATCCACGCATCACGCAGGATTACTACGACTCCATCGGCCAGAAGGTTGACATCGTCACTTTGCACGGCAACATCGAGCTTGGACCCATCGTGGGTATGACCGATCGTATCGTGGACATCACCGCGACAGGGGCCACGCTCAGGGAGAACGACCTCGTCATCGTCGATGACGTCATGAGCTGCACTGCCCGCTTCTTCGCAGGGCCCGCCGCCTATCGCTCCGATGGACGCGTGCGCAGGCTCGCAGCGAACTTGGGCAAGCTCTCACAGGAGGGAAGAGAAGCATGAGAATTCTAAGCCTTGGTGTCGGCGGGCGCCTTGACAGGGCGGCGCTCAGACCTCTAGGCGCACTTCCGCGGGAGGCCATGGAGGCTGCCGAGCGGATAGTGGACGATGTGCGCGAGCGTGGTGACGTTGCCGTCCGCGAGCACTCCCTGCGCCTCGATGGGAGCTGCCCTGAGGAGTTTCGCGTTCCTGGGGAGGTCATCGAGGGCGCGCTCGACCTGGTGGACGAGGAGTTCCTCTCCGCCCTGAGGCTCGCAGCCAGGCAGATTCGCGACTTTCACGAGAGGGAGCGCGAGCGCTCCTGGTTTACCACGCGTGCCGACGGCACTGTGCTCGGCGTGCAGGTGACGCCGGTGGCCGCCGCCGCGCTCTACGTGCCAGGTGGTCGCGCCCAGTATCCATCGACTGTGCTCATGGACTCGATCCCCGCGAAGGTCGCCGGCGTGCAACGCGTCATCATGATGACTCCCCCGCAGAGGGACGGATCACTCTCGGCCTACACGCTGGCAGCAGCGGCAGTCGCGGGTGTGGACGAGCTGTATGCCGTGGGAGGTGCCCAGGCCATCGCTGCCGCAGCCTATGGTACTGAGTCCATCCCTCCCGTCGAGAAGATCGTGGGTCCCGGTAACGCCTTCGTTGCCGCCGCCAAGCGCTGTGTCTCGGGCGACGTGGGCATCGACATGGTCGCAGGCCCCTCCGAGGTGTGCGTGCTCGCAGACGCTACGGCCGACCCCGTCGTGGTCGCTGCCGACCTCATGGCACAGGCGGAGCACGATCCCATGGCAGCCTGCTACCTCGTGACCCCTGATGCGAGACTTCCCCAGAAGGTGGAGGATGCCATCGAGCTTCTGGTCCCGCAGAGTCCGCGCAAGGACATCACGAGGGCATCGTTGGACGTCCACGGTGTCATCGTTATCACCAGCTCGCTTGCAGATGCCGTGGATGCCGTGAACGTGATCGCGCCGGAGCACCTTGAGCTTCACTGTGCGGACGCCCTCTCGCTTCTGGGCAAGGTGAGGAATGCGGGCGCCATCTTTGTGGGCGCCTGGAGCTCCGAACCTCTGGGCGATTACGTCGCCGGTCCCAACCACACCCTGCCAACGGGCGGTACCGCTCGCTTCTCGAGTCCGCTTGGCGTCTATGACTTCACTAAGCGTTCGAGCGTGATCTCATACTCGCCAGAGGGGCTGCTCGCCGATGGTCCTGCCGTCCAGGCGTTGGCCCAGGCCGAGGGACTCTGGGCGCACGCACTCTCTATAGGCCTTCGAAGGAGACTCCTCGCAGAAGGCAGGGCGAGCACGGGCTTTTCCGATGTCGCCTCGGCATGCGAGGACGCAGGATTCACCGCCTGGCCGCGAGCACTCAGGGCGCCGGGTACAGCGAGGCTTTCGGATCCTGGCGATCAGGCCGGCGACTAGCTTGGGGGAATCCGTGACGCTTTCCATCTCCAAAAGGGTCCGTTGCCTCATGCGGCCTGCGGCGGCGGCGCTCGAGCCTTACGACGCGGCTTTCTCTCAGGCACACATCAACCTCTCCGCCAACGAGAACGACTATCCTATGCCAGCTGCCGCACGCGAGGCGATCGACGCGGCCATCGCGCGGACGCCCACCAATCGTTACCCCATCGCGATGGCGGACGAGCTGCGCGAGGCCATCGCGGCGTGGCATGGCGTCGAAAAGGACCAGGTCATCGTCGGAAACGGTGGCGATGAGCTCCTTTTCAACCTCATCCTCGCCTTTGGGGGAACCGATAGGCCCCTGCTCGTCCTTGCGCCGACCTTCTCGGTCTACGAGCTCTACGCCAAGCTCCTCGAGACACCCGTCATCAGGCTGTGGCGTGATCCGGATACTTTCGGGGTCGACGAGGACAGGGCCGTCGAGGCAGCAGGGAGAGCCAACCTCATCATCGTGACGACGCCCAACAATCCGACGGGCAACCTCTCATCTCCAGAGTTCGTGGCCCGTCTCTGTGACGCTTGCCCCGGCATCGTTCTTGCCGACGAGGCCTACATCGAGTTCGCTGAGAAGGGGTCAAGCTCAGAGGGGCTGCTCGTTGCCCATGACAACCTGTCCGTGCTGCGCACGCTCTCGAAGGCCTACCAGTTCGCGGGCGGTAGGCTCGGTTACGCCTTGGCGTCTGCTGACGTCATCGCGGCGCTCGCGGCTGTGCGTCAGCCCTACTCGGTGAGTGTTCTTGCGCAGGTAGCGGCGCTTGCCGTCATCGAGCGCCGCTTTGAGTTCCAACACAGTATCGATAGGATCAGGCAGGAGCGACAACGGACGCTCTTGGCCTTGGCCTCCTTGTCGGACATGGGCCTTCGTGTGTGGCCGAGCTCGGCGAACTTCCTGCTTGTGCGTCTGCCCCATGCTGCCGAGGCCCGTGTGCGCCTGCGTGACGAGTTCTCGATACTCGTGCGCGACCTCTCGGATACGCCGGGCCTCACGGACTGCCTGCGTATCACCGTCGGCAGGCCAGACGAGAACGACGCCGTTATCGGCGCCATCACCACAATCCTGAGAGGAGAGTCGCAATGAGCCTATCGAAGGAGGACCTCGTGAGCGGTCCGACAAAGGATGCGACAAGCACAGCGCACAGGCGTGCCAGCGTCAGCCGCACGACTGGGGAGACTGATGTGACGGTTACGCTCGACCTCGACGGTCAGGGAGACTGTTCCTTGGCTACGGGGGTCGGCTTCTTCGACCACATGCTGAACGCCCTCGGTCGCCACGCCCTGCTCGACCTCACGGTCGAGGCTAGGGGCGATACCTGGGTGGATGACCACCACACGGTCGAGGATGTTGGCATCGTCATGGGGCAGGCCCTGCGTGAGGCCCTAGGCGACAAGAGGGGTATCAGGCGCTTCTCGGATGCCTGCGTCCCCATGGACGAGGCGCTCGTGCTCGCTGCCATCGATGTCTCGGGCCGAGGTGAGCTCTTCTGGGACCTGCCCATCAAGGTCCAGAAGGTGGGGAGCTTTGACACCGAGCTTGCCCACGAATTCTTTGTAGGTCTTGCCCGCGACGCTGGCATCACCCTGCACGTTCGCAAACTTGCGGGTGAGAATGCCCACCACGTCATCGAGTGTGCGTTCAAGGCGGTAGCCAGGGCCCTGCGCATCGCGGTCGAACCTGACCCGCGTGTGAGCGGCGTACCCTCGACGAAGGGAAGCCTTTGATGCTGTCCAAGGAGATCGTGGTCGTGGACTACCACCGCGGCAACCTGCAGAGCGTAGTGAGGGGCCTTTCCGCAGTGGGGGGGTTTGCCGTCGCGTCCGACGACCCTAAGAGAATTGCCTCTGCCGCAGGACTCGTTCTTCCAGGCGTCGGCGCCTTCGAGGATGCGATGGGCTTTCTGAGGCAGAGCGGTGAGGCGGACGCCATCCTTTCATCCATAGGCGAGGACACGCCGTTTTTAGGTATCTGTCTTGGCCTTCACCTCCTTTTCGAGCGGAGTACCGAGCGTTCGCGGTCTCTTGGGCGAAGCTCATGGGGTGGCAATTGGGTGCCTGGCCTTGGTGTTCTTGCCGGTTCAGTCACGCGACTCGACTCGCAGCGCCTCAAGGTGCCCCATGTAGGTTGGAACCAGCTGCATCTTACCAAGCAAGGAGAGCAGTGTCCCCTTCTTGTAGATGTTGCAGAGGGTACGAATGCCTACTTCACGCACTCATACGCCCTTGCTGACGGTCATGATGGGGACGTCGTCTGTGCGAAGACCCATTATGCGCGCAGCTTTCCTTCAACAGTCTGGAGAGACAACGTTTTTGCCGTCCAGTTCCATCCCGAGAAGTCCTCCACCGCAGGTCTGAGGATGCTCTCGAACTTCGTGCGTATCGTGTACGGATAGGAGGGACCGTGATCCTGTTTCCCGCCATCGATCTCGTCGCTGGCAAAGTGGTACGCCTCTCGCGCGGTGACCGGTCGAAAATGGACGTCTACGCGGACGATCCGGTGGCTGTGGCGCGTGACTTCGCAGCACGGGGTGCCCGTTGGATTCATGTGGTGGACCTCTCGGCGACCTTTGGGGAGGGTGAGGAGGCGCTCTGTGCCAACCACCGTGCCATCGAGGGCATCTGCCGGCTGGAGGGCGTTTCGGTTGATGTCGGCGGCGGCGTACGTAGCATCGAGTCCATAGAGCGTCTTGTTGAGGTGGGCGTCGGGCGCATCGCCTTGGGGACAGTCCTCGTACGTGATCCCGAGCTGGCGCGTAGGGCTGTTGCACGCTTTGGTGAGCTACTCGTTGCCGACGTCGCCGCCAGGGACGGTCGGGTGAAGGTCAACGGCTGGCGTGAGGGCGCAGACGTCCTGGCGGAGAGGCTCGTGGAAGATCTTGCCATAATGGGGTTCAGACATCTGGTCTTTACCGATATCGCTCGTGACGGCATGCAGACGGGTATCGATGCGGATGCCTATGTGCGCATGGCAAGACTGGCCGGCTTTCCCATCATCGCCTCCGGCGGCATCGCGGGGTTGGAGGACATTCGTACCCTTGCTGAGCTCGGTCCCCGGCTTGTAGAGGGTGCCATCTGCGGCCGTGCCCTCTTTGAGGGAAACTTCACCCTCGAGGAAGCGCTGGCTGCGGCAGGTGAGGGGTGTGCGAGCGGGCAGAAGAGAGGGCAACGGGAAGGAGAGTCACATGCTGACTAAGCGAGTCATACCGTGTCTGGACGTACGAGACGGACGTGTCGTCAAGGGCGTGAACTTCGTTGGGCTGCGCGATGCGGGAGATCCCGTGGAGCTTGCGAGTTCCTATGACCGGGCCGGGGCCGATGAGGTCGTCTTCCTCGATATCACTGCGACCTCTGACGACCGCTCCACGACCGTTGACCTTGCGAGCCGTGCTGCCAAGGAGCTGCATGTTCCCTATACCGTCGGGGGAGGCTTTCGTGACGTGGACGGCATGACCAAGATGATCTCGGCGGGTGCGGACAAAGTCTCCATCAACTCCGCCGCAGTCAAGGATCCCACACTCATCTCGGCTGCGGCGTCTGCCTTCGGCAGCCAGGCCGTCATCTGTGCCATAGACGCCCGCCATACGGGAGGCGCAAGGGACGGCTGGGAGGTCTATGTCGCTGGGGGCCGCAAGGCCACGGGCATCAACGCGGTCGCGTGGGCAGAGGAGGTCGCACGACGCGGTGCCGGTGAGATTCTGCTCACCAGCATGGATCGCGACGGCACCAAGGACGGCTTCGACCTTGCGCTCACCCGTGCGGTCGCCCGTGCAGTGTCCATCCCCGTCATCGCCTCGGGCGGCGTGGGGACGCTCGAGCACTTTGCCGAGGGTATCCTCGAGGGCGAGGCAGACGCGGTTCTTGCCGCAAGTGTCTTTCACTTCGGGACCTTCTCGATCCGCGAGGTGAAGGAGTACATGGCGAGCCAGGGCATTGCCGTGAGGCTGGACTTCTGACCCATGGGCCTTGTGCCTGGTTGCCCCGAGGGGTCGCATAACGCTAGAATCTGTCGGGTACGCAGGGTTGTTCGGTCAGGCAAACCAGGAGGATGCATGGAGCAGGTCGCACTTGGGGAGGTTCGGCTGAGATATGATGGGCGGGGTCTCATTCCTGTGATCGTGCAGCAGGTGGGCACGGGCGAGGTCCTGATGGTTGCTTGGGCGAACGAGGAGGCTCTTCGGCTCACCCTCGCTACGGACACGAGCTGGTTCTGGAGCCGCTCTCGCCACGAGCTCTGGAATAAGGGAGCGACGAGCGGAAACGTGCAGAGTGTCAGGCGTGTGCTCGTGGACTGTGACGCGGATACCCTCATCTATGAGGTAGATTCCCCTGGCCCCGCCTGCCACACGGGAAGCCGAAGCTGCTTCTTTCGCGAGCTTGTCGAAACGATGGCATCAGAAGACGCGCCCGCCTTGTGTGCGGGGCGGGCGAAGGGGGACTAGGATGGGCGTGCGCACCGCAGACGTGCAGGATGGCGATATGGCAGAGACGCTCGACTCTCTCGCGACTACCATTCACGGGCGCTGGGAGCATGACCCGGCTCGCTCCTATACCGCCAGGCTCCTCACCGGTGAGGAGGACGAGCTCTTGAAGAAGCTCGCCGAGGAGGCAAGCGAGGTCATCATGGCCTGCAAGGACGATGATCACGATCACATCCGCTACGAGATGGGTGATCTCATCTACCACCTGCTCGTCACGGCTGAGCGCTACGAGGTGACGCTCGGCGAGCTCGCAGGCGAGCTCGACGCGAGGATGAGGTAGCGCAGTGCCGCAGGGCGATGTGGCTCCAGGAGAGCCACCGATGACGCGTGGGCCCAAGCACATGGCCTCGCCTGAGGTGACGGCAGCGAGGGCCAAAATGTCTAAGGCCAGTTCGTCCTCGTCCCAGGGGAGGCCGAGGCACCTCGCGCCCTCTGAGGGGCCCTCGTCCGGACTTGGGGGCGTCGTCGGTTCCGACACGGTTCCGATGGAGGCCGTCCAGGAGGCTGGCCAAGAGGCTGCGGTTGCCATCGGTCGCAACACCGCCCTCATGAGCGCCTTGGTCATCGTGAGCCGCATCACGGGTTTCTTTCGCACCTGGGGGCAGGCGTACGCCCTTGGCGTCACCGTGATGGCGAGCTGCTACTCGGTTGCCAACAACCTTCCCAACCAACTTTACGAGATCGTCGTGGGTGGCATGCTCGTCACGGCCTTCCTGCCCGTGTACCTCTCTATCAAGAGACGTCTCGGCACAGAGGGGGCGAGTGCCTACACCTCGAACCTCGTCTCTATCGTGCTCCTGCTCATGGGCGCCGTCGCCGCCCTGGGCTTCGTGTTCGCCGCCCAGGTGGTGTGGACGCAGTCGTTCGGCGCGACGAGTGAGTTCGACTCCGAGCTTGCCGCCTACTTCTTTCGTTTCTTCGTGATAGAGGTCGTGCTCTACTCGCTATCATCGATTTTCTCGGGCGTTCTTAACGCCGAGAGGGACTATCTCTGGTCGAGCGCGGCGCCCATCATCAACAACTTCGTGACGACCGCCTCGTTTCTCGCGTACGCCTGGCTCGTAGACTCAGATCCCTCGCTCGCCCTCATCGTCCTCGCCCTTGGCAACCCGCTTGGCGTCGCCGTGCAGGTGCTCGTCCAGCTGCCCGCGCTGAAACGACATGGCATTCGCCTCAGGTGGCGTATCGACCTGCGTGACCCGGCCATCAAAGAGACCCTCACCATTGGTGTTCCCACCATCGTTGTCATGCTCTGCTCCTTTGAGACCACCTCTGTAATGAACAGCTCGGCACTCTCGGTGACGGGGGCGGGCGCCTCGATCTCCTACTACGCACGCCTGTGGTTCACGCTTCCCTACGCCATCCTCGCCGTGCCCATAACCACTGCCATGTTCACCGAACTGTCGGTCTATGTCGCGGAGAGCGACCTTGACTCGTACAAGAGGGGCGTGGCCGACGGCACGAGCCAGATTCTCTTCCACATGATTCCGTTCATGCTCTACCTGATCGTCTTCGCGCGGCCTCTCGTCGGGTTCATATCAGCAGGCAGGTTCAGCCCGGATGAGATCGGGACCACGACGCAGTACCTTCAGGCGCTCTCGGTGTCGCTGCCGCTCTATGGGGTGAACACCTACCTGCAGAAGGTGTGCTCGTCCATGCGACGCATGAGCCTCTACGCGCGTGCCCACGTGATTGCCGCCCTTATCCAAACGGCACTCTGCCTACTGCTCACTCCTATCCTCGGGCTCAACTTCGTGGCGCTCAGCTCAGCCGCGTACATGCTGTTGGTCGATATGGTCTCGTTTGTGGGCCTCCGGCGGCAGCTGGGGCCGATGGGCCTTTGGAACGTGGTAGGCTGTGCCGTGAGGGCATCGGTGTTTGGTGTGACCGGCGCGGCGGTCGGCTTCGCTACCCTTTCCCTCTTGGCGCGCACCGCCCTGGTGGCGGCAGGAACGTTCGGTTCCATCGCGTGCCTTATGCTTGCGGGCATTCCGGCGCTTGTGGTGACCTATGGCATTGCCTTGGCGACCAAGGCCCCCGAGGCCGGCATGGTGTCCCGTCTCTTGGGTAGGGTCCTGCGCAGGGGTGTGCGGTGAGGTCGTGTGTCAAGGCATATGTTGATTCTCTTTCTCGTGCGGCAGCGTGTGTTCCAAGAGTAAAGTAACAAAGGATTATGCGGGCAAGAGTGGAAACTGTGACAGTGCAGATGACTTTTGCGAGGTAGGGAGCTTATGACAGATAAGATACGGGCTGTGGTGAGGGCAGGGGCCGCAATGGGTCTCTCTCTCACGCTTGCGTTCTCGACTGTTCCGACCTATGCCTTTGGTGCGACGAGTTCTGCTGAGATGCAAAGTGAGCTTGATCAAGCGCGAGCAAAGCTCCAAGAGTACTCACAGCAGGCGAGCGAGAGATTCTCTGAGCTCGAGCAGGCTCAGGCGAACTTGGAGGATACGCGTGCCCAGATAAGCGACACACAGTCGCAGATCGAGACAAAACAATCTGAGCTTACGGATGCGCAGACAGAGCTTTCGGGCATCATGTCCGATAACTACAAGGATGACACCAACTTCGTTGGGTATGTCTTGAGATCTACCTCCTTCGATGACCTTGCCTCACGCGTATACTACGCGAACAAGGTCTCCGAGAAGGAGACCAACGCCATCGCTGAGGTAGTGAAGATTCAGTCCGAGCTGCAAGAGCAGAAGTCCAAGCTTGAGCAGGAGGAGAAGGAGGAGGAGAACCTCCTAGAGCAGAGTAAGGCGAGCTACGAGCAGATCCAGTCGGTCATCTCCAATCAGCGCAGCTACGTCAACAATCTCTCCGAGGAGGTTCGCAAGCAGATAGAGGCCGAGGAGGCAGCGCGCAAGCAGGCTGAGGAGGAAGCTAAACGCCAGGCCGAGGCTGAGGCAGCGGAGGCGGCGCGCAAGCAGGCCGAGGCTGAGGCTGCAGCTGCGGCGTCTCACGACAACACAGGTGATGAGTCGAACTCGGATGCGGCCGCTGACAACGGTAGTTCCCAGAGAGATGATGACTCAAGTTCGAATGAGCGCTCGAATTCTAACTCGGGCGGTAATTCGGACGAAAGGCAGGACTCTGGGTCGAAGAGGGACTCTGGGTCGAACAGGAACACCGGTTCCAACAGCAACTCTAACTCGGACGGTGGCTCTAGCTCGAACAAGCGCTCAGAGTCTAAGCGTAGCTCTAACTCAGGTAAGTCGAAGTCAAACAGCAGCTCCGGTTCCTCTGGTTCTAGCTCGAGAAAAAGCTATGGCTCAGGTATTTCGGCGGTTATAGCCGCAGCGAAGTCCCAGCTGGGCGTCTCCTACTCCTATGCGGGCAACGCGATCGCCGGGCAGGAGTTTGACTGCTCCGGACTAGTCTGGTGGGCGTTCCGACAGGCGGGGTACTCGATCCCTCGTGGCCAGCGTATGGCCAATGGCTACAACAACTCCATGATCGGATGGGTCATGCAGCACGGCTTGAAGACGAGTATTTCTCAGCTTGAGCCAGGCGATCTCATGTTCTGGGGTTCGGGAACCGGATCGACTACCCATGTCGCCCTCTATATTGGTAACGGTCAGATGATCCACTCTAACTACGGTGGTGTCGAGATCAGGAGCGCAAGTTACTCCTCCGGTCACTTCGTGGGCGGCGGTTCGGTCATCTAGGCACTACAGGACAAGGCATTCAAGACGGGGTCGGGTAAATCCGACCCCTTTTTTGAGGCTTCGTGAGCTCGTGTGGGTGGATGGTTGCGTCACCGCCCCGGTGGCATGGGCCTCAGGCCCGGGCACCTGAGCATCACGGGGGCCATGGGGCCGTCGACGTCGTGGGACCCGTGGCCCCGTCCGGTCGCGCGGGCGGGCAGACGTGGGTATGCAGGGGTGTACGCAGATCGGCGAAAACGGCCTCTCGACGCAACCACCGCTCGCATGCAGAACGCGCCCTTTGGTCGGCTCACACGCAAAGTGCGCCTTTCCGTGAGGTGGCGGGTGCAGACTGCGCTTTTACGTGAGACCGTCTGCGCAGAATGCGCCTTTGCGTGAGGTGGCTCCACGTTTGCGCAGGTGAGGAAAAGCGCACTCTACGGAAAAGCGCATTTTGGACGGGCGACGTCACGGAAAGGCGCACTCTGCGATCGAACCCTCACGGAAAGGCGCACTCTGCGCGACCGCCCGCATGCAGAGTGCGCCCTTTGGTGAGGCCCACACGCAAAGTGCGCTTTTCCGTGAGAGTGACACCTCCAGAGTGCGTCTTTCCGTGAGTCGCCGGTTGCAGAGTGGGGCACTTGTGCACGTTGTTGCGACGCGATTCGCCGAGGCGTCAACCCACACTAACCCCCGAAGAGCCCCTTTTTTGGTTCGCTTGTTACATGAGCAGGATTCGTCTCCTGGCGTAACGTACGTCTTCCCGTTGGCCGAGCGCCTGTTGGTCTCGTGTCATGTTGATACGCGCAAGAGCGCTCAGTTCACCACAGGCGTTACGAAGAGGCGGAGTCCGGCCCTTGCGGCCGGGCAGGCATCGCCTTTGTCTGCACCCATACGCTCCCCTTATCCTTGCGTTCCGACTCGTAGGTCTCTACGCAGCGCTCGGCGAGGATGTCAAGGGAGTCGAATAGAAACGGTGGCCTTTGGGTGAGGTCTTGGTAGATGACCGAGAGCTCCGTACATCCTACCACCACGGCATCGCCGCCCCGCTCATGGAGGCGCTCGGCGAGCCGGACGAGATCCCTGGGATCGTAGGTCCCGTTTGCTTTGATCCCCTGGTAGATGAGGGACATGACGCGCCTCTGGTCGGCGTCGTCGGGCTCTATTGTCCTCAGCCCCTCGGTCTCGAAGTAGCCCTGGAAGACGCCCGACTCTATGGTGCCGTCCGTGGCGAGAAGCCCCACTGCGCCCGTGGCGCCAATCTCGTGGGCTATCCTTCGCGCCGTCTCCTTCATGATGTTGAGCACGGGGATGCTCACGGCCTTACAGATGGCGTCATAGAAGTAGTGCGCGGTGTTGCAGGCGATGGCAATGTAGTCGGCACCGGCCTCCTCGAGCCATTGGGCAACCTTGACCATCTCGGGCTGTGGGTCGGGTTTTGTGTGGTCGAGGATGTAGGCGGTGCGATCAGGGATCTGTGGGTCGTTGAACACGATCATCGGGATGTGGTCTTGATCGGTGGTTGCGGGGGTCTTCTTGATGATCGCTTCCATGAAGTATGCGGTCGCCAGTGGCCCCACCCCACCGATGATGCCGAGGATTGGTCTGTTCATGTGCTTGCCCCCTCGATGCTCGTCATGCGCGCTGTGCGTACGAAGAGCATTCTAGACGATATGCGGAAGGACATACTGAGACCTCTCCTCGTAAGCTAAGCGGCGAGAAATCCGCAAACGACGAGTCGTGGTCAAGGTCGCGATTTTGTTTTGGGAAGGTTGGACGGCGAAAACGAGACGACTTTAGGCAAAACCGAAGCCGAACCGCTAGAATAGCGGCTTCGTGAGCTCGTGTGGGTAGGTGGTTGCGTCACCACCCCGGCGATGTGAGCCTCACCGCCAGGGCGACGACGCAGGAGTGTACACAAATCGGTGGAAATGGCCTCTCAGCGCCGTTTCGGGGCATTTGTGTACACAGTTGGGCCGTGGGCTTGGGTTGTGGGTGGCCTTGGGATCGCAATAGTGTACACAAATGGGAGGATCGGGCCTCTCCGCGCCGGATTGGGGCGTTTGTGTACACTGTTGGGCTGTTGCGCTGTTGCGAGCAGCCGTGGGGACGCAGGAGTGTACACAAATCGGTGGAAATGGCCCCTCGGGGCCGTTTTGGGGCATTTGTGTACACTGTTGCGACGCGAGTCGCGATACGAATTGCGACGCGAGCTGCGCCAGGTGGCACGAGCGCCTCAACCGCCACGGCGTGTCGGCGCCTCCCCCTCGCTGGCCTCCCTCGCTTGGTCGGGAAGACAGACTCTGAGCGAGTGGCGCCGCTGCCAGGTTGGCATCTTCGCCGAGGCGTCATCCCACACGAACCCCCGAAGAGCCCTAAAATAGAAGGGATTTCTTCTATCGCAAGGAGGAGCCATGCCGCAAATCGTCCCCGTAAGTGATTTTCGCGCAAACATCAAATCTGTCTCTCGGTTTACGGATGCTGGTGAGGTGGTCATACTTACCCAGAATGGGCGCCCAAGGTGGGCGATGGTCGACTATGACACATGGAACGCCACGGCAAGGGTACAGGAGCGCTCCTTTTCGAAGGCGGTCCTTGAGACTGAACAAAGAGAGAGCCAGTACCCTCAAACTGCTGAGCTCTGACGAAGCCCGCGCTGCGCTGCATGCTCGACGCCAAGCATGAGGTGCCAAGGGTTCTTTCTGACCGAGGATGCCGTAGACGACCTTGTGGAACTTGAGGCATATGTGCTCACCTATCAGGACATAAGCTTTGTTGAGGTCTTGGAAGACTGTTTCCTCGAAGCCTTCCATGGTCTCTTAGCTCAGGTAGACCACCATTCCGTCTATCAGTTTGAGCCACCTATGCCAACGCTTCACACCTACAGGAGCATCAATGTCTATAACTACAAGGTCTTTTACCACGTCGATGACAGGCAGGTAGTCATCTATCGCATTCGTCATCTGCTGTCGGACTTCTTACGGATGAGCTGGTAACGCGCATGGACGGAGATCACATCGAGAACCGTGGTGCGTGGAAGGCCCATGGCGTTCGTGCCACCGCCCGACGCCACTTCCTTCTCCGATGACCCCTGAGCTGTGCCGTCTCATGCGCGTGCCACTCGCTGCCGCCGAGTGGCACGCAGATCGTGCACTCGACGCCACCGCGTGGCACGAAAATCGGCATAAGCGCAGTTGTCAGGAAATATCGTGCCACTCGACGCCAGCGAGTGGCACGTCCATCGTGCACCCGACGTCACCGAGTGGCACAGCCGAGCCTCGCCAGGCCGGCGCCCGGGCGACGCCACGACAAGACGCCTGGGCTGGCGGGAGGGGGCGTGCGGGACGCCTGCCTACCAGCCAGCCACGACGGCCACGGTCTCTCGTGCGTATGCGCGATGCGACCATTGCGGCGCTCTCCCGCCGGCCCCACGTGCCTGGATGGGACCTGACGTATCAGTAGCCTGAGAAGTTGTCACTGGCCTGCCCGCGAAAGGTAAGCACAGGGAAGTGGGTCGATAGTTCTGTGACTCTGGTGCAACATAAGACCCAGGAGGCCGTACTGCTACAATGAGGCGCGCGATCTGCGTGCGCCAGCGAGGGTCCGCATGCGTCAGGAAGCGCTTGTGTACCTGCGAGGCCGAATGGGTGATACGTCGATGACCAAGAAGTTCGTTCCGATTCTTTTGGGTACCGAGATCGGTGCCTATGGCATGGCTCGTGCCTTTTGGGAGGCGTACGGGGTAAGGAGCCTTGCCTACGGTACCTTCCCGCTCACCCCGACCCGTCACTCGAAGTTCATAGAGCAGCGCTGTGACGAGCGTCTCATGGACCCAGCCGTCCTCGTGAGTATGCTCAATGCTGATGCGGGACAGCTGAATGGTGCGCTGGGCCTCGTGATACCCTGCGGTGATGAGTACTCCATCCTACTCTCGGAGCACAAGGATGAGCTTGATGGTCGCTACGTGCCCATATGCTCTGGGCCGGGAACTCTTGTCCAGCTCAATGACAAGTCGCGCTTCTACGGGCTCTGCGAGCGCGCACAGGTGCCCTACCCGCAGGCTATCACGCTTGGTCCTGGTGACGAGGTAAGAGAGTTGCCCTTCCCCTATCCTGTTGCCCTGAAGCCCACCGATGCCCTCGACTTTCGTGAGCACCCCTTCGACGGCCAGAAGAAGGCATTCATCCTTGACGGGAGGCCCATGCTCGAGGAGGCGCTGCGGCGTGTCTTTGACTCTGGCTACTCGGGTAAGCTCGTCGTGCAGGACTTCGTGCCTGGGGGTGACGACAACATGCGCGTGGTGAACGGTTACGTGCGCCACGATGGGTCCACGGCGCTGCTCTCGATAGGTCAGCCTGTGCTCGAGGACTGCGCACCCATGCGTATCGGCAACTATGCCGCCATCATCTCGTACGGCGATGAGGGCGCCTACGCCTCTGTCGAGCGTCTCATGAGGCATATTGACTATTTTGGCTACTTCAACATCGATATGAAGCTCGACGTGCGCGATGGCTCCTACAAGCTTCTCGACTTCAATCCGCGTCAGGGGAGGAGCAGCTTCTTCACGACGCTCTCGGGTCACAACCTCGCTCGCTGCGTGGTGGAAGATGTCATCGAGGGGAAGACGGGCGAGTCGGTCCATGCGAGTGAGGAGTTCTTGTGGTGCGGCGTGCCCAGATCGATCGTGAGGCGCTATGTGGCGGACGGCCCCCTCAAGGAACGCGCCCTTTTGCTCATGCGTGAGGGGAAGGTCGGGACAACGCTCTTTGGGGGGCACGACCGTGACCCGCGCCGCCTATGGAATATGGCGAAGCTCTGGACCCATTACCGCGTCGACTTCAGGCGCTACTTCGGTCACAGGGAGCTGGAGGGCTAGGATGGGATCTCCCAAGGGCGTGGGCAAGTCCTTCAGAGACCGACTCCGCAGGCAGCTCGCCGAGCGTACGGGTACGTGTGCTAAGGACTGGTATGTCGTCTTCAAGGCACGCTATGGAATGGAGGTCGTCTTCGAGGTGCTCCGCGAGCTGCGGGGTGGCGGTAGCGTGGTCACACAGCTCATGACCTGCTGCACGGCCGTCGACCCCATAGTAGCTGCAGGACTCGTTCCGCACTATGGCGAGCTGAGCGAGCGCACGCTCGCGCTCGACCCGGCAAAGCTACCCCTTGCCTCAGACCTGCGGGCCGTGGTGATGCAGCACAGCTTCGGTATCATCGAGAGAAAGGGCGACTGTCGTCTTGCCGATGCCGCTCACGCCGCAGGTGCCGTCCTCGTCGAGGACTCGGCGCACTGCCTGGCCCGCCTCTCGCGCGGAAATGAGGGAGAGCCGCTTGCAGATGTCTCCGTTCACTCGTTTGGTGTGCAGAAGATGGTCCAGACCTATTTTGGCGGTGCCGTCTGGGTGAACCCCGACATGAGGGACAGAGTGCTCAGGGATGAGCTCTCTCGCAGGCTCTCCTCGCTTCCCGAGATGCCCAGGCGCTTGGGCCGGGCTGCTCGGTCATATGCTTGGCAGATCAGGGTGTTCATGCGACTTCCCGGGCCGCTCAGGAGGGCGTTTGCGGCCATGCAGAACTTCGAGCAACCCATTGTGGACGCTGAGCGGGCCGGTAAGCTCCCCTATGAGCCGATGGCTGCCGATGAGGGTGTCTCCCAGAGGGCCTCTTGGGCCCTCGAGGGCTTGGGCAAGGTGGAGACCACCCATCGCGCATCGGTTGAGAGCTATCGCAGGGAACTCGCATCGCAGGGGGTGCTCAGGTACGTAGAGATTCCTGCGGCCGCGCTCGAGGGGGAGGCGCAACCTCTGCTACGCATGCCCGTCGTGATGGGAAGCCAGGCAAAGGCGCAGCGTGCGCTCAGCGCCCTTCACGGCCGGGGTATCTATGCCCAGGACTGGTACAGGCCCGTACTCTATCCTGGTGTGGGCGATCCTGCCGTCTACCACTTCGACGGCGACCTCAGGCCCTGGCCCGTCTGCGAACGCATCGTGGCTGGCATCCTCAATCTGCCCTGCGACGGTGATCCTGGACAGGTACGGGAGGCCATCGGGTGCCTGCTCGATGTGGCGCAGTCTTAAGAGAGCGTAGAATGGTGACATGGTGACCCACTGGTTTGGAGGTAAGAGATCATGCAGATAGAGCAGATCGGGCTTTCCGAGCTCGAGCAGAGGGCGGAAGAGCTGAAGTTGACACTTCCGATCGAGCAGACGCACCAATGGGCCAGCTATCAAGCGACCATCGAGGGGCGCAGTCCCTGGCGCTGTGTTCGCTTCGCAGATGATGACAGGACCCTTGCCTTGGCCTCCCTCATGGACTTCGAGACCCATGGCTACCATTTCTTGCGCTCTGAACATGGTCCCGTATGGGTGGAGGGGCCGAGCGAGGCCCTTGAGGCGCAGGCCATCACCACGCTGTGCGACTACGTGCGCAGCGAGCATAGGGCAGCCGCCTTCATTCGTATGGCGGTCAAGCACGCCCTTGACGTCACGAGGCCAACCCTCTCGACGATACCATACGATCGCACAGTCATCCTCGACGTCACGGGTGGTGACGAGGCGATACTCTTGCGCATGAAGCCACGTGGCAGGCGTGACGTGCGCAAGGCGCTGCGCGAGTCACCCATTGAATGTTCGGACGAGACGGAGCGCGCGAGCGCCTCCTTCGAGGAGTACTATCCGCTCATGGTCGAGACGGGCGAACGTGACGGTTTTACTCCCGCCCCGATGTCTGACTATGAGAACATGATGCACATCCTTGGTACTGGGCACTGCAGGCTCTATGCGGGGCGCCTTGACGGTAGGCTCACCAACTGGTCCATGGTCACCGTGAGTGGGAAGCGCGCCACGCGCTACTACGCTGCCTCCTCCACCGACACGATGCGCATGCACGTAGGGGACAAGCTTGTCTATTTCGAGGCCTGCGAGCTGGGCCGGCTCTTCGACGGTACCGTCAGCGAGTACGACCTCATGGCCATTGGAAGTGATCTTTCCCCCGAGCTCAACGGTCTGAACGAGTTCAAGTGCAAGTTCTCGAAGGAGGTGGCGGAGGTGGCCCCCGATCGCGACGTGCCGTTGCGCAAGACCCTCTACGCCGCCCTTGTGGCCGCCAGACGGGCGCTCAGGCGCGGCTAGGCCGCCCCCTGAGTCCTCTCGATTGGTAAGGCGATCGCCCCATGAGCATCAAGGATCCTGCGACCCACGTGCCCGATTTCGACCTCGAGGCCCCCCGTCCCGAGGCTCAAGGCCTGCCGTCCGTCGCCGAGCAGGTGGGCAAGGTTCCCACAGAGCCCGGCTGCTACCTCTGGAAGGATGCCAAGGGGGAGGTCGTCTACGTGGGTAAGGCCAAGAATCTCCGTGCCCGCATGCTCCAGTACGTGAGGCTCACGGATGACCGCGCAAAGATCCCGCTCATGATGCAGGTGGTACGCAGCTTCGACTACATTGTCGTGGGCTCGGAGCACGAGGCGCTCGTCTTGGAGCGCAACCTCATCGCCCAGTATCATCCCTACTTCAACGTCGACTTCAAGGATGACAAGAGCTATCCCTACATCGCACTCACGATGGGCGACACCTACCCCGCCATCAAGTACACCCGCGAGCGGCACCGCAAGGGCACGCGCTACTTTGGACCCTACACCGACGCCCAGGCGGCGCGCGAGACCATAGACACCCTGCGCAAGGTAGTTCCCATCTGCTCTGCGACCTGTGTGGAGTGGAAGCGTTGCCGTCGCTACCTCAAGGGGCATCCAGATGACGCCGCAGTGGCCAACCTGGCGTTTGCAGACCGCGGTCGCCCTTGTTTCGACTATCACGTGGGCCGGGGTCCCGGCGTCTGCGTGGGGGCAATGACACCTTCCGACTACGCGAGAAACGTCCGTCAGGTGGAGCAGTTCCTGGCAGGCAGGCGCTCGGCCATCGTGGGCGAGCTCACGCAGCAGATGCACGATGCCGCCGCAGCTCTCGAGTTCGAGCGGGCGGGGCGTATCAAGCGCAGGCTCGAGGTCATCGAGGGTCTTGATGATGAGCAGCAGGTGACGTTCTCCTCTGCGGTCGATCTTGATCTCATAGGCTTCTACCGCGAGGAGACCATCAGCTGTGCCTGTGTTTTCGTCGTGCGCGAGGGGCGCACGGTGCGCTCGAGTGAGTTCATCCTCAACAAGGGGGCCGACGTGGACGAGGTCGAGCTTACCGAGGGCTTCATTAAACGCTACTACGACGAGACGGCAGACATTCCCGCAGAGGTGGACACGCACATCGACCTTCCCGATGCAGAACTTCTAGGTGAGTGGCTCACGGACAAGCGTGGGCGTGTCTGTCGCATCCACCGGCCCAAGCGCGGCGAGAAGGCTCACCTCCTCGAGATGACGGCAAGAAACGCCCGCCATGCCCTCATGCGCTACATGGTACGCACGGGCTATGCTGACGAGAGGACTAACCAGGCGCTCCTCGAGCTGGAGAGCGCACTCGCACTTGACGGGCCACCCCTGCGCATCGAGTGCTTTGACATCTCCACACTTCACGGTTCCTTTACCGTCGCCTCTATGGTCGTCTTTACTAACGGGCGTCCCGACAAGGGACAGTATCGTCGCTTCAAGATCCGAGCCGAGCTGAGCGAGGCAAACGATTTCGTCTCGATGGGCGAGGTGCTCGGCAGGCGCTACGCCCCGGTGCGCAGGGACGATGAGCGCTTTGCTGCCTCGACGCCCGACCTACTCGTGGTGGATGGGGGCAAGCCACAGCTCACGGCTGCCATGGGACAGCTTGGTGCCCTGGGACTCGACATACCGGTCTGCGGCCTCGCGAAGGCGGACGAGGAGGTCTTCGTCCCCTGGGACGAGACGCCCGTCGTCCTGCCCTCGGGCTCTGCCTCGCTCTACCTCATCAAGCAGGTGCGTGACGAGTCGCACCGCTTCGCCATCACCTTCCACCGTGAGCTGAGGACCAAGGCGCAGAGCGTCTCGATCCTCGATGAGGTGCCAGGCGTCGGCACGCGACGCAAGCGGGCCATCATGCGTCACTTCGGCTCGATGAGACGCCTCAGGGCGGCGAGTGCCGAGGATATCGCCTCCGTGAGGGGTGTTCCCACGTCGGTCGCGCGCGAGGTCTATGACACGCTTCGTGCCTGGGAGGGCGAGGGTAGGGACCAAAGGGAGGCTACGTGAGCTATCTCGTGTTCCTCGCATAGCCTCGATGTGACCCCCTATGCCTTCGTTGCGCTGTCCGATGAGCAGCCGGCGCTTCTCCGGGAGACCCACAAAAGGATAAGGGGGAAAGATAGGGACAGGAAGCGCAGAAGAGAAAGGACGGACATGGCAAGGGCCGCGCAGTCAACCCCTGAGCCACGAACAATACAGAAAGCTCCAAAGGATCGTCGCGCCGGGCGGTGCTACTTGACGGTCGTGACGCCCATGAGCGCTACACCCGTGGTGCCGATGCCCTTGAAGTCCGAGGAGACCTTGATGCCATCGGCCGTGGTGGTATCACGCCAGGAGGCCGTGCAGGTCTTCACGTGCAGGATTGGGTACAGGGGGACGTTCTCGGCGAGTATGTCAAAGCACCTGTTCCAATGCTCCTGCCGCTCGTCGCCCGCAGAATCAAGTGCGGCGTCCATCTCCTGGAGAAGCTCTTCATGCTCGACGGTCCCACTCCAAGGGCAGCGTGTCCTCATCCAAACATCATTGCCGTACCACCACCTGAGCACCAGATCGGGATCCACGCCAAAGCAACTGGGGTCGCCTGGCGCCAGCAGCAGGTCGTAGTTGCTATTGCCCGTGTCGATCGCCGCATAGGTCGCATCCGAGCTGTCCGTCTGTATCGTGACCTTGAAACCCAGATCCTCCAGGTTCTGCTTGATGACGGTGGACATGGCGACCACCTGGTCGTTGTCCGTCGTCCTGAGGGTTAGCTGCCCAGGCGTGACGCCTGCCCCTTTGAGCAGACTTTTTGCCTTGTCGGGGTCGTGGCTGTAGACCACCGACGCCCTATGGTAGTGCGGGAAGGTGGCGTCATCGGGAAGAAGGCTGGTGGCGGCTGACGCCTGTCCGTAGAGGGCACCTTCTACCATGCCATTGTAGTCGAGGGCATACATGATGGCCTGACGCACCTCCACCTTGCTCCAAGGATACTTCGCGACGTCAAACATCAGGAAGCGCGAGCCGAGTCCCTGCACCGCGTCTATGGTAAGGCCCGCTTCCCGAAGCTGCTCGATCGAATCGACGGGCACGGCCTCCGAGATAAGCGTGGTCCCCTGCTGGGCGGCCGTAACGCGGGCGACTTTGCTTTTGAGAATCTCGAAGCGTAGCGTGTCGTCCTTGGCGGGGTACGCACCGTTGTAGTACGGATTCGGCTTAAACGTGACCGACGCGTCCGTCACCTCCCTGTACATCCAAGGACCCGTGCCAACGGGGGCCCTGGCCCTCTCCTCGCTGGTCGAGCCCTCGGGCACGATCTTCAGGATTGCCAGACGTGACTTCAGCCATGGGAGGTCGGGGTGGCTGGTCCTGACCGTCACGGTAGAGTCGTCCTTGGCCTCTATGGAGGTGATCGGCGTAAGCATCGGTGCGTAGCTGCCCCCCGCTGCCGCCGCCACCCTGAACGAGAAGACGACGTCCGACGCCCTGGCCTCCCTCCCGTCGGAGAACTTCGCATCGCTGCGCAACTTGACGTCAAAGGTGGTACCGTCGATCTGGGCAGGGTCGCCTTCGGCGAGCGCCGGGCGCGTGCCGAAGTTATGGAAGTCCGTCTCGAAGAGGCCTTCCATGACATTGAGGTTGCAGCTCAGTGCGAGTGCGGATGAGGTGGACAAGGGATCGAAGTTCTTTGCGGAGTACGCGGCACCGACGGTCAGCTCGCCACCCCCTGCGGTCTGGACGCCACTTGTGGTCCCATTCCACTCGGAACCCGTCGCACAGCCGGTGAGGCCAAGCCCTGCGAGCGCTGCTGCCCCGCCGACAAGATTGACGAACGTACGGCGTGAGAGTGATGTACCCATGCTGGCCTCCGGCACTTCCTGCGAGATTCCGTCCGATGCGAGCTGACGCAGCAAACATCCTGCGACCGCTATGGAACAAGCATACCAGAGTCTCTGCGAACTGGTCTGCGGAAGCCTAGGCGGGGCTCGCTCGGGTACTCCTGTGCCCAGCTTGCTCTCCGAGAAGATCGTCACGCGCAGAGCATGCTGCATCACGTACAGTCATCACTGACCTGTTGTGCGTGAGAGTGGGGAAACCATGCATGAGGGGGAGGCCCTCTTTACGATAGCTCGTGTGCGTCAGCAGGGAGGAGATGCTGCTTCCCGCGAGGCAAAAGTCTGGTGGCTAGTCGTCTGGGCAGCCGTGTGAGGCCCAAGCCCTGCTCCCCGCATTTATTCGGCTTCTCGGGGGTTTGTGTGGGTTGCTGCCTCGGCGAAGACGCCAATCCGGCAGCGGCGCCGCTCACACGAATTCTGTCTTCCCGACCATGCGAGAGGCGGCCACCGAGGAGGCACCGCCGGCGCACCATGGTGGTTGGGGCACTCGTGCCACCTGACGCAGCTCGCGTCGCAACTCGCGTCACAACAGTGTACACAAATGCCCCAAAACGGCTCTGAGAGGTCATTTTCTCTGATCTGTGTACACTCCTGCCTTCCCACGGTCGCTCGCGTGACCGGGCGGGGCCACGGGTCCCACGACATCGACGGCCTCATGGCCCCCGCGATACCAGGGTGCTCGGACCTGAGGCC
This sequence comes from Olsenella sp. oral taxon 807, assembly GCF_001189515.2. Classification (NCBI taxonomy): domain Bacteria; kingdom Bacillati; phylum Actinomycetota; class Coriobacteriia; order Coriobacteriales; family Atopobiaceae; genus Olsenella; species Olsenella sp. oral taxon 807. The sequence continues at coordinate 850,753 of NZ_CP012069.2, forward strand.
ACGCCGCCGGGCGGTGACACAACCACCTACCCACACAAACTCACGAAGCCCCTTTTTTAGCATGTTGCTTTAGCATGTTGCCGACGGCGACGTGCGATATGGACTCGACATAGCCGAGCTCCATGCTCTTCTCGGCGATGAGCCGAAGCGTCCACCTGGCGTGACCCTCTGGCGGGTCCGTGTAGGTCAGGGCGACGATCTTCGCCTTGGCCTCGCCGTCTATCTTGACGTTTCCCGGCCTGCTGCGCGCCTTGCGCGCGAGCACGCCGTCGAACCCCTCCTCGACCAGCTTCCTCTTGAGGTTGTAGACTGTCTTGACCGTCGAGTGGTAGGCCCTTGCGGCCTCCGCGTCGGTCATCCGCAGGTCGGCGAACCCGCCCTGGTCGATCGCCAGCAGCAGGTTCGCCCGCTTGATCTCCGCGGCCCTGCCGCTTCCCCGGTTCACTCGCGCGAGCAGCTCCTCGCGCTCGCCCTGCGTCAGCTCAACTCTGTACTTGGTCATGGGATGTCCCTCCTTACGGTTGCGATTACAGGATATCCCATAACCTTTGATAAGTAAATTAGTACTTAACTAATCACTAGACATGAATCGCCAGGTGTACCTCGACCGCACCCTTAAGCTCCACGATACCGATCTCATCAAGGTGGAGACTGGCGTGCTGCGTTGTGGGAATTCGAGCTTGCTCGGGCTGGCGCGAAACAAGATCGCATCGGAGGATGTGGAAGAACGGGCGCTCGCTCGTCTCCCTCAACCTGGAGAGCAAGGTGTGCTCCATCACGGCTGAAGACGAGCTGTACAACTCTTTCAGGGATAGGGTCTCTCCGGAGGGCAGGACGTATATGTTCCTCGACGAACCTCAGAGTATCGAGTGGTGGCAGACGCCCTGGACTTAGGCCATTAGGTCATTCTTGGGCGTCTACAGGCCGACTGATATGGGACATTTGTCCGAGAACGCCGTCTACCTGCAGTTCCTCTGCAGGGGATGGTACGTGCACGTGGGCAAGCTCTACGAGAGGGAGGGCGACTTCGTTGTCGTCAAGGATGAGAGAATCGTGTACTTCCAGGTTACGGACGAAATGCTGCCCGAGGCGATACGAGAACGGGAGCTCAAGCCACTTCGCTCGATCCGCGACTCATACGAGAAGCTCATCGTGGTGCGGCAAGGGAGATACGAGTCAGATATCGGTGGGATCAAAATGAGGCTTCGTGAGCTCGTGTGGGTGGATGGTTGCATCACCGCCCCGGTGGCATGGACCTCAGGTCCGGGCACCTGAGCATCACGAGGGCCATGGGCCCTCGACGTCGTGGGACCCATGGCCCCGCCCGGTCGCGCGAGCGGCCGTGGGTATGCAGGAGTGTACACAGATCGGCGAAAACAGGCTCTCGGCGCAACCACCGCCCGCATGCAGAATGCGCCTTTCCGTGACGTCGCCCGCCCAGAGTGCGCCTTTCTGTCACGTCGCGGTGGCGTCGCCGGCGCAGAGCGCGCTTTTCCGTGAGACGGCGGTTGCAGACTGCGCTTTTACGTGAGACCGTCTGCGCAGAATGCGCCTTTGCGTGAGGTGGCTCGACGTTTGCGCAGGTAAGGAAAAGCACACTCTACGGAAAAGCGCATTCTGGGCGCGAACCCTCACGGAAAAGCGCATTCTGCAACCGGACCCTCACGGAAAGGTGCACTCTGCGCGACTGCCCGCATGCAGACCGCGCCCTTTGGTGAGGCCCACACGCAAAGTGCGCCTTTCCGTGAGAGTGACACCCCCAGAGCGCGTCTTTCCGTGAGTCGCCGGTTGCAGAGTGGGGCACCTGTGTACACTGTTGCGACGCGATTCGCCGAGGCGTCAACCCACACTAACCCCCGAAGAGCCATCAAAATCCTGTCGGTTAGGGACTTCTTCCTGGGCTCGCTGCTCTGATGGAGGCGGGAGTCGAAGCGAAATTGTCGAAAAGTGGCGTCCCTAAGGCTGTCTTGCATACGAATCCGAGTCACTCCGCCGCACTCGTCGTGGTAAAGTATTCCTCATCAAAAGGGGGCTGGCGCACGCCGGCTGAGATAGGGCCTAATGCGGCCCTGACCTTCGAACCTGATCTGGGTAATGCCAGCGTAGGGACCACGGCACGTGTACGGCGCGGGTCCCAGTGATAAGCGGGGACGCCTACGATGCGCTTGCCCCGCAGAAGGGGAGTGCCTATGAACTGCTCTGTTGCCCTACAGTACCTTCCCATGAACGTGGGGTCGGACGACGAGGTCTGTCGCATCGTGGACGAGGTCATCGCCGTCATCGACGAAAGCGGTCTCGACTACTACGTGGGACCCTTCGAGACGACCGTCGAGGGGGACTTCGACTCCTGCATGGCACTCGTCAAGCGTTGCATCGAGGCGGGGGCCGCAGCGGGTTGCGCCGAGAGCGCGAGCTACGTCAAGGTCTCGTATCGCCCGACAGCTGATGTCATGAGCACCGGACGCAAGATCGGCAAGTATCATCCAGGCGATCCTGACCTCGTCACGAGGGAGGCAGACGTTGCATAGTGAGGGGTCCTCTCGCCCACGTCCGCCCGATGCCTTACCAAGCCCCACACCCTCTCGCGTTCGTCGTGCGGTGATCCCGCCCGCGACGGTAGCGGTGCTTTTGCTCGCATGGCAGCTTGTCGTGGCCGCAGGTATCGTGCCCAACTTCCTCCTGCCAAGTCCTACACAGGTGTTGGCCGCACTCGCCTCTGATGCGGTGTTGCTCGCCGACCATGCCGCAACCACACTCGCCGAGTCTGTCCTCGGGCTTCTCATCGGCTGTGCCGTGGGCTTTGCCTTCGCCGTCCTCATGGACCGCTTCGAGATCGTTTACCTAGCCTTCAGCCCGCTCATCACCGTGTCGCAGACGGTCCCCACCGTCGCCATCGCGCCGCTTCTGGTGCTCTGGCTGGGCTATGGCCTCGCACCCAAGGTGGTGCTCGTCGTGCTCACTACCTTCTTCCCGATCACAGTCTCGCTCGTCAGTGGCTTTCGGTCGGTGGACCCGGATCTCATAGACCTCATGCGCACGATGAACGCGACGTCAGCTCAGATCTTCTGGCAGGTCAAGATACCTACGGCGGCCGAGCAGTTCTTCAGTGGCCTCAAGATAAGCGCAACCTATGCCATCGTGGGAGCCGTGATCGCCGAGTGGCTGGGCGGCTTCTCGGGTCTGGGCGTCTACATGACACGTGTGCGCAAGTCGTTCGCCTATGACAGGATGTTTGCCGTGATCGCGCTCATCTCCGCGCTGTCACTCGCCCTCATGGGTGCGGTGGGTGCGATCCAGCGTATCTGCATGCCCTGGAAGAGGGCAGAAAGGAAGTAAGCATGGACTTTTCGACCAAGCTTAGCAGGCTGTCCCGGAGAGGCTTCGTCCACGGCGTCGGTGCTCTCGTTGCTTCGGCGGCGCTCGCCGGCTGCGGGGCGTACGATAACGCCGTCTCCGGAGACTCCAAGGGTTCGGGCTCAGGTTCCTCCCAAGAGACGACCAAGATCAGCTTCTGTTTGGACTACACGCCCAACACCAACCATACGGGCATCTACGTTGCCCAAGACAAGGGGTACTTTGCCGACGAGGGCCTTGAGGTCGAGATTATCCAGCCATCCGAGGGTACCGCTGATCCCGTCATCGGCTCGGGTCAGGCCCAGATGGGCGTGAGCTACCAGGACTACATTGCCAACGACCTCTCCTCCGCCTCTCCCATTCCCGTCACAGCGGTAGCCGCCATCATCCAACACAACACGAGCGGCATCATGAGCCGCAAGGAGGATGGGGTCACGAGCGCCAAGGGCATGGAGGGTCGCACGTACGCCACCTGGGACATGCCCATCGAGCAGGCTACCATCAAGCGGGTGGTCGAGTCCGACGGTGGTGATTACTCCAAGGTCAAATTGGTGCCCTATACCGTGGACGACGAGGTGAGCGGTCTCAAGGCCAAGCTGTTCGACACCGTGTGGGTGTATGAGGGGTGGGCCGTCCAGAACGCGGCCGTTCAGGACTATCCGGTGAACTATTTCTCGTTCATCTCGATGGACGAGGTGTTTGACTTCTATACGCCGGTCATTGCCGCAAACAATGACTTCATCACCCACAAGCCTGAGGCCGTCAGAGCCTTCCTGCGTGCTGCCAAGAGGGGTTACGAATTTGCCGTGAGTGACCCTGGTGCCGCTGCGGACATACTCTGCACGGCCGTGCCCGAGCTCGACAGCGCGCTCGCGCACCGGAGTGCCCAGTTCTTGGCGAGCCAGTACCAGGCGGAGGCACCGACCTGGGGCGTCATCGACGGGGGGCGTTGGGCCCGCTACTACCAGTGGCTGAACGACAACAACCTGATCGAAAGGCATATCGACGTCAATGCCGGGTGGACGATGGACTATCTGGAGCGATAGGTGAAAGATAGGGTGAGTGCTGACGTGGGATCGAGCCGGGGTAAGGGTGGAAAGGGGACCTATGCCCTCGAGGCCCGCCACCTCACGCTCTCATGGGACGGAGGGGTCCACGTCATTGTCCATGACGTTTCCCTCAGGCTCGGCGTCGGTGAGGTCGTGTGCCTGGTGGGGCGGTCCGGTTGCGGCAAGACGACCATCATGCACGCGCTCTCGGGCCTGTCGCGTCCCCTAAAGGGCAGTGTCTGCCTGCACGGCGAGGACGTGACGGGTATCCCCGGCCGCGTCAGCTACATGCTGCAGAAGGACCTGCTCCTTCCCAGCAAGCGCATCATCGACAACGTCTGCCTGCCTCTGGTGCTCGGTGGCATGAGCGTCTTGGACGCGCGGGCCAAGGCCGAACCCCTCTTCGAGCGCTTTGGGCTTGCGGGCACGCAGCGCCGCTGGCCAGACGAGCTCTCTGGTGGCATGCGGCAGCGGGCGGCATTCTTGCGCACGTATCTTATGGGAAACGACGTCGTTCTGCTCGACGAGCCCTTCTCCGCACTCGATGCCCTCACGCGCACGGACTTGCGGGGTTGGTACTGCAACATGGCGCGTGAGCTGGACATCGCAACCCTTGCCATCACGCATGACGTGGACGAGGCCGTCACGATGGCTGGCCGTATCTACGTGTTGGGAGGCGACCCCTCGCATGGAGAGCCCAGTCGTGTGGTTGCACAGGTCAAGGTGGGGCGGCCACAGGCGACCGCAGACGCAGGGGAGTTCGCCCTCACGCCTGAGTTTCTGGCCGCCAAGCGCGAGGTGCTTGCGTGTTTGGGCTAACGTGCCGCCCGGCACGCGAGTGTGGGGCGCATTGCCCGCGACGCGAGCGCACACCAGGCCGTGTGGTGTGCGCTCGCTCCCCACGTCGCCACGCGCCTGGTTCTACAGGCATCATGGCATCATGACCAGGCGCTTGTAGACGTCAAGTCCCGCCACCAGGATGGACTCGTCAAAGTCGAAGCGGTCGGAGTGTAGGGGAATGCCCGTACCCGTGCCCAGGAGTAAAAACATGCCAGGCAGCCACTGCTGGTACCAGGCGAAGTCCTCAGCGATGAGAAGGGGTTCGGGCAAGGTCTTGAGCTCGATGTCGTCCATTGCGAGCCACTCGCGGCTGCGCACGTAAAGATTCTCGTCGTTCACAACGGGTGGGTAACCTTCCGAGAGGCTCACAAGTGCCTCGCACCCTCGCGGCTCGGCTGCATCGCGAGCAATCCGAGGTAGTTCGGCGCTCACGCGTCTACCCATTGTGGTTGAGAAGGTCCGAAGTGAGCCCTCGAGGCGCGCACTCGCGGCGATTTGGTTTCTCACCTCGCCGGCCTCCATGCGGCCGAACTTGAGCAGGCATGCCTCCTCGAGTCGGCACTCGTCCATGGAGGCATAGGCACGTCCAAGAAAGTCACAGCAGGCCTCGAGTGCGTCGGCACCGTCTTCGGCCCTCGCGATGTGGGAGGCTCGACCGGAGAAGGACACGCTCACCTCCCTCGAGGAGGCGAGAAGCGCCCCTGCCCTGCTCGCGAGCGCAGCACGTGGCAGCTCGGGCCACAGGTGGAAGCCATAGATCCTGTCCACGCCCAAGCGTTCGAAGACACCGCTCTCGCACACCGCCTTGGCGCCTCCCGTCGTCTCCTCCGCAGGCTGGAACACCAAGAGCAGCGAGCGCGGCAGCCTGTCCAGGTGGTCCGCCAGCCACCAGGCAAGCCCGAGGACCATGGACATGTGCCCATCATGGCCACAGGCGTGCATCCTTCCGGGGTGTGTCGATGCGTACGCGACGCCCGTCCGCTCGCTCACGGGCAGTGCGTCCATATCTGAGCGTATGGCCGTGGCATGGGTCGTCCCCAGGTCAAAGTGGCAGCATACGCTCGAGCGACTGGGCGAGAACACCGTGGCCCTTGCTTGGATGCTTCTACCTGTGGAGTTGCGGTTTGCCCGCTCGGACACGCTCTCAAGCTCGCGTGTCACGTAGGCGATCGTCTTTGGCAGGTCGAAGTCGAGTTCGGGGATCTGGTGCAGGTCACGGCGAAACCTCCGCAACCGGTCTAATTCCATATCCGCCCCGCCTGCCATGGTACTCGCCACGCCCCTGCCGTCATCTGTCTCGCACATCCTGTTGCCCCCATACCCCGTTCGCACAGCCCATACCGATCACACGTCGTATTCTAGATGATTCTGGTCCGTCTGCGGCAAGCCCCTCAGTGTGCGCCTTCTTAGCCAAACAGGTGTCTGATGACTTTCAGTCGTGGTGCGGCATTGGCAAGGATGCGCCCTGCCATACCCTCCGCCTCAGCTGAGGGAAATGCGATATTGGGGCTCTCCAATCCATGAAGTACCTCGTTGACGGCATGGTCGAAATCGTCGAGGTCAATTCCCAAGTCAAGCGCAATCGAGAGAAGGTCCCTCTCATCGATATCATCCAGGAGCCTGTGCGTGCCAATGACAAAGGGCATATTCGATGAGTAGCCGGTCAAGGGTATGCAGATGACATCGTACATTGGAGTAAGCCTACGGTCGGTCCAACGCTCGTTATAGAGAAGGGCATGGTTCTTGAGGTGCGCGTCTGAATTGCCGATGGCAAAGTCAAATACCAGTCTCTTGGCAAGTTCGATTCTGTCGGCGATGGGATTCGATGAACCCTCATCGATTACGTTAGCCATCATGAGCGGATAATCCGCATCGACCGACTCGGGTTGATACTTGAGGTAGGGTCCTAGTCCCAGCGCCTGACAGAAATCCTCCTGATGAAGACGGAGGAGGAACCTCTCGTCTGCTGAGCCTGTCCAACGCCGGTCGAAGCGTTCGATCGCTATCGCGCCATGAAGGCTAGGCACTCGAGTCACCCTTGCGGTGTCGATCTCACATGCAGAGGAGAGTAAAGAACATACAAGCTCATTCTCGGCAATATCCTCCTCTCCCCTACGCGACATCTTGATGATATGTGTTGAGGGAGCTGTTCCACGCGGGATCAGCCACTCGTCTGTAGCTGCGGTTTCTGCGCACAGTCCTTCAGGCAAGCACCATGCCACCTTTGACTGTGCGCCTGCAAGTGACAGGCGTGTCGAGCTCGCTATCTCAGTGGCCATGCGGAGCGGGTTCTCGTTCATGGCAGCAAGTACGGAGCGATCGAGTGTGTCATATCGTGGGTTATACTCGTCGGGGCGTACCCGCTCGGATACGAATGTAAGTGCCCCTATACTCTCGCAGCCAAGACGTTCAAGTATGGACAGATAATCGCTACGTGGTACCTGATACATCTTGGCGAGGTTTGAGTAGACTTCGCCCTCAGGGAGCATACCTTGGAAAAAGGGATTAAACTCCTCCGCTGTATAAGGTGTGTGGTCAAGAGGTAGGCGCATCGATATACCGAGGTCACCTGTACCCTGTGTTCGTACGAGGAATTCCTTGTCATAGGTAAAGCGAGCGTCTACGCCTGGCCCATGTTCGATTTTGCCAAGTAGCTCACGCCTTCTCAGTATGTTGCGATAGACGAGGATGGCCATTCAATGCCCCCTCACTCGAGCAAAGAGATCGATTCCCATCGTCTTGCAGATACGTATAACCTGCTTGATGTTACCGCCTGCGATTCCTCGTTCCATCTCGCTTATGAAGCGGGGAGAACATCTGCACGCTCGGGCGAGCTGAGTTTGGGTGAGTCCGAGTTCCAGTCTGCGTGCGCGCATTATCTTTCCCAGATCGTCAGCTCCGGAGAGCTTCCCATCCGGGTTGCGAGGCTTGGGGGGAAGTGATAGCCGTATAGTGTCCATCTGTTCCTCCTACATCTACTGTACGGTGAGAGCGTATTCCCAAATGGGATGATACCCAAATGTTCAATGTATATTTTCCCAAATGGGATGATATGGAAAGAAGGACTCCTCGCGGTTTTTTGGTGGGTAGCACGGGCTAGGGCGGAGCGCAGGCGAGGGCGTCGAGCGACAGGCGCCCAGCCCGGGGAAGATCACGGTGGCGAGGTGCCCCACGATGCGAACCCCCCGGCGGCCCTCTTGACGGGCGGCGTGAGCGGGTTGGCCCCCCCGAGGCGGGCCGACGGCGTTCCCGGCGGACTCCCGCTCGCCTGCGCTCGCCCGTCTCGGTCGACTCAGGCCGCCGCTGACGGCGATTCGCTTCTGTATCCTGTTGTTTCAGCTCGCGATCCCTTGCGCCAGCTTCTTGGCTGCCTCTCCGTTCGATGTGCGAAAATATACGCGTCATCGCGACAATGCAGTTACGTTCTTGGTTTGAAGTTACGGCAGAACGATTAGTGAGGTTTGATATGGCAACTAAATACAAGATTCTGATTGACGGCGAAGAGGATGATGAGGGGAATGCGTTTGATACTGAGTCAGAGGCAGATGACTATGCCTTGCAGTGGGAAAGCAATTGGCATGCAGGTGGCGAAGTTTTAGAGATGTCAAATCCGGGTGATTACCCATATGACCCTGACGATTGCCCAAATATCGAAGTAGTTGAATTTGAAACAGACTAAAGGCGGCAACTATGCGTTCGGTGTAAACTCTCGTACGGCTTGTCCGGGTGCGGTCTCGAGGACGGCTGCGTGCGTCCCCGGGAGGCGTCGCGTTTCCGTGACGCCGCAGTCGCAGAGTGCGCCTCTTGGTGAGACGCGCAGACAGAATGCGTCTTTCCGTCACGTCGCGGCGCCCGGGAGGTGTGGGGCAACCACCCGCCAGGCTGCGGGGCACTATGGAGAATGGCCCAACTGGGCAAATGCGCTCGAGCAACCCCCCGCCAGCCTGCGGGGCGGGTTGTGCCAGGGTCTGCGGATCTCGGTTCGGAGTCTGGCCTCACGGAAAGGTGCAGTGTGCGTGGCTGCCCGCACACAGAGTGCGCTTTTTGGTGAGACGCGCATACAGAGTGCGCTTTTCCGTAAGGCGTAGGCTGCAGAATGCGCTTTTCCGTAGGGCGGCGCCGCGTTTGCCCAGGTGGGGAAAAGCGCACTCTACGGAAAAGCGCATTCTGGCTGCATACCCTCACGGAAAGGCGCATTCCGCAGCCCCCATCTCACGGAAAGGCGCATTCTGGCTGCATGCCCTCGGAGGTGGCGCATTCCCTCCTGTAGTCTTCGAGCATGTGACCGAATCCTCCGCCACCGTGCGTGCAGAATGGGATGATCGTCTTCCCGCTCAAGTCAACCGCTCTCAAAAAAGTTGTGGCGGGGAGGCAGGCCTGAATCTGAAGGCGAAAGATCCTCCAGAGGCCAACGCCCCATCGGCGGTCCCTGTCTTTCTCGGCGCGCATGGGCTTAGGAATAGAGTCCATTCTGTTACGGGGCGGAATCGCTCTTGTCCACCCGCCTCTCTTTGGCGTACACTAAACCTATCGATAGAGGCGCGGAAGCGATGAGTCCCAGGCGAGCCGGCAGGCACTGACCTTGGGAGGGGGCCTAATCCGCCGAACCGCATGCGTCAGGCGTGGCGCGCGCGGTGGGCTTGGGGGAAACACCTCCAAGACTGTCTACGGAGTATCCGTGGTTGAGCTATCTTGGCGTCTTCGTCCGTAGGCTCAGCCCAGACGAGGACGGGGGAGCGGTGTCTCAGAAGCGACCGTTCATTACGGCAGACAGGCTCGAGGCCATTGCCTCGCGCTATCCCACACCCTTTTACCTCTATGACGAGAGGGGCATACGCGAAAACGCGAGACGTGTGCTTGAGGCCTTTGCGTGGAACCCAGGCTTCAGGGAGTACTTTGCCGTGAAGGCGACGCCCAACCCCGCCCTCATTGACATACTGCGGGACTGCGGCTGCGGCGTGGACTGCTCGAGCGAGTGCGAGCTTATGCTAGCGGAGGCCATGGGCATGTTGGGAGACGATATCATGTTCTCCTCAAATGACACGCCGGCTCAGGAGTTCGAGCGTGCCCTTGCACTGGGCGCGACCATTAATCTCGATGATATCACGCACGTGGCCATGCTCGATGAGGCGGTGAGGTCGGTGGGAGTCGACTACCCTCACACGGTCAGCCTGCGCCTTAACCCCGGTGGTGACTTCGCCTTCGCGAACGGCATCTTTGGCTCCCCCGAGGGGGCGAAGTTCGGTCTCACCGAGCCGCAGGCGCTCGAGGCCGCCCGTCTGCTTGCGAAAAGGGGCGTCGAGCACCTGGGGCTGCATGCGATGCTCGCCTCAAACACCGTCACGAATGGCTACTATCCCGCGCTGGCCCGCACACTGTTTGCGACGGCCATAACCCTCGAGCGCGAGCTGGGAGTCGACGTGAGTCTCGTGAACCTCTCGGGCGGCGTGGGCGTCGCCTACGAGCCTGACGAGAGGGAGAACGACATCGCCCTCATTGGCGAGCTCGTTCGCCAAGTGTACGAGGAGCGTCTGGTTCCCGTTGGCATGGGAGACGTCCGCATTGCCACGGAGCTCGGCCGCTACATGCTGGCGCCTTTCGGTGCGCTTGTGACCCGTGTCATCCACAGCAAGGAGACCTACCATCACTACCTGGGCGTTGACGCATGCGCGGCCAACCTCATGCGCCCCATGCTCTACGGCGCCTACCACCACATCACGGTCATGGGCAAGGAGGATGCGTCGGCATGCCGTCGCTACGACGTCGTCGGCATGCTCTGCGAGAACTCTGACCGCCTTGCCACGGACCGCCCGCTTCCCGAGGTCGAGGTGGGGGACTTGCTGTTTGTCCATGATGTGGGCGCCCACGGCCACTCCATGGGCTACAACTACAACGGTCGCCTGCGCTCGGCGGAGCTCCTGCTTAGGGAGGATGGCGAGGTCGAGCTCATACGTCGCGCCGAGACGCCTGCCGACTACTTCGCGACGCTCGATGTCCTCCCGGTGGGCAGGCGTCTCCTCAAGCGGGCAGGAGGACAAGGCCCCGCGCGTCGGAAGTCCGCGCGCCCTTGAGGGGCGCGATCATCACGAGTGTCCGGGCGGCGCGCCTTGGCGCCGACGACAATCATTTGTCTGAAAGGGGCAAGTATGGACATGACAGGGCTGAGCGGATCCGTCGTCGCGATCGTCACTCCGTTCAAGGAGGACAGGGGCGTAGACTTTGAGGCGCTCGAACGACTCGTCGACTTTCATCTGGCAAACGGTACCGACGGCATCCTCGTGCTTGGCACGACGGGCGAGTCGAGTACGATGACCGACCGCGAGGACTACGAGGTCGCCACATGCGTGGTCGATCGCGTGGCAGGGCGCATCCCCGTCATCGGTGGCTCGGGTTCCAACTCGACCGACGAGTCGCTGCGCAAAAGCCTGGGCCTCCAGAAGCTCGGTGTGGACGGTCTGCTCATCATCACGCCCTACTATAACAAGAGCAACGAGGAGGGCATCTACCATCACCTCAACAGCGTCCTCGATGCCGTGAACGTGCCCTGTGTCCTCTACAACATTCCTGGTCGCACGGGCTGTTCCATCAGCGAGAAAAACCTCGCGCGCCTGTCGCGCCACCCGAACGCCTGGGGTCTTAAGGAGGCGTCGGGAAATATCGCTTATGCCGCGACGGCCGCGCGCTATGTGAGCGAGGACTTTCACCTGTTCAGTGGAAACGATGACATCGTTGTGCCGCTCCTCTCGCTGGGTGGGTCCGGCGTCATCTCGGTCTGGGCTAACATCGCACCGAAGACGGTGCATGACATGTGCGTGCGTTGGCAGGGAGGTGACGTCCGGGGAGCCTTGCAGATGCAGCTCGATAACCTTGAGCTCATCCATTCCCTCTTCTGCGAGGTGAATCCCATACCCGTGAAGGCGGCGCTCGCAGCGATGGGCCTCATCACCGAGAGCTATCGCCCGCCGCTTTGGCCCATGGCGCAGACCGGCCGCGAGCGCCTGTACGAGGCGCTCGCCGATCGCGGCCTCATCAGCGCAGAGTCGGAATAGGGGGTCATTGTGGCAGACAGGACAAGGACGGTCGTGCTCATCGGCGCGGGCAGGATGGGCAAGCTCATTGCCGAGGCGCTCCCTGCCAGCGGCTTTGAGCTTCTAGGTACCTACGACGTCACGAGCGCGACAGAGCTTGACGTCGCTGCCCCGGCCGCAGAGCTGGCAATCGACTTCTCGAACAAGGCGTCACTGCCGCACACGCTGGCCTATGCGAGGCGCACGGGCGCGGCACTCCTGAGCGGCACGACGGGCTTCTCTGATGAGGAACTGGCCCGCATCAGAGCATTGGGCACGAGGGTGCCCGTCGTGTGGAGCGCAAATTACTCGCTTGGCGTGGCGGTCCTGAGGCGTCTTGCCGCCGAGGCCGCAAAGGCCCTTCCGAGCTTTGATGTCGAGATCGTCGAGACCCACCATAACCAGAAGGTCGATGCCCCCTCGGGTACGGCAAAGCTCCTTCTCGCTGCCGTGGATCCCAGTGGTGAGGCACGCGTGACCTATGGCCGCGAGGGCATGGTGGGCGTGCGCCCCGAGCACGAGATAGGCATGCACAGCCTGCGCGGGGGCAGTGTTTCGGGCACCCATGAGCTGCACTTCTTCGGGACCGACGAGGAGCTCTGCCTCACGCATCGCGCGACGAGTCGCCAGATTTTCGTGAGCGGTGCCATAGCTGCAGCCAGGCGTCTGCTCATGCGACCTGCTGGCTACTATAGCTTCGACGAGCTCATGCTCGGCTGAGCTGAGTTCGTAAACACCTACGAGCGCCGTCTCACGCCATTGGCGGCGCGCACCGCACCTGATAGACATCGCACCGCACCTGACAGACATAAAGGAATAAAGGAGGGATTCGCTTGGACGCACGCGAGATCATCGACTACATAGCCACCTCACCCAAGAGGACGCCGGTCAAGGCCTATGTCAGGGAGGCGGCAGGCGCACAGGTCAGCTACCCTCAGGATGCCCACGTCTTCGGTGAGGGCATGAGCAGGATCGTCTTCGCGGACTGGTCCTCGCTTGCCCCGGTGCTCGAGGGGGCGAGCGAGGATGGGCGTATCCTGGACTACGTGGTCGAGAGCGATCGGCGAAACTCAGGCGTACCCCTGCTCGACCTCAAGGGCGTGAACGCGCGCATCGAGCCTGGCGCTCTCATCCGCGAGAAGGTAAAGATAGGTGACAACGCAGTTATCATGATGGGCGCGATCGTCAACATCGGTGCCGTCATCGGTGAGGGAACGATGATCGACATGGGAGCTGTCCTGGGCGGTCGCGCCATCGTCGGGGCGCGCTGTCACGTGGGTGCGGGCGCCGTCCTTGCAGGTGTCGTCGAGCCGGCGAGCGCCACCCCTGTCGTCATCGAGGATGACGTTATGATCGGTGCGAACGTCGTCGTCATCGAGGGTGTCCGCGTTGGCAGGGGAGCTGTCGTCGCAGCCGGGGCCGTCGTCGTGGACGATGTTCCCAGGGCGGCGGTCGTCGCGGGCTGCCCCGCCGCGATCATCAAGATGAAGGACGAGGGGACCGAGGGAAAGACCGCGCTCGTTGATGCCCTGCGCCGGCTCTAGGCTGGCTCCTGCACCTGCCTTGTGGTCGCGAAGTGAGTGATTTTTCCGGTCCCCAGAGATGAAGTTTACAAGTACTAACTTGCATATGTGCAGGTCAGAGACTTACTGAAGATACTCTCGATGTGAGTGAACCACTCACTTCACCTTCCTGACCATTCACTCTACCTTCCCAAAGTGTATAATTCACACTTACGTCGCGACCGTGCGCACCCATGCGCACGGTCGCGACGCCTCTTTTGCGGCTATGCCTTGACTCTAATGTGGGCTGTTTGCGTTGATCGTGCTGCTTGGCCTGGCCTTAGAGCCATTGGAGGAGTTTGAGTTGCCTGTGTCCGTTGAGGTGCCACTGCCACCATCGTTGCCGCCTGCAGAGCCAGCGGACCCGTTCTTTGAGCCAGAACCCGTGTCGGATGATCCTTGGCCGCCGGACCCCGTTGACCCAGGGTTCTCGCCCCAGTTGGTGGAACCTTTCCCAGACCCGTTTGAGTTGCCCGTGCCGTTATGGTTCGTGCCCGATCCAGAATTTGAGTTGGAGTTGGTATCGGACGTGCCCGTACCGGTCGTGCTGCCCGATGTTCCTGCGTTCCCCGTACCGGTCGAGCCGGTGTTTCCGGTCGTCGAGGTGGGAGTCGTTGGCGCGGGGGCAGTATCGCCCGTCTTGCCTGTCGAGCCCGTGGTGCTAGAGCCCGTGTCTGCCGCAGTTCCCCCGTCTGCGCCCTGATTGGCATTTGGAGCGCTGTTGCCCTGCCCGCTGGTCGTGCCTGTACCATGGGTCTGTCCCGTGCCATTCGTCGTACCCTGTGTCGAGGGCTCTTCGCTGGGTGAGGACTCTGTGATTGTGGGGGTGCTGCCAATGCCCTTGCCTTGCGTCGCAAAGGTGACGACGGCGGCGTAGATGAGTACTGCGATGATCGCCACAACGGCGGTGAAGATCGCGGCGCGCCTCTTCATGGTGTCGGACTTGCGTTTTGCAACGGCGCCTCGAATAGTGTCGGGAGCGATGCGTGTGCTCGACAGATCATGAGTTCCGTCGGTCACAGTCGTCTTGTCGGCATCGTCCTTTTGCCAGCTGGGAATGGGCTTCTGCCTGACATGGGTCATTCCCGCACCCGCTATACGCGTCTTGCCAGACTTCATGCTGTCTTGGCCCGTACTGTCGGAGGTCAGGTTGTCCTTTATCTTGCTCGCCGATGCCGAGAGCACCGACTTGTACACCTGTGAGGCGAGGGCGGATGCGGCGGCAGCCACGCCCACACCGATGAGCGAGCCTGTGAGGCCGATCTGTGATTGGAGCAAAAACGAGGTTATTGCGGCGAGTGCGCTTGCGATGACGGTAGAGAACGAGAGATCATCAAAGAGCTTCTTGTCCTCACCATCCTCTAGATTGGTGTCAGTAGTGGTGATGCGTGCGTTTGCAGTCTCGGCCAAGACGGCCTCCCCTTCCCTCGGGCATGTTTTCCCTCTGCGAGCTGGCCTGTGTGGCGGATGCCTTGAACTGATGTTGTTGTACCTCGATGACGGGTGCTGCGAGCGAGTATCGTGCGATTTCACGATATATACCCGTGTTCATGACAGAACCCCCGCTTTGTCGCTACTACGGGGCAATGATACGTTTGGACAAATCGTGCCACTCCTCGCAGAATAGCCGCCCATCCTTCGCGCTTTGAGGAGTATGATAGGAGTTGCAGGTACTCTCACACCGTTCATTGGAGGTTCGTATGCTTGTCAGTGCAACTGCAATGCTCCAAAGCGCCCAGAAAGGTCACTATGGCCTGGGGGCGTTTAACACCAACAACCTCGAGTGGGCTACCTCGATCCTGGATGCTGCTGAGGAGCTCCAGTCTCCCGTCATCATTCAGTGCACCAGCGGGGCAGCCAAGTGGCAGACCTCCTTCAAGGTCGTCGCGGACATCGTGAGGGATCTCGTCCAGATCAAGAACATTACTGTCCCCGTTGCCCTGCACCTCGACCATGGCACGTTCGAGGATGTCTTTAAGTGCATCGACGCAGGCTTCACCTCCGTCATGTACGACGGCTCTCATGAGAAGGACTTCCAGACCAACCTCGACCACACCACCGAGGTCGTCAAGGCCGCCCACAACAGGGGCATCTCGGTCGAGGCAGAGGTCGGCGGCATCGGCGGCACCGAGGACGGCGTGACCTCGCGCGGCGAGCTTGCCGACCCCGAGCAGTGCAAGCAGATCGCCGACGTAGGCGTCGACTTCCTCGCCTGCGGTATCGGCAACATCCATGGCATCTACCCAGACAATTGGGAGGGCCTGTCCTTCGAGCGTCTAGCGGCGATCAAGGCCAAGACCGGTGACCTGCCGCTCGTCCTGCATGGCGGCAGCGGGATTCCCGTCGATCAGGTCCAGAGGGCCATCACCGAGGGTATCTCCAAGGTTAACGTCAACACCGACCTTCAGCTCGTCTTTGCGGCCGCGACGCGTAAGTACATTGAGAGCGGCGCTGACAAAGAGGGTAAGGGCTATGACCCCCGCAAGCTCATGAAGCCTGGCCGTGACGCCATCGTCGCGCGCACCAAGGAGCTCATCAAGCAGTTTGGCTCCGACGGCAAGGGCTGGAGCTAGCCGACGGACATCCTCCCTCGGGGCGTAGTGCCTGTATAGCGCCGCGTCCAAGGGAAGGGGTTTCGTGCGATTGGAACGACGGGGCCAGCCTTCGGGCTGGCCCTTTGCATCCTTCTGTATGCCGCTCGGCCTGCCTCTCGCAGGGAGCTATAGGGTGAGTGGATTGGAGTCGAGCAGCGTGAAGTGACTCCGGTCAAAGTCTATGATGCCATCCTTGCGCAGCTTGCCAAGCTCGGTAGAGACGGCGCTTCGGTTTACGGACAGGAAGTCGGCTAGCTGCTGCCTGTCAAACGGTATCGTGAAGCTGCGCGAGCCTTGGCGCTGCGATTCTGCACCCAGATAGGCAAGGAGCTTCTCTCGGGTGGTGCGCCTGGTGACGAACGAGAGCATGTCGTTGAGACGCAGGTTTTGCTCGGCTATGGTCGAGACAAGATTCTGCATGAGTCGGTTATGGAAGGGGCAGGAGGCCCTGCATATCTCCATGATCGCACGGATCTCGAACGTGAGCACCCGAACCTTGCGTGTCGCGACGACTGACACGGTGAGTCTGGATCCCGGTGTGCACGCGTACGCTTCGGCGAAGGAGTCACTCGGTCCGTCGATCGAGACGATGCTTCGGTTACCCCACCAATCCTCGCGGATGATGTTGATCTGGCCCTCAAGCATAACGAACACGTGGCTTGTAACGTCTCCTGCGTTTAAGAGTCGCTCGCCGACGTCGTATCTTCGCTCACGTGCCCCGAGGCAGGGGAGTGCGGCGAGGATCTCATCCTCATTGAGACCGGAGAAGAGCCTGACCTTGCGAAGGACGGGGAGTTGTGTGCGTGCCCAGGCAGGGGCTTTTGCCGCAGCTGCCGATGCGATACTCGAGCGTCGTGCGCTCCTTTGCGCCAGTGCCATGCGCTCTTTGCGGTCCATGTGTGTTTGCGCGGACAGGGGGATCTCTCCGAGGGTGGCGATGACAGTACTTGTGTCCTCGTTTCCGCGTGTTTCCATGCGCCTGAGCTCCCGTCGACTCGCATCTGTGTAACTTGCAATTCCAACGCCATGCTGTAAGGGTACCCGTTGGGCGACACAGAGCATACGAACAAGAAGTGGGCAACCCAAGATGGCGATGGGTGGCGTGTCAAGCTCGCATGTCCTATGGTGGGAAACGGCGTGCGAGCATCTCACGTAGAGGTTGGTACAATAGCGACGGGCACGCGGTCGCGCGTGTGCTCTGGTTGGTAGGGGTGGCGTCGTGGTAGACACGTGCGCTGGTTTCCCATCTGTTCGTGGGAGGAGCTGCTTGGGGATGTGTGACCTTGCCGGCTCTTTTGGTCGGGTTCAGGGCCAGGAGTCTCGACGTCATGCTAAGGTGGACGTGGACACTGTAGCTATAGGGGGAGGTCTAGGCGCGAACGCGGCTACGCCCGCACGTGAGGATGAGGTGCACGGGTGAGTATTGGGATTTCTTTGCTTGGACGAATACTTGAGGTTGCCTGTCTGCTCATCCCACTCGTATACCTGAGTATCAAGGATCTGCGCGAGAGGACCATACCCAACGTCAGCATCTTGGCGATCATACTGATACATGCGGCGCACGTCATGGTGCGTTCTCTCGTCAATGGAGTGCCACCTGGCCAGGCGCTCCAAGAGCTTTTCTTCTTGCTTATCCAGGCAGTGGTGGTTGGTGCCGCGTTCCTGCTATTTACCCTGATCATGGATTATGTGCTTGGCAAGGAGAGCGCCGGCGGAGGAGACATAAAGTTGTTTGCTGTCACTGCCTTCTGCCTTGGGTGGAGAAGGTGCATCGTGGCAGTTATGCTCGCCTGCGTGTTTGGTGTCATATTCTTTGGCATTCGGTGGGTATTGGCTCGGTGTGCCAATAAGAAGGCGCAAGATGATATTGCGGCGTACCCCGAGGGCAGCTTTGCCTGGGGGCCGTGGATCGCCCTTGCGCTCTGCTTGCTCATGGTCCTTGGCGATTGATGAGCGTAAGGGTAGGGGTCTCATGGTGACGAGGTTAGGGAGACGCAGAATGAGTGGGCCCCTCACGGTTTTTAGTGGGTAGCACAGAGGGACGTCTGGGGAAAACGTAGCTTTCCTAGTTTTAGGTAGATGATGGTCTTGAAGTACTCCAAGTTACTGAACCCTCGTGCCTGCCTCTTGGCCGACTGGATTACCGAGTTCATTCCCTCGAGGACGGCGTTGGTGAGCCTGTGGTCGAAGTAGTTCAGGATCTCGGCCCTGTGCTCCCGTATGGTCCTGGCGACCGTCTTCATCTGGGGGACGTTCGAGTGCATGATCCAGCTGCACAGAGCGTCCAGCTCCGACCCCGCGTCGTCCCTGGCCCCGCAGTCGTAGACCGCCTGCAGCGCCTCCTTCATCGCGCAGGCGCGGGCGGTCCTGAGGTGCTCCCTCGACAGCGTGCGCTTCCTCTCGGCCTGCCCCTCCGTGAGACTCGCCTCGTTCCTCAGCCATATGTACTTGGTCCTGGCTAGGAGCGCCCTCTTCTCCCTCGACTCCCTTGCCTCGGCGGACCTCACCCTGTCCAGCTGCCTGGTCGCGAGCTGGATCACGTGGAAGCGGTCGGCGACCCGCTCGGCGTTTGGCAGGTGCTCGGAGACGCCCTTGGCGAACGCCGGCGAGAGGTCGCAGGTCACGACCCTCACCGCCTCCGGGTCGCCGCCGTGCTCGGCCAGCTCGCGGGCGAACTCGGCGACCGTGCCGGCGTCGCGCCCGAGGGCGCAGACCATGACCCGCTCGCCCCCGAGGTCGACGAAGCTGGCCGGGTAGTTGTGCCCGCGCCTCCTGGCCGTCTCGTCGACGCCGACGTCAGTCACGCCCGAGAAGTCGGCCTCCGCATGGGCCTTGGCGACGATCCTGTCGGGCATCGCCCAGATCCTCGTGTCGTGCTCGCGCATCACCCCCGCTATGCCCCTCACGGGCATCGAGGACATCGCCATGACCAGCACCTGGGCCTCGAAGAGGGCGGCGAGGTGCTTGGCGTCGGGATCCGCCCACGGGACCTCTGCGGTCACCGGGCCGCCCTCGTCGCAGTCGAGGCGCGGCAGCCTGCAGTGGATGTAGGTCTCGTGCTGCCATATGTCCAGGTGGCGCCACGTGCGCTCGCGCGTGTCGTAGACCCCGTGCATCGCCCCGCACCTGGGGCACCTCATCGCGTGGCCGGGGGTCCGCTCCACGTAGACGTGCAGCTCGTCGGGATCGGGCCCGCATCTTCTCATCTCGACATCCACGACGGTCCACTCGTCGCCCAGGTCCGGCGACTTGGACACGAGGGCTGCCAGCATCTTCATCTCGGGACTCATCACGACACCTCCACACGCTCGTCAACTTTCGTGCAGAATGATACCGCCCCGCCGCTAGGAAAGCTACGTTTTCCCCAGACGTCCCTCTGTGCTACCCACTAAAAACCGCGAGGGGCCAATGAGTGTTTACCCCTGCTAGAACCCCTGGCAATCGGTCGATTTTCTCGGTTATGTCTGAGGCTTCGTGAGCTCGTGTGGGTAGGCGGTTGCGTCACCGCCCCGGTGGCATGGACCTCAGGTCCGAGCGCCCTGGCATCACGGGAGCCACGGGCCCCTCGATGTCGTGGGACCCGTGGCCCCGCCCGGTTGCGCGGGCGGGCAGACGTGGGTATGCAGGAGTGTACGCAGATCGGCGAAAACAGGCTCTCGGCGCAACCACCGCCCACATGCAGAACGCGCCCTTTGGTGGGGCCCACGCGCAGAATGCGCCTTTCCGTGAGGTCTCCCGCCCAGAGTGCGCCTCTCGGTCACGTCGCGGTGGCGTCGCCGGTGCAGAGCGCGCCTTTCCGTGAGCCGCCGGTTGCAGAGTGGGGCACTTGTGTACACTGCTGCGACGCGATTCGCCGAGGCGTCAACCCACACGAACCCCCGAAGAGCCTTATGTCTACTCCTATAGGGCGCGGGACCCCAGGAAGCTGGGCATGCATGGCAAGGGCAGCTCCTGGAGCTCCTCAGGAGAGAGGCCGGCATGAGGCGGCACGCCGTCAGAGCGCTTGGGGGCATGTGGAACACGTTGATGACCCTCACTTGACGGCACGCCGTACACTGCCACTCGTCGGTGAACGTATGGGGCGGCGCGTTCAGGGCCGAGTGGCAGTGCGTCGGGTACGTTCAGGGTCGAGTGGCAGTGCGACTCACACTGCCACTCGGTGGCGAGCGTGCTGGGTGGCGCGCCGTACACTGCCACTCGGCATCGAGCGTGCCGTATCGGTACGATCAGGGTCGAGTGGCAGTGCGTCCGGTACGTTCAGGGTCGAGTGGCAGTGCGACTCGCACTGCCACTCGGTGGTGAGCGTGCTGGGTGGCGCGCCGTACACTGCCACTCGACATCGAGCGTGCCGCATCGGTACGATCAGGGTCGAGTGGCAGTGCGACCGGTACGCCCGGGAGCGAGCGGCAGTGCGCCGTACACTGCCACTCGGCATCGAGCGTGCCATATTAGTACGTTCAGGGCCGAGTGGCAGTGCTGGCCGGGACGAACTCCGAACCCGCAGCCGTCATGCCGATTAGAGAGTGGCCCAACTGGACAAATGCGCTCGGGCAACCGCCCGCCAAGCCGCAGGGGGGTTGCGCCAGAGTCGGCAGGCCTCGGCCTGAGGCCTGACCGCACGGATAGGCGCAGTCTGGGCAGAGGGCCTTGCTGATGGCGCGCCCTGGGCCAGGCCGGGGTACCATCAGGCTGCCAGTTGTGGGCTCAGGAGGTGCCAGGAACTCAGGCTTAGAGTTCGCCTTATCTGCTCCCATGGCATGTCACGCATGGGCGCAGAAACGTACACGAATCGCTCCAACCAGCCGCAGTCCTGATGATCTTCGCGATTCGTGTACACTATTGGCGGAGCTCACGAGAGCCCAAAGAGTCCCTTGAACCAGCTCACGATGGCGTCCCACCAGCTCTGCCCGCTGTTCTCCGTCGAGGTGGACGCGCCGACGGACGTAGAGGACGACGCCGAAGTCTGCGCATCGGCTCCCAGCGTAAAGGCGGTGCTCGTACCGTACTCGTTGTCAAAGGCGCTGCGATCGATGAGGTCGCTCGAGAGGCTTCCTGCGCCATCTGCGTCATAGCTCGTCGAATAGCTTCCGGTCACGGTCAGCGTGACGTTGGAGCTCCCCTCGCGCAGCACGGTTCCGCTCGCGTCCTTGATGGTGACGTTTGCACCTGACGTGTCGACGACCCTGCCGCCATCGGCCACCGCGAGGTTCGTGACGGTGGAGTCCCCGTTTACGACCCAGGTTGAACTTGCGTCCACGTTGACCGTGATGGGCGCCTCGGTCTTAGCGGAGTCGATCGCGCTCTCGTTGTCACGTACCGTGGCTGCGCCGGTCCACGTCGTCGAGCTTGTAAGATAGAGCTTGACTGACGAGATCGTATCGGCCTCCACGGTGCCCGAGAGCGTCTGGCTGATACCCGTAAAGCTGACCGCAGCACCGTTTGATCCTGCGCTGCCCCAGTTGTTTGAGTTGTTGCCTGCTGCTAGGATGAGGTTGGCGGCGGTGGAGTCAAAGTCAAGCGTCGTGTCTTTGAGCACCACGTCCGCCTTCGTGTTCGTGAAGTAGAACATTGAGCCGGACGCGATGGCACTCTTGAGGGTGGAGCCCACCGCCTGGAAGGTCGCAGTCTTGCCCGTAGCGGTCTCGGCATCCCCTGAGGTGGACTGGTAGATGATAATACCGTCGGCAATGGGGTCGCTCGCGGTCTTCCCGTTCTGGGTGCTCTCGAGCGTTGAGTCGTTGATGAGGATGGTGTTCAGACCCTCCATGCCCGCAATCTGGCTTCCTGAGGAACTGCCTGTGACATTGTTCAACTCGATGTTGCCCGTCGAGTAGAGCAAGGGGGAGCCCGAGCCGGCAGTCTTGATGGTGGAGTTCGTGAGCGAGATGTTCCCGCCACCGCGATCGGTCGCGACGCCCGCGCTGTGATCGCCCTGCGTGGAGATGTCGAGGGTATCGGCAAGTATGGTGCCGCCGTAGGTTGCGTCAAGGCCTCGACTGTTGCCGGCTGAGGTCGTGATGGAGCTATCGCGCACGTAGGCGGTCGCCGAGTCGGTCGAAAAGACGCCATTCGAGCCCTCGCTCGTTGCACTCAGTTTCGAGCTCGAGATCTTGAGAAGACTGCCGTTGCCCACGGAGAGAGCGATCGAGTTCAGGCCGTAGAAGTTGCAGTTGTCGCCGTTGTTATCATCGCCGGACTTGTCTACACTCGCGCCTGTCACGACAAGCGTGCCGCCACCCTTGGCAAGAAGCGCGTTCTGGTCGCTCTCGGTCGCAGACGCGCTGTTGCCGTCAGAGCGCACCTCTTCGCCGTCGGCCGTGAGTGCGCCGGTGTAGCTTCCCGTATAGTCAAAAGTTTGGGTGTTCGCGCCGCCCATGCTGCCGGCGGGAGGTTGTCCCTGGCTCATGCTGCCAGAGGGAGGCTGGGCATGATCGCTCGGTGGCTGTCCTTGGGTGTTGGGAGCCGTTCCCTTGCTGCCACCTGAGGGCGGGGCCGGAGGGGTGCTGCTGCCCTGGGAGTCGCCGGAAGGCGCCTGCGGCTGAGCGCTGCTTGTGGTGGAGCCCGTGTTCGTAGAGCTTGCCGAGCTGCTTTCGGCAAGGGCTGCCGTCGGGATCATCGAGAGCGTGAGAGCCCCCGTCACGACGGCGACGCCAATTTGGCGCAGGAGTCTATCGCCATCGAAGGTGACCAGGCGTGTTGCCGTCTCGTTCTTGTACTGCGAGCGTCTTTTTGTGGTAGTCGTGGTCATGGATCTCACCCTGCCTTTCGATGTGCCCGTGTCCGATAGGTTGCGAGGAACTTTATCCAATGCTGGGGATGTCGTAGCGCTTGTTGGAGCAATGCCACGTGCGTGGCACAAGCTTCTCTTCTCGCTGAAGTCATTTGATAAGGAATCTGAAGCGCGAAGATTCACAGCATACTGCCTAGCCGGATCCTTACCCAAAGCCTTGCAAGAAGTATGTGCCCTGCTTGTGTCAAAGCCTTGGCCAGTATCTCGGAGAACGAATATAAGACCAAAGGTGGTATTCTGTGTGCTGCCATATCTGTCTGCACGGTGTCTGGCTCTGGACATGCCGTCTAGGCGTATGGGTGCTCCAACTGCATATCAAATGGACAAGGGGATTGTTTTGGAGTTCAACGACCTCACGCGCAGACAAGCGCTCAAGCTCATGATGGCTGCCGCTACCATGGCTGCCCTGACGCCCTCGGTGGCGACTGCCGATACAGCCTCGGACCTCGCACAGACCGAGGCCAACCTCAACAATGCGCAGGCTCAGGTTGAGCAGGTGCAGGCCCAGCTTGACCAGATTGCCCGTGACTACCAGGCCCTTGCCGAGGAGCAGTCCAAGACCCTCGCCCAGATAGAGGACAAGCAGGGCGAGATAGATGACACGCAAGAGCAGATCGACAGGAAGCAGAAGGAACTCGAGGAGAAGCAGGACCGCTTAGCCAAGCGTCTCTCAAGCTCCTATAAGCATGGTGACGATAATATCCTCTCCATCATACTGAACTCAACGAGTCTCGAGGACCTCGCCTCTAGCATCTACTACTTTGGCAAGATCTCCGACAGCGATCGCAGGATGATCGAGGAGGTCAAGACCGTCAAGGAGGAACTCGCCCAGAAGAAGGCCGAGCTTGAGGACCAGAAGGCCGAGCTCGAGGCGCTCAGTCAGACGCAGCAGCAGCAGATGCAGGCCATGCAGGCCAAACAGGAGGAGGTCAACGCCACCTTGGCTGGTCTCTCTGACCAGGTGAAGCAGCTCATGGCGCAGCGTGATGACCAACTGGAGCAGATGGCTCAGGAAAAAGCCGCCCAGGAGCGGGCCGCCCGTGAGGCCGCAGAAGCTGCAGAAGCTGCGGAGGCCGCAGAAGCAGAGCGGAGACGGACGAGCTCACGGAGTGGAAACTCAGGTAGTAGCGGAGGCTCGGGTAGCAGGGGTACCACAGGCACGGTCAACCCCGGTGGCTCCCTGACCGGCGCGCAGCAGAGGGTCATCAACTGCTGCCATTCGACGCCATCACCGGGTGGCGGTCTCTGTGCCATGTGGGTGAGTCGGGTCTTTGCTAATGCTGGTTACGGCTATGCCTCGGGCAACGCGAACGATATGTACAACGCTTGGTGCACCAGCTCCAACAAGGGTTACCTTCAGCCGGGCATGGTCGTCGCGGTCTCCACGCACAGGCACTCCACGGCGGGGCGCATCTACGGGCACATTGGCATCTACGTAGGCAACGGTATGGTCATGCAAAACGTCGGTTCCATCACTACCCAGTCCCTGAACGACTGGATTGCCTACTATGGTACGACGGTGACGCCGCGCTGGGGATGGCTCATGGGCATCTCGCTACGCTGATGAGGCGTGCATGTGCGGGTGGGTGCTCTTGACACAGATGGGCAGGTACCTGCGCATGCTGGATAGGACACTGGTGGGTGAGCTGTGAGGGAGTGGTCCCATGCAAATCGACAGGAAGCACACGGCGCTCTTGGTCATCGACGTGCTGGAGGGGACGGATGCCGACAGCGTCTATCGACCCACACCCGACGAGCAGACCATGAACGAAAACTGCGTGAAGGTCACCCATGCTGCACGCTCCGCTGGCCTCCCCATCATCTTTTGCGATGACGCCCACATACTGGGCGTCGACAGGGAGCTCGAGTTGTGGGGCGAGCATGGCATTGCCGGCAAGACTGCACCGATCGCCGCCCTCAAGGCAGGCTCCGGAGAGAGGGACTTCATCATCCCCAAGCGTCGCTATAGCGGCTTCTTTGGCACTGACCTCGACCTCACCCTGCGCGAGCTGGGCGTGACCCATCTTATCGCCATCGGTGCGGACACGAACATCTGCGTGCTTCACACGCTTGGCGATGCCTACTTCTTGGGGTACGATTCCATCGTTGTCGAGGATGCCACCCGTACGTTCCTCTGTGGGACGCAGGAGGGCGCCCTCGAGCACTTTAGGAAGTGCTACGGCTCAAAGATAGTCTCGACCGCCGAACTTATCGCCGAGCTGGCATAGGACACCCTGCTTGGCGCAGCCGCGCGTTCTCCGCAAGTGGCTAGACCACGTAGAGCAGCGCGGAGAGCGTGATGCAGATGGCACCTGCGAGCACCCAGAGGTGCCAGATAAAATGCAGGTAGGGAACCTTCTTGGCCACATAGAAGCCGACGCCTATGGTGTAGCAGATGCCTCCGGCCACGAGGAGCATGAAGGCGGGCGGTGGCAGCAGCTCATAGAGGTCCGTGATGCGAAAGACTATGAACCAGCCCATTGCGAGATAGATGAGGGCCGAAAGCCAGTGGGGCTGCCTCTCTTTGAGGAGTACCTCGGCGATGACGCCGGCGATTGCGATGCCCCAGATGAGAAAGGTGAGCTGCAGGCCACCGCGATCAGCGAGGGTTATGAGTTCAAAGGGCGCGTTGCTTCCGGCTATGAGCAGATAGATGGCACTGTGATCGAGGATGCGAAAGACCGACTTGGCTCTCTTGGGCACGAGTGCGTGGTAGAGCGTCGAGAAGAGAAACTCAAGGATGAGCGAGATTCCCATGAGGAGGGCCGCCACAAGGTGGGCGACCTCCTTATGGTCCATCGCCCGTAGGATGAGCAGCACGAGCGCTGCTATGGAGAGGAGCACGCCTACCCCGTGCGAGACCGAGTTGGCGATCTCCTCGCCCGTCGAGTACTGCCGTCCCTCCTTGGTGAGGCCTTGCTTTTGTTGGGTCATTTCCATGGGCTTACCTCGATTGCTGTAGCGGCTCTTGCTCCCTCTTGGGCAGCTGCCTGTGTTTGCGCGCCTATCCGTCGCTTCGCGAGTATGCGTTTCGCATGTTCTCGCTCGTTGTGAAGAGGACGTTGAAGAGGAGTCGGTCGGTTTCGTCGCGCAGCATGGCGGCGAGCCGCTCATTGGCTGTTGCGAGCCGTGCCGCCGCATCCGCGCGAGTGAGCTTCGCGACCTCACGGTCTGCCTTTGCCACCAATGCGTGGCCCTTCGAGCCCACGGCGAGCTGATAGCGCTCTATGTGGGCGGTGTTGAGCGAGAACTGTGCGTCAGCCAGAGCGGCGATGAGGCGGCTTGCCCAGTAGAGGCTCTCGGTTGAGACACGCCCCTCCTCGGTGTTCGAGAGGTACTCGGGCAGTTCGTTCACGTTGGCGAAGAGGGGTACGAGCGCATTGAAGATGTTGGAGCCAAAGGCCATCCACTGGAGCGCCCTGCTACCCGCAGGAGCATAGGGCCTGATTTGCAGGACGGCGAGGAAGTTGTTGCGGTTGATGCCGATGGGGCGGTAGATCCCACGTGTAGAATCACTGCCCAGCCGTCCGTAGGGGTCAAACGGCGTTCCCTGGTAGTGGAGGGAGAGCGTGTATTTCACGTCCTCTATCGTGAGCTTGCGCTCGGGGGTCCTGCACCAGGGAAGGTCGTCCGACTCGGGTCCTAAGGCCCCGACGGGGTCATCCCAACCACCGTGAGGTGCAAGGTAGCGGTGCATGGACCAAGCTCGCGGCGTGTTGTAGACGTGATCGGCGTCGGAGTGGCTGCCAAAGGCGTCACGCGGATTGAAGATGCGCGTCCCAGTTGCGCCTGCCTCACTGCTTCTTGCTGCGTCTGTCTTGCTGTCCTTTGCCTCGCCTGCGGTGCGGGCGGTGATGGTCAAGTCGAGATGATGCTCGCCCATCCATGCCTCGAGATCGGCAGAACACATGAACTCGGACCTCTTGCCACGGGCGTCGGCGAGGTCAAACTCGTCGATGCCAAGCTGGTTGGGCATCGTGACGTAGCAGTCATCCGGCACGCGCCGCGCGATCCAGTGGTGTCCGCCCACGGTCTCGAGCCACCAGATCTCATCGACGTCCGAGAAGGCGATGCCGTTCATCTCGTAGGTACCGTACGCCTCGAGGAGCGAACCCAAGCGCTTGACACCCTCGCGGGCCGAGCGGATGTAGGGGAGGACGAGCGTGACCATGTCTTCCTCGCCTATACCGCCGCTCTGCTCGCCCACATAGCCCGCCTCACCCTCTTTGCCCTTGGCCTCTGTGAGCTCGACCAAGGGGTCGGCACCAAGCACGCGCTCGTTTGAGGTCAACGTCTCGGTCGCGGTCATTGCGACGTCAGCCTCGTTCACGCCTGCCGCCGCCCAGATGCCCTTTGATGCGCAGGCGTCCGGGACCGAGCTGTAGCGCAAGGGGTTGTCAGGCAGGTCAATCTCCACATGGCTGATGGTGGAGCGATAGTGGCGAGGCTGATCGGCGGGAAGGATGACCTTCATGCGCTTCGCCGTGAACTGGCCCGCAGGCGAGTCCTCGTTCCTCGCGATGATGGTCGACCCATCGTAGCTTGCGTTCTTGCCGACGAGAATGGTTGTGCAGGCCATACGCCCTCCCTCTCTCTATGCATGTCCTATTCTTGCGCAAATGCGCGCAGCCATAGCGGTTTCCCGAAGCTTACACAACTCGCTGGTCTTCCTGTGGACGCATGTCGTCAGGCTGCAGGTGCATGTTGTCGGGTCAAGACGAGTTGCTTCGTGTGACTTGATGCTCAGGTGTGTCCATGCCGTGCCTTACGATTCTGCAACATCTGAGACGGTCTTGACCACTCGAGGCAAACACGTGGCATAATGCACGCGACCAACACAGGTGGTTGAGGGCTAGGAGGATGCATTCAATGGCGATGAAGTTCAAGCGCAGGTTACCCATTCCCCAAGAGATTCGCGAGGAGATGCCCCTTCCTGCCAATCTTGCGGACAAAAAGCGCAGCTTCGACGAGGCCGTCGCCTCTGTGATCAAAGGAGAGGATCCTCGCCTCCTGCTCGTTATGGGCCCGTGCTCTGCAGATCGCGAGGACTCGGTGCTCGATTACGTGGTCCGCCTCGCGAGCCTTCAGGAGGAGGTTGCGGACAAGCTCCTCTTTATCCCGCGCGTCTACACCAACAAGCCGCGCACGAAGGGTACGGGTTACAAGGGCCTGCTTCACAATCCAGACCCGAACGGCGCGCCCGACCTGCTCGAGGGCGTCAAGGCGATCCGTCACATGCACCTGCGTGTGGTGGAGGAGTCGGGCATGTTCACTGCCGATGAGATGCTCTATCCAGAGAACTATCAGTACCTGATAGACCTGCTCTCCTACGTGGCCGTGGGGGCCCGCTCGGTGGAGAACCAGCAGCATCGTCTTGTGGCGAGCGGCGTCTGTGGCGCCGTGGGCATGAAGAACCCTACGGGCGGTTCCACTGCGGTCATGCTGAACTCGATACATGCCGCTCAGGCCCGCCAGACCTTCATCTTTCGCAACTGGGAGGTTGAGACGACGGGCAACCCCCTCGCGCATGCCCTCCTGCGCGGGTACGTGGGTGACGACGGTGTGAACTATCCCAACTACCACTTCGAGTACCTGGAGCGCCTTGCTGAGACCTACGATCCGGCTGCTTACGAGAACCCTGCCGTCATCATTGACTGCAACCACGACAATTCCGGCAAGCGCCCTGGCGAGCAGGGGCGCATCGCGATGGAGGTCCTTGACTCCGTGCGCCGCAGCTCAGACATCGCGAGACTCTTCCGTGGCCTCATGGTCGAGTCCTACCTCGTTGGTGGCAGCCAGGACGTGGGCGGCGGGGTCTATGGACAGTCGATCACCGATGCCTGCCTTGGCTGGGATGACACCGTCAGGCTCGTGCGCAGTATCGCTGAGCGCCTGTAAGCGGTAGACTCTCTCGCGTCTGTGTCCCACAGGTTTTGGGGCACGAGGCTCCGGACGTTCGGTGGCGACGAAGCGACCATTCGGTGCGCATGTGGCGTCTCGTACCCAGCACAATTCTGAGGGCGTCGCTTTCCTAGCTCGAGCGAAGGGGCAGCTCTCTCTGTGCGAGTTGCACGTACTCGAGCGCGTTGTCACGGTTGCGTCCGATCTCATCGGGAGACATCGCCCTCCTCACCTGTGCTGGGCTGCCAAACGCGAGGCTACCGTCTGGTATCTCGGTCCCTTGGGTCACGAGCGCGCCTGCGCCCACGATGCAGTCGCGCCCGATCCTCGCACCGTTGAGGAGAATAGCGCCCATGCCGATGATGGTGTTGTCGCCGACCGTGCAGCCGTGCACGATGGCGTTGTGGCCAATGGAGACCCCTTCACCGACATGCACCGGAAAGCCAGGATCGACGTGGATGGTGACGTTGTCCTGCACGTTGCTCCTCGCGCCGATGATGATGGGGGCGCAGTCGGCCCTCACGACCGCTCCGTGCCAGACAGAGCTATCCGTTCCCATCGAGACGTCGCCCGTGACGGTTGCGGATGCGGCGATGTAGACGCTTCCCTCCATGGCACTATCCTCTCTCTGTGCGGTCCTCTGGCCTCCTGCTGCAAGGCTATGGTGCCTTACGAGCGTCGTACGTAGAGTGTACACGAAGAAGGTGCGGGGTGGCGAAGGGCGCGTGCCTGTCCCTCTGTCGGCGTTGATTCAGGCGTCATTGCCGGGTGTAGGGTGGCGGGAGGCACATCAGGGCGTTTCGGGATGGTGACGCGCCGATAAACCTTAGGGTCGCGCCGCGCGTCGTCACGACGCGTATGCGACAACTCGTCTAGAATAGCTATGGTTTTCTGCCTAGATCGGTTAAGGGCGACAGGACAGATGGAAAACGTATGCCATGGACTAAGGCGGCGTTGTAGCCGTGAGCGACTGAGGCTTCGCCTGCCAGCGACCACCACGAGACCGAGTCGCGAAAGGCGCGATGGGTCCAGTGAGGAGGGATACATATGGCCGACATGATAGAGATCAGCCATCTCGATAAGTACTTCGGCGACCTACACGTCCTCAAGGACGTGAGCCTGAACGTGCGCGAGGGTGAGAAGGTCGTGCTCATTGGCCCATCGGGCTCGGGCAAGTCGACCCTCATTCGCTCCATCAACTGGCTCGAGGAGCCCACGAGCGGTGAGGTGCGCGTGGGAGGTACGCTCCTCACGCGCAAGAATCACCTTGAGGTTACGCGCACCTATACCTCGATGGTGTTCCAGCAGTTCAACCTCTATCCCAACATGACCGTCATGGGCAATCTCACGCTCGCGCCAATACGGCTGCAGGGCAAGAGTCGCGAGGAAGCCGAGAGTACCGCACTCGCCAACCTAGAGCGCGTCGGCCTTGCCCATAAGGCGGACGAGTGTCCCCAGAACCTCTCGGGTGGCCAGCAGCAGCGTGTCGCCATCGCACGGGCGCTCTGCACGAAGCAGCCCGTGATGCTGCTCGATGAGCCCACGAGTGCGCTAGACCCCGAGATGGTCAACGAGGTCCTCAACGTGATGGTCGAGCTGGCCCAAGAGAACATCACGATGGTCTGCGTGACGCACGAGATGGGCTTCGCGCGTCAGGTGGCTGATCGTGTGGTGTTCATGGATGACGGCCAGATCCTCGAGACGGGTACGCCCGAGCATTTCTTCACCCATCCTGACAACCCACGTTGCCAGGAGTTTCTCGACAAGATCCTCAAGTAAGAGGAGGCATAGGGGACATGAGGCAGAACAGTCGAGAGCAAGGCGACTTCGGGATCATGGGCATCGTGGGCCTTGCAGGTGGCAAGGGCGGCACGGGGCGTGACGCCATATGTCCACCAACCCTTACGAGGCGCTCCTTCGTGGGCACGATACTGGCTGTGGCCTCGGCGGGTCTCTCGCTTATGGGCTGTGCCGGCTCGGGCTCGCTCAGCGCCGCCGACGGCGTGTCTGCCGTAAGGACCCGTGGTCGCCTCAAGTGTGGTGTCAAGACCGATGTTCCGGGATATGGCTACCAGGACCCCGCCACGGGTACCTTTCGTGGGATGGAGATAGACATCTGCTACGAGATCGCGGCGCGCCTCTTCTCCGTGACGGCGGTCGAGGCGCAGGAGAGGGGCCTCGTTGACTTCACGGGCGTCACAGCCAAGACCAGAGGCCCGCTCGTCGATTCGGGCCAGGTGGACCTTGTGTGCGCAACCTACACGATCACAGAGGAGCGCAAGAGGTCCTGGAACTTCACCGATCCCTACTACACGGACTCCATTGGCATGCTCGTCCTCAAGTCCTCGGGCCTCAAGACCCTCGCCGACCTCGATGGTAGGATCGTCGGCGTTGGTGAGGGCGCCAACACGAAGAAGCTCATGCAACAGATGCTCAAGGACCAGGGCCTTGGTGACATCAGTGTGAGCTACCCGCAGTATCTCGACTATCCCACGCTCGCCGCAGCTCTCGCCTCGGGCAACATCGACGTGTTTGCCATCGACCGTTCCATCCTGGGGGGCTACTTTAACGACAGCAACGAGCTCCTCGAGCCCGACCTTGTCTTTGGGGAGCAGCGCTACGGCGTCTGTACCAACAAGCAAGCGACGGAGCTCTCGGACCTCTGCGATGAGGTGGTCGCCCGCATGGTCTCAGACGGCAGCATCGATGCGCTCGCCGAGCGTTACGGCCTGCTCTAGGAAGGGGCTGACAGCATGGAACTTGCCAACGCTGACAGGTGGGCTGCGACGCTCGCCAACGCGGACCTCCTGTGGCAGGGGTTCCTCTTTACGGTGGGGGTCTCGCTTCTGGGGCTTGTCCTCTCGCTCGTGGTGGGGACGCTGCTGGGCGTCCTCTCGACCACGCGCTCGGGGGCGCTGCGTGCCATCGCCCGCGTCTACGTCGAGTTCTTCCAGAACACGCCAATCGTGGTGCAGGTGTTCTTCGTCTACACCGCAGGTCCCATGATACTGCAGGCTGCCATGGGCGCCGAGCATGTGGTGAGGATAGCTCCCTTCCTGCTCGTGGTCGTGTGCGTCGGTCTCTATCACGGCGCGTACGTGGCCGAGGTCATCCGTACCGGCATCGAGGCGATACCGCGCGGGCAGATGGAGGGCGCCCAGTCCCAAGGCTTCTCGCGGGTGCAGGCGTACCGCTACATCATCTTGCCCCAGACCTTCCGCATCATCCTGCCGCCCTTGGCAAACCAGGCGCTGAACCTCGTGAAGAATACCTCGGTGCTCGCGCTGATAGCCGGGGGCGACCTCATGTACCAGTCAGACATCATCGTCGCCGACACGGGATATTTGCAGGGCTACGTCGTGTGCTGCGTCCTGTACTTCCTCATCTGCTTTCCCATTGCCATGCTCATCACGTGGCTCGAGGCTCGCAGCAAGCAGACGCCCAGGGCGGGCAAGCAAGCCAAGGGACGCGCGTCTGTCGCTGCCACGGGCACCAAGGGGGTGTAGAGATGGAGATCTTCACCGCCAGCAACGTGAGCTTCATGCTCCAAGGCCTGTTCAACACCATCGTCATCTCACTCGCCTCCATAGGACTCTCTATCATCTTTGGCACGATCCTCGCACTCATGAAGACGTATTGCACAGGCAGGCTCCGCTGGCTCAGCTGGATCGTGAGCGCCTACATAGAGCTCTTCCGCTGTACGCCCAACCTGCTCTGGATCCTGATATTCCGCTTCACGATACAGGGGGACAACGTCCTCATATCGATCCTCGCCTTTACGGTGTTCACCTCGGCCGTCATGGCCGAGATCGTGCGCGGGGGGCTCAACGCCCTGCCCAAGGGGCAGTTTGAGGCCGCCCAGTCCCAGGGCTTTGGCTTCTTTGCCACGATGCGCCTCATTGTGCTGCCCCAGGTGTTCAAGATGATCGTGCCGGCGCTGTTCAGCCAGTGCACGACCGTCATTAAGGACACCTCGTACCTGCGTGGCATCGACGTCCATGAGTTCATGAGGAACTCGGCCGTCGTCATGGGCCAGGCCTCCACGCTCCAGCAGATCCTTCTGCTCTATGGCTTCGTCCTTCTCACCTACTTCGTCTTGAACTTCGCCATCTCGCTGGCTGTCCGTGCCTACCAGCGACGTATTGTTGCCGCCTGACCCAAGGCGAAGTCCTCTACCAACACGTCTGTCTTCGAAGGGAACGACATGAGCGACAGCTACATCGACGCACGTCACAGTACAGATGTCGCCGGAGGTCACGGCGACAGGGACCCCATCGTCATCTCGATCGCCCGTGACTATGGGGCCGAGGGCCATGAGGTGGGCAAGCTCCTCTCGGTGCACCTGGGGCTTCCCCTGTACGACAACGAGCTGCTCGTGCGCTCCGCCCGGCGTATGGGCGTGGACGTGGACGAGGCGGCTGCCTACGACGAGCGCACCCAGCGTGGCCCTCTGGCCTTCCTGCCCGACTCGACGGACCAGCGTACGGGTGCCGACAAGCTTTTTAAGGCCATGAAGCAGGTCATACTCGACCTTGGAAGTAGCAAGAGCTGCATCATCGAGGGGCGCCTCTCTGATTACATTCTGCGTGACAACCCCAACCTGATCTCGGTGCTCGTGACGGCGCCGCTTGAGTGCCGCGTCAGGATCGTGGGTGACAAGAGGGGCCTCTCCACGCACGACGCGCTCGTGCTCGTGAGGCGCATGCAGCACCGTCGCGAGCGATTCTATACCCGATACTCCGCAGGCAAGTGGGACATGTACACCGACAAGGACCTCATCGTGGACCGCTCGGTGTTCGGAAGGCAGGGCTGCTGCGAGATCATCGCGGCCGCCTACGAGTACAAGAGGGGGTTGCTCGAGGCGGATCGCTGAGCGCGGTCGCAAGACGGGTCCCGACTGTGTGCACGATGTGGACTCAGGTTGCATAGGTGTCGCCGGGCCAAGCAAGCGGGTATTCTTTCAAAAGTTAGTGAGTAATCTTTCAAACTATGCCGGCTGCGTGCGAGGCTTCAATGCGACCAGGGGCCTTCAGGGTCGGGGGCCGCAAACGTCCGGCGACAAGGTAGGCGCGCATGCTTCAGCTCAGGGATGTCTCGAAGGCGTACAGGACTGGCTCCTTCACCCAGGTCGCACTCGATGCGGTTTCGGTCTGTCTGCGTGACAATGAGTTCGTGGCCGTGCTTGGTCCCTCTGGCTCGGGCAAGACCACGCTGCTCAACATCCTTGGTGGCCTTGACCGGGCTGACTCGGGCGACATCATCATCAACGGTGTCTCGACCAAGAGCTATCGTCCCAGGGATTGGGATAACTACCGCAACCACCGTGTGGGCTTCGTCTTCCAGAGCTACAACCTCATACCACACCAGTCGATACTCTCCAACGTGGAGCTTGCGCTCACGCTCTCGGGTGTGGGGCGCGCTGAGAGACGCCGTCGTGCCGTCGAGGCCCTCACGGAGGTGGGGCTTGCGGAGCACGTCCACAAGAGGCCGAGCCAGCTCTCGGGTGGCCAGATGCAGCGCGTGGCGATTGCCCGCGCCCTCGTGAACGACCCCGACATTGTGCTCGCCGACGAACCGACCGGTGCCCTTGACAGCGAGACCGGTATCCAGGTCATGGACATCCTCAAGCGGGTGGCCGATGACCGCCTGGTCGTGATGGTGACGCACAACCCCGAGCTTGCCGAGGGCTATGCGACGCGCATCATCCGCGTGCAGGATGGGCGCATAGACGGAGACACGGATCCGCTCTCGGGCGACGCGGCCCTGGTCGTGGGGACTTCCGGCATGGCCAAGTCCTCGGTCGATGGTGCGGCGGCGCAGACCCCTGTGTTTGGTGGGTCGCCTGCGGGGGCCTCAGACGGGAGGGGAGAGCCTGACGCAGACGTGACCGGCGTCATGCCGCCTGTGGGTACGAGCAGACTCGACAAGCGACGGAGCAGGCGTGCCTCGATGGGATTTCTCACTGCACTCTCGCTCTCGTTCAACAACCTCATGACCAAGAAGGGGCGAACGGCGCTCACGGCCTTCGCAGGTTCCATAGGCATCATTGGCATCGCAGCCATCCTCGCCCTCTCCAACGGTGTCAACCACTACATCACCAAGACGGAAGAGGATGCGCTCTCAAGCTACCCACTCACGATCAACAAGAGCAGCCTAGACGTCGCAACCCTGCTCTCGTCCGCGATGGGGACGGGTGGTAAGGGCAGCTCGGAGTCGAGCGAGTCTGATCAGGCCGGCGTGGACGGATCTGGCGAGATCAGGCAGACGAGGCTCGCCGCAGACATGTTCGCCAAGGTCAAGTCTAATGACCTCGCATCGTTCAAGCGCTACCTGGAAGGCGACGCGTCAGACATCGGTCGATACGCGGCCGACGTCCAGTATGGCTATGGCATCGCCCCACAGGTCTTCGAGAGCGACAGCTCCAAGGGCATCGTGAGGCTCAATCCCTCCGAGACGGGCAGGAAGATGGCCAGTGGGGCCATGGGCTCGGCCCTTACGGGCGGCTCCACGAACTCGTCCTTCAGTGAGCTCGTGGATGACCGCAGGTTGCTCGAAAGTCAGCTGCGCGTGGTCAGGGGCCGCTGGCCCGAGGCGGCTGACGAGGCGGTGCTCACACTCGACAAGGATGGGTGCATTAGTGACTACACCCTCTATAGCCTAGGGTTCTATGACCCCGACGTCATGCGCCAGATGACACAGCAGATGCTGAACGGCGAGGAGGTGAAGATGCCCGATAACACCCGGGCGTTCACCTACGACGACGCCATGGGCATGACCTTCAAGGTGATACCCGCGAGTGCCCTCTATCAGAAAAACGAGGCGCAGGGTACGTGGACAGACATGTCCGACGACGAGGGCTACATGAGGGAGAGGCTCGACGAGGGCATCACGCTCAGGGTCGTGGGCGTCGTGAGGCCCTCTGACTCCGCAGGCTCCACGAGCGTGCGCGAGGGCATCTCCTACACTTCGGCGCTCACCCGTAGACTCATCCAGGAGTCGTCTGACTCCCAGATAGTGCGAGAGCAGCTTGCCAACCCCGACGTGGACGTCTTCACAGGCAAGACCTTCGAGGAGCTTCGGGACAGCCAAGGCAGGGCCTTTGACATGAGCTCGATGTTCACGATCGACCAGGGCGCGCTCAAGAGGGCCTTCTCCTTCGACTCGAGTGCGCTTGGCAGGTCGGCGGCCGACATGGGCGAGCTCGATCTTTCGGGGGTGAGCCTTGACCCATCGGGCTTCGACATGAGTTCGATGAGCCTTGACACCAGCGCACTCGCCTCGATCTTCGACGCGGACACGATGTCAAAGATCCTGGGCAACGCACCCAAGTTCGACTTGGCAAGGAGCGGACTTGCGGATCTTGGTACGGGACTCACCGACGAGCAGGCCAAGCGTATCACCCAGGCTGCCAACAAGCTCGCGAGCGGCTTCATCGCATGGATGGAGAAGAACCATCCGGGGGAGTTGGGTCCTTGGGCGGGGTCTGGCCCGGCAGCGGGATCAAGGGCCGCGAATGCTGCAGGCGCATCAAGCGATACTCCCAGCGGGTCCGCAGCTGATGGTGGCCGTGTATCGGGCTACGTCGTGTACCTGCGAGAGTACCTCTCAAACGATGAGACAGCCAAGGAGGTGCTTGCGGAGCTGCGGGGCATGCTTGGGGAGGAGGCCTCGAGGCTCGTGGAAGGGGCCATGCAGGACTATCTGACCAAGCAGTTCGTGCCTTACTTCTCTGAGGCCCTAGGCTCCCTCATGTCAGAGGCGGCTCAGGCGATGGCGACGCAGCTCGCCCTCCAGATGCAGCAGCAGATGGCGGCGGCGACGGGTCAGTTGGGCACACAGCTTTCGAGCGCCATCTCGGGGCAGCTCCAGAAGCAGATGGCAACGCTCTCGAGCGCCATGCAGGATGGCTTCAAGGTAGACCCGACAGCCTTCGCGAGCGCCATCAGGCTCAACGTGAGCCAGGATGACCTGACGTCTCTGCTCACCAACTTCATGAACGCCAAGGACCTGAGCTACGAGAGCGACCTCAAGAAGCTCGGCTACGCTGACGTCGCCAGCCCGGAGTCCATCAGGATCTATCCCAAGGACTTCAAGGCCAAGCAGGGTGTTCTCGACATCATCGACGGCTATAACAGGAAGGTGAGTGGCGCGGGCGACGATAGTCAGACCATCCAATACACCGACATCGCGGGGACGCTCATGAGCTCGGTCACGAGTATCGTGGACATGGTGTCCCTTGTCCTGATCGCCTTCGTGTCGATCTCGCTCGTGGTGAGTTCCATCATGATCGGCATCATCACCCATATTTCGGTGCTCGAGCGCAGGAAGGAGATAGGCATCCTCC
The DNA here is from genome assembly GCF_001189515.2 of Olsenella sp. oral taxon 807. Classification (NCBI taxonomy): domain Bacteria; kingdom Bacillati; phylum Actinomycetota; class Coriobacteriia; order Coriobacteriales; family Atopobiaceae; genus Olsenella; species Olsenella sp. oral taxon 807. The sequence continues at coordinate 888,254 of NZ_CP012069.2, forward strand.
GCGCGATGGGTGCCTCGAAGCTTGGCATCGCCAACATCTTCAACGCCGAGACCGTGATAGAGGGGCTCTTCTCGGGAGTTCTTGCCATGGCTGTGGTGTACGTGGTGTCCGTACCGGTCAACAGCATCGTCGAGCAGACGCAGAAGGTTTCGAACATCATGGCGCTCACGCCGCAGAATGCCTTGGCGCTGGTAGCGGTCTCGGTCGTGCTCACGCTCGTTGCCGGTACCATGCCCGCCATGAGCGCGGCCCGTCGTGATCCGGTCGAGGCGCTCAGGAGCGAGTAGGGACGCCGGGCTCTGGTGTGTCTCACCTCAGTTCTGGTGGGTGCCTCGGTAGGTTTCTCGGTGCCCCAGAATCTGCGGGGCATCGAGGAGGGAGTGCGTCAGCCCGGCAAGGCGAAAGGAGCTCTGCTCGGCTGTCCTACCAACCAAGCCTGCTGCCATTGATGCCTTCCCAGTTGCCGTTCATACCACCTGTCTCGTATGCCCCGCCTGCAGCCGCACCCTTGCGCAGCCGGATGGCACCAAGCAGGAAAAGGACGGACATGAAGAGGTCTATGGCATTTCCCAAAGGAAAGCCGAAGGATGTATCCACGATCAGATGATAGCAGTCCTGTGCGGTGAACATGGCGTCGACCACGCTCAGGAAGATGCCCATCAGAAGGATGCGACGAGTGTCCGAGAGGCCGTAGTGGGTGCTCGCCTGATGGCCGATGATGCCAATCAGGAGGCGCACGATCATGTACATGTATTTGAACGGCGTTTGCGGCATCCCCAACGACAGAGCAAGGACAAGATCGAGCACGGACCATGCCATCAGGGCGATTGACGTCCTGCGCAGCAGGCGACGATCATCCTTCTCCGGCGTAACAGCTGTGCCAAGGGTATCTATGTAGTGCTGGTTCGTCTGGATGACCCCATACACATAGAGGATGGACAGGACAAGAACAATGAGGTTGCCCACGTTCAGCTGAGGTAAGCGTGCGACAAACAGCATGGCAGGCATGGCCACAGAGACGATACCTAGGACGAGGGCGGGGGGTGTTCGGGCCATCATGCTTTCCCGCACGATAGCCGACGATGCCCGTAACGACTTCAAACGCAGCAAGGGCGAGCGTAGAAAGCGGGATAGACGTTCGACCATGCAGGGAGTCAACGGCCTGTTGGTATACCTGTGGGTGCAGCGAGCTGTTCTGTAGTATCGCGCTTGTGCAGACCATGCTCACGAGGCCTATGCCCCAAAATATGCTCAATGCGAGCGATACCCGTCGCAGCAGCGCGCTTCCCTCGCCCTGCATGAAGACCCCATCTCCATAGTCTATCACTAGGCCATCCTCCTCTGCGAGGCCATGTGACGCTGAGGGTCCCCATGGCCATCTGTCCTTGGTCATGAGCTACTTGCGCTACCAGCCGCCAGCCCGGTATCCGTTGTTTTGCCTCGTCTCGTAGACGCCATAGACGTAAAGTGCGGCGAGAAAGGCGAAGAAGAAGGTAAGGATGGTAAAATCAGAGAGCAGTGACAAGAGGCGTATGACCAAGAATATCCTACCAAGGACAAACGCGAGGGTGTTCTCACCGTTACGCTGCCCCGCGCGGTAACCGACCACGCCCACAAAGATCTGAAACAGGTAATCGAGGTACAGGATACCCGCGTTTTTCTGCATGAACCTGACGTAGTCCACTGTGTCCGAGCCAAAGTCGGCGCGGTACTGCTCCACACTCTGTCCCAAGGAGCTTAACCACATCAGCATGATGATGCACAGAACGCAGATCACCATCCAGATCACCGATACGATGCGCAGCAGCGAGCTGCCCTCCCGATATCCCATGATGCCATCTCCCCACGACACGATGTCCAGGAGGCCCTGGGCGACTTCGCAATTGCTCACCCCATGTGAGTAAGTCCGATGCGGCATTCTAGCAAATTACGAGGCGTCATTCAAGCCTACGCAGCGCGCCTGGTCCCATATGAGGGACCAGGCGCTTTAGTGCCGCCGATCGGATGCCAACGGACAGCAATCTCAGGCCAGACTGGTGGCTACTTCTTCACCTTGCCCTGGTTGGCGACGGCCTCGATCTTCTTTGCGATGGTCTCGGGATCGCCGATGTAGTGCTTGTCGGTGATGTTCCAGTCGCTATCGAAGGTATAGGAGCAGGGTACGCCGGTGGGGATGTTGACCTTCAGGATCTCGTCGGGCGTGAGGTGCTCGAACTCCATCACGAGCGCGCGCAGGCTGTTGCCATGAGCGGCGATGAGAACGCGCTTTTTGGCCTCGAGCTCGGGCTTGATGTGCTGCTCGAAGTAGGGCCAGGCACGGGCGATGGTGTCCTTGAGGCACTCGGTGTAGGGGAGGTCCTCCTGCGGCACCTCGCGAAACTGTGCCTGGATGTGGGGATCGCGCTTGTCGCCTGGCTTGAGTGCGGGAGGCTGGACGTCAAAGGAGCGACGCCAGATGAGGACCTGGTCCTCGCCGTGCTCAGCAGCTGCGTCGGCCTTGTTGAGGCCCTGCAGGGCCCCGTAGTGGCGCTCATTGAGGCGCCAGGTCTTGTGGACGGGAAGCCAGGCGCGGTCAAGCTCGTCGAGCACGATGTCAAGGGTGTGAATGGCACGCTTTAGCAGCGATGTGTAGCATACGTCGAAGTCGAAGCCTGCCTCGCGAAGCGCCTTGCCGCCTGCGGCCGCCTCCTCGCGGCCCGTATCGGTGAGGTCGACGTCAGTCCAGCCAGTGAAGAGGTTCTTGAGGTTCCACTCGCTCTCGCCGTGGCGTACGATCACCAGCTGCATGCGCCCATCATTCTCGGCCATGATGGCTCCTTTCTTCTTGGAACGTGCGTCTCTCGTTCCATATGCTCGGGCCTCCGCCCCCATGGCGGCCGTCACCCGAAGACCATCCCTATTACAGCACCTTTTTGGGTGCCCGTCGGCGAGAGAACCGCGAGTTGCGCCATCGGTCGGCGACGTGACGATGCCTCGTGCGATGGGACCAGGATGCAGTTTCGCAGAGCCTCTTTAGGTTTCGCAGAGCCTCTTTAGTATAGCGGGAGCTCGCCAGTGATGGGGTCGATCTCATCGGCGTGCAGAGGTTCGAAGGCTAGGCAGGTATGTGTGGGCTTACCGTGGAACTCCGTGAGGCCCGCGTCGCGGATGAGCGCGACGATGAAGTTGCGCTCGCGTCCCTGTGCCGCGATGTCGAGCAGCTCATCCTCGGAGTCCACGTAGACGCAGACCTTGGCGACGCCGGCGTCGAACCAGTCGGAAAGTGCCGTCGGTATCCCGTTTTCGTCGTCGAGGTAGACTCGACTGCCGTCCGGTGCCACGCGCAGCTGGTCTTGGCGCCCCTCCCGGACGAGTGCCGCTAGGGTTGCCTCGACGCAGGCGTGTCCCGCCTGGGCTGCGACTTTTCCCTTGCGCATCTTGAGGTCGCGTCTCATGACGATCAGCTGCTTTGCCTTGTAGGACAAGTTTGGCATGAAGACTCCTATCCCCGCGTCGGCTTCCTTTGGGCTGGGTGGCTCCCGGCGTGAGTGGATCGCCCAGTCTCGACTCCAGGCTACACGCCTGACCTGCGTGACTATAGACCGTCACACAAGCTTGCGTACCTGATCCCTCTAGAAAATCACTCGCTTTTGCGAGAGGATAGCCGTGTCGGGTCCCATCATTCTACATAATTTGCTATCCTATGAGGGCAAACGAGTAAACGAGTGCATGTTGGTAACGTTTGGCGACGGACGGTGCCGCGTTGGCAGCGCGAGGTGTGGTGGGGCTCACATGATAAGAAAAAGGCTGTTCGAGCTTGTGCCGGGGGCGCCGTGGCATGTGTTTCTGACGGTCGCTCTGCGGTGGTTGGGACTCGTCTCGAACATCGCCTTCGTGTGGGTGGTGTGCTCGACGCTCACACTCGCTCTGGAGGGCGCCTTGGATGTTGGCGGCATGCGGCGGGCGCTCGTAGTCGGCCTTGTCGTGCTTGCGCTCAAGGCCATCTCTACCAAGCTGGCATCACGCGAGAGCTTTGCTGCCGCCGTAGACGTCAAGCGCGTGCTGCGCCACAGGATCTACGAGAAGCTTTTGCGCTTGGGTCCAAGCTACAGCAAGAGGGTCCCCACGGCCGAGGTCGTGCAACTTTCCGTCGAGGGCTGCGAGCAGCTCGAGACCTACTTTGGCCAGTACCTGCCTCAGCTCTTCAGCGCAATCCTCGCACCGATCACCCTGTTTGTCGCTCTCTTCCTCATGGCACCCGCAGCCTGGCCCGCAGCGCTCGTGCTTCTTGTCTTCGTGCCGCTCATTCCCTTGGTCATCGTCTTGGTGCGGCGGACGGCCAAGGGTGTGTTGTCCTCCTACTGGGATGAGTACACGAGTCTTGGAGACTCATTCCTTGAGAGTCTCCAGGGACTCACGACCCTCAAGATCTACCAGGCGGACAAGGCCCGACACGAGGTCATGGACGAGGAGGCGGAGCGTTTCCGAGCCGCCACGATGAGGGTTCTGCGCACCCAGCTCAACTCCATCGTGTTCATGGATGTCGGAGCCTTTGGCGGGGCTGCGGCAGGTATGGGCATGGCGCTGTGGCTTCTCTCGGTGGGATCTATCGACTTCACGGAGGCCCTGTTGGTGGCCTTGCTCTCGGTCGACTTCTTCCGTCCCCTGCGACGTTTGGGCTCATACTTCCATGTCGCCATGAGCGGCATGGCGGCATCCGACAGGATCTTCAACTTGCTCGACCTCGAGGAGCCCACCGAGGGTGGCACCCAGGTCCCGGCGCAGGGGGATCACCTGCTCATGAGTCACCTGAGCTTCTCATGGGACGGCGGGCGCGAGGTGCTGCACGACGTCTCGGTCGACATCCCCTCCGTCGGGCTCACCGCCATCGTTGGCGAGTCAGGATCGGGCAAGTCAACGATAGCCGCGCTTCTGGCAGGGCGCGCGGAGGGTTATGGGGGCAAGCTCCTTCTTGGTGGCAGACCGCTCGCGCACTTCGATCGCAGGGCCCTCGCACGTTACGTGACGACGGTGCCTGCGGCAAGTTACCTCTTTGCGGGTACTGTCAAAGATAACCTCCTGATGGGGCATCCCCGCGCCTCTGAGGAGGATATGTGGTCGGTTCTTGAGGGCGTTGACCTTGCGGCCTTCCTACGCGCGCAGGATGGTCTGGACACCAGGATCGAGAAGAGGGGAGAGAACCTCTCCGGTGGCCAGAGGCAGCGTCTGGCCCTGGCTCGAGCCTTCCTGCACAACTCACCCGTTTATATCCTGGACGAGGCTACGAGCAACATCGACGTCGAGAGCGAGAAGGCGATCATGACGGCCGTGCGCGGAATCGCTCGCTACAAGGCCGTGATCTTGATCAGTCATCGCCTGGCAAATGTCACGGCAGCTCGTAGGATCTATGTGCTCGAGCACGGCCGGGTGGTCGGCGAGGGTGATCACGCGCGACTCCTGCTTGAAAACACGACCTATCGACGACTTTGGGAGGGTCAGCAGGCGCTCGAGGCCTTTGAGCCCACCACGCTTGACGCGCCCTTTGATGACGAGATCGAGGATGATGAGCAAGTCTCAGAGGGTGTGGACGCTGCAGAGGAGGGCGGTATGGGTGGGACGGCCGATACCGGTGGTGCTGGGGACGCGAGCTCTGACGCCCCTAGCGGCACAGGTGACGCTGACGCCCTTAGCGACACTGACGATGCAGGTACCGAGCCCGTCGCAAAGGACGCTGCAGACGAGACTCCCACAGCAGAGGTGAGCGCCGCACCTACCGAAACCGAGGTGGTTGACATGCCTGAGCCTGCTGAGGCCGATGCCAAAGACGTACCCGTCACGTCCATTGCCGATAGCAATGCGAGGGAGGCCGATGATGCAAAGCCGGAGTAACGCCCGTGTCATGTGGCGCATGCTGGGGCTTGTCAGACCACTTTCGGGCTTCATGGTCATCTCGGTCCTCTGTGGCGTTGCGGGCTTCTGCTGCGCCACCTTTTTGCCGGTGCTTGCGGTTTGGGAGGCCTGCTCCATCGTGCTTCACCAGGAACCGCCCCTCTCGCTTGGCGTCTGCCTCGGCACGTTGGCGCTGATGGCCCTGCTACGCGGCATCTTGCGTTATGCAGAGCAAATCTGTAACCATTACATCGCCTTTAAGCTGCTCGCCCACATCAGAAGCGAGATCTTCGCCAGTCTACGTCGCCTGGCTCCCGCACGGCTGTCGGGTGTTGACCGGGGTAGCCTTATCTCCACGCTGACCTCTGACATAGAGCTACTCGAGGTCTTCTTCGCACATACGATCTCACCCGTCTGTATCGCGGTGCTCATGCTGGTGGTCATGGTGGCTTTCACGGGGAGCTTTGCGTGGCAGCTTGGCTTGGTCATGCTCGTCGCCCAGCTCGTTGTGGGTGCCGTGGTGCCCATCATGGTTTATCGCGTCTCCGGAAATGGTGGGCGGGTGGTACGGGACCGAGCTGCAGGTCTCTCGACTTTCGTGCTCGATGGCTTGCGCGGTCTCACTGAGGTTCTGCAGTTTGATGTTGGCGCGTCACGCCTCAGGACGCTCGACGAGCGGTCGCGCAGACTTGCTGGGGCGCAGCGTGCCCTATCGGCTGTAGGTTCGACCGGCTCCGCTGCCGCAGATGCAGCCATAGCCGCCTTCTCGCTCGCAGAACTCTTGGTCGGTGTGAATCTTTATATGGCGGGTGTCGTCGATGCGAGTGCGGTGGCCATCTCTGCCGCCGCCATGCTCGGCTCGTTTGGTCCGGCTGTGGCGCTCGCCAGTCTCGGTTCGACCCTGCAGGGTACCCTTGCTGCGGCACATCGCGTCATTGACGTGCTTGAGGAGGAGCCTGTGGTTGAGGAGGTCAGTGAGGGGGACACGATTTCCTTTGGTGGTGCCGCAGCCAAGAACGCGTCGTTCTCGTATGGTCGCAAGAGGGTCCTTGATAATGTTACGGTCGAGATACCCAAGGGCTCCATCGTGGGCATCTCGGGCAAGAGTGGATCGGGCAAGTCAACGCTCTGCCGCCTGATGATGCGCTTTTGGGATGTTGACCGGGGCCAGATCTCCATCAGTGACCAGCGTATCGATACCATCCGTACGGACAACCTGCGCGATATGGAAGCGCTCGTGGAGCAGGACACCTATCTCTTTCACCAGAGCATCAGAGACAATCTACTCATTGCCAAGCCTCATGCCATCCAGTCGGAACTCGATGCCGCCTGTCGCGCAGCGTCGGTCTATGACTTCATCATGGGCTTGCCGGAGGGGTATGACGCCGAGGTCGGGGAGCTTGGAGACACCCTATCGGGAGGTGAGCGCCAACGTCTGGGATTGGCTCGTGCCTTCCTGCACGATGCACCGTTACTGATCTTGGACGAGCCCACGAGCAATCTCGACTCGCTCAATGAGGGTATCATCCTGTGTAGTCTCGACAGGCAGCGTCGTAAGCGTACCGTACTGCTCGTGAGCCATCGGGCGAGCACCATGGCCGTGGCTGACAGGGTCTTTTCCATGGACAGCGGTCGTGTGAGCTAGTCTTGAGGTGGTGTTCCTGCAAGGGGTGAGCGCTCATGGGTGACAGTTGCCGGTAGCGAGGAAGTGCTTGTTCGGTCGAGCGAGATTTTTGGCCTGTGTGGTGGTGTATGATCGTCCTTGTTTACGGGAGTGTTTTCCTTGGCAGATCGGGCTATGACGCGGCGGGCGCCTGTGCTGTTGTACGCGAGGGCTTGGCGCGAGTGGGAGGTGTGGCTATGGCGACGCGGCTCATGGATGATGACGCGCGGTATGGTGACGGGATGGATGGTGTGTTTCCTGACAGGGCCGCGCAGTTTATGGAAGGCGGGGGGCTGTACAGTGGCGAGGGAATAGACGGCCTGTTCCCCGACAGGTCGGCGCATTTCGTGGATGATCCGGTAGGTGACCCTTTGGGCGGCATGTTCTCGGCTGGGTCCGCGCAGCCGATGGGCGCCGCCGCACCATATGGCACCAAGGTGGACAGCGTGTTTCCGGATAGGGCCACGCAGTCCATGGGAGGGGGCAGGAAGGCGACGGCATGGCCGTTCGTGTGGAAGTACAGCGATGGGGCAAAGGGGTCGCAGGTGTTCATACCGACCCTCCTGTTTGGGGTGGTGGGGAGTTTGGTCGTGGCGTTTCCGGGTTTTGCGCTTCTGACCAATCTCTCGGAGGGTGTGTGGCGCGAGGGTTCCTCCCTCGGCGGGCTGGCGACATGGATATTGCTGGTCACTACCGTCGTTGCTGCGGCCGCTCCCGCCATTGCCGCCGTGCACGTTATCTCGGCGGCCTCCGTCGAGTACGCGCGCGACTCATGGGGAAGGATGTGGGTTTCCGACTGGTCGAGGGGTCTGATAGCGGGAGGACCGGGTACGGCGGTCTCGATTGCCGCAGCTATCGTTGCGTGCCTTGGTGGCATCGGTCCCCTCTCCTCGCTTGGCGGGCTTGGCGATATGTACGAGGCTCTCAGAAAGTTCGAGGTGGGCGAGGACTTCGAGCGGGCGGTCACGAATGGGTATGCCAATCGTCTCGCGCAGCGGATTGTCTCTGTCCAGTCATATGCCGCGGGGCCCTTCACCACGAGGGTGAGTTGCACGGTGGAACCTTACGGCGGTGGTCAGCCCAAGCGCAGGAGGCTCTTCATCTCCCGTTCATGCAAGGGACTCGACGAGCTCATGTGTGAGGTAGACACCCTGATCCAAGAGTAGGGGTGTCCCCCACAGGTTGTGCGGGAGTCTTTGGGCTGCCCACACGCCTCAAAGTCTGGACCAGCGGCCACAATTGTCTCCTAAAGTAGTAGTTGTCCTTCGAACGTTCTCCAAAATCTCGTTTACATCTGATATACGCTGTGCTATACCTATTAATGTCGGAAATAACCGATATTAATAAGTTGTATGTTCAAAGTGTGCAGATCGTATCGGGAGGCGGTCATGGTTCAGGAAAACTCATCCAACGCAATGCAGGGGATCGGCGCAAGCCTCAAGTCATGGCGGGCCATGGGTGGCCTCACGGCCGACGAGCTCGCCCAGTCCGTGGGGGTGTCTCGCGACACCATCTCGCGCGTGGAGCGCGGAGACGCGAGCGTGGGCGTCGGCACGGTGCTGGACATCTGCGGGGAGTTTGGCCTGCTCGGCAAGGTGAGGGCTGCCTTTGACCCTGCAAACAGCGAGCTTGGCAAGATCGGTCTCTCGCGTGGCGTTCCCAAGCGCGTCCGCAAGGCACAGGACGCCTCGCCAGAGGAATGGCGAAACAACATGAACTGGTACGAGAGTTCCTTCGTCTATCAGATCTATCCTCTGGGGTTGTGTGGCGCCCCCTGGTCCAACGATGGCTCGACGCAAGGGGCGACCAATGACGACGATCACCGCCTGCTCAGGCTCGTGAACGACGGATGGGTCGAGCACGTCTCTAGGCTCGGTGCCACCTGCGTGATGCTCAACCCCGTCTTCGAGAGCGATGCCCACGGCTATGACACGCGCGACTACACGCGCGTGGACGCTCGCCTGGGCACGAACGATGATCTCAAGACCGTCGTGGACGCCTTTCACGAGGCGGGCATCCGTGTGATGTTCGACGGTGTGTTCAACCACGTGGGACGCGGCTTCTGGGCGTTCCAGGACGTCATCGCAAAGCGTGCCGACAGCCATTATGCCGGCTGGTTCAACATCGACTGGAACGGTAACTCATCCTATGAGGACGGCTTCGGCTACGAGACCTGGGGGGGCGTTCCCTATCTCGTGAAGCTGAATCACAACAACCTCGACCTCAACGATTACCTGGCCGGCGTCATTCGCGGCTGGGAGAGCGAGTTCGACATCGACGGCTTGCGCCTTGACGTCGCCTACTGCCTTGACCCGGGCTACCTCGGGTACCTGCGGCGCATCGCCAACGAGCTTACCGAGAAGCGCGACGAGAAGTTCATCCTCGTCGGCGAGACGATGTTTGGCGACTATAACCGCTGGATGAATGACGATGCCTGTGACTCCGCCTACAACTATGAGGCCTACAAGGGACTCTGGTCAAGCATGAACTCCGCCAACATGCACGAGATAGCCTATACGCTCGAGCGCCAGAGCGGTGATAAGCCCTGGGATCTCTACACGGGCAAGCACCTGCTCACCTTCGTTGACAACCACGACGTGCCGAGAATCGCGACCCAACTCACTGACAAGCATCAGCTCGGCTGCCTCTACGGCCTCCTGTTTGGCATGTGCGGTGTGCCCTGCGTCTACTATGGTAGCGAGTGGGGTATCGAGGGTGCCCAGAGCTTCGGCGACCACGAGCTGCGCCCCGCGCTCGACGCACCCCAGTGGAGTGAGCTCACGGACCTCATCGCCAGCTTTGCGGCCGCGCGGCTCCAAAGCGAGGCGCTCTGCATGGGTGACTACCACGAGCTGCAATGCCAGCCTCAGCAGTTGGTGTTCCAGCGCAGCTGCGCAGGCCAGCGCGTGATCGTGGCCGTCAACGCCGCTTCCCAACCCACGACCCTGCACTTCGACGCGGGCTGCGGTCGGGCGGTTGACCTCGTCACGGGCGAGGACCATGACTTTGGCGCGGGCTCCGAGGTGGGGGCATACTCCTGCCACTACTGGCTCTGTGAGAGGTAGGGGACACCGCTGTTCGTGTTCTCTGTGCGGCACGGGCGTCCACGATGTTCGGGGTCGTCAGTGTACCCTCTCGAGAGGACCGGGGATTTCCCCGGTCCTCCCACTTGCGAAGGGGTATGCTGCTCTTTGGGACGAGCGAGTCATGTCACGAAGGGAGGGTCATCCATGGCGGGCGGGAAGGGATTCGTCGCGGTGTTCGATTCAGGCCTTGGCGGCATCAGTGTGCTGCGCCGACTGGTGGACGTCCTGCCCCATGAGGACTTCGTCTATGTGGGTGACTCCGCTCACAATCCTTACGGCGAGAGGAGTCCAAGCCAGATCCTGAGCCTCTCTCGTCAGATAGTGGGCGAACTGGTCCGCGAAGGCGCAAAGGCCGTTGTGATCGCCTGCAACACTGCGACGAGCGTCGCTGCGGCGACCCTTCGCAGGGAGCTGTCCACCATTCCCATAGTGGGCGTCGAGCCTGCGCTCAAGCCAGCGACAGAACACGATCCCCACAGACGCATCCTCGTGATGGCGACGCCCGTTACCCTGCGCCTTGACAAGTACCAGCAGCTCGCCAAGGCCTATGGCTCTGACTCCGAGGTGATCTCCGTCCCCTGCGCGGGCCTGGCCAAGCGTATTGAGCAGGGAGGGCTCGATGAGGCGGACCTGCGCGAGATGATCTCATCCTTGGTGGGAAGGTATCGGGGTACCGTCGACTCGGTGGTTCTTGGCTGCACGCACTACCCCTTCGTCGCCCGCCAGATCCGCGAGGTCGTTGGGGACGTCCCCTTCTTCGATGGGGCGAACGGTGTCACGCATAGGCTCAAGAGCCTTCTTTCGAAGGATCACGCCCTCGCAAAAGATGACGCCGCAGGATCTGTGACCCTGCGCTCGAGCCTTAACGATCCAAAGGTGCTCGAGCGCTACCGACGCTTTCTCAAGATGGAGCTGTAACCGTCGGCTCACGATGAGGCGCATCGGATACGTGCTGCCACTACGTTCTGGACGCTCCCCAAAAGAAGAGGGCGACAGTGCCGGGTCCTGTGTGACAGCCTATGGTCGCGCCGACGTCAAAGTGATGTACGGGTCCGTCAAGTTTGGGAAACTGCGCCTCGATCATGTCGGAGACCGCACGCGCGTCATCCAGGCAGTCGGCGTTGCAGATGAAGACCTTGCCTGCGTAGTCATCGCCGTCCCGTGCGAGCTGGTGCATGAGTGCGACGACGCGCCTCTCGGCCTTGGCCTTGGTGCGGATCTTCTCCTTGACGGCGAGGGTGCCGTCGGCCTCGACGTTCATCACGGGACAGATCTTAAGCATGCCGCCCACAACGCCCGCCACCTTCGAGATGCGTCCCCCACGCACGAAAAAGCTGAGATCAGACGAGAAAAACCAGTGCTGCACCTCGAGCCGGTGTATCGTGGCCCACGACGCCAGGTCATCTAGGCCCATGCCAGCACTCCTGAGCTGGGCCATCCTGTCTACGAGGAGCCCGTAGCCCGACGAGGCGCAGAGCGAGTCAATAACGATCAGCCTGCGTTCGGGAAACACCCGCCTGAGCGCGTCTCGTGCGGCGCAGGCGGAGCCATACGTTCCCGAGATGCCCGACGACAGGGTCACATGCAGCACGTCTTGGCCCGCCTCAAGCAGCGGCGCCCAGAACTCCATGTACTCACCGATGCTGACCTGGGAGGTCTTTACCGTGGCACCCTTGAGCATGCGCGCATAGAGCTCCTTGGGCGCATGCGTCTTGCCAAAATCGTCCTTGCACGGGATGCCGTCGAGCTCGTAGTTGAAGAACACGTATCTGACACCAATCCCATCGAGCCAGGACGGAGTGAGATCTGCGGTGGAACAGCAGGTAAGGGCATAGGTAAGCATGCATTTCCCCTTTGGGTCGAACAAGCCGATGTTTCTTTTCTCCACTACTATAGGACTTTGGGGTGATAATCTGCTGTGAGATACGAGGCGAGGAAGAGGAGCTGATGATGGAGAAGCGTATCGGAGGACTGGGACAGAGCATCGAGACCCGCTGCGTGCAGGCAGGCTACACGCCCAAGAATGGTGAGCCGCGGCAGCTGCCCATTGTGCAGTCCACGACCTTCAAATATGACAGTTCGGACGCCATGGGGCGGCTTTTCGATCTTGAGGAATCGGGTTATTTCTACACGCGCCTGCAGAACCCCACCAACGATCACGTCGCGGCAAAGATCGCGGCACTCGAAGGAGGGTCTGCGGCCATGCTCACGAGCTCTGGCCAGGCCGCCAACTTCTTTGCCGTGTTCAACGTCTGCGAGTGCGGTGACCATATGGTGGCAAGCTCTACGATATATGGCGGTACGTTCAACCTGCTCGCACACACCCTGCGCAAGATGGGTATTGAGTGCAGCTTCGTTTCGCCCTTCTGTAGTGAGGATGAGCTGGAAGCAGCCTTCAGGCCCAACACCACATGTGTTCTTGGTGAGACCATCGCGAACCCCGCACTCACAGTCCTCGACATCGAGCGCTTCGCTGCAGCTGCCCACGCTCACGGCGTGCCCCTGATCGTTGACAACACGTTCCCAACGCCCATCAACTGCCGTCCCATCGAGTGGGGCGCTGACATCGTGACCCACTCCACGACCAAGTACATGGATGGCCACGGGGCAGCGGTGGGAGGCGCGATCGTGGACTCCGGCAACTTTGACTGGATGGCGCACGCCGAGCGCTTTCCTGGACTTACCATGCCGGATGAGTCCTACCACGGCATCGTCTACGCAGAGCGCTTTGGCAAGGCCAAGGCCTTCATCACCAAGGCGACCGCGCAGCTCATGCGTGACTTTGGCTCCATCCAGAGTCCGCAGAATGCCTTCCTTTTGAACCTTGGCCTAGAGTCGCTTCACGTGCGCATGCCACAGCACTGCCAGAGCGCCAGGGCGCTCGCCGAGTTGCTCGCAGAAAGCAACAAGGTCCTTGCCGTCAGCTACCCCGACCTTTCGGGTGACGAGTCGCATGAGCTTGCCCAGAAGTACCTGCCGCAGGGCTCCTGCGGTGTTGTGAGCCTTGAGGTCGCGGGTGGCCGTGCGGCGGCGGAGCGCTTCCTGGCGGCCCTTCGGGTGTTTGCGATCGAGACGCACGTTGCCGACGCCCGCAGCTGTTGCTTGCACCCCGCGAGCTCGACGCATCGCCAGATGAGCGACGACGAGCTCGCGGCGGCGGGTATCTCGCCCGCGACAGTGCGCATGAGCTGCGGGCTCGAGGGCACCGCCGACCTCGTGGCCGACGTCGAGCAAGCGCTTGCCGCCATCTAGCGATGCCGGTCGCAAGGGACACGAGCGTGCCCGATGTGAGAAAAGACGAGAGAGGCGCCAGGCAGGATACGATTGACTCGAGGCAACTTCGGGGCTATCTCGTAGACGATGACATCGTCTACGGCGCCACGCAGATCTTCGACGCGCTCTCGGACTCAACACGCTTCCAAATCTTGGGAGTGCTCGTCCAGGGGGAGAGGAGCGTCTCCGACCTGCAGGAGGTAGGCAAGGTCTCGCAGTCCGCGATCTCCCACCAGCTCAGGCTCCTCCGTGACCGGGGTCTGGTGACGGCCAGGCGTGAGGGGCAGCGCGTCTTCTACTCCCTGTCAGATGAGCACGTCGCTGACCTCATATCAATTGGCCTCTCGCATGCCGCAGAGCTGGTCACGTCTCAGAAAGACTAGGGGTGGGCCGCTTCGTGTGTGCATGTCATGGAATACTGGCAAAGGTCAGCTGCGTCAGCAGCCATGGTGTTTTGACATATGCCTTAAGGCAGTGTAAAGTTAGAGTTTGTGCAGGGCTCGCTATGGGTCGTGCACATCCGCACGTGTGACGATCCAGGGGGACGGTGCTGCGCCCTCCTTGACACATAGGTGCTCGCGCACCGTCATCCCAACGTTCTCAGCTAAGGAGAGAAGCTTTGCCTACAATCAATCAGCTCATTCGCCAGGGTCGCGTGTCGCACAAGGCCAAGTCCAAGAACGCCGCGCTGCAGCACAATCCCCAGAAGCGCGGCGTCTGCACCCGCGTCTTCACCACCACACCCAAGAAGCCCAACTCGGCGCTACGCAAGGTTGCCCGCGTGCGCCTCGTCAACGGCCTCGAGGTCACGGCCTACATTCCCGGCGAGGGCCATAACCTTCAGGAGCACTCCATCGTGCTCATCCGCGGTGGCCGCGTCCGTGACCTTCCCGGCGTGCGCTACAAGATCGTTCGCGGCGCCTATGACTGCGCTGCTGTCCAGGACCGCAAGAAGGCCCGTTCCCGCTACGGCGCCAAGCGCCCCAAGGAGTAGGGGACCGCGCTCCATCTGACATCGCAACCAGTTCTGAGGAGATACACTATGCCGCGTCGTGCAGCAGCTATCCGTCGGGAGGTCACTCCCGACGCTATCTACAACAACCGCCTTGTGACCCAGCTCATCAACAAGGTCCTTCTCGATGGCAAGAAAGCCACCGCCGAGCGCATCGTCTACGGGGCCTTCAAGCTCGTCCAACAGAAGACCGAGCAAGATCCCCTGTCCGTCTTCAAGAAAGCTATGGACAACGTCCGACCTACGCTCGAGGTCAAGCCCAAGCGCGTCGGCGGTGCCACCTATCAGGTGCCTATGGAGGTCAACTCCCGTCGCGCCACCACCCTTGCCATCCGTTGGATGGTCAACTTCTCACGTGATCGCAAGGAGAAGACCATGATCGAGCGCCTCGCCAACGAGATCATGGACGCCGCCAACGGCGTCGGCGCGTCTGTCAAGCGTCGCGAGGACCTCTACAAGATGGCTGAGGCCAATCGTGCCTTCTCTCACTACCGCTTCTAGCCAAACATCAGGAGTAGGGATACATGGCTAAGATCAAGTACGACCTCAAGGACCTCCGTAATATCGGCATCATGGCCCATATCGATGCGGGCAAGACTACCACGACGGAGCGCATCCTCTACTACACCGGCAAGACTCACAAGATAGGTGAGGTCCACGATGGGGCAGCGACCATGGACTGGATGGTCCAGGAGCAGGAGCGTGGCGTGACCATCACGTCGGCCGCCACCACCTGTTTCTGGAAGGACCATGTCATCCAGATCATCGACACGCCGGGCCACGTTGACTTCACCGCAGAGGTCGAGCGCTCCCTGCGCGTGCTCGACGGAGCCGTCGCGGTCTTCGACGCCGTCGCGGGGGTTCAGCCCCAGTCCGAGACCGTCTGGCGTCAGGCGACCAAGTACAATGTCCCCCGCATCGCCTTCATCAACAAGTACGACCGCGTGGGCGCAGACTTCTTCCACGCCATCGAGACCATGAAGGAACGTCTGGGTGCCGTTGCTGTCGCCGCGCAGATACCGATGGGTGCGGAGTCCAACTTCTGGGGTCTCATTGACCTCGTCTCAAACACTGCCTGGGACTTCAAAGAGGACGCCAAGGGCATGATCTATCCCGAGCCCATGGACGCGATTCCCGACGAATTCGTGGAGCTTGCCCAAGAGAAGCGAGACGAGCTGCTTGACGCTGCCTCGAACTTCGACGACAGCCTCATGGAGAAGATCCTCATGGAAGAGGAGATACCCCAAGACGATCTTAAGGCGGCCATCCGCACAGGTGTGCTCACCGGCGAGCTCAACCCCGTCTTCGTTGGCTCAGCCTACAAGAACAAGGGTATCCAGGAGCTGCTCGACGCGGTCGTTGACTACCTGCCGAGCCCGCTTGACGTGCCAGAGATCGATGGCACCAACCCCAAGGGCCAGCCCGAGCTGCGCCATGCGGACATAAAGGAGCCCTTTAGTGCCCTTGCGTTCAAGATCATGACTGACCCCTTCGTCGGTAAGCTCACCTATATCCGCATCTATTCCGGTCAGGCCGAGGCAGGCTCCTATGTCTACAACTCGGTTAAGGGCGAGCGCGAACGCTTGGGGCGTATCCTCGAGATGAACGCAAACGAACGGGTGGACCGTGAAGAGTGCTCGGCCGGTGACATCGTTGCCTGCGTTGGCCTCAAGAACACCACCACCGGTGATACCCTCTGCGATGAGAAGCATCCCATCGTGCTTGAGTCCATCAGCTTCGCCGATCCTGTCATCGATGTCGCCGTCGAGCCCAAGACCAAGGCCGAACAGGAGAAGATGTCCGTCGGTCTCGCGAAGCTCGCCGAGGAGGACCCGACCTTCCAGGTTCGTACCGACCACGAGACAGGTCAGACCATCATCGCCGGCATGGGCGAGCTGCACCTCGAGATCATCGTCGATCGCCTGCGCCGCGAGTTCAAGGTCGACGCGAATGTCGGCAAGCCGCAGGTCGCCTACCGTGAGACCGCAGGCAAGGCTGTGAGCCACGTCCAAGGCAAATTCGTGCGCCAGTCCGGCGGTCGCGGCCAGTACGGTGACGCCATCATCGACATGGAGCCCATGGAGCCCGGTTTTGGCTACGAGTTTGTGGACGCCACCGTCGGGGGCTCGGTTCCCAAGGAGTACGTCCCTTCGGTGGACAAGGGCATACGGGAGGCTCTGCAGTCCGGCGTCATCGCAGGCTACCCGACGCAGGACATCAAGGTCACGCTCGTCGACGGTTCCTACCACGAGGTCGACTCCTCCGAGGCCGCCTTCAAGATCGCGGGTTCCATGGCGATCAAGAAGGCGCTCGAGCAGTCTGGTCCCGTGCTGCTCGAACCTATCGAGAAGGTCGAGGTCGAGACCCCCGAGCAGTACATGGGCGACGTCATGGGCAATCTCTCGGGTCGCCGCGGCAAGATCGAGGGCATAGAGGACCGCACGAACACCAAGGTTATTCACGCCAAGGTTCCCCTCGGCGAGATGTTTGGCTATGCGACCGACCTTCGCTCGCAGACTCAGGGTCGTGCGAGCTACACTATGCAGTTTGACTCCTACGAGTCCGTCCCCAAGAACATCCGTGACGAGATCGTCTCCAAAAACGGCGGAAGCGCCACATAACTGACCAGCCAGGGCCACCGCCATTATCCGGGCGGGTGGCCGACAGAGGAGCTTCACGCTCATGATGGAGGTAAGCATCGTGCTCAACCAGAAGATCAGGATACGCCTGAAGGGCTATGACCACGAGATCGTGGACCAGTCCGCAAAGCTCATCGTGGACACCGCGCAGAAGACAGGAGCTCGCGTCGCTGGTCCCATCCCCTTGCCCACGAGGCGTAATGTCTATACTGTCATCCGTTCGCCCCATAAGGACAAGGACTCGCGCGAGGAGTTCGAGATGCGCACGCACAAGCGCCTCATCGACATCGTAGACCCCAGTCCGTCGACCGTTGACTCGCTCATGCGCCTCGACCTGCCCGCTGGGGTCGATATTGAGATTAAGCTGTAGGTCTCGACCGCATTCTTTGTGCTGCACGCCCCCTCGTACCACTGATCTTTGGGACGAGGGGGCGTGCCTTCGTATCTTTGTACGCGTGGCTGCCTAGTGTTCGCTGCCTGCTGTGGCGTTGGTCGTCACACCCCACTCGCTTGCCCTGCCCTCGTCCATGCGCCTGATCTGCCGGGCGATGTAAATCGGGCGATGCTTGCCCTCCATGTAGATGTGGGAGAGGTATTCGCCGATGATGCCGAGCGACAGCAGGATGAGACCTCCTACGATGAGGAGGAGCGAGACGATCGTGGGGTAGCCTGCTGGCGTGTTGTGCAGGACCATCGCGTCGATGAAGACGAAGATGATGTATACGAAGCCAATAAGGGCGAACAGTGCACCGACGTAAGCCGAGAAGAGCAGGGGCACCGAGGAGAATGCCACGAAGCCTGTCGTCGCGTAGTGCAAAAGAGAGCCGAGCGACCACTTGCTGTGGCCGGCGTATCGCTCGTCCGGCTCGTACTCAAAGGGACGTGTCCTGAAGCCTACCCATGAGAAGAGCCCCTTGGTGAAGCGGCTGTACTCGGGCATTGCAAGCAGTGCCTCTGCGACGCAGCGCTTGAAGACACGAAAGTCAGACGCGTCGGGCTCAAGCCTTGTCTCGGAGATGCTGTTGAATGCTCCGTAGAAGCAGCTGCTCAGTTTCGCGCGGAGGCCGCCTTTGCGCCTTGATTGATAGGCGGCGACAACGTCGCACTCATCTTGGTGTGCTATGAGCAGGTCGTACATCGCAAGCAGAGTCTTGGGGCTCTGCTGGAGGTCTGCGTCCATGAAGGCAAGGTAGTCTCCTGTGGCCTGCTGCAGGCCGGCTAGCATCGAGGGCTCCTTACCGAAGTTGCGCGAGAGCGTGATGACCACCGTGTGGGCCATGCGCCCGTCTGCCTGGACTGCCTCGAGCGCGTGGGAGGTGTCGTCGGTGGAGCCGTCGTTCACGAAGACGAGCTCGAGGCAAAGCCCCTCACGCGATGTGAAGGTGCGCGCCAGCTCCTCGCAGAGGCTAGGAAGCGAGCCTGCCTCGTTCTTGCAGGGAATGATCACGGACAGGTCCATATGTGCTGCGTCCTTGTCTTTGGCTGTGTTGTCCTCACTGCGTTGGACGGGGAGTCCATCGCAGTGTTCTCTTATTGTGTCCAATGATATCGATACTCTGGACCCGTGTGGCAAAGTCATTATCATTTGATAACGTACAGTCTGGCCTCCACCGTTGGGGGATGTGAGTGAACGTTTTTTTTCATGCAGATGACTTTGGCATCAACCTAGGGCAATCACAGAGGATCTTGGAGTGCGCCGAGCGAGGCGTCCTGAACTCGCTCTCCATCATGGCGAACAGCCCGCACTTCGAAGCGTGTGCACGACTCTTGGACGTCGCTCCGCACCATCTCAAGCGAGCCGTTCATGTGAACCTCGTCGAGGGATCCTGCTGCGTCGAGCCCGCCTCCATCCCACTTCTGGCGGGTGAGGATGGCGTCTTCAACCGCAGCTTCGTCGGCCTGCTACGTATGTCGTTGGGCAGGGACCACGGTGAGCTTCGTCGTCAGGTGGCGCTCGAGGCTGCAGCCCAGATTTCCAAGGTCACGGACCGCTTCCCCGCGCTTGCGCAGGGGTTGCGCGTGGACGGCCACCAGCACTTCCAGCTCATCCCCGCCGTGTTCGAGGGCATCCTCGACGCGATCTGGAAAGGCGGCTACGCCCTCGAGTACCTGCGCGTGCCCGTAGAGCCCGTGCGGGCGTTTATGAGGCGTGACGTCCTCTTCTCCATACGACCCGTAAACTGGATCAAGCGCCTGGTCCTCGGCTGGTGCTGGGGCCGTGACAGGCGTCTTGCGCGGTCCCTCGTCGGCAGTGGCCGCCCCTGCTCCTGTGATGGCCGCTCGGCCCTGTTCTGTGGTGTGCTCTTCTCAGGCGAGATGAGCGCGGAGCGCGTCTGTGCGGTCTTTCCGGCCTACGCAAGCTTGGCCAGGCACAGGGGCTTGGATATCGAGCTGCTCTTCCATCCAGGTGGTGAGCCTGATGCCGCGAGCTGCCTGAACCCCAAGATGGAGGACTTCGTGGCGTTCTACCAGTCTTCGGGCAGAGAGGTGGAGCATGATGCGCTCATGGGCCTGCACCTCGACCCGTCCGGTCCCGACGGGCTTCCCACGCTGCACTTCGAGGGGAGTTGTGCATGAGGGTTGCTCGATGCTTGGCAAAAGGCCCGCTCGCGCATGGGCGCCTCGAGTACGCACTGGCTCTTCTCGTTCCGCTTGCCACGCTCAGCGTCACCTTTGCCCTGAGAGGGGTCTATCCCTTTGGAGATCTCAGCGTTTGTGTCTATGACATGGACCTCCAGTATCTGAGTCTCTTCTCATGGCTCGGCAAGGTCATGCACGGTCAGGACTCGCTGCTCTATTCGTTTTCCCAGGGCATCGGAGGCAATGGGCTCGCACTCTTCGCATACTACCTCTCGAGTCCGCTCAATATCTTGATGTATGTGTTCGACCCTACGCAAAGTGCCGCCTTTCTGAGCCTCATGGTGTTGATCAAGGTGTCGCTTGCGGGACTTACCTGCTATGTCTTTTTGCGCAAGCGCTACGGGGCGGGTGCGATGAGCTTGGTTCTCTCGACCGCCTATGCCCTCTGCGGCTATGCCATCGGCCAAGCAAGTAATATCATGTGGCTCGATGGCTTCTACATGCTGCCGCTCGTCACGCTGGGCGTATGGCGGCTTGTCCATGACAGGAGCAGTACGCTGCTCTTCTGCACGGTGCTCTATGCCACGCTTGCCAACTGGTACTCAAGTTACATCGATTGCGTCTTCTCCTTGGTCTATCTCATCGCTTGTCTCGTTGCCAAAAGGGACGGGCATCCTCGCGAGTTGGCGTTGCGCTATGCTGCGACGATGGTCCTCGCTCTTGGGGCTAGTGCGGTGCTCTTTCTCCCCTCTGCGCTCAATCTTTTGGCGGGCGCTGAGAGCGGCTTTGGACTAAAGGTTCTTATTAACCCGAAGCCGATCACCATGCCGCTGCACCTTCCTGCCTTCTTTGGCATTGGAACCAAGGCGGAGACGGGTGAGTCTATCGTCCCCTACCTCTTCACCAGTGCGCTCGCTCTCGTCCTTGCGCTCCTCGCCCTCGTAAGGTCGGGCCTCTCCCGGCGCAGGAGGTTGGCGCTGATTATCCTCGTGGCTGCTCCCCTGCTCGGCTGCATGCTCAAGGGTCCCATGACCATCTGGAGCTGTCTGCGCTATGCGAGCTCGTTTTTTTTCAGGCACTCCTACACTGTCTCGTTTGCGCTCGTCATCTGTGCGCGTGAGGGCTATGCGGGTCTTCGTGAGCTGCCCCGGCAACAGAGGGTGCGCTTGCTCGGCGCCATCTCTGTCGCCCTCGCCATCTGCATAGAGCTCTCACAGCTTCTGGTGGACGCCAAGGGCAGTTCTGTGCCGGGCATGCCCGCGCGTGTGGTTGAGGTGACCTGCCTGCTCGTTCTGCCCGCGCTCGTGGAATTTCTTGTAGGGGCTCGCGAGCCGGCCGCTGAGGAGCGAATCTCGCTGGAGGAAGAAGCCGCATCCCCTTTTCATGTGCGAGGGGTGATCCGGGTGAGGAGTGTGTCTTTTGCCGCGGCGCTGTGTGTGCTCGTCGCCATCGAGGGCGGTTACAATGCCTGGTTGCTTGAGTCTCGTTTCTCCAATGCTGTGAGCATGTATGCTGGATATCTGGATGATATTGGGTTCACCTACGAGCAGATCAAGGCAGACGCCCGATCCAGCGACAAGGCAGATGCCGACGCACTCCTTGTGGGCCAGGCTAGAATCGGCTATAAGGGCGATCGTGCTCATGGCGCTCCGACGACCTGCGAGGGTTTCGTCACGGGTACCCAGCAGATGAGCGAGTACACTTCGGTCGTACGTGGTACGACGGAGACGTTCATGCAGGCGCTGGGCTACACGAACAGCTGCGAGGACATCTTCGGCTACAGCTACAATAGTCCGATGCTGCTCACAGATACCCTGCTGGGCATGGATTACGTGATCAACGATGAGGCAGTGCCGGGATCGAGGGCTAACGCCATCGCGACGCACCATGGCTTTTCTGCCTACCGCTACCAAGATCTCCTGCCTGCTGCCTACGGCCTCTCTGTGACCGCAAGAGGCACGGTCGCATGGGGTTCCCATGCTCTGAGAAACCAGGAGGCGCTCTTTGCAGATGCTACGGGTGTCGGTGGTGCCTACATTGCCGCTCAGGTGGCTGACGTCGCAGCAGATCCTTCTGTAAAGTTGCGCACGCTTTCGATCACCTGCAAGGGGGATGGCCCCCTCTACCTCTACTTCCCTGGGCTCAGCGCCCAGACGCGCATTGGCTCCAGCTATACCAGGTACACCCTGACAGCCAACGGCAGGGCCCTGCAGGATGTGGGGGGGCGCTTCGGAATGAACATCGTATACGCCGGGACCTACTCCAAGGGCGATGAGGTTACACTGACCGTTATGGATATCACGGCCCAGACGGTCGACAGGCGTTTTCCTGCCGCCACGGACTCACAGGGCTCAGAGCTGCTCTGGACGAGTCGCTTAAACGAGCTCCTCGAGGCAGGAACGCTCGATATGGATGCATATGCGACGGGCGTCTCGGCACTTGATAGTGGCCTCAGGAGCGCGCGCTTTTGCGGCAATAAGGCGTCCATTGACTTTTACGCCTCGCGTGACGAGACCCTCTTCCTACGGATTGGCTATGATACGGGCTGGTCGGCCACCGTTGACGGCGAGCCGGCGACGCTCAGGCAGCTCTACACCGCCTTCCTAGGCCTAAGCGTGGGCGCAGGGTCGCACCACATCGAACTGAGCTTCGAGCCACCAGGTCTTACGCTGGGTGTTGTCGTGAGTATCGTCAGCATCCTCGCCTTCGTGGTCTGGCGCGCCGCAGCGCACCGCGGGGATGTGCAATGAGCCATGCTCGGTTCTGATGGCGTGACTCGGCTCGGTGGGCTGCGACGCCGTCGTGAGCGTCTTATGTGGCGCGGCGCAAAGGTCGCTCGCCCGCTTGACGAGGTAGCTCTCACGACGGCCCATGCGTACCGGTACACGCTAAGCAGCTGACAAAAGCTTGAGGAGGGGATGGTGGCCATGACGTATGACCTGTCGAGGTTTATAGAGGCCCAGCAAAGGGACTATGCGATCGCACTCGCCGAGATCAGGGCCGCAAGGAAGCAAAGTCACTGGATGTGGTACATCTTCCCGCAGCTCAAGGGGCTCGGCAGAAGCTCGACCTCAGAGTACTATGGTATCGATGGCCTCGGGGAGGCTACAGCCTTTCTAAAGGACACGTATCTTGGACATAATCTCAGGGAGATCTCATCAGAGCTTTTGGGGATCTCGGATAAGGACGCGCACCAGGTGTTTGGGAGCCCCGATGACCTGAAATTGCGTTCATCTATGACGCTCTTTGCCCATGCGGGTCCGGAGGATACCGTATTCAGGGATGTGATCGAAGCGTATTTCGATGGGCGCGAGGACCAGCGTACGCTGCACCTATTGGACCTGTGACGACGAGTGCGCTACGGCTCGGACATACAAGGCTCGTCAGGCATGCCAGTATGCCGTGCTAGGTGCGGCGGCCTACGGACACAGCCGAGGGGGCTTTCGTCTCCTCGCAGCTAGAAGGACGCAAAAAAATTCTGCGCAGACCTTGTGAACACAAAGCCGCGCGTGTACACTATTCAAGCTGCGTTTTTGGGCAAAGAGGGAGGGCTGTGTCTCTGCAGCTTGCCGTGGTGTCACAGCTGTCCCATGGGACGCGGCATACAGAAGGATGTGGTCCGCTGGGGAGGGGTGGGAAAGCCGCCTCGAGTGTACGGTCGTGCGAGGTCCCAAGACCACCGAGGGTAAGGAACGAGCATGGTCAGTACGATTCTTGGCCGTAAGATCGGGATGACGCAGGTGTGGGATGACAACGACAACGTCGTTCCCGTCACCGTCATCCAGGCGGGCCCCTGCGTCGTCTCGCAGGTAAAGACGAAGGAACACGACGGCTACGATGCCGTGCAGATCGGCTTTGGGGACATCAAGCCCAAGCACGTCAACAAGCCCATGCAGGGGCACTTTGATGCTCAGGGCGTCGAGCCCATGCGCTACCTGCGCGAGGTTCGTGTTGAGGATGGTACGGAGCACGCGACGGGCGACACGGTCACGGTCGCGGACTTTGCAGAGGTCAAGGCTGTCGATGTCATCGGTACCTCGAAGGGCAAGGGTTTTCAAGGCACCATCAAGCGTTGGAACTTCTCCCGTGGACCCATGACGCATGGTTCCCGCAACCAGCGTAAGCCCGGCTCCATCGGCCAGTGTGCCTATCCCGCCCGCGTGCGCAAGGGCTTGCACATGGCCGGTCATATGGGAGACGAGCGCGTCACAGTCAAGAACCTCAAGCTGGTTCGCATCGACGAGGAGCAGAATCTCATGCTCATCAAGGGCGCTGTTCCCGGCGGAAAGAACGCCCTCGTCCAGGTCCGCAGGGCCTAAGGCCACGCCAGGCACCAATTGATCCTTAGGCCAGCAAGGGAGACACCATGTCCAAGATAGAAGTCAAGAACGTGCAGGGAGAGGCGGTCGAGACGCTAGAGTTTTCTGATGGCGTCTTTGGCATCGAGCCGAACATCCCGGTGGTGCACCACGTTGTCGTCGCCTATGAGGCGACGCTGCGCCAAGGCACCCACTCTACAAAGAACCGCTCTGCCGTCTCCGGCGGTGGGGCCAAGCCCTACCGACAAAAAGGTACCGGCCGTGCTCGTCAGGGCACCATACGTGCCCCACAGTGGGCTGGCGGTGGCGTCGTTTTCGGCCCGGTGCCCCGCAGTCACGCCAAGCGTGCTAACAACAAGGAGAAGAAGCTTGCCATGAGGTCAGTTCTCTCTGGCAAGCTCGCGGACTCTGAGCTTGTGCTCGTCGATGACTTCTCATTCGAGAAGCCCTCGACCAAGCAGGCCGCAGCGATCCTGAAGGCCCTCGGTCTTGCCGACAGGCGCGTCACTCTCATCCTCGACGATGATGATGTGATTACCTATTTCGCCTTTCGCAACCTCCCCCAGGTCATCGTCTACGGTGTCTCGGAGGCCAATACCAGAAACCTTCTCGACAATGGTGCGCTTGTCATGACCACTGCCGTCGCCAAGCAGCTTGAGGAGGTGCTCGCATAATGAACTCACCCCACGAGGTGATCATCCGCCCGATCGTCACTGAGCGTTCCTTCGACCAGATGTCTCTGAACAAGTACAGCTTTGAGGTTGCCCGCAGTGCTCCCAAGGAGGAAATCGCCTCTGCTGTCGAGACGCTCTTCAACGTTCACGTGAAGAAGGTCAACACCCAATGGGTCAAGCCCAAGACCAAGCGCGTTCGCTACGTCGCCGGCAAGACCCGCAGCTGGAAGAAGGCCATCGTCACCGTTGCTGACGGTGAGCAGATAGAGATCTTCGCGAATCAGCAGACTAGCGAGGAGTAGGTAATTCGCCCGCGATCCTGATGGTTCGCGGGCATGTGTGTCGCGAGTGATGGATACGCGCGGTACCGTGGTAGTCCGGCGTCATCACGCAAATCCCTGGACGTGATGGCCAGCGGAAGAAAGGGAACAAAGCAATGGCAGTCAGGCACCTCAAGCCCACGAGCGCGGGACGGCGCTGGCAGACGGTCTCCGACTTCAAGGAGATCACCTCGACCAAGCCCGAGAAGTCGCTCTTGGAGCCCCTGAACAAGAAGGCTGGTCGTAACAACAACGGCCGTATCACCACCCGCCACCAAGGTGGCGGCACTAAGCGCAAGTATCGCCGGATAGACTTCAAGCGCAAGAAGGACGACGTCCCGGCCAAGGTCGCCACGATCGAGTACGATCCCAATCGTTCTGCCCGCATCGCGCTGCTTCACTACGTCGATGGTGCGAAGGCCTACATCCTTGCTCCCCAGGGCCTTAAGGTGGGCGACAAGGTTATCTCTGGCAAGAAGGACGTCGACATCAAACCCGGCAATGCCATGCCGCTCTCCGAGATCCCCGTCGGCACCCTCGTGCATGCCGTCGAGTTTCAGCCTGGCAAGGGTGCCGCGATGGCTCGTGCAGCCGGCACTTCCGTGCAGCTCATGGGTAAGGACGGTGCCTACGCGGTCCTGCGTATGCCCTCCTCGGAGCTTCGTCGCGTGCTCGTTACTTGTCGCGCCACCATCGGCGAGGTTGGCAATGCGGAGCACTCTAACATCGTTATCGGCAAGGCCGGCCGCAATCGCTGGCGCGGCGTGCGTCCCACCGTCAGGGGCACGGTCATGAATCCGGTTGACCACCCGCATGGAGGCGGCGAGGGTAAGAACCACACCTCCGGTCGCCCGTCCGTCACGCCCTGGGGCATCCCAACCAAGGGCAAGAAGACGCGCGATCCCAAGAAGGCCAGCAACCATCTCATCATCCGTCGTCGTCGTTCCAAGTAGCACACGAGCAAGAGGAGATCGAACGTATGAGCAGAAGCCTCAAGAAGGGTCCGTTTGTGGAGACTCGCCTCCTTGCGCGTGTCGCCGCCATGAATGAGTCAGGCAAGAAGGAGGTCATCAAGACCTGGTCGCGCGCCTCGACCATCTTCCCCGAGATGGTTGGACACACCATTGCCGTTCACGATGGCCGCAAGCACGTGCCCGTCTACATCACCGAGTCCATGGTTGGTCATAAGCTGGGCGAGTTTGCCCAGACCCGCACCTTCCGCGGGCACAAGAAGGATTAGGGGGTGCGTGGATAATGGCTAGTAACTCCGCTTCCAATGAGGTCCGTGCCACCGCCAAGTATGTGCGCATGGCTCCTCGTAAGGTCCGTATGGTCGTCGACCAGATCCGCAGCCTCCCGGTCGAGAGGGCCCTCGAGGTCCTGCGCTTCTCGCCCCGCTCCGCAACCGAGCCGGTTGCCAAGGTCGTGCAGTCTGCTGTTGCCAATGCCGAGAACAACAACGGCCTGCGCGCTCGCAATCTCGTGATCAAGAGCGCCTACGTCGACGAGGGTCCCACGCTCAAGCGCATCCGCCCGCGTGCGAAGGGTTCTGCATCGCGCATCCACAAGCGCACGAGCCATATCACCGTCGTCGTCGCACCTGGAAAGGGGGCGTAGGGAAAGCATGGGTCAAAAAGTTCAGCCTACGGGCTTTCGTCTTGGCATCACCGAAGAGTGGCGTTCCCGTTGGTACGCCGATAAGAAGGGCTATGCCAAGAGCCTTGGCAACGACCTTGAGATTCGTAAGTTCTTGGGAAAACGTCTCGCCAATGCCGCCCTCTCTCGTGTTGACATCGAGCGTGCGGGGGACAAGGTCAGGATCACCATCTACACGGCCCGCCCTGGCATCGTCATAGGCAAGAAGGGTGCCGACATTGACGCCCTGCGCATTCAGCTCGAGAAGATCGTCAAGGCCGAGAAGGGCCACGTCAACGTGGACGTCATCGAGGTCAAGCGCCCTGAGCTTGACGCCCAACTTACCGCCCAGTCCATCGCTGAGCAGCTCGAGGGCCGCATCGCCTTCCGCCGTGCCATGCGCAAGGCCGTCCAGACCGCCCGTAAGTCAGGTGCCCAGGGCATTCGCATCCAGTGCTCCGGCCGTCTGAACGGTGCCGAGATGGGCCGCCGTGAGTGGTATCGAGAGGGCCGCGTGCCCCTGCACACCCTGCGCGCGAAGATCGGCTTCGGAGAGTCGACTGCCCGTACGACCATGGGTGCCGTAGGCGTAAAGGTATGGGTCTACCTCGGCGAGCAGCTTCCCGGTCAGCCTGCCCTGCGCCCCGAGCTCGAGGGCACGAGCAGCCGTCCTCGTCGCGGCCGTAACGAGAGGAGGGGTCGTTAATGCTGGCTCCCAAGCGCGTCCTTCACCGCAAGGTCCAGCGTGGCTCCATGAAGGGCCATGCCAAGGGCAACACCGAGTTGCACTTTGGCGCCTGGGGCCTCCAGGCACTTGAGGCCCACTGGATCACCAACCGTCAGATCGAGGCTGCCCGTATCGCCATGACGCGTCGGATGAGGCGCGGAGGCAGAGTCTGGATCACCATCTTTCCCGACAAGCCCGTCACCAAGAAGCCAGCCGAGACGCGCATGGGTTCCGGCAAGGGCAATCCGGAGGAGTGGGTGGCCGTCGTCAAGCCCGGTCGCATCATGTTCGAGATTGCCGATGTCGACGAGCTAACGGCCAAGGAGGCCTTGCGTCTCGCTCAGCATAAGCTTCCCATCAAGACGAAGATTATCGCCCGCACCGAGCAGGACGGGGAGGCACAGTAGATGAAGTATAGGGACATTCAGGAGCTCTCCGACGAAGAGCTTAGCCAGAAGCTCGAGGATGGTCGCACGGAGCTCTTTAATCTCCGCTTCCAGATGGCCACGAGCCAGCTGGATAACACTGCCCGCGTCACGATCGTCAAGCGTGACATCGCTCGCGTCCAGACCGAGATGCGTGCTCGCCAGATCGCGGCGGAGAAGTCCGCTGCCCAGAAGTAGATCGCAGGAAAGGCAAGAAATGGCAGATACCGAAGGCAGGAACGCACGTCATGTCCGCACCGGTGAGGTCATCTCACGTTCCGGCGACAAGACCATTGCCGTGCAGATTACCTATCGCAAGCACCACCCCAAGTACGGAAAGATGATGACCATCCACAAGAAGCTCCATTGCCATGACGAGAAGAACGAGTGTGGCATAGGCGATAGCGTTCGCGTCATGGAGACTCGTCCGCTGTCCAAGACTAAGCGTTGGCGCGTTGTGGAGATCGTGGAGAAGGCAAAGTAGCGATCGTATCAACCACACCCAGACAGGCACATCGCCTGTAGCGTCGTGCCCCCGCTCGGGGCAGTGTTCGGAGGAACTGCAATGATTCAGATGGAGACCATGCTTAACGTCGCTGACAACAGTGGCGCGAAGCGCGTGAAGTGCATCAAGGTCCTTGGTGGCTCCAAGCGCCGTTATGCTGGCCTTGCCGACGTCATCATGTGCGCCGTGCAGGAGGCAACGCCCGGCGGGCAGGTGAAGAAGGGTGACATCGTACGCTGTGTCATCGTTCGTACGGCTAAGGAGCAGCGTCGCAAGGACGGTAGCTACATCAAGTTCGATCAGAACGCCTGCGTCCTAGTCGACAAGGATGGTGAGCCCAAGGGTACGCGCATCTTTGGGCCAGTTGCTCGTGAGTTGCGCGATCATAAGTATATGAAAATCGTTTCGCTCGCGCTCGAGACGCTGTAGGAAGTGAGCAGCATGCCTAAGATGAAGATCAGGAAGGGCGATCAGGTCCAGGTCTTGTCCGGCAAGGACAGGGGTGCTCGCGGTGAGGTCATTCGCGCCATCCCGTCTGAGGGCAGGGTCGTCGTTCGTGGCGTCGCCATGGTGAAGAAGGCCCAGAAGCCCAATCAGATGGGGCAAAATGGCGGCATCATCGAGAAGGAGTCAGCGATCGACGTCTCGAACGTAGCGCTGATTGATCCCAAGACCGATACTCCGACTCGTGTCGGCTATCGATTTGGCACAGATGGCAAGAAAGTGCGCTATGCCAAGAAATCTGGCGAGGAGATTTAGAAACAGCGTAGCATGTGCACTGTGCAGGGAGTGACTGCACTGCGCTGTGTACTTGAGTGCTGCGTGAGACATGCGATATGCATTACATGCCTTGAGTGCCGCCCGGCAGTGTGAGCCATACTGCCGGGCGGTCTTTTACGCTATCGGGTGGCTTTGATATGCCCGGACCCCACCCCTTCACTGCCACTCGCCTCTGCCCTGCACTGCCACTCGCCCCCGAGCGTACCGTCCCGGCACGTTCACGCCCGAGTGGCAGTGTGGGTCGCACTGCCACTCGGCCCCGAACGTACCTTGGCCCCGGTTACGCACTGCCACTCGCCCCCGAGCGTACCGTCCCGGTACGTTCACGCCCAAGTGGCAGTGTGGGTCGCACTGCCACTCGCCGTTGAGCGTGCCCAGGCTCCACCCCTTCGCTGCCACTCGCCCCCGAGCGTACCGTCCCAGCACGTTCACGCGCGAGTGGCAGTCTCGTCCGCACTGCCACTCGCCCCCGAGCGTACCTTGGCCCCGGTTACGCACTGCCACTCGGCCCCGAGCGTACCGTCCCGGTACGTTCACGCCCAAGTGGCAGTGAGAGCTATCCTACTAGTTATATCGTTCTTTAAGTATATAGTGGCATTACAGACCTCCCTGCCGTATAATGGTGTCATGGCGACGACACGTTTACGAGGAGGCTGGCATGCCAAGGACACCGGAGGCCCTGAGGCTCACGGAGGGCGACAGGGAGGCGCTCGAGCTCGTGGCGAGGACCAGGACCGAGCAGGCGCGGCGGGTGGACAGGGCCCGCATGCTGCTGTGGAAGGCCGACGGCCGCAGCCTCGCGGAGATAGCCCGCTCGCTGGGGGCGAACGTCAACACGGTGGCGCTCTGCGTGCGGAAGTACCGCGAGGGCGGCGTGGAGGCGGCGCTCTCCGACGCGGCCCGCAGCGGCAGGCCCGCGTCGATAGGCGACGGCGACCGCGCGTGGGTGGTGAGCCTCGCGTGCCAGAGGCCGTGCGAGCTGGGGCACCCCGCCGAGACGTGGACGCAGTCGGCGCTCGCCGCGCACGTGAGGGCCGAGGCCGCCCGCGCGGGGCACCCCGCGCTCGCGCGCGCGACGAAGTCCATGGTGTGGTCGATCCTCCACGCGGCCGACCTGCACCCCGACCGGGTGCGCTACTACTGCGAGCGGCGCGACCCCGACTTCGAGGGGAAGACGCGCGAGGTGCTCGTCGTCTGCCAGCAGCTCTCGTTCCGCTTCGACGACGACGGCGACCTGCTGCCCTGGGAGGGCGAGGAGCCGGAGGTCC
This sequence comes from Olsenella sp. oral taxon 807, assembly GCF_001189515.2. Taxonomy (NCBI): domain Bacteria; kingdom Bacillati; phylum Actinomycetota; class Coriobacteriia; order Coriobacteriales; family Atopobiaceae; genus Olsenella; species Olsenella sp. oral taxon 807. Next base: position 919,028 of record NZ_CP012069.2, read on the forward strand.
ACGTCGTGTCGGTCGACGAGAAGCCCGGCATCCAGGCGATCGCGCCCGTCGCCCCGGACGTGAGGCCCGAGCCGGGCGTGCGGGGAGGGGCGCTGCTGCGCGACGGCGAGTACCGCCGGCTCGGCACGGTGTCGCTCATTGCCGGCATAGACCTGCAGGACGGCACGGTGGAGGGCATCGTGCGGGAGCGCCACAGGAGCCGCGAGTTCGTCGAGCTGCTGGAGGCCCTCGACGCCAAGTACCCCGAGGGGCACGTCATAAGGCTCGTGCTCGACAACCACTCCGTGCACAGGTCGAGGGAGACCCGGGCCTGGCTCGAGGGGCATCCCGGCAGGTTCGAGATGGTGTTCACGCCGAGGCACGGCAGCTGGCTCAACGTGATAGAGGGCTTCTTCGGCAAGATGGCCAGGCAGGTGCTGCGTCACATCCGCGTGAGGTCGCTAGACGAGCTGAGGGAGCGCATCGAGCTGTACCTCAGGGAGGTCAACGCGAGCCCCGTGCCCCACAGGTGGAGGTGGGGGATCGGACCCAGCGGAGACGGCAAAGAGGATGCGGCGTGATATGAATACGCTTCATATAATTCTAGAACGGTCTACTAGTGATCTGTCTATTTATATCCTACTGATATTGAGATAGAATGGCACCACACGGGGGAAGGGTGGCTCCATGCCTGCGGAGAGGTACAGGGTCGAGCTGACGGCGGAGGAGCGCGGGGAGCTGCTCGCGGTGGTGAGGAGGGGTAAGGGAGGGGCCGCGCAGGTCAGGCGGGCGAACACCCTGCTCGCGGTGGACGTCGGCGAGCACGCCGACCTGCGCACGAGCGAGGCGAGGCGGCCAGGACGTACCGGGCCTCGGCCAAGACGGTCTTCAGCCTGAAGAAGAAGCTGGCGGCCGAGGGGTTCCGGGGCGTGCTCGAGCGGAGGCGCAGGTCGTCACCGGGAAACCTCAAGATCGACGGGGACGTCGAGGCGAGGGTCATCGCCCTCGCGCGCACGGACGCGCCGGAGGGCCACGACCACTGGACGGTCCGCCTGCTCGCGGACAAGGCCGTCGAGCTCGGGTACGTCGAGTCGGTGTGCCCCGCCACGATCGCGAACCACCTGAAGAAGACGAGGTAAAGCCCCGGGGGGTGAGGGAGTGGTGCGTGCCCGAGGCGTCCCGCGACCCCGTCGCGGCGACGGGGGACGTGCTCGCCGCGCGTGGGCGCCCCGCCCGCCCCATCGTGCGCCCCGGCGGGGGCTCGCGCCAGCTCGTCGCCCACTCGCGCGGGCCCCTGCCCGCGAGGCCCGGTGCGCCGGGACCACGGGTGCGTCCGCAACGGCGTGGCCGACGTGCTCGTGTGCTTCGCGCCGCTGCTGTGCGAGCGCCACGCGCGAGCGGCCCCCACGAGGACCCGCGCGGGCCTGGCCGAGACTCTGTGATGGCTCTCGGACGACGCGTGCCTGCGGGCAGGGCGCATGGTCCTGGTCTGGGACAACCCGAGCGCGCACTCCATGGGGTCCCCCTGCGAGGCGTTCCCGCCCGAGGAGGCCGAGCGCCTGGCGAGGCGCCTCGGGCCGCATCACACCCCGGGGCACGGCTCCTGGCCGGCACATGGCGGAGACCGGGGTCGGTCGTCTTGTGCGGCACGGCCTTCCGGCGCGCGTCGGGAGCTTCGACGAGATGGGGCGTCTCACGGTCGCCTGGGAGGACGAACGTAACGCACGCGCCCGGACGGCCGGCTGGAAGCTCGCGGTCGGTGATGCCAGGGATAGGCTCGCCAGGCTGTATCCTAAAATAGTGATAGCAGATTAAGCATAGACGCTATGCTAGGGCTCTTTGAGCACGCCGATGACTAAACCTGAGTTCCCGGCACTTCCTTAGCCCACAACCGGCAGCCTGATGGTGTCCGGGCACCTGATCCCGAAGGCCCCGTGCGCCTCGCTCGTCTTCCTCACGGGCTCGGTGGTGACCAGCCGCCCGTCGTACCCTGTCGCGTGCCGCTCGCGCGGGATCCCCGGCATCGACTCGACCGCGGGCGAGGTCCTGCGCGAGGCCAGCACGTCCGACATCATCCTGGTCGCCGCGGTGGCCACGAGGCACATGAGCAGGTGCCCGCGGAAGGTCCCCTCGCTCCGCACGCAGACGGGCAGGGCTCTGCCGCCCTGCCTGGCGATCTCGAAGACCTTCTCGACGCGGTCTCGGGCGTGGCAGGGGGGGAGCAGCCTCCCCCTGGCTATCCTCCTGGTGCCGGCGAGCACGAACACGCCCCTCGAGGCCATCGAGTCGTGGGCCTCGGCGCCCGAGAGCCCGCCCTCGGCGGCCCTCCTGGCGGCGTCGCGCCCGGGCTCGCGGCGCATGGCGGCGTCCAGGCACAGGTAGGCGTAGCCCCTGCGGTCGCCCCTGGAGCCGATCCCCACGGGGACGCACCTGGCGCACGCGAGCCTGCCGTCGCGCGTGACCGCGTTCTCCCTGGCCTCGAGCCCGTCGACCACCTCCCCGTGGGCCCCCGGGTTGGGCCCCGTCCTCGCGAGGATGGGCACCCTCGCGCCCATCAGCGCGTCGGCGCTCGCGTTCGCGTGGTACCCGGCGTCGAGGACGGCGAACCTGGTGTCCACGCCCATCGCCCCGGGCTCGGCGATGGTGCGGGTGACCGTGCTCACGTCGATCACGTTGCCGGCGACGTGGCGGAAGAAGAGGGGCAGGCCCGTGTCGCGCTGCACGACGTAGATGAGGCGGACCTCCTCGCCGGCCTGGCCGTTGTGGTTGCTGACGGCCGTGACGGGAAGGCGGCAGGAGTTGGGCAGCCCCGTGGAGTCGATGAGGATGCCGTCGGCGCGCCCGCCTGCGGCCGCCTCCCTCCGCCTGCCGACGAGGGCCAGGTACTCGCCCACGAAGCGGCGCTTGGCGTCCTCGCTGCCGAGGTCGGCCAGGCACTCGCTGACCCTCTGGGAGGCCATCCTGGCCCTGGGGTAGAGGAGCCTCGCGTAGGTGAGCTCCCACCAGTCCACGGCGTGGCGGTTGGCGAGGCCGGTGAGCACGTAGAACGCCAGCAGCGCCCGCACCGTGTCGGGCTCGGCGTGGCCGCACGCGTCGGCGCAGGCCATCAGCCCGCCCGGGCGCAGGGGGGAGCCCGGCAGGAACGCGTCGCCGAACGACACGGCGAGCGTCGGGCGAGCGGCGCGGGCGTTGCGCCCCCTCGCCCCCTCGACGCCCTCCGGCGCGGGCCCGAACTCGCCCGTCTCCAGGTCGCAGGGGAACAGGCCCCTGGCCTTGCTCCGGTACACCCCGCGCGCCCTGTCCACGACCCGGCCCAGGCACGCGCGGTCCCCCCTCGTGGCCCTCGCGCCGTCCCCCGCGGACCTGACGACCGTCGCGCGCTCGTTGCCGTCCACGACGTCGTGGCTGATGTACATGCCCGCCTCCTGTGGAATAAGTGAAAACCTCATGCCACATGACGCCGGACGCGGCCGCCGCACGCAAGCGACGGCCAAGGCATTTCAGCAGCTAGGCGCAGGTTCTCGGGGCAGGCGGCGATCCGGGCCTGCGCCCAGTGGGCTAAGGAAGTGTCGGGAAGTCAGGCTAAATTATTAACCGAGGTATACCGGAAAAATCGAGCCCTGTATGACGCAGGAATTTCGTTGTGGGGGTCACGTACGTTTGCCTATATTTGCGGTATGTTCAGTACGCCAATAAGCTTATACGTATCTCTCATACTTTCAGCTATTGATCCCTATACTATTCACTATTTTAGTATCTTTTTGACCTTCCAACCATGTATGGTAGGTACCTCTAGTCACAACGGGTGGGAGGGGAGACATGATTATTCTCAGTCACAGAAGTGCGCTTGGGATCTGGCGAGCTACGGTAAGAGAATGCGAGGAAGATGCGACGGCGACAAGTCAAGGCGGCATCGGCTTCACGTCCCATCATAGTTGGGAACCAGCTATTCCCTTCAAACCCCTGCGCGCAATGGATCTCTCCCAGTTACACTTGGCGGTTTCAGTGAGTGAGGTTCGATCTGCCCTAAGGCAACTTGGCCCATGGTTAGAGCCTGCGCTCGTGGATGGACACGTTCATTTGCTTTTTCCCTTGCACAGGAAAAGGATTGTAGTGCCTGGTGTTAGAAGTCACAGCTGGTGTGAGAGGTTACCTAGGTGTGCGCTTTATCGTATAAGCAAAAACGTGCTTCTCAGTGGTCCAGAGTTCACGCTTCTGCAGCTTGCGTATGGCTCAACACTCGTCTGTTCGACTTCACTGTCTCTTGAGTTTTGTGGATTTTATAGCAAGGCAGATGGGAGCGAATCAAAATTGCTCACAAGGCGTACTCCACTTACAACACCATCACGTATAGGATCCCTAATCGATGAGCTGCCGGGTGCGCATGGCATCAAACTGATCGAGCGTACCCTGCCATATCTAACGGCAGGCTCCGCTTCTCCTATGGAGACAAACGTAGCAATGTTGGCTTGTCTCCCACGACGCTATGGAGGCTATGGGTTGGCGATTCCCAAGTTCAACCAGACTATTGAGCTTTCGAAGGAGGGAGAACGGATTATGGGCATGAATGCCATCACGGTCGATTTGGTATGGACAAGTGCGCATGTGGCTATAGAGTACAACAGTACGGCAGAACATGGCCTGTACCTTGACGAGTCAAGCAACGGTCCCATGCAGATGCAAGAGACCCTTCGCAAGCTTGAGAGAAGACGCAAGCGGGACGAGATGCGCATCTCGGCCTTGAGTGCCTCAGGATGGAAGGCATTTCCCCTTGTGAGTGCGCAGGTATACAACTGCCAGAGCTTTGACGCAGTCATCAGGGCTATAGCGAATGCCCTTGGAAAGAAAATTCGCGCGGAGGCACTAAACTTCAAAAGGAAGCGCACATTCTTGAGGCAGGAGGTGCTGGGGCTAGAGAACCAATAGCTCCGATGAATGTAACACTGCCACTCGCCTTTGAGCGTACCGTCCCGGTACGTTCACGTCCGAGCGGCAGTCTCGCCCGCACTGCCACTCGGCCTTGAGCGTGCCCAGGCCCCGGTCCTGCACTGCCACTCGCCTCTGAACGTTCCGACTAGTACGTTCACGTCCGAGTGGCAGTGTGGGTTGCACTGCCACTCGCCGTTGAGCGTACCTTGGCCCCGGTTACGCACTGCCACTCGACCCCGAGCGTACCATCCCAGTACGTTCACGCTCGAGTGGCAGTGTGGGTCGCACTGCCACTCGCCGCTGAGCGTGCCTAGGCTCCGGTTACGCACTGCCACTCGCCTTCGAGCGTACCGTCCCGGCACGTTCACGCTCGAGTGGCAGTCCCGTACGCACTGCCACTCGCCCCCGAGCGTGCCCGGACCCCGGTCCTGCACTGTCAAATGGTTCCTTGTAATGCGGTCTCAGAAGGAAGGCTCGCGGGCCGGAAGGATTATGAATATGCTCTGGCTTTTTTCTTTCAGCCAGTCCACTTGCCACAAAGCCCTACCATGTATTTCTGCGTGTGACTTCTGTTTATGGCGAGATGGGCGGGATGCTGCCCAGAGTTATGGTGTTCTGGCTTTTGCCCTTTGGAGGCCGCACGCTCGCAATGGCTCCTGGCCTGAGATGCCACGGTCCAGGGGGCGCGAGGCTAACCGCAGGTCATGATCAGGCTGCGTGTCGCAACGAGTTGTGGTGCGCATTACGTCGTGACGTCAGGCCAACCCCGCGCTAAACACCACCACAGCTAAGGAGAGCGTATGGCAGATGGATCCACGTACGTGCCGCGACTCAAGGAGAGGTACTTCTCCGTCGTGCGCGACGAGCTTCGAAAGAAGTTTGACTATAAGAATGTCAACCAAATTCCCAAATTCGAGAAGATAGTCGTCAACATGGGTGTCGGCGAGGCCGCCACCGATTCGAAGGCTATCGACGGGGCTGTAGCTGACCTGCGCACCATCACTGGCCAACAGCCCATCGTCACCCACGCTCGCAAGTCCATCGCGACCTTCCACCTGCGTGCGGGCATGCCTATCGGCGCTAAGGTGACGCTTCGCGGAAACCGCATGTGGGAGTTTCTCGACCGTCTCATTTCCATCGCCATCCCGCGCGTCCGTGACTTTCGCGGAATCAGTCCAAAGTCCTTCGACGGCCATGGCAACTTTTCGATGGGCGTGACTGAGCAGCTAATCTTCCCCGAGATTAACTATGACAAGATCGACCGCACGCGTGGCATGGACATCACCATCGTCACCACTGCCAAGACCGACGAGGAGGGCAGGGCGCTTCTCGAGTCCTTCCACTTCCCGTTCAAGAGGAACTAGGAACAGAAAGCACGTTGCCCTGACGTGGGTCGGGCATTTTTAAGAAGGAGGACCTGTGGCAAAGACATCGATGATCGTCAAGGCTTCGCGCGAGCCGAAGTACTCGACGCGCAAGCAGAGCCGCTGCCAGCGTTGTGGGCGTCCCCACTCCGTCTATCGCAAGTTTGGCCTCTGCCGCGTGTGCTTCCGCGAGCTTGCGAGCAAGGGCGAGCTTCCTGGCATCCGTAAGGCAAGCTGGTAGGCCAAAGCTCTGGCGTACAGGCGCTCTTGCTATGGGTGGGCGCGAACCGTACGCACAGTTTCATCATGAACTAAGGAGAAGGAATCAATGAAGGTTACTGACCCGATCGCGGATATGTTGACGCGCATCAGAAACGCGAACTTTGCTGGCAAGACGGAGGTCTCTATGCCTTCGAGCAAGGTCCTCGTCGAGATAGCCCGTGTCATCTATGAGGAGGGCTATATCAAGGGCTATGAGGTCGAGGACACCAAGCCCCAGAAAACCCTGCACGTGCAGCTGAAGTATGGTAAAAAGAATGCACGCATCATCCGGGGTATCAAGCGTATTTCAAGGTGCGGGCTGCGTATCTACTCATCCGCAGATAAGCTACCTCGCGTCCTCGGTGGTCTTGGCACCGCTGTCATCTCGACGTCCAAGGGCATGATGTGCGATCGCGATGCTCGCAAGCTTGGCATCGGCGGCGAGGTCATGTGCTACATCTGGTAAGGCCAGACAGGAAGTAAGGAGGAGAGACAATGTCTCGCATCGGTAAGAAGCCTGTCACGGTCCCTGCCGGGGTTACTGTGACCATCAACGGCCCCGGCGTCTCCGTCAAGGGCCCAAAGGGGGAGCTACAGCGTAGCTTCTCTGATCTTGTGACCGTTACGCTGGAGGACGAGCAGGTCCTCGTTACCCGCAATGACGATACCCAGGCGTCCAATGCCCAGCAGGGCCTCACCCGCACGCTCGTGCACAATATGGTGGTTGGCGTGTCCGAGGGCTTTGAGAAGAAGCTCGAGCTCACGGGCGTCGGCTATCGTGCACAGCTCAAGGGCAAAGACCTCGACCTCTCCCTTGGTTACTCACATCCCGTCGTGTTCACCTGCCCCGAGGGCATTTCCTTCGAGGTTCCTGACAATACCCACATTACGGTTAAGGGCATCTCTAAGGAGCGGGTCGGACAGGTCGCAGCAGAGGTGCGCGCCAAGAGGCCACCCGAGCCGTACAAGGGCAAGGGCATACACTACGAGGGTGAGCACATTCGCAGGAAGCTCGGTAAGGCCGCTAAGTAGGCGAGGTCCTGACCTCGTCTGGGTCATGTAAGTAGTCCAGCCTTGCCGCCATCAGGCCTCGTGCCTGTGCAGAGGAAAGTCCGTCACCCTGTCAGGTGGCGGCGACGTGAAGGAGAAGGAATGAACAAGCATAAGGCAAAGCGCGCGGCACTCAAGCGTCGGCAGCGCCGCGTCCGCGCCAAGATCTTCGGCACCGCAGAGCGTCCGCGCCTGACTGTTCACCGCACCAATGCGCACATCTACGCGCAGGTGATCGATGATGCAGACAGCAAGACCATCTGCTCTGCCTCCACTCTGAGCTCGGAGTTTCGCGAGACCGGCAAGCTCGGCTCCAACAAGGAGGCGGCTGAGCTCGTCGGTAGGCTCATTGGTCAGCGGGCTCTTGAGAAGGGCGTCACCGAGGTCAGGTTTGATCGCGGGGGACGTATCTACCATGGTCGTGTGAAGGCTCTTGCAGACGGTGCCCGTGCAGCGGGCCTGAAGTTCTAGGAGGATTTGAATGCCACGTGATCGTAAGCGCCAGAATGACTCCGACCTTCAGGAGCGCGTCGTCTACATCCACCGCGTGTCAAAGACTGTCAAGGGCGGGCGTCGCATGAGCCTGCTGGCCCTCGTGGTCGTTGGTGACGGCAAGGGCAATGTCGGTATCGGTATGGGGAAGTCTGCCGAGGTGCCCCTGGCGATCCAGAAGGGCGTCGATGACGCTAAGAAGAGCATGTTCAAAGTCCCTGTTACCGAGGGAGGATCCATCCCCCACGCCGTCGAGGGTCACTATGGCGCCGGCCGTGTCCTCATCAAGCCTGCCATCGAGGGTACCGGCGTTATCGCAGGTGGGCCGGTGCGGCCGCTCTTCGAGCTTGCTGGTATCACCAATGTGCTGTCCAAGTCTCTTGGTACCGACAACGCCCTCAACATCATCAAGGCTGCCGCCGTGGGCCTGAAGTCCCTCTCCAGCCCCGAGGAGGCTGCCGAGCGTCGTGGCCTGAGCGTTTCCGAGATGTTCAACGGAAAGGAGGCATAAGCTATGACAGACGAGAAAAAGCTCACCGTCAGGCTCGTGCGCAGCGCCGTTGCCTCCGTCAAGAAGGACCAGACCCTTACCTGTCGCGCCATGGGACTTCGCAGGATAGGCGATGTCTCTAAACTTCCTGACAATCCGAGTGTCCGCGGAATGATCTTCAAGGTCAAGCACCTTGTTGAGGTTGAAGAGAACTAGGAGTCACCCACTATGCAGCTCAATGATCTTCGTCCCGCTGAGGGGTCCAGAAAGGCTCGCAAGCGCATCGGGCGCGGAAACTCCTCAGGCCATGGCACCACGGCCGGCCGTGGCTCCAAGGGCCAGCTTTCCCGTGCTGGCGGCGGCAAGGGCGCGGGTTTCGAGGGCGGGCAGACCGTCTTGGCCATGCGCCTGCCAAAGCTTCCCGGCTTCAAGAATCACAATCGCGTCGAGTACGCGCCTGTGAATGTCTCGCGCCTTGACAAGCTGTTCTCCGATGGCGATACCGTCGATGCCGAGAGCCTCGTGGCCGCAGGCGTCATCAAACACGACTACATTCCGGTTAAGGTCCTTGGCGACGGTGAGCTCACGAAGAGGCTCACGGTCAAGGTCGATAGGGTCTCCGCCTCTGCTCAGTCCAAGATAGAGGCCGCCGGAGGAAAGGTTGAGGAGGCGTGCTAAAAGGGGTCGCAAACGCTTTTCGCATTCCTGAGCTCAGGGATAAGATCCTCTTTACCATAGGGATTCTGCTCCTGTACCGGCTGGGTGCGTATCTGCCCGCGCCTGGTATCCCGTTCAAGGACATGATTGACGTTGGCGAGAAGCTCTCCGCAGGCAACGGGGCCATTGCGGTGCTTAACCTGTTCTCAGGAGGAGGTCTTTCTCGCGTCTCGGTCTTTAGCCTGGGAATCATGCCCTACATCACGGCTCAGATCATCATGCAGATGATGCAGGCAGTCATACCCTCGCTCGCCGAGATGGCCAAGGAAGGAGAGGCAGGGCAGCGTAAGATCACGCAGTACACGCGCTACGTCACCATCGCGCTTGCTCTCATCAATGCCATTGGCTACCTCTTCCTGTTCAGGGCACAGGGAATCAACTTCTCTCAGATGCAGGGTGTATCCGAGACGCTGGAGAGCATCATCGTGGTTCTCGTACTCCTCACGGGTGCTATCCTCATCATGTGGATGGGCGAGGTGCTCACGCAGCGTGGTATCGGCAACGGTATGTCGCTGATCATCTTTGTCAATATCATGGCTGGCCTTGGACCCACCTTGGTGAGGGAGTGGACCACGCAGGACACAGGTTCGATCATTACCGTGATCACGCTTCTGGTAATCATGGCAATCATTCCGGTGATCGTGTTTATCGAGCGAGGGCAGCGTCGCATCCCCGTCCAGTACGCAAAGCGTGTCGTGGGTCGTCGCATCATGGGTGCCAATGCCACCTATTTGCCGATCAAGGTTAACACGGCCGGTGTCGTGCCCATCATCTTCGCATCGGCGGTCCTCTACCTGCCTGCTCAGCTCGCCGTGTTCTTTCCGAACGTCGGCTGGATCCAGACCATGGCCAGCGCGCTCTCGAGCGGGGCGGTCAACTGGGTCCTTTCCGTCCTGCTGATCGTGTTCTTTGCGTACTTCTACACGTCAATGGTGTTCAATCCCGATGAGACGTCCGATCAGCTTCGTAAGGCTGGCGGCTTCATTCCGGGTGTCCGTCCGGGCAGCGCGACGTCAGCCTACATCAAGGATGTGCTTGATCACATCACGTTGCCGGGAGCTCTCTTCATGGCAGCGCTGGCGGTCATACCGTCGATTCTGTTCTCACTGACGGGAAACACGCTTCTGCAGTCATTTGGCGGTACCTCGGTGCTGATCATGGTTGGCGTTGCGATGGACACGATCTCGCAGTTGGAGTCGCAGCTCAAGATGCATAACTATGAGGGATTCTTTAAGTAGGGTTGCAAGAGGGGGTTGGGGCGTGTGACTGCGGTGAATGCGCGCGGCATCAAGTTTTAATGTGTCAGTGTAGTCAGACTACCTTGACCCTCTCACGGTGTTTTTCTCGCCATGAGCTGTTTGCATTGCCGCGTGTCATGCTGTGGGAGGTAGACTAGGGGTATCGAGTGGTATCTCATGCGGCAACCACGATGGAGAGAAGGGAAGCATGAATATCGTTCTTCTAGGTGCGCCAGGCGCAGGCAAGGGCACCCAAGCCCAGAAGCTTGTCGATGACGTCGGCATTGCCCATATCTCGACCGGTGACCTGCTGCGCGCGGCAGTGAGCGCCCAGAGCAAACTTGGCATGGAGGCCAAGGGCTACATGGACGCAGGCAGGCTCGTTCCCGATCAGCTGGTCATCAACTTGGTCAAGGAGCGCCTGCAGCAGGATGACGCTAAGAAAGGCTTCATCTTGGATGGGTTTCCACGAAACACCCAACAGGCTGTGGTTCTGGATTCCGAGCTGGAATCTATGGGAATTAAGCTCGACGTCGCCCTGCTCGTTGACGTTAAGCCGGAGGTCATCATCAATCGTCTGAGCCTGCGTCGCACCTGTCGCGACTGTGGCTACACCGCAGCGATTGGCGTCGATAGCTGTCCGCGCTGCAGTGGTGAGATGTATCAGCGTGATGATGACAGGCCAGAGACCATCGCAAGGAGGCTCGACACCTACCAGAACCAGACTGCTCCACTCATCGAGTACTACTGCGGTCGCAAAATCCTTAAGGAGGTAGACGGAGACAGGCCAGTCGACGAGGTGTACGCCGACGTGAGGTCTCTGCTTGGCCTATGATTCACATTAAGTCAGCAGCTGAGATCGAGGAGATGAAGCATGCGGGTTCGCTCGCCAAGCAGGCTCTGCGTTTGGCGGGGACGATGGTGCGTCCTGGCGTCTCGACGCAGGAGATTGACTCCTCGGTCGAGAGCTTCATTCGCTTGCATGGCGCCATTCCCACCTTCAAGGGATACGGTGGTTTTCCCGGTAGCATTTGTGCCTCAGTGAATGAGCAGATCGTGCATGGCATTCCCTCTCCGGAAGTCTTCCTGAACGAGGGGGATATTATCTCCATCGACACTGGAGCGACGTTTGGCGGCTGGGTGGGTGACAATGCTTGGACCTTCTACGTGGGAACTCCCTCCGATGAGGTGAGGGGCCTGTGCGAGGTCACGCGCGACTGCCTGAGGTGTGGCATCGAGCAGGCTGTCCCCGGGAATCACCTGGGTGACATCGGCCATGCGGTCCAGCAGCTTGCCGAAGGGAGCGGCTATGGCGTCGTGCGCGAGTACGTGGGTCATGGCGTGGGCCACACGATGCATGAGGATCCCAATGTCCCTAACTATGGTAAGAAGGGACGAGGCGTCAAGCTGCAAGTCGGCATGGTCATTGCCATTGAGCCCATGATCACCCTTGGAGTACGCGAGAACCATACGCTCGGCAACGGTTGGACGGTCGTCACCGATGACGGAAAGGTGGCTGCGCACTACGAGAACACAGTCGCCATAACCAAGGATGGGCCTGTGATACTCACGCAGGATGACAACGGACCTTGGTGTTCCATGCAGGGCGGCGAGCAGTAGACCGGCTAGGCTAAGGGACGGGAGGCGGCGAAGGTTCTGCCGAATTCTCAAGCGGACCGCAGGAGGTACCCTCTCTGCAGGGAATATGAAGTTCCCTGTGGAGTGGATGCCTTGTTCTTTTTTATGTATGATATATGGTTGCTGCTGTTAGCAAGAGAAAGTAGGTAAGGTGGCTAAGACGGATGGAATCGAGCTTGAGGGTAAGGTCATGGAACCTCTCCCCAACGCGATGTTCAACGTGGAGCTCGAAAACGGCAAGACAATCCTCTGTACCATCTCGGGTAAGATTCGCATGAACTACATACGGATCTTGCCGGGGGACAGGGTCGTCGTAGAGATCTCCCCCTATGACCTTACGAGGGGTCGTATCACCTACCGCTACAAGTAAGAGGCAGGTTTGGCATGGCCAGAGGGAATGCGCACGAGGGCCTCGCGCGTCGTGGCCATGCATGTGCGAGGGATGTTCACGTCTGCGGCTGGACGTCAAGATAAGGCAGGTCAGCTCCACCTGGCACTGTCGGTGTGGTATCGGTTTGTGTAAGAACTACCGGAAGGAAAGCGCAATGAAGGTACGTCCTTCGGTTAAGAAGATGTGCGATAAGTGCAAAATCATCCGCCGCCATGGCAAGGTTTACGTGATCTGTGAGAACCCTCGCCACAAGCAGCGTCAGGGCTAAGAGAGGAGCTCGAAGTTGGCACGTATCAATGGTGTCGACCTCCCGCGCGACAAGCGTACCGAGGTCGGTCTTACCTATCTGTATGGCATCGGCGCGTCGAGCGCCAAGAGGATCTGCGCCGACTGTGGCGTGAACCCCGACACCCGCGTTAAGGACCTGACCGAAGATGAGGTCACAAGGATCCGTGACTACATCGACGCGAACTTCACCACTGAGGGTGATCTACGTCGCGAGGTTCGTCAGAATACCGCCCGTCTGATGGAGATTGGCTGTTACCGTGGCCTTCGTCATCGCAAGGGCCTCCCTGTCCATGGACAGCGCACGCACACTAACGCTCGCACCCGCAAGGGCAAGAAACGTCAGATCGGCGCGAGGAAGAGGGGCTAGGGAACAAGTATGCCACAAAAGAAGAATCAGCACACGACGCGTGTCCGTCGCGCGGAGCGCAAGAACATCGCTGTGGGTCAGGCCCATATCAAGAGTACGTTCAACAACACGATCATCTCCATCACCGATCCGGCGGGTAACGTCATTGCCTGGCAGTCGGGTGGTACCGTCGGCTTCAAGGGCTCTCGCAAGTCCACACCCTTTGCGGCCCAGGTCGCGGCTGAGGCTTGTGCAAAAGCTGCCATGGAGCATGGACTTCGCAGGGTGGCCGTATTCGTGAAGGGTCCCGGTTCCGGACGCGAGACCGCCATTCGCTCCTTGCAGGCCGCCGGTCTCGAGGTTTCGGGCATCCAGGACAAGACTCCCATTCCGCACAACGGTTGCCGTCCGTGCAAGCGTCGTCGCGTGTAGTAAGGAAGGACAGTAGCAATGGCAATCGATAGGACCCCTGTCCTCAAGAGGTGTCGCCAGCTCGGCATCGACCCCGTTGTCATGGGCATCAACAAGGAATCTCATCGCCAGCCTAAGCGCCGTCGGCGCCAGGAGAGCGAGTATGGCATGCAGCTGCGCGAGAAGCAAAAGGCCAAGTTCATCTACGGCGTTCTCGAGAGGCAGTTTCGTGGCTATTACGACAAGGCCATGAAGACCAAGGGTATCACCGGTGACAACCTGATGAGCTTGCTTGAGTGCCGTCTGGATAACGTCGTGTACCGCCTTGGCTTCGCCCGCACCCGCAAGGAGGCTCGTCAGACTGTTCGCCATGGTCACATCATGGTGAACGGCCGTCGCGTGGACATCCCCTCCTACCAGGTAAAGGCTGGTGACGTCGTAGCCGTGGCCTCCAAGGCCAAGGACCTGCTCCCCATCAAGGAGGCCATCGTCGCCTCCAACGGCAAGGCCGCACCTGCTTGGCTCGAGGTCGACATCGAGAAGCTCCAGGGAAGCGTTCTGCAGACCCCGGTTCGCAACCAGATCGACCTTGAGATCGACGCTCAGCTGATCGTCGAGCTCTACTCCAAGTAAGCGACGACTGCAGGAGGACATGTCCATGTCAGAATTCATTCGACCGCAAGTTTCCGTCGAGGAGATCAGCGACAACATCGCCCGCATCACGGCTGAGCCGCTTGAGCGCGGCTACGGCGACACGCTTGGCAACTCCCTGCGTCGCGTACTGCTCTCCTCCTTGGAGGGTGCGGCGGTCGAGGCTATCAAGATAGACGGCGTGCAAAAGGAGTTCGACACAATCGAGGGCGTCTACGAGGACGTCACAGACATCGTTCTCAACGTCAAGGGACTCGTCTTCAAGAGTGTGGGGACCGGTGCCGACGCGACCGCCACTATCAACGTCGACGGTCCCTGCACCGTGACGGGCGCAGACTTTAAGGTGCCGTCCCAGTTTGAGCTCGTGAACGGGGACCATGTCGTGTGCACCCTCGGTGAGGGGGCCCACCTCTCCATGCAGATGCACATAGGCGTTGGTCGTGGTTATGTGTCTGGGGCCGAGAACGAGGGTAAGAACGATCCCATCGGTTATGTGTGCGTCGACTCGCTGTATTCTCCGGTGCGTCGTTGTGCCAAACTCGTCGAATCCTGTCGTGTCGGCCAGCGTACCGACTACGATCGTCTCATCCTTGAAGTCGAGACCAACGGATCTGCCTCTCCGCGAGAGGCGGTGGTCGAGGCGGCCAACATCATCAACCAACACATGAGCGCGTTCATGAGCCTGACCGCCGAGGAGGAGCAGGAGGAGGACGCATCCATCTTTGCGGACAACGTCGAGGAGGACAGCACCGAGCTCGACAAGCAGATCGAGGACCTCGCCCTGTCCGTCCGCTCGTACAACTGCCTCAAGCGCGCCAATATCCATTCGGTGCGCCAGCTCGTCGAGTTCTCCGAGAACGACCTGCTCAACATCCGCAACTTTGGCGTCAAGTCCATCGAGGAAGTCAAGGACAAGCTCGAGGAGATGGGCCTTGGCCTCAAGGCCTAGGGCACGTCTTCCGTTTCATTGAGGAGTAGCTAGACCATGAGACATAATAAGAAGAGGGGTATGAAGCTCGGGACAGATGCCAGCCATACCCGGGCAATGAAGAGGAGCCTCGTCGCCTCACTTCTCGTCAACGACCGCATCAAGACCCTTGAGTCTCGCGCAAAGGCCATCCGTCCCGACGTTGATAGGGTCATCACCTGGGCAAAGAGGGGTGATTTGCATGCTCGGCGCCTTGCCATCGCCAAGGTCGGCGATAAGGAGACTGTTCGCGAGATCTTCGAGAAGGCAGCGCAGGGGCTTTGGGCAGACCGCAATGGTGGGTACACCCGTATCCTCAAGCTCGGTCGCCGCAAGGGCGATGGTGCCGAGGTCGTTATCATCGAGCTTGTGACTGAGGCCGTTGCCACGAGGGAGGAGGCCTCGGGTAAGACCTCCGTCCAGAAGGTCGAGAAGGTCGCAGAGGAGTCCGAGGGCGAGGCGGATGCTACAGAGGCGTCCGAGGAGGAGTCTGAGTAGTTCGCCTACATGAGTTGTAAGACGTATGGGGGAGGTTCGCTCAGGGAGCGGGCCTCCCCTTGGCTTACTTTTGCTGAAAGGAGCGGGGGGCGTGCTGTCGCTTGATCACGTGAGCTACGCGTATCCGGGCTTAGCATATGCGGTCGAGGACCTGTCCCTCTGCGTTTCGCAAGGCGGATGGGTCGTGGTGGTGGGTCCAAGTGGTTCGGGCAAGTCTACGCTTGCGGCACTTGCCAGCGGCTCGTTGTCGCCCGTGTCAGGACAGGTCACCGCTGACGACAGAGACGTGCGTGACTCCTGCGAGGTCGCGCTGGTACGGCAGGACCCATCGTCACAGTTCGTGAGCTCCCTTGTCGAGGACGATGTGGCGTTCGGTCCGCGTAATCTTGGGCTGGACGCCGATGCGATCAGGACGCGAGTGCGCGAGGCGCTCGAGCTTGCTGGAATCTTGAGTCTTTCTCACAAGGATGTCAACGAGCTCTCGGGAGGCCAGAGGCAGCTTGTTGTCTTGGCGGGAGCGCTGGCGCTGCGTCCGCGCTACCTCGTCTTGGACGAGGTGTGCTCACAGCTCGACTCAGCCGCCCGAGAGGCGCTGCGTGGGGTCATCGGCGTGCTACGAAGGCGTGGGGTCGGCATCCTTGAGGTCACCCATCTTGTCGAGGAGCTCATTGGCGCAGAGGAGGTCATTGTCCTCTCTGCGGGGCGAGCTGTCTGGGAGGGTACCCCTCAAGGGCTTTTTGTCAACTCGGGCGCCTGTCGGCTTGCGGGTCTCGTGGGTCCTGACGCCCGACTCTGCGCCTCCCTTGCAGCTGCTGGTGTCGACTTGAGCGTTGCGCTCATTGATCTTGAGGCGGCGTGCGCAACCCTGCGCGATAAGGACAAGGTTGCCATATGGGATGCGCTGAAAGGGTCCCTTGATTGTAAGAGGACCGGTCTCGGGGCCGTTAGTCCCACCGAGCGTATGCAGGGGGGACTCGAGCTGGACTCGGTCTTTCTCTATCGCGAGGATGCGAGTGTCTACGGCGTTGGTGCCGCCTGCGTGCTTGCGGACATCTCGCTGGCTGTGGCCTTTGGCCACGTTCTGCTGCTTGCTGGTCCCTCGGGCTCTGGTAAGACGACGTCCGCGCTCGTGATGGCAGGACTCATCGAGGCTGACTCTGGCACCTCGATGCTGGCTGGCAGGCCCGTGCGCCCCTCGGATGTCGGCCTCGCCTTTCAGCGTCCGGAGGAGCAGCTCTTTGCCAATACCGTCCTCGACGATGTCGCCTTCGGGGCGCTCGCGCGCGGGGCGGGTGCGAAAGCGGCACGATCCCAGGCCCAAGAGGCACTAGAGCGTCTGGGTATCGAGAGAACGCTGTGGGACCGCTCGCCCCTTGCTCTTTCGGGTGGAGAGGCGCGGAGAGTCGCGCTTGCGGGAATCGTTGCCATGAGGCCCTCTGCCTACGTTCTCGATGAGCCGACGGCTGGCCTTGACGGTAGGGCTGCACGGCGGGTCATCGCGTTGACCCGTGAGCTTGCGACGGATGGGGCGGCCGTGGTCGTGATCTCGCACGAGGTGGGGGAGTGGCTTGGCGTCGCAGACGATGGCTGCCTCCTTCGCGAGGGTCGGGTCATCTGGTCGGGCAGTCGCGCAGAACTTTTGGCGTCTCCCGGTACCTTTCGTAGGGCGGGGCTTAAGGTTCCTCTGGCGGTCCGCGTGGGGGAGGCGCTCGGTGAGCGGCACTAGGGGTCTCCCCTTAGGGGCCTACCTCGCCAGGCACAGTTGGCTGCATGGGATGGATGCCCGCGTCAAGCTGGCTGCCCTCGTGCTGCTGTCGATGGCCGTGTTTGCGGCCTCAGATCCGCTTGGGCTCCTGCCGCTTGGGGTCGTGGTCCTTGCCTGTGTCGTGAGCTGTCATGTGCCTATGGGCTCCATCGTCCGTGCGCTCAGGCCAACGTTGCTCATGCTCGTCTTCGTGCTGCTCGCAAATGGCCTGGTGGTGGACGGGAGCTGCGAGGTTCAGATCGTGGGTCCCGTGGGCGTCAATGTCACGGGTCTCATGCGCGGCGCGAGGGCGGTCGTGCGCATCGTGCTGCTCGTCTCCCTCGTCTCCCTCGTCTGCGCGACGACGACGGTACCGCAGCTCTCACGCGCACTCCTCTCGGCCCTGCGTCCGCTTGTGCAGCTGGATGTGCCCGTCGGCGGCATTGCCATGGTCGTGTCGGTGACGCTTCGCTTCATTCCCGAGATCATGGGGCAGTTTGGGAGAATCACGCTCGCGCAACGGGCAAGAGGGGCCCGCTTTGACCGGGGGGGTCCCCTCAGGCGTCTCGGTGCCTATGCGGCAGTGATGATTCCGCTGGTCGTCTCCCTTCTTAAAAGGGGGGACGAGCTTGGGAGGGCGATGTGTGACCGTGGCTTTACCGGCGAGATGAGCTTGGTCGAGAGATCTAGGCTCTCTGCCCGTGACCGTGTGGCACTTGTGGTTTCCTTGGGCCTGCTGGCATTTTCCGTCTGGCTCTAATTACACCCGACTGTGTAGATCTTACACCTGACTGTGCAGATCTGACTTTTTTGGTAGGTGGTCGGTAAAGACCTCTCGTTTGGTGACGCGTCACGCATGGTGCTGCAGTACACTTGTCCTGTCGTGGGTACAGGCGGGAGGGGGGCGAACCTATGGGTAGGCCAGTGCTTCGGGTTGCGAGGCCCGATGACGCTCAGGCCCTTGTGGGCATCTATGCGTATTACGTCGAGAAGACAGCCGTCAGCTTTGAGTGGAAGCCGCCTTCGGAGCTCTCGTCCAAGACGCTCGCAGCTGCTGGTGTGGGCAAAACACTTGAGCTGGGCAGCACCTGATGGGAGGGGGACTGGTGCCAGACGCAGTGCAGCCTCTTGACGGCACCCTCGTGATCAAGCTCGGCTACCGCGGTGGCGGCTTCTCGGGCATCGCGGAGCAGCCAGGCCAGCGTACGGTAGGTGCAGAGCTGCGCCATGCCCTGGAGACCTCGCTGCGTCGTCCCGTGCAGATGGAGCTTGCGGGACGCACCGATGCCGGCGTGCACGCCCTCGGGCAATACGTGAGCGTTCCCGTCACGACTGCGGAGCTGGCCTTGCGAGGCTCTCGCCTGGTCTCCTCGCTCGTCGCCCTTACCCCCGATGATATCTCCGTCTGCGGGATCTTTCGCGCTGACCCTGGCTTCTCTGCCCGCTTTGACGCGGTGAGGCGACACTATCGCTACCATATCGCCTGCGGGTCTATGAGGCCCGTGATGGCTTGGGAGCATGCCTGGTGGCTACGCACCATAGCTGCGCTCGACGTTGCCGCGATGGAGCGGGCGGCGGCCTGCCTTGTGGGCGAGCATGACTTCAGGAGCTTTTGCAAGGCACGTTCCGCCCAGCTCATCAAGGACGACGGGAGGTCAACCTGTCGCTTCCTTGAACGGGTTGGGGTGGCCCAGGTCACGGGGGCCTTTGAGCCACTCGTGGCCATTGATGTCTGTGGCAATGCCTTTCTCCATAACATGGTGCGGATCATCGTCGGCAGCCTCGTCGAGGTGGGCTGCGGCAGGCGCGACCCGCAGTGGCTCATCGATGCGCTCGAGGCCCGCGATCGCAGGGCCGCTGGCCCCACGGCTCCCGCGCGCGGTCTTGTCCTCATGGGGGTGGACTATCCGACAGATGCCCTCGTTCCCTGGGAGTAGCAGGAGCCTTTGTGGGGGCTGTGCTCCAAGTCCGGCGCATGGGCGATCGACCTGTCGGGCTGCGAGAGACCCAACAAGGGGACCGTCCTGTACCGCCAGTGACCCTCGCGCAGTGTGAATCTGCTGAATTCGCCGCGGCGGCACAGGGAGTTCACAGCGTCTCGATAGTGCTGGTTGATAATACAGCGGACAGGGCGCATTGACGGGTGTCCCTGGCCGAGAGACGGATCGCATCGTAAGCGACCGAGTCGGCCCCGTGATATGGAGACTAGAGGGCTATGACCCCCACGCTACCTAGAGTATCGATTATCATACCGGCGTATAACGTCGATCGCTACATTAGGCGTGCGGTGGAGAGCCTGCAGCACCAGACCTTCGAGGACTTCGAGCTTTTGGCTGTGGACGACGGCTCAAGTGACCGCACGGGCCAGATCCTTGACTCCATCGCCGCTCGCGACATTCGTGTGAGCGTCTTTCACCAAAAGAACGCCGGTGCACCTGCGGCCCGTAACTTCGCCCTCGATCACGCCCGTGGCGAGTACGTCATGTTCTTCGATGCGGACGACTGGGCCGAGCCCGCCATGCTATCCAAGATGTATGCCTTCGCCTCGGCGAACAGGCTCGAGCTTGTTGTGGCCGGCTTCTATATCGACACACACTATGGCAGCGTCGACCGCCACACCTCCGAGCTCAAGCACTGCGCCGATAACGTCTTTGGCACACAGCGTGACTTCAGGC
Source organism: Olsenella sp. oral taxon 807 (assembly GCF_001189515.2). NCBI lineage: Bacteria > Bacillati > Actinomycetota > Coriobacteriia > Coriobacteriales > Atopobiaceae > Olsenella > Olsenella sp. oral taxon 807. The sequence continues at coordinate 939,157 of NZ_CP012069.2, forward strand.
TGGCTGCCTGGCAGCTCTTTGACGCCAACCAGCTGTATCCGCCCTGGAACAAGCTCTTCCTGCGTGCGAGGATCGAGGAGCTGGGACTGCGCTTCATGCCCACCTTCTGGGATGACTTTCCCTTTGTGCTCGACTTCATCCGCGACGTCGAGCGCGTCGGCGTCATGTCTGAGGCCTTCTACCACTTCATTCGCCAGCGTGTCGAATCCGAGACGTCCAGATGGCGTCCGGATATGTACACCAAGCGCGAGGAGGAGCACGGCTGGATGCTCGACCTCTACCACTACTGGGGGCTCGACGGCGATGCCGCGAGCATGGAGATGATCCAACGTCGCTACATCGAACGGCTCGTGGGCTGCATAGAGAATGTCTGCGATCCAATGTGCAAGCTCTCGCGGGCAGAGAAGGTCGCCCAGATTCGACAGATGATCGGGACCGAGAGGGCTAAGCTTGCCGTTGACGTGGCACGTCCCCGCTCAAAGATGATGCGGATGATGCTCGCCCCGATCAAGAGGCAGGATGCCAGGATGTGCTATCGGGAGGGGCGTCTCATCTCCTTCGTGAGGCGACACAACGGGAAGCTCTTCGCGATACTCAAGGCTAGGCGCTAGCTCTTGCTGCGCTACAATCAGGGCGGTTAGGCTCGGACCTTTCGCAGAGAGTCTGTGCATACCGTACGTTTTGGCAACACGTTACGACCAAGGGTGATCACATGGCATCTACGCACGACATCGCACGGGAGCTTCTCCGTATACAGGCCGTCTTCCTGCGTCCTGATGAACCGTTCACCTGGGCATCCGGCATACGAAGCCCCATCTATTGCGATAACCGCCTAACGCTCTCGTATCCTGCCGTCCGTACGCTCGTCGACGAGTCAATCGCCGGGATGGTACAAAAGCTGTATCCGGACGCTCAGGCGCTCATGGGCACCTCGACTGCGGGTATCGCACATGCCGCCATAGCCGCCGACCGTCTCGGCCTACCCATGGGCTACGTACGCGGTTCAGCCAAGGACCATGGCCGCAAGAATCAGATAGAGGGACGGCTCGAGGCGGGCGAGAGGGTCGTTGTCATCGAGGATCTCATCTCGACTGGTGGTAGCGTACTCGACTGTGTGGAGTCGCTTCGTGAGGCTGGCGCCGACGTGCTTGGGATCGTGAGCATATTCACCTATGGTATGCAGGAGGGCCTGAGCCGGCTTGCCGCAGCTGACGTCGAGAATCACAGCCTCTGCGATCTGGATATCCTCGTGGACGTCGCGGTGGAGGAGGGCTACATCGCGGACCTCGACAGGGCCCGTCTCCTGGCCTTTCGCGACAACCCCTCAGATGAGAGCTGGATTCAGCCCTAAGCTGTCATCATGCGAGCGATAGACTGAGCGGCAGGCTGCCAGACGCTTAAGCTACTGAGGGTTCGTGTGAATCCCACAGGAACCGCTAGAATGCTGAACGTACATTTTCATTTTCATACGCCATGCTGTGAGGCAAGACCAGAACCTGATGAGAGACGAACGCAAGCTGACACGCGAGCGGCGGAGGCGCAAGGTGCGTCGTAAGGGACGCTACGACGCACCCGATGGCCCCAGGCGCCACCGCTTGGACACTCGTAGACAACCAAGTTTCTCCTCGCGCAGTCTCGTATACCCTGCTAGGCGCTGTGCGAGGCTACTGCTTGTATGGATGGGACGTCTGTCACGCCTCCTTCGTTTGTACCTTAGGCGTTGCGCCAAATCGCTGCGTCTCTGGGCGTATCGCGCGCTCTCGTGGGTGATCGACCATCAACCGCGATCGTATGTGATCCTTGCGAGCGCCTTCCTCATTGTGGTTGCGCTGGGCTTGGGGTCGTGCGTACGATCGTGTGCTCACGTTTCCCCGCAGCAGCCTGAGAACCAGCCTGAGGACCAGCCTACCCACTCTGAGTCTGGCGGCGAGTCAAGCGGTGCTGAGCAGAGGACCTGGAGCTACCCCGCATCGCTGGATCCCTCCCTTGCTGACGAGCTCAACAGGCTTGGTAACGAGAACGAACAGGTGGCGGGCATCCTCGATAACATGGGTGCCTACGCGCACATCGGCAATGGGGGTGAGTCGGCCGAGGCCGACCTCCTTAAGCTCCTGGCCAAGGAGCCGGCTGCCCGTGACTTCATCCAAGGTCTTCCCAGCAAGTATCCACAGGCCAAGGGGGAGGCCTATGACGAGACCGTGACGGCCGGGACGGCGCCTGTCCTCTATCAGTGGGACGCACGCTGGGCATACACCGAGTACTGTGGCAGGGACTTTGGGGCCACCGGCTGTTGTCCCACGGCCCTCTCGATGGTGTACATGGCGGTCACTGGTAAGGCTGACGTGACGCCCTACGTGATGGGGCAGCTTGCGACAAGTAAGGGGTACACGGATGACAGCTCGGGCACCTACGGCAACTTCGTCGACGTCGCCGCTAGGCATTACAGGCTGGCTCACAGGGAGCTGGGCATCACTGTCGCTGATCTCGAGGATTATCTGGGCCGAGGCTACATCATGATCGCCAGTATGGGACCAGGCGAATTCTCGACCTCGGGTCACTTCATCGTCATCACTGGCAAGACCGCAGACGGCAATCTCATCATCCACGACCCGTACTCCAAGATCCACACCGAGAAAAGCTGGGAGCCGTCTACCATCGTCAGCCAGATGAAGCGTCTGCATGCCTTCAGGCTTCCCACGTCCACGTGAGCCTCGCGCCAAGACGCCTCCTGCCAAGATTTGGTAACACGACGGCGTGGCATCGGCCAGACGCCACGCCACATCGTCCAAATGCTATACCACATCATCAAGACGCCATACCAAGGCGCAGGAGTCCGCGTCTCGCTCTGAGTGCCACTCGATGTCACCGAGTGCACGATGCTCGCACCACTCGACGTTACCGAGTGGCGCAGAATCTCTCGTTACCTGCGCATTTGTGGCTCTTCGCACCACTCGACGTCATCGGGTGCACGATGCTCGCGCCACTCGATGCCACCGAGTGCGAAGCTACAAATCTGGCATGGTGGGCGAGGGACATATCATAGAAGTCGGCTTCCCAGATCGAGCCGACGACCCACCAACGTAGAAATGTAAGCAAACGACAGCCCTCCCGCCCCAAAGAATCATCTTGGGACGGCTCTGCGGTACCTCAAGAGCGAAAGCCCTCCGAGTGCGACGGGAAGGTAGTGCTGCCACACGGGTCCCAGAGTCTGTGGCGAAAGTGACGCAGGGCAAACTTCAGCCTCAGACCCCGGGACCCTGCCTTAGCCTGAGTTCCCGGCACCTCCTGAGCCCACAACTGGCAGCCTGATGGTGTCTCGGCCCGGCCTAGGGCGCGCCATCAGCGAGACCCTCTGCTCAGACTGCGCCTTTTCGTGCGGTCAGCCCCAGGCCGAGGCCTGCGGGCCTCGGCGCAACCCGCCCCTGCGGCTTGGCGGGCGGTTGCCCGAGCGCATTTGCCCAGTTGGGCCACTCTCCAATCGGCGTGACGGCTGCGGGTCCGGAGTCCGTCCCGGCCAGCACCGCCACTCGCCTCTGATCGTGCCGATACGGTACGCTCGACGTAGATTGGCAGTGTGCGGCGTGCCGCCCAGTACGCTCACCACCGAGTGGCAGTGTGAGTTGCACTGCCACTCGCCCCCGAACGTACCGGACGCACTGCCACTCGACCCTGAACGTGCCGTCCCGTACGTTCACCACCGAGTGGCAGTGTACGGTGCGCTGCCCAGCACGCTCGATGCCGAGTGGCAGTGTACGGCATGCCGCCCAGCGCGCTCACCACCGAGTGGCAGTGTGAGTTGCACTGCCACTCGCCTCTGAACGTACCGGACGCACTGCCACTCGGCCCTGATCGTACCAATGCGGTACGCTCGATGTCGAGTGGCAGTGAGGATGGCACTGCCACTCGACCCTGAACGTTCCGTCTCGTACGTTCACCGACGAGTGGCAGTGTACGGTGTGCCGTCAGGTGAGGGTTATCAACGTGTTCCACATGCTCGCTGACCTTCTGAGAGGCCATCCTGGCCCTAGAGCAGGGGAGCCTCGCGTAGGTGAGCTCCCACCAGTCCCCGGCGTGGCGGTCGGTGAGGCCGGCGGGCACGTAGAACGCCAGCAGCGCCCGCACCGTGTCGGGCTCGGCGTGGCCGCACGCGTCGGCGCAGGTCATCAGCCCGCCCGATCTCAGGAACGAGCCCGGCGGGAACGCGTCGCCGAACGACACGACGAGCGCCGTGCCTGCGGCGCGGGCGTTGCGCCTCCTCGGCCCCTCGACGCCCTCCGGCGCGGGCCCGAACTCACCCGTCGCCAGGTCGTAGGGGAACATCCCCCGCTCCCGGCTCCGGTACACCCCGCGCGCCCTGTCCACGACCCGTCCCAGGTATACGCGGTCCTCCTTCGTGACCCTGGCGCCCCCTGCGGACCTGACGACTGTCGCGCGCCCGCTGCCGCCCGCGACGTCGCGGGCGGCGCACGTCCCCACCTCCCGTGGGATGGGTGAGGGCCTCATGCCACGTGGCGCCGGACGTGGCCGCCGCACGCAAGCGACGGCCCAGATATTTCGGCAGCTGGGCGCAGGCCCTCGGGGCTGGCGGCGATCCGGGTCTGCGCCCAGTGGACTAAGGAAGTGCCGGGACCCTGCCTTAGTCGATCAGCGCCTCGGTCATGCTCGCTGCGGCCTTCTTGCCGGCACCCATTGCCAGAATGACTGTCGCGGCGCCGGTGACGATGTCGCCTCCCGCCCAGATCTTGGGATTGCTCGTCCGTCCATCCTCATCGGCGTCGATGTAGCCCCACTTATTGAGCTTCATGCCTCCGATGAGCTTGGCAAAGGGGTTGGCGTTCGTGCCGATGGCCGAGATGGCGACATCGCAGGGTATCTCCTCGATGGCGCCCTCTATGGGTATGGGGCGACGCCGGCCGGAGTCGTCGGGCTCTCCGAGCTCCATCCTCTGGACGCGGGTCGCACAGACGCTGCCGTCCTCGCCGGCCAAGAACTCGAGCGGCGCCATGAGCGGCATGACCTCGACGCCCTCGGCCTTCGCATGGTGCAGCTCGGCGCGGCGTGCTGGCATCTCCGCCTCGGTGCGCCGGTAGGCGATGATGGCGCGCTCTGCCCCCAGGCGCTTGGCCGTGCGCACGGCGTCCATGGCCACGTTGCCGCCGCCGAAGACGATGACATTCTTGCCGTGCTTGGTGGGGGTGTCGTAGGCGGGAAACTGGTTTGCCTTCATGAGGTTCACGCGCGTCAGGTACTCGTTTGCGAAGAAGACGTTCGGGAGGTTCTCTCCGGGTATGTTCAGGAACTTTGGCAGGCCTGCACCTGTCGCCACGTAGAGGGCATCGAAGCCCTTCTCGCCCAAGAGCTCCTCGGCGTCGGCCAGACGGCCCATGACGCTGTTGTACTCAAACTTCACACCAAGGTCCTTAAGGCCGTCGATCTCGCGCCTGACGACCTCCTTGGGAAGACGAAACTCTGGAATGCCGTAGACGAGCACGCCCCCGCCCGTGAAGAACGCCTCAAATACGGTGACGTCAAAGCCGTTGCGGGCAAGCTCCCCTGCGCAGGCGATACCGGAGGGGCCAGAGCCGATGACGGCCACGCGCCTGCCGTTTTGGGGGGAGACCTTCGTGGGGCTGGCTAGCTCGGGCTGGTCGCCCAAGAAACGCTCCAGCTGGCCAATGGCTACGGGCTCGCCCCTCTTGCCACGTATGCAGACTCCCTCACACTGGCTCTCCTGCGGGCAGACGCGACCGCAGATGGCAGGCAGCATTGAGGACTCGTGGATGATGTCGAGACCCTCGCCAAAGCTCTTCTCGTAGATCTTCTCGATGAAGGCGGGTATGTTGATGTTGACGGGGCAACCCTCCACGCAGAGGGGCCTCTTGCACCTCAGGCAGCGTGCTGCCTCGGCAATGGCCATCTGCTCGGTGAACCCCTTGTCGACGGGACGGAAGTCGCGAGCGCGCTCCTCGGCGGGCTCCTCGTTGTCGGCGGTGCGCGGGGACTTCATGTCCGCGACCCAGCGACCCTTTAGCTCTGGCATGCGTAGTTCGCCTCCTCATATGACTTGAGCGACAGGCTCTCCTCGCTGCGGTACGCAGCTTGGCGCGCGCGCAGGTCGTTCCAGTCGACCTTCGTGGCGTCAAAGTCAGGCCCGTCCACGCAGGCGAACTTCGTCTGCCCGTCGATCTCGACGCGACAGCAGCCGCACATGCCGGTGCCGTCGACCATGATCGGGTTGAGTGATGCGGTGATCGGCGTGTTGTACCTCTCGGCGGTGAGGGTCGAGAACTTCATCATGGGCACAGGACCCACGCAGAAGACATGGTCGACCTCGCCTCCCTTGAGCAGGCGCTCGAGCGGTACGGTAACGACGCCTTTCTCACCGTAGGAACCATCGTCGGTCGTGATGTGGACGTGGTCGTCGTCAAGGATGGAGCGAAACTGGTCCTCCAAGAGGAGCAGCTCCTTGGTACGAGCACCCATGATCGCGTGGACCTCGTTGCCGCTGGCGACGAACTGGCGCGCGACGGGAAAGGCGATGGCAAGCCCCACTCCGCCGCCGATGATGGCCCACTTGCCCTCTCCCATCTCGGTGGGCTGGCCCAAGGGGCCGGTCACGTCCTGCAGGTAGTCTCCCGCCTCGTAGCTCGAGAGCATCGTAGTGGTCTTGCCGATCACCATGAAGATGAACTCGATCCAGCCCTCGGCGGCATTCCAGTCCGCAAAGGTGAATGGCACCCGCTCGCCCGTCTCGTTGGCACGAATCACGAGAAACTGGCCCGCGTGGGCGTGCTTGGCCATCTCGGGTGCCTCGACGCGAAACTTGAACACCTTCTCCGAGAACTGTGTCTTCTCGAGAATTTTGTACATATGCATACTCCTCTCCAAGAGTGTCTTGTACCCATGGCGTCCGCTACCCCTTCGGACGCCACCCTCTCCAGACGTTCATAGGTAGATTCTAATTATTGTCAAAGGGTTTTACCTTTGGATTCTCTGATCATGTGTAATGTGTCGGGTCGCAGATCCAGCAGGGAAGGTCGTCGTGGTGGTGGCGCTCGCAGCGCCTCAGGGTGGACGCCATGACAGGGAACGCCGGGCGATGGGCGACAGGTGCGGGGCTAGCAGTTCTTGACGGAAAACGCGACCCCGCGCTCCAGGCACATCTCGCAGGCATCTGCGGCGCGCTCACAGCTGAGCTCGAACTCCTCGAGGAAGCTTCCCTTGAGTTGGCGCAGGGCATAGTCAGCGACGCTCATTCTCCCGGGTGGCCGTCCAATGCCCACGCGCACGCGGGCGAAGTCGCGGGTGCCCAGCTTGTCTGCGATCGAGCGAAGGCCATTGTGGGCGTTGAGGCCTCCGCCGCACTTGACGCGCACCTCTCCCTGCGAGAGGTCCACCTCGTCGTGGACAACCAGGATCTCTGGTGCCAAGACCCCAAGCTCGCGCATGAGCTTAGAGAGGGGTCCGCCGCTCGTGTTCATGTAGCTCTGCGGCTTTGCGAGTACGACCGGACATGGATCACCGTCCGTCCCCTTGAGCTGGATGCGACAGGTCATGCACCCCGCCGCGCTCTTCCAGAACGAGGCGTGAGCGCGTCGCGCGAGGATGTCAATGGTGACAAAGCCGGCGTTGTGACGAGTGCGCTCGTACTCGGCACCGGGGTTTCCGAGGCCGCAGATGAGTCGTATGTCATTGGGCTGCGCGCTGGCTGGCATGCTGGTCTCCCGTCGACGTGCCGATGCTGCACCTCCACTATAGCTGGAAGGCAGATGATTCTACAGCAGCTTGATTGGATGGTCGGGAGTGTGGGGTAGCTGTGGTGCACAGGTGCAAGGTGGCGCCTCGCCGTTGGCGTCTCGTGATACTCCGCGTGCGCTTGCGGCTACCGTCCGTTGGAAACGCGTTGGATGTAGCGGCCCATCCCCGGCACGGTGAAGTCGAGCTGGCCTGTGCGAGGTGCATATATCAGGCCCGCGTCAACGAGCCGCTTGCGCACAGACGTGAGGCTGCTCGGCTTGCGGCCCAGGCGCCGCGCGAGGTCATCCATCAACGAGGCACCCTCGTCCAGCGACATGGCCTCCATGAATCTGCGCTGGGCGTCGGTCGCACGATCCCAGCGGGAGCGGTACAGCCCGCTGTCCACCTCGTCCTGCGCCAGCCTCGTGGCAATCATCGCGTCCTCATCCGAGATCAGCGTGGACGAGGTCCTCTGTTCCCACGCAAAGTAGCCACAGCTCTGGACAAAGTAAGGATAGCCAGCCGAAACTGCAGTTACGCGCTGTATGGCGCCCTCATCCCAGCTCACTCCAAGGCGTTCGCAGGGCTCCTGCAGCGCGAGGCGCACGTCCTCGTTCGAGAGCAGATCGAGCTGATGGTAGCGGTACATGCGCTCCGCATAGCTCGTTGCCTTGGCAAGGATGCTGGGAAGTGTGGGAAGGCCTGTCCCACAGAAGAAGAGCGGCGTCTGCTCATTGCCCTGCCCGAGGGTGTGTAGCGCGACGTTCAGGGCGTCAAGCTCCTCTTGACCGGCCTCCTGCAGCTCATCAATGCCGAGAAACACAGCTGTACTCGAAGCGTGAGCTGCGTCACCCAGCGCGCGAAGCATGTCCTGAAGGTCTAGAGAGAGGTTGCCCGTGTCAGCATAGCCCCGTGCAGGTTCCACGTCGATGCCAATGGAGTATGAGCCGCTTGGGTCGATGGTGAGCTGAAACGATCTCAGCACCCTCACAGCGCGCGCGAGGGTGTCAGTAATGCGCTTTGATCTTGTTCGTATCTGCCTGAGCTCCAGATAGGTTGCCTGTGCAATGCGTTGCGAGAGTGACTCGCGCTCCGTCGCCTCCGTGAGGATGACGATCCAGCCTGAGTTTCGTGCATGCTCGGCAAGTTCGTTGAGCAAGACAGTCTTTCCGATACCTCGCAGCCCCCAGATGACGCACGGTCGTCCCTCCTCACGCTTCGAGACGACACGACCCATGTCAAGATGCATGGAGGCAATAAGACGGTCGCGACCAGTGAGGAGAGGAGGGCGTCGTCCGGCGCCGGGGTTGAAGGGATTGTCGGGCTCACCCATGCTGCCTCCTTTCCATAACGGCGGCTTCATTCGTTTATATCCGTTCGTATTTGATCATATCTTGAATTCTAAATATGATCAAATACGAACGGATAGAGTGGGTTTGCCGGAGATCGGGGGCGACCCTGTCGATTCCCCGCTGACATGGAGCGCGACTGACACGAGGTGTTGCGGGAAAGACGGCGCTGCCCTTGTCGCGATGTGAGTGATTCACTCACATCGAGCTTCTCTTCAATAAGCGTCTGAACTGCGATGATGTAAATTCACTCTCCTGATGCGCATGGAGTTTGGTGCGAAAAATCACTCACTTCGCGATGGCGATGTGAGTGATTCACACACTTCGCGAGCTATCGTGGGGGATCCGCGCGTCGTGTAAACGGTCACGTGGCGTGCCCTTGCGGCGGTTGACGTGGGGACGCTGCGCTAGACGTTCTTTCTCAATCAAACACGTGTACTGGGCGATGTGACATCGTCTTTTGTCTCCGATTTCGAGATTGGCGGCAACACATTTGAGGTAGGGGGCCGCTCCAAGGGGCAGGACCAGCTTGCTGGGGTGCAACACGGCTATGTGGTGAGAGACGATATCGAGCATGGGTATGGCAATGTGATTCCCCTGTGGGCATTCGGCCTGGGGTATTAGGTCGAGGTCGTCTTGCCTACACGCAGGCTGCACATAGTACGTGGTGCCATGTGGCAGGACCGGCCATAGTTTTTGACCGCGCGTGCACGTCGCTGTCTACCGCTTGGTCTCGGACAGCCCTCATTACTTACTGCCTACTCATCTTTCCCTCAAATGAGTACGTCCTGACATGACGCTGTATGTTCTCTCCACGCTCGAGATAACGCAATAGTATCTGAGCGCAGGCGCGGCTGTCGCTTTCGGCTCGATGATGGTCGAGGTCAATGCCGTAGTACTCACACAGCACGTCTAGCCTGTGGCTCATTCCCGGAAGCAGCCTCCTGCCCATCTGCACGGTGCACAGGTAGCTGGCCCGGGCCTTCCAAGCGATGCCGTAGGCGTCAAGGCACTTCCTGAGAACCCCCAGGTCGAACACGGCGTTGTGCGCTACAAGCAAGCCGCTCGACATCACTGGCTCGATCTGTTCCCATGCTTTTGGGAAGGTCGGTGCGTCTTGTACCGTCTTTGCGCTTATCCCCGTAAGTCGGGTGTTAAAGAGATCGAAGTGGCTCTCCGGGTTCACGAGGGTATGGTACTCGTCCTCGACCTCGCCGTCTTGCACCACCGTGATCCCGATGGAACTCATGCGGTCATTCAGGTGGTTTGGGGTCTCCACGTCAAATGCTATGTATCTCTCCATATGTGGTCCACCTCTTCTGCTGGTCTTCGTAGCAAGGAGGCTCTCGTCCTCCGTCACGTCAAAGGCGTGTCTCGACCTCGTCACCGCCGTTCCCGCGCCCTTCTCAACCGTACTTGTATCTCCGTCAGCATACAAAGCAAACTGTGTCGCTCGCAAGGTGTGTGAACCACTTGGCTTCATCTCGTCCCCGCGCTTCAAGTCCCACGCCACATACGTGCAATCTGCGTACTTGAAGTACCCGATAAAATGAGACAGTGGGGGATTCGCACGGTTAGAGGCAGAATGCGAAGTAGAGCGGCAGCAGGGTTCTCTGACCCGAACTCGCCACCTGCCTTGGGTGCAGCACGTAGGATCTGCCGAGCCGATCGCCAAAGGTCCGCTCGAACTTGTCGAGCAATGATGTGCCGTAACGCTTCGTTGACTTGACCTCGACAGGGCTCACGCGGGCCCTCAGGTTCGCGTCGTCATGCGCACGTACGATGAGAAAGTCTATCTCCATCGTCCTTTGGGAGTCGCCTCTCGCATAGCGGGAGTAGAAGAAGAGCCTCCGACCGTTTGCCCTGAGCTGTTGTGCCACAGCGTTCTCAACGAGCATTCCCTCGTTGAGCGAGAGCCTGTCAAAGAGGATATCCCTATATACCTCACTCGGCGTCGATCGACGATCGGCGAAGACCTGGGAGACGAGCAGCCCCGTATCCGCCATGTAGCACTTGAATGATGCGTTGTCCTCGCTGAGGCCCAAGCCGACCGTCGGATCGGTTGCGTTGCGACATATATTGGTGAGTCGCGCGTCTTCAAGCCAGAAGAATGCGGAGTCATAGCTCCTCGACCGTGCCTCGCGGTCGATTGACGCCAGCGTGAACTTCTTCTCATGCTTCGAGAGCTGTCCGGGTATCTGTGAGAAGATGCTGCGTAGCTTGCCAGCGTCGCCGTTGGCGAGCTTTCCCATGTCATTGAGGTAGAGATCGATGATGCCGCGCTTGATATAGTCCACCTCATTGAAGTCTCGCGACTGCACGTATTCGTTGACTGCCTGTGGCATGCCGCCTACGAGCAGGTATTCGCGCCAGAGCCTCATGGCTCGCTTGTGAAGGGCATCTGGCAGCTGCCTTGAGGTCTCGAAGGAGTTCCTGATGAGGTCCGACAGCAGCTTCTCGCCCATTGCCCAGCAGAATTCCTCGAAGTCCAGGGGATCCATCTCAAGCTTGCGTTCCTCGGAGGGAATGACGATATCCTTTATATGTCTCTTGATGGAGATGAGCGACCCAGTCTCCATGAAGTCGTACCGTCCATCAGCGACAAGGTGTTTGATCATCTCGCGTGCCTTCGGATAGAGCTGTACCTCGTCAAACACGATGAGCGATTCACGCGTGTGCAGTGGCGTCCTGTAGTAGGCGGACAGAAGCATGAAGAACGTATCAAGGTCATCGCGCTGATCCTCGAAGATGGATCTCACGTCGCGCGGCAGACGCGAGAAGTCGATGATGATGCTCGAGCGATACTCGTTTTTTGCGAATTGCTCGACCGCCGTGCTCTTGCCGACGCGCCGTGCTCCCTCGATAAGAAGGGCCTCCCTGCCCCTGGCGCGGGACTTCCACCTGCGCATGTGATCAAGGACTTTTCTCTCAAGCATCAATCTCCTGTTCATACGTTCGTATAACACGATGCCGCAACATGGGATAAGCTCATTTTACACGATACCGTCGTGTGAGACTGCAGAGATACGCACGATGCCGCTATGTGGAACGAAACGCGGCGACTTTGCGCCTAGGATCCTGCTCCCTACTCTTGCGTGTCGTCTGGAGTCCCCGCGCGCCACCGTTTGACATCGGACAGGCGCTCGGAAAGCCACGCCTCGCGACCCTCGCACGTGGGGTGATAGTACTCAGATCCTGCGAGTGAGTCGGGCAGGTACTGCATGTTGGCAGCCACCTTGTGCTTCTCGTAGTGTGCCAGGCGGTAGTCCTTACCGTAGCCCAGATCCTTCATCAGGCGCGTCGGGGCGTTACGGATAACGAGCGGCACGGGCTCCGCCATGCTGTGCAGGGCGTCCTTCTTGGCACGCTCGTAGGCGATGTAGCTGCTGTTTGACTTGGGTGCGAGAGACAGGTATATGACCGCCTCGGTGAGGTGCACCGAGCACTCGGGCATCCCGATGAAATGGCAGGCGTGGAAGGCGTTCACGGCTACGTTGAGGGCGTTGGTGTCGGCGAGGCCAACATCCTCCGACGCAAAGCGCGTTATGCGGCGGGCAACGTAGAGCGGGTCCTCACCGGATTCGAGCATGCGCGCGAGCCAGTATACGGCGGCGTCGGGGTCGGAGTTGCGCATCGACTTGTGTAGTGCACTGATGATGTTGTAGTGCTCCTCACCCGTCTTGTCGTAGAGTAGGCTGCGCTGGCCCGTGCACTGCCTTACTGTCTCGGGTGTTACCGTGACCACGTCGCCTTCCGTATCACCGTTGAGAACCACCATCTCGAGCGTCGAGAGCGCCATGCGCGCGTCACCGTTTGCGAACGTGGTGATGGCGTCAAGCAGGTCGTCAGCAATTCTCACTTCCTGTCCGCCGAAGCCACGCTCATCGGTCAGCGCACGGCGCAGCAAGCCCTCGACCTCCTCCTTGGTCAGCCCCTTTAGCACGAATACCTTACAGCGTGAGAGGAGCGCCCCGTTCACCTCGAAGGACGGGTTCTCGGTCGTGGCTCCGATGAGCGTGATCGCGCCCTCTTCCACGAAGGGCAGAAACGCGTCCTGCTGCGCCTTGTTGAATCGGTGAATCTCGTCGACGAACACGATGGTGCGCCTGCCTGTATGCGTCTGCGCACCCGCACGCCTCATGATCTCGCGGATCTCCTTGATGCCGCTCGTCACGGCAGAGAAGGTGATGAACTCGGCACGTGTCTGGCGCGCGATGACCCGCGCGATTGTGGTCTTGCCCACGCCGGGAGGCCCCCAGAAGATCATGGACGGCAGCTGGTCGGCCTCGATCATGCGGCGTAGCACGTTGCCCGGTCCTATGAGGTGGGTCTGTCCCGACACCTCGTCGAGGGTCTTTGGCCGCATGCGTGCTGCGAGCGGCGCCGAGCTGTCCGCCACCTCTTCGTCAGTGGTGTCGAACAGCGAGCCCTGTCCCTCGAACGATGGCTTCATCGCGTGCCCCTTTCCTGTTGCATGCGTCACATGAGCAGGCGCAGATCTTCTAAGAAGAATAAGCCCTAGTTCTTTCTGATTGTAGAACTACCGCCTGATCAAACCAAAGAAAATCGAGAAAATCGCAGGTCGAGGCCCCAAGGGGCCTCTCTTGTGCTATATTATATGTAGTGCTACTTACTACTTCCTGTGTGGCACGGGAGGCGACCGGGATGCCGTTCATAAAGGTGCAGAAGCTGGTCAGGGACGAGTCCGGCGCAATCAGGAGCGGGTCCGCCGCCGTGGTCGACACGTCGTACGTGCGCGGCGCCAAGTACCACTCGGCGCAGGCGGTGCGCGAGAGGCTGGGCAAGGTCGTCTGGCTCGCGGACGACAGGCGCTCGGGCGTGTTCGCGTCACCGACGCGCGGCCTGGTGGAGTACGACGCGGACGCCGACGGATTCGCGCCGGTGGCCAAGGGCGACGAGCGGCTGGCGAACACGGGCGCGTTCCCCGAGCCGCCGCGGCACCTGGAGCTCGGCCCCGAGCACCTGCTGCTGTCGTTCCTGGGCGCCGATGGGGTCGCGGGGTGCCTCAGGGAGGCGCTCCCCGACGACCGGTCCTACCAGCGCGCCCTCGCCCACGTCACGCACGGCGTGGTGCGGGACGGGAGCCGCGAGACCTGCGACAACATGGTGGCCAGGTCCTTCGCGGCTCTGGCGCTGCCGGGCGTGCCGCCCGCGTCGCTGAGATCGGACACGGCGTTCTTCTCGGCGATGGGCGCCGACGGGGCGAAGGTCGCGTTCTTCAGGGCGTTCGCCAGGCTCATGAGGAGGACGAAGCCCGGCTTCGGCCGCGCATGCTACGTGGACTCCACCCCGCTCCCGAACGACGCGGTCGACAACCCGCTCAACGCCCTCTGCAGCCACGGGCTGAGGGGCGCGGCGGTCCAGATGCGCCTCGCGCTCGTGCTCGACGAGACGACGGGGCTGCCCGTCTGGTACGAGGTCGTGCCCGGCAACGTACTTGACCTCTCGACCATAAAGACCGTGATGGGCGACGTCCTCGCCACGCTCGGCATCGAGGTCGTAACCGCGGTCCTCGACGCGGGCTACGCGTCGCGCGAGCTGCTCGAGGCCTTCTCCGAGGGCGAGAGGGACGTGCTGGTCAGGATGCCGGCGAGGAGGGGGTACCCGTACCGCGAGCTCTGGCGGGGCGTCCGCTCTCTGATCGGCAAGGGCAAGTACGCGATCACGCGCTCCGGCCACCTCTACTTCGCCAGGAGGCGCGACGTCGAGGTGCAGGGCGTGAGGCTGCACTGCTACGTCTACGTGGACCAGACCAACGCCACGCCGCGCTTCGCCAGGTGGCTGGACAAGAACCAGGAGAGGTTCGACGGGATGTCGCTCGCCGAGAAGGACTGGGAGACCGTGCGGCAGGGCTACTTCGTGCTGATGTCCACCAAGGTCGCGACGCCCCGCGAGATCCTGGACGAGTACTTCTGCCGCACCGAGATCGAGGGCGTCTTCAAGACCAGCAAGGACTACCTGGGCCTGCTGCCGCTGCGCAAGTGGAGCGACCTCACCGTGCGCGGCAAGATCCTCGCCGACATCATCGGCACCATCGTGGTGCTCAGGATGCGCAAGGCGCTCGCCGGGGCCGACGTCTCCCTCACCGAGGTATGGGGCAAGGCCAGGTCGCTGTCCTGCTACACCAACGCCGACGGCAGGGTCGTGGTCGAGACGCCGTCGAGGCAGGTCCGCGAGTACTACAAGGCGCTCGGGGTGAAGGTGCCCTCGTCAATCGACGTCAGGGAATTCGACCGTGACGTCCTCGGCCTGGAGCTGTAGTTCTACAATTAGCGTCATCTAGGGATAAGTGTACGGCATTCGAAGCTCCATCATGAGCATCCGAGTACATGCGCGTTCTCATCCTTAGCCGGTGAGTTGATCTTTACTTCCCCGGAGATTGCCTGCATGCTCCAAGGGAAAACCGACCATCTCAGCCGTCGGTCATGACGCGCCCCCGCGCTACACCAAACCGGCCTTCTGGAAATGCTTCTTAAGCAGCTTGCGCGCAATCAGGGATCCGAGAAACGCGCACAACGCCACAACCAACAGCATGGCTACTGCCATCGCGGGGGAGACTATCGTGCTCAGCAGTTGCATGTAGTCCTCTCCGAACTGCGTCGAGTACTGGGTGAGCGTCTGCTGGGAGAAGAACAGGAAGGGCACGTACATGCCGCCGAAGGCCGCGAGTACCATGTACACGACGTAGCTCGCCGTGAGCGCTCTCTCGTTCGTGCAGCTGGTCTTCGACGCCAAGGTGGCAGCAATGACGCCCGCTATCAGGCAACACACGATCATCGGCACATAAAGGCCATGCACGCCCGTGAGCGCGCAGAACACGAACAGCGCCCAGGATTTCTTGGTTCTTGCCGCGACCAAGAAGTACGTAATACCAGCTAGCAACGCCCAGAGGGGACTCACTGCCAGCATGGTGTAGGGCGAGAAGGACAGTATCGCGCACACCATGTAGATAGCCAAGGCGCATACGGCCAAAAGCGCGGTCACTATCAAATCTTTGACCTGAAATTCAGTTTTTCCTTCGTTTCCCATTGTCTATCCTCTCTTTGAGATTAACTGTTAGCGCATCGACAATGAAACTCCCACGACAAGCGCGAAGAGCGCCGTCATAAGCGCAACGAGGAGGCCGTCCTTCGGGCTGAATTCGGCTATCTGGTACTGCGTCTTCTCACACGGATAGCTGATGCCCCGCGTCTCGGCGGAGGCGGAAAGCTCGGTGGCGGTCATCAGGACCCTCATGAGAATCGGCACGATGAAGGCCTCGTACGTCTGGGCAGGATGGGCGAGAACGCGTCGCAACGACAAGCCGACCCCCCTCGTCTTTAACCCCTGTTTTATATAGATGGCATCCTGCATGATGGAAGGTAGGAAGCGCAGGGCGACGGCAAACGGGATGATCACGACCTGGGGGACATGGCTCGACCGCAGCGACGAGATGAGCTCCGAGATCTCCGTCGTCTGAAAAAGCAGGCTTAGTCCGAGCGCGATCGTGAGCATGCGAAGGAAGAAGAACTGTATGACCGATGCGAGGTGCGCCGGCACCACCTGCGCCAGCAGGAACAGCAGGACGTAGACGGCCACATAGGCAAGCGCGTCTTTCCAGATGCCCGCCAACAGGGCAAACAGGAGCACGATCCCGAACAGGAGCGCCCCGGTGACGCCCCCGCCCAGCGAAAAGGCCAGCGTCGATGTGAGCAGGACCAGTAGCAGCTTAACACGGGGGTCGTAGCGCAATCCAACGGACTGTATCACAGGAGACCACCGCCGAGCATGATCTGTCGGGTCCTTTCCAGCGCCGCCTGCGAGGATAGGGGAAAGTCATCGGCTATGCGTCCCTCGGCGAGCGCAAGGACCCGCGTTGCCGTGAGGTCTACGAGCTCGATGTCGTGCGTGATGACGAAGACGAGCCTTCCCGATTCCCGAAGTTGGTTGATGGCCTGAGCAACCGCGCACATGTTGCCCCAGTCCAAGCCGCTCGTCGGCTCGTCGAGCACGACGATGGGTTTGCTGGAGGCCATGGCGGTGCCGATGGTCAGGCGCTGCTTTTGGCCCCCCGAGAGCGCGTAGGGGTGATGCTGCGCGAAGTCGGTGAGGTTGAGCATGTCGAGGATGCCGGCGATCCTTTCGTCGATGTCGCTCGCCCGCTCGTTGCCGAGGCGCAGCTCCTCCACGGCGCTCTCTTTGTACAGCTGGTGATCCGCTTCCTGCATGACGAAGTACGCGTAGTCGCTGAGCCGCTTTTGCCTCACCTGTGACCCAGCTACAACGAAGCGTCCGTTCCTGCAGGGGATCAACCCCGCCAGCACTTTGCCCAGGGTCGTCTTTCCACTTCCGTTGCGCCCGATTAAGGCGATGACCTCGCCCTTCCACGCGCTGAGCGAAACGTCGTCGAGCAGCAAGGGCTCGCCCCTGTAGGAAAACCTGACGTGACTTGCTCGGAGGAACACATCCCCCCTGCAGGGGGGAGCGGGCGGCGAAGCGTGCCTAAGCGATCCCAGGTCGAATGCGCGCAACTGCTTGTCGTGCAGGGCGTCGGCCGTCATCAGCTCCATATGGCTGCCCGCGCTGTCCTCGATAACCCGTCCCTGTCGCATGACTATGATGTGGTCTACAAGACCTGCCAGCCAGAACAGGCGGTGCTCCGAGACCACGATGGTGTGCCCAGCTTCCTTCAGGGCAGCAAGTACGTCTCTGACCTGGAGAACCGTGGCACTATCTAAGTTCGCCGTCGGTTCATCGAGGACGTATATCCCTGGGTTGAGGGTTGCCGCCGCAATGAACGCAACCTTCTGGCGTTGCCCGCTCGATAGCGAGAAGATGCTTTTCCCTTTCAGGTCCCCCATGCCCAGGGTGGCGAAGGAGTCGTCCACCCTCCTCACGATCTCCTCGTGCGCAACGCCGTAGTTCTCACACGCAAACGCGGCTTCCCCATCACTGCTCGTCGTGAAGAACTGGCTCCTGGGATCCTGAAAAATTGAAGCGACCAGCTTCCCCGCGTCTCCGGGGGTCGTCTCCTTGATAGAACGGCCGCCGACCAGGACCTCGCCGCTCAGCTCGCCCCTGAAGAAATGAGGGATCAGGCAGTTGACGCATCGCGTGAGCGTCGTCTTGCCGCTACCGCTCTCGCCGGTGACCAGTACCAGCTCGCCTGCGTCGATGGTGATGTCGACGTTCTGCAGGCTCCTCTTGTCCTGGCCCTCGTATTGGAACGAGACGTCGTCGAAGCGGATGAGCGGTTCTTGTGCGCCCCCTTGCATGCTGGGCTTACAGCCTCCACTCGATCGACTGCGTGCGGCATCGGATGAACCTGCTGTATATTCCGTCTTGGCTTGCCAGCTGCTCATGAGTCCCCTTTTGGGCGATTTTGCCCTGGTCGATAACGACGATCTGATCCGCATGGCGAACCGTCGAGAGCCTATGGGCTATCGAGATGAGGGTCTTGTCCCTCGTAAGCTCGCGTATGGCAGACAGAAGCTCTTTTTCGTTTTCCGGGTCCACGCTGGAGGTGGCCTCGTCCAAGATGACGATAGGCGCATCTTTCAGAATGGCTCGCGCGATGCTGACCCGTTGGGCCTCTCCGCCCGAAAGCGTCGAGCCGCCAGCCCCGACAACCGTGTCGTACCCGTCCGGCAGGGCTTCGATGAACTCGTGGCAGCGCGCCTTCTTCGCGGCCTCGATGACCTCCGTCCGGCTTGCCTCGGGCCTTCCGAAGCGGATGTTGCTCTCGATCGTGTCATGGAAGAGGTAGACGTTCTGGAAGACCATGCTGACGAGCGAAAGGAGGCTGCCGCAGGTGTACTCGCGCACGTCGTGCCCCCCGACAAAGACGGAGCCCGACTGGACGTCCCAGAACCGCGCTATCAGATTGCACAGCGTCGTCTTTCCCGAGCCCGAGGGACCCACGATGGCGCACGTGGTGTTTTGGGGGATGTTCAGGTTGATGCCCGTCAGCACCTCGCGGCTCCCATAGGCGAAGGCCACGTCTTTGAACTCTATGTCGTACGAGGCGGGGGCTATATCGTCCCCGCCCTCGTCGAGGAGGGGAATGTCGGCTATCGAATCGAGGCGGTCGAGCTGCGTCGTGAGCAGCTTGCTCAGAAACGCCCCGTCGCCCAGGAGCTCCAGCTCCATGAAGACGATAAAGGCGCAGACGATGAACAGGAGGCAGGAGGACAGGGAGATGGTTCCTCGCAGGTAGAGCAATGCCGCTACCAAAAACATCAGGCAGCTTGCGATCTTGAACACAGCTTCGTACAGCTTCATGGCGCCCGCCGTCGCGTGCGTCACTTCCAGGTCGCTTCTCAGCTTGTTCTCGAAGGCTTCGTCCACCTTGCCTTTGCTCTCCCTGCCCTTCCCGAAGGATCGCAGGATGGAGATGCCCCGAATGTACTCCAAGGCACTGCCGACCAAGCGCTCTTGGGCACCCTGCATATCCTTCGTATGGGCTCCCGCCCGCCTTCTGATGAGGGCGAGGACGGCCGTGCCCGCCAGGATGCTCGCGAGGGAGACGAGCCCGATCGGCAGGCAGGCAAGGCAGAGCATCAGGGTCATGGCGAGAGCCTGTGCGAAGCCGCCGACGAGGAACGTGAGGGCCAGCATGCAATTGCCCTCCAAGTCAGATATGGTTGTCGTGAGCACTGTCTGGATGGTGCCCAGGTTGCCTTCCGTGAAATAGCCCATGGGGGCCCGCTTCAGCTGCTCGCCGATCTCGAGCCGCCTATCTCGGAAGATGTCGTACCCTGCCACGCTCATCGTGATGTTGGTAAGGTACTGGAACAAAAACCGGCCCGCGACACTTAAGGTGACGATGGTGAATGCCTGTCCTATAATCGTGGCGGTGAGTGTGTTGATGTTGGCCATGATCAGCAATAGGGCAAAGAAAGGAAGCGCAGCGCAACATGACTTTAGAGTACTGAATACTATGCCGGCAATCACGCGCGGCCGATATGCACCGGACAAGGCAAGTATTCTTTTGACGATAGCAAACATGCGGCCCCCTATGCCAACTCGGCTACGCTGACGTAGTCGTTCCAGAGTCGTTGATAGAGTGGGCAGGATGCTAGGAGTTCGGACTGGGTTCCACGGCCCACAAGCTTGCCGTGGTCGAGTACCAGGATCTGGTCGGCGCCCTGAATCGTAGAGAGCCGATGGGCCACCACGATGAGGGTCTTGTCGCGGACAAGCTCGCTGAGCGCTTGTTGGATTAAACGCTCGTTTTCCGGATCGGCATAAGCAGTGGCTTCGTCGAGGATAACGACGGGCGCATCCGCCAGGATGGCCCGGGCAATCGTGATACGCTGGCGCTCGCCACCCGACATTCTGTTGCCAGCATCGCCAGCATCGGTGTCGTATCCGTCCTCCAACTGAACGATAAAGTCGTGGCAGCACGCGGCCTTCGCAGCCAGCTCCACCTCTTCGTCGGTTGCGCTGGGCCTTCCAAGGCGGATGTTCTCGCGGATGCTCTCGTTGAAAAGGAAGTTGTCTTGGGAGACGTAGCTTATCGCGCCCGTCATCTGCCGAGATGGGATGTCCCTGATGTCGGCTCCCCTGAAAACGACACGCCCTTCCTGGGGATCCCAGAAGCCTGCCATCAGCTTCGCGATGGTCGACTTGCCGGAGCCCGATGGCCCCACTATGGCACAAACGGTTCTTGGCTCGACGACGAACGAGACGTCCTTCAAGACCGTGGCGTCACCGTAGGAGAACCATACGTGCTCGAAGCGATATGCCGTATCGTCTAGCGGAATGTCCTGCTCGGGGCGCTTCAACTCGGCCTTTTCGAGAAACGCCTGGATGGTGGCGAGGTGGGCGCGAACCATATTGAACTGCTCGGAGTATCTTGCCACGCGCATCAGGGGTGCGATGAATCCTATGGGAAGGATGATGCAGACAATAAAGGCCGGGAGGGAAGTCGACCCCTCCTTGTAGAGCCATGCGCCTACGGGAAGGGTCACGAGCAGGGTGGTGGGCATGACTGCCTGCGCCATCGCCGACCAGAACCAGCTCTGCCTCCACCAAGACAGGGTACTGTCATGAAAGGAGCCGACGGCCTCGCTGAACTTCCCATAGGAGGAGGTCCCTTGATTAAACGCCTTGATAACCTCGATGCCCCCCACGTATTCGACGAGGGTGCTGTTCATGGCGTTTTGGGAGCTCGTGTACGTTGCGCTCCTGCTCTTATAGTCGCGCATCATGCCCGCATAGCACAGAAGGCCGAGTGGGATGGTGGCAAGGGCCGCCAAGCCCATGCGCCAGTCGAGGGTGAACACCACCACGATGCAGCAAAACGGCGCCACAACGTTGGATGTTACCTCGGGCATGAAGTGCGCCATGGAATCCTCGAGCTTTGAGACGGTATCCACCATGAGGGTCTTGAAGTCCCCCGCGGGGGTTTCCAGCAAGACGCCCAAAGGAACGCGAAACATCTTTTCCGCTATCGCGCTGCGCATGTTCTTCAGGATTCGATACGTCGCCTTGTGCGACATGAGGGTGGAGATGAAGGTCAAGGCCAGCCTGAGCAGCTGACCACCTAAGGCGACGGCGAAGAGGGCGAGCGCGCCTGACGTGGTGGCCGTGCCATCTAAGAGGCTTTCGACCATGATGGCAACGGCCGCAAAGGGGAGCATCCCGAAAAGCTCGCCGCATATGGCCAAGACCACTGATGCATACAGATGTTTCGCATAAGGACCCGCATGGTCAAGCAGCTGGCGTACGGAACTTGAACGATGGTCTGCTGCGCCGCTCGTTTTCACTATGCCCATCCTTGCCACCATTATTATCCGTATCTTACTGAAAATAACGAGACCATTACTTCGCGGACAAGCCAAGAATGCCGTACCACCCGTAGTGATGGAACGTTACGATGCTCTTTATGTAGTCCTTCGCTTGTTCGTAGGGGATGTCGCGGACGATGCATTCGCATACCGCGCTTATATATCCACGTGTCAGCATATGCACTTCGGTCTCGCTTGGCCTGTGGGAAGCCAGGCCGGTCTCGTACGCAGCGTCGATGAAGGCCATATTCTGTGCCGCATAACGCTCTGAGATCGTTTCGGTGAAATCTTCCGCAGATGACCCCTGCGCACACTTCAGAAGCAGCCTGAACTCATCACAGTGCTCGTACATGTAATCGATGTAATCCATCACCTGGGCATATGTCTGCTCGACGGAGTCGGAGTCAAGTGCCTTCTGGATACCGGCGGCGTCGCACCCATCGCGGTCGAGACGGGCGACTGTGAATTCGGACACTTCCTTCACAAGTGTGAGGAACAGGTCGTTCTTGTCTTTGAAGTGTCGGTAGATAGCTCCGGTGGTCACCTGGGCGGCAGAAGCGATCGACTTGAGCTGCGCTGCCCTGTACCCCTTCGCAAGGAATTCGGCTTTCGCGCACTCCAAGATGCGCTCTCTCGTCAAATCAGAGCAGTACGTCACGCAGCGTCTCCCTTTGATAATCATACTATCTTTGATAAACCGGCTATCTTTATAGCATAGATTATCGAGAAAGTAAAGAATGGCAGACTCTTTGGGGTTTCTGACGGGCAGTTTCGCTACGCCTTAACATGGCTTGCTCGCGTCTTGATTCCTCGAAAAGATGAAGCGAGGTGACTCGAAAAGCGTAGTTGAGTTCGTTCGAAAACAATAGATGGGGTTTCTCTACATAGAGGGGTTTCCGGGCACGGCGGCGCGCAGTTGCTTGCATCAACGCCTCGTTCCGTACTCACCCCTGCTTTTCGCCTGCTCATTTTTGAATTTCAGCGTGGCAAGATGGGAGAGTCATGTACGCGATGAAGTACTATGAGGCTAATAGTGATGAGTTGGAAGGGGGGCCATGGCGAGGGGCGAGTCTGGGCACCTGCCCTATGCGGGCGTGGGCCCCCTCTATGTTGTCGCCATCATCGGGGTGACGGTGCTCGGCATAGCCTTGGGACAGCTCGGCCTGATCCCCTGCGTGGGCTGGCCGGTCCCGAACGCCGCACGTATTGCTCTGGGCATCGCGCTGGTCGTGCTTGGGGTCGCGATGTGGCTGGCGGCATTCTTTGGCGCGGGCATAGACGATGGGATCCGTGAGAACCAGCTTGTGACCACAGGTGTCTACGCGTGGGTGAGAAATCCGATCTACGTGGCCTTTGCCATGGCGTGCACGGGGGCGATCGTGATGGCGGACAATGTCTGGCTGCTCGCTCTGCCCCTCCTGTTCTGGGCGTTCCTCACGCTGCTCATGCGGCACACCGAGGAGCGATGGCTCCTGGATCTCCATGGTAGCGTGTATCGCGCGTATTGTGAGCGCGTCAACCGCTGCATACCCTGGCTGCCACGTCGGCGCTAAGGCCTGTCCGTCAAGGCGTGCGTGAAGCCAGCTCTCCTTGCAGCCACCGGTTGCGGGAGAAAGAACATCGTATGCCAGAAGTGGCGTTCGTGTCGGGTGTGGTCGAGCATGACACCATGCGGCCGTTAGACGTATGCCGACGATGACAGCCCATGCTCGCAGCCGACGATCGTCGCGCATCTCGCACGACGGGCGCTAACGTCACCGAGCCATTGCATGGACTGGTGGCGTAATGTGTGCGGCTGGTGGCAGGCGGGTGTGTCCGTTGTTGTCGTGGTCCCTTCGCTACTACAATTTCTCAGGCTGGCAAACGTAGTCGAGATCGTCCGCGTGCGCCACCCGAGCCGGCCACATGCGTCATGTCGTAACGCACATGAGAAGGGACTTCCGTGCCAAGCTTGTCAGATCAAATTGCCTCGCGGCGCACCTTCGCCATCATCTCGCACCCCGATGCGGGCAAGACGACCCTCACCGAGAAGCTGCTGCTCTATACCGGTAGCATACAGACGGCGGGCTCCGTCAAGGGCAAGGCGAGTGCGCGCCATGCGGTCTCTGACTGGATGGACATCGAGAAGGAGCGCGGCATCAGCGTGACCTCGTCGGTGCTGCAGTTCACGTACGACGGCTACTGCGTCAACATCCTCGACACCCCCGGCCACCAGGACTTCTCCGAAGACACCTATCGCACGCTCATGGCCGCCGACGCCGCCGTCATGGTCATCGACGGCGCGAAGGGCGTCGAAGCCCAGACCAAGAAGCTCTTCAAGGTGTGCACGCTGCGCCACATCCCCATCTTCACCTTCGTGAACAAACTCGACCGCGACGCGCGCGACCCCTTTGACCTCATGGAGGAGATCGAGACGGTGCTCGGCATCGGCACCTACCCCATGAACTGGCCCATCGGCAGCGGCCGCGGCTTTCGCGGCGTGTTCGACCGCGCCGCGCGCCGCGTGCTCGCCTTCGAGGGCGACGGCCATGCCAACGCCACGAAGCGGGTGGACGAGGTCGAGGCCGAGCTGGGAGACCCTGCCCTCGACGAGCTCATAGGCGAGGAGAATCACCGGAATCTGGGCGATGACATCGAGCTCCTCGATGGTGCCGACAACGAGTTTGACCTCGAGGCCGTGCACACGGGCAAGCTCACCCCGGTGTTCTTTGGCTCGGCGCTCACCAACTTTGGCGTGGGGCCCTTTCTCAGGGACTTCCTGTGTCTGGCTCCCGCACCCCTGGCCTACATGGACAGGCTTACGGGCGAGAAGGTGGACCCCTCTCGCAACGACTTCTCTGGCTTCGTCTTCAAGATCCAGGCGAACATGGACAAGAACCACCGTGACCGCATCGCCTTCGTGCGCATCTGCTCGGGCAAGTTCGAGCGTGGCATGGATGCCCAGCACGTGCAGGGCAAGCGCAGGATCAAGCTCGCGTGCGGCACGGCAATGATGGCCGACGATCGTGCGACGGTGGACGAGGCGTACGCCGGCGACGTCGTGGGCCTCTTTGACCCGGGCCTGTTCTCGATCGGCGACACCGTCTGCGCGGGCAGGCGACAGGTGGAGTATCCCAGCATCCCGACCTTCGCTCCCGAGCACTTCGCACGCATCACGCAGGTTGACACGCTCAAGCGCAAGCAGTTCATCAAGGGGATGGAGGAGCTTGCCCAGGAGGGTGCCGTTCAGATCTTTCGCGAGCTCGGTACCGGCATGGAGAGTGTCATCGTGGGCGTGGTGGGCGTGCTGCAGCTCGACGTGCTCGAGCGGCGCCTGAGGAGCGAGTATGGCGTGGAGGTCATGCGCCAGCCGCTTCCGTACTCGGAGATTCGCTGGATAGTCAACAGTCCAGACGACATCGACGTCGCAAGGTTGAATCTCTCTAGGGACACCTGCCGTGTCGAGGACATGCGGGGCGGGAGGCTCCTGCTGTTTACCAACGAGTGGAACGTCGATTGGGCCATCGAGCGAAATCCCGACCTCAGGCTCTCGGAATTCGGTAACGTCTCCCTCTCGTGAGTGGGTATCGGCACGGGTACATTGAGGGACTTTAGAATCATTTAGAGCTTCCACCTGCGGTTGCGAGATGACATACGAGCCCTTTGGGGACATTCGGGAACGCTTGTTTTCTCTGGATGTCCCCTTTTTGCGGCTCTTCGGGGTTTCTGGTGGGTAGCACGGGCTTTGCTCGCAACTATTGGTTGCGAGAAGAATTGCAAGCTAGAATTGGTGGTGCATGTGATGGGTGTGGTTGAGCATGATGCCATGCAGCTGCTAGGCTCATACCAACGACGACAGAGAGAGGTTCCCATCATGAAGATCGAGACAGCGAAGAGACTTTACGAGTATCGTCGGGCCTCCGGGCTTTCCCAGGAGCAGGTTGCCGCTAAGATCGGCGTTTCGCGCCAGGCGGTGTCGAAGTGGGAGTGCGCCGAGTCATCTCCCGACACTGATAACCTCATCGCGCTTGCCCTGCTCTATGGGGTGACGGTGGACGAGCTGTTGTTCGCCGATCCCGAGAGGGCGATTGTCGCAACACTAGAGCGTGAGACAGACGCAGATGATCCCGAAGAGGGCGCTGAGAGCGCGAGCGTCGCCGAGGGGGCGCCTGCGGAGGCAGGGGAGGAGTCTGCCTGGCAGTCCCCCGAGCATCCCGAGCAGGACTACGTCAACATCAGCTTTTCCCAGGGCGTGCACGTCCGTGACTCCAAGGGAGGCGAGGAGGTCCATGTGGGCTGGGACGGCATCCATGTGGACAGTGACAAGGAGCACGTGCACCTGAACTTCGGAGGTCTGGCCAAGATGATTCGCGAGTTTCGCAAGGACCAGGAGTAGCCCATGGATGAGGCCATGACCGACGGACGGCACATCGCACGGTACCTCATCATCGCATTCGCGATGACCTGGACCTGCTGGATGGCCCGGGCCGCCCTGTGCGCGAGCGGGGTGGCCACGGTGGACTCACCCGCCGTCCTGCCCCTCTTTCTTATAGGAGGCTTTGGGCCGACGGTTGCCGCGCTGGTGGTGAGGCCTGACGCACGGTCGCTGCACGGGTTCGCGCGGTTTGTCTGCGGTGGCTCGAGGACCTCCATCGGATGGCTTTTCCTGCTCGTCGTACTTGGAGCGCTCTCCATCGCAGGAAACTCCTCCGGTCTCAACGCAGCGATTCCCGCGTTCGCGATTCCGGTGATCTTCCTTGTCACGACGCTCATCGGCGGCGGCAATGAGGAGCTGGGTTGGCGCGGTGTGCTGCAACCCGAACTCGAGGGGAGGCTGCCCTATCCTGTGGCCACGCTCGTCACAGGCGTGATCTGGTCGGTCTGGCATGTGCCTTTCTGGCTCACACCAGGTGACTCGCACCTCTCGTTCCCGTTCCTGCTCTTCGCCCTCCAGGCGGTCCTTTTGTCCTTCTGGCTTGCCGGCCTGCGCAGGAGGGGCGGCTCCGTCTTGTGGTGTGCCGTGCTCCATGGGGCCATGAACACGCTCATGTCGGCGTTCGTCCTGCAGCTGAATGCCCCGTTCGTCATCGGTATGCTCGCGATCACCGCCCTGTCGATCTGGATGGGTATGGCGGCTCAACGGGACGACAGGCGTGCCTGAACGGGGATTCCACCGGGGTGGGGCGACGGCTTGCCGTCCCGCCCCGGTTACGGTCCCGCCCCGGTCACGCATGCACCCTGTGCTACAGGTTGGCCTCCATCGTCTTCACGAGGAACTCTGCTCCGCCGTTGCCGGCTGCGGTGTCGTAGTAGTTCTTGAAGCGTGGGTCGCCTAGGTATCCGCGCACCAGCGCCAGGTGCACCTTGCGGTCGTAGGACTTGCCCCAGTGGATGCGCATCCAGCGCTCGTGCATGTGAGCGAGCTCAGCGGCTTGGTCACCCGTCGGGTCGCCCGATGCCATTGCCAGGCGCAGCTGTACCTTTATGGCCTCCTCAAGCAGGTCCTTCGCGTCCCACTCGTCGCGCGTGAGCGACATGATGCGTTCGTTGGCCGCGTCGATGGCCTCATCGCCGTAGCGCCTGCGCGCCTCGGTTCCGTACGTATCCTCGAACTCCTTCAGTCCTTGGGCCTTGATGGCCTCGAACCTCTTCTCGTTGTCCATGTTCTCGATCCCTTCGATAGTCGCGATAGCCGCCTTTGTGCGGGCCATCGCGTCCGACAGTGACTTCTTTTGCGCGCGCAGGGTCCTGAGGTGTGACTCAAGGGTGTCCCGGAGGCTTGCCTGTGAGTCCCTGAGCAGGTGACGGATGGTCGTGAGGGGAAGGTTGCAGGCGCGCATCGCAAGGATCTGCGACAGGCGTCTTGCGTCGCGGGGACCGTACGTGCGGTACCCGTTCTCTGCCCGGGCGGGCTCGAGGAGCCCCATGTCCTCGTAATGGCGCAGCGTGCGTGCACTCACGCCCGCCATCTGGGCCAGTTGTCCCACGCTGTAGTGTCTTCCCGCAGGTTTCGATTCGTCCATCTCACACCTCCAAGGGCATCATGGACCCTCACGTAGCGAGAGGGTCAAGGAACTTTACGTGACGAGAAGGCTACGGGGGTGCATGGGACTTGCCATGGGCGAGTGTCGAGGAAGTAAGCTATATCAACAGCCCTCGTGCAATATACACAAGGCAATCACACGCTAAGCATGGCATGCTCCCGTTGATGGAAGGTGAGGACGGGAGGCATGGCTTGGTGGGGCCGAGGACGGCGCTCGATCCGGGCGCGCGGAGGTTCCGACCACGCCGGGCCGGGGATGTTCTCGCGGCTCGTGGGGTATCGTTTGGGCTAAGTGTCACGATCCTGCCAAGATTCCGGCGCACTGTCGACCGCCCGGGCTCGTCGGGCCCTTGAGCGCCTCCTTACCCAGCGTGAGGCTGGTCTGCTCGCGCCGGCAGTGAGTGCGCAAGGACAAGCGCGACCTGGTCGAAGGAGGGGCCGAGCGCGCGCTCGAAGAGCTCCCCCTTGCCCGCGAACAGGAAGTAGAGGGCATCTGTCGTCACATGGGCCGCCGCACAAATGCTGCGCAGCGACGCCCCTGGCAGCCACGCTCAGCAAACTCCCGCGTCGCCGCAGCGATGGGGGTGCGCCTCGTGTCGGCGCTCTCCTCCCTCGTCCGTCTTATGTGGCTCTCCCAAGCGCGGGCGCGGTGCGCGCTGGCCCTTTACGCGAGCATGCGCTCGACCTCGTCGGGGTCGAGCCCCAACGACGCCGCACCAGCTCGTGCGTCCACGAGGCCGGCGCGCACGAGCTTGCCGCCGTGCGCATTGGTCTCCGTGAGCACCCTCATGAGGGCGGGCGTCGCACGGTGCGCTCATGTGCGGACGGGTTTTGCCGAAGCCCCGACTGCTTCCGCTCGACCACCGTCGCCTCGCGCACATCATCCCCCCGCAGCCGACCTCATCCCTCTGCCGCGAGCGCGCGCCTGATCTCGTCGGCGTCCACCCCCACCGAGGTGGCAGCGTCCTGTACGCTTACGAGCCCGTCGCGCACGAGACGGACGAGCGTCTCGAGCTTGCCCTCCGCGATACCCTCTGCGCGGATCTCCTCAATGACGCTTCCCATGTCCTCTCGCCCCTCCTCCGTCTCCCTGAGCCTGCGCTTCATCCTGGACGTCTCCGGGAAGCGCTCCTCTTCGTACGCCTCGGTCTCCGTGAGCACCCTCATGAGGGCGGGCGTCGCACGGTGCGCTGGTACGAGCTGGCCCTGCCGAGCTCCCGACTGCTTCCGGCCGCCGATGAGTCGAGCACGTCACCCCCGCGCAGCCGACCTCATCCCTCCGCCGCGAGCGCGCGCCTGATCTCGTCGGCGTCCACCCCCACCGAGGTGGCGGCGTCCTGTACGCTTACGAGCCCGTCGCGCACGAGACGGACGAGCGTCTCGAGCTTGCCCTCGAGCTTGCCCCTCTCCTCGCCCTCCGCGATGCACTCCGCGCGGATCTCCTCTATGACGCTTCCCATGTCCTTTCGCCCCTCCTCCGTCTCCCTGAGCCTGCGCTTCATCCTGGACGTCTCCGGGAAGCGCTCCTCGTCGTACGCCTCGGCCTCCGTGAGCACCCTCATGAGGGCGGAGACCTCGCTGCCGTCCCTCGCCAGGGCGTTCACGTAGAGCTCCTCGAGGCCGTTCTCGGCCGACTCGCCGGTCTCCCTGACGACCCTGTCCACATGATACAGCGGCCGGCCGCCCCTGAGGGGGTCGAACTCGCAGACGAGCACGACGCAGACGTCCGGGACGTCCCCGAAGGGGGTGCCCGGGCGCGTCCTGTCCGCCGTCACGAGCGAGGCGTAGTAGCGCGCCCTCCTCTGGAGGTCGCCCTTGTCGGCGCGCTGCACCTCGACGTCCACGAGCCTGCCGTCGGAGAGCTCGCAGAGGGCGTCGAGCACCGCAGAGCGCCCCCGCGTGTTCGTGACGGCGGACTGCGGCTTGCACTCCACCACCTCGAGCCCCGGGTCCTGGAGCAGCACCCTCAAAAGCTCCCCGCAGAAGGCCTTGCTCTGCGCCATCACCCGAAACATCAGGTCGTCTATGGGCCTCAGCTTGCCCACGTCACGTACCGCCCGTGCCATCCGACCACCGTCCCCCACTCGCCGCCGTTTCTTGCCACTCACTATAGCACAGGACTGGAACGCATGTTCTTGTCAATACAAGAGTATGGATACTTCGTGAATCCCCGTAGATTATTTTTCATGGGTTGGTCAGTAATGCTTCCTCGGGCTGGCGCATCGGATTCCGCTTGCGGTCCTGTCGAAGGTGGCGGATGACTTCTCGAATACGTCCCCACATGCTCCGCATGTCGCCTGTCGGCGCGATACCTTCTAGACATGGTTGAGGTTGTTGTTGCTCCCGAAGGCCGTGGCGGTACACCGCCCTCGTTTGGGCATGCGGGCCTTGCGCTCGCAGACCGAGCTGCCCGGCCCGGAGCGCATGTCGTGCGAAAACGGCAGATGGCTACCGCAGTCGTCGTGAGTCGTCGCGCATACGCACGGAGTGTTTTGGTCCAATGGGAACCGCGCAGCTGGGACTGCGGTGGGAGTCTTGGACCAGCGTGCTTCGTGGGATGCCAGCACCGGGTCCCGAGTGCCACGGCCCTGTTAGGACATGCTCCCGTTGTCGCCTCTCATTAACGGGAGCACGTCACACATAGCATGTAAATACTTTATGGATACAATGCTAGTGGTGGAAGAGCCGCGTTCCCGTGAAGCACATCGCGATGCCGTATCTGTCGGCTGCCGCGATCACGTCGTCGTCGCGGATGGAGCCGCCGGGCTCCACGATGTAGGAGACGCCGGACTTGTGGGCGCGCTCGACGTTGTCTCCAAAGGGGAAGAACGCGTCGGAGCCGAGCGTGACGCCGTCCTGCGCGGCAATCCACTCGGTCCGCTCCTCGCGAGTGAGGGGCTCTGGTCTCTCGGCAAACCACTGTTTCCACGCGCCCTCGGCCAGTACCTCGTCCTGCTCGTCGGAGATGTAGACATCGATGACGTTGTCGCGCTCGGCACGCCGGATGCCCTCGGCGAACTTGAGCCCAAGCACCTTGGGGTGCCGACGCAAGAACCATGCGTCGGCCTTGCTGCCAGCTAGACGCGTACAGTGGACGCGGGACTGCTGACCCGCGCCAATGCCTATGGCCTGGCCGTCCCTCACATAGCATACGGAGTTCGACTGTGTGTACTTGAGCGTGACGAGGGAGATGAGCATGTCCGTCAGTGCCGTGTCGGGCAGGTCCCTGTTGGCGGTCACGACGTCTTTCAGTAGCGAGCGGTCGATCGCGAGGTCATTGTGGCCCTGCTCGAAGGTGACGCCAAAGACGTCGCGCTGCTCGATGGGCGCGCAGCGGTAGTCGGGGTCGATCAGCACGACGTTGTACCTGCCGCCCTTCTTGGAGCGTAGGATCTCAAGTGCCCCATCGCTGTAGCCGGGTGCGATAATGCCGTCCGAGACCTCGTGTTTGAGGTATCTGGCCGTGCGCTCGTCGCAGCAGTCAGAGAGCGCCGCCCAGTCGCCATAGGAGCTCACGCGGTCGGCGCCGCGCGCGCGGATGTAGGCGCAGGCGATGGGGGAGAGCTCTCCCTCGTCGTCCACAAAGTACATCTGCCTGTCCACATCGGAGAGGGGCCTGCCCACGGCTGCACCGGCGGGCGAGACGTGCTTGAACGACGCTGCGGCGCTCTGTCCTGTGGCCTCCCTGAGCTCGCGCACGAGCTGCCAGGAGTTGAGGGCGTCTAGGAGGTTGACGTACCCGGGTCTACCCGAGAGCACTGTCATGGGCAGGTCGGAGCCGTCCCTCATGAAGACGCGTGAGGGCCTTTGGTTGGGGTTCGTGCCGTACTTGAGCTCGAGTTCGTTCACAGGTTCTCTCCCTAATCCTCGCCCTCAGTCACCGAGGTTCTTGTTGTACAGCTTCACCGTGCCCCCGACGTTGGCGTAGAGCGACACCTTGTTGTCGGCATTGAGGGCGACCCACAGCTCGTTGGCTGTGGGCAGGCTCACCTCCACCGGCTCGCCGACGAAGCTCGGCAGCGGATCACCGTCGCCTTGGTAGGTGCTGATGAGGTAGCCCGTGCCCTCGTCGGCGCCCTCGTAGCAGAAGAACTCGCGCTGGCAACGGCCAGAGGCGCCGGCCTGGCGCTTGAGGATGGAGAGCTCAAAGGAGCCGCCTGCGTGCAGGATGGCCGAGATGCGTGGCGTGAAGTTGGGGTCGTCTGGCTCGAACTCACGGGCCATACACGCCGCAAAGAAGTCACCTGTGTCCACGATGGTGTCGGTCTGGTCACCGTTTGTGACCACAAGGTCGTCTCCCATGCGGCGCACGGGGTGGTAGATGATGAGGCTTGCGTCCTTGAGGAGCGCGGGGTCGTGCGCCTCTGTGCGGATGCCGTCTGCTGTCAGCGAGAAGACGCGGTTCCTGCTGTTGGGGCTGCGGCCCATAATCCAGTAGTACGCGCAGTGCCTTCCTCCCCAGTCTTTGCCCA
This sequence comes from Olsenella sp. oral taxon 807, assembly GCF_001189515.2. Classification (NCBI taxonomy): domain Bacteria; kingdom Bacillati; phylum Actinomycetota; class Coriobacteriia; order Coriobacteriales; family Atopobiaceae; genus Olsenella; species Olsenella sp. oral taxon 807. Next base: position 971,528 of record NZ_CP012069.2, read on the forward strand.
CCACGATGCCGCGACCGGGGTAGGGGTTGTTCCTCAGGAGCTCGCATAGGTCTTGCATCAAAGGTCCCCTCTCGTCCGTCCCCTGCGCAGCAGCTGTCGCCCAGACGCTCGCAGCTGTGATAGAAGGCCCACGTCGCGCCGGAAGAGGTCTCCCGATGCCCTGTGCGCCGCGTCCCGCGCGCCGCCCAACTGGTGCCGGACGACATCGCCCGCCGCCCACAGGTATTCTATCATGCTTCTCTCGATTGCTCGCCAGGCCCCGCCGTCCTCGTGCGTCACGGGACCTGTGGCGCCCTTTGCACGGCAGCCTCTCGCGGATGTACCCCTGTCATGCCACAATCATGGGGTGGAAAGGCCGATGTCGCCACCATATAGTTCGAAGACTCCCTGTCAGGAGATGATGCGAAATGCCTTTCCCCAAGAATGAAGTCCGCAAGGTGTGCATGCACGATACCCGAGCGCTTCTGTGGGAGCGATCACACAGCAGATGCTTCGGGTATCTTTCCGAGATCCTCTCCAGCGATCTTATGATCGCAGGTAATACACCTCAGCCAAGTCGCAGGAGCACCCAACGAAGCAGTACGTGGGATAGTGACGCGCACCGTGGTGGCACACAAAGCGCGTCCTTCCGTGACGTCGCTGGCTCAGAATGCGCTTTTTCGTCGACCCGCGATCCCAGAGTGCGCTTTTCCGTAGAATGCGCCTTTTCTGACCTGCGCAAACGTCGAGTCGTCTCACGGAAAACCGCATTCTGTGCGTTGGGCCTCACGTAAAAGCGCATTCTGTCCCCGGGCCTTCACGGAAAACCGCACTCTTCACCCGCGTGGCCTTCCAGAGTGCGCTTTTCCGTTGACTCCAACCCCCAGAGTGCGCTTTTCCGTAAAGTGCGCCTTTTCTGACCTGCGCAAACGTCGAGTCGTCTCACGGAAAAGCGCAGTCTGCACGTTGAGTCTCACGGAAAAGCGCATTCTGCACGTTGGGCCTCACGGAAAAGCGCATTCTGCACGTTGAGTCTCACGGAAAAGCGCATTCTGCACGTTGGACCTCACGTAAAAGCGCACTCTGGCCCAACGTCTCACGGAAAAGTGCAGTTTGCAGCCCCCACGTCGCGCAGACTGCGTCTTTCGGTCACGTCGCCGCCTGGGAGGCGTGGGGCGCGCAACCCCCCGCCAGGCTGCGGGGCACTATGGAAAATGGCCCAACTGGGCAAATGCGTCCGAGCAACCCCCCGCCAGGCTGCGGGGGGGGGTTGCGCCAGAGTCCGCAAGCCTCGGTTTGGAGCCTGACTTCTGCCCGGGTGGCGCCGATAAGGACGGACACGCCTCGTGACGCTATGTTTCCAATTCGGTGAAACATCGCCTTTTGCGCCGTTGGGCTACCTCCCTGTGCTAGTCTTTGTCCATCGTGCATGCAGCAATATGCATATATGGGGGACACAATCCAATGGCGCCTGCGGCCCACGGGCTGCGGGACCAAGGTGTCGGAAGCGAGGCAGGATATGAGCTATGCAAGGAGAGGGGCTGCTCATGAGCGGATTTGAGCCGCTGCGCGTACCTGAGCGGGACGGTGCGGCCGAGGGCTTCGGCTTCGTGCCCTGCGAGGGCGGCGTCTGCGCCGCCAGGGGCATCCGGGCCACAGGCGTCTCTGCGGGCTTTCGCCACAATCCTGACCGTCGTGACCTCGCGCTCGTCGTCGCGGACAGGACCTGCGTCTGTGCGGGCACTTTCACCAAGAACCGCTTCTGCGCGGCGCCTGTGCAGGTCTCGCGGCCACGTGCGGCCTCGGGCCACGCGCGTGCCGTCGTCCTGAACTCGGGCAACGCCAACGCCGCCACGGGCGAGCAGGGCCTTGAGGTTGCACGCGCATCTGCGCGCATCGTCGCGGACGCCCTGGGCTGCGCTGCCGAGGAGGTGCTCGTGGCCTCGACCGGTGTCATCGGCGTGCCCTTGGGCCTGGAGTGCTTTGAGATGGGAGTGCCCGCCTGCGTTGGGCAGCTCGAGCGCTCGGTAGCGGCCGCCCACCACGCCGCCCGCGCCGTCATGACGACGGACACCCACTCCAAGCAGGCCGCCTACGTCGGCAGCCTTCCCGCTCCAGGTGGCGGGACCGTCGAGGTCCACGTGGGGGGTTTTGCCAAGGGCTCGGGCATGATCCAGCCCGACATGGCCACGATGCTCTCGGTGCTCTCCACAGACGCACCGCTCACGCCCAAGGCCGCGCGGGTGGCCCTGGGGCGGGCCGTGAGCCAGAGCTTCAACAAGGTGACCGTTGACTCGGACACCTCCACCAACGACTGCTGCATACTCTTTGCCACGGGAGAGGCCGAGCTCGAGGCCATCGACGAGGACTCTGCGGCCTTCCCTGCCATCTGCGCCGCCCTGCGCGCGACCTGCGAGGCGCTGGCCCGCCAGATCGCGGCCGACGGGGAGGGCTCGACCAGGCTCGTGACCGTCGACGTCATGGGGGCGGCCACCGAGGCAGACGCCGACGCCGTGGCCCGCGCCGTCGCAAACTCGCCGCTCGTCAAGACCGCTGTCTTCGGGCACGACGCGAACTGGGGCAGGGTCGCCTCCGCCGCCGGAAAGTGCGGGGTGGCCTTCGACCAGCGCAAGGTGGACATCGACCTGCTCGGCGTGCCTGTCTGCCGCAGTGGCCTTGCCGTGGCCATGGACGAGGACGACATGCTCAAGCGCTTCAAGGAAAGCGAGGTCCCCATAGCCATCGACCTGGGTATGGGATCGTGCTCCACGCGCGTCTGGACCTGCGACCTCACGCACGACTACGTGACCATCAACGGGGACTACCGCACCTAGGCGCGAGCCGCAGGTGCAAGGTCCCTGACAGGAAAGGTTGGCTGACATGGTGATGAGAAGGCGCAGGCCCAGCGATGCCTCGCAGGGCAAGGCTGAGGTGCTCGTGGAGGCCCTGCCGTGGATCAACGAGTGGGCGGGGAGCACCTTCGTGGTGAAGTACGGTGGCTCGGCGATGGAGGACGCCACGCTCCGGGCGAAGGTCATCGAGGACGTGCTGCTGCTCAAGCTCATGGGCGTGCACGTGGTGCTCGTACACGGCGGCGGCAAGGACATCTCGTCTCTGAGCGACCGTCTCAACCTGAGCGTGCGCTTCAAGGACGGTCTGCGCGTCACGGACGAGGACACCATGGAGGTCGTGCAGATGGTGCTCGTGGGCAAGGTGAACGCCGAGCTGGTGCAGGCCATCAACGGCTACGGCAACCACGCGGTGGGCATCTCGGGCGCCGACGGCCGCACGCTCAGGGCCTGTCAGCTCGATCCCGAGCTAGGCCGCGTGGGCCGCGTCACCGAGGTTAACCCAGACCTCGCCCTCAAGGTTCTAGATGACGGCTACATCCCCGTCATCGCAGGCGTGGGCTTTGGCGAGGACGGCGGCCCCTACAACGTCAACGCCGACTTCACGGCGAGCCACATCGCCCAGGCGCTCGGCGCGGACAAGCTCTTCTTCCTCACGGACGTCGATGGCCTCTACGCCGACTTCGACGACAAGGACAGTCTCATCGCCGGCATGGGTGTAGGGGAGGCGCGACACCTCATCGATGCGGGCACGCTCAGCAAGGGGATGATCCCCAAGGTGAGAAGCGCCATCGAGGCCATCGAGGCGGGCGTGGGCCAGGTCACCATCCTGAACGGCACCGTCGAGCACGCGCTGCTCGTCGAGACGTTCACCGACGAGGGCATCGGGACCGAGATATCCAACGACTCCCGCAACCCCAAGGAGGCATAGCATGTACGAGTTTGACACACACGCGGACTTCATCGCAGGGGACGAGCGCTACCTCATGCACAGTTACGCCCGGCTGCCCGTGAAGTTCGTGCGAGGCTCGGGTTGCGTGCTCACGGACTCTGAGGGCAGAGACTACCTGGACTTTTTGGGCGGCATAGGCGTGGTGTGCCTGGGGCACTGCCACCCCAGGCTCGTGGACGCCCTCAAGGGGCAGGCCGAGAGGCTCTGGCAGGTGGGAAACTACTTTCACGTCGAGAACCGCAGCGAGCTTGCGGCTGCGCTCTCGCGCCTGCTTGGTGCGACCACCGACGAGGAGGGTCACGTGACGGGCTCGACGGGCCAGACGTGGAGGACCTTCTTCGCGAACTCGGGCGCCGAGGCGAACGAGGGTGCCATCAAGCTCGCGCGCCGCTGGGGCGAGCGTAGGCTCGGCGGGGCCACGGGCATCGTCACGGCCAAGCGGAGCTTCCACGGCCGTACGCTCGCGACCTTGGCGGCGACCGGCCAGGACGTGTTTCATAAGAGCTTTGCGCCGATGCCCGCAGGCTTCATGTCGGCGGAGCTCAACGACCTTGCCGCCCTTGAGGAGGCTATCGCTAGGCCCGAGGCAAGCTGTGGTCCCGTCTGTGCCATCATGCTGGAGTGCGTCCAGGGCGAGGGCGGCGTCTGGCCGGCCGACCCCGAGTATCTGCAGGGAGCCGCTCGCCTCTGCGAGGAGCGGGGTCTCGTGCTCATCGTGGACGAGGTGCAGACCGGCGTCTTTCGCTGCGGCGCGCCCTTCTCGTACCAGCTCGCGGGCATCGTGCCGGACATCGTGAGCATGGCCAAGGGCATCGCGGGGGGCTTTCCCATGGGCGCCTTCTCCGCGCACGGAGAGGTCGCCGACCTGCTCGGGCCGGGAGACCACGGCTCCACCTTCGGCGGCAACCCGCTTGCCTGCGCCGTGGGCCGCGCCACGATGGAGACGCTCGTTGCGGAGGGCATAGGCGAGCACGTCATCGAGGTGGGAGCACAGCTTGCCGAGAGGCTCGCGGCGCTGCCGCACGTCACTGAGGTGCGTGGGCGCGGCCTCATGCGCGGCGCCCAGCTCGACGCGCCCATGGCGCGAAGCCTCGTCGAGCAGGGCCTGCGCGCGGGTCTCGTGCTTAACTGCGTGGGCGACTCGACCCTGCGCTTTTTGCCGCCGCTTGTCGTGACGGCAGGGCAGGTCGATGCCATGGCCGAGCGCCTGGCCAAGCTTATGGGGCAGGTGGCGTAGGGGCGCTGGCCGGGCGGGTCATCAAAGGTCATTGAGGGCAGCGAATGGATCATCGGAAGACGCGGCAAAGCGCCGGAGACAGGGGCGTCGCATCCCGTTCCAGTGTCCTCATCCATCAAGTGACGCTATGCTATCTGATATCAAGTATGGTGGAGAAAGGTGCTGTCAGTGGCAGATAGGATAATCCAAACGGCAGATTTGACTACGATCGAGAACAACCTGACTTCAATGCGTCGTGCAATTGAGCAGGTTGACGATTCCGTCGCTAACGTTAACCGTCAAATGAATGGCGTCGAGGTTCGGCTTGACGCGCTAGCAAGCGACTTCCGAGACTATGTCAATAATGAAATGCGACGTTGGGAACTTGAACACGCAACTACAAAGCTTAATAATATCAGACAGCAGCTTGCTGTAAAGTTTGGGCATTACTCGGAGGTGAGACGAACCACTACAGGAATACTCCAGGCAACCGATCTCGGTATTGTCAGGAATGCAACGATTACCAAAGCCTCCGAGGACCTTATGCTGAAGTGTCCCGAGTATTGGCTTGCTCCTTGTCTTGTGGCGCTCGCAGCGTGGATCAATGATGAGAAGGACATTGCCAAAAAGGCGCTCAAGGAGGCCATCCATCGCAATGATGAGAAGGCATCTCTGCTATTTGGGCTCATTTGCCGTCGTGCCAATAGGCAAGGGCCCGCACTCGAGTGGGTGAGGCGGTATCTTGCCAACCAAGATCCCGAAGGACTTGGTAGGGAAGCCATCATCATACTTGATGCGTATGCCACAGGTCTCTTCTCGGCCGATTCTGAGGGAGCGATCGCAGGCCAACTCAATGATTGGTGTGATCTGCTCGCCTCCCGTCCGGGGTTTCTTGAGGAGCAGACCAGCCGTTGGAAGACTGCCCTTAAAGACAAGCGCAAGCCTGTCGATCCAACCAAGTACCCTTACCTTCGCAAGTACTCGCACACATGGCCTATCCTCGAGGATATTCTTGAGGGAGCAATGGCTCATCAGTATATTCTAGCATATTTTAAGGATATCTTTGCACAGCAGCCCTCACAGGATGTCGTGAGGAAGCAACTTGACGATATTCTAACTACTCTTGTCTCTGAGTTCGATGACGAAGAGCTTCCGCTCAAGCGCGAAGAGCGTCTTTGTGAGTTGATTATCGAACACGAGGGCGATACCCAAGAGGCGCAGATATTGGCGGATCACGAGAAGACCTCCATGGAGGAGCAACGTGATTTTACCCAACTACTGACCGATGCAGCGATGTATCCCGATATCTCGCGCTCAAGTGTCTCGTCTCAGCAGTTTGCAGTGGCGTATTCACGCGAATGGATTTGCAATGGCTACAATGATATGGTTGCCGAGAATCGCATGAAGATTCCAAACGACATCGAAATTAACATCGACAGCTTCAATGCTGTCACTTCCGCTGGCACAGATGAGGAAAACCTCGTCAAGGCCTTTGATGAGCTGGTCGAGTCAGAGCGCAGTGCTGAGTTAGATAAGACCGTGCTTACGCCCTTTGAGCAAAACTGCCACTATGCTGGTATCGCATGCATCGCTTTCGGTCTTATTGCTCTTGCTGCTAAGCTAACATTCTTTGGAGTTCTCTTATGTATTGCTGGAATTGCTCTTGTATATAAACATTACTCACAGGAAAAGAATATAAACTCTCACCGTGATGTGATTAATTCGAACTATGACACAAAAAAAGAAAATGGTACCAAGCTGCTCAAGGCAACGATTGCCGAAATCGTTGACTTTCGTATCGAGTTTAGTCAATATGATGCCGGAAGCCAAGAAGTTCTTGATATGCTTAACGAGCTTTCACCTGATGAGTACGTGAGGACCCTTACCGGCGTCACACGTCACATCGTCTCGGCTACTCATTGAGAAGGGGGATGAATTTACGTGTTTTGCCCTATGTGTGGGAAGAAGAATCGTGACTCCTCTAACTTTTGTGCCAGATGTGGCGCATCGTTGAAAAGACTTGGTGTTCCTGCTTCGCGCGCGGACGCGGCCCCAGAGAGGGGCGGGAGCGTGGAGGCGCCGGCCGAGCAGGCGTTTGCGAACGTAGTTCCAGAGGTGGACAGCGTCCCGTCCAAGGAGGTCGGTGAGGTAGCCGAGCGTCAGCAGGACATTTTGGTGGACGCGGCCCCAGGGGGGAATGACGCCCCGTTCGAAGAAGTCGCTGAGGTAGCCGAGAGCCAGCAGGAGGTGATCGCTGACGTGACCCCAGAGGGGGGCGGGAGTGTGGAGGTACCGGCCGGGCAGGCGTTTGCGAACGTGGCCCCAGAGGGGGATGACATTCCCGCAAAGCCCGAGCAGGCCACACCAGAGCCCAATCACATAGCAATGGCCGAAGAGACGGGTCCGTCCTTACCATTCGAAGCGATCTCCGAGCATACCGAGGATGCCTTTGCTGCAGTGGCCGATGAGGCCAACGATATGGATACGCTTGCACCTAAAGGCACTGCAGGTGACCCAAGTCCTGCCGACAACGGTGTCGGCAGGATGTTCGCGAGTGTCGACGTCGGCACGTTCGTCAGCCCACGCCCGGTCAACAACGACGTCGGCAAGGGTAACGAGAGCGTTATGGAAGCTTATCCAACATTCGCGCAGGGTTTACCTGATTGGGATCTGACTCCCCCCAGTAGTATGGTTATTCGACATGTTAGGATGGCTCAAAAATGAGAAGCCCCCATACATATGCAGAGTGGGTTGAGGTTATCGACATATTCGGCAATAGGCTTGACGACGATGGCGCCATCTCGGCCATGCGTTCGGGAACTCTCGATTGGCAGGCGGGTGTATCGGATAGGTTTCTTCAAAAGCTTATCGGTGCCGTCAACAAGAGGATGAACGCCGCAGTAGACGCCTTTCAAAAGAGGCAGAGGCGGTCGGTGGCTGACGAGAGATCAATAACCGAAGCTTTGCTTGCGTTTCGTCGAGAGTTCATCACCTTGATGAATGCGGTGGATATTCCAGCTATGCCTGAAAAGTATCGTGAGGAGTGCCGATCTCTCATCCGAGGCCAAGCTGATGCCAATCAGTCAAGCCTCGAGGACTCTGCACCCAGAGTGGACAGAAGCGGCAAGCTTCTTTCCATCATCCATAAGACTCCAGTTAACAAATTCTGAGGTAGCCCGAATGAGCAGCAAGCATGAGACGAGGGACTTGTTGGTGCGCTATGCGAAGGCCCGCATCCCTCTCATAACCATCAAGACGGATGAGAGAAGGCGGGCTATCGAGATCTTGACCGAGGTCGCCGAAGAGCTTGGGGTCAAGGTATATTGCCACACCAAGTCAAAGGGGATCTATGACGTCACATCCATGCAGACCGTCTGCGATGGGGAAAGTGTCTACGAGGCCTTTGATTTCATGCGTGAGCAGATGAAGAAGCGTAGCCAACTTACCTTCGCGTTGTCAGAGACGGGGGACATCTCCACCGAGACGGGAGATGCCCAGGATCTCTACGACCTCGTGCAGTCAGCAGTTGATGCCTCAACCACCATCATTGTGATCACCAACAAGGACGTGTGGGGGCAACTCCAGCAGACGGGGCTCGTAGTCGTTCTGGACCGTCCCAACGAGGAGGAGGCCTATGCTGTCATCAGGGGTCTGATCGATCAATACCGGGGTAGCATCCCCATTGAGTGGACGGATGAGGAGGTTCGTGAGGCCGCCAGCGCATTGGCCGGGGTCTCCCAGATCGAGATCGAGAATACAATCGCCTCCCTTATCGCGAACGGGCACATTGGTGAGGATGATCTCGTCGAGATCCGCGGCTCAAAAGACAAGCTCTTCTCGAACATCAGTGGACTTGAGAAGATACAGACCAGTAAATCCGATGCAGAGGTCGGTGGCCTTGCAGCCTTGCAGGAATGGTGCAAGGAAAAGAAGGAACTGCTTACCCCCGAGAAGCGCGACGCCCTTCTCAAGATGGGGTTGAAGCCTCCCCGCGGGATTTTGCTTGTTGGCGTCCCGGGTTGTGGTAAGTCCCTCTCAGCGAAGTCAATTGCGTCAAGTTGGAAGTTGCCCCTCTATCGCCTTGACTTCGCAACCGTTCAGGGTTCCTATGTTGGCCAAACCGAGAGGCAGCTCAAGGAAGCCTTTACTATGGCGGAAGCCGTCTCACCCTGCGTTCTCTGGATCGATGAGATCGAGAAGGGGTTGTCTGGTGCCACCGCGTCAGCCGGCGATGGCGGCGTGTCCACTAGGATGGTCGGCCAGTTCCTGTTTTGGCTCCAGGAGTGCATGAAGATGGTGTTCGTCATTGCCACCGCGAACAACGTCTCACAGCTACCGCCCGAGTTACTCAGGCGCGGGAGATTCGATGAGATATTCTTCGTCGATCTACCCACCACCGAAGAACGTCAGTCCATCATGTCACTCTATATGAAAAAGTACCTGAGTCTTAATTTCGCAGGACCCCTTGCCGATGAGCTGGTGGAGCTTACGGAGGGATTCAGCGGGGCGGATCTTGAGTCAACAATTCGAGATCTGGCATATCGGAAGGTCGCGAATCCCCAGCTTTCCATTACTGCGGATATTATTAGAAAAGCATTCAACAATGTTGTTCCCCTGTCGCAAACCAGTCCCGAGCAAATCGAGTCGATTCAAAATTGGGGGCGTGAACGTGCCGTCCCTGCCTCGGGCAAGCCAATCGGATCACATCCTCTCCAAAGGTCTGAGGGGCCGCGCGTTCGAGAAGTCCTCATATGAGGGAGTCAGCTTGGTCGATCGTAGGGCTTCCCTAAGCCGCATAGATGCACTCCCAAGACTCGTTGAGCTTGATTTCGCTCCGCGAAAGTCCCGGCCAGCTCGCTACGTACGCGTCAGGATAGCCGCACATTTTGAATCAAGGAGAAAGGAAGTATCCAGATGCCACGCCAGCTACTTAACGTTCATGCAAACAGTAGACGACAGCAGCAACTCGATGTGCAATCTAGCTCAAAAAAGGCTCAACAGAAAGTAAATCCCGTCACATTTGAGCGTGCACTTCGCAAGCATCGATCGAAGCGCTACATCGAACTCATGAAAAAGCTCGACGCTGGGGGACACGTTACCAACCAACAGCAGGTCAATTACTTGATCGCAGCGCTTCGTAACGAGCTCGGAGAGCTTGATGAGAGCCTCTCAGACTCTTTGCGGGGCATTGTCTCAAAATGCTATCTGGGTGATCCATACGAGGTTCATACGCTTGATGTGGCCCAATGCATAATTGACCATTACGCGCGAGGCGAGCGCCTTCCTGGCACGCTCGAGAAAGTTCGAGGAATCGCCATGCTGGGCGGATATGACTTCATCGAGGTCTACGATGGCTATTTCTGCGCGGTAAGCGATTCTGGCTCTGTGTCTGTGATCAGGGGATAGGCTCCATCATCACTGGTCCTCTTCGATCGTGAGCCGGTGCGCATCACGCGCATCGGTACGCTGCCTTGGGCGGCAGACGGGAGATACACGCAAGAGCGTCACCCGCCCATAATCAGGCATGGAGCGGGATTCCGGCAGGTTAAGGTTGGTGATTGGCTTCAGGTTCTGGTTATAAGCTCATAAGCGTGTCGCTAGCCTGGCTGGCCATGGGAGTTCACATCCATGAGCGACAGGGCAAAGTCTGTCAGCGCGCCAAAGGTTGAACCGGCAGCCATGAGGCCACGGTCGGGAATGGTGATCTTGAATTCTCTCTCGATCGCCAATAGCAAGCCAATAACAACACAACGAGCTGCATGGAGTCGACGCCCAGTTCCCCACAAAAACTCGTTTCGCCCGTGATGCCAGACACCTTCAGTGCCGATTCCACGAGCGCGTGCAGACGCTCCTTGGCGTCGTCTTTACCTGCGTCACTAGCTTCTCTCACTATCATTGCCCTCTCAATCCGCCGAATCTCCCTCGCTGCCCGACGGGTGGTCCCGCCTCACCTGTGGCGCGACGTGATATGCCTCGCTACGCTTTGCGGATCTAGGCAGAGGGTGTCGTCGATGTTGGCAAATACGGATTTCAGACTATTTTTGAAGATCATGTGATTTTATGCGCCGTCGCAAGGAGACGCACCGAGGAGAGCACGAGGATGTCCGGCATGATACCGCGAGAGATGTTGTTCTGTGGCGCAAATTTCTTAAGGATCCTCAACCAGAGGGTCTGCGAGACCGGCGTCTCGGCACGGGTGCTGATGACGCAGTGGCCCGCGTGAAGATGACGGGATGGTGGCCAGACAGGAGAGGTTGATGGGCGATCGCGCACTACGACGGCTATGAGGGCAGTGTCTTTGCCCTCATAGGGGCGTGCGCTTGCCCTGCCTTGGGGACGCCGCCTCGCACTCATGTCGCCCAGCCGCGATTTTGTCAAATTCTGCTGCGAGTATATCTTCTGGTGCATCAAGAAGACGTTAACAAAGAAAGTTACAGAAGGTATCACGAAAAGAGCTGTAATATAACTGAATATTGACTAGCGTCTTGCGTTGTGGGACCGCCGTCGGGCGTTTGTGAGGATGGTGTTGATATGATTGCAGACATAACACATACATCTGAAAGCAAAGTATCGGGGGGGGGTAATGGACCTTCATATTGCCGTGTTTGATGCGGACGCGAACCAGTCACAGAACTTGGTGGGCCTGATAGGGAAGCTCGGCCTCACGTGGTACGGCTCCCCAGGCCATCTGGTGCCGACGGTCGTCGAGCGCAGCGCGTATCCTGATCAAGGCATTGACGACCTGGACGTCTTCGTGCTGAGTGGCGTGGACTCGCTTGTGAGCCATGTTCCGGATGTGCTCTTCATTGCCAGCAAGCTTGGCGGAGTGGACGATGCCATCCGAGTGGTGAGCGGCTTCCTCTCCGATAGGCATACGACCCAAATCATATTCATAGTACCCTCGGACGTGTCTGTGGCGCACGGCCACACGGTGCAGCATGTGGGGTTTTTGGTGTGTCCCATCTCCCTCGACAAGCTCGAGCTTGCCCTGAATAGGGCCGTTCTCACCCTGTTTCTCGAGCGATGTCAGCTAGGCTTCGATTGTCCCCTCTGCCTGCGTGGCACCAAGGCGACGTTCTATGTTCTCGTAAGTGACATTCGCTATGTCGAGAGTCGTGGGCGGACGCTGCACATTCATCTGAGGCCTCACTCAAAGGCCATGAAGAAGGACGACGTCTCCGACGGGATGGCCTCCGCCTCCGGCATCCTCGACGAGGTGATTCCTGTCACCATGTCGCTCAAAAAGTTCCAGACCTTCGTGCCAGACACGTTCATTCGCTGCCACAACAGCTTCCTCGTTAATCTGAGCTGTGTCTTCAGGCTCTCGCGTGACACCATCACGCTCAGGGATGGGACCTGCATTCCCGTGAGCGAGCGCAAGAGGCAACACGTGCAGCAGCAGCTCTGTCGTTACGGGAGGGTCGTTGCCTAGCACGTGCGCGGCCCTTGGGAATCGGTATGGGAAGGGGAGCCATGGGACTGTGGGGAGTCGTCATCATCCTCGTGTTCTTGTTCATGATCTATAAGATTATTTTAAGGGGATTCAAGACGGGAGGCAGCTCCGGTTCCCTCGTGCTGCGCCTCATCCTCGTGGTGTTCGTGCTCGTGCTGGTGCCCTACGTCATCCTGATGCTGGTGGACGCCATGTCCATCTCCATGGGTATCGACATAGTGCGGTTTGCGGACGTGGGGCTGGAGAAGTGGCCTGCCGGAAAACTCATCAAGGGGATGCTTGCCCGCGGCACTCCCGTCTCCCCGCTCGACGTGGTTGTGGGCACGCTCCAGGCGATCTGCGTGGCTTTCGTGCGGGCCCTTGCCCCGGAGGTTCCCATCAGGGACTCCCTCGAGGAGGAGCATGAATACGACCTTCGCAACGACAGGCCCCGCCGGAGCCTGAGGGGCTGGATCGGCTGGGTGCTGCTAGCGACACTCGCGAACTCGTTCGTCACGGTGCTCATCAGCACCATCATCGGCCTTATCTTCTCTTCTCCCAAGGAGGTGTTGCCCCTCTTTGGGGTGATTGGGGTCATCGTTGCGGTGATTCCCGCATTTGGTCTTGGCTTCGTCTTTGTCAAACGCATTTTGCACGCACGGGTACTCCAAGGCAGCGAGGGGCCCAGGTTCAAGTATCCCAACATCACGCTTGCCTTCAAGATGTTTATGGCCATCGGGCAGTACGCCTGCATCACGGCAGGCCTGATTGTGATCTCGCAGAACGCCTACCTCGGGGCGTGTGCGGCCCCGTTCTTTCTCGCGGGACATGAGGTGCTGGGCATGGTGAAGAATGCCGTGAAGCTCGACATCGAGTAGGCTGGGGACCTGCAGTCATCGCCGCGATCGTGTACGCAGCGCCGGCAGTCATGAGCGAAGCTCATTCAGATATACACCTCACAGCTGCTATGAGTTCCATTTAGCAACAAGACTCCTTAAACTAGGAAAGTCTTGTACTGGTACACAGGATTGCTGGAATGTATCTGGTAGGTTTGATGTTACGGGGGTGTGGCATGGGGGACAGGCGACGAGCCCGAGGCTTTGCCCGCGCACTTCGTGCGACGGCCCTGCTGCTCTGCGCGACGACGCTCTGTTTGCTGTCGCTCTTGCGCGCGAGCGTGGCCTACGCGGCAGGGTCGGATCTTAAAGGTGACCTTACGAATCGCTACAACGTGGTGATAGTGACCGACGAGAGCGGTTCCATGAGCCGGACCGATCCGGACAACCTGCGAGGCGCGGCGATCGCCCGCTTCGTGGCGCTGCTTGCCCAGGAGGGGAACCGGGTAGGTGCCGTCGCCTTTGGCGAGGGAATCCCCCTGCAGTCCGACCTCAGGGACCTGACGAGCGTCCAGTTGCGCCAGGAGTTCGTGCAGAGGATGGACACGGTCGCGCTCGAGAATTGGACGAACATAGGCGAGGGGCTTAGGGCTGCCGTCGGTATGCTCGACGGCCAGAGGGACGCTAGCATACCCTCGATCATCCTGCTCCTCTCTGACGGCAACACGGACATGCCCAGCGACGAGGCGCGCCAGGCCTCCCTCCAGACTAAGGCCCAGGCCATAGAGGCGGCGCGCGGCGCGGGCTACAAGATCTACACGGTCAGCCTCAACGCGAACGGTGAGGCCGACTCCAACGAGCTGAGGCAGGTCGCCTCGGCGACGGGTGGGGAGTTTCGCGAGGTCACCAGTGCCTCGGACCTCCAGGGTGTCTACGACCTGTACTACTCGCTCGTGTTCTCGGCCAAGGCCGACCAAGGCAGCGACGTCGTCATACCAGACTCCGGCATCGTCAGTGGCGCCTTCGACGTCGCGAGCATCGGCGTGGAGGAGGCAAACGTCCTCATAACGGGGACACCGACGGACTACTCGTTCACGAGGCCCGATGGCACGAGCGTCACGCGCGACCAGCTAGCTGGCTCGACGTTCTCGACGGAGGCGCTCACGGCGGTGAAGGTGAGAGAACCTTTGGCAGGTACCTGGCGCTACACCGTACGCGGGGTGCCCAAGGACCATGTTCGCGTCGATATCGTCCGCAACACCGATGTCTCCGTCCGGCTCGAGTCGAGCGCCAGCGGCAGCAAGCTCTCTGCTGGTGACAGCGTGGACTTCACGGCGACCATCCTCGAGTCCGGAAGACCCGTCAAGCCCGAGGTCTACGGGAGCTTCTCCGGTGAGCTTGTGATCGAGGGAGCAGGCGGCTCAAAGCAGGCACTGGCGCTCACGGCTGGCGAGGGCGGCTTTGCCCTGACGGTTCCCTTCCCAGATAGGGGCAGCTTTGCGGTGCATGCGACGGCCTCGGGCGAGGGCTATGAGCTTTCCACCCAGACGCTGAGCCTCAACGTGGGAAACAGCGCACCTGTGCCCGGCGAGACCATACAGGCGACCGTCAACCTCTGGCCCTTCATCGACAACACCGCGACCATAGACCTCACGCCTGGCGCGACCGACACGGAGGACGGCGAGCTCTCCTATGAGGTCGAGTCGAGCGCCTTCATGCCCGACGAGTACAAAATCGACGGCTCCAAGCTGGTCCTCAGCGGCTACAGCCTTCCCGAGGGGTCGTTCACAGTTCGCGCGACCGACTCGGACGGGGCGTCGTGCACGTTCGACGTGCACGTGAAGACCGTCAACATAGGCCTCATCACCTGTGTTGTCATCCTCGGGGCCATTCTGCTTGCCCTTGTGGTGGCGGGCGTCCTGCTGCGGATCCTCCTGAACAAGCGCTTCTACGGTACTTGCTACGTGCGCCCCATGGACAACGAGAGCTCCGAGTACCAGAAGGAGACGAGCCTGGAGGGGAGCCGCGGGCGCATCAAGCTCGCTTTGTTTGGGGTCGAGACCTATGGCATAGACCCGCAGGCGTACTTCCAGGCGTCGGGCAAGGACTACGTGACCTTTGTCTCTAAGGTACCGGTGTACAGCGGCGGGCACATGCAGAGGAAGGTGCGTGTAGGTGGCAACGGCTACGAAGTCCCGATCGCCGTGGACGAGAAGGGACAGAAGGGCGTGGTTGTTCGGTTTAAGAGTGAGCTGAGTCGTTCAAGGTGAGCTAGACGCTTCTAAGACGAGGGGAGAAGTATATGAGTGGGCAGGATTCTGGAAACAACGTCGGTAAAGTTGTTGATGGTAACAGCGATGAAGTTGTTGATGGGGGACAACGGTTCATCCAAGATGACTCTGCCGTTCTCGCCATCGGCCTTGGGGGTACGGGGGTGGACTGCCTGCGAACCCTTAAGAAGAGGGTTTATGAGCGCTTACAGTCGGACAATCCCGGCGAAGTGGTACCCAGCTACGAGCACATTAAGTTCCTGGCAGTGGACTCGGACGCTGATGGCATGGGGAAGGCGGCAGATTCGTCTGTGTATGCTCCCTACAAGCTTAATATGGACACGGAGTTCTTTGATGTCTCTTGCGCGGACAATCTCTCAGAGATATTTGGGAAAAATCGAGTCAATCTAGCGAAGGACCCCGCGTACCGTGAGTGGCTCCAGTTCGATGACATCAATAAGGTGGGCACGGCCACCGATGGTGCGGGTGGCGTCCGCCAGATAGGTCGCTACCTGCTGGTGAGAAGGGCCTCCGAGTTCGTGTCGACAGTTCGTGACATGGTCACCGAGGCGATGGAGGATGCGAACGGCAACAAACGCAAGGTGTACGTGCACGTCTTCTCCGGTCTAAGTGGCGGTACGGGCTCCGGGACCTTCCTCGACGCGTGCTACCTCGTCCGGGAGGCATTGAGAAGGGCGGGCGCTAATGGCAACAGTGTCATGGGCTACCTCTTCCTGCCCGACGTGAACCTCGCCGACAAAGCTATCCCCACTAACGTGAGGACGTACATAGAGCACAACGGCTACGCTGCGATGCAGGAGCTGGACTACTGCATGGGCTTCGGGAGAAACGGTGACGTCTGGCACCAGACCTACCCCCGCGTGGGAGATGTCCGCTGGGAGACGCCGCCCGTGGACCTCTGTCACCTCGTGGCCGGGAAGACGTCGAAGGGTGTGCCCCTTCCCAAGATGTACAAGCATGCGATGAGTGTCGTGGCGGACTACGTGATGGACTTCCTTGCCAAGCCTGCACAAGTTGCGTTCAGTCTTAAATCTCATCTCAGTAATGTGCAAACCATCAGGGATGCGGAGAGGAACGAGCAGGACGCCGGCGCCTGCTACGACTATCTCGTCCTCGGGGCCTCGTGCGCCGTCGTGCCGTACGGCAGGATCATGACCTACCTCGTCTCGGGCTTCTTCCAGAGGCTCGAGGGGCTCGGCATGCGCGGCAGGGTCCCGACGCAGCAGGAGGTGGAGCGGTTCCAGGAGGGCGTTGGCCTCACGCACGACGCCCTGCTGCGGGAGCTGCAGAGGGGCGTCGGGGTCGACCCCGACTACTACGGCGCGAGGCCGGCCGACGCGCAGAAGAAGAGCCCGAACGTGGAGGATCACTACATGAAGCTCGAGGCCGCCGCGAAAGGTGCCCTCGCCCAGAACCTCTCTGACCTCTCGAGGGATGTCCCGGGCCACGTCCGGAGCGGGCTGCCCACCGACGGCAGGGCCCAGGCCGTGATGGCCAAGGTGGTGAACGCCGTCCTCGACGCCATGGTTGACCCCGAGCGCGGCCCCTGGTACGCCTCCGCGCTCTTGAGATCCGCCAAGGTCACCGACCTGCTCGCGGCGGCCCGGGGCATCGAGGCTAAAGCGGAGAGGGAGCGTGTGCAGGAGGAGGCCCAGGATGAGGAGGGAATGCCCATCTTGGACGACTTCGTCAGGGCGCGAGATGAGTTCTTTAACTGCTCGTTCCGACTGAAGAAGAGGTACGACGCCTTCGTCGAAAAGACCTGCGAGCTGACCCGCTGCCGCATCAGGAGGGACTCGTACGAGGCGCTCGAGAACCTCGCAGGTAGCTTGGCCGCGCAGATCAAGCGCCTCGCGGACGAGCTCACCGGCCCCTTCGAGGATGCCATGGGGGAGCTCATCGATATCTTCGACGAGAGCTGGTCTTACCTCAAACACTTTGCGGACGGCGCGAGCACCTACGAGCAGCCCGTCGTCACGATGAGTCAGATCGCCCCCGTGCTCGACGGGGAGCTAGAGAGTTGCGACGTTGGCAAGGTTACCCAAGAACTGCTCGACACATTGCTGGACAAGAGGGGCAGGGCTGCTTTGGGGCCGGGCGGCGACAGATCCATCCTGATATACCGGGTCTCAGACTACTTCGCGGAGACGTTCAAGGACTGGTCCCAGAGGTCGCTGACAAAGTACCTTGAGGACAAATACGGCATACACAACAACCCGAAGCTGCTCGCCAAGCAGGTGCAGGACGACCTCCTGAAGAATATGGACAAGCGAGCCGAGGTACTCTTCGACACCGACGGGAGGTACGACCTGCCGGACGATGGCTCCGCCCTCTGCTACGTCACGGTGCCGCAGACCTCCCCCGTGGTCGTGAATGCGGCCGATGGCTTTGTGAAGGCAAGGGGCACCGGATTCAAGAAGCGCGAGACCTCCGCGGCCGACCGCGTGAGCTTCCTTCGGCTCAAGATCGGCGTCCCCCTGTGGGGCTATGGTGCCCTCGCGCGCTGCGAGGCCGGCTACCAGCCCGCGCCCGGCAGGCACCTCTACGAGAGGGCGGTGTACGTGGATGGCGTCTCGGACTCCGCAGAGGTCGAGGCGTCCCGCGACTGGGGGAATCTGCCCTCGCCCGTTCCGCTGAGTCTCTCGAATTCTGACATATGGGTGGAAAAGCTTAACGAGGCGCTCGCCGCTGACGTGATTGTCCCTCACAAAAAGGGCTACTACATCCGAACTTTGACCGATGAGTTCATGGGGGGCATCCGCACAAAGCATGATGCGGCGAAGGGACTGCCAATCGTCGACAGGCTCAAGGTGCAGAACGAGCTACAGGCCATGGACTCCAATCGTGTGTACGATCCCAATGTGCATCTCCTTTCCGACATGATGAGACCCCAGAACATCAAGGCCGAGAGGACGATCTGCGCCGACCTCCTGGCCAAGGCCCCGGTGCTCGTCGAGATCGTGCGGGAGGAGCTCGAGAAGTGTCGCGAGATAGCGGGCTACATCGAGGATCTCCAGCCAAAGGTGGACCATGACCTCGAGAGCTTCCGCAATGCCCTGTTCACCGGGGTCATCGAGTTCTCCAATCCCGTCGTCCAGTACGTGAGCGGTGGGCTCAATGGACCGATTGTCCTTTCAGATAGGACATTCGGCCATGGAACCATCCCGCTCTACCAGGCATTACTGAGCTTCAAGGACAAGTCGGTGCTTGTGCCAGCCATGCGCAAAGCGATCGAGGCGCAGACGCAGAGCATCCTGACAGCCAACCAGATCCCTGCCAGTGTCCAGGGGGCCTGCGACGCCGTGCAGAGGGAGCTCGATCGCGGTCCTAATCTCATCGCAATTGCGACGGCAATGTTCCCTCGTGAGGTTGGTGAGGTGACGAATTTGCTCACTGATCTCACAAAACAGTTAACTACCTTTAGGTTGGCGTATCTGATTCCCGGTGCAAAACCAAATACAAACTAATCTTACCCTCCGGTGTCTGATCATGGATTGGCAGGTGCCGGAGGGTCTTTGAAGGGCTCGAAGAGTTGCCATGAAGAAGGATGATATCTCAAAACTGATAAGTGATGCCGCCGCCACCTTGCACTCAAAAGGCAATGATGGGATGAAGAAGTACGTGGGAGTGGAGTATCCTGCGTGCGTCCTCTATTACGGAGAAAGTACGTCCTCATTTCACAACGGCATACTCGAGGCTTTACAAAGCGAATGGGGAATTGTTGCGAGCATCATTCCCTTCTACACCATCTTAAACCCAGACTTGTCAGGTAGGCATGCACTGAAGGACATGCAAACGAGCAGTGATGCGGATGTGAAGGCATTCCAACGAACTGTCATGAACGTACAGGGTGCTAAAAACAGCAATTTCTTCAATGACTCGACTGTACTCTATACCTTTTGTGTTGTCGATACACGAGGCATGGGGCCTGAGGACTTTCATGATTGGTATGCATGCATAGAGAGCATACAGGATCTTCTCGATGGCGTGACACTCAAGACCCTGCTCATTGTGTTATTGAACAATTCTGTGGGAGATGCCAATGCCTCATCGATTACCCAGAAGCTGGCCGAAATCTACGAGGGTGAAGAGCTTGGGCCAGCGAATGGGCACCTTTACGAGGGTGTTCTCCTGTATGGCAACCAGAGCTGGAACAAGCAGTTTAACGGGCTATTCGATGAGCAGGTCGCTTGGGAGCATGGCGATTGGAATGTGTTGGCTGACGTGATAATGCTGACAAATTCCCAGTATGACGCTACCACACCAAATTTCAACGCTGTGTCAAGTCTGAGGCGTCTGCTGTTCTCCACCCGGGTCCATCCGGCGGTGACTGTAGCGCTCAAACAGGTAGAGAAACCCTGTGGTGACATCGCAACTGTTTCCTTGTTGCATGTGGTGAGGCAGCTTGATGCGAGCTTTACCGCAATGAAAGGCGTGCCTCTTAATGAGCTAAGTGTTTTACAGGCACTTGGGTGCAATGAGAATGGATATTTTCAATTTACTGATTATCTTAATGAGCAAATTGATGAAATTGAGAAGAATACATTTAGAGGCTTTGAGGATGGCCTACCCCTATCAATTGAATCTGCACCGCTCACGAATACGCCTGATATGGGCAAGTTATCCTATGGGGAGGCAGATGACAAGACAAGCGGATGTCTCTCTGCTTTTGTTGAGAACAACCATCTTCGCCAGATCGATAGGGTGCTGTCGGATGGCTCCAACGGTATCGATAAGCTGATGCGGGAACGTGTGACGTCGACCCTCACCGCACCCCAGCTGCTCAGTCTCAGCAAATCGGCATGGGAACAGTATATAGAGAAGGCCTTTGTTGGGGCGCGGGCATATGATCCCAAGCGGCTTAAAGTCCACGATGCCATAGATCGTAAGTTGCGCCAAAGGGTAGCGGAGAGGGCGCACAGATGCGTCTTGGAAATCATTAGCGAGCTCTATGATAAGGCTGGGCAGGTTGAGCGTGAATTCAATGCGCTGAAGAGTGATGTGTCGCTTGCCACGAGTAAGGTGGATCCCAATCTTGATAACTTCTATGGGAAGATAGTAAATTCCTTCTGCATATCTGGAGGGCTGCAAGAAGTGCAGCAACTTGTTTTTACCTCTGATGGTGATCGGAAGACGATGATCGAGGCTATTCGTACAAAAGGACTGAAAAATCTCTTTTCCTATGCGATCGATAGACAGAACATATTCAGTCTCGGGTTTATGGATGAACTTACGCTGCGTATGGCAGACGGTAAGGCCCAGGCTGCTGCGCAAACTGTCATCGGGGCTGATCTTGTTAAGAACATCTCTGGTCAAGTCGCCTACCGCTCAATATTTCCACTTTCTAGCCAGCAGGTCGAAGCCTATCTCCTGCACGTTGACACTAACGCGGTGGGCATTGATCGGGCCAGCTCATCTGGCAAGCTTTACTCGTATTTGAATAAGCGCGCCATCCCCAACGGCACAAGTCGCGTTTTCTTGAACATCGGTCGGCGGGACAGCGCTAGCTCGCTGTGGTTCTACGCGCTGGATACCCAGCATCTTCGAGGGTAGGGAGCGCCATGAAGGTTAGGATCTTACCGAGCTCAAACCAGCATTACGTGGGCAATATGCAGCAATCCTCAGGCTCTCTTACATGGGACTCCGCTGGCATTGACTGGACTTTGATGGTGCGCGGTGCCTATGGTGAACCCATAAACATCGATGACGCTATCGTGAGGCAGTTGCAAATCCGGGGTGCCAGTCTTGTAAATGGTCCTGATGGACCCGTCAAATTGTCTGACGGGCGCAGCATCGTCCTGCTACGCTTCAACCCTATGATGGGCGGTATTAATGCCTACAGCTATTCAAATTCCCATGCGCACTATGCCATCTTTGGCTGTGTCTATGAGAGTGAAAGTGACATGCTGACTGTCTACGAGCCCGATTCTTTTGCAGTCACTCAGTGTGACGTGCCCGGTACGGTGAAAGTGTGTATCAAGAAGCAATGGGAAAGACAGCGGCATTGGCTCCCCTTTTGCAGCAAAGACGTCTTCCTTGGTTATAGCGTAAGCATCGAGTATGACGGCAAGCTATCTGATGGTGAGGATTGGGGTCTGCAGTACGAGTTTTCTCCCATTGGCTCGTCTGGTAAGTCATTTTGCTACCCCATCGTGTCAAAAATGGTAGGGGCGAAGCTCTTGGTCCGTGCCTCGCCAGGGCAGGAGCCTCCCAAGATAAAGAGCAGCAAGAAAGGCTATGTGGTCGAAGTAACTGCTGACTTATAGGCATAGGCTGCCAGTCGGCGTAAGTGGGTCGAAGGGGATCGCTATGGGAGACAAGGATGCAGGCAAAAATATTACCTGCCCATTTTGCTTCAAGACGTTCAAGGATTGGCAAGTCCACTTTCGTATGGAGGTACGAGAGGATAACCCGCTCTTTGAGCCTCAGAAGGACCAGAAATATGAGGACTTTTGGAGCGAGTATGGAGGAACAACCGAGTATGGGGAGTCTGATGAGGTGCCTCCGTACTTTCACCGTGTGTATGATCCTTGTGACCCCGGCCATAAGAATGCGTTCATCAAGGAGGATCCTCAGGCTGATCCCCCGCGCACCGTACTTGTACGTGATGTGGACGGCATGGTGATTGGGGCGCGAGATAGCTTTGGTAAAGTGACCAGGGAGCGGGTCTGTCCTCACTGTCATAACTTACTACCGGGGGCTTACGGGCGCAAACCCGTCAAATTCATATCGTTCATTGGCATAACGGGCGCAGGGAAGACAGTGTACCTTTCGCAACTATGCAGGTTCATGCCAGCTCAGTTAGGAGCCTACGGCGTCTCGGTGATGCCAACAAGTCAATACGCAAATGATTATATGAATAAAAACAAGGTCGTGATGGGGGAAAAGTTACCGGATAGTACTAACCCCAAGCGACTGCTGCAACCACTTTGCTTTGACTTCACGTTTTCGGATCCAGATGGAAAGCAGCACACGCAGACGTTTGTGTTTTACGATATTGGGGGCGAGAACCTAGAGGAGAAAGAGGGAGAAAAGCTTGCGGCCCAAGCACAGAAGTTTGGTAGATTTATTCTACATTCTGATGCGCTTATCCTCCTAATTAATCCGGTGCAGTTTACTGGTATGAATAGGGATGCTATCGCCAAGGACGATGAAGAATCCAAGGGCAATGATGAACCCTTGAACCCTGCCACAGCGCTAACGGTTATTTACAATCTTTTTAATCAAGGCCTGAATCCTGATGCTCTCAAGAATATACCCCTAGCTGTCTGCATCTCGCAGGCTGATAAACCGCTAAATGGCATGGATTCGGCTTGTCAGTATATCGCCGAGGGTGAGAGCCTATCGGGCATGCGAGGTGCTCCAATACCAGGCTCCGGTGCCTTGGTGTTTAACGCGGCTGACTACAACCACTGGCAAACGTACATTGATAGCTTCGTAAACTTGCTCAAATCTGGAGCAAACGAACTGGGGACAAAACTTAACAATGGCTACGAATGCTATAACTACTTCATGATCGAGTCAATTGGCGTGCCACTCGAGAAAAAGTCTGAGTCGAGTGGCACTGTCTATCAGGTACCAAGCAAGCAGCCAGTGCCCAAGCGCATCATAGAACCCATCCTCTGGATATTAACGATACTCTCGATTGACGGCAGCGGAAGGCCAGCTGTGGCCGTTGAGGGAAAAATCAATGAGCCCAAGGGATGGAGATGCCCGTCCTGCAATAAGTGGTGTAGCGACACCGTGACCTTCTGCCCCAAGTGTGGGGTGAACAAAAAAGGCGAATGGCGCTGTCGCAAGTGCAAAAGGCTCAACCCTCGCTCTGCAGAGTGGTGCGAGAGTCTGTGCTGTAACACGAATCGCTCCGGTGGATCCAGAGGCTTTTTCGCGGGACTTTTCAGTCGTATCTCGCGTGGGCGTGGGGCGTAGCCGACGGCATGGTGAGCGGAGGTGTCTGACAGGTGGACTACCAACAACTTTGTTACGCGCGGGTAGGTTGTCAAGGCGTAGGCTCTGGTTGGCAGGTGCTGAACGTCTCGCCGGGCGTCTCGGCGCTCGCGAGGTCGGTGTATCCGCGCCTGCAATCGGGAAACGCCAATACCTCGGCAGACGTCCCTTCCGAGGAGGGGCAGCTGCCTCAGGTGCTCGAGCTTCGCTCGGAGGGCGAGCTCGTGTTTCTTACGATGGTCACCTATGGGGTGGCTGATGAGCTGGGGCGCCCCTCGTCCTTTTCCCACGGCCTCGTGTTTGGGCGCGACGAGTTCGAGCGGGACCCGCAGCTGGCCCTTCGTGTGAGGCGCACGAGCTTTGGGCACACCCTGGAAGATACCCTGCCCGAGAGGCTGCGGGTGTCCCTTGCCGAGCCGATGGGCCTCGCTTTGGCGCGAGAGACGTGCGGTCTGGACCTTACGGGCCATGGGAGTCTCCTTTTGTGCGTGTGTGAGGCGCTCGGCCTTGACGGAAGGTTGGGCAGGCCGTTTCGGATCCTGTGCGACTGTGAGCCTCGGACGATCCACGCAGTCCTTACCTGCATCTACCAGTCCATTCCCTATGGGTTGCGCGGGCGGGTCTCGTTCAGCACGTTTCAGACCAATGGAGGGCTGCCCGTTGACGTCGTGTTTTCCAAGGACGACCAGGGTCGCGGCTTCGACCTGGCCAGAGGCGCGATGCGAGGGGGCAAACCGCGCGAGACCAGCGTCGCAGGTCCCGAAAGACGGCTTCCCGCGTTTGCCGCGCACGTCCTGAGGACGGAGGTCAGCGAGGGGGAGCTCTCTCGATACCTCGGGGCGCTCGAGGACGAGGTCCAGACCTTCTGCGATCCCAACGAGGCCTCCGTTTTCGCGTACGAGGCGGCGTACGATAGGCTTGTGAAGAGTGGCGTCATCGAGCGCCTTGAGTCCTATGAGCGCCCACTCGATCCAGAGTCGATCGTGAGGCGGCTCCTATGCTCCATGGGCCTGCCGAAGTCCGAGGACGCATCGCGCCGTGCCGAGCGGGACGGGCTTGTGTCCGGTGCCCTGCGAGACGTCGTCGAGCATAGCGTGGCCTTGGATGACTGGGTGTATGATGAGGTGGCGAGGGAGGCTGAGGACTCCAAGCTCGACTCGCTCGAGGATGCGCGCTTTGACTATGACACCTCTGTGAGGTTCGCAGGCAAGACCCCAGAGGAGGGTGCCGCCTATCTGGCACAGGAGTACCCGGACGCTGCGTCTCGCTCGACGGCCGAGTTCCTGAGGCTGCGCTTTGCCCTAGCAGGCAGGCCCGCGTCGAAAGACGTCTTGATACGCTATTATGAGAGGCTTGCTGATAAGCTGCAGGGGCCGGGCGGACCTTCGCTAGATGACATCAGGTCGTTTCATGACGAGACGGCCATACTCGAGGACTCGTGCATCGACGAGCGCGTCGCCGCGCTCTGCGAGGCGCATGCGGTGGCCCGGGTGGTGCCAGACGGCGACCCGGTCGAGCTGGACAAGGCCATAAAGGCGCTCTTCTCCCAGGTCGAGCTATCTGAGGACGCAAAGGCCCGCATACGAGGCGCGGTTGCCGTGGCATACTGGCGCAGCTTCAGCTTCAAGGCCTTCAACTTCAGGTGGAAGACGTACAAGAACAGCGTAGTGAACCAAGAGGATGTCTGCAAAGGACAGCAGGAGTACCTTGCAGCACTGCTTGCGTCTCGAGTTGGTCAATACATTATTAGAACCCAGTACGAGCTTCTCGCGAGATCATACCGGGTGCTTGAGAGGGCGCTCGAGAGGCTGGAGGGCGAGAAGAGCGAGGCCCTTAGGGAGCGCCTTGCCGCGTACCTGAGGAAGTGGGCACGCGCGGGAGCGCATCCGCAAGACTTTGACACCTTGTGCCGGGTAGCCCAGGCCATCTGTAACCCTAGTGAAGGCGCGAAGGCGCCGCAGGTGTCCTCGACATCTCCCCGAGGATCTGACGTCCAGGCCGTCTGTGACCCCGGCGACAATGCGAAGGCGTATGCGTACATGCTCGAGAGCGGCATGCTTCCAGACGACCCCGCTGCACTTAGGGCCATGCTGGACCACTCGAGGGTACTGCGGGAGGACGGGGAGCGTAAATGCTTGCTGGAGCAATGCAAGCGCATGTCCAGGCAGCGACGATCGCCCGTCTCCAAGCATGCGAAAGACGTCGCCCGCGCGCTGCGCTCCCACGAGAGGGAGTCTCGAAGGTCTCGGAAACCAAGGCATGCGGAACCCGTCTTGAGGCACGGGGCGCGGCGTGAGGGGCGCGATGTCCCGGCCAACGCGGGACCTGGCACTCTTGCGCGCTTGTTTGGGTTCGGGGGAAGAGGAGATCGCGAGCCTCATCGCGAAGATATCGGGACACGGGGCTTCGAGCCCCCAGAGGGTGAGGACCTGACCGCACGCAGGCTCAACGGGCTCATAAAGCCAACAGAGGTGCAGGGGGCAACGGGAGGGTCGTCTGACCGTGTCGGCTCTTCCGGGAGCCATTCGATCAAAGGTTCGAGGAAGCAGGGTAGCCGAGATGGGAAACGATGAGATGACCGCTGGCCTCGATACCGGCAAAGACAGCCTTATCAGCGTGATGTATGCGCCACACCTTGCCTACGTCACACGTGGCAAGACGGTCGCCTCTCCTGGCGGCGAGCGTCGGCTCGTGGATGCCGTGCCGCGAGCCGGTCATCCCGCGCAGATCGGGGCGCCCCTTGCCAAAGAACGTCTCTTCCTCGTCCCGATAGACTCCCTGTTTCACATCCCGCGTGTCTCACCAGGGGAGGGCATGACACCCATGCGCAGGGAGCGACGCGAGATCCTGCAGCACTGGAACAGCATCATCATCTACCCCAAGGAGCGCTCGGACTGGTGGCTGCGCGGCGTGCCGGAGCACCCGCTGCGGTCCCACTTCGACTGGCCCGTCGACGTGGCAATGACGACCGACAGGGAGCGGAGCTTCCTCGTCTTTCCACTCGCGTCTGACGCCGGACGACTCCGCCCGCTCTCGGAGCTGATGGTGAACCTGGACGATGGTCGCCCGCCCCTCGAGTTCGGCCAGGAGATCGCCGACCATCGCGACCTGCGCATCGCGCTGGCACGATCGCTGGTGGAGGCTTGGGGGCAGCTTCGTTCCTGTGGCTATTGCTACGGCTGCTATGACAGCTCGAACATCTTCTACGACCCCAAGGCGAAGGAGGTGAGGTTCGGCTTCAGCATGGCGACGCGTTACCTGCCTGACGGCGATGCCGAGTCCCCCTCGCCGATTGCCGTAAGCAAGGGCGCGAGGGAGAGCCTCATGTTCGACTACATCGATCCCGTCTCCTACGGACCGATACGGGAGGCCGTAGACCATGGGGAGCAGCCCAGTGCGATCCTCTCGCGGACGGATGACTTCGTCATGTGGGCCATGGCGTTTCGCCTGCTGGTGGGCAGGCTACCCTTCTATGGTCCCAGCGCGCTGACCGTGCCAAACACGAGCGGGGAGGATCATCTCAGGTGGATAGACCAATACCAGAAGAACGCGGTTTTCATCTTCGACTCGACCGATGACTCAAACCAGGTTGGTGGGAGGGACGGCTTCGCGGGTGAGGAGGTATTCAGGGAGAACTGGGAGGCGATACCTGATGACCTGCGCGACGAGATGTTCGATCGCTTTGATAGCGGTGGCACGGCGGCGGCAAGCTGAGGAGTCGCGATTTGTCGCCGCACGTCCTTGGAGCCTGCCCTGTTGGCGAGGCTGCCTCGGTGGACATGAGCAGGAGAGACGGAAAGTTGGGAGGTTAAGGCATGGGTTTATCTGATCTTTTTAAGAGGCAGCATCTGATACTCGTCATGTCCTTTGACTGCGATGACAGCGGCCATATTTCGATGAGCCCCATTTCTCATATCGAGAACTGCCCGAGTCTCATCAAACCCGATGGACAGGTAGACACTGTCAATGCGTTCGGAATAATGAAGGTGACATTGTTCACTGTTGAGAGAGCAAGAGCTTGTAAGGAATTTGCGCTCTGGATTGGGGAGATGCCCAAGAAAGGCTCTTCTCCGATCTTCTATGACTGCATCAAGGTAAAGGACTTGGATTTCTCAGTGCCCGGAAAGATAAGGGGTCAGTTTGCTCACATAGATTTTAGGAATGTCAATGACTCATCCGGACATCACAGCGGCATGGTTTTCAAGGTTCCGGTTCCTGATCGCAGTTTCAGTGTAAAGCTCAATTACGATTGGTAATCCTAGGGAGGTTGGCCATGCCCAAGAACTCATTTCATTCCTTTTGGGGCGGGATCACAGACGAGGTGTGGCAGTGCGCTCAGGACGATTTTGCCGCCCTCGCCATCGGCCTCGGGGGCACGGGCATCGACTGCCTGCGAACCCTTAAGAAGAGGGTTTATGAGCGCCTGCGGCCGGACAACCCCGGTGACGCGGTGCCCCGCTACGACCACATCAAGTTCCTGGCAGTGGACTCGGACGCCGTGGGCATGAAGAAGGTGGCAGATTCGTCCGGGCATGCTCCCTACAAGCTTGATATGGGCACGGAGTTCTTTGATGTCTCGTGCGCGAACAATCTCTCGGGGGTATTTGGGAGAAATCGAGTCAATCTAGCGAGGGACCCCGCGTACCGCGAGTGGCTCCAGTTCGATGACCTCAATATGGTGGGCACGGCCACCGATGGGGCGGGTGGCGTCCGCCAGGTGGGCCGCTTCCTGCTGGTGAGGAGGGCCTCCGAGTTCGTGTCGACAGTTCATGACATGGTCACCGAGGCGATGGAGGATGCGAACGACAACAAACGCAAGGTGTACGTACACATCTTCTCCGGCCTGGGTGGCGGCACGGGCTCCGGGGCCTTCCTCGACGCGTGCTACCTCGTCCGGGAGGCGCTGAGAAGGGCGGGCGTCCAAGACTGCATGCTCATGGGCTACCTCTTCCTGCCCGACGTGAACCTCGCCAACACAGCCATCCCCCCCAATGTGAGGAAGTACATAGGGCACAACGGCTACGCGGCGATGCAGGAGCTGGACTACTGCATGGGCTTCGGGAGAAACGGCGACGCCTGGCGCCAGGCCTACCCCGGCCTGGGAGAGGTCCGCTGTGAGGCGCAGCCCGTAGATTTCTGTCACCTCGTGGGCGGGAAGACGTCGCAGGGCGTGCCCCTCCCCGACGCGTACGGCCACGCGATAAGCGTCGTGGCGGACTGCGTGACTGACACGCTCGTCAGGCCTGCGAGTCCTTCGTACAGCCTTGAGTCTCTCCTCAGTAATGTGGAGACCATCAGGAGCTCTATGAGGGGTATGCAGGACGCCGGCGCCTGCTACGACTACCTCGTCTTGGGGGCCTCGTGCGCCGTCGTGCCGTACGGCAGGATCATGACCTACCTCGCCTCGGGCCTCTTCCAGAGGCCCGAGGGGCTCGGCATGCGCGGCAGGGTCCCGACGGAGGAGGAGGTGGAGCGGTTCCAAGAGGACGTGGGCCTCACGCATGACGCCCTGCTGCGGGAGCTGCGGAGGGGCGTTGGGGTCGACCCCGGCCACTACAACGCGATGCCGGCCGGTGCGCAAAAGAAAAGCCCGAACGTGGAGGATCACTACATGAAGCTCGAGGCCGCTGCGAGGGGCGCCCTCGGCCGGAACCTCGCGGACCTCTCGAGGGGCGTCCCGGGCCACGTCCGGACCAAGCTGCCCACCGACGGCAGGGCCCAGGCCGTGATGGCCAAGGTGGTGAACGCCGTCCTCGACGCCATGGTTGACCCCGAGCGCGGCCCCTGGTACGCCTCAGCGCTCGTGCGCTCCGCCAAGGGCACCGACCTGCTCGCGGCGGCCTGGGGCATTCGGGCCGAGGCGGAGCGGAGGCGCGACCACGAGGCGGCCCAGGATGAGGAGGGAATGCCCATCTGGGACGACTTCGCCAGGGCGCGAGATGAGTTCTTTAGCTGCTCGTTCCCACCCTTTCTGAAGGGGAAGTACGACGCCTTCGTCGAGGCGATCCGCGTGCTGACCTTCTGCCACATCAGGAGGGACTCGTACGAGGCGCTCGCGAAGCTCGCAGGGATGCTGGGGAGGCAGCTCACCGACCTCGCGGACGAGCTCACCGACCCCTTCGAGAGGGTCATGGAGGGGCTTATCGACACCTTCGGCGCGAACTGGTCCTACCTCAAAGCCTTTGTGGACGGCGCGAGCACCTACGAGCAGCCGATAGTCACGATGGGTCAGATCGCCCCCGTGCTCGACGGGGAAATCAAGAAATGTGACGTCGGCAAGGTCACCCAAGGGCTGCTCGACGCCCTGCTGGGCGAGGGGGGCAGGGCCGCCTGGGGGCCCGGGGGCGACGACGCGCCCTTGGCGCGCCTGGTCTCGCGCTACTTTGCGGGGACGTTCAGGGGACCTCTGAGGTCGCTGGAGGGCTACCTGGAGGACAGGTACGGCATACGCAATGACCCGAAGCTGCTCGCCAAGCGGGTGCAGGACGACCTCCTGAAGAAGATGGACAGGCGGGCCGAGGTGCTCTTCGACACCGGCTGGAGGTACGACCTGCCGGACGACGGCCCCGCCCTCTGCTGCGTCACGGTGCCGCAGGGCTCCCCCGTGGTCGCGAACGCGGCTGCGGGGTATGTGGCTGCCCAGGGCGCCGGCTACAGCGTGCGCATGACCTCCGCGACCGACCGCGTGAGCTTCCTCAGGCTCAAGTTCGGCGTCTCCCTGTGGGGCTACGCCGGCCTCGCGCGCTGCGAGGCCGGCTACGAGCCCGCGCCCGGCAGGCACCTCTACGAGAGGGCCGTGTGCGTGGAGGGCGTCTCGGATCCCGCCGAGGTCGAGGCGTCCCGCGACTGGAGAGAGCTGCCCTCGCCCACGCCCAGGAGCAAGATGGGCCAGGGCACCGACCCCGAGGTGCGCCGCCGCGCCGACGAGGCGGCGGGCGTCCTCGACGAGGCCCTGCGTGAGGGCATCGTCGTCAGGGGGATAGGCGAGTACACAATACGCACCATCTCGGACGGCTTCATGCGGGGCGTCCGAGATAAGTACGATGCGGCGGCGAAGGGGCTGCCGGCCGACGACAGGCTCAAGGTGCAGGACGAGCTGCGGGCCATGGATGCCAACCGTGCGTATGACCCCAAGAAGCACGTCCTCTCCGACATGATGAGACCCCAGAACCCCAAGGCCGAGAGGACGATCTGCGCCGACTTCCTGGCCAAGGCTCCGGTGCTCGTCGAGATCGTGCGGAGGGAGCTCGAGAAGTGTCGCGAGATAGCGAACTGCATAGAGGACCTTGGTTGAGGAGCGGGATCTCCGATCGGATACCGCCTGCCGCAGCTTCGACACCTCAGCCCACGTTGTCCCCCACGCCGGTGGGGGAGGATCTAGGAGTTGGCCATGTATGAGAACCTCTTGCTCTCCGCTGGGGGTGGTATCGTAGACGAGGCGTTGCAATGCGCTCAGGACGACTCCGCCGTCCTTGCCATCGGCCTCGGGGGCACGGGCATCGACTGCCTGCGGACACTCAAGGCAAAGGTCCACGAGCGCCTGCGGCCGGACAACCCCGGTGACGCGGTGCCCCGCTACGACCACATCAAGTTCCTGGCAGTGGACTCGGACGCCAAGGGTATGAAAAAGGCGCAACGGGATGGCTTTGGGGAGCTCGACCTAGACACGGAGTTCCTCGACATCTCGTATCCGAACAGCCTCTCCACCCTGTTTGCGACGAGCCGCGATGGCCTCGCGGCGGACCCCGCGTACCGCGAGTGGCTCCAGTTCGATGACCTCAATAAGGTGGGCACGGCCACCGATGGGGCGGGTGGCGTCCGCCAGGTGGGCCGCTTCCTGCTGGTGAGGAGGGCCTCCGAGTTCGTGTCGACAGTTCATGACATGGTCACCGAGGCGATGGAGGATGCGAACGACAACAAACGCAAGGTGTACGTACACATCTTCTCCGGCCTGGGTGGCGGCACGGGCTCCGGGGCCTTCCTCGACGCGTGCTACCTCGTCCGGGAGGCGCTGAGAAGGGCGGGCGCAGCCGGCAACATGCTCATGGGCTACCTCTTCCTGCCCGACGTGAACTTTGCAAGAGATTACATCCCCAACGTCGTCAGGCGATGCATTGGGAGCAATGGCTACGCGGCGATGCAGGAGCTGGACTACTGCATGGGCTTCGGGAGAAACGGCGACGCCTGGCGCCAGGCCTACCCCGGCCTGGGAGAGGTCCGCTGTGAGGCGCAGCCCGTGGACCTCTGTCACCTCGTGGCCGGGAAGACGTCGAAGGGTGTGTCCCTCCCCGACGCGTACGACCACGCGATGAGCGTCGTGGCGGACTACGTGACGGACATTCTTGCTAAACCCGAAGGCATATGTGGCAGCCTCACGATCCTCCTGAGTAAGATAAGGATTTTCAGCGCGATGGAGAGAGACCGTCAGGACGCCGGCGCCTGCTACGACTACCTCGTCCTCGGGGCCTCGTGCGCCGTCGTGCCGTACGGCAGGATCATGACCTACCTCGCCTCGGGCCTCTTCCAGAGGCTCGAGGGGCTCGGCATGCGCGGCAGGGTCCCGACGCAGCAGGAGGTGGGGCAGTTCCAGGAGGACGTGGGCCTCACGCACGACGCCTTGCTGGAGGAGCTGCAGAGGGGCGTCGAGGTCGACCCCGGCCACTACGACGCGAGGCCGGCCGACGCGCAGAAGAAGAGCTCGAACGTGGAGGATCACTACATGGGCCTCGAGGCCGCCGCGAAAGGTGCCCTCGACCGGAACCTCGCGGACCTCTCGAGGGAGGTCCCGGGCCACGTCCGGACCGGGCTGCCCCCCGACGGCAGGGCCCAGGCCGTGATGGCCAAGGTGGTGAACGCCGTCCTCGACGCCATGGTCGACCCCGAGCGCGGCCCCTGGTACGCCTCCGCGCTCGTGCGCTCCGTCAAGGGCACCGACCTGCTCGCGGCGGCGTGGGGCATCGAGGCCGAGGCGGTGAGGGAGTGCAATCACGAGGCGGCCCAGGAGCAGAAGGGAATGCCCATCTGGGACGACTTCGCGAGGGCGCGAGGGAAGTTCTTCGTGGCCCCGAACATCCCGTTTCTCCTGAAGGGGAAGTACGACGCCTTCGTCGAGGCGACCCGCGAGCTGACCCTCTGCCGCATCAGGAGGGACTCGTACGAGGCGCTCGAGAACCTCGCGGGTAGCTTGGCCGCGCAGATCAAGCGCCTCGCGGACGAGCTCACCGACCCCTTCGAGAGGGTCATGGAGGGGCTTATCGACACCTTCGACGCGAACCGGTCCTACCTCAAAGCCTTTGCGGACGGCGCGGGCGCCTACGAGCAGCCGATAGTCACGATGAGTCAGATCGCCCCCGCGCTCGACGGGGAGCTAGAGAAATGCGACGTTGGCAAGGTCACCCAAGAACTGCTCGACACATTGCTGGACGAGGGGGGCAGGGCCGCCTGGGGGCCCGGGGGCGACGACGCGCCCCTGGCGCGCCTGGTGTCGCGCTACTTCGTGGGGACGTTCAGTGACTGGTCCCAGAGGTCGCTGAAAGAGTACCTGGCGGACAGGTACAATATTCACGGCAACGATCAGAAACTCGCCAACAAGGTCCAGGGCGACCTCCTCCAGACTATGGGCAGCAGGGCCGATGTGCTCTTCGACACGGCGGTGGGGTACAAACTGCCCGTGAGTTCCACCCTCTGCTACGTCACGGTGCCGCAGGGCTTCCCCGTGGTCGCGAACGCGGCTGCGGGGTATGTGGCTGCCCAGGGCGCCGGCTACAGCGTGCGCATGACCTCCGCGACCGACCGCGTGAGCTTCCTCAGACTCAAGTTCGGCGTCCCCCTGTGGGGCTACGCCGGCCTCGCGCGCTGCGAGGCAGCCTATACGCCCGCGCCCGGCAGGCACCTCTACGAGAGGGCCGTGCACGTGGAGGGCGTCTCGGACCCCGCAGAGGTCGAGGCTTCCCGCGACTGGGGGAATCTGCCCTCGCCCACGCCCAGGAGCAAGATGGGCCAGGGTACCGACCCCGAGGTGCGCCGCCGCGCCGACGAGGCGGCGGGCGTCCTCGACGAGGCCCTGCGTGAGGGCGTCGTCGTCAGGGGGGCACGCGAGTACACAATACGTACCATTGCCGACACCTTCATGCGGGGCGTCCGAGATAAGTACGATGCGGCGGCGAGGCTGCCTGCCGCCGACAGGCTCAAGGTGCAGGACGAGCTGCGGGCCATGGACTCCAACCGCGCGTACGACCCCAAGAAGCACATCCTCTCCGACGTGATGAGGCCCCAAAACCCCAAGGCCGAGCGGACGATCTGCGCCGACCTCCTGGCCAAGGCCCCGGTGCTCGTCGAGATCGTGCGGAGGGAGCTCGAGAAGTGTCGCGAGATAGCGCGTTGCATAGAGGATCTCGAGCCGAAGGGGTGATCACGGACAAGAGCCTGACTGCGTCCTATACTCACGCCGGGGTCGTTGGACCTGGCCTTTTGTTGCCCCTCGGGGCGGGATCTAGGAGGTATAGCATGACCCATGATTCTGTGACGGTATCCGAGCTCAGTCGTCGCCTGCTTCTGGAACATCCCTCTTGGGCAGCTGGCGGGGCCGAGGTAGAGGCGCATCGCCTGCTTTCTGTGATCGATGACAGCCTCTCGCGCGCGCTTGCCCTTTATGTCCGCGATGGAGTCGAGACGGACTTCGAGGCAAACGGATTCTCCGTGCTCGGCTTGCGTGCGCTCATGGGCTCTACCTACCTCGAGGCCTTGGAGGTCATGAGCATCTCCCTGAGCGACCCGAAACGGGCACGGGCGATTGTCACGCGACGGGGGATGGCCCGATGAGCGGCTTCCCGTCCCGCACGCGATACGCGAACCTCACTGACCAGGAGCTGAACATGGTCTTCTCGACGGGCCATTGGGAGCGTCCTGACATGGGTTTCGAGGAAAGGCTCGAGGCCTGCCAGGAGCTGGAGATGCGCCTGGCAGACAGGGATGGGACGATTCCGCGTACCGTGATCGGTGAGGACATGCCCAATAGGGCATATGGCTATCAGCAGGGTGGCATCATCGCCCTGAACGCCCACATGCTTCAAGACGGAGCTTTCAAGCCTGCCTACGATGAGCAGCGGATGGCGCAAGCGGATCCGATACCGGTCCTGGCACCCAACTGGATGATCTACGATACGGTCTGCCATGAGCACCAACACTGCGTCCAGCATGACGAGGGACGCTCGCAGGGCAGTGCCTACATAGAGCCCAGCTCTGAGTACTCCTTGTATCGCATCCAGCCTTGCGAGCGCGAGGCATTCGAGGCGGGCGAGCGTGGGACATCGCGTGCGCTTGCCGACGTGCGGAAGGTCACTGGTGTCAAGGACCCC
Organism: Olsenella sp. oral taxon 807; assembly: GCF_001189515.2. NCBI lineage: Bacteria > Bacillati > Actinomycetota > Coriobacteriia > Coriobacteriales > Atopobiaceae > Olsenella > Olsenella sp. oral taxon 807. Next base: position 1,006,387 of record NZ_CP012069.2, read on the forward strand.
AACCAAGAGGATTACTACGCAGTAAACTCCACATATACCTATAAGGACGCTCTCAGGCAGGCGCAGGAACACTACCAGGACCCTGATATCCAGCAGGCGGTCGACACGGTGGTCAATGACTACCGCGATGGGGTGAGCCGCTCCTACCAGACGTCCGGCGAGCGTGCGGTCGCGCAGGTCCTCGACAGCCAGATGGCACAGGGCAGGGAGCAGGGCAACGAGGCCCAGTACCAGCCGGGCGCACGACAGACCGTTGACGACGCGATTCCGCTCTGGGAGGACGAGCCGTCGTCCGGCAGGGACAACAGCTCGCTTACCTGGGAGAGACCAAGGGAGAACGATCGGCACCAGGGGATGGGGATGTGATCCTGATGGCAATCAGACAGCAGGTCCTCCTTGGCGCGACGCTTGACGACGGACGCTTTCGACATCCGGGGGGTGAGCCGTGGTACGTATTCCAGGACGCGCGTGATGAGAGGAGCCACATGTGCATCAACGACGTGGCTGCATCCCGGCACGTGCTGCTCCTTGGGGGAAGTGGTACGGGCAAGACGAACGTGATGAACCTGATGTTCAGGCAGGCCCGCAAGCTCTCGGTTGCTGGTGAGGCGTCCTACATCGTGTTTGACACGAAGGCTGACTACGTGACCCACAGGGGCTTTCTTAGGGGAGGCGACGAGCTTGTGGGCAACAACCGTCGCTTCAGGGACATGAGCGCCGTCTGGAACGTCTTTGCCGAGGTGCTCGTCGATGGCCGCGACGCACGTGACATCAGGTCGAACGCCCACGAGATCGCGAGGACCCTGTTCGAGGGGAGGGGCTCGAAGACGCAGCCCTTCTTTGCCAACGCCGCCAGCGACATCTTCGCGAATGCCCTCGTCTACCTTACGAGGCGGGCGCAGGAGCGTCCGTCCACAGGGGTAAGGCAGCTCAACAATGCCAACCTGGTGCGCTTCCTGGATAAAGGCCCCAACACGCTCTCTAAGGCGTTTAACACGTACGATGACATGCGAGGGCTGACGACGTACTTTGGCGACGGGACCAACGACCAGGGGATGGGCGTCCTCAGCGAGCTAAGAAGCATGCTGCGTGACTGCTTCCAAGGCGTCTTCGCATCCAGTCCTCCCGCAGGCTCTGACGGCCTGTCGGTGAGGAGGCTGGTGAGGCGCAGGGGCGGACGGGCCCTCTTCGTGGAGTATGACCTCTCGCTGGGCCTGTCCCTGCAGCCCGTCTACCGCCTTCTCTTCGACCTTGCCCTCAAGGAGGCCCTGGGATCGAATGCAAGGGGTCACACGATTGTCTACCTCGACGAGCTGAGGCTCCTCCCACAGATACACCATCTTGAGGACGCCCTTAACTTCGGGAGGAGCAAGGGGGTCTCGGTTGTCGCGGGGCTCCAGAGCGTCGAGCAGCTTGATGCCACCTACGGTTCCGAGGAGGGTCGCACCCTCCTCGGTGGGTTCGGCTCGATCATCGCGTTTGGTTCTGTCGACCCGAAGACCATGTCGTATGTCTCCGACCGCTTTGGCGCGAACCTCATCTCATACCGATACCCCGATTCGAACGGCCAGCCCATCGATAGGGAGCGCGAGAGCAGTGTCGTCGAGCCCTGGAGGGTGAGGTCCCTTGGGCTCGGGGAGGCCATCGTCGGGCTCGCCACGCAGCCAGACCCGTTCCTGTTTCGGTTCCGGAAGGAGGGAAGCTAGCATGCGCGACACGACGTATGTGAGGCGGGTTCTCATGAGGCGCACATGCCACCTGTCGAGCCTATTTCCCGATGGGCGCCTCATCAGCTTTGGGGCATTTTGTGGGAACCCCTCGCAGCGCTCCTCCGTCGTACTGAGGGGCATGAGATCGGCCCTTGGTAAGATGGGTGTCGTGCTGCTACATACGGACCTCAAGCTCGAGGCTGCCGCCGCGAGCCTCTGCTCCCAGCTGGGAGTACCGATGGTGAGGGTCGGTGCCTCTGGCGCGGCGCAACGACAGGCGGGAGGCTATGATCCTCTGTACGGCCTCGATCGTTTCGGCGTGCTTCGCGCGCTTGGCGTTGCGGATGACCACTCCGCAGCCACGCATGTCGGCCACTACCTCACGATCCTCGACACCCTCTACAGGATGAGTCCCGGTCGCTTCGGGTGCTATGCCTACAGCCTCGGCGCGCTTCTGAGATTCTCCTCCCTGCCTGTCGTCAATCTGCAGACAAACGTCCTGCAGGCGTTTTCCTCGGCGCTATCCCAAGATCTCGTGCAGTCCATAACCATGCCGGGCGTCCAGATGGATGTGTATAGCAGGGTGTCTGCTTTGGCTCAGCGGCTCAGCGGCACCCTCTGCCCCGCGCTGGCCCAGCCCGGAATGTCCCTCCCAACGCCTACGACGAGCCTCGTCGCACTCTCCACCATGCGTGCGGTGACGAGCGTCTACCTTCCCTCGGGAGATGTGGGGACCCTTGACTACCTGGACGCTGAGCTTGACTACCTGGTTCGTTCGCACGTGCCGTTCATGCTCGTGCTGTCGGGCATCGACGTCACAGGCACTGATATGCGCCAACGGCTTATCAGCGAGAATGCCGGGTGCTCCTATACGGTGGGCGTTGCCTCCAGTAACCCACTGTCACTCATGCATGACCAACAGGACGTGGCCGCGCTCTTTGCTAAGCTGAACCGGATAGTCGTCTTTCCCTGTACGACCAGCCAGGTCGCAGAGTCCGTCTCATCAATCTTTGGCACATACGACCATGTGGTGCGTGACAGCAACGCCGGTGTCTCGAGGGGTCACGGGCAGCTCTTCGGGACATACTCCGAGGGGTATGTCGAGCATACGGTCAAGGAGCAGAACGTGCGGCCAGAGGACCTCATGGGAACAGATCGCGGAGCGCTTGTCGTCTGGGGAGGCGACCGGGCGCTCGTCGATCACTTAGACGAATGGAACTGACATGGTGAAGCGATGCGATAGGTGCAAGGTCGCCTTTGACGATCGGGTCAGCTTCTGCCCCAACTGCGGCTCGCCTTCGGTGGATGATACGCGGACCCTCGACGAGCTCGTGGCTGTCGGCTATCGGGCCTTCCATGGCGGCAGGTCGGCGGCGTTGCCCCAAGAGGCGCCCATGCCGTCTTCCGCTCCCACCGCTCACATAGAAGAGGACGAGGACGAGCGGCTGAGGAGGGGGTACGAGGACTTTGTGCTGCGTGAGCAGCAAGGGTCGACGTCGGTTGCTGGCTCGAAAGATGAGATGGGGGCGACGTCCGCACAATGGCTTGATTCGAGCTTGCATCCACTTGTCTCGAGCGAGTCTGCCGCAGATCAGAACTGTCATGAGAGTGACGCCGATCATGTTGACCGGCTGATGACGGGACTTGGGCTGGGGATATCGCCCGAGGCGTCACCTGGCGTTGTCTCCTCGCAGGAGATAGTGCGTGAGAGCGGAACGTCTATTCAGCCGATAGCAGGCCAAGGCGCGGCTAACCCCGACTACGACCTGGTTTTCAGCGACATTCGTGTTGAGCACGAAAGGCCTAAGCACGAGCTTGCGGAGTTTGTGAGGGACAATGCCTCCAGTCGGTTCTTTCGGGACCTCTTCGTCCCGGGAACCGTCTTGAACAGGATAGGGCGCGCGCTGCTTCTGGTCGTGGGCATATGGCTCACCATCGTCCTCGTCGTTCCCCTTATGGTGGGCATGGCGATCAATGCGTTCGAGGCGCTGCTCCCGCCTCTGCTGTGCATCGGGTTCTTGTGGTATCTCATGCGAGGTATTTTTCGCAGATGATCTACTGACGCATTTCGCGAAGTTCATGGCGTTAGACGCCATGACGTTGTGATTACTCATGGAGGGGACTGTGTTAACCCTACCCTGATACGGCGAGTTCGGGGTGGAACGGGTACGGCGCGGCGACTCTCTGTCTCCACGTCAGTCGATGTGGAGGGCATGGGAGCTGCTCGACGATCGGGTCGTCGGGGCGACGAGCCTCGTGCAGTCACGCGAGGTAGCCGTGGAGTCTCCTGGTGGACATGTCACGGAACCTGGCAGGGAACGCCTCAGGTGTCGAGTGGGTCGCGCATCACGAGGTCGGGCGGTGCCCTCGGTCCCGAGGACGCGAAACTCTGGTGCGCCGCCACGCCCATCTCTGCGAGCGCGGACGCAAGTCCCCTGCCTGTTGGTCGACGCGACAGCCCGGCGGGTGCGCACTCCGCGAGAGCCTCCCTGGCGCTGCCGACGCCGAGTCTTCCCCTGCAGCCGCGCGTCGTCTCCCTCGGGCGGCAGCTCCTCCGCCATCGCCTGCGACAGCAGCCCAGGCATCCTCTCCCGCTTGTCGTCGCGCATCGTGCGGACGATCACCTTCAGCCCCTTCGCAGACATGCCGCCTTCCTCACCTCCGGGTGTGGGAGAGGCATATGACTGTGGGGTCAAAAATATCAAACGGGGGTTAACGCAGCCATTGACAAAAAACTAGGGCAGGACTGCCTTCGCAACCCCGCCCCGCAAAACCCGAAGGTTTTTTGTCTGATTCCATTATGGGTGATTACACCCAGTTGTCGAACACCTTCGCAAGAAATCTGTAAGCGGATACCACACAATCGGTGTTCGTGTACCAGTCGGCGTGCTCGACGGCACGATGCTTGAGGGCATCGACCAGGCTCCTGCACATCTCCCTCGTGTGGGAGCCCGCGACCATCTCCCTGTAGGCGAACGCCATCATCGTTATCTGCTGGACGCGCGGGTTGGCCATCTTCGCTCGCCTCGCACGCCTATTGATGCCCATCTCGTCGAGCGCCAGCGCGACCTCTCTCGGGGTGCGGATGGTGCTTGTCTCGCCTGGCGCGAAGCCGTTTATGATGTCGGTGGAATGGGCGCAGGCGTTCCTCACGGCTTGGGCTTGCCTGAAAAGGTAGTGCTCGCTTCTCATCCGCCGGTCCTTCCACCTATCTGCGCAGAAGAGATAGAAGTTGATGAAGCCTCCGAAGGAAAGTAGCTCGATGAGGACCCATACGGGCTTCTCGTTGTCGTACTTGCGGGCCATGCCCCCGCTGTACCTATCCCTCTTCAGCCGCTCCATCTCCTTCTCGCGAATCGATCGGTTCCTCTCACTCAGGCTTTCCAGGTAGTCGGCGACGATCGAGTAGCCGTCCTCGTCTGCTCGCTCGGTGACCTCGCGCATGAGCCTGACCTTGGCAAAGTGCTTGATGTCCAGCGTCATCGGGAGCAAGGTGTACCTGAGCATGTGGTCGATGGCCGCGAGATCCCGCAGATGCCCGAAGTCGAGACCGACGTACTCGCTGCCATGCGCTCCTCCGATGCGCTTTTCAAACAGGACGCGGTAGGCCGCGAGCTGCCTGTTACCGGGTCTGCCCGAGCCCCTCGACCTGCACCTCTCCTTCGCCGCCCTGACGTCGCTGTCCCCCTCGACGCGCGCGCAGGAGTCGGGGCCCGTGGTGGCCGGGCTCGGTGCCGGTATCGCGTACCCTCATAGGGCGGCATGAGGTCGAGATTGCGAGGACCTGTCAGCTGCTCTCGTGCGAAGGGTACGGGTGCCCGTGAGGCGGGCAAAGGTCGACGCGGCGGCCGTGGGGAGGTGCGAGCACATGCGGAGCGCAGGTGGGGTCACGTTGCGAAGGTGTGGGGAGGTCCCCATGAGAACGCCCGCTCACCTGCCTTGCAGCTTATGCACGAGCTCGGCGAACTCGTCGCGCCTCTGGGCTGGGGTGCGCGAGTCCTCGCTGGACTCCCTCATGGCGTTTGCCGCGATGGCGCCGAGGGCGCCAAACGAGCGTCCCAGCGCGGCCTTGAGAGGCGAGAACTCAAGGCGATACTTCGTGCCGTTCATCTTGATGGAGTCACCGCTCCACGTCTTGAGCTTCGCTTCCACCTCGCCTATGGGTGCACGATCGAACTCGTTGCCCTTGTTGTCAAAGAGGATGAGCTCGCCTGAGCCATCGATGCCTATGAAGCCGTTTGTCGCCCGTTGCCTGATGCCTTGGACTATGTGCATGCCGTCGCACCAGAATTGCCAGTCGCCCCTGTTGTCTGCCATGGAGTTCCTCCTGAGGTCGTCTGTTGACAAGAAGTGAGCCACGTGCTAGCAGAGAACTATACCGTAGATGGCATGGCGGCATGCCAGCTGCACAATATACGATGCATTCTGCAAAGGAGCGCACCCGGTGGGGAGGTGTGTCTTGCGGGGCACGGTGCACCGGACGCCTCCCGAAGTGCTGGGGGCGGTTGCCCCTGCCGTGAGGCTGGGGGGCCGACAGAGGGGGGCGTGGGTGACGACTTTGGCAGGCGGGGCATCGACAGCCCCTCCGACAGGCGCTATCTGCTGTAGCTCTACCGTACGGGCATCACGGCGATCACTGCGCGATGGGTGGAAGGCAGGCGTGCAAAGTTCGTCGAGCGCACGGTCACGCTCATCTCGGGCTGCATCCACAAGGCGTGATGCGAGTGGCGTGAGGCGCTTGGACATCGGCCATCGGAGGGGCTGGGACAAGCCGCCCTTGTCGGCAGGCGTCTTTCCACCATGCGCATCTGGCCATTGGGAGGCGCGAGGCAGGTCAGTCGCCCTCCTCCAGATATCTCCTTGCAGCCCTCTCGTCCGCGATCATGTACGTGCGCCAGCGGTTGGAGCCCTGTGCAGCCAAGATGCCATCGCTTACCAGATCGCCGAGCAGCTCGCTTGTCCGTGACGCGCCCAGCCCGGTTGCCTCCATGATAGCTGCCCTGCCGAGCGGCTCTGCGGCTGATGCGATATGTTGAACTATGTGGCGCTTTGTTCGATCGGTTGCCTTCGTCCGATTTTCGCGTCCGATTCGTTCGAGTTTCCAGATGAGACGAGCTCTACGTGCGAACCTGGACGGTGGAATGCCACACGCGTGGCGTTGCCCTCTTGGAAGTACTCGAAGCTCACGCCAGCCTCGTCGCAGGCCTGCTTGATGCGGCGCAGACCACTACCGAATGCCTCGATGTAACCGCCGCGGAAGAGGGCGTCGGCAATGCGTGGGTTTCGGTTCTGTGGCGCCCTCGCCACCCCCTTGAGGTAGTCGTCTGGTGTGGTGCCTGCAGGGAAGAGGCCGGGATTCGTGATCTGTACCGTGTCCGTAAAGATATCGATCATCACGCGGCTGTCACCTTGATGCTCTTTGTGTTATCGGAAGCCCCGCGTTATGAGAAGCCGCCAAGCAAGCCCGCAGGTCGCGGGCTTTTTTGATGCCCGACGGCTTCGCATAACGTGACCGTGCATCCATAATCGTTCCCGTATGTCCGACATCGAGACTGAGGAGGTCAACATGGACGTACGGGAGTTCGAGGAGTTCGTGCCGTGCGTGATTGAGCGCATGCGCGCGGACGGCTGCGCCGAGGGCCCCATCGGCACGGCCGAATGGGTCCTGCGGTGGTTCGCGGAATTCTGCCGCGAGGAGGAGGTCGGCGACGTCGGTGATGACGCCGTCGCCGACTTCTGTGCCAGGCGCTTCGGCTTCGATGCCGGCGATGCGAAGCTGCCGACGCGGACGGCGTTGCGCAAGCCGCTCCTCACTGCGATGGGATCGTGCCGCACCGGGTCGTACTGCAAGACCCACCAGCCAGGCGTCGTCCACGAGGTGCCGGAGTGCATGAGGGGGGTGTATTCCCTCGTCATCACCGACTTCGTCGGCGAGCGGCGCGAGACCGGCCTGAGGACCAAGGAGCGCAAGGCCTGGATGGCGGCGAAGTTCCTGACGTTCGTCGCGGAATCGGGTGTGGGCGACATCGCGCGCTTGCGCATGGAGGACGTCGACGCGTTCGTCGGGTCGCTCTCCGGGTACGCGCCCGCCACGCTGCGCTGCCTCAGGGGGACGCTGCGGGAGCTGCTCGACTGGATGGCGGGGCGCGGGATGGTGGGGCTCTCGGGGCGCATGGCGTTCCCCGTGCCCAAGGGGAGCAGCCGCTCGACGGTCCTGTCCTACTACACGAAGGACGAGGTGGAACGCATCGTCGCCGGCATCGACGCGTCCACGAGGAGGGGCAAGCCCTGCCTGCTCGTCGTCGCGCTGTTCGCGCTCGCCGGGATGCGGGCGGGGGACGCGGCGAGCCTCACGCTATCCGACATCGACTGGGACGCGGGCCTGATCCGCATCGCCCGGCAGAGGACCGGGGAGCCCCTCGACGTCCCGATGCCCGACGAGGTGCGCTACCCGCCCGTCGACCACATGCGCAACGCCCGCCCCGACAGCGCCAGCGGCCCCGACCACCTGCTCGTCACTGTGAACGCGCCCCACACGCGCATGCGCGGCGCCGGCACGCTCGGGCGCATCGTGGGCCGGCGCGTGGAGGCCGCCGGGGTCGAGCCCGGCAGGCGCCGCCACGGCCCGCACTCCCTGCGCCACTCGCTCGCGACCAACATGCTCGCCGCCGACGTGCCGGTGAGCGCCATATCCGACGTGCTCGGGCACGGCAGCGCGAGGACCACCGAGGCCTGCCTGACCGTCGACCTCGCGCACGCCCGGGACCTCGCGTCGGGGGTGCCGCCATGATGTTCGACAGCAACCATTCCCCCGACTGGGTCCCCAACATGGACGGGCCGTTCGCGGAGGAGCTGGCGGCCCACGTCCGGCACAAGCGCGCGCTGGGCCACCGGTACGCCGAGCCGGTCTGCCACGCGCTCAAGAAGACGGGCCGGACGTTCGCCGAGATGGGCTGCGACGGCACCCGCATCACCCGTGAGACGGCGGGCGCGTGGTGCTCCGCGGGGGAGGGCCAGACGCGCGCCACGCTCGGGAAGAGGCGCACTGCCCCCCGACGGTCTCGCCAAATACCTGATCTCGAGGGGCTGGGAGGACGTGGCCCTCTGCGAGGAGGGCGGCGCCCTCGGCAGCTCGTTCGCCCCGCACGTCCTCGGGCGCGACGAGGTGGCCCGCGTGTTCCGCGCGGCCCGGGCGTCGGCGGCCGGCGAGCGCGCCCACTCCCGCTACGCGGCGATGTGTCTGTGCCACGCGTGTGGCCTGCGCCGCTCGGAGGCCGGCAACCTGCGCGTGTCCGACTTCGACCCCGGCGCCCGGGCGGTCGCGGCCGGGCATTCGAAGAGTGACGTGTCGCGCCTGGTCGCGATGTCCGAGTCGACCGCGGAGGTCCTGGCCGAGCACGCCGCGATGCCCCGCGACCCCGCCCCCGGCGCCTTCCTGCTGCGCGGCCGGCACGCGGGGCGGGTGGCCCTGCCCGTTCTGGCACGACTGCCTCGATGCCGCGGGCGTGGTCCCCCGCGCCGACGGCAGCCGCCAGCGCCCGCGCGACCTCCGGCACACGTTCTGCGTCCGCGCGCTGGAGAAGATCGCGGAGGGAGGCCGCGACATACGCGCCGCGCCGCCCCTCCCCGGCGCCTACCTCGGCCACAAGGGCATCGTCGAGACGGAGCGCTGCCTGCGCCTCGTCGAGCCGGCGTACCGCGAGGTGTCCGACGCGGCGGCCGGTGGCTTGCCGGACTTCTACGGGAGGGGGAGCCATGGGCGAGGGCAGGCGGGACTTCGGGTACTACGCCGAGCGCTTCCTGGGCGACTACCTGACGGCGAGGAAGGGCTGCTCGGCCAAGACGGTCTCGTCCTACCGCGACGCGATCGTCCTGCCCATGGGGTTCACGCGGGGGCGCTGCGGCGGGCGCTTCGGGCTGGCCGACATCGACGCCGGGGCCGTCGGGGCGTTCCCCGACCACCTCGAGGCCGACCGGGGCAACTCGGTCGCGACCCGCAACCAGCGCCAGGCTGCCGCGAGCCCGTTCCTGTCGTTCGTGCGCACGCGCGAGCCCGAGCCGTGCGGCCAGTACGCGGCAGTCCTCGACATCCCGAGGAAGAGGCCGCCCAGGCCGGCGATTGCGTACCTCACCGTCGCAGAGGCGGGGGGCCGCTCGCCTCGATCGACGAGTCGGACCGCCGGGGCCTCCGGGACAAGGCCATGCTCGCCTTCCCCTGCGAGACCGCCGCGCGCGTCGACGAGCTCTGCGGCTGCCTTTCCCGCCAGCTGCGCCTCGAGTCGGCGCCCTACGCGGGGCCGCGCGGCAAGGGCGGCAAGGCGCGCAACGTGCCGGTCACCGAGTCGTTCGCCGAGCTCGTCGGCGACTAGGCGGGGGCGTTCGGGATCGGGGGCGGAGACGAGCCGCCGCTCGCCAACCGGTACGGGAGACCGCTCACGCAGAAGGGCGTGTCCTACGTGCTCGGCAAGCGCCTGGCCGCCGCCGCCGCGTCGATGCCGAGCATCGGGCGGAAGGGGATAACGTGCCATTCCATGCGGCACTCGCGTGCGACGCACCTGCTTGAGGCGGGGGTGAACCTGATCTACATCCGCGACATACTGGGGCACGCGTCGGTCACGACGACCGAGATATATGCCAAGACCAACCCCGAGCTGAAGCGCAAGTACCTCACGGAGCACAGCGCCACCCACTCGACGGGCGAGAGGTACACGCCCGAGGAGAGGAACGACCTCGTGAAGTGGCTGAAGGACAACTTCTAGGCCACTGAGTTATGCGAAGCCGTCGGGCATCAAAAAAGCCCGCGACCTGCGGGCTTGCCTGGCGGCTTCTCATAACGCGGGGCTTCCGATAACACAAGTTATCAGCATATGCTGATAAGCGGTGACAGAAGGCATTGATGACCGCCTCGCGGATGGCCTCACGTGGAATCTCAGGGATCTCCTCGCGTGTCGGGCTGCCGTCAATCACGATGCGGCGACGGATATTGGAGTTGACGTAGTACTCCGCCTTGTCGATAAGCTCAAGCACAGGGGCGTCTTCCTGCTGAAGATCAAGGATGTTGACGCGATCGTTACCGGCGAGCACCCCCATGGTCAGACGTTTGTGGGAGGGTGAGCGGCAGAATAGCACGGTCGCGGCATTCGTGAGGCGCCCATCGCGCGCGAGTCCGAGGCGCTCAAGCACGTTGGCAGCATCAGAAGACCCGGCATATGTCGTGGGAATGCGATTCTTCTTGATGCCCGCATCGATGTACGCATGGAGAAGCGCTGCGCTGACATCGGACACAGGACAATCCGAGAGGCGCGTATCCCATGGCACCTCCCTGTCTATGGCCGCAGCAAACATGCGCTTGACTTGCGCAGGTGTCATGAGCACATCCTCGTCGGCACGGCGGATGCGGTAGCGTCCCTCGCAGGCGTACGGCGTTTCGTCCCCCTCGAAGTCGATGCGGATGTACGTCTTGCCGCTGTCCTCACATTCCGTGCGTATCTGTGGCGTGATCCTTGGCTCGATCTTGGATCCAATCTCTTGGCTGATGGAACGCAGCGTCTTGTCCGAGACATCTTGGCCCATGACCTCCCCGTCGTTTCGTACGCCAAAGTAGAGCACGCCGCTGCCGTGCTTGTTGAGGATCGATGCGATGGACTCCATGGCTTCACGATGCTCACCCGTGGACCTCTTGAACTCCACTTGCTCTGATTCGGCTCCAAGGTTCATGTCCTACGCTCCCTTCCCGCTGACGATAGTCTCATGGGCAGGTGGCCGCTTGCACGCCTTGAGACCAGGGATGGCTTGCCGTCTGGTAGTGAGCATCGATGATACCTTTGATTTCTTGGCGTCCAAGTAATCGGGATGACGCGTTGTTGCCTGCCAAGGGAGGGTCCCATTGCCTTCTGGGGCTCCTCGGGGGTTTGTGTGGGTTGCTGCCTCGGCGAAGACGCCAACCTAGCGGCAACTCCGCTCGTGCAGAGCCTGTTTTTCCGACCAAGGGGGAGGTGGCCACCGAAGGGGCGCCGGCGGCACGTCATGGTGGTTGGGGCACTCGTGCCAACCGACGCGGCTCGCGGCGCAACAGTGTACACGAATGCCCCAAAACAGCACCGAGGGGCCGTTTTCGCCGATTTGTGTACACTCCTGCGTTCCCTCACCTGTCCACAACGGCGCAACAGTGTACACGAATGCCCCAAAACGGCTCCGAGAGGCCGTTTTCGTCGATCTGTGTACACTCCTGCGTCCCCACGACCGCTCGCGCGACCGGGTGGGGTCATGGGTCCCACGACATCGACGGCCCTATGGCTCTTGTGATGCCAGGGCTCTTGGATCTGAGGCCCACGCCGCCAGGGCAGTGACGCGACCACCTACCCACACGAACTCACGAAGCCTTCATCTTGGCCGCCTGATTGACACTGGGAAGCGGGTGTCCGAACGAGTTGTGCGTGACGTATGGAATGTAGTTATGATGTTGTATCTGTCGTATGCTCATGGACATCAAGAGCCCTTTGAGCTGTGAGAAGGATTGATCATGGGCAGAGAGATGCTGGGGACGATGCGACGTGTCGCAAGGGCATCTCTGGCTTTATGCTCGTTATTAGCGATGGCCACCCCGAGCTGCTCGCCAGGGGTGGTGGTGCAAGCCGCCACCGGGCAGGCAGGGGCAGATGCCATCGCCTGCAAGCTTGTGGCGGGACAGGCGCTGACGTTCCGCATAGCCGCTCGGCATTTGCCGCCGATGTGTGGAATAGCATGTTTGACGATGGCTTGCTCACAAAGGGGCCATGGCCGAGTCTGAGGCTCTCGGCATGCCATATGCGGCAGGGAGGGGGGGACATGAGGTCAGAAAGCCCATGCGTTCGGAGCGGCCATAGGGTGCGCAGGGCGCTCGTCGGCCTGCTCGGCGTCGCCTTCACGCTGTGGTTCACAAACTCGCTCTTCCACTGCGAGACCAGTCCAACAGGATTCATCTACTTCCGTGACGTCCGCGTGTCGGATGGGGTGGTCTCCTTCAACCCGGAGTGGACCATGACAATCGGCTATGTGAGCGACTACTCGTGGAGGGTGGAAGGCGACTGCCTCTACCTGAGGCTCTACATGAGCTATTTCGACGGGGGTCCGCTGCTGGAGCCGTTCACAAACCCTCCGAAGAGGGTCAGCATTCCTGGGGGCCAGATGTACTCCGTGAACCCCCTCGGGAGGGTCAGCATCGACGCCGGCCGCCCGCTCCGCCAGGTCGTGGTCGTCGGTGAGGGCAAAAAGGCCGTGCTGTGGGAGCAGGGATCTCCTCCTCGCGAGGGGCCGCTCGGGCCGAGCGACTTAGGAGAGGATGGTGACGGGAGAGGGAGGGCTCACGAGTGACATACCGTCAAGTGGAGTGTTCGTCCTTGGCCGCGCACAGCCCAACGCCACCGTCATCGGCTTCACCCTCATGCTCCGGCAGGGGGTTGTCGCACCGACGAGTGGGCATGTGAGCATGCACGAGGAGGGGGTCATCGAGCGCGACGGGTATCAGGTCATCGAGCTGGCTGCATGTCTTGGTAAGGTCATTGCGGAGCAGCTTGACATATGCGCGCTCGCATGGGAGCGTGACGCCAACAGGGATCATATGGTCCAGCTGGGGATGGCTTACCTGTCGTAGCCCACCGAGTGTGGCACCCTCTACTCGCTCATGGAGCTCGAGGCCCTCTCAAAGATCTGTCACGAGCACGGCATGAGTCTGTCCGTCGATGGTGCGCGGCTCGCCTATGCGCTCCTCGCGAAGGGGCGCGTGCTGGGGCTCAGCTCGAGGCGCTCTTCGAGGATGGTCTCTATGAGCACATCGGGCTTCGGTTGCACGGAGGCCGGGAAGGTGGCCTTCTTTGGTGATGTCCCAAGACCGAGTCGCGATGGCTTGCGGGAGCCCGGACCTTCTGGGGTGTATCACAGCTGGGGAGCCTGGTCGTCCCTTGGGTACCTGTGTTTTTTTCGAGCATTCGCTCAGTGGGCGCAATACGGGTAAACGAGTCGTCTTTGCCATAGTCGGCGATAATGCCCCCAATGCCCTTGTTCATCAATGGTTCCTTTCTATGTGCTGCTTAGCACGCCATTTCCAGTATGCGCTTCGAAAGTTGTTGTGCTGTTTGGCAAAGCCTCCGGCAACCTCGACGACCTGTGCGTCGCGGTGATCGAGCTCCGGAACGACGTGAGGGAGATCTCCAGCCACGCGATCGTCTCCATCTAGCCATGCCTTACGTCAAATGCATCTCGGGCCATACGAGCGCCCGGGGCGTGCAGCGCTACCTCGAGAAGGACGGGCGCGCCCTCGCAACCGATTTCCTCAACCTCGACGCCCCCGTCAAGGGAGTGAGGGACGGGCTCGAGGACTATGCGGCGTTCGAATGGTGGCGCGGAGATATGTGAAGGTTGCGGAATCGGATATCCCATCTTTACATGGCGTTCAGACGTTCATACATCTTATCGATTAATATGTTGTCTATACGTCTGACTGGAGGTTGCGAATGGCAGGTGTAGACATATCTGAGCAGATCAACGGCCTCGGTGGCATCGCGACGTCGTCCGAGCTGAAGTCGGCAGGCTTCTCTGCCGGCGCGATAGCGTACGCCCTCGAGACGGGCTCGATAGACAGGCTCACGCGCGGGGTGTACTGCGCTCCGGATGTTTTCGAGGATGATTTCGCGATAATCAGCTACCGCTGGCGCAAGTGCGTGTTCTCGCACGCGAGCGCTTTGTACCTGCTGGGCCTTTCCGACAGGCTGCCCTCCGAGCAGCACGTAACGGTCCCCAGGGGATACAACCCGAAGGGGCTGAAGAACGCCTACCCGGGAATCGGGATGCACTGGGTCAGCTCTGAGCTCTACCCCCTCGGCGAGACTACCGTGAAGACGCCTGTGGGCAACACGGTCCGGTGCTACGACGCTGAGCGCTCGATCGCCGACCTCATCCGCCAGAGGAAGAGGGATGGGGCCAACGCCCAGCTCGTCCGCGACTCGGTGACGGGATATTTCAAGCGAGCGGACAAGGATCTTCCCAAGCTTGCTGAGATGTGCGAAGCGCTCGGGGTCAGGGACGAGCTGCAGGTCTACCTGGAGGTGATGTGAGGATGGCCGGGATCAGTAACGATGCGAGCCTGCGCGGCAAGGTGCGCGCCGTCGCCAAGAAGAACGGTCTGCGCGCCCAGGAGGTCCTGCAGATGTACCTCTTCGAGCACCTGCTGCTCAGACTCGATTGGTCTTCCATCGGGGCGCCTGCCCCGAGCCGAGCGCCGCGGCTCCCGGGGCAACACCACCGCCGACCCGGGCCGCCTGCCGGCCGGCGACTCGCCGGGGCGCGTGCCGTCGACCTGGCGGGAGACGGCCGTCCCCTCCCGGGCGGCGCAAGGGCGCGGCCCACGGCCTCGCTGGGCCCCGTGCGCACGAGCCGGGACGTGCCCGGGCACACCCCGCAGGCCCTCGCGCACTCCCCGGGCGTCCCGCCCGCGCACGCGCGCCCGGCGCGGCTCGCCCGGACGTCCCCCTCGGGCTCGGGGGCACCCGAGCGGGCCCATGGCCCTGCGCGAGGGGGCGCGGCCGCAGGACCCGCGGGACCGCCCCTGCGACCCGTCCCCGTCGCGCCCCTCGCACGCGAGGTGCGTCCCGCCGCACCTGGGGCACGCGTCCGGCTCCCCACCCGCCCTGCCGGGCCCGTCGGGCACCTGCGCGCGCAGAGGCCCTATGAGCCTCCTCCTCTCGCCGTGCGCCCGGCCCCCTCGCCCCTCGCGGTATCATGCCAGGCATCCCGCGTCTCCCCTCGACATGTCTTCTCGCTGACAACATCGTGGCGGAGACGCGGGGCGTCGTCATGCCGACGGTGGTCTAACAGAGAGTTGCGTATACCTATCCTCCAAGAACGAGCCTTGGAGAGCACGCAATTGTATCCCACTATATCTTTCTGCTGTCTCGAGATGGTAGCACTCCGCAGGTCGCCGTCACGAGCCTGCGTGGCGCTCGTCGGTGCTTGACGCCCCCTGCGAGCTCCCAGGTGGTGGGCTCGCGAGCGTGGAGGCGCGGCGCTCGGGGCACGGGGGCCACCAGGGGCGGACGCGCCACTGCGCCTCCCTGGTGACAGCCGACAGGACGTCGCCGGAGGGCGCCTCGGGGACGTCCCGGACGTCTGCGTAATACTCGTCGGCGAGTTCGACCCCTTCGGAGCCGCCCGCTCGCCGTATCATGTTGGGCAGGGTCGTGAGAGAGACCGGCGGGATCGCCGGGAGCGGCCTTCGAGAGGTCTACGTGAGTGCCCTGGCGAGGGACGGCAGCGACGTCGCCGCGCTCATGGGGGCGTTCGAGGAGGCAGAGGCGTACGACGAGACGCGCTTCCCGGCCACGTCCGGGGAGAAGCGCAGGCTCAGGCACACAAAGGAGGGGCGAGGGACGATGAGCAGGGTGGTCGAGGAGATCCGCGCCGTGGGAAGGCGCGAGGGGATCGAGATGGGCAGGGCCGAGGGAAGGATCAAGGGCAAAGCCGAGGGGAGGGCCGAGGCGCTCGGTAGGCTCGTGCGCGACGGTCTTGTGGACGCGCGCGCCGCAGCGGCGTCGCTGGGGCTTGATCCCGAGGAGGTCGAGCGCATGCTCGCGTAGCACGCGACGTGACAGGTACGCGGGGGTGCTTCGCACAGCGCGGCGAAGAGGTGCCTCTTGCTCGCGTATAGTCCTCTCGCGCCCTTCAGAGCCGTGAGGAACCTGGGGCTGGCTATTATATCGTCGAGTCGAATTGTGGTATAAAGGAAATGTTGCGCGACGTCGCTTCAAGGCTGCCGGGGTGTCCTTTGGCGCTCCTCTTATGAGGGGATGGTTTGGAGGAGCTTGGCGTCTCTGTAGATGAGCCAGGCGATCAAGGGGCCATTTTCGCCACATGGCATCTGTCATGCGCCCCTCTCGGTACGTCATGTTGTGGCATTGTGGCTGGGATGCGGGGCATGGTATGCCGACGGCTGCCTGGCAGAGGGAGTCGATTTAGACGCGACGTGCTGGTGGCGGGAGGTGCCCATGCTCAGCGTCGATAGCCTAAAGGGTCATCGCGAGGGCAATCGCCTCGAGTTCAAGAGGGCGGAAGGCGGCCTGCCCCATAGCTTCTGGGAGACCTACTCCTCATTTGCCAACACCGATGGCGGCATCGTGGTCCTTGGGGCCGTCGAAGGTACCGATGGCCTACCTGTCCCATCGGGCATCGGTGATGTCGGATCGCTGCTAAAGGATCTCTGGGATGGGCTGAATAATTCCCAACGTGCGAGTGCCAACATTCTCGTGGACTCAGACGTGACCGTCGAGGACTGGGAGGGGCGCGAGGTCGTCCTCGTCCACGTGCCCCGCGCCGATCGCCGCATGCGCCCGGTGTACGTGGGAAACAACCCCAGGACGGGTACCTATCGTCGCAGCGGCGAGGGCGACTACCACGTGGCGGAGGAGACCTATCGCTCCATGGTGCGCGACAGCGCGCCGGAATCGGTTGACAGGACGGTGCTTGACGCGTTTTCCCTCGATGACCTGCATAGCGAGACGATGCGGGGATATCGCAACCTGTTTCGCTCGACACGTCCCGGGCACCCGTGGACGGGCCTGTCAGACGAGGCGTTCCTCACGAGGATCGGTGCCATCGCACGTTCAGGCGACGACCATGCGCTCCATCCCACGCGCGCCGGCCTGCTCATGTTTGGCGAGGCGTGGCGTATCGTGAGTGAGTTTCCCCGTTATCTGCTGGACTGCCGCCAGGAGCTTGCCGACAACAATCGATGGAACAATCGTCTCGTGTCAGATAGCGGCGACTGGTCGGGCAACGTCCTCGACTTCTGGGGCAGGGCGAGCAGGATGCTCACGGAAGGTCTTCCGGTGCCGTTTCGCCTGGGGCCGGACATGCGTCGCATCGATGACACACCGCAGCATCGTGCCGTGCGCGAGGCCCTCACGAACGCGCTCGTCCACGCTGACTACAGCGGACGTACGGGGGTGGTGCTCGTGCGAAAGCCCGACCGTGTCATCGCCTCGAACCCCGGTACGCTCCGCATCGCCCTCGACGAGGTGGAGGCAGGCGGAGTCTCTGACCCGCGCAACGAGACCATGCTGTTCATGTTCAGCCTCATAAATATCGGTGAGCGCGCTGGTAGCGGTTTCGACGTGCTGCGCGAGGGGGCTCGAAGCGCGGGCAAGCCCGAGCCGCTGCTCGAG
Source organism: Olsenella sp. oral taxon 807 (assembly GCF_001189515.2). NCBI lineage: Bacteria > Bacillati > Actinomycetota > Coriobacteriia > Coriobacteriales > Atopobiaceae > Olsenella > Olsenella sp. oral taxon 807. The sequence continues at coordinate 1,024,289 of NZ_CP012069.2, forward strand.
GAGCTCTACGAGCCGGATCGCGTGCGTCTCACGCTCCAGATCGAGACAAGTGGCCTGGTGGGGTTCCATCTTCCCGGCATGGGCGGCGAGGGTGCGCCCCTCGTCACGGCGGTCAAGCCTCCGAGCGGCCAGAGTGTCATCGGTGCCGACGGTGCCAATGCGGGCGCTGTGGTCGGTGCCAATGGTGCCAATGGTGCCGATAGCGGTGCCAATGCTGGCGGTGGCACCGGGGGCGCAGGAGGGCCGCTTTCGGACGCAGGGGCACGGGTCCTGGATGCGCTGAGGGCCAACCCACGGGCGAGTGCGGTCGCCCTTGGAAAGGAGCTCGGTATGACCCGCAGGCAGATCCAACGCGTCCAGGGTAATCTGAAGGGGGCTGGTATTCTAGAGCGTGTCGGTGGCACGCGGGGCTACTGGAGGATCAAGGCCTAGGAAAGCGATGATAAAGTCCCGCCGAGAAGCCCGGGACAGGGGCGGATCGCTGTCCATCCATACCTCCTACCTGCGGATATGATATAATTCGAGGTCGTTGGCGACTAGGTTGGGGGTATCCGCATGGCACAGCTCACATTCTCTGACGTCGAGATGGGCATGGGACGGAAGCGCGAGACCAGGCGCTCCCGGTTCCTCGACCGCCTCTCCAAGTCCTGCCCCTGGGACGCCTGGCTCGCCCTCGTGAGGGAGGCCCGCGGGGCCGACGCCGGGGCGAGGGGGGCCGGCCCCGCGATGGGCAGGCCGAGGGTCGACGACCTCGTGCTGCTGCGCATGTACATGGTGCAGGTCTGCTTCGGCCTCTCCGACCGCGAGTGCGAGGACCAGGTCTGGGACTCCGCGACGATGCGCTCCTTCGTCGGCGTGGCGCCCTTCGAGGTCCCCGACGCCACGACCCTGTGCAAGTTTCGCCACCTGCTCGAGCGCTGCGGGGTCGGCGAGGCCATGGTCTCCTCGGCCTTCGGGTCCGCCGCGGACGGAGGGCTCGCCGTGAGCCGGGGCACCATCGTGGACGCCACCTTCATCGAGAGCCCGTCGTCGACGAGGAACGCCGACGGCGCGCGGGATCCCGACGCCCACCAGGCCAAGAAGGGGCAGAACTGGCACTTCGGGTACAAGCTCGGGGTGGGCGTGGACGCCGAGACGGGCGTGCCGCACTCGGTGCGCATGGACGCCGCGAACGTCCACGACCTCGACCAGGTCCCCGACCTCGTGCGCGAGGGTGACGAGCGCGTCTGGGCCGACGCCGGCTACGTCGGCGTCGGGAGGAGGCCGGAGGTCGCCGGCGACCCCTCCCTCTCCGGCGTCGAGTGGATCGTCGCCAAGAGGCGCTCGCAGGTCGGCGAGGACGACCTGGTCGCAGAGGCCGCCAAGTCGGCCGCCCGCAGTGTCGTCGAGCACGTCTTCCACTGGGTCAAGGACATATTCGGGCTGCGGAAGACGCGCTATAAGGGGCTCGCCAAGGTGTCCAACCAGGCCTTCGCCGCCGTCGCCGCAGCCGGCTGCATGATCGCGAGGCGGGGACGGCGGCTCTGCGGGCCGCCCCTCGCGCTGTCGGCGGAGAGGATAGCCCTGCAACGCGAGAGGCTCGAGGAGCGGCGACGGAGGGCGGAGGGTGGGGCGCCGGCCGCGGCATAGCCTACCGCTGGCCGTCCCGCCATGGTCTGGGAGGCTGCGGCATGGCCCCCGGAGACCGGCGTAGCCCGCTTGGGGGCGTTGGAGCCCTCCTCACGTCAAAAATCACCCATGCTGGTCCCGAAGGGACGGGATCGGCGACTTTATCATCGCTTTCCTAGGCCTGCCGGGATGGGCGATTTGGCCAGGGCTTAAGGGTGGCCCATGGCCACCGTGCTGCCGTCCGGGGCCGCCCCTCCTCCCTGACGGCCTCTGGGGCGTGCCACTCGATGCTGCCGAGTGGCACGCGGACCGCGCACTCGGCGCCATCGAGTGGCACGAAAGCCGACATATGCGCAGTTGTCAAGAAATGTGGTGCCACTCGGCGCTGTCGAGTGGCACGTCCATCGCGCACTCGGCGCCATCGAGTGGCACGGTCGGGCCTCGTGGGCCCGGCGCCCGCAACCTCGCGCATTCTTCGCCGCGTACCCCAGATCCTGTACAGGCACCTGAGGCGGGAGGGCTGAGGCCTCAAGCGACGCCCTCTCACATCGCGCGAGAGGACGGGTCAGCGGGTGGCACCACCGCTCGCGCAGCTTCTTGGGGGCGTCCCATCCCTGCGGTCGAGTGGGTCTGCAAGGCGTGCGATGGCACGGGACCCACATGCGGTGGTGCAAAACACACATGTGATGGCGCAGGACCCATGCTTGTACTACACTGCTGAGGTCCTCCGCCATGTAGGCGCTGTCGTCGCAGAGGACGGGGAGACGAGCGCGGCCACTGCGCGAGAAGTGGCAGAGACGATATATGAGGAGAAGCCGTGATCAAAGAACTGGTCAAGGACAAGGAGATTCTCTCGGCCCGCTGCGAGAGGGCAACGCCCGAGGACGCCCCCATCGCGCAGGACCTCATCGACACGCTGGCGTCCATAGAGGACGGTGCCTGTCTGGCGGCAAACCAGATCGGCATCACCAAGCAGATAGGCGTCTATCTGGACAAGGACAAGAAGGACGAGGAGAAGCGACCCCACGTGCTCTACAACCCGCACCTCATGATGGGGCTTGGTGCGAAGCGGGGAGAGGAGACCTGCCTGAGCCATGAGGAGAACTCCACGGTCACGCGCTACACCAAGGTGAAGGTCTCCTTCGATGAGCTGGTGGACGGCGAGTTTGTGGAGCGCAGGCATGACTTTACCGGCTGGACCGCCCAGATGGTGCAGCACATCATCGACCACTGCCAGGGCAAGCTGGTCTAGCCCTTCGCGTGCCGCAGTCGCGTATCCACCCGCAGGCGCCTGCTGCCCTTACCGCGCCCGTTTGCAGGCGCCTGCTGCCGATTTACCCGGCACTCTGGCGGACTTTGGCGTGCACCGCACCCCAGCTTGCATACAATGGGGACAGACCACAGCCGCCGAGGTGCTCGGGCGGCGCGAGCATGGCAGGCGCCTATCTAGGAGGACAGCATGGAAGTCAAGAACTACACCCTTCACGGCGACAAGGCCAACAAGGACTTCGATCTTGTCGTCTATGGCAGCACGGGCAGACCGGCCATCGCGTTTCCCGAAGGTGACTCGTCATGCCTGAGCTGGGAGAACAACGGCATGGTCGACGCTGTGGCCGATCTCGTCGATGCCGGCAAGGTCCAACTCTTCTGCGTGGACACCTCCGACAGCGAGAGCTGGCATGCCCACGGGGCGCTGCGCGAGTACCGCCTGGAGAACCTCGAGGGCTTCTTTGCCTTCGTCGAGGGGGAGCTTGCCACGTTCATCAAGAAGGCCAGTGGCTCCAAGGAGCCTCCGCTGGTCCTTGGGGCGGGCATGGGGGCCCTCAATGCCACGATCGCCATGCTCAGGAGGCCCAAGGACTACTCGGGGCTGCTCGCGCTCTCTGGTACCTATGACGTGCACCAGCTCATCGAGGGTGACCTCGACGAGCCGTGGCGCGCCTTCTCACCCTTTGACCTGCTCGCTGACCTCACGTCGCGCAAGGCGGAGGCCACGCTCCTGCGCGAGCGTCAGCTTGCCTTTGTCTGTGGCCAGCATGGCAGCGAGACTGGCGCGGACACCCAACGACAGCTCGACGCTGCCATGGCCGAGAGGGACGTTCCCGCGACGTTCGAGTACTGGGGCTTTGACGTCTCGCATGATTGGTACTGGTGGCACGAGGAGCTCAGGCAGTTTCTGCCCTGCCTCCTGGTCGAAGGCGGACTCAAAAGGCGCATACAGGATGCGCTGGTCGCTCGCGCGCAGGGGGAGGCGAGCCGTGCCAAGGAGGTCACGGATCAGCGCGAGCAGGAGCTTGCCGATGCCAAGAACGCGCTCAGCCTCGCGAAGACGGCCGTCAAGGAGAGCGAGGGGCGTCAGAGGGACGAGGAGGCGCACATCAGGGAGCAGCGGGATAGCTCTGCCAAGCTCGCCCGGCTTGCGGCAGACGCCTGGGCCGAGCGGGACCGCATCGCCGCGCTCCTGAGCGAGGCCATCCAGAAGGGCGAGGCCGCCCAGGCCCAGGCCGACGCCGCCGCAAAGGGGTTGGCCGATGCCGAGTGGATCGCCGGTGAGGCCAGGGCAGCAGCTCAGGAGGCCGTCGCCCAGCGCGAGGCTGCCAGCCGGCGTGTCAAGGACTGTGAGGCCGCCCTCGAGGAGGCGCGTGCGGCTCAGGCCAGCGCCGACGATGCGCTCGAGCGTGCCAAGCGTGGATAGGCTTCCCTTGCGCACGCACTTCTCGGCGTGGCAGTGACGACAGGCGCGGTCTCCCTCGAACCCATACCCTCGGTTCCTCACCGACTTGGCAAGGGAGCTCGGGCCTACAGCCCTGGGTTGTTTACAACTCTGGGTCGTAGATGTTCGCGTAGAGCGTGAACAGGCGGTCGAAGAAGTACGTCACGCCAAAGGTCGCATAGATGCGGTGCAGGGGGCTGCCCTCACTGGCCCCCTCGCCGATGGAGAGAACCTCGTCGAACTCCGCGTGAAGCTCGGGATCGTCGTGTGCGGTTATGATCACCTTGTGCGCCTCGCTTCTGCAGATGTTCGCGCGCTGGCGATGGGCGAAGCCGTTCGAGGTGGTCACGACGATGAGCAGGTCGCCTTCGCTGAGCGCGCCGATGCCGTTGATGTCCGATGAGTCCTCGCCCACCATGCGCACGGGCCTTCCCTCGGAGAGCATGGCCAGCTGGAACTCCTCGAGCGAGATCCGTGACGCCTCGGTCGAGAAGAGGACTACGTGAGCGCTCGTGTGCATGGTGCTGACCAGGCGATCGAGCTTGCCCGAGGACGCCAGCTCGTCCACCGTGGCATAGATGTGGTCGAGGTCGGCTCTCAACTTGCGACCCTGCCCAAGCTCTGCCTTGGCGTAGACCAGGTAGTGGCGGCGAAGCGTCTCTCGCTCCTCGTCGCTCAGTGCGCCTGGCTGCAAGATGTCGTAGCTGACCCTGCTCATGATGGTCTCCTTTCCTGGCGATCGCCCCGCAGGGGGCGTGGGTGTGCGGCGCATGTTCGCCTCGTGTCCGACCTGTGCCTTGGCGCGTTCGTCGGGCGAGTCAAGACGGTTCCATTGTACGATTTCTCTGGGAGAGAGGGCCTCGTCCGGAGGCCTCGCGTGGCATCTTTTGGGGGCTGCGTACCGAGCGAGCTTGGCCCTGCGGCGAGTGGTGCGTGTGCGGGAGCCGGCGCGTGTGCGCAGATGTCGCGCCTTCGTTTGCAAGAGCGATAAATCTTTCATTGGGGCGGAGCCGACAAAGACCTTCTGCGCCAGACTATGGACGTTGGTGCAAAGGGGAGACGAGGAGGCACCCATGGCAGGAGGCACAGGCAGCAGCAACACCACCATCCGTGACACGGTGCAGAGGATGAGGATCGAGAGTCCCGCGATGGCCTCGACGCCCCTCTCGCAAAGAGACGCCGCTCTCGTTCGCGTCAAGGAGGCGCTGCTCTCGCACCAAGACGACATCTTCTCTGCCAACACGGAGGACCTGGCGCGGGCCAAGAGGGACGGCGCCGCCCCTGCGGTGGTCAAGCGTCTCCTCTTCGACGAGCACAAGCTCAAAGACGTCTGCGCGGGCATAGATAGCCTGCTTGGGCTGGAAGACCCGGTGGGCCGCGTGCTGCTGCGCCGCGAGCTCGACGAGGGGCTTGAGCTCACGCGCGTGAGCTGCCCCATTGGTGTCATCGGCGTCATCTTTGAGGCGCGTCCAGACGCGCTCGTGCAGATCTCGGCCCTCTGCCTCAAGAGCGGCAACATGGCCATGCTCAAGGGTGGCTCCGAGACGGCGGAGTCGAACAGGACGATCTTCTCGCTCGTGCACGAGGCCGCCGTCGCGGCAGGCCTTCCTAGTACCTGCCTCGCGCTTGCGGAGTCCCACGCCCAGATAGACGAGCTGCTCGGCTGCTTTGGCCTCGTCGACCTGCTGATTCCCCGTGGGTCGAACGCCTTCGTGCGCCACATCATGGACAACACTAAGATTCCTGTGATGGGCCACTCTGACGGCGTCTGTCATATCTACGTGGACGTGTCGGCCGACCTGCCGTCTGCCATATCCATCTGTGTGGACGCAAAGTGCCAGTATACGGCCGCCTGCAACGCCGTCGAGGCGCTGCTCGTGCACAGGGACGTTGCGGGGGACTTTCTGCCCTTGCTGGCAGGCGCCTACGCTGCGGCAGGCGTCGAGATCAGGGGTGACGAGCGGGTGCGTGCCCTCATTGATTGCAAGAGCGCGACCCAAGAAGACTGGGGTGCGGAGTACCTCTCGCCCACGATCTTTGTCCGGGTGGTGGACTCCCTCGACGAGGCCATCGACCACATCAACCGCTACGGCTCGCACCACACCGACGCCATCCTCACCGAGGATGCGGCGGCGGCCGAGAGGTTCATGCGGCTCGTTGACTCGGCGGGCGTCTACCAGAACGTGTCGACGCGCTTTGCGGATGGCTTTCGCTACGGCTTTGGCGCAGAGGTGGGCATATCGACAGGAAAGCTCCACGCGAGGGGTCCGGTGGGCCTCGATGGGCTCGTGACCTACAAGTACCAGCTGCGCGGCCATGGTCAGATCGTGGGGGACTACGCCGAGGGCAGAAGCCAGTTCCACTTTTGCGACCTGACGTAGGGCGGGAAGGGACCCATTACCCTGACTTCCCAGCGCTTCCTTAGCCCGCTGGACACAGGCCTGAGCCGTTGCCTGCCCTGAGGACCTGTGCCCGGCTGCGAAGACCCATGGGCCGCGAGGGAGGGCTGCGCGTGCGGCCTCACGGAGAGGCGCATCCCGGCCCGACGCCTCACGGAGAGGCGCAGTCTGCGGCTCCCATGTCGCACAGAATGCGCTTTTCCGTGAGGGGGTACCCCCAGAGTGCGCTTTTCCGTTACGTCACCGCCCGGGAGGCGCGGGGCGCAACCCCCCCGCCAGCCTGCGGGGCACTATGGAAAGTGGCTCAACTGGGCAAATGCGCTCGAGCAACCCCCCGCCAGGCTGCGGGGGGGTTGCGCCAGGGTCCGCAGGCGTCGGCCTGGGGCCTGACTGCACGGAAAAGCGCAGTCTGGGCAGAGGGCCTCGCTGATGGCGCACCCTGGGCCAGGCCGGGACACCATCAGGCTGCCAGTTGTGGGCTAAGGAGGTGCCGGGAACTGGGGCTTCGTGAGTTCGTGTGGGTGGTTGCGTTACTGCCCTGGCGCCGTGGTGGGTGTCACCGCCAGGCGGCGACGCAGGAGTGTACACGGATCGGCGAAACTGGCCTCTCGGCGCCGTTTTGGGGCACTTGTGTACACTGTTGCGCCGTTGTGGACAGGTGAGGCAACGCAAGAGTGTACACAGATCGGCGAAACTGGCCTCTCGGCGCTGTTTTGGGGCATTTGTGTACACTGTTGCGACGCGAGCTTTACGATGCGAATTACGTCGGGTGGCACGAGCACCTCAACCACCATGGCGTGCCGGCGGCGCCCCCTCGCTGGCCCCTCTCGCTTGGTCGGGAAGACAGGCTCTGCGCGAGTGGCGCCGCCGTTAGGCTGGCATCTTCGCCAAGGCAGCAACCCACACAAATCCTCGATGAGCCTGGGAACTCAGGGTTATACGAAGGACGAGAAGGCCGTCCATCGCGCGAAGGCCCCGTCACCTTGGATTTGCTCACCCGATGGCCTCGTCACCTTGTTCCCATTCAAAGTGGGGCGTGATTGGTCCGATAGTGGGGGAATTCAGGTGATAGGCTTCGCAGTCGAGCAGATTCCAGGTGAGGGGGTTGCGGTGCGATCGGTAGGCGTCCTGTCGAGGCATTGGTCAGGTCGTGAGACACAGACCAGGAACCGTGGGAGGTCCAGAGGGACAGCGCGCCTACTGCTCGAGAGTACCTCACGTTAAAACTATATACAGAGTTGAGAAGAATTATTGACACGTTGGTTTTACAACATTAATGCTCCTATCCCTATAGTAATAGTAGGGCATTGAGTTTGTTAGGGTTATCTAACGATCACGCTCGATGACCCTAAGGGTCGGCTTTGCCACGGCAGTGATGGTGTAGCGATCATTTCTATCGAGAAGGGAGCGAGAGGGCCTAACCGTACGTCACGAGCCATTTCCATTGCCCGGAGCTATTAGAGAACCAGTCCCATCTTGAAGGGAGATTTGCATGAGCGAGCAAACAAGACTGAACACGTCAGCGAACATGGATGAGCCGACGAATCTGTCCCGCCGTGACTTCCTGAAGGGTGCGGTGGGGGTGACGCTTGCCATAGTTGCCGTATCGGCGGGACTGAGCCTACCGGGCGCAGGTGAGGCGCTGGGGACCGCGCCACAGAAGGCCTACGCGGCCACCGCAACGTCAGCTGGTACGTATACAATAACTGCAAACCTGTATGTGGATAAAAAGGATACGCCGATCGGGAAGTATGCGTATGTGACAAATAGTGGAAATCCACCGTTCCACAAGCCGACTTCTCCCGTATCGGATAATGCCAAACTTCAGGTGACCGAATCAGGTAAGAAATTGCTGACAGTTCCAATCGTCAACAATACATTTGGGGTACTCTCGATTGCGACGACATCAACAAATAACTCAGTGAAAGTCATTGATAAGTCAATGACTACATGGAGGGCCCCTTGGCCATGGTCTACTCCATATAAAGAGCGTATCTCTTCCATTACATTCGATGTGACTAATTTTAGTGGTGGTAATTCTATTGCCGATTTCACACCTTGCGCGGAATACGCGACTTTCCCACTGTACAAAGGTGATAAGCACTGGGATCTGCACCTAATTGTTAACTTTAACAGCGCAAAGTCAGTCTAGGTTAATTGGCGCTTGAATAGTCTCAATACAAAGGAGAATTAGCTTCTCCATGCTGACGAAGGTGTGATATGGGCGTTCTGACAAGGGATAGGTTCTTACGCAGCTTCCTTGCAGTCTTTTTGACTGCAACTTTAGTGGTCTCTATGGTTCCCACACCGGCGTTGGCTGCGGTTGCATCGAGGGGTCTGGATGGCGCAGTCGGCGTAGCGCAAGGACAACCCTCGTCAGAGGAGAGCTTTCCTCAGGGGGAGACGGTTGGGGTCGTCTCCCCTTCGGCACCTGCTGATCCCTCAAAGCCTGATGAGGCGTGGGGCCAGGGGGCTGGCTCTGCATGGTGGGCCGGCGCGGCAGAGGATGGCTCAGTGGGAACATCCAGCAGTTCACGCGATGGCGCAACGAATGACCCATTAGGGGAGTCAGTCCCAGAGGAGTCTTACGCCGACGCGCTCGAGCGCTCTGTTGTCGAGGGAACTGATCTGCTCTCTGCAGCCTTGTCGTCGGCTCCTCATGATGCGAACAACCCCCATACGAAGGTAGAGGTGGGCAAGTACGCTCCCGGTACGTATACCGTGACGGCCAACCTGTTCATCCCCGCCTCAAGGAACCCGTTTAACGGTGCCATCCAAACGTACATGACGAACCCGGAAAACCCGCTCGGCATCGTCGAGCCGGACAACGGGGACCCTGGCGCGGTCACGGGCGGCGTGCCAACCTTCCATGTGGAGAAGAACGCGACGCTCACGGTGGGTGAGGACGACTCTCTGACGCTGACGGTTCCCATCCGCAATCCCGTGTTCACCTTGCAGGGCATCGGTAGCGGACAGGGCGCCGAGCTTGTGAGTGCGCATACGCGCGCCGGTGAGTACGGCCCGCGTGATGCCTCGGGCAAGGTGACGATCGTGGGCCATACGAGTCGTGTCGACTCTATCACCTTCAGGCTGTCTGATAGTGGCAAGACCACCGACGGCAGCGATGGGTACACCATTCAGAGGTGCAGTGAGTATCCCACCATCCTCAACCAGAACTGGCATGCTGACCTTGACCTAACGGTTGATCTTTCGAACGTGCCCGCCTCTCAGAAGTACGTCTCCGACCCGACGGTCGCACAGGATCTCACGTATAACGGTCACGAACAGCAGGGTGTGACGTTCGAGACGGACAAGTGCGATGTTATCTCCGGTGCGGCTACTGCCACCAATGCGGGAGACTACTCGCTCACCCTTAAGCCCAAGAACGGTCTCACGTGGCTCGATGGAACGACGGATGCTCGCTCACTCGATTGGAAGATTGCCGAGGCGCAGGGCGTCAAGGAGTACGAGACGGTCGCACCCTGCCCGGAGGATGCATCCAAGACGATCGCGGCGCAGCCCTCGGCCGATGCCGTCAATGCTGGTTTCCCCTACGAGGGGCTCATCGGGAGCCATGCCCCCGAGTCGTTGGGCATCACCAGCCAGACGTCTGATGCGTGGAACCCAGGAACCTTCGGGCATGCTCAACTCATGTCCGAGCCCCGCGTCCTCGAGCCGGGCACCTACACGGTAACGGCCAACATCTCGATGATGACCCCACTGGGGTTTCCGGGCTATACGACGAATCCCTTCAATCCCGAAGGCATTGGCGGTAAGGGTGGCATTCCGAACACTCCCGTGTCCAATAACGCTACATTGACGGTGGGTGCCGATGGATCGCGCATGCTCTCTCTCAACCTGGTCAATCCCGTCTTCACCGTGCAGAATGCGGAGAGTAGCAAGGGAGTGACCGTTGAGGCCACAGACAGGGTTCCCATTGAGCAGAAAGGTGATGACGAGGAATATAACAAGGCCGTTGCTGCCGATGGGATCACCTCGCGCATCGCACATATGACCCTCAGGTTAAATGACTGGAGTGGCAGCTATCACTTCGACAACTGGAAGGTGTATGCGACTACCCTTCGTACGTTCTTCCCGAATAACAAGTATCCGCAGATAAAATCCCTTGACTTGTCCGTCGATATAAGTCATGCGCAGAAGCAGGTGGAGGGTGATTACTTAAAGACCTTCACCGACAATGCGACGGGTGTGAGTGTCACGGTTTCAGCTGAAAAAGGTACCAGTGTAATTCCTCAGTTGGAAAAGGCGTCTCTTCAGGTCGAGAAGATCGAGTCTGGTATGGAGCACGACGGTGTCAAGCAGGCGTTGACGCAACTGTATGCCTCCGCACCTGGCTTTTCTCTCTACAGGGTTTTGCTTATCGCAGATGGAAAGCCTATCAGCCTTGATGACAAGACGTCTGCGGAGGTCTCAATTCCAGCTGCACGGCCAAACGCTGCTGTCTATTCCTTCAGGGCAGCATCGCTGAGTGCCGTTGAGTCCCGCATGTCTTCAGGCAAGATCTCATTCAAGCCATCGCAGCTCGGTAGTTTTGTAGTGGTCGATTCTCAAGGTGTAGCGAAGTTCTCGTGGTCTCATACAGTGCGAGATGCATCGACTGGTGCCTCGATGACCTATTCTACCGATGCGAGCGTGGAAGATACGCTCTTCGAATCCGCTTACGGTCCAGGGAAGGGCCTTGAGGCTCTTGAATGGTACGCTAGCTACATGGACGCGAGCGGGGTTTCGTCTTCGCAGGCGCCTAGTTCATTCGGTGAGAAGGCGCTTTCTGCCGCGAAGGAATCCGGCAGCGGAGGTTGGACCATTGCGGGTGCCTACGCCATGGGTATCTCCTATTCCATGGATGGCTCGGGTGTGCCCAATAACCTGTTTGATTCCCTTTCTCTTGGCTACACTTTCACTGCTGGTATCAATCCACTTTCAGCGATTGTGCCTGTAGCTAGCGGTAATGCCTCCGTGTACGCCGTCTATGGGACGGTTGGTGCGGGAGCGACAGGTGTTAAGAAACTTAGCGCACAAATAACCGATGGATACGCCAAGGTATCGCTCAACGATTCTGACGCGCAGATACCGGGGCTGAGTTCGATGCTCTTTCATGCTGCTGCGGGCGTAGGTGATTATACCGGCGCACCGCAGACGGCCGAAACACAGATCGCATATCTGATGGTGGTTGAGCCTTCGACTCAGAAAATTGCCGAGCCCTCCGTCGCCCGCGGGCTCGTCTACAGCGGCCGCGAGCAGGTCGGCGTCCCCGCGGGCGAGGGGTACGACGTCTCCGGCGGCGCGGCCGTCGCGGCGGGCGACTACGAGGCCACGGCCACGCCGAGGGACGGCTACGCCTGGGCCGACGGCTCCGTCGCGCCCAGGGCGTACCGCTGGTCCATCGCCAGGGCGCCCCTCACGGCCGCCTACGCCGGCGAGGAGGTCGCCGAGGGCGGGACCCCCGCCCTGAGGGTGTCCGTCTCCGGCTTCGTGGGCGGCGAGGGCGCCCGGACGGCGGCCGGCTACGTGGCCCCCACGGTGGCCGCCCCCTCGCCTTTGAGGGCGGGCTCCTACGAGCTGGCGCCCGCGGGCGGGGCGGCGGACAACTACGCGTTCTCCTACGTGGCCGGCACGCTCACGGTCCTGCCGCGCGACACGCCCAGGCCCGACCCGGGCCCCGCGCCCAGGCCCGGAGAGCTCGCCCCCGGCACCTACGCGCTGACGGCCAACCTGGCGATGCCCGGGCAGTACAACCCGGTGATCTCGGGGCTCACCGTCTACGCGAACAGCCCCAACAACCCCTTCGGCCCCACCATCGACGAGAACGACCCGGCCGAGGTGAGGAACGAGATACCCTCCTCGCCGCTCTCGATGAACGCGCGCCTCGTCGTCTCCGCCGACGGCGCCAGGACGCTCGTCCTGCCCGTCAGGAACCCCATCTTCACCACCCAGGAGCTGGGGACCTGCGAGGGGCTCGCGGACGTGCGCACCGAGCGCGTGAGGCCCACGGCCGCCGGCGGCGACTGGAGCGGCTCCTACAACAGGCGCCCGGACCGCATCCACATGATGTCGGCGCGCCTGCCGCTCGGGCCCGCCTCGGGCACGGCCGAGTTCGCCTTCAGGGGCAGCGTGCTCTACGCCGTCCCCCTCGACAGGGAGCTCAGGCCCTCGGGCGACGTCGCGCTGAGGCTCACGGTTGACTACTCGAGCCTGCGCAGGGACTCCGACAGCACCGAGCTGCCCGCGTTCGCCAAGGGCGACGCGCCCAGGCCCGACCCGAAGCCGGGGCCGCGCTCGGCGGCCGAGCCCTCCGTCGCCCGCGGGCTCGTCTACAGCGGCCGCGAGCAGGTCGGCGTCCCCGCGGGCGAGGGGTACGACGTCTCCGGCGGCGCGGCCGTCGCGGCGGGCGACTACGAGGCCACGGCCACGCCGAGGGACGGCTACGCCTGGGCCGACGGCTCCGTCGCGCCCAGGGCGTACCGCTGGTCCATCGCCAGGGCGCCCCTCACGGCCGCCTACGCCGGCGAGGAGGTCGCCGAGGGCGGGACCCCCGCCCTGAGGGTGTCCGTCTCCGGCTTCGTGGGCGGCGAGGGCGCCCGGACGGCGGCCGGCTACGTGGCCCCCACGGTGGCCGCCCCCTCGCCTTTGAGGGCGGGCTCCTACGAGCTGGCGCCCGCGGGCGGGGCGGCGGACAACTACGCGTTCTCCTACGTGGCCGGCACGCTCACGGTCCTGCCGCGCGACACGCCCAGGCCCGACCCGGGCCCCGCGCCCAGGCCCGGAGAGCTCGCCCCCGGCACCTACGCGCTGACGGCCAACCTGGCGATGCCCGGGCAGTACAACCCGGTGATCTCGGGGCTCACCGTCTACGCGAACAGCCCCAACAACCCCTTCGGCCCCACCATCGACGAGAACGACCCGGCCGAGGTGAGGAACGAGATACCCTCCTCGCCGCTCTCGATGAACGCGCGCCTCGTCGTCTCCGCCGACGGCGCCAGGACGCTCGTCCTGCCCGTCAGGAACCCCATCTTCACCACCCAGGAGCTGGGGACCTGCGAGGGGCTCGCGGACGTGCGCACCGAGCGCGTGAGGCCCACGGCCGCCGGCGGCGACTGGAGCGGCTCCTACAACAGGCGCCCGGACCGCATCCACATGATGTCGGCGCGCCTGCCGCTCGGGCCCGCCTCGGGCACGGCCGAGTTCGCCTTCAGGGGCAGCGTGCTCTACGCCGTCCCCCTCGACAGGGAGCTCAGGCCCTCGGGCGACGTCGCCCTGAGGCTCACGGTTGACTACTCGAGCCTGCGCAGGGACTCCGACAGCACCGAGCTGCCCGCGTTCGCCAAGGGCGACGCGCCCAGGCCCGACCCGAAGCCGGGGCCGGATAATCCGAACAAGCCAAACAACCCGAATAGCCCGACCCCTAATCCGAACAACCCGAATAACCCGACCCCGAGTCCGAACAACCCAAGCAACCCGAACCCCAGCCCGAACAACCCAAGTAACCCGATCCCAGTCCCGAACTCAGGGAAGGGCAGCGGCGGGGGCATATCCCCTAAGGACAGCGGGGACGCCATCAGGACGAGCAACGGGCACCTGGCTGCCGGTACCTACACGGTCTCTGCGAACATCTGGGTGAACAAGGCCACATCGGGCCTACCTCTGCAGCCCCACTTCACGAGTGCCGCGTTTCCACCGATGAACCCCGTGAGCAAGAACGCCACGCTTCGGGTGGAGTCTGACGGGCATGCGTACGTGACGGTGCCCATCGTCATCCAGTCGCGTGTCATGCACGTGCTGAGCCTTACGGGCCTGGACATCGTGAGACAGTCCTATTCGGGCGAGGGTCTCTCGAGCATCACCGTCGATCTGGGCGTGCTCAGGAACACGGACACCATCACCAAGAACGTCACGGCGCGCATCCGCCTGGGGTCGCTTGCCAAGACCATCATAGGCGGCAACGAGAACCGCACCTGGGCCTGCACGTTCCAGGTGGTGTTCAACGGCACCTCTGCCAGCGGTGGTGGCACCATTCCCAAGGCGGCTCAGGACATCATCAACGCACAGGGGAAGGACGGACGTGCCGCGAACTCCGACGAGAGGGCCCGAAGTGCGGCTGATGCCGCCATGGCCGCCCTTGATGCCGACGATGGCGGCGCTGCAGGCGAAGACGCTCCTGCGGCCGGCTCCTCTAGCGCCCAGACGACTCGGGGGCGCTCCAAGGGCACGGCCGAGCAGGCGGCGCAAGCTGCCGAGCAGCTCGCCCAAGGTAATGCGGGCTTGGTAGCTGGCATGGTGGCGCTGGGCATAGTCGCGCTTGGTGCGGTCGCGTATGCGCTGCATCTGAGGCGCAGGCTGAAGGGCATGGGTTCGCCGCCTCCGTCTGGCGAGGCGTGACGTCTTCAAGTGAGGTTGTCGAGCTCAGGTGAGATGTGTGACCCTCGGCGCAGCGCCGCGCCGAGGGGTCCTGCGCGCGAAGGCATCTTGGGGCCGTCAGGCCGTTTGATCCGAGTGACGGGACGTCTGCGTGCTACGCAGGCAGTGACAAGAGGCGCATTGGCTCGAAAGGGGATCATATGCGAAGAGTGTTCACGAGGCGCGCATTCGTCCGGTTGGGCAGCGCGGTTGCAGCGTCGCTTGGGCTTGCCATGGCCGGCTGCTCCGCACCGCAGGGCGCCCAGCCGCAGGACCGGTCCGTCTCGGCCGGTTTTACCACCCAGCCCGAGGATCGCGATCCGATGGGCAGCGCAGAGTCCACGACGGTGTGCGTGGGACTCATCATGGGGCCGCCCTCAATGGGACTGACTCAGTTCCTGCTTGCGGCGAGAAATGGGCGCACGACGAACGATTTCCAGTTCACCTTTAACGGTGTGGACTACATCGGGCTGTCGGCGGCGCTGAACAACGGTGACTACGACGTTGCCACGCTGCCGTCCAACATCGGGCCCATCCTGTACAACAACAAGGAGCTTCACAACCAGTACGAGGTCATCAGCATCAACAACCTGGGCGTGCTCTACGTTATGACCACCGATGAGTCCATCAGGGCGCTCTCTGACCTTGCCGGTCGCCACGTGTACAGCTACGGTGAGGGCGGTACCCCCGAATACACCATTGAGGCGCTGCTGAGGAAGGCCAAGCTGGCCGATAGCTTCCAGCTTGAGTTCAAGTCATCGCCCTTCGAGGTGCTCAACCTCATGCAGAGCGAGAAGAACTGCGTGGCCATCCTGCCGCAGCCCTTCGTGTCGCTCTCGAAGCTCATGGTCGATCCCCTATACACTCCGGTGAACATTACTGAGGAGTGGGACAAGGCCTTCTCCGACACGGGTAGCCAGGCCGTGACCACTACGACGATCGTGAACAAGGCATTTCTGGAGGCTCACGAGCAGGCCATCATCGAGTACTTGAGGATGGCGGGCAAGTCCGTGGACTGGAGCCTCTCGCATATGGAGGAGGCCTCAGCCCTCCAAGAAGAGCTGGGCACCTTCTTGAACAATGCCGTTGCCTTGGATGCCATGCCCCAGATCAGCATGGTGAACCTCACGGGCGTGAAGATGCGAACGGCGCTCTCCGGCTTCATCGACGAGTTATATGCGGCCAACCCCGACTCGGTGGGCGGGGCCATCCCCGCCGAGGACTTCTACTACCTGCCTCCGGCGGGCGCATTGGGCAGCTAGACCATGGGAAATACTCGTATGGGGCAAAGGGGTCCCCTTGCCTTGTTGCGCGAGGCGCTCAGGCACAGCTCGGATGTGCAGGGACAGGCTAGCTTAGGCTCTGCCCATGCCTCTCGCGTACAGCTCGCCCAGATGGCCGGCGTCTTGGGGCTTCCGGAGGAGCGCGTGGCGCAGATGGCTGCCCTCGTGAGGGACAGCGACATCGATGACGCGCAGCTGGGTAGCCTGATGAGGATGGTCACCTCTAAGGGGCTCTCCTGTGAGCAGGTCATGGCCCTGCTCTTGTCTCTGGGCGTCGGACGGGTACGTGCGGTGCGCATCCTGCAGGCACAGGGGATCATGGGCGATAAGGAGGCTCAGCGCATCCTTAACGAGGAGCGCCGCGCGGCGCAGGAACAGGCTGCTGATGACCGTCGCGGAGCCTGGCGCGGCAGGCTGGCAAAAGGCGCCATCATCGCGTTCTGGCTCGTGGTGTGGCAGCTCGTAGACACCCTCGTGGACAACCGCCTCATCCTGACCGGTCCTGTTCGCACCCTGCAGGCATTGGGCGAGCAGGCGACGAAAGCTGGCTTCTGGGTCATTTGCGGCGCGTCGTTCGGACGCATTGCCCTGGGCTTTCTCCTGTCATTCTCGGTCGGCATCTGCCTGGCGCTCCTGTCGTACCGCGTGCACCTCGTGCGCGCCTTCGTGGAGCCCATCGTCTCTCTTCTGCGCACCATCCCGGTGGTCACCTTCATCATCATGCTGCTCATCTGGGTTGGCAACCAGGCACTGACCATCTACCTGTCGTTTCTCATCGTGCTACCGCTCATCTACACGAACATGCTCGCTGGCTTCGAGAGCGTGGACACGCAGATGCTCGAGATGGCGCGCGTCTTTCGCCTGTCTCGCTGGCGCACCTTCATGTACGTGTACCGTCCGGCGTTCATGCCGTTTCTCTCGAGCAGCTGCAAGATATCCCTTGGTATGAGCTGGAAGAGTGGCATCATGGCCGAGGTGCTGGCCACGCCCAAGCCATCTATCGGCAAGGAGATGAGCCAGGCGCGCACGTACCTGGACACGCCGAGTCTGTTCGCGTGGACGGTGGTCGTGATGGTCTTGAGTTGGCTGTTCGAGAAGGCGTTCATGGCGCTGCTCAAGAGGGTAGGGCGTCCTTTGGGAGGCCTTCTGGGGAAGGATGATGATAGGTGAGCGAGGGGGGCGCGTGCGTTCGCATGGAGGGGCTCTGCAAGTCCTATGGGGACCTGCGGGTGTTGAGCCACGTGAGCGTCCGTCTTAAGGAGGGGGGCATCTACTGCCTGATGGGTCCCTCGGGCGCGGGCAAGACCACGCTTCTGCGCGTGCTAGTGGGGCTCGAGTCTCCTGATGAGGGTGACGTCGTGGGCCTGGAAGCTGGTGAGGCCTCGGTGATGTTTCAGGAGGATCGCCTGTGCGAGGCACTTACGCCGGTTGATAATGTGGCACTCGTGATGCCGCCTCGGGCGAGCCGCCGCTCGATCCGGGAGCTGTTGGAGGAGATACTTCCCGCAGACTGCATGGGAAGACCAGCCCTGCAGCTTTCGGGCGGCATGCGTCGTCGCGTGTCGCTGGCGCGGGCCGTTGCCTATCCCAGCAGGCTCATCGTGCTGGACGAGCCCTTTACCGGACTCGACGAGGCCACCAAGGGGGTGGTCGTGCGCTTCTTGCTGAGGCATCGCAAGGGACGCACCTTGCTGGTATCCACCCATGGCGAGGACGACGTTGGCCTGCTGGGCGCACGCAAGCTCATGTTGTCCGACATATCTGCGACGCCTGCTCCCGTCCTTCAGCTAGGGTCACATGGACGGGACGGTAACGATGGCCGCGTCTGATACCTATCTGCGAACGCCGCGCAGGGCCTTCTGCAGGGAGGAGCGATGCTCCTCGAGCGCCCCGCGCCAGTTGGTTGGGCGCATGTTGGGGAAGGCCCGCATGAGCCGCCGCTCCTGAGAGCTGAGCGTGGCCGAGAAGCTCTTGGCCATCTCGTCGAGGGTCGGCAACTGCGGCAGCGTGGGAAGGCCGCTCATGCCAGGTAGTGCGGACACGGCCCTTCGTGCCTCGCGTACCTTGCGCGTCGTCGCCTCGAGCTGCGCGCGAAGTGAGAGGTTGATCACACTGTCCCAGTTGGCTATGTTTGCGAGCTCGGGGCGTGCGGGCAAGGACTCGCGCAGCCTCGCCAGGCGTCTGCCCGTCTCGACGCGAAGGCCGTCCATCTTGCTTTTCAACCCCGCCACACCGACGTGGGTCACGATGAGGTCGGTAAAGAACACGACGGCACTCACCAGCGCAAACAGCACAAGGGTGAGTGGGGCGACTGACTCCACGAGACTCAGCATCACAGGTTGTGCCACCCGCACGACCGCGACGATGCCCACGCCAAACTCCACGAAGCCACCTGCCCAGACGCGACCATTGAGGTTGAGCGGCCTGCTCGAGTAGTCCCACCATCGTGCATGGTAGAGCCTCTCCATACCGTAGGAGGTCACATACTCGAGGACACAGCCCAGAAGGCCACCCAGTACGAAGATCGTGAGCGTCCCCTTGAGCTTTTCCAGAAGCAGCACGGCGATCATCGAGCCCGTCCCGTAGATGGGGATGTAGGGACCGTTTAGAAAGCCACGATTGATGAAGCGCCGGGCGGGGATCGAGCAGTAGGCGCTCTCGATCACCCAGCCGCAGACGCTGTAGAGGAAGAACATCGTCCAAAGGGCGGCGAGCGCGGGGGCTGCCGCGCTAGGCATGGGTGCGCTCGCCGCCTCTTGACGCGATGCTGGCTCGCCTCAGGAGATGCCTGTGCACGAAACCTCCGATCGTCTCTCGCGTCGCCACATACTTGTCCACCACGCACAGGATCCAACCCTCACGGGACGAGGGCGGTATCGGTGTCAGGGGAAACATGTGACGTGCGATCATGTTCTGCTCGAGCCTGTCTACGCCAAAGTCGCGGACAGCGTTGGCGCGTGCGAAACCGGGATGGCGAAAGCCATGGAAGCGGTGGCTGGGGTCGGGCACGTGCCAGTCGTAGAGGAAGTAATCGTGCAAAAGCATGCCCCTCAGGAAAGCTCGCTCGTTCACCGGAATGCGCAGGCGCTGTGCGAGCGCGCATCCTGCGAGGGTGACGGACAGCGAGTGCTCGGCGACCGAGGTCGTCCCATGTTGCATGCAGCGACGCTCTATGTCCATGCCCTCTGATGCGAGGATGTCCGCGCAGTGGCGGCTCAGCAGCTCGAAGGGAGGTATCTTGCTGCTGATGGGGCGGCGTGTGACGTTGGCAGGCATGGGATCAGTGTCCTCTCTCGACGAACAGACAGCTCATTTTAGGTCTTGTCAGGCCATGACGCAAGCTTGGGCGTATCCTGTAGCCAAATACGACGTTAAGGTAGCTCTTCAGGGGTCCGTGTGGGTTGACGCCTTGGCGAAGATGCCAACCTGGCAGCGGTGCCACTCGCTCAGAGCCTGTCTTCCCGACCAAGCGAGAGGGGCAAGCGAGGGGGCGCCGCCGGCACGCCATGGTGGTTGAGGCGCTCGTGCCACCTGACGCAGATCGAGTCGCGACTCGTATCGCGACTCGCGTCGCAACTCACGTCGCAACAGTGTACACAAATGCCCCAAAACGGCGCGGAGAGGCTCGATCCTCTCATTTGTGTACACTATTGCGATCCCAAGGCCACTCACAACCCAAGCCCACAGCGCAACAGTGTACACAAATGCCCCAAAACGGCGCGGAGAGGCTCGATCCTCTCATTTGTGTACACTATTGCGATCCCAAGGCCACTCACAACCCAAGCCCACAGCGCAACAGTGTACACAAGTGCCCCGAAACGGCGCCGAGAGGCCATTTTAGCCAATCTGTGTACACTCCTGCGTCACCGCCCTGGCGGTGACGCCCACGCCGCCCTAGCGGTGACGCAACCACCTACCCACACGAACTCACGAAGCCTCGTTAAGGTGTTACGTTTTGCGGGTAGGCTAGGTGCCATGGCTGCCACGCTACCGTTCGGTGTCACCTGCCTTTTTGATGGCCTCTGAGCTGCGCTGTACACGCCCTGTCTCATGGCCGTGCCACTCGATGCCACCGAGTGGCACGCGGACCGCACACTCGGCGCCACCGAGTGGCACAGCCAAGCCTCGAAAACGTCACGCCAAAGCCGCAGGACGCAACGCCTTGCCTGCCGAGGAGCGTCACAGCCTGCCGAGAAGCGCGTCTTTCGCGACGCCCAGACACTCGCGCAGGAGGTTGTTGGGCACATACCATGGGTCCATGCTACCGCTGATGCCGGTGGCGCCTGGCATGCCGAGCCTCTGGGCTATTCGCGTCGCGCGAAAGACGTGGAAGTTATTGGTCACGACGCCCACGCGTAGCTGGGAGACGTCTGTGCCGCTGTCCTGCTCCATCTTCTCCTTCGAGAGGGCGAGGTTCTGCATCGTCGAGGTGGACGCCCCCTCTCGGACGATGCGCTCTGGTGGGATGCCCTGCCGCTCGAGGTAGGTGGCCATGCACTCGGCCTCGGTGATGGGTTCGTTGGGACCGCGCCCGCCCGAGACCACCACCTTGCAGCCCTCGTGCCCCTTGAGGTAGGAGAGTGCGGCGTCCAGGCGAAACCGCAGCACGACCGAGGGCTCCTTGTTGCCGTAGACCTGCGCTCCCAGGACAACGAGGTAGTCAAGGTCGTCGGGGGCCTCATTGGGATCGCAGGTGGCGGCGACGCCCATGAGGAAGATCGAGAGCGAGACCACACCCGCAAGGGCCACGAGCGAGGCGATGCCGATGCCTCTGGCAAGCGCCGCCGGCAGGTGCTGCCAGAGGCCCAGACGCATGGCGATGCCTGCGGCGACGGCAGCCGCACCCATGAGGTACCACAGCGCGAAGAAGGCGGTGCCCGACCAGACGAGCATGATGCTCACGCCATAGAGGATGCAGGCGGCGCCGCATATGATGAGGCTGATGGCAAGCATGGCAGCAGGTCTTCCCTCGACTTGGGTCGTTCCGCTTAGGGACGCAGGTGCTCGGCGACGGCGAGGATGAACTGCTCCGTGTCGAGTGTCTGGGGCTTGGGAAACGTCGTGATCCGCGCGAGGTCGCCTGTCATCTGCCCCGACTCGATCGTGTCGATGGTGGCCTTCTCCAGGCGATCCGCGAAGGAGGCAAGCTCGGGCGTGTCGTCCAGCTCGCCGCGCTTGCGAAGCGCCCCCGACCAAGCGAAGATCGTGGCCACGGAGTTCGTGGAGGTTCTCTCTCCCTTGAGGTGGCGGTAGTAGTGACGCTGCACGGTGCCGTGCGCCGCCTCGTACTCGAAGTGGCCCTGCGGGGAGACGAGCACGGAGGTCATCATCGCGAGCGAGCCGAAGGCTGCAGAGAGCATGTCGCTCATCACGTCCCCGTCGTAGTTCTTGCACGCCCAGACGAAGCCGCCCTCGGAGCGCATCACGCGCGCCACGGCGTCATCGATGAGGGTGTAAAAGTACTCGATGCCAGCCGCCTCGAAGCGCTCCTTGTAACTGGCCTCGAAGAGGTCGGCAAAGATGTCCTTGAAGCGGTGGTCGTAGGTCTTGGAGATGGTGTCCTTGGTCGCAAACCAAAGGTCCTGCCTGGTTGCGAGCGCGTACTCGAGGCAGCTTGTCGCGAAGCTCTCGATGGAGGCGTCCAGGTTGTGCATGCCTTGGATGACGCCGGGAGACGTGAACTCGTGGATGAGCTCCCTGCGCTCTGTGCCATCCGCCGACGTGAGGACGAGCTCGGCCCTGCCGGCACCCGGAACGCGTATCTCGACGTTCCTGTAGACGTCGCCGTAGGCGTGGCGGGCGATGGTGATGGGACGCTTCCAGGAGCGAACCTGTGGCTCGATGCCACGCACCACGATGGGGGTGCGAAACACGGTGCCGTCGAGCAGGGCGCGAATGGTGCCGTTGGGACTCTTCCACATCTGTTTGAGGCCGTACTCCTCGACGCGCTGGGCGTTGGGGGTGATGGTTGCGCACTTGACGGCCACGCCGAGGCGCCTCGTCGCCTCGGCGGCGTTGACGGTCACCTCGTCATCCGTCTCGTCACGATGCCTGAGCCCCAGGTCAAAGTACTCGCTTTTCAGTTCCACGAAGGGACAGATGAGGTCATCCTTGACCATCTGCCAGATGATGCGGGTCATCTCGTCGCCGTCCATCTCGACGAGGGGGGTCCGCATCCGGATCTTCTTGGGCTCTGCCATGGCTTCCTCCCGGGTGGTCATCTAGGGCCTGCTCCTTGCTGTGGTCGGCGTCCCATTATACAGGGTGTAGGTGCGAGATGTCGGGGCGCGTGGATGCGCGAGAGGGGCTGTGCTTGGGGCATCGCTTCCCGCTTGCGTGCGCCGTACTGCGGCCCTTGGTAACGATCCTGTTTCCTCTGCTGCCGCAGCGGCAGCAGAGGACTATGATGGCGGGGCACGCGACAGGACAGCCGATAGGAGGATATGTCATGACGAACAAGTGGTTCAGACGGTTCATGAGCGCGTTTCTCGCGCTCGCGCTCGCGCTCAACCCGATAGACACGCGGGCTTTCGCGACAAGGGCGCTCGCCACGGCCCCGGAGTCCGCCGGGATAAACGACATGCAGAGGAAGGCCACGCCCGGCCTCGGGGCCTTGGGCAGGGGTATCGCTGGCGCGATTGGCGGCCTGCTCGGTGCCCTGGGCGAGGCGGCCGTAGAGGAGGGCACCGAGCACGTCGGTGAGGCCGTCGAGGGTGCAGGAGAGACCGTCGAGGGTGCAGGGGAGACCGTCGGTGAGGCAGCCGAGCATGTCGGAGAGGCCGCCAAGGGCGCCGAGGAGGCCATCAAGGGCGCGGTAGAAGGTGGCGCCACCGCCGCCGAGGAGGGCACCACCGCTGCGGAGGGAGCCGCCGAGCAGGGTGCCGCCACCGCCGAGGAGGGCACCGCCGCTTCGGAGGAGGCCGGGCAGAAGACCGCCGAGGAGGCTCAGGAGCAGGCCGCACGCGAGTTCATCGAGAGGTTCAACGCGTCAGGCGAGAAGGCTCTCGACCGTCTGCATGGGGCTCAGGCTGATCACATACTTCATAGTAATCTGCATCCGGAGGAGCATGACTGGAAGCAGTTGTTTGATGGTCAGGAGCCTACCTGGGAGCAGGTCAAATCTCTCCTGAAGAAAGCCATAAGGGAAGGTCAGGAAAGTGTCCATGAAGATAGGCTGAGCCAGTTCGAGAGGTCTATCGAATACAACGGCCGCAGGGTGTTCGTACGATTCGTAAAGGGTGCAGACGGTCTAGTTGAGCATATCAGTACTGGGTACTTCAAGGGAGAGTGAGCTGGAGGTACGCGATGACGCTGGACTTCGAGAACTTCTCCGTCGAGATAGACGCCGAGGCGACCCACAGGGCATACGAGAGTCTGCCCCGGACGGGCGAGAAGTGCGGCTGTGCCGGCTGCCGCAATTTCACCCTCGCCATAGGCGACGCGCTGGGCGAGGGCGGCAGGCGCTTCTTCACCTCGGTGGGCATCGATGACCCTGCCAAGGCGACCGAGTCGTACGTGAACTTTGCCCAAAAGGATGAGACGCTCTGCTACGGGGGGTGGTACCACCTCTGCGGCAGGATCGAGCGCCGGGTCGAGGCTGTCCCCGACGTGACTGCGGCGGAGTGGGGAGAGGCTAGGCTGCTCCACGTCAGCAGCCTCCTGTATGTCTTCTTCCGTGACGGGGATAGCATCATCGGGAGGGAGGCCGCCTTCGGGGACGCCGCCATCGTCCAGATGGAGTTCGTCGCGGAGGCGGTACCGTGGGTCATGGACGGGCCCAACCCCTACCTGGATGAGTAGGAGCGGACTTCCGGCCGCAGCCCGCGCCCCCCGCACAGAGGGGCGCGGGCGGGGACGGCATCTACCTGCGTCGTTACTCCCAACCCGGCCTCGACGGCTTCCCCTACGAGGACAGGGAGAGGCTCGTCATCGAGTGGCGCGGGTGCCGGGTCGCCGGCGGACGGTGGCGTCAGGAGGAAATCGCGCGATGACGCTGAACTTCGATAACTACGACGTCGACATAGACGTCGAGGCGACCCGCAGGGCGCACTCCAGGCTACCCCGTACCAGCGAGAAGTGCGGCTGTGCCGGCTGCCGCAACTTCACCCTCGCCATAGGCGACGCGCTGGGCGAGGGCGGCAGGCGCTTCCTCGCCTCGGTGGGCATCGACGACCTTGCCAAGGCGACCGAGTCGTACGTGAACTTCGTCCAAAGGGACGGGACGCTCTGCTACGGGGGGTGGTGCCACCTCTGCGGCCGGATCAGGCGCAGGTTCGAGGCCGTCCCCGACGCGACCTCAGCGGAGTGGGGGGAGGCCAGGGAGCGCCGCGTGGGCGAGCGCGCGCACATCAGCTTCGTGGACGGGCGCAAAATCATCGGGAGGGAGGCCGCCTTCGGGGACGCCGCCATCGTCCAGATGGAGTTCGTCGCGTGGGGGGTGCCGTGGGTCCTGGACGAGCCCAACCCCTACCCGGACGAGTAGGAGCGGACTTCCGGCCGCAGCCCGCGCCCCCCGCACAGAGGGGCGCGGGCGGGGACGGCATCTACCTGCGTCGTGGCTTCCAGTTCGGCCGCGACGGCTTCTCCCGCGAGGGTGGGGCGTGGCCCGTCGCCGAGTGGCGCGGGCGCCGGATCGCCGGCGGACGGTATCATCTGAGGGGAGACATGCCATGACGCTGGACTTCAAGAACTTCTCCGTCGAGATAGACGCCGAGGCCACCCGCAGGGCGTACGAGGGGCTGCGCAGGACGGACGAGGGGTGCAGCTGCGACGGCTGCCAGAACTTCCCCCTGGCCATAGGCAAGGCCCTGGGCGAAGAGGGCAGGCGCCTCTTCGAGTCCATGGGCGTGGACCCCGCGAAGGCCACGGAGGCGTACGTGAACCTCGCCCGCGACGAGGGGACGATCTTCTACGGGGCGTGGTACCACCTCTTCGGCAGGATCGAGCGCAGGGTCGAGACCGTCCCCGACGTGACGGCGCCCGAGTGGGGGAGGGACAGGGAGCGCTGGATAGGCGATAACGCGCACATCTTCTTCGCCGACGGGGAGGGGGTCCTGCTGATGGAGGACGCCTTCAGGGGGAGCGCCGACGTCGTCCAGATGGAGCTGCTCGCGGACGTCCCGTGGGTCCTGGACGGGCCCAACCCCTACCTGGACGAGTAGGCGCGGACGACACGACCGGGCGCCGAGGCGGTGTCCGGTGGTGGGGCGAGGTCGTGCCCGGAGGGGCGTCCCAGCGCCCATCTCTCGGCGTCCCTTGGTAACGATCCTGTTTCCCCTGCCGCCGCTGCGGCGGCAGAGGGCTATGATGGCTGGGCACGCGACAGGACAGCCGATGGGGGTCATGCCCTGGCGGGCAAGTGGCCCAGGCGGCTCATGGGCGCGTTTCTCGCGCTCGCGCCCAACCCGATAGACACGCGGGCCCTCGCGACGAGGGCGCTCGCCACGGCCCCCGAGTCCGCCGGGATAGGCGACATGCAGGGGAAGGCCACGCCCGGCCTGGGGCCCTGGGCGGGGGCATCGCCGCTGCTGGGCAGAATGCTGCCGCTGCCAAGGAGAAGGCCGAGGAGGATGCGGCCTACGCCGAGCACGATGCAGAGGAGGTACAACTTAGACGCAGTGCGGAGGATCAGGGAAAGCGCGAGGTAGCGAAGGCCCTGCGGGCGGCGAACAACTATTGGGGGGATCCCGAAACCCTTGCAGGGCACTGTGCAGACCATGGCGAGGGCGTGGGCGCCACCTCGAAGGAGAAGTACGCCGATATGGCCCACGAGCTCTTCCTCAACAAGGGACTGTGCCAGGCAAGCGTCGATGAAGAGGGGATCACACGGGTGTATGACGCCGCACGCAACCTGTTCGGCCCATACAACCCCGATGGGACGACAAGGACCCTGTTCGCACCACCGGAGGCCAGGCCTACTTCGACAATCAAGGATGGGCCATGCCGTGAACACGCACGAGAGGAGACATGAGCATGGGAGAGAACGTGTGCCCGGTCTGCGGCTGCGGCAGCTTGGTCGAGCCCGCCTTCAATGAGTCGGGCGAGGGTTCGTACGACATCTGCCCGTGCTGCGCCTGCCAGTTCGGCCTCGACGACTTTCCCTTCGAAGGCGGGGAGGGGCTCGTGGCCGAGTGGCGTGGGCGCCGGGACGACGGTGGCCAATGGCGTCAGGATGGAGGCACGCGATGAGGCTGGACTTCAAGAGCTATTCCGTCGAGATTGACGCCGAGGCCACCCGCCGGGCGTACGAGGTGCTGCCCCGGACGGACGAGGCGTGCACGTGCTCCGGCTGCCGCAACTTCTCCTTGGCGATAGGCGACGCCTTGGGCAAGGGGGGACGCAGGTTCTTCGAGGAGCTGGGCGTCGATCCCGCGTAGCCCACCGAGGCCTGTGTGGACGACGCTCTGGGGGGCGTCGACGGGACGCTCCTCTACGGGGCGTGGTATCGTCTCTGCGGCAGGATAGAGCGCAGGTTCGAGCTGCCTCCGGGGACGACCGGGCGAGAGTGGCGTGACGCTATGGCGCGCGACGTCGGCGACGCGAATGTCTCCTTCAGCGAGCACGTCATAGGCGGGAAGGCGGGCTTCGGGGGCGGCGCGGTCGTGCAGATGGACATATCAGCGCGCGTCCCGTGGGTCCTGGACGAGCCCAACACCTACCTGGACACCTATCTGGACAAGTAGGAGCGGACTTCCGGCCGCCGCCCGCGCAGCCCCGCACAGGGGAAGACACTGCATGGGGGAGGACATATGTCCGGTCTTGACTTCCCCCGCGAGGGCGGGGAGGGCCTGTCGCCGAGTGGCGTGGGCGCCGGATCGCCGGTGGCGCCAGGATGGAGGTACGCGATGACGTTGGACTTCGAGAACTTCTCCGTCGAGATTGACGCCGAGGCCACCCGCCGGGCGTACGAGGGTGTCCACCGGGTTGACGAGGGGTGTGACTGTGCCGGCTGCCGCAACTTCACCCTCGCCATAGGCGATGGCCTGGGCGAGGGCGGCAGGCGCTTCCTCGCCTCGGTGGGTATCGACGACCTTGCCAAGGCGACCGAGTCGTACGTGAACTTCGTCCAAATGGACGGGACGCTCTGCTACGGGGGGTGGTGCCACCTCTGCGGCAGGATCAGGCGCAGGGTCGAGGCCGTCCCCGACGTGACTGCGGCGGAGTGGGGAGAGGCCAGCGTGCTCCACGTCGGCAGTCGCTTGGACGTCTCCTTCCGGGACGGAGAAGACATCATCGGGAGGGAGGCCGCCTTCGGGGACGCCGTCATCGTCCAGATGGAGTTCGTCGCGTGGGGGGTGCCGTGGGTCCTGGACGAGCCCAACCCCTACCCGGACGAGTAGGCGCGGACTGCCGGCCGCAGCCCGCGCCCCCCGCACAGAGGGGCGCGGGCGGGGACGGCATCTACCTGCGTCGTGGCTTCCAGTTCGGCCGCGACGGCTTCTCCCGCGAGGGTGGGGCGTGACCCGAGGCCGAGTGGCGCGGGCGCCGGGTCGACGGCGGACGGTATCATCTGAGGGGAGACATGCCATGAGACTGGACTTCAAGAACTTCTCCGTCGAGATAGACGCCGAGGCCACCCGCAGGGCGTACGAGGGGCTACCTCGGACGGACGAGGGGTGCAGCTGTGCCGGCTGCCAGAACTTCCCCCTGGCCATAGGTGAGGCCCTGGGCGAAGAGGGCAGGCGCCTCTTCGAGTCCATGGGCGTGGACCCCGCGAAGGCCATGGAGGCGTACGTGAACCTCGCCTGCGACGAGGGGACGATCTTCTACGGGGCGACGTATATTCTCTTCGGCAGGATCGAGCGCAGGGTCGAGACCGTCCCCGACGTGACGGCGGCCGTGTGGGGGAGGGACAGGGAGCGCTGGATAGGCGATAACGCGCACATCTTCTTTGCCGACGGGGAGGGGGTCCAGCTGATGGAGGACGCCTTCAGGGGGAGCGCCGACGTCATCCAGATGGAACTGCTCGCGGACGTCCCGTGGGTCCTGGACGGGCCCAACCCCTACCTGGACGAGTAGGCGCGGACTTCCGGCCACCGTCTGTGGGATATGCCCTTAAATCACATAGGCTGTGTTAACCCTATTCTGACACGGCGCGGCAACACTCTATTCCCACGTCAACCAATAGGGAGAACATGGGGCAGCTTGGCGAGCGGCTCGATCGGGTCATCGGAGCGGCAGGCTTCGTGCACCGACGTAAGTCAAAAGAGGTAACCGTATCAGAATAGGGTTAACACAGCCAATCGCATAAAGTATTTGGGTGGACACGCCTGGGAGAAGTTGTTCGATGGGCAAAAACCTACATTGGAACAGGCTAAATCTATCTTGAAGGATGCGATGTTAACGACAGAAAGCTATAGATAGTCCATACAGAAATTTTGAATTCTGATTGAAAGAGTTGTTGAGTACAATGGCTACAGGGCTGTTGCACGTTTCAAGAAGGGTGCTGGCGGCTTGGTTGCGAACATCGGTACAGCATCTATTGACACCTGCGACTGATAAGAGACATGCTATGAGACTGGACTTCAAGAACTTCTCCGTCGAGATAGACGCCGAGGCCACCCGCAGGGCGTACGAGGGGCTGCGCAGGACGGACGAGGGGTGCAGCTGTGACGGCTGCCAGAACTTCCCCCTGGCCATAGGCAAGGCCCTGAGCGAGGAGGGCAGGCGCCTCTTCGAGTCCATGGGCGTGGACCCCGCGAAGGCCACGGAGGCGTACGTGAACCTCGCCCGCGACGAGGGGACGATCTTCTACGGGGCGTGGTACCACCTCTTCGGCAGGATCGAGCGCAGGGTCGAGACCGTCCCCGACGTGACGGCGCCCGAGTGGGGGAAGGACGTCGAGCGCGACGTGGGTGACAACGCATTCATCCTGTTCTCCGACAAGAGGATCGACCTGAAGGAGGACCTCTTCAGTGGGCGCGCCGACGTCGTCCAGATGGAACTGTTCGCGGACGTCCCGTGGGTCTTGGGTAAGCCCAACCCCTACCTGGACGAGTAGGGGCGGATTCCGGCCACCGCCCGCGCCATCGCGCACGAGAGAGCAGAGAGCTCCTATGCCCTCTGCCCGTGCTGCGCCTTCCAGTTCGGCCGCGACGCCTTCTCCCACGAGGGCGGGGAGGGGCCCGTGACCGAATGGCATGAGCGCCAGGTTACCGATGGCCGGTGGCGTCAGGATGGGGGCGCGACGAGGCTGGACTTCAAGAGCTATTCCGTAGAGGTGGACGTCGAGGCCACCTGCCGGGCGCACTCCAGGCTACCCCGTACCCGCGAGAAGCACGGCTGTGTCGGCGATTAGTCGCCGACGGTTTTTCAGTCACGCTCCTCATGCTCGAGCAGTCCCGCCATAAAGATGGGAAGGTAGCGTATGCTCTTCGCCCTTTCGATGTTGGTCTCGGCAAGAACGATGGCCTGGTCTATGGCATACTCGCTCACAGCGAGGGCATTGTCCAGTGCTGCGTGGGTCCTGTATCCCGTGCCTGACTTGACCTCGAGTGCCAGGACTTCCCCTCCCGTCATCTCAACGACAAAGTCAAGTTCTCCCAGTCTCTTCGACGTGAAGTAGCGTAACGCGAAGCCCCGCGCCTTGAGTTCCTGGGCGACGAACGCCTCGTAGACACCGCCCATGTTCATAGACGGCTTTCCGTCAAGCAGGCCCATATAGGATTTCTTCGGATACGAGCTGGCGAGCATGCCAACATCAAGGTAGAAGAGTTTGAAGAGATTGTGTCGCTCATTCAGGAGGAGGGGTGAAGCGGGCGCGCTGACGTTGTAAACCGAAAGCGCCACACCCGCATGGGAGAGCCAGAGGAAGTGTTCCTGGACCTGGGAGAAGCGTCTTGCTCCCTTGATGTCGCTAATCCTGAAGCGTCGACTCTTTGATGCTGCCTCTGAGGGGATGAGGTCGTATATGTCCCTGAGCGTGAGTCTAAGCTCCTTGGGAGCATGCTTGGTGATGTCGCTGCGATAGTGGGCGTGCAGGTTCTTGTGAATTGCCCTGACCTCATCGATGTTGTTCGTCTCCAGAAAGGTATTTACCGCATCCGGCATGCCCCCCCATAAGATAGCGGTGGTAGAGGTCGGATAACCTTGTGTACAGGAAATCGGGAAGGGGCGTCTCTGTTCTGAGGCAGCTGCGTGCCATGTCGACAGCTACGCTTGAGAGACCGTTTGCCCAGCAGAACTCTTCGAAATCGAGAGGGTACATCCGGATTTTGGTGAGGTATCCCACGGGCAGAGAATCGATGTTGTTGAGCTTGGTTCCCAAAAGTGACCCTGTGAGTATGAACCGGTAGCTGTCGTTCTGTACGAGGTACTTTACAAACGTGAGGATGTTGGGGCACTCCTGTACCTCGTCGATGATTATGACGGTCTGCTGTGGCACAAGGGGAGTACGTGCCGCGATGGAGATGCGCAACATGAGATCATCTGCGCTCGTGGCGGCCGCGAGAGACTCGCGGGTTGCTCGGTCCTCAAGAAGATCGAGGGACACCACAGAGGAGAACGTGTCTTGTGCGAACATGCTGACGAGGAAGCTCTTACCCACCTGACGGGCGCCTGTCACGAGCAGCGTCTTGCGCCTCGTGGTGGCCCAAGCGGCAAGTTGGGACAATGCTTTTCGTTCGAGTATAATAAACCCTTCCCATGCCAATATATCTGCGGTGATTACACTTTTCCTAACTTTATTTGATATCGTTAGGACACTTTTCCGTAATTTCTCGTTACACCTACCCCATACGGCCTCTGCTAATTGACTCCATGCCATACCGCCACAAGATTGTACCGCACAGCTTTACGTGCTTGCGTTCCCTACCCCCTGTGCTGGTAGAATCAGAGGTAGCTTCGCATATTGGCACGCATCGTCGTTCTCCAGAGGAAGGTAGTGGTCCTATGATCTATACCGTTACACTCAATCCCGCCCTCGACAAGACGGCAACTGTCGAGAATCTGAGGCTCGATTCCGTGAACCGCATCAGCGAGCTGCGCGTAGATCCCGGTGGCAAGGGCATCAATGTCTCGAAGGTCGTGCGTGAGCTGGGAGCGAAAACCGTGGCCATCGCGCTTCTTGGCGGTCACACCGGCACCATGCTGCGTAACATGCTGGCCGAGCTGGGCATCGAGTGCAAGGTGCTCGAGGTCGAGGGCGAGACGCGCACCAACCTCAAGATCAAGGATCCCGCGCTTAAGACGAACACCGACATCAACGAGCCTGGTCCCGAGGTCACAGACGAGCAGTTGAGAGGGATGCTCGACGGGCTTGTGGGCGAGGTGGGCGGCGGGGACATCGTCGTGCTCTCGGGCTCGCTTCCGCGCGGTGCCGCCGCAGATACCTATAAGGTCTGGGTTGCCGCTCTCAAAAAGACCGGCGCAAAGGTCTACCTGGATGCCGATGGCGACAAGCTTGTTCGTGGCATCGAGGCGAAGCCCGACCTCATCAAGCCCAACGAGATCGAACTCGGTGCCATGATGGGTCGCACGCTCGATGCGGACGAGAAGATCGTGGAGGCTGCGCGCGAGCTCATCGACGGCGGGCTCGACCGCGTGATGGTCTCGATGGGAGGGGCGGGAGCGCTCTATGTTGCCCGTGACGTGACGATCAAGGCGAATCCGGTCAAGGTGCCCGTTGGCTCCACCGTGGGTGCTGGCGACTCCGTGGTGGCCGCGCTCGCATACGCGCAAGACAAGGGTCTTGGCCTTGAGGACACCATGAGGCTCGCGATGGCGACGGGCGCTGCCAATGTCATGCAGTCGGGCACGCAGGCTGCCCCGCGCGAACTCGTGGACTCCCTTATCGACAAGGTCGTGGTGACGAGGCTGTAGGTTCGCGTCACGCTTCGGGTCGCGTGCATCTTCTGAGTGTGGATGTGCGCGGCTTACGATGGGCACTGATGTTGCCCGTCATGCAGGGTTGGGTGAGGTTCGCTCTGCCGGTCGGAGGTGAACGTACTTTTCCTTCACGTTCACAGTCGAGTGGCAGTGCGAACCCATCGCTCTGGTACGCTCGGGGCCGAGTGGCAGTGCCGGCCACACTGCCACATGGCGTCGAGCGTGGGAAGTCGGTACGCTCGGGGCCGAGTGGCAGTGCAAACTCGCCGTTCTGGTACGCTGGAGGCCGAGTGGCAGTGCAAATCAGACGTTTTGGTACGCTCGGGGTCGAGTGGCAGTGCCGGTCACACTGCCACTCGGTGGTGAACGTACCTCTCCTCACGTTCACAGTCGAGTGGCAGTGCGACATGCGGCATAAGAGAAACGGATGCCGCGCGGACGGCTTTGGCGCAGGGCGTGGCCTGCAATCATCGTGGGTACGCGACGCGAGGGCCGGTGCGCGACGCGAGGGCCAATAGTAAAGATAGGTCGAACACAGCACCCAGATTCAACTTGTCTTCATCGTGACAGATGAGACGCGAACGCCCCCGCTCCTCCTGTATTAGCCGCCGTCGAGCGACGATGTCAGCCAGCTGGGCAGATCGGCGCAGATGGCACGCGCCCGGCTATAGGCCTGCGCAGGCGGGAGGAGTTCCTCTGCCACGTAGCGTGGGGATGCGTCAAGGCCGTGTACTGCATTAAGGCCGTGTACTGCGTCAAGACCGTCCGCTGTGCCGTCGACCCCGCTTGCCATTCCATCGGTCTCGTCCAGCGTCCTCTTGACCTTTGCGCGTCGAAGCAGAAGTGCTTCTTTGGGCTCTCTGGGCTCCTTGGGTTGTGTGGGGTCCTCGCCCCAGAGGGGAAGCAGCGACACCACGTCGCCACCTTCGGATCCGGATACGTGCGTCGACGGTGCGGGATCATAGGCCGGGACGAGCAGTCGGTAGCTCGACCGAGCCCTACGCACGGACTTCTCGACGATGTCGTCGGCGCTGTCTCCGAGTTGGGAGCGCACCTCCTCCCCAAGTTCGACGTGGGCGCGAGGGCGAAGCGTTACCTCGTCAAGGGATGTGAGGTAGCTTGCCGCCCGGGGAGGCTCGTCGAGGCTGTGCGAGAGGAGCGTGCCCAGCTCCCCGGAGCCGGCCGTGCAGAAGCCTGTGTGTTGCCAGTGGATGTCGCCTTCATTTGAAAGCAATACGTCAAAGATGGCCTCGGCCCCTGTACTGAGTAGTCCCGTGTTGAAGGCCGCCAGCTGCCCGTCGTGCGAGACCAGCAGCTGTCCCTCCTCGTGGACCCGGTGTAGGGTGAGCGCGAGATACTCGCATAGGATCGAGAGCTCGGGCGGAATTTCGCCGCCTGGCGCGGCAAGACCGCTCGTGGTGAGGCCAAGCGTGTCTCGAGCGCCCCAGCGCTCCTTGGCGGCGAGGTTGGCAAGCTCGCCCAGATAACTCTCCCAGGAGCCGATGATGAAGAGCTTGGCAAGGTCGCGTTCCAGCTGGGTGGTGCGGTTGGGACGGGTGTCGGATCCGACGAGGGGGAGTGCCTCCTCCTGGAGCGCCGCATCACCGACGTCCCCCAAATCGATCGCCTCAAGTGCCCAGGCCTTGCCCGCATGCAGCTTGACCGAGCGGTGCAGCTGTGCCACGATCGGCCGCTCGCTGCCAGATGCCCGAAAGCTCAGCGGAAAGCGTATGCTGCTGTGCGTACCCTCGTATGTGCCGGTCGAACGGGCATAGCGCCAGTCGTCCTCGAGTACCGACATCGGCTCGATGTCGTATGGGAGTACCTGGTAGAGTAAGGAAAGCGGTTCGTCCTTGCACCAGACGTCATGCGAGAAGCTCTGGAAGAGCTCGTAGCGCTGCCTGGTCGCGGCCCCACCGGTCGGTGCCGCAGGCGGTGGGTCTTTCGCAGCGTGCGCTGAATCCTCCGTGGCGCAGGAAACGGGATCCGCCCTTCCTGTCCCTCCCTGTTCCGGCTGTGCCTCTACGCTTTCAGTGACAAGTCCCTCGTCTTCGAGGTACAGCTCCCCATAGTCGTAGGGGTTATAGGTGATGTTAATCGAGATGTGTCCCTCGGTCGAGACGTGGTCCTTGGCCCTTCTGTCGTCCCCTTCGGGTTCTGGCTCTGGTTCAGGCTCTACCTGTGGCTCTGGCCCAAGTTCTGGCTCTGGCGAGGGAGTCGGCTCCTCGGCGTCGCCGCCTATGGCCCCTGACGCAGCCTCGACCACGGCCTCAGGATCCGGATCGGACTTTCTTCTTGCTTCCCTTCGTATCCGTACGCGAGGCTTGGCGGGCTTGGGATCCTTGTTGCTCTTCCTGTGTTTCCAGGTCTTGGCGCCAGTGGGCTTGCCAGCTGTGGTCGCAGCGCCCTCACCAGCATCTTTCCCGCTTGTGGCAGCAGACTCGTTCAGTCGGGCGAGTATGGCGTCGAACGCCTCGTGCGCCGTGACCGTCGCGTATACGCGACCCTTCTTGAAGACGGTCAGGCGCATGAAGTCGTCGAGCTCCTCCACGAGCTCTCGCACGCCCTCATAACCCAAGCCCATGATATCGATACCGTCTTTGTCAAGCAGCTCCTCGACCTGCGAGAGGGGAACCTGCCTACCGATGCCGATCTTGGTCGAGAGGAGCTGGTAGAGGTACAGTCTGTTGCCTGGTGTCATGCGGGGCATGGCGCCTTATCTGACTCCTTTGGCACCCGCGCCGACGATGCCGGCGATCTGCTTGCGGGCGACTCGGGCCTCGGGGATGGGGGAGAGGGGCCAGTTATGGTTGAGGCCCACCCCGACCACCAGCTTATGGTTGATGCCAGCGGCCTCGAGCTTCTCGTCCCACTTGACGCAGTCGGGATAGAAGATCTCGCGCGTGCCCACAAAGGTCGTCACATTGCGCAGGATGCTCACATCCCCGTTGATGGGACTCAGGCGTGGCAGGGTGACGTCATCGCCATCTGCCCAGAGGTCGCCTATCTGGGCAATGCCCCAGGGGGCGAGCACGGGGTCGATGTCAAAGTACTCATGAATCTGGGGGTTACGCATCGAGATGTCCAGCATCGGGCTGACGAGCACGAGCTGCGCTGGTTGTGGCAGGTCGTAGTGACCGAAGGTCTCAACGATGCCGGCGGCAAGCCCACCGCCTGAAGAATCACCCACGATGGTGATCTTGTCCGCGCCGTAGCGATTGACCATGCCCTCGTAGAGGTCGACCAGAAGCGAGTAGGCCTCGTCGTGGTCATGGGCCGGGGCGAGCGGGTAGATGGGTACGCAGACCTCTGCCCCCGTGTCCCTGCAGAGCTTGTCCGCGAACAGCCAGTGTAGGCTGCTGATCTGGCTTATGTAGGTCCCGCCGTGCAGGTAGAGCACCGCACGCTCGTTCATCCCGGTGGTTCCCAGGTGGTAGGTCTTCATGCCGTCGCAGGTCTCCTCGAAGATGAGGGACTTGATGGGAACCCACCTGGGGATCACGTACTCGCGCTCGTTCTCCTCCCGATGGTGCGCGACGTAGTCCTCATAGCGTCTGAGATCCCTGCCCAAGAGGGCGGCGCGGGTTCCTGTGGTGCGCTGATAGCCAGCCCATGCCGTCGCGACTCCCGAGCGGCCCCACTTCAGTCGGGAGACGCCCTCGAAGCCTGCGGCGGCTCCTGCGATGCCGATGACGGTGGCGGCGGCTCTGAGAAGCGTCTTGGATGTCTTGTCCATGGTGACTCCCATCTTGGTGCGCGTGTCGGGTGACGTTGAAGGGGCGCGTGTGCCGCGATTCGGCACGACGTATAGTGTACCACCCGCGACGTGGGACTATGATGGCGACGTGGAGGGCAGAGGGTCATCTGCCTGCGTGGGCCCGGCAGGTGCGGCGCCATCCCGCACGCCGTCGCAGATGTGTCATCACAGAGACGCACCGCCCGATTGGCACCTCATGTCCTGTCTCTGTGCGCGCAGAGCGAGAGGACCTCGGCCACGAACACCAGTGTCGCCACGCCAACGAGAAGCGCGAGGGCGCCTTGCGTGCCGTTAGTCGTCGCGGCGGAAAGGGCGCTTCCGGCCTCCGACGCAGACACACCTGCCGATGCCTGGGCCGTGGCGACGACGGCCGTGACGACGCTTGTGCCGAGGGCACCCGTAAGTTGCTGCAGGGTGTTGATAATGGCCGTGCCGTCGGCCTTCCTCGCATCGGCAAGCCCGCCCAGCGCATGGGTCATGGTGTTTCCCACCATGAGGCCCTGACCAAAGGCGAAGAGCAGGTAGATGCAGGTGGCCATGGGAGTCTCGCATGAGGGTGCCGTGAGCCAGAGGAGGACGCAGGCCAGAAGTACTGCGCAGGCTCCCGTGAGGATGGGCCTGCGCGCGCCGAACGCATCAAGGAGACGACCTGACACCGGTGCCATCATTGCGCCCAGAAGGCAGCCGGGAAGCAGGATGGAACCCGCCTCGGTCGGGCCGTGTCCCAGCGTGAGCTGCGAGTAGTTGGGAAACAGAAACGAGAGCCCGAGCACGATGAACTGCAGCCCGATGAGTGCCATAAGACCCAGGTCGAAGCGGGAGTCCCGAAAGGTCCCAAGTGAGATGAGGGGGGTTTCGGCATGGCTCGCATGCAGGGTAAAGAGGGCGAGCAGCGTCGCAGACGCCGCGATGAGACCGAGGACCGTGGGACTCGACGGCCCACCTGTTCCCATCTCGCTTGCCGCGAGGACGAGCGACGTGAATGCCATGACCAAAAGCAGCCAGCCGACGAGGTCAAAACGGTCACGCTTGGCAGGATGGCTCTGTTGGATGGTGAGCGCGCCCAGAACGAAGCCCACCAGCAGGAGCGGCAGGAGGCAGGCGAAGATCGAGCGCCAGCCAAAGGTCTCGGCGAGCCAACCGCCGAGTGAGGGTCCCACGGCGGGTGCCATCGCCGTCACAAGCGAGCCTACTCCCATCATGAGTCCCATGCTCCTCTTGGGTGCCTGCTCTTGGATCACGTTGAACATCAAGGGCAGGGCAATGCCGGTGCCTATGCCCTCGGCGATGCGGCCGCAGAGCAGCCATGGAAAGCTCTGTGCCGTGAGGCCCAACACGATGCCCAGAATATAGAGGGACATCGCCGCCATGAAGATGCGCTTTGTTCTGAAACGTCGGTTCAGGTAGGCGGAGGTGGGTATGATCGCGGCGAGGACCAGCAGGTAGGCGGTGGTCATCCACTGCACGGTGGACGTGTTGACGCCAAACTCGCGCATGAGCGCCGGGAACGTGACGTTCATGGCCGTCTCGACCACGACGCCTGAGAAGGACATGATGCCTGTCGCCACGACCGACGCTATGAGCCGTGCGTTCATCACGCGAGTAAATGGCTTTGTGATCTCCTGCTGCATGGGAATCCCCCGTTTTTCTCACGAGTGCCTGCCAGGCTACGGATGTCTGTCCCTTTCAAGGGCGTACGTATGGTAGGAATCGAACCTTACGAATACCTTCAGGTACAGCCGCGCATGGGGCATCACCACAAACTCACCTCATGAGCCCCTGTGGCGCCACCTTCCGTGAACGGAGCGATACGATCGGAGGACGGAGCTCGCACTTCCACTACGGTAGTCATCCTGAGTATGGATGGGTTATGGTATGGTGAGCTGTCGCAGAGGGGTACGCTTGTGGATAAGACGTCGAGAAAGCGGGCAGACAGGGTGCTCAAAAAAGAGGGGGGCGAGCGGCGTGCCCGTGCGCTCATTGCGCTCAGGGCGGCCTTTCCCAACACGATTCCCATCCTTGCGGGCTTTCTCTTCTTGGGCATGACCTATGGCATCTATATGCATGGCCTGGGTTTTCCCTTTGTGTACCCGACGCTCATGGCCATGACGATCTTTGCGGGCTCCCTTGAGTTCGTTATTGGTAACATGCTCGTGGGCGCGTTTGACCCATTGCAGGCCTTCGCCATTTCCCTGATGATCAACGCTCGCCACATCTTCTACGGCCTCTCGATGCTCGAGAGGTATCGCGGCTATGGCTGGCGTAGCGTCTACCTGATCTTTGGCATGTGCGACGAGTCATTCTCCATCAACTACGCTGTCGATGCGCCCGAGGGCGTGGACGAGGGCTGGTTCATGTTCTTCGTGACCCTGCTTGACCAGGTCTATTGGGTGCTTGGGGCCACGCTCGGCGGGCTGCTGGGTAACCTCCTGGCGTTTGACACGAAGGGACTCGACTTCGTGATGACCGCGCTCTTCGTGGTGATCTTTTTGGATCGCTGGCTCAAGGAGGAGAGTCACGTGAGCTCAGTTCTCGGTCTCGTCCTGACGACACTGTGCCTCGTCGCCTTTGGGAGCTCGAGCTTCGTGGTGGCCTCGATGGTCGCGATCTTGGCGGCGCTCACGCTCATGAGGCCGAAGCTCGATAGGAGGACTAGGGGGACGGACGCGCGGGGCAAGGTTGTGGCTGCAGGGGACGGGGACTCGCGATGACCCTCACCCAACAGCTCATCGTCATCGCGCTCGCCGTCGCGGCAACGCTCCTCACGCGCTTCTTGCCCTTCGTGCTCTTCCCGGCAAGAAGACCGGTCCCCAGTTACGTGCGCTACCTGGGAGAGGTGCTACCTGCTGCCGTCTTCGGCTTACTCGTCGTGTACTGCCTCAGGGACGTAGGCTGGACGCAGGGGTGGCACGGCGCCCCGGAGCTCATCTCCATTCTCGTGGTCGTTGCCCTGCATCTCTGGAGGCGACAGATGCTCCTTTCCATCGCAGGGGGCACGATCTGCTATATGCTGCTGGTGCAGCTGGTCTTCGTGTCGTAGGAGGGGTGGCATGGCCGATATAGCAGATGCCCGCGCAGCGCTCGAGCGCCACTTTGGCTACCCGAGCTTTCGTCCAGGTCAGGGAGAGATCATCGAGGCAGTCCTTGCGGGGCGCGACGCGCTTGCGGTGATGCCGACGGGTGCGGGCAAGTCCGTGTGCTATCAGGTTCCCGCAGCGGTGCTGCCGGGACTCTCCATCGTGGTGTCCCCGCTCATCTCTCTCATGGGCGATCAGGTGCGTGCCCTCAAGGACGTGGGAATCAGGGGATCGTATCTCAACTCCAGCCTGACGGCGCGCCAGCAGGAGGTCGTGATGGCGCGGGCGATGGCAGGCTGGTACGACCTCATGTACGTTGCACCCGAGCGTCTGGCAGACCCGCGCTTCATCTGGTTTGCCTCTCGGCTCAGGGTACCTCTCGTCGCGGTGGACGAGGCGCATTGCGTGAGCCAGTGGGGTCAGGACTTCCGTCCCGCCTATCAGGGGATCGCCGACTTCGTCGAGGCCCTGCCGCAGCGCCCCCCTGTCGTGGCGCTCACCGCGACGGCAACCGAGCGCGTGCGCGCGGACATCGCGGGTCTCCTTCGCCTGCATGACCCCCTTGTGCAGGTGACGGGCTTTGACAGGCCCAATCTGAGCCTCTCCGCCTTCGAGCTTACGCCCAAACAGCGCGGGCGGTGGATCGAGAGTTACGTGCGCTCGCATCAGGGCCAGTCGGGTATCGTCTACGTCACCACGCGCAAGGGGGTGGACGAGCTGAGCGAGGCGCTTCGTGCCGTCGGCGTGCGGGCGGCGGCCTACCATGCGGGGCGTGACAACGCAAGTCGCCTGGCTGCCCAGGAGGCGTTCGTCCGCGATGATGTGGAGGTCATGGTGGCGACGACCGCCTTCGGCATGGGCATCGACAAGCCCGACGTGCGCTACGTGGTGCGCTCTGGCCTGCCCCTCTCGCTCGAGGAGTACTACCAAGAGATGGGACGCGCGGGACGTGACGGCGAGCCAGCGGAGTGCTATTTACTCTGGAGCAAGGGAGACATCCGCACCTGCCACTTCTTCATCGACCACACGGAGTTTGCACCAGAGCTCTCGGTAGAGGAGCGCAGGCAGCTCGTGCTCAACCGCGAGCGCCTGCTGTTTGCGATGATCGACTACGCGAGGGGCAATCGCTGCCTGAGGGGCCGCATCCTCTCCTACTTCGGACAGGGACCGGGCGTCAAGGGGGAAGGTGGCTGCAACAACTGCTCCGTATGCAGGGCCGAGACGGCCGAGACCTATCTGCGGCAGCGCGCTGCGACTGTCAGGCGCCGCCTGGAAGGAGACGGCGAGTTGGGAGGGGACGACGAGCGACTGTTCCAGAGGCTGCGCGCGCTGCGTAGGGAGCTGGCCGACGGGGCTGGTGTTCCCGCCTACATCGTCTTTAGCGACGCGACGCTTCGCGCCATGGCTCGCATGAGGCCGCACACGCCCGAGGAGCTCTTGGAGGTGCCTGGCGTGGGTGAGGTCAAGCTTGGACGCTACGGTAGCGCGTTTTTGGACGTGCTGGGTGGGTGAGTGGGAGCTCCTTTGAGATCGACGCGGGGAGCACGTCGAGGCGTTGAGGGGTGAGTTGTGGCCGGGGTCTCTCTCTGACGGTCGCAGGCGCATGCGCGAAGGGTCCCCTGGCATGACAACGGGTACGCAAGGCAGGCTACGCATTCGATATGATGCGATCTTCCATTTCTGTCGTTGCAAAAAGCTGCACTTCTCACTTGAGCTATAGTTCGATAAGATGCATCTCTATACGACGATATACTGCGATAAGCTGTGTTTTCCAGGTGAGGATAGGTATGCTGAGAAGGAAGATCTTGGACACCCTCCGGGAGTGGAAGGGCTCGCACGGCACCGAGTGCCTGCTCGTCAACGGCGCCCGGCAGGTCGGCAAGTCTTTTGCCATAGAGGCGTTTGGTAGGGCGGAGTACGAAAGCTACATAGCGATCGACTTCGTGAGGCAACCTGCACTCAAAGGCATCTTTGGCGAGTCCCTGACTCCTGACGACATGTACTCTCGTATGACGCTTTTGATGCCAAACGTGAGACTCGTTCCCGGAAATACCCTCATCTTCATCGACGAGATCCAGGAATGCCCCGAGGCGCGCTCCGCCTTCAAGTACCTTGCTCAGGATGGTCGCTTTGACGTTATCGGTTCCGGCTCGCTGCTGGGTATCCGCTTTCGTACGCTCAGGGATGCACCCTCGCTTCCCGTCGGCTACGAGCGACAGCTGACCCTGCGCCCGCTCGACTTCGAGGAGTTTCTCTGGGCACGTGGCTATACGCCGGAATCCATCGTCTCGCTTAGGGGCTTCTACGAGCGGATGGAGCCGGTGCCACAGTCCATTCATCGGGAGATGATGCGTCAGCTGCGGGAGTATCTCGCGATTGGTGGCATGCCCGCCGTGGTGCAGTCGTTCGTCGATGGGGCAGGTGACTTTGGCGCTGCCCATAGCCAGCAGCTCATGCTTCATGCCCTCTATCTTGATGACATCGCAAGGTATGCCTCCGTCTCGGAGCGCATCAAGGCGCGTGCATGCTACCTTTCGCTGACCCGGCAGCTTGCAAGGGAGAACACCCGCTTTCGCTACGCCGAGGTCGAAAGACGCAGCAGCGCGCGGAAGTACGAGAGCTCGGTCGACTGGCTTGTCGAGGCCAATATGGCGCTACGCTGCAACGCGGTGACGACACCAAGCTTCCCCTTGGCGTCCTACGAGGATGGCTCACGGTTTCGTCTTTATGCCAATGACACGGGCCTGCTCATGGCGATGTTTGACTTCAGCATGAAGGCGGCCGTGGTCGAGAACACCCTCAAAGGCCCCATGAAGGGTGGGTTGTACGAGAACCTCATCGCAGGCATGCTCTCACAGAAGAACAAGCCCCTGCGCTACTGGATGTCAAAGGACAGCAAGCGCGAAATCGAGTTTTTGGCAGACCTCGACGGATGCGTCGTCCCCATCGAGGTCAAGGCGTCGCGAGGCTCAACCGTCTCGCTCAATCAGCTGCTGGAGGGCGACGATGTGAACATTGGCTATAAATTCATCGACGGGAATGTGAGCGTGAACGGGAAAAAGGTTACGCTGCCCCTCTACATGGCGATGTTCCCGTTCGCCTGACCAGGCGGGATGGGGGGCCATGGAGCTCGGACAAGGGACGCCCCGCTAGCGTTTACGTCTTTGCTTGCGGCGTCGGTTTCGCAGGTTCGTGACGGTGCCCTCCATGCCGTAGGGCACGTAGTCCATCGTGTCGAGGTCATCGGGCAACCAGTCCACCAGACTGAGCGGAGCCGTCTGCTCCCTGCACGCCGTCTGCTCCCTGTACACGGACTCCGGACCCGGTGTGGCCTCGATGGCGAGGACCTTCGCTCCCTTTGCCGTGAGCCGCTCCTCGTACTGGCTCATCGCGTCATCCGGGCGCTCAGCGCGGGCATCCATGCTCTGCCAGGTGATGGTATAGTCCGCAAGCCTGAACTGCGTTTCGGAGAAGCGCCAGAGGGGGTAGCTGTCCGTCTTCAGGAGCACCGTCGCACCCGGTGCGAGGAGCGGCTGGTACTCCATGAGACGGATCAGGTGAGTGAGACGACGGGTTGCCTCCTTCTTCTTGGGAAACGGTGTAGGAAAGTTGAGGTAGATGGCCGCAAGCTCACCCGGCCCAAAGATCGAGCCCACGTTCTCGCCCGTCGCGGATACGAGCACTATGTTCTTGAGCCGTGCCTTCACGGCCCTCTCGGCGGCGTAGGCGATGCAGATAGGCTCGAAGTCCACACCCACGAAGAGCACGTCAGGCTCGCGGCGCGCCATCTCGGCGGTAAAGTCACCCTTGCCGCAGCCGAGGTCGAGCCTGACCTCGCGGTAGCGACAGGGGGTCGCACCCTCGCCTTTGATCTCCCCGTCCTCCCTCCGAAGAGGAAAGCATGCCTCGGCCCAGTGGCCGACGTAGCGGGAGGGTTCGACCTCGATGGCATTGGCATAGCGTTCGAGCCGCTCCTCCAAGACGAAGTTCTTGGGGAGCCGTGCATGGAGTGTGCGCATCTGATCCCTTCCGTATGGTATCAAGATCGCAGCTGAGGTCTTCGGTGTCAGTTTGCGATGCCCATCAGGCCTGCGTAGCTTCGGGTGGGTCAGCCCCTCTGGAGTCAGTCAACCTGCACCATGTACGCCATCCCACTCGTGTTTTAGGCTATCCTAGCAGCGTATGGTTTTCGGTCTAGGCTAAAATCGCCATGCTACCCGGGAGTCCTCCATGCCGACACAGAACGAGTCGCCTGCGAAAGAATCGCACTTTCTCGCGATACTCTCACGCCTCAAGTACATCGAGCGCTGGTCACTCATGCGCAACTCACGACCCGAGAACCTCTCGGAGCACTCGCTTGAGGTCGCGATGATCGCCCACATGCTCTGCGTCATTGGCAACGTGCGCCACGGGCGCCACCTTGACGCTGCGCACGCGGCCCTTCTTGGCATGTATCACGATGCGTCCGAGATCATAACCGGTGACATGCCCACACCCGTCAAGTACTTCAATGGAAAGATACGCGATGCCTACAAGGGCGTCGAGGCCCAGGCCGAGAGACGCCTGCTCTCAACCCTGCCGGACGACCTACGTCCCGAGTTCGTGCAGGCCTTCTCGGCGGATGAT
This sequence comes from Olsenella sp. oral taxon 807, assembly GCF_001189515.2. Taxonomy (NCBI): domain Bacteria; kingdom Bacillati; phylum Actinomycetota; class Coriobacteriia; order Coriobacteriales; family Atopobiaceae; genus Olsenella; species Olsenella sp. oral taxon 807. The sequence continues at coordinate 1,067,992 of NZ_CP012069.2, forward strand.
GGCGCAGATGGGCGCTACGTGGCCCGCCTCGTCAAGGCCGCAGACAAGCTCTCGGCGCTCATCAAGTGCCTGGAGGAGCGCGCCGCCGGCAATACCGAGTTCGCGACCGCCGAGGCCTCGACACTGCGCAAGCTCGAGGATATGCGCGTTGAGCTTCCCGAGGTCGACGACTTCATGGATGAGTTCTTGCCCTCATACGGCTCGACGCTCGACCAACTGCTGTAGACCGTCAGGTGCCTCACGCCACGTGTGGGGTGGGTGAGTATTGCGTGGCGTGAGCAGGCCTTCAACCCAGAATGCGCTTTTCCGTGAGGGTTCTGGGGCAGAATGCGCTTTTCCGTGAGCCGGCGCCGCGTTTGCCCAGGTGAGAAAAAGCGCACTCTACGAAAAAGCGCACTCTGGGACCGCGACGTCACGAAAAAGCGCACTCTGGCCGCGTGATATGACCCAGAGTGCGCCTTTCCGTGAGGCTCAACTTCAAAATGCGCTTTTCCGTGAGGGCTCCGGGGTAGAATGCGCTTTTTCGTGAGGGTTCCAAGGCAGAATGCGCTTTTCCGTGAGCCGGCGCCGCGTTTGCCCAGGTGAGGAAAAGCGCACTCTACGAAAAAACGCACTCTGGGGCCGCGACGTCACGGAAAGGTGCACTCTGGGGCCGCGACGTCACGGAAAGGCGCACTCTGGCTGCGGGACTGCTCCGGACCGCCACCCATGACCTGCTCAAAACGCGTGATCAGGGCGAAATCTGAGCGAAATCAAGGTGGCGGCCCCACGCTCGAGCGAATCGAGTGGCCGGGCCCAGCCCAGTTTACTCGTCCTGCGTGTCCTGCAGCGTGCTCATGAGGGCGGGGATGACCTGCTTCTTGCGACTCACCACGCCGGGCAGGGTGGCGATGCCGTCCTTGGGCGTCACGTTGAACGCACGCCTTACGACGTCCTCGGCGTGTGCGCCAAAGTAGAGCATCTCGGTCGTCGCGGACTTGACATCCGTGAACATGTAGAACACCATGGGCAGCTCGTCTGCGTCGGCACCCTCCTTGAGGTATGGGCCGACGAGCGCCTCGGCGGCCTTGCGGCTGTTTTCGGTCATGAAGCTGCCCTGGCCCACGCCAAAGCGCGCGGAGCCACGGGAGAATACCTTGAAGTCCTGGTGAAAGACCTCCTCCGCAGTGCGGCCCGTGAGTTCGGCGCCGGCGTCGAACATCGCGTCGGCGTACGAGTCGATGTCCTCCCCGCAGGTTCGGGCGAGCTCGCGAGCTGCGTACTCGTCGCGCTTGGTGCAGGTAGGTGAGCGAAATGCCAGCGTGTCGGAGAGGATCGCCGAGAGCATAAGGCCCGCGATGTTCGAGGGGATCTCGATGCCCGCCTCTTGGTACATGCTGAAGAGGATGGTGCAGGTGCAACCTACGGGTTCGTTGCGGAAGAGGGCCGGCGCGGTGGTCTCGATGGAGCCTATGCGGTGATGGTCGATGATCTCCATGATGACAGCCTGCTCGAGGCCATCCACCGCCTGCGAGCGCTCGTTGTGGTCGACAAGGATAACGTGCTTCTGGTTCACATTCAGGAGGTTTGGCGTTGACACGAGGCCGACGTACCTGCCGTCCTCGTCGACGACGGGGAAGAAGCGGTGGCGCGACTGGGTGATCGTCTTGCGCGCGTCGTCCACGGTGGTGTTGACCGAGAAACGCAGCACCTTGTCGGCGTCGAGCATCTTGGAGCGCACGGGGATGGACATCGAGATCAGTCGTGCGGCGGAGAAGGTGTCGTACGGCGTGGTCATCACAGTGCAGCCGTTGGCCTTGGCGGCGTCGAGCACCACGTTGGAGATGCGCGCGTCATTGCAGACAACGAGGCAGGCCGCGCCGGACTCGACGGCAAAACGCTGGGTTTCGTAGCGGTTTGTGACGAGGACCGTGTCGCCCCGCTCGATGTTGCCCTCCATCATCTCGGGGGTGGTGCCGACGACGACCTTGCCCGCGTCAACCTTCTCGTCGGGGTCGCCCAGCAGCATGTGTGCCTTCAGGGTGGAGAGTATGTTGGAGTAAAGGGTCTTTGACTCGGCGATGATCTTGGTGTCGAAGACGTTCATGTTAGCATTGGCGATGTCCTTGACGGCTATGAGGCCCATGAGATCCCGCTCGCCGTCTGTGATGCATAATGTGTCTGTCTTGGTCTCGCTCATGAGGTTCCAGGCGGCAAAGAGGCTCATCTCGGGATCGATGCCGTGCATGTCCTGGATCGTGATGTCCTTGATCTGCGGACGCACCGAAGTGATGAGCTGCGGCTCCTCGAAGTTGAAGTGCTTGAGCACAAAGATCGTCTCTCGGTTGAGGGTGCCTGCCCGCCGGGGCTCGTACTCGATGTCGCCGGTCTGGTTCTTGAGATAGGCGAGGGCGATGGCCGAGCAGATGCTGTCGGTGTCGGGATGAAGGTGACCGATGATGTTGACCTTGCGAATGGTCTCGGGCATGTCTGCCTCCTTGCTCCTTCAGGTCGCGCGGGTGCGGCCTGGCGCGTGTACACTCATCCCGATTGTGCCACGTTTCTCGCCTCAGGTGCGTGAGGGGTCGGGTGAACGTGTGCTTTGGCGCAGCGCGGCGCCACCGTATGGGCAGACGTCCACATGCCATAGACATACCTGCGTCGGGACCTTTCCGGATGAGTTCCTTGCGAGACGGCCACTGGCTTTGCCGTGCGATGGCGCGAAGTGAGTGATTCACTCACTCTGCGTTGGCGAAGTGAGTGATTCACTCACTTCGAGATTGTATTCAGTAAGCCTCTGAGCTGTGGGAATGTAATCTTAATTTTTTCTGATGCGTCTACTTTGCCGCAAAAATCACTCACTTCATAAAGCTGAAGTGAGTGATTCACTCACTTCGCGCAGTGAGACAGCTGTGCCAGGCGACGTGTGCCAAACCTCGGACGCAGGCTCCTGCGCGATCGGGGGACGCACGGCCAGGGTAGCCGGATGTCCCGACTGCCCAGAAGCTCGCTCGCAGCGGCCCCGCCGATGATGAGACAGGCGCCCGCGATGCGCCCGAGCGTGAGCGGCTCTCCCAGGATGGCAGCCGAGAGGACCACGGCCGAGAGGGGCTCCAGGTAGCCACAGACGGCGAAGCGCTGGACGGGAAGCTGGCCTATCGAGGAGAAGTACAGGTAGCAGCCGAGGCCCGTGTTGATGAAGCCGAGCAGGAGCATGGCGGGAAAGTTAGCCTGGGCAAGTGCCACAGGTGTCACGACAGAGCCCGAAAGGATCGAGTAGAGCAGGACGGCAACAAAGCACGAGACAAGCTGCACACTGGCGGCCTCGAGGCCCCTGATCTGGGGAGCGCGCTTGGAGAAGACCGCCATGGCCGCGTACATGACTGCGGACATGCCGCCGAGGGCCAGCCCCTGCGCGCTGACGCCATGGCTGTCCCCCTGGGCGACCACGAAGAAGGCCCCCAAGACGACGCAAGAGAAACCCGCGACCTTGGCATGCGTGAGCCTCTCGGAGAAGAGCAACGGTGATAGGGCCATGACGATGACGGGGCCGCAGTAGTAGGCAAGCGTCGAGACGCCAACGCCAACCAGGCGGTATGCCTCGAAGAGGAAGATCCAGCCGATGCCAAGCGCCGCGCCCGAGGCGGCGAGGGCACAGGCCTGCTTAGGGTACTCGAGGGTCGCAAGGTGGACTGTGGCGTGGTCGAGGCGTTTGTGTCCCATTGCCAGCGATGCCGTGAGCGTCGCTACCAGAAGGACGCTTCCCAGAAAGCTGCGTACGAGCACGATCTGGCTGGGCGGTAGGGCGATGCCTCCCGCCACGATGCCGTTCGAGCCAAAGAGGACGAGCGATACCAGGTACTTCATGAAATCCCTCGACATGCGATGCCTTTCTCGCCCGCTTTCCGGGCGCGCTTGCTTGAATAGAACATGGATATTTCTGTAAGTCCACTGCATGAGTGTCTCACTGTCCGACTCAGAAGGAAAGCGAACGTTTATCATGGGTCGCATGACAAAACCAGATGGCGTGCCACTAGCGTCACTGGTGCTTTCGGTGCCACTGGTGTCATTGGCGGTACGGACGTTGGCGATGCGGACCTGGGAGGCTGTCGCATGGAGGCAAGTATCCAGAAGTACGAGGCATTCCTCGAGAGCTACAGGCAGGGCAGCTTCACGAGGGCGGCCGCGAGCCTCTCGTACTCGCAGTCGGGCGTCAGCCGCATGGTCGCGGACCTCGAGCGCGATTGGCAGCTGACGCTGCTCGAGCGGGGCAGGGGTCCGCTTAGGCTCACGAGCGACGGCAGGCGGCTCCTCCCCTTGGTGCAGGAGGTGTGTGAGTCTAACCGACGCCTGCGCATGGAGATCGACGACCTGCGTGGGGTGCAGAGCGGCAGCATCCGCATCGGAACCTTCTCGAGCGTGGCGACGCACTGGTTGCCACCCGTGATCAGCCGCTTTCAGACCGACTATCCCAACATCGACTATGAGCTTCTGATGGGCGACTTCGGCGAGATCGGGCGGTGGTGTGAGGAAGGTCGAGTCGACCTGGGTTTCTTGCCGTTCGCCCCGTCCTCCTCGACGCTCGTCGCCCAGGCGCTTGGGGACGACGAGCTTCTGGCGGTGCTCCCCAAGGGTCACGTGCTGGCACAGGGGCGGGGCGTCGCTGTGGAACAGCTTTGCGAGGAACCCTTCATCATGCTCCAGAAGTCCGGGGACAACGAGGTGAGCGCCATCTTCGAGAGGGCGGGTCTCACTCCACAGGTGCGTTTCAGGACTTTTGATGACTATGCCATCATGTCCATGGTCGAGAGCGGCCTTGGCCTCTCGATCCTGCCCGAGCTCATTCTGAGGCGCAACCCCTACGACATCGAGGTGTGCCATCTTGAGCCCCGTGCGTTTCGCACGATACGCGTGGTTACGCGTGAGCCTGGGCGCCTGCCGATAGCGGCTAGGCGCTTCCTCTCGTATCTGAGATTCAGGTAGGCGCCGCCCACCCGTGCCCATGGAGGTGTGCCTGCCCTGGTCGTAGGAAAAGGGCTACCCTATGTGGTGCGAGACCGTCCCGACGTAAGGAGGTTGACCTTGGGAGCCTTGGGTCTGGTGTTCGCAAGCCATGGGACGACGGACGGGCAGGCGTATCGCCGCGACATCCTGCCTGCGGTCGAGGCGCTGCGCTCCTTCGCGACGGCACGCGGGCTCCCCTTTGCCCCTGCCTGCGTGAGTGCGCGCGTTCGAGAGGGACTGCGTGCCCAGAAGATCAAGGCCCCTGGCGTTCGTGAGGCTGTCGCGCAGCTTACAGGCGAGGGCGTCGGGAGGGTCCTGGTCATGCCCTCGCACCTTGTTGGTGGCAGCACCTACCAGGCGCTCGAGGACGAGGCCGCTGCGCTCGGCGTGCCCGCCGCCGTGAGCGTGTCCGGACCGCTTTTGTCCACGCGATCGGGCGCCCGTGAGCTGGCGCGGGCTGTCTTGGAGGAGCACCCCGCGCGGCGGCGGTGCAAGCTCCTGCTGGTGGCGCATGGCGTGGCGGGCTGTCCCAACGACCCCTACGTGTGGCTGCGGGAGGCTGCTGCGGAGTGCGGACGCGCTGACGTCATGGTCGTGACGCTTGGGGACGATCCGCGCGAGGTGGCCGCTCGCCTCGCGTCTAAGGGGGCGACACGGGTGACGCTCGTCCCGCTCATGCTCTGCGCGGGCCATCATGCAAGGCTCCAGGTGGCGTCGCAGACCCCCAGCTCGTGGGCAGGCGCGCTGGTGGCCCAGGGCCTTGTCGTCGATGTCGTGCGCGAGGGACTGGGCTCTATCCGGGCTGTCCGTGACTGCTACGTCAAGAGGGCGCAAGCCGCCTTGGATGGCGCGGCGCCGTCTCTGTGATAGGCTGGTGGGCGTCGGTCGCCTCTCGTCCCAGGGGATGGTATGGACAGCCATATGCTCAAGCGCAGGAACTTCTTGCTGGTGGCCCTGACGGCCACAGGCGTGCTCGCGGCCTGCGACGCGCCGTCCGGCGGGCGGTGGGCTACCGATGACGGCGGGCGTGCCGGTGGGCCTCCGGCAAACGTCGTGGCCCTCATGCGCTCGCTTGCGGACATGTGGCTGCTTGCGGGAGGTACACTCGCAGGCATCACGGAGGACGCCAGGGACCTCGAGGGGGTGGGCGACGCGCAGGTCGTGGGCTCGCTCTCCAGGCCAAGCCTCGAGCAGATCGTCGCGCTGTCGCCGGGGCTCGTCCTTGCCACCTCAGACATACCGGCCCAGGTCGAACTGAGGTCGAACCTCGTGCGACAGGGCATCGACTGCATAGACGTCGACGTCAACAGCCTTGATGACTATGCCTCCCACATGCGCCGCTTCTGCGATACCTGCGGCCGCGATGACCTCTACCAGGTTAACGTGGCGGACGTCGTGAGCGCCTGTGACGCCGTGCGCGCACGTGCCAAGGACCTGCCTGAGGCAAAGTATCTGGCCCTGCGTACCTCGTCTGCCAAGAGCAAGGCCCTCAAGCAGAACCACTTCGCCTGCCGGATCTTCGACGATCTCAACATGCAAAACATCGCCGATGACGGCTCCTCGCTCGACGAGCTCTCGCTCGAGGCGATCCAGGCTGCTGACCCGGCCTACGTCCTTGTTATCTACCAGGGGGACGAGGACAAGGCGAGGGAGGCCTATGAGGAGGGTTTCTCGAGCCGTCCCGCGTGGCAGGGACTCAAGGCGACTCTGGACGGTCATGTCTTCGTGCTTCCCAAGGAGCTCTTCCAGTACAAGCCCAACGCGCGATGGGCGGATGCCTATCGCTATGCGCTTGAGCTCAGGAGCCGTGAGTAGGCCGTGACCGACGACCGTGACGGGCAAAGGAAGGTGTCGAGAACCGCAGGTGGGCGGTCGGACCGGCGCCGCGCGACCCTCGCGCTCGTGGCTGGCGTGGCTGTGCTCTTGCTTATGTCTTTGGGCTTCGTCCTTGCGGGCACGACCGCGCTCTCGGCCCCAGACGCCCTTTCGGCCCTCCTGCGGCCCCAGACGATGCCGAGGGCGGCGGTTTCCATCGTGTGGCAGCTGCGTCTTCCGCGTCTTGTCGCGGCCCTCGTCTGCGGCTCGGCGCTTGCCGTCTCGGGGCTGCTGCTCCAGGCTGCGTTGGGCAACCGGCTCGCGTCCCCGAGCGTCATGGGCGTCAATGCGGGCGCGGGGCTTGCGGTGCTTATCTCGGGCCTTGCCTTCCCGCTCTCGGTGCCAGCGCGCCAGGCCATGGCGCTTGCGGGCGCGCTTCTCGCGACACTGCTGGTGACCCTCGTGTCGCGGCGGGCTGGCGTCTCGCGCACCTCGCTCGTACTCGCGGGCATCGCGATCTCGTCGCTCCTCTCGGCGGTCTCGGATGCCATCGTCACGATTCGCCCGGACCTTGTTGCCGATAGGCTCGCCTTCCGGCTGGGTGGGCTGGCGGCGGTATCGTGGCCTCAGCTCTGCCTCGCCCTCCTCGTCGTGGCCGCCGGGCTGGCCGTGACCTTCGCCTTGGGCGGTGGCATCGACCTTCTTGCCCTTGGCGACGAGACGGCCCATGGCTTGGGTCTCGACGTTAGGCGTACCCGCATCGCTTCGGTCGTGACCGCGTCCGCGCTTGCTTCGGCGGCCGTCTCGGTGTGCGGCCTCCTCGGCTTCGTGGGGCTCATCGTGCCCAACCTGGTGCGCATGGTGCTTCGGGGAGGCTTTCGCAGGGAGGCGCTAGTCTCGCTCGTGTGGGGGGCATCTCTGCTCGTGACCTGCGACCTTGCGGGACGGCTTGCCCTCTTTCCCTACGAACTGCCCGTGGGTCTCATGCTTTCGCTTCTGGGCACGCCATTTTTCATCGCCCTGCTTATGCGCGGTAGGGCGGCGATTCGCCGATGATCGAGGCTCGGGACTTGGTGAGTGGTTATGGCGGGCGCGACGTCATCCATGTGGACGAGCTGACCCTCCCAGACGGTCAGGTCACCTGCATCGTGGGCGAGAATGGTTGCGGCAAATCGACCCTGCTCAAGACCCTCGCAGGGCTGCTTGCGTATCGCGGCTCCATCAGCCTCGGTGGCGAGGAGCTCAAGGACCTGTCTCACCGCGAGCGTGCGCGTCGGCTGGGTTACCTTCCACAGCGCCTGACGCAGCCCGCGATGGACGTCGGCACGCTCGTCTTGCACGGACGCTTCTCCCGCATGGGGATCTCCAAGGTGCCCGGTGACGCCGATAGGGCCGCTATCACCCGCGCGATAGGGCTCTGTGATGTCTCGATGTTGGCCGACCGCTTGCTTGCCGACCTCTCGGGTGGGGAACTCCAACGCGCCTACCTGGCCATGGTCGTCGCGCAGGAGGCTCGGACACTGCTGTTGGACGAGCCAACCGCCCATATGGACGTGGCGCGTCGCATTGAGGTCGCAAATATCCTGCGCCAGCTGGCGGACGCAGGCACGGGAGTCGTCCTCACGACGCACGACCTACCGGAGTGCCTCTCTGTGTCCGACGAGGTCGTGCTCATGGCGGCCGGCGGTATCAGCGATCGGGGCACGCCCGCAGAGCTCCTCGCCCGTCCCGGCGCGTTCGGGCGGGCAATGGGTGTGTTCCCTCGAAAAGTCAGCGACACGGACGCCATCTTTCCGTATATTCTTGTGAGGGGGAATCGATAGCCTTATGTGCGCTCGCACGGCAAGGGGATGCGGTGCGAGCGTTTGGGGAGAGGGGGTCCCTATGGGCCACGTGCTCAGCCGGGAGGGCTTCTCGCGCGCCATCAAGCGTATCGGGAAGACCCGTCGCATCTATGCCCCGCAGCTCAAGCGGGGGAGGGTCGCTTCACTGACGTCGATGTCGTGCGCTACGACTTCACGGATGACGTCGATGCGATGGAGCTAGTGAGGCGCTCGGACTACCCGTTCAAGGAGGTGCTCACACCGCTCTCGCAGACCCTGTTCTTCTTCACGGAGGAGCAGGTCAAGATCGCGGATGTCGACGAGCGTGAGGTCGTCGTGGTGCTCAGGGCCTGCGATCTCAACGCCGTGCGCCGCCTGGACGCGATGTACCTGGAAAACGGCGTCCCCGACCCGTTCTACCGGCGCATCCGCGAGCGGCTGCGCTTTGCTCTCTTGGGTTGTGACCACAGCCAGGAGGACTGCTTCTGCGTGAGCATGGGTTCCAACGTCGCGGTCGGCTACGACTTCTCGTTTGATATGGACGAAGAGGCGGGCGAGGTCCGTGTGGACGTGGCAGCCGATGACCTGCGTCCCTACTTCGCCGATGAGGCCCTGCGCGAGGAGGAGGTCACGCCCAGGCACGTGGATGCAAACGACGTCGAGGTCCGTGTGCCCGCAGAGGTTCCCAACGCAATCTATACCGATGCGATGTGGGACGAGTACACGCAGCGCTGCATCAAGTGCGGCCGCTGCAACCTGGTGTGCCCCACCTGCACCTGCTTCACCATGCAGGATGCCTACTACAGTGATAACGGTCGCGTGGGTGAGAGGCGCCGCGTGATGGCAAGTTGCATGATCGACGGCTACACCAACGTGGCGGGCGGTGGCTCTTACCGTAAGGCCGCCGGGGACCGCATGCGCTTCAAGGTGCTGCACAAGGTTTATGACTTCCGTCGCCGCTTTGGCTATGACATGTGCGTAGGCTGCGGTCGCTGCGACAGCGTATGTCCCGAGTACATCTCGTTCTCGGGCTGCGTCAACAAGCTCGCCGGCACCGTGGACGCCCTCACGGCGAAGGAGGTGGCCGACCATGCCTAGCCCCGTGATGAAGGTGCCCGTCTCGTCTGTGGCTGGCGTCACGCTTGACGCGGCGACGAACCCCTACCTGCCCTTCCCATCAGAGATCCTTGGGATCGTCCGGCACACCGCGAAGGAGCACAGCTTCCGCATGGCGTTCTCGGGTGAGGTGCGGCCTGGCCAGTTCTTCGAGGTCTCTATCCCTAAGTTCGGCGAGGCGCCTATCAGCGTCTCGGGTATCGTGCCCGGTAGGTCCGTTGACCTCACGATTCGTCGCGTGGGAGTCGTCACCAACGAGGTGTTCGAGCGTGGCGAGGGGCAGCGCCTGCTGCTGCGCGGGCCTTACGGCAACGGGTTTGACCTCTCCCTCTTCGAGCGCGGCGAGGTCGTTGTCGTGGCTGGCGGCACGGGCGTGAGTCCCGTGCGCGGTGTGATCGACGCACTCGCGGGCGCCACCGACGCCGCCGACAAGCACGTGATCGTGGGCTTTCGTAGCCCGGACGACCTGCTCTTTCGCGATGATCTCAAGCGTTGGGGCCAGGCGCTTGACCTCACCCTCACCGTGGACGGGGCGCCTGAGGGCTATGAGGGCAACATCGGCCTCGTCACGGCCTACATCCCCGACCTGCCGCTCAAGGACCCCGCGAGTGCGCGTGCTGTGGTCGTCGGCCCCCCGCCGATGATGCGTTTCACGATTATGGGCCTGCTCAAGCGGGGTCTCTCGGAGCGCAACATCTGGGTCTCCCAGGAGCGGCGGATGTGCTGTGGGCTTGGCAAGTGCGGCCATTGCCGCATCAAGGACAGGTACGTGTGCCTGGATGGGCCGGTGTTCAACTACATCGAGTCAAAGGACATGCTCGACTAGGGGGCGACGCATCATGACCATGGACGTCAACGTCAAGCAGCTCAAGAAGAACGCCTTTCGCCAGTCCAAGGTGCGAGGCGAAACGGCAAGCCGCGTGCGCGTGCCGGGTGGGCTCGTGAGCGCCAAGAGCATGGCTCGCATCGTGGAGATAGCGGAGGAGTTCGGCCAAGGGGAGATCTTTCTCACCAACCGTCAGGGCGTGGAGATCCCAGGCATCCGGCTCGAGGACGTGCCCGAGGTCAACAAGCGGCTGAAGGCCATCATCGAGGACACCCGCATCAACCAGGAGGACACCGACCACGGCTACCTGGCGAGCGGCACGCGCAACCTCGTTGCCTGCCCGGGCAAACGGCTCTGCCCCTTTGGATGTTACGACACCACGGCCTTCGCACGCCGCATGGACAAGGCGATATTTCCCAACAACCGCCACGTGAAGGTGGCGTTCACGGGCTGCTCCAACGACTGCGCGCACGTCGCCCTCAACGACTTCGGCATTATCGGCATGACGGAACCGCACTATGACCCTGAGCGCTGTATTGGCTGCGAGCAGTGCGTCAACTGGTGTCGGAGGCGTTCAGTGAGCGCGCTTTCGGTGGTGAATGGCAAGATCGTGCGCGACGAGGACCGCTGTGTCGGGTGCGGCGTATGCGTCGTCTACTGCCCCACCCGTGCCTGGACGCGCTCCAAGGAGCATTACTTCCGCCTCAAGATCATGGGACGCACCGGCAAGCAGAACCCACGCCTGGCTGAGGACTGGCTACGTTGGGTGGACGAGGACTCCATCATCAGGATCGTGAAGAACACCTACGCCTTCATTGAGGAGTACATCGATGCAGACGCACCCGAGGGCAAAGAGCACATAGGCTACATCGTGGACCGCGCGGGCTTCGAGGAGTTCGTGAGCTATGCGCTCGAGGGTGTGGAGTTGGGGGAGAAGTGCCAGCGCGCGACGCGCGTCTACTGGGGCGGCAAGCGCTATGACAGGGACAATGCCCTGCGCTAGCATGGGGTGTCGTACAGCGAGGGACCGTCGTGCCACCCAAGGGAGGCTGACTACATCGGGCTGGCCAGCTGCACAGCCATTCCGACCTGCCTTGCAAGGAGACGTTCCACTGCCCGCAAAGGGTCCGTCTCGAACAAGGCTCGAGACCCACTCGCTCGAGACACGTCCTGGAGGTGCGTCCTGGCATCGGCGCAGCGACTGCTGGCCCGGAGGCCACCCGGACCCGCACTGCCACTCGGCCCTGAGCGTACCGTTTCGGTACGTTCGACGTCGAGTGGCAGTGTGAGGGCGTGCAGCCCGTGCGTTCACCATCGAGTGGCAGTGTGGGTGGCACTGCCACTCGGCCCCGGGCGTGCAGCCACGCGTGGGCGGCACTGCCACTCGGCCCTGAGCGCGCAGTTTTGGTACGCTCGACGTCGAGTGGCAGTGTGGGTGGCACTGCCACTCGGGCCTGAGCGTGCAGCCCTGCGTGGTCGGCACTGCCACTCGGGCCTGAGCGCACCGTTTCGGTACGCTCGACGTCGAGTGGCAGTGTGAGGACGTGCAGCCCCGTGCGTTCACCATCGAGTGGCAGTGTGGGCGGCACTGCCACTCGGGCCTGAGCGTGCAGTCCCGTGCGTTCACCGTCGAGTGGCAGTGCATACAGTGCTGAGAACCCCTCCGGGCGTGTTGGTCGCGCCGCCAGCTGCTCCCAACGAACTCCGCAGTTGGGCAGTCCGATGTAATCCGCGTGACCTTAGGCCGACCACGGCGGGGGTTGGTCTTACTCCTCCTTACTCAGGCACTCGCTGCAGAGGCCGTGCAGCGTGAGGTCCGCGCGGCAGATGGTCCCGACCTCGTGGTTCGCGGTCTCCTTGAGCTGTGCTAACTTTGGCGTGAGGTCCGGGACGTCGATCACGCGCCCGCAGCCTGTGCAGATGAAGTGCGCGTGCTCGGCAGAGCTGGTCGCCTCGAACCTCTCCGCACTGTTCACGGTGGCGACGCTGCGGACCTTGCCCAGCTCCTCAAGGAGGCGCAGATTGCGGTACACCGTGGCGATGCTTAGCCTCTCTGACTTTGTGCGCAAGTCGTTGTAGATGGTCTCGGCGGTGGGGTGGCTGTGTGTGTGCCTCAGGTAGTCGTATATCAGGTCTCGCTGGCGTGACTGCCGTATCGTCCTTGCCATGGCCGTGCTGCCCTTTCTCGCGCGCCGGGCCAAGCTGTGGGGCGCGGTCGTATGCTGATGCTCGCTCTGTGTGAGGACATGGTACACCAATTCTATAGCTACCAAGAATAATAACGATAACTGTTATTGACAATATTTTCCCGACGGGGTAGTCTGAGAGTGTCAGATGTAGCCTGAGAGCGTCAGATCATAGAGCTCGAACGAACAGCCAAGTAGATAGGAGAACCCCATGTCCCTCATAGGAAGAGAGATCAAGGACTTCAGCGTCCAGGCCTACCAGGATGGCCAGACCAGGACCGTCACGAAGGAGGACACGCTCGGTGCGTGGAGCCTGTTCTTCTTCTACCCTGCGGACTTCACCTTCGTGTGCCCCACGGAGTTGGAGGACCTCGCTGACCACTACGACGAGTTTAAGGCCGCAGGTGCCGAGATCTACTCTGTGTCTTGCGACACCGAGTTCGTCCACAAGGCGTGGCACGAGGAGTCAAAGAGCATCGCCAAGGTTCGCTACCCCATGCTCGCCGACCCCGCCCACGTGCTCGCACGAGGCTTCAAGGTCCTCATGAGGGATGCCGGCCAGGCGCAGCGCGGCGCCTTCATCGTTGACCCCGAGGGCAGAGTCCAGGTTGAGATGATTACCGCGAGCGGCATCGGGCGCAACGCCGATGAGCTGCTTCGCCTGCTCAAGGCCGCACAGTTCGTGGCGAAGCACGGTGACCAGGTGTGTCCCGCCAGGTGGCGGCCCGGCTCTGCGACCCTCAAGCCCAGCCTCGATCTGGTAGGTCAGCTGTAGCGCTGGCCCGTGCGCTACAGACGCAGACCAAGACGGGACGTCCGGATGCCACGGCGCCTGCCGAGCATCTGGACGTCTCCGACGAGGGAAGCGCGTGCTCGTGGACGCCTGTGGTCATGCTGCGCATTCGCCCCCGCCTCACCGCGCCACCCCATAGAATGGTCATGATGCGGGCATCGACCCGTCGGTTCGCACGTGAGCACGCAAGGAGCGCATATGGCAGAGTTCATCTACCAGATGGAGAGAGTCCGCAAGACGGCCGGGGGCAAGGTCATCCTCGATGACGTCACGATGGGATTCTTCCCGGGGGCGAAGATCGGTGTCGTGGGGCCTAATGACATGGGAAAGTCGACCCTCCTCAAGATTATGGCTGGCATGGAGGACATCTCCAACGGGGAGGCGCGCCTCTCGCCCGGTTACAGCGTTGGGATGCTTCAGCAGGAGCCGCCCCTCGACGAGGATAGGACCGTGGGCGAGAACATACGTATGGCCTTCGGCGAGACCCTCGCCAAGGTCGAGCGATTCAACCAGATAGGCAACGAGATGGGCGATCCCGGCGCGGATGTCGACGCCCTGATGGCCGAGATGGGCGAGCTGCAGACCGAGATAGACGCCGCGAGTGGCTGGGACATAGACTCCCAGCTCTCTCAGGCGATGGACGCCTTGCAGTGTCCTGACAGCGACGAGCCGGTCGGTCATCTCTCTGGTGGTGAGCGCCGTCGCGTGGCCCTGTGCCGCCTCTTGCTCGAGGCGCCAGACCTTTTGCTGCTCGACGAACCCACCAACCACTTGGACGCCGAGTCGGTTCTCTGGCTCGAGCACTTTCTCAAAGACTACCAGGGTGCGGTCCTTGCCGTCACGCACGACCGCTACTTCCTCAACAACGTCGCGGAGTGGATTTGCGAGGTCGATCGCGGCACGCTCTACCCCTACCGGGGCAACTACTCGACCTACCTTGAGACCAAGGCCGCACGCCTCGAGATGGAGTCGAAGCAGAGCGCCAAGCGCGCCAAGAGGATGAGAGACGAGCTCGCCTGGGTGCGATCGAGCCAGAAGGCACGCCAGTCCAAGGGCAAGGCGCGCCTGGCCGCCTACGAGGAGATGGAGGCCGAGGCACGTCGGGTCACGAAGAGCGACTTTGCCGACATTCGCATCCCCGTGGGACCGCGCTTGGGCGCGAAGGTCCTCGAGGCCAACCATCTGGTCAAGGCCTTTGGTGAGCGTGTGCTGATAGACGACCTCTCCTTCACGCTGCCGAGAAACGGCATCGTTGGCGTGATAGGCCCCAACGGCGTTGGCAAGTCGACGCTCTTCAAGATGATTGTGGGGCAGGAGCGACCGACGTCGGGCTCGCTTGAGCTTGGCGAGACGGTGCGGCTCTCCTACGTGGACCAGGGCCGTGAGGGTCTGGACGCACGCAGGAGCGTCTGGGAGATCGTCTCGGATGGTAATGACTACATCGAGGTTGGGAAGAGCGAGATCCCGAGCCGCGCCTACGTGGGCGCCTTCGGCTTCAAGGGTCCCGACCAGCAGAAGCGGGCGGGCGTGCTCTCGGGCGGCGAGCGGAATCGCCTCAATTTAGCCCTGACGCTTCGCCAGGGCGGGAACCTGCTGCTGCTCGACGAGCCCACCAACGACCTCGACACCGAGACCTTGGCCTCGCTCGAGGAGGCGCTCCTTGCGTTCCCAGGTTGTGCCGTAATCACGAGCCACGACCGCTGGTTCATGGACCGCGTGGCCACGCACATCCTAGGAAAGCGATGATAAAGTCCCGCCGAGAAGCCCGGGACAGGGGCGGATCGCTGTCCATCCATACCTCCTACCTGCGGATATGATATAATTCGAGGTCGTTGGCGACTAGGTTGGGGGTATCCGCATGGCACAGCTCACATTCTCTGACGTCGAGATGGGCATGGGACGGAAGCGCGAGACCAGGCGCTCCCGGTTCCTCGACCGCCTCTCCAAGTCCTGCCCCTGGGACGCCTGGCTCGCCCTCGTGAGGGAGGCCCGCGGGGCCGACGCCGGGGCGAGGGGGGCCGGCCCCGCGATGGGCAGGCCGAGGGTCGACGACCTCGTGCTGCTGCGCATGTACATGGTGCAGGTCTGCTTCGGCCTCTCCGACCGCGAGTGCGAGGACCAGGTCTGGGACTCCGCGACGATGCGCTCCTTCGTCGGCGTGGCGCCCTTCGAGGTCCCCGACGCCACGACCCTGTGCAAGTTTCGCCACCTGCTCGAGCGCTGCGGGGTCGGCGAGGCCATGGTCTCCTCGGCCTTCGGGTCCGCCGCGGACGGAGGGCTCGCCGTGAGCCGGGGCACCATCGTGGACGCCACCTTCATCGAGAGCCCGTCGTCGACGAGGAACGCCGACGGCGCGCGGGATCCCGACGCCCACCAGGCCAAGAAGGGGCAGAACTGGCACTTCGGGTACAAGCTCGGGGTGGGCGTGGACGCCGAGACGGGCGTGCCGCACTCGGTGCGCATGGACGCCGCGAACGTCCACGACCTCGACCAGGTCCCCGACCTCGTGCGCGAGGGTGACGAGCGCGTCTGGGCCGACGCCGGCTACGTCGGCGTCGGGAGGAGGCCGGAGGTCGCCGGCGACCCCTCCCTCTCCGGCGTCGAGTGGATCGTCGCCAAGAGGCGCTCGCAGGTCGGCGAGGACGACCTGGTCGCAGAGGCCGCCAAGTCGGCCGCCCGCAGTGTCGTCGAGCACGTCTTCCACTGGGTCAAGGACATATTCGGGCTGCGGAAGACGCGCTATAAGGGGCTCGCCAAGGTGTCCAACCAGGCCTTCGCCGCCGTCGCCGCAGCCGGCTGCATGATCGCGAGGCGGGGACGGCGGCTCTGCGGGCCGCCCCTCGCGCTGTCGGCGGAGAGGATAGCCCTGCAACGCGAGAGGCTCGAGGAGCGGCGACGGAGGGCGGAGGGTGGGGCGCCGGCCGCGGCATAGCCTACCGCTGGCCGTCCCGCCATGGTCTGGGAGGCTGCGGCATGGCCCCCGGAGACCGGCGTAGCCCGCTTGGGGGCGTTGGAGCCCTCCTCACGTCAAAAATCACCCATGCTGGTCCCGAAGGGACGGGATCGGCGACTTTATCATCGCTTTCCTAGCCTGGGAGGGCACGGATGAGCGACCCGGCGCCTGGCATTGGTTCGAGGGCAACTTCGAGGACTACCAGAGGGATCGTGAGCGGCGTCTTGGTCCTGACCTCTCGAAGCCACATCGCCTGCACCGCAAGCTCACTCGCGACTGAGTGCCAGTCGTCGCTCGCACAGGTCAGGAAGGGAAGGGGCATGGGCACTCATCTTACCTGCCATGACTATGGGTGCTACGCCCGTCTTGACCTCGATGCGCTGGCAGGCCAGTGCAGGGCCGAGGCCTTCCATGCGTCAGGTCCGGGTGGCCAGGGGGTCAACACGGCAAGCTCCGCTGTGCGCATGCGCCACATGCCGACAGGTATCGTCGTCACGAGTCGTGCCGAGCGCTCGCAGCTTCAGAACCGCCATGCCTGCCTTCGCAAGATCCGCGCCGAGCTGCTTCGCCGCTCGACCCCTCCTAAGGTGCGTCGTGCGACCAGGCCGTCTGGGGCCTCAATCCGCCGTCGCCTAGAGGCCAAGCGCCGTCGTGCCGGCGTCAAGCGCCTGCGTCGCCGCCCGGGAATAGACGAGTGACGCTCGCAGGTGCGCCAGACCAGCGTGCGCAGATCGGTTGCTCCCGCCCGAGTTGCCTTTCGCTCGTGCTCTGCCTGCAGTTCTGCGGCCGCACGGCACTCAACGACCGGGGTGCCTGCGGGACAGGAGGGTGACCTTCCGCTCCACGAGAGAGGTAAGGAGCAGGTGCTTCTGTGCATTCCGTATTGATGCGCGTTCTCTTATCACCCTGCATCCCTTTTGCACATCGGGCGCGTATCGTCTGCCTATTAGTCGGTACGCAGCTTTGGGAAGGGGCATCATGTGTACTGAAGCGCAGGCTGGAGTGACCAACGAGCTTCTTGACGCCGTCATGAGGGCGGCGGACGAGACACCCGATGCCGTCGCGTACCACACTCACGGCGTCGATGACGTCAGCTACGCCAGTCTCTGGGATGGTGCCTGCCGTATCGCGTGGGCCCTGCTCGATCACGTGCCCAACAAGGCGCCTGTCATCGTGTACTCGGGCAAGACCCCGCTCGCCGTCATGTCGTTTCTGGGCTGCTTGCTCGCGGGCCATGCGTTCGTGCCCGTAGACTCGGAGCTGCCGGTGCAGCGCGTGCATGACATCGCCTCGCAGATCGAGGGCGCGGTGCTCCTTGCCTGTGAGGACGTTCCGCACGAGCTCGCACACGACCTCGAGAGCGGCCTTGTCGTGGACGTGCGCAGGGTCCTCGATACGAGCGAGCACATCAGGGGCCGTCAGAGCACCCCGCCTCGCGAGAGTTGGGTCAAGGGTGAGGACACCCACTACATCATCTTCACCTCGGGCTCGACCGGCCGTCCCAAGGGCATCGAGGTCTCGGCCGCAAACGTCGCCAACTTCATGCGCTGGCTGCGCGGGTTCCCGCTCGTGTGCGATGGGGGACGGACCTTTCTTGACCAGGCTCACTACTCCTTCGACCTCTCGGAGTACGAGCTGGTGGGTTCCCTTGCCACGGGCGGGAGGCTGCATGCCGTCTCGAGCGAGGTCGCCAAGGACTATCGGACACTCTTCGATGAGCTTGCGGCCTCTGAGGTGGAGATCTGGGTCTCGACGCCCTCGTTTGCCGACTTCTGCCTGGTGGACAAGGACTTCTCCAGAGAGCTTCTGCCTGAGCTTGGCATGTTCCTCTTTTGTGGTGAGGAGCTGCATCGCACGACCGCCCACGAGCTGCGTAGGCGCTTTCCCAAGGCACGTATCGTCAATACCTACGGCCCCACCGAGTCAACGGTGGCCGTCACCTACGTCGAGCTTTCCGATGAGGAGCTGTCCGGTGGTGAGGGGGCGCTTCCCGTCGGCCGTCCGCGTGAGGGTACGGAGCTTCGCATCGTAGACCCCGACACGGGCAGGGCCTGTCCGGCGGGTGTCTCTGGCGAGATCGTGATTGTGGGTGACACCGTGGCGAAGGGCTACTACGAGAACCCCGAGAAGACTCAAGAGGCCTTCTTCCAGACCGAGCTGGCCGACGGTACGCCCACGCGAGGCTACCATACCGGTGACCTTGGCCATGTGGACGAGGGCGGCATGCTCTTCTGCGAGGGTCGCTTCGACTCGCTCGTCAAGCTCAACGGCTTTCGGATAGAGCTCGGTGAGGTCGAGGGTTGCCTGGCAGAGGCGCCTGGCGTTGCCCAGGCGGCGGTCGTTCCCGTCAGGCGCGACGGGCGCGTCAGGAGCCTGCGAGCCTTCGTCGTCCTCGAGGAGCGCTTGGACGATGGCGACTTCGAGCTCGCGCGCCGCCTCAAGGGCTTTCTCTCGTCGCACCTGCCTTCCTACATGGTGCCCCGCTCGATCAAGTTCGTCGAGCGCATGCCGCTCACGGCCAACGGGAAGGTTGACCGCAAGGCCCTTCAGCGGACGTAGCGAAGGTAGCCTTGACCCATGGCCTTCTTTGTTGACCCCAGCTTCTTCATCGTGCTTTTTGTGTCTGTCGTGGTTGCTGCCGTGCTCGGGCTTAGCGAGAGACCGTTGGCGCCTTGGGGCATGGTCGTCTCGGCGCTATTGCTCGCGGGTCTCTTCTGGGGTGAGGTCGCGCAGCTCGTGGCGCTTGCGCTCTTTGTTGCGCTGTCGCTTGCCTGCACCCGCTGGCTCATGGCGGCGCCTGGGCAGAGGGGGCGTTTCGTAGCCTCGGTGCTCCTCGTCGTGGCTCCCCTCGTTATCTATAAGCTCACGCTGTCACTCACGTCGGCGGGCCTTCTCGGTTTCGTGGGCATCAGCTACGCCACCTTCAAGTCGGTGCAGGTGCTGATGGAGGTCCACGACGGGCTCATCGAGCCCAAGGGCCTGCGCGTGGCTGACCAGCTCTACTTTCTGCTGAACTTCTTCGAGTTCGATTCGGGTCCCATCGATCGCAGTCGCCGCTTTGTCGAGGACGTTCACCGCAGGCTTCCGCGTGACGAGTATGCCGAGCTGCTCGCCAAGGGCATCCTCTTGATCTTGGGTGGCCTCGCCTACAAGATGGTGATCGCCTCCCTCATCCACAAGGGCTACTCCCTCGTCGCCTGGGGAGACGGCCCTGTCTGGCAGGAACTCTGGACGCAGGTCATCGTTTGCTACCGCTATGGGCTCTACCTCTTCTTCGACTTCGCGGGCTACACGATGATGGCCATGGGCGCCGGCTACTGCCTGGGCGTGAGGGTCCCGCGCAACTTCCGGGCGCCGTTTTTGGCCCAGGACCTCATTGACTTCTGGAACCGCTGGCACATCACGCTCTCCTCCTGGCTCAGGGACTTCGTGTTCATGCGCGTCACACGCCTGCTCATGAAGCGCAAGGTCTTCATGGGCAGGAAGGGGAGGCTTCGCACGGCCCAGCTTGGCCTTTTTGCCAACATGCTGCTCATGGGCTTCTGGCACGGGGTGACGGTGGACTACGTGGGCTACGGCATCTATCACGGCATCCTCATGGCCGCAACAGAGGGTTGGCACAAGAGTGGGTACTATAAGGCGCACAAGGATGCGACGTGGTTCAAGGTCGCCTCGTGGTTCGTGACGATGCAACTGGTGTTCGTGGGCTTTGCGCTGTTCTCTGGGCAGCTGAGCTTCGTCCTGAAAGGAGTTTTGAATGGGTGAGAAGATATCCGAGGTCGAGCTGGAACGTCGCATGCTTGACCTCATGGAGGAGGTCTGCGAGGACGAGGCCGTACGCGACCATCGCGACGAGGACCTCTTTGAGCTGGGACTGCTCGATTCCATGGCCGCCGTGGAGCTCTTGGTGGGGATAGAGGAGGAGTTCGGCGTCTCCATAGCGCCAACGGAGCTTCCCCGTGATCAGATGAATACGGTCAACAAGATCATCGCCCAGGTGGCGAGCAGGCTGTAGGTCCCGCCGCATGTCAGGCAAAACGGGACAAGCTGTTGAGAAGGACGTGTCCCTTCTCACGAGGAGAAGCCTGCTTGCGGGTGTGGGCGCGGGCCTTTCCGCCTTCGCGGTAGGATGTGTCGCCCTCGACCGTCTCGTGCTGCCAGGGGCGGGCCGGGCGGCGGACTGGCGGCTCTATGATTACGTCTACGTTGACGGTAAGTCGAACATCAGCTCGTTTGTCGTGAGCAACATGGCCGAGGGCAGTCACATCTGCCTCGGCTCATCTGAGTTCTTCATCTCGAAGGATCGTGTGTCGACTTGTCCGCAGGTGGTCTTTGGCGAGCACGTCACCGGTGTCGACATGACCTACGTCGGCGAGACGATGGAGCAGAGCCTCTGGCACTGTATATCGGCGGGCGCCTATGCGCGAAGACTATCTGGTGACAGGAGGGTCATGCTCGTCGTCTCCCCCCAGTGGTTCTTTAAGGGCTCAGGGGATGCGAGCAAGTTCTCGTCGAAGTTCAGCTATTCGCTCTATCAGGAGTTCTGCGACAACCCCAGCATCTCAAACGAGACGAGGGCCTACGTGCGTGGCCGTGTAGGCGCCTTGGGTGTCGATACCAAGCAGATCGCCGCCGCCAACCGGGACACGCCCGCCTCTGTCCTGGACGCCGCCGCCTACTATGAGGCCGACCAGCTCTTGCTGCGCTCCAAGCTGGGCGACATCATAGCGAGGGCGCCTGCCAAGGGCGACGTGCGCTGGGCGGGCGTGCCCACCGGCGAGCCCGACTGGGCCCAGCTCATCGCAGACGGTATCGCCGAGGGAAGGCGAAGGTGCACGAACAACGACTACTACGTGGACGACTCATTCTGGGATGCCCACTCCAATGATAGCTACCAGGTGGGCGAGAACTTCCATGAGGCCGACGACGAATATGCTGACTTCGCGCGCCTCCTTGGGGTCTGTGGGGAGTGCGACCTCACGCCGCTGGTGTGCATCCTTCCGATACACGGCCTTTGGTATGACCACTGTGGGGTGTCGGGCGATGAGCGCCAGGCCTATTATCGGCGCGTGCGCGGCCTCTGTGACGAGGCAGGAGCGAGCTACATGGACTTCTCGAGCTGCGAGTACGAGAGGTACTTCTTCTATGACACCACGCACCCCGGCTGGGTCGGCTGGGTGCGCATAGAGCAGTCCTACTTCGACTTCATGATGGGCAGGGACGACCCCTTCCTGGGCGGCGGCAGCCATGGAGAGGCAGCAGGGCTCTTATCGCCCGACGCGACACAGGCGGCAGGCGACGGCGACGCCAATGGCGATGCCGCCACATCTGTCACGAGCGGGGAGGGGAGTTGACGATGGGCAGATCTATGCAGCTCGGCCCGCTGTCGCGCGCCAAGGCCTGGCTGATGGCCCGCGCCGGGCGTCACCCTCGCATCATGGGTGCCCTGGCCGGTGCCCTTGCCTGCGCGCTGTGCGCCCTGCTTTTGTGGTTCATCGTGTTCTCGGGTATGAACGGGCCGGTGCAGTTTGTCTATGCGGGATTCTAGGGCGAGCGCAGGGTCTGGGACGGATGGGGTAGGCGAGCTGATCCGTGGCCTTGTGACGCTGTTGGCCCTGTGCGTCCTTGTCCTTGGCTGCTGCGCGCTTTCCGGACACATCCATGCGTTCATGCGACATAGTGTGGGATATGTGGGAGAAGCCGTACCGGTGGACGGCGCCGTCATCTCGGATGATCAAGATGCTGGACCAGGTGGTCTCTCGCAGACACGGGAGCACGGCGTCCCAAACGACCTTACGGATGACCAGTGGCCAGATGGCAGCCAGCCTGACGGTCCCGTTGTCTTGGGTGATAGCTGGTTCGACGATGATGACGAGGAGGCCTTCGAGCCCAAGAACGTTGAGGCCACGCCACCCGCAGACGTGCTCGAGGCGCGCCTTGACGCCTACCTGAATGCCAACTTTCCAAAGACGGGCCTTCCTGGCGTCGCCGTTGCCGTCGTCGATACCCACGGCACCCTCTACGAGCGCACCTTGGGTGACTGCACAGATACGAACTCGACCTTCATCATCGGCTCGCTCTCGAAGTCGTTCACTGCGATCGCCGTCATGCAGCTCGTGGATCAGGGAAGGGTTGACCTCGACCTTCCCGTCTCGACCTACCTTCCCGACTGCGGTGAGCCCGACAGTGTCACGGTGCGCTCGCTCCTCAACCAGACGAGCGGCTTTGGCTTCTTTGACTCGCTTGCCGACGCGCGACCCGGTCAGACCGTGGGCTCCTTCTCCTACTCCAACGCCAATTACGACTACCTCGGTAAGGTGATAGAGCGGGTGAGCGGGCAGAGCTACGCTGCCTACCTGAGTGACAACGTGTTTCGCCCCCTTGGGATGGACGATGCGAGCATCGATCCTGATGCGGGTGGCTCTGTCGCGCTCGGCCATCGCAACTGGTTTGGGCTCAACATAGCGGATGGTTACGTCCACGAGGATGGCGATGACGCCTGGGGCGGTCCATCCTCGGGCTATGTGCGGGCCAGCCTGAGTGACATGGAGAGGTACCTGCGCATGTACCTCAATGGCGGTGACGGCGTCCTCAACGCTGTGTCCATGCGACGTCTCGCCCTCAGCCGGGTGTGTCAGCCTGGGAGTGACATGAGCTACGGTATGGGTTGGTTCACGTACTTCTGGGATAACGGCGAGATGGTCATGACCCATGACGGTGACGTCGAGAACTACGTCGCGCACATGGTCGTGTTACCGTCGCGAGGCATCGCGATCGTTCTCATGGGCAACGCGGGTGACGTCTTTGGGGGCAACGACGCCTTCTTTCAAATGGCAGACGGCGTGAACGCGATAGCCGTCGGCTCGGATGCAGCCGAGGTGGACGGAAGCTATGGCATGGCACAGCATGCGGGCTATGACCTCCTGTATGTGCTTGGCCTTGGCGCTGCGCTCTGGGGCCTCGTGAGCTCAAGACGCTGGCTTTATCGCCTTGAGGCTGCTCTCGAGGCGGGCGAGGCGCAGGGGCTGGTGGCTCGTGCGGTCGTGGCCCATGTGCTCCTTCCCGCCTGTCTCCCATGGATCGCCGTCAGCTTCGAGGGGAACTGGCGTGACTTCTCGACCTTCGTGCCCGATGCCGCGCTGGTGGTCATCGTGCTCTGTGTGCTCCTCTCGCTTGGTGGCGTACTGCGCCTTGCGGGTGCCTGGCGGGCGGGTTTGCTGGGTGGGCATCGCCAGGCTTGTGCCAGGATCTTGCCAGGCCAAAAAGCTGCGTCATCGTCTCAGGGCGATTGATGATGCTTCTGCGCTATGGGACAATGGTCTAGCGAAACGGGAGGTGTGTTGTGGCATATGGGTCCATACTCAGCGCGGAGCTCGACAGCGCGGGTTCGCGCAAGGAGCGCGGCGCCTTCTTCACGCCCCCTCAGGTGGCGGACTTTCTCGCGGACTTTGCCGTTAAGCGCAAGGAGGATCGTGTCCTCGAGCCTGCGGCGGGTGAGGCGGTGTTCATCTCTGCCGTCGCGTCACGCCTCAGTGGACTGGGTGCTTCGGGTACAGACATCCGTGCTCAGGTAGAGGGCTATGAGCTTCACGGCGCATCTGCAGCAGCGGCCAGGGAGCGTCTTGGGAATCAGGGCATTGACGTTGGTATACACGTCGGAGACTTCTTTGAGATGCCACCACGCGCAACGTTCGATGCCGTCGTAGGCAATCCGCCCTACATACGCTACCAGAGCTTTACCGGAAGGCAACGCGCCATTGCGAGAGAGGACGCGCTTCGTGCGGGGGTGCGCCTGGGTGCCTTGGCCTCGTCCTGGGCGGCATTCACGGTTCATGCGACGCAATTTTTGCGAGAGGGGGGCAGGTTGGCGTTTGTGCTGCCCGCTGAGCTGTTGAGCGTCAACTATGCGGCACCCGTACGACGTTATCTCCTCTCATCGTTCTCGTCGGTTTGTCTGGTGCTCTTTGAGGACCCGATTTTTCCCGAGGTGCAGGAGGAGGTCATCCTGCTGTTGGCAGACGGCTTCGGTCTGGGCTCTTCGGATGCGTTGCTCCTGCAGCAGGTGCGCTCCCTCGACGAGCTGGGAAAAAACCGCAGCAATCTTCTGCCCGTCTCGGGTGATGAGCGTTGGCCCATTGGCCCTGACGGACATCTTGCCCAGCGGTATCTCCATGAGCTCGATGCAAGCGCCTTCTCGTCGCTGTCTGAGTGGGGCAGGGTGCGCCTTGGGGCGGTCACGGGCGCGAACTCGTTCTTCGCCCTGTCCCAGGAGGGTGCAAGAGACCATGGGCTACCCCCACAAGACCTGTTGCCGCTCTGTCCGCCGGGCTCCCGCCACCTGAGGGGGCTGTCCATCGGAGAGGAGGATCTGAGGCTGCTTGCTGCCGCAGGACGGAGGACCTGCCTCTTCTATCCGCTGGAGCCTCTCGATGCTCCGAGCCGTGCCTATGTCTCGTACGGGGAGGAGCGTGGCGTTGCGAATGCCTATAAGTGCAGGGTGAGGAAACCTTGGTGGCGAGTGCCCGGGTTGAGGGTGGCCGATCTCTTTCTCACGTACATGAATGGGTACGCGCCAAGCCTCTGCTCAAACGACATCGGAATCTATCACCTGAATTCGGTCCATGGCGTCTTTCTCGATTCTGACAAGAGGTCCATGGGCATGCGTTTGCTTCCGATGCTCATGCATTCGACGCCCGCGCTTCTGTCGGCCGAGCAGTACGGCCGGTCATACGGTGGGGGGCTGTTGAAGCTTGAGCCTCGCGAGGCGCTGCGCATCGCTGTCCCGAGCAGTTCGTTTGTGGGCTCTCATTGCGGGCGCCTGGCCCCGCTTCGCCGTGAGGTGTCGGCTGCCCTGAGGGCGGGTGACAGGGGGACGGCCACCGCAGCCGTGGACGAGGCCCTCCTTGAGTTAGGGGCTGTTGGACCACGCGCCATGGCCCAAATGGCCAAGCTCCTGCGGTCGCTTCGAGACAGAAGGTACCGAAGGGGTAGGGGCGTCCATGCGCTTCCTGTACACGACGCATGCTCGGCGTTGGATGGAGCAGGGGGCTGAGGGGATATGGATGCTCGAGCTCGGCACGATAAGATGCATGAAATCGGGCAGAGGATCGAGGAGTGGACGCTCCAGACTTGTCCGCCCCCGTTCTGGCGTTCGGATGGAACTCCAGATGTCAATTATGATCTGCTGAGAGAGGTCATGCGTGTTCCCGTGCGCTCGGGGGCGAGCGCGCGGTCGGGAAAGCTTGCCGCCGCGATCGATCTCTGGTGTGTTTGGGAGTTCGGGCATGCGGGCTTTTCTGGAGAAGGGCTCTGGCCGCAGCAGGTTGAGCCCCGCGTTATCGATCCCGTTGCCGAGAGGCTTATGGCACTGCTGCCGACCATCGGGGTGACAAAGACAGACGGGTTGAGGGGCAGGATCGGCAGCGTCGACGCCAAGGTCATGGGTTCTGTCTACACCAAGCAGGTGGATGTCGGGATGGCATCATGGCCCTCTGGACCGGAGCTTCTCATCTCTACGAAGACCATGGGTGGATCTTTCGGGAAGAACCTGGGCAACCGCTTCGAGGAGGCGTATGGAGATGTCAGGAATCTTCGCGAACGCCATCCTCTTGCGGGCCATGGGTTTTTGTTCGTCGTGGACGCAAGCATCGAGGGAGAGCTTGGGGCATTCGATAAGGTCGTGCATATGCTGCGTCAACTCTTGCAAGAGGGAAGGCTCTACGATGCGGTGGGACTGCTCGTGGCGGATTGGGGCAAGAAAGACGTGCAGGAGATTCCCACCCGTCTGCAGAAATCAGTTCCCAAGAAGCTGAGCCTAGAGAGCTTCTTTGGGACTCTCGTGCGGATAATCCTCGAGAACTCCCCCATGGACGCTCACCCAAGGGCAAGGGCCTACTATCCCTCCCTCATCTGAGGGGATGCTCGCAGGGTTCCCCATGCAGAGGTGGGTGTCTCCCAGGGATGGCCTTCCGGTGTGCGAATCTTTCTGACCGCAGGCCGTAACCACACCCCTATCTTGAGCTACATCCATCATAATGTTCATAGGGGAATTTTTTAGAGGAAGGGTGGCGCAGGTGCCGCAGGGCTACAGCGGTGCCATGTGCCAAAGGTCTATTGGAGAGGAATGCTCATGCCTGGTACTATGCGAGGAGTCTACACAAACCTGACTGAAATTCGACGTAAGGTATTTCGAGAGGTTGCGAAGGTCTGCTATCGGATGGGTGACGAACCCACGATGGATCGCAAGCAGATAGACGATGCCTTTGATGAGCTGCCGTTTCAGATCCTGCCAGGCGATGTCGCCACCTATCGAGAGAGTGTCTTTCTGGAGCGTGCCATCGTCGGGGAGCGCATCCGCCTTGCCATGGGACTCCCGCTGCAGGGAGTGGAGAAGCCGAGGCGCATCTCCGACGGCTTTAATGAGGCGGAGGTCGACAACGTCTCGTACTACAAGCCGCCACTCGTCAACGTCATCAAGTTTGCCTGCAACGCCTGTCAGGACAACGTCTACGAGGTCACGAATACCTGCCAGGGCTGTCTTGCCCATCCTTGTCGCGAGATCTGCCCAAAGCAGGCCATCTCGTTCGTGGATAAGAAGGCCCATATCGACCAGGACCTCTGCATCAAATGCGGACAGTGCGCTAAGGTCTGCCCGTACTCTGCCATCCACCACCATGTACGTCCTTGCGCCGCCGCCTGTGGCATGCATGCCATCAGCTCGGATGAGCACGGTCGCGCCGACATCGATTACGAGAAGTGCGTGAGCTGCGGTCAGTGTCTTGTGAACTGTCCCTTTGGTGCCATCGCTGACAAGAGCCAGATCGCTCAGGTCATCTGGGCCATCCAGCATGGCGATGAGGTCATCGCTGCCGTCGCCCCCTCCTTCGTGGGCCAGTTTGGTGGCAAGGGCAATGTGGGCAAACTGCGTGAGGCTTTCAAGCTGCTGGGCTTCTCGGGCGTCGAGGAGGTCGCGCTCGGTGCCGACCTCTGCACGGTCCAAGAGGCGGAGGACTTTCTCGACGAGGTGCCTGACGAGCTCCCCTTCATGGGTACGAGCTGTTGTCCCGCTTGGTCGGTCATGGCGAAGATGGAGTTTCCGAAGTATGCCCAGACCGTCTCGATGGCGCTCACGCCCATGACCTTGACGGCTCGCATGATTCGCATGCAGCATCCCCAAGCCAAGATCGTCTTCGTGGGGCCCTGCTCCGCCAAGAAGCTCGAGGCCATGCGCAAAAGCGTTCGCTCCGAGGTTGACTTCGTCCTCACCTTCGAGGAGATGTCCGGCATGATGGATGCCAAGGGCATTGACTACCTGAGCCTCAAGGATGACAACAAGAGTGACTTTGAGGTCGCGAGTACCGATGGCCGTAACTTCGCGGTCGCGGGCGGCGTCGCCACGGCCGTCGTCAATGCCGTCCACCGCATGCACCCTGATCTTGAGGTTAACGTTGTCCATGCTGAGGGCCTGGAGGATTGTCGCGCGATGATGAAGGATGCCGTCAGGGGCAAGTACCCAGGCTACCTGCTCGAGGGCATGGCGTGTCCGGGTGGCTGCGTTGCCGGAGCGGGTACTTTGGCGGCAATCAATAAGTCTACCGCTGCGGTGCATCGCTACGCCAAGCGCTCACCGCGCGAGAACTCAACCGAGAACTCCTATCGCATGCTCATTCCCGTGCTTGAGACAGGCTTCACGAAAAATGACAAGGACACTGAGGTGGAGGAGTCCCTTGTGGCCTCGAAGCCCGTCGAGTAGGGTTCAGCTAGGGTCAGCCTGACGGACAAGGGCGTACTGCAAGAGGGCCGCACCGGTATTCGATCCGGCACGGCCCTCTCCTCTACCTGGCACCTTCGTCGAGCGTGATCTACGCGTTAGGGTTCTTTCACGCCCTTGGTCGATGCGTAGAACTTTGCCGAGTCGAACACGTCCTTGATGGTCTTACCGTGCACGAAGGGAAGCGAGAGGAACTCGCTGACGGTCGGGACGAGCTCACTGCAGTCGATGAAGTGGTTCTTTGAGTTGCGCCTGCTGGTGTCCTGCGCGCGCCATGCCTCAAAGTTGACATCGGTGAGGTAGTAGACGTTGTTGTCGACCCTCATGTAGACCGAATGGTTCTTGTGCAGGTACTCGTCCAGTTCGTCGTAATTTATTTCGAGTGCCTCGGCAGCCTTCTTACCCATAAGTCCGTCCTTTCTCTAAAGGATCTGCCTCCTCAGCGCAGGAAGGATTTCCTACACCCTGATTCTACCCCTATCCCGCGATGGACTCCCAACGGTTAGGTCAGCGTTATCCTATGGCGTCTGGCGTGCATTCCTGCACGTAAAACACAGCAGGGTTCACGCAAGCTATAGTAGGATGGCCTCCGCAAGTTCCTCTGTGGTGTCTGCGATTGTTTTGGCGCCTCGCTTGACGAGGAAGTCACGGTCACGAAATCCCCAAGACACCGCTATGCAGTTACAGCCCGCGTTTGCTGCTGTCTCGAGGTCAACCTCGGAATCGCCAATGTAGACGCTCGTGGTGGTGTCAACCCTCAGCTCTGCCATGACCTTGAGGACCGTGTCGGGGGCAGGCTTGCGGCGGACGTCCTCTCGCTCGCCGACGGCAATGTTCAAGAGTCCTGGGAAATAGCTTGCAACGAGGTCCTGGACTGCTGAGTCCCCCTTGTTGGAGACCACACCGCGCAGGACACCCTCGCCAGAGAGAATCTCGAGCAGCTTCTTGATCTGTGGGTACGGGGTGGTGCGCTCGGCATTGTGGTGTGCGTAATGCTCCCTGAAGTCAAGATAGACCCTCGTCTCGAGCGTCTTGTCGGTCTGTGCGGGAACACTCAGGTGAATGAGACGACGCATGCCGTTTCCCAGAAAGGCACGGACCTCACTGCGCCTGCGCCTGGGCATCCCATTCTTGTCGAGGGCGACATTGACGGAGTTCCAGAGGTCATCCAAGGTATCCAGAAGTGTTCCGTCCAGGTCAAAGATAGCTGCCTTGTACACGCGTGCCTCCCTGTCTCGGTCTGCCTATCGCCATGGCCTGGCTTGTGCCGCAAGAGCCCGTCACCTGTCGATGATGTTGCTCGTCGCGATCTTAGCGGCCTCGTCCGGGTCGTCGGTGACGGTGACTGTCGAGTTGTCTCCCTTGGATATGTTACCGCTCGCGAGCATGGAGCCGTCGATCCAATCGGTGAGGCCGCGCCAATAGTCCCTTCCAAAGAGGACGATGGGGATCGAGGGGGACTTTCCCGTCTGCACGAGGGTGAGAAGCTCGAACATCTCGTCCATCGTGCCGAATCCCCCGGGGAAGAAGACGGCGCCTTGAGAGTACTTGACGAACATCGTCTTGCGTACGAAGAAGTAGCGGAAGGTCATGCCGAGGTTTACCCAGCGGTTGACGGCCTCCTCGAAGGGGAGCTCGATGCCAAGGCCGACCGAGATGCCGCCGCGCTCGGACGCTCCCTGGTTAGCTGCCTCCATGATGCCGGGGCCGCCCCCGGTGATGATGGCGGCGCCCTTCTTTGCGATGAGGCTGGCCGTACGACGAGCGAGTCCAAAGAGGGGGTCATCCTGCCTCGTGCGTGCCGACCCATAGATAGAGACGGCCGGCCCCAGCTTGGCGAGGGCGTTGAAGCCGTCCACGAACTCAGACTGTATGCGGAGCACCCGCCACGGATCACCATGCAGCCAGTCAGTGTCCTCGCCCGTGGCAAGGAGGTTTGCGCCCGCGCTTGAGTGGGGGATCATCTTGCCACGGAGTAGCACGGACCCGCTCCTGAAGGTGGGACCGAGGGGAGCTGTTGGGTTGGGGCCAGGGGCGTCTGCGCTACCCAAGGTGTTGTCATTATCGTGCATGGTCGTCCTTTCTCTGCGATCCTTCCATGGTACCCGTAAGTCTTGACCTATCGCCTCGCTGTAAGTTGCTGCCCGCCAGAAGGCCTCTATGGTGGCTACCTTTCATGGACAGGCCAGCGGTGCTCTCTCAGGCTGTTGTGCCGAACCCCACCTGCGGCCCTGCCGAAGATGGCGGACGACTCCCCAACTACGCCTCTCCCCGCGACCCGCACGCCCCCCGTCGCCGCGACAGCCTCGTGGGCGTGGCCGTCGCAGCGTCGTCCGGACGGCCCGCACGCCACCTCTCGCCTAGGCAGCGGGTCTGTGCGGCTCGGCCGTGCCACTCGGTGGCGCCGAGTGCGCGATGCGCGTGCCACTCGG
This sequence comes from Olsenella sp. oral taxon 807, assembly GCF_001189515.2. Taxonomy (NCBI): domain Bacteria; kingdom Bacillati; phylum Actinomycetota; class Coriobacteriia; order Coriobacteriales; family Atopobiaceae; genus Olsenella; species Olsenella sp. oral taxon 807. The sequence goes on from NZ_CP012069.2 coordinate 1,098,689, forward strand.
TGGCGTCGAGTGGTGCGATATTTCCTGGCAACTGCGCATATGCTGACTCTTGTGCCACTCGGTGGTGCCGAGTGCGCGATGCGCGTGCCACTCGGTGGCGTCGAGTGGTGCGCCCGTGATACAGCGCGGCTCAGGGGCCATCAAAGAGGTAGGCGGCACCGGAGGGCAGCACGGCGGCCAAGGGCAGCTGGCCTACCCGTGAAAAGTAACCTATGGTGGTGCAGGGCCGTGCCGGCGGTGCAGGGCCGTATTGCCCACGCGCCGCCCATCTCGTACAAGAACTTTCTTTTTATGTTGGAATTACAACGACAATTCGCAAGGCCCTCGTTCATCATGGACGGTGCGTCATGGAAAGGGGAGGGACGAAGGCCTCGCGGCAAGGTTGACCCGAGGTGGCGTCCACAGGAGAGGAGAGACCATGGATCAGAAGATGTTTTGTTTTCAGTGCGAGCAGACTGCCAAAGGCATTGGTTGCACAGGCAATGCCGGCGTATGTGGCAAGTCGTTTGAGGTGGCAATTGACCAAGATGAGCTGACGGGCGCCCTCGTGGGTCTGTCCCGTACCTGCAAGGCCGCTGGCAGGCGCAGCAAGCGTGCCGATGAGCTCATCGTTGACAGCCTGTTTACCTGTGTCACTAACGTTGACTTCAATGAGGTGACCGTCAGGGCCCTCGTCGAGCAGGTTCGTGCCGAGAAGGAGCGCCTTGCTGCGGCCGCAGGCATTTCCGCTGCAGACGATCTGCTGCTTGGTACCGTCTGGACAGATGACGAGGACATTCGTTCACTCAAGTCGCTCGTCCTCTTTGGCCTGCGGGGCATGGCCGCCTATGCCTTCCATGCCCGCGTACTTGGTCGCACGGACGAGGGAGTGCAACAGTTCTTCGTAGACGCGCTCGCTGCCCTCGGCGAAACGGGCAGCGTCGATACGCTGTTGCCGCTCGTGCTCAAGGTAGGTGAGGTCAACTATACGGTCATGGCGATGCTCGATGAGGCAAACACTGGAACCTACGGTACCCCTGAGCCCACTGAGGTCTCTCTCACCATCGAGAAGGGTCCCTTTATCGTCGTGACTGGGCACGACCTCCATGACCTTGAGCTCTTGCTCAAGCAAACCGAGGGTACAGGCGTCAACGTATACACGCACGGCGAGATGCTGCCTGCCAATGCCTATCCTGGTCTCAAGAAGTACGCACATCTCAAGGGCAACTTTGGCACTGCCTGGCAGAACCAGCGAAAGGAGTTCGATGGCGTTCCGGGCGCCTTCCTCTTTACGACTAACTGCCTCATGCCACCTAAGCGCTCCTATGCGGATCGCATCTTCACGACCGAGCAGGTCTCCTTCCCCGAGATGGTGCACATCTCTGCCACCGAGGACGGCTCAAAGGACTTCTCACCCGTTATCGAGAAGGCCAAGGAGCTCGGTGGTTACGCCGAGAATCATACGATGAGCGGCATCAACGGTGGCCATACCGTCACGACGGGCTTCGGCCATGGCGCGGTCCTCTCTGTGGCCGACAAGATCGTCGAGGCCGTAAAGAGCGGACAGATCAAGCACTTCTTCTTGGTTGGCGGCTGTGACGGTGCCAAGCCTGGCCGCAACTACTACACCCAGCTCGTGGAGCAGGCACCTGCCGACACCGTCATCCTGACCCTTGCCTGCGGCAAGTATCGTTTCAATGACCTTGATCTTGGCACGATCGGCGGCATCCCCCGCCTGCTTGACGTCGGACAGTGCAATGACGCTTACGGGGCTATCCAAATTGCGCTTGCGCTGTCCAAGGCCTTCGATTGCGCCGTCAATGACCTGCCCCTCTCCTTCGTTCTCTCTTGGTATGAGCAGAAGGCCGTGTGCGTGTTGCTCACCTTGCTCTACCTGGGGATCACAGACATCAAGCTCGGGCCGACGCTTCCCGCCTTCGTGAGTCCTGGTGTACTCGAGGTGCTTGTGGAGAAGTTTGGTATCGGCCCCATAGCCTCGCCCGAGGCCGATCTCGCCCAACTGTTGGCATAGCCAAGCTCGTGCCCCGTAGGCCTCCGAGTACGAGGAACTGGATCCAACCGGGCAAACGCCACTACAGGTGTGCCCCGTAGGCTTGGGGACACCATGCGCAAACGTGCCACTGGACGCTGCAGTAGCCGACGTCCAGTGGCGTGCCGCTCTTCCAGTGGCGTGCCGCTCTCTTAGCGCGTCGCCATAATCCTGATGGTGACGGTCTCTCCTGTCTTGACACTGGTGCCTACGCTGGGAGAGACGCCCTGAACCGTCCCTGGAGTCGCGTCGATGTTCGTGATGTCGTCTCCGCGTTGCACGTTGAGGCCCATGCCCTGAAGCAGCGTCCGCGCATCCTCGAGCGGCATACCGATGATGTCTGGCACGGTGACCGAGGCTCCTGCAGCGTCGTTGTTCGCGGGGCCGCTGTTGGGGCTCTTGCCCTGTGAGATCACGAGGTCCACCTTGGTTCCCTTGGTCTTCTGGCTGCCAGCGGCGGGTCCTTGGCTTATGACCTTGCCCTTCTCGACCGTGTCCGAGTAGGCATAGGTCACGTCATCCTTTACGAACCAGTTGGAGGATGCGATGGCGTTCAGCGCGTCCTGCTCAGGGAGGCCGCTTAAGTTAGGTACTGGCTTGGTCTGGCCTGAACTCTTCCCGACCTTGATGGTGATGGTACTTCCTGCGGCAACCTCTGAGCCTGAGGGGGGGTCGGTGGCGATGACCCTGCCCGTATCACTCTCCATCTGGGTCTCCTGCTCTTTGACGGTTACCTTGTAGCCGCCTTCCTCCAGACTGCTCCTGGCATCTTCCTCGCTCATGCCGACAACATTCACAAGCTCGGTCTTGGTGAGCAGGCCAAAGGCGCCGGTGAGGATGATGCTTGATCCGATGGCAGCAAGGACGATGACGCAGACAAGTGCGTAGACCCAGTGCGGCACACGTCTCCAGAGCGATTGCTTGTTCGTCCTTTGCTTAGCGGTGTCACTGAGCAGGGGGGTTTGGACATCTGCGGCCTTGAAGGCGCCCGTCTCGCCAACGATGTCACCCTCCGAGGCTGCGTCGCCGCTCATCTCTTGGGCATCGACGCTTGCCTGAGCGCCCTCGTCGTTTCCGCCTGGGGCGCTACCAAGGGTGTCGAAATCAGGTAGTCGCTCCTCCAAGCTGTTTGTGGAGAAGTGCTGCCCGTTGCGGGCGTGAGCAGGGGGCCGCTGGTTGACAGGGGCGCCCGTCCCATCGTCTGGGGACGGGACGTCCGTATCGCCTGGGTCCTCGTCCGGATCTGAGTTCGAGACGGCTCTCTCATCCTCCCTCATACGCGTGCCCTCGCCTGCGTCAAGGTATGCAGATGTTTGAGACATTTCGGCGCGTATTGCGTGAGGCGTGCGAATACGCGTACCCTCGCCTGTGTCAAGGTATGCAGATGCCGGTCTTGCCTCTTCCGTGGGCGATGGTGCGAGATGGCGCGGTCTTTGGGACTCATCGCTTTCTGTGTGCTCGTCGTTCACGGTCCCCTCCCGATGTTTGATACAAAAGACTATACAGTGAGACTCGAGATAACTTAATGACCTCTGCGATAACATCACATCGCTCTAAGAGAAAGTGTCTGTGTCGACACTGGTATCTGCATCGGTGAGGATCTTTCCCCTCGGAGACGTGCCGCTTAGCTCAGAGGGCGCGAGATCGAACGTCTGGAGATGCTCCCATGCCTTATCGCTTGCGACGATGACGTTGTTATCGCGGGCAGAGGGATTGCGCCTGCCGCAGGGGAGGACCAGCACATGGGTGAACACCTGCTCGAGTGTGCGACACAGGTTGCGGATGAGTGCCGATTCCCTGCCCTCGAGGGCGCCGATGACGTTAACAAGGTATGCTCCACCTTGCGCAAGATGTCTGTGAATGAGCTGGGATGCTTCGATCGTCATGAGGCTCGCCACGGGCCTCTCGGCGGCAAAGCAGTCGTTGAGGATGAGGTCGTAGCAAACATCAGGATCGTCGGGCGCCCCCAGCTCAAGGAAGTCTCGCGCGTCGCAGACGAGGCTGCGCAGGCGGCTTGCACCGTTGCCCTGCTGGGCGAGCTGTTCGACTCGATCAAGGTAGAAGTGACGTCTTGCGATGTCAAGGATAAGGGGGTCCGCCTCGACGACGTCCACGCGCACATCGTCGAGGTGACAGAGAAGGTATTTTGGGTAGGAATATCCACCGCCTCCGAGCATGAGAATGGATGTGGGGTGGACGCGGGCAAGGGCGGTGTTGTAGAGAAGATGATAGGGAAAGACGAGCTCCGACCAGGCATCGTCCAAGAAGGTCGCGCTCTGCCAGCTGCCGTCCACCTTGAGGATGCGTATGGGCCGTCTGCCCCTGCTCTTTGTGTCGACTATCTCCACCTGGCCAAAGAGTGTCTCGGGATAGCGGACGACGACACGCTCGATGCGAGATCGTCCAAAAGGGGCAAGCTGCCCGAGGGTAGAGACGAACTTGTCCCAAAGCCCATCGTGTCGCGTACCCCTGCTCATGCGGCTCACCCATTCCTGTTGGTTGGCCAAGTGACATACCCCCGCCACCGAACATCGCCCTCATAATGATAGCGTGGGGCAAGGGTCCGGCACCTGAGGCCCCGTAATCTGCGGGGCATTAGCCTTTCGTCATCTGACCAGTTGAGATCTCATATCCAATATCCTCAATCTATAGGTGTCGATGGGTGCCAGCTTGGCAACCCATCGGGGATCACTCGTTGGCCTTCGTGCCATCTCCCCTCCTGCGCGGACCTGTGAGCTCGTCGCTGTCAAGGCAGATGGTGAAAGGTCCGTCGTTCACGAGCGCAACCTGCATGTTCGACCCAAAAACACCGCGTCCCACATGGCGGACATCCCTCTGCGCGATGGCGCAGAAGTGTTCGTAGAGTTCCTTGGCTACGCTTGGGGCCGCAGCGTCCGTAAAGCTTGGCCTGCGTCCACGCCGACAGTCGGCAAAGAGCGTGAACTGGCTCACGACGAGCACCTCCCCATCGACGTCGGCGAGCGAGAGGTTGACCTTGCCCGTCTCGTCCTCAAAGATACGCAGGTGCAGGATCTTGTCCCAGAGCGTCTGGGCGCAGGCCTCGTCATCGTCGTGCCCCACGCCAAGCAGGATAAGGTATCCCTGCGCGCAGCTTCCCACGACCTCGCCCGCCACCTCGACCGAGGCACTCCTCACGCGTTGGATGACCACCCTCATGAGCAAATTCCCCTACAGGCCGTAGAGGGCCGAGAACTTCTTGGTGAGGTAGTCGGTGTAGTAGCTCGTCGAGAAGGGCTCTTTGCAGGCGTCCATGATGAGCTCGCCGGCGTCCTTTGAGCGGCCATAGCGCCAGATGTGCTGGCGGAGCCAGTCGTGGATGGGCGTGAGCTTGCCGCTCGAGAGCACCCCCTCCCAGTCCATGCCCTCCTTGATCATCTGGGCGCGCAGCTGCGCCCCGATGGCACCGCCGAAGGCGTAGGTGGGAAAGTAGCCAAAGAGCCCGCTTGCCCAGTGCGTGTCCTGCAGGGCACCCTGAGCGTCGCCGTGGACGTTGACTCCCAGGTATTCCTTGTACTTTGCGTTCCAGATGCGGGGTACGTCCCTCGCGACGCACTCGCCGGAAAAGAGCAGCTGCTCTATCTCGTAGCGTATGAGTATGTGGATCGGGTAGCTGAGTTCGTCGGCCTCGGTGCGCACGGCCGTTCCCTCGGCACGGTTGGTCGCAAGATGGAGCTGGTTGGGCGTCACACGGCCGAGCTGACCCTTGAAGTGATCGGCCATGACCCTGATCAGTGGACCTGCGAAGGCGCGGGAGCGTCCTATGTAGTTCTCGAAGAAGCGCGACTGGCTCTCGTGCATGCCCGAGGAGGTGCCGCCCTTGAGCGAGCTGTAGTTGTAGTCGGGGTTGACGCCCAGCTCGTAGAGGGCGTGGCCCCCCTCGTGCAGCATCGTGAACACGTTGGAGCAGATGTCGTTCTCGTGGATGTGGCAGGCTATGATGGCATAGTTGGTCGTGAGGGCGTCTGAGTAGGGATGCTCGGCGGACACGAGCAGCACCCGGTTAGGAGCGAGCCCCTCGAGCTTCATGAGGTCGTTGGCAAGCTCCCACTGCCGCCTCTTGTCGAACTTGCCTGCGACGACCGTCCGCGAGGGCTGCGTCCCCTTCTCGCGGATCGCGGTGAGGAGCGGGACGACGCAGTCTTTGATTGTGGAGAAGAGCTCATCATAGAAGGCGCGGTCTGTCCCGTGCTCGAAGTTGTCGAGCCAGGTGTCGTAGGGGTCTGCGTCGGGTCTACGGGCGAGGGCGACCTTCCTCGCCGCAGCCACGACGCGATCGAGGTAGGGCTCAAAGTAGTACCAGTCGCTCGTCGCCTTGGCCCGGCGCCACACGTCGGACGACTTGGTTACCAGGCGCGAGAAGTTCGCTTGGAGCTCGACGGGCACGCCCAGGTGCTGCTCACGATCGCGCTGCAGGATCTTGATCTGAAGTTCCTGCATCTCGCTGAGGAGGTGTCCTAGGCCCGAGAGCCTGTCGAGGAGCGCTCCCGTCTCGGGCGAGCAGAGAAGGGCCTGATCCTCCTCCTCGAGGACGGCGAGCGCCTCCCCTCGGTCGCTCGTCGCCGCAGAGGGGTCGATGGAAGGTCCGTAGCACTCGAGGCCGATGCGCGCGTAGCGGTGGGCGTAGAGGTGATGCTCCAAGTTGTTGAGCGCCTCGATGTCGGCCTTCGGGTTGGTGATGGCGGCATGGGCGGGACGCCTGGGCATACCGCTCGGGCTTGTGGCTGACGAGGCGCGCGGACCGTCTGTCGCCGGCCTGCGGGCGGTTGGCGCGCTTGTGGGGTCGGGCGTCTTTGTGCCGGCGTCATCTGCGGCCCTCTCGTTTGGGTCTGGCATGTCTTGGGGGGTTGCCTCGGTACTCTTGTCCATGGTTCCTCGCTTCTGTCAGCGCCCCGAAGGGGCGTATGGGTATGTGACGGCAGCCTACATTGCTACAGTCTAACCTGTACGGGCCGTTTGGGGTACGTCTGTCGATGTGTGGCAGACAGACGTGCGCATTTAGGCGATACTTGTCGTGTGGGCAAGGTGCCGGGATCGGGCGCGACAGGCCCTCGTGGTCGCAGACGAAAGGGGTTGGGGCATGGCTGGCAAGGACGGGTGTGTGCTTGGCATAGATGTGGGCGGGACCTCCATCAAGGCGGGCCTGATGACGGTGGGGGGTGAGATCCTGGACACGACCAAGATACCCACCGGTGAGATCGTGAGTGACGCCGCCTACCAGGAGATCACCAATGGTCTCTCCACCTTGGTCGCGAGCGCGGGGTACACGGGGTCGGACGTCGTTGCGTTGGGCCTCGACGTGCCGGGACCTGTGGACGACCAAGGTCGCGTGGGCTTCTTTGCCAACATAGAGCTGGATCCTGATGGATTGAGATCGGCCCTTTTGGAGGCGTTTCCCGCATCGAGGCTCGCCTTCGTGAACGACGCCAATGCTGCCGCCCTCGGCGAGCTCTGGAAGGGCTCGGCCAAGGGCATCGGCAGCTTTGCGCTCGTGACCTTGGGCACCGGCGTTGGCGGCGGCATCGTCATCGGCGGCAAGCTCGTCTCTGGTGCGTTTGGCGCGGGGGGCGAGATAGGCCACATCACCGTCAAGCCGGAAGGGGAGGAGCGTGCCTGCGGCTGTGGACGGCATGGCTGCCTGGAGCAGTACGCCTCGGCAAAGGGCCTCGTGTGGCTCTACCGCCAGGAATGCAGAAGGCAGGGGGTCGAGGGGGTCAAGGTCGAGCACGACACAGATACGCTCTCAGTGTTTGCCGCGCTCAAGGCCGGTGATGAGTGCGCCGAGACGGCGGTGATCAAGATGTGCGAGTATCTCGGCTACGCGCTCGCACAGCTCTCGGTCATCATCGACCCGGCCGTCTTTTTGATCGGAGGGGGTGTGGCAGGCGCGTTCGACGCGTTCTCGAACAAGCTTGCGGCGAGCTTCCGCGCGCACTGCCTGTCGACCTCGTCTGCCGCGCGTATCCTGCCCTGTAGCCTAGGGAACAAGGCGGGCATGTATGGGGCGGCGTATGCGGGGCTCCAGGAGGCGGGTCTGGCTTAGGGAAGCGGGCCTCGCCTCGGCCCTTTGGTGGTATGCTTGTAGGCGGTCCTATCCAAGAAGTCCCATCCGCACCGTGCCACCAAGGGGCGCCAGTCGTGATGCAGGACCGGCGCTGCAGCTGCCAGCGTCGGCTGAGAGAAGCAGGAGGATATGGTAATGAGCGATTTTGTTAAGGCATCAGACGTTTATTTGGACAATGCCGCCTCGACGGTGGACGAGGCGTTGGACTTTCTGTCCGAGAAAGCTGTCGAGGCCGGATATGCGCCTGACAAGCAGGCGGTTCTCGACGCCTTCAAGGCTCGTGAGGCCGAGGGGACCACGGGCATGATGGAGGGCTTCGCGATTCCCCATGCGAAGTCTGACGCCATCAGTAAGGCGGCCGTGATCGTTGTCAAGTTTGCCGGTGACGTTGCGTGGGATTCTATGGATAAGAAGCCTATTAACGTCGCGATTGCACTGTGCATCCCAGGGGCTGAGGCTGGTACCACACACTTGAAAATTCTCTCCGACGTCGCTGTCCTGCTCATGAACGAGAAGTTCCGCTCTGAGGTTCGTGCGGCCACAGACGGTGCGACCATCGCCAAGATCATCAACGACGGCCTTAAGTAGTGCCGCTCGCACGAGAACTGCTGGCCCAGCACAGGTGATTGGCGTGCGCGGGGCGCTCGGACTCGCTTCGGCTGCCCCGCGCGTTCTGTGCTGACTCGTTTGCGTGGGATCGTCTCAGTCGAACTCACTGAGCCAATGGCTGAGCAGCCTCAGGTAGCGGGGCGTGTCCTCGGCAAAGCAGAGGTGGCGGCAGTTAGTGAAGAGCTCCCAGCGTGCACGGGGAAGGGCATCTGCCATCTGCTTGGCGACAAGCGGCGAGCAGAGATCCTGCGTGCCGCTGACGACCAGTGTGGGGAGGTCCAACTCGCCGAGGCGATCGGCATACTCGTAGCCAGCGAGGGTGCCCGAGGGCATGAGCTCGTTGTCTCCCCAGGCGGTCACGTATGACTCGCGCCCCGATCGCTTGGGGCGCGTCAGGCACTCGGGAGCATCTGGCCCCAGCTCGCTTACCGGGTCTGTTGAGAAGAGCCTCATGTAGTGCGTCTCTGCGGCGCGAAACTCCGACGTGTCGAAGTCTCCTGTGGCCTCGGCCTGTAAGAACGTGCGCCGCTCGCCCTCGGGTAGGTAGCGCAGCCGCCTGTGGCCCTCTTCGCTCCAGAGGCTCGCTGAGGCGAGCGTGCTCGAGAGGACCAGGGAGTGCACGCCGCGAGGCCTCAGGTCGCAGAGGTACATGATGGCGAGCATGCCACCCCAGGATTGACCCAAGAGGTGCAGGTGCTCGAGCTCCAGCTGCGTTCGCAGGGCAGTGAGCTCACCTAGCCAGGTCTTAGCCTGCCAGAGGTCGGGGTGGCCTGCCATGGAGTCGTCCCACGAGCGTCCGCAGCCGATCTGGTCGTACATGACTATCTTTCGCCCATCGAGGTCCGCGAGCGGATCCAAGAGTTCGAAGTAGTTGTGGGTCGAGCCGGGGCCGCCATGGAGAAGCACGAGCGGTGTGGCCCTTCGGGCGGGCCTATCCGGCTCGACTATGCGAACGTAGATCTTGTAGTCCAGGTAGGGTTGCCATTCCTCAACAACATGCATGTGCGAGCCTCCCTTGCCTTCGACGCGTCGTCGAAGTTCCCTGCAATCTTCCGTCTGCCGTTCCCATGGTAGGCCATCGTGCAGCCGCGCATGTTGACAGGTGTCGCCCAGCTGGCGAACGTGTAGGACGCACATTCCGGATACCGATCCCGTATACTGGCTCGTGAGAGACCCACGATCAGGTGACGTAGCGATAGGGGAAAAGCCATGCCCATGGCACATAAGCCGTTCTGCATCAAATCAGACCACCTCGTCCTTCCGGGGGGTGCGGTGTTTGCGGGTTACCTGCCTATCTTGGACGGCGTCTTCCTGCCGGTGGCACGAGAGGCTCCCGAGGATATGGAGGTCATCGATCGCAGCGGCTGCTGGGTCGCCCCGGGCTACGTGGACACGCACGTCCATGGCTTCATGGGCCATGATGTGATGGATTGCGACGCTCGTGGTGTGGACGCCGCGAGCGTCGGGCTTGCCCGCAGGGGCACCACGAGCTGGGTTCCCACGACGCTCACCCAGCCGAGCGAGCAGATCCGCGCCGCCTGCGCGAGCGTGTACGAGGCGAGGTGCGCCCGAGGCGACGACTTCATGGGCGCACGTATAGAGGGCATCTTCCTGGAGGGTCCCTTCTTCACAAAGAAGCATGCCGGTGCGCAGAACCCGGCGCACATGACCGATCCTGACGTGGGACTCTTCTGCGAGTGGCAGGACGCGGCCCATGGCCTCATCTGCAAGAGTTCTCTTGCACCCGAGCGCGAGGGTTCTCCTCGCTATTGCGCCACCCTTAAGGAGATGGGCGTCGTGGCTGCACTCGGTCACTCGGCCGCGACGTATGAGGAGGGTCTGGCGGCAGTCGCGGCGGGGGCGACGGTCTTCGTCCACGTCTTCAACGGCATGGACGAGTTTGGACATCGTGCGCCCGGCCTCGTTGGTCTGGCGATGACGACGCCGACGACCTTCGCCGAGCTCATCTGTGACGGTCTGCACGTCGCTCCTGCGGCCATCAAGGCACTCGTCGCCGCGAAGGGCTGGCAGCACGTGGCCATTATCTCGGACTGCCTGCGCTGCGGCGGGATGCCCGAGGGCGACTATATCCTCGGAGACCTGCCCATTCGCGTGGAGGGGGGTCTTGCTCGCCTTGTGGGCGGTGATGGGGAGACGGGAAATATCGCGGGCTCCACCACCACCATCGCGCAGGAGGCAAAGAACCTCATGGACTGGGGCATCGTCACTGCGGAGCAGGCCATACGCATGGGAAGCGAGATTCCGGCCGTGTCCTGCGGCATCGATGACGGCTGCGGCCTCATTCTGCCCGGCCGTGTCGCCGACCTCAACGTGCTGTCCGCCAGCCTCACGGTAGAGGAGACCTACCTGGGCGGCAGGCTGGTGGCGTAGTGCCCAGGAGCTACGTTTCACGGTGAGGCGCAGCGTCACTCGCTGTATGCCATCTGCAGATAGTAGACGTTCTCGCGAAGTTTGGTGGCCACCTCGCGATCGATGGTGCCCTCCGATTGGAGCCGTATGATCTGGTCCAGCTCGATGCGCAGGGCGTTTTCGTCGACGTCGTCCGCGTACTCGCGCGCGTGGGCTATCTGCTCCCTGAAGCGCGGGGCAATCTCGTGCGAGTCAAGGTTATAGGGAAGGACGTAGGAGCTCTGGCGACCGGTGTCGGCACCCTCCTGACCGATGTTGATGCGGCTCCAGATGGACTCGACCGCAGACTCGTGCTCCACGAGCAGGTTCTTGGCTATTTCTGCCCTGCGTGAGTCGGCACCTGCGGCGATCTCGTTCAGGCGCTCTATCTCGGTGTATTCGAGCTCGATGGCGTAGATGCAGGCCTGGAAGTACGCCCGATCGTCGTCGGAGATGGTGCGGATGTTGCCATTGGGCGACCAGAGGCGGTGTAGGGTACGCCTCAAGGTGCTCGCCAGCATCCGGAGGCGTGAGTTGCCGTCTGTGCGCGTACCGATGTTTGCCATGGGGCCAATGTAGCCCACTGAGCGGCGAATGGATCGGATGTCCTCGAGGATGGTCTCCCAGGGCGTCTCATCGTGGTGCCTCAGATGGCGCAGGTGCAACTCCTTGAGGCGGGCCTCTTGGAACGTGTTGGTATCGCGGATGATCGCGAGGGTCTCGGGTCCGGTCTCGGGCGTGCTGATGCGCTCGAAGAGGAGGCGGCTGGAGTAGCGGGTGATGGTGAGTCGCAGGGCGGGGATGTACCTCGCCTCGATGCGGCTGTCGCTCATCATCGCCCGGAGTTCCCCAAGTGTGGCAGAGAGAACTGCGATGGAACCCTCACGCACGCGCTCCTGCAAGTTGCCTTCGCTATCCGGCATGGGCGCAAGGCGAGGCAGGAGGCTGTCGGCGAGCAGGAGGGTGGTGAGGATGACGCCTGCGGTGATGGTGATGATGAGCTCGCGTTGGGGAAAGGCTGCCCCCGAGTCGACGGTGTAGGGGAGCGTCAAGGCGATCGACAGCGTCACTGCTCCCTTTGCGCCCGCGATGGTCGTGACCAGCACGTCTCTGACCAGGTCCTTCCCCGGTCCGCACAGGTGCTGGCCGCGCTTTCTGCGAAGGAGCTCCATCAGGTAGAGCCAGAGGAAGCGGCAGGCGTGTGACAGGAGCGCCATGGTGAGGACGATGCCGACGATCTCAATGAGGCCCAGGCCGCCGTTAAGGCCGGGAGTGACCGCAAGTGGGAGCTGCATGCCCAGAAAGACGAAGACCGTTCCGTTGATGAGAAACGAGATGACGCGCCAGAAGCTATCGGAGACGAGCCTCTGCCGGGCTGCGGTGGGCGAGGAGAGACGCGGGGCCGGCCGGGCGATGACAAGCCCTGCGGCGACGACGGCCAAGATGCCGCTGACATGGAGGGACTCGGCAAAGAGGTACACGAGAAACGGCGTCAGTACCTCATAGAGGACGTGTGCCGTGACGTCCTCAAAGCCCAGGCGGCGGAGCATGCCTATGAGCAGTGAGAGGAGCAAACCCACGAAAAAGCCGACTACGATGCCCCCGACGAACAGCAGCGCGAAGGAGCCGAGCACGGCCGTCACGGAAAACGCCCCTGTCACGGCTGCGGCGACCGAAAACTGGAACGCCACGACACCCGAGGCATCGTTGATGAGCGACTCGCCGGAAAGTAGCGTCCTTTGGCGCTCGGTGAGGCATACGGAGGAGCGCAGCGCGGTGACGGTCGCGGCGTCCGTGGGGCCGAGGGCTGCGGCGAAGGCGAAGGCCGCCGCCAGGGGGATGGAAGGCACGAGCCAGTTGAGGGCGTAGCCAAGCGTCAGGACGGATGCGACCACCAGGCCGATCGCGAGTGACAGGATGTCAGCCCGCGAGTTCCAGAGGGCCTTGGGATCTGCCTCACGCGTCTCGTTGAAGAGGAGCGGCGCGATGAAAAGCACGAGGAACAGCTCAGCGTCGATGCGGACCTCAAGCACGCTGGGCGCAACGAGGGTGATCACCAGGCCTATTGCGACCTGTAGGACCGGTAGCGAGACGTGTGAGAACTTATCGAGCACAGATGACAGCGCGACGCAGGACAGCACGATGAGGACGAACTCGAGGGTTTCCACGCAAGCTCCTTGTTGCAGGGGGTGTCGTCCTCGCGATTCTTGCCGCGAGGCGATGGTGATGCTTGGATTCTACCCGGGATGGGAAAAGGATAGGCCTTTCGGGACCATGGAACCTGAGCTACACTTGGTACATGCAGCTTGTCGGCTCCGTGTGTGGCCGACCCACCCTAAGAGATGCGGGAGTGCCCATGATCAAGCTCGTCCTCACTGACATCGACGACACGCTGATTCCCTACGGGGCACCCTACGCGAGTGAGCGCACCCGCAGGGCGATCCACGGCTTTCTCGACGAGGGGCTGCACTTCGGTCCCGTCTCGGGTCGAGTCCCAAATGCCATGGGCTGGATGTTTGGGGGAGACGAGCGCTGCTTTGCGACGGGTGCCTTTGCCAATGGGCAGGTCATCCGCATCGACGGTGAGATTGTGAGGGAGGTCCCGACCGACAGCGAGCTGCTGCGCGAGGTCGCGGGCGTGCTCGACGAGCTCGGCTACGATGCCTGGCTCACGGTCTATTCGCTCGATGAGTGCGGCGTGACCTTCGTCACCTCGCGAGAGGAGCAGCTCAGAGACTGTCTCTTACGGGTGGGCTATGGGCGCCCCAATCGTGTCGTGAGGGAGCCCAGGAAGTTCTCCTACCTCAAGAGTAACGTTTACTGCGTGTGCTCTCGCGCGCAGATGACGCTCATCCGCGACGTCCTGCGCGAGCGGGTCGGCGCGCTCAGCTTCGTCTTCCCAAGCACGGTGGCACCCTATATCGACATAAGCCCGGCTGGGTGGGGAAAGGGCGAGGCCGTGCAGCTTATGGCAGGGGAGCTTGGCGTTGGCCTCGATGAGGTCGCGACCTTCGGTGATTCGGAGAACGACCTTTCGATGATCGAGGCCGTGCCCAACTCGGTGGCGGTGGCCAATGCGACCGAGGCCGTGGCTAGGGCTGCCCGCTGGCACGTTGGTCGCTGCGCGGATGATGCCGTGGCTCTCGCGCTTGAGGACCTCGCGCATGCCGCCCGCACGGGTTCGACACCTTCGTTCATGACCCGTCCTTTGGAGCCGGGGTCCTTTGTGCCAGCGGGCTCATGATGGGGTAGGGTCGTGTGACCGAGGGCGTTCCTGTCGTGACGGTTGGGGGGCGGATACGTGAACAGGCGCTCGATGGACATCGTCCGAGAGCTCTTGGGCGTGGGCGACGATGCCACGTTCGCGATCCTTGCCGAGCGCTTCGACGTCTTGGAGCGGACGATCAGAAACGATATCGCCTCGATCAACAGCTTCTTGGAGGGGTCCGGACTCGGTCTCATCAACTATGGGCCGGGTGGCTCCATAGTTCTGCCAGATGACTTTGTCGAGCTGCGGGATCGCCTGCCCGAGGGGGACTCTCTGCGTATCGGCTCTCGCGCGACGAGCGGAGGCTGCTTGCGAGTGTGCTCGTCGCAAACGCTACGAGTTACATCACCCTCTCCGAGGTGGCGAGCCGCCTGGGCACGAGCCGCGTGACAATCATACATGACCTCGATGCCATCCGTGACCTGCTCTCTGCAGGGTACCTTGAGCTTGTCTCAAGGTCAGGAAGGGGACTCATCGTCAACGGAGAGGAGGCGGAGAGGCGCGCATACCTGCTCTTAGCAAGCGTGTCTGCCGAGAGGCTCCCGGAGTCTCTGGATGTCACGATTTTTGGGGAGCTCTCGGCAGATGACACCGTCGCCATTCGTAAGATCCTCAACGAGCGGTGCCAGGCCCATCAGCTGCGCATGACGGACAACGAGTTTCGCAGGATACGAAACTACCTCTGCATCATGGTGCACAGGGTGCGCGTCGGGTGCAGGCTCGAGGAGGACTCTCCAAGGCCAGAGAGCCTCGCGGACTCCTTTGCCACCGACGTGCTTGCACTCGTCGCCCAATACTGCTGCATCGAGGTAAACGATGCTGAGAGAAACTACCTCCAAGGACTCTTGGCGTCGGCCAACCTCCTTGGGCATGAGGTCTTTCAGACGGTTGACGTACAGACGCAGGTTGTCTGTCGCCAGTTCATCGATCGCGTCTCCAAGGGCATCGGCGTGAACCTCAGCAGCGACTATGACCTCTTCGAGTTTTTCTCGCGCCATATGGGATCGTTGTTCTCAGAACGACCGCCGCAACCTCCGGCGACGACGGAGGTCTCTGCGGTCGTGGGAAGGCATCCCGAGCTAGCGACTGCCGTGCGCCAGAACAGGGGCCTGCTTGAAACCTTCGGCTCTCGCTCGCTCAGCGAGGTCGAGTTGGACTACATCTGCCTTCACCTATGCGCGGCTCTGGAGCGACGTCGCAGCGTCGAGGGGCAGATCAGGGTTATCGTCGCCTGTAGCGGGGGAGTAGGGATGTCCCAGCTATTCGCCGAGACGCTTCGCGGCAAGTTTGACTTTGAGATCGTGGACGTGATCCCGTCGCATGAGGCGAGCCTGCTTGTGGCAACCGATGCTGACCTCATGGTCTCCACAGTGCCGCTCAGGGACTGCCCCATTAAGGGCGTGGTCGTCTCCTCGTCCCTTGGAGGAGCAGACCTTGAGCGCATCCGTCGTGAGATCGACCGGCTCAGGGGGTCCCGTCGGCATGTGATAGCCACGGACGCTGATCTGGGCGAGGCGCGTACGCTCATCCATGCGCTCGAAGCGGTGGTGACGCGTGGCGCCCCCGAGGCGGCCGGCTACCTCATGCCACGGATCAAGGCCGAGGTCAGACAACACTTCCTTCACAGGGGCGTGGCTGCGGACCACCGGCAGGACCTTGCCCTGCAACCCTACTTGTACCAGCTGCTCCCCGCGAGCCACATACAGTTGGACGTGGCCTGCCAAGACTGGAGGGACGCCATCGAGAAGTCCGCCGCTCCCCTTCTTGATCTGGGCTACATCTCTGAGCGCTACGTTGGCGCGATGATACGAAATGCCGAGGAGAACGGCCCCTACTTCGTGCTCTCCCAGGGTTTCGCGATGCCGCATGAAGGTACGGACAGGGGTGCCCTCAAGCTGGGGATGAACCTCATACGCCTCGTCGAGCCAGTGTGCTTTGGGGCAGACGAGCTTGACCCCATTGACTTTGTGTGCACGCTATCGGCCACAGATGCCAAGACGCACCTGCGCGCCTTCTTCAACCTCGTGAACCTCCTGCGCGAGCCGACGTTCAAGCGGGCGCTGTGCGACGCCGTCAGGCCGACGGAAGCCGCAACTGCCATAGAGCGCCACGAGTGGCGGCTCCAGGGCTAGTCGAACGAACGTCTTGGACCTGTGCCTGTGGGCATCGCCTTGGGGCACAGGTGCCTCGGGGCAGGCGAGTGCGGCTCGTCGCGAACGGTATGAGCCAGCGGAGTTGGAATGGCCCCGTGTGCCTAGGGCGCTAGTAAAGCAATTGTCAAAAACTGTGAAACGCCTTTGACTGGTCCTGTTCCGGGCCTCTCCCTACTATGAGCATCAGCAAGAGGTACGTGGGTGCAGAGGGAAAGGAGGTACACGGCATGGTTTGGGAAGAGCTCAAGGAGGATCTCATCTTCACCTGTGTGGAGGCAAGGAGCACCGATGAGGTCTTCGACCAGCTGGGCGGGGCGCTCGTCAGGGCCGGGTACGGCAGGGAGGACTACGTGCAGGCCCTCAAGGACCGCGAGGGGGAGTATCCCACGGGTCTTAACGTGAACGGAATCGGGATCGCGATCCCGCATACGCCGGTTGACTACGCGAACGGCACGGCCACCTGCATCGGCGTGCTCAAGGAACCGGTCACGTTCTTAGAGATGGGTACCGATGAGGAGGTGCCGGTGAAGCTTGTCTTCACACTTTGCGTCACCGACCCGCACGCTCATATCGACCAGCTCAAGCAGATCGTCCTCATCATCCAGGACGGTGAGGTCCTGCAGAGGCTCATCGGCTCCAAGGACCCTAAGGAAATCATCCAGATCATCAAGGACAAGGAGCAGGCGCTGGAGTTTGCCCTGGGAGGAGAGTAAGTCATGAAGAAGAAGGTCATCGTCGCCTGTGGTGGCGCCGTCGCCACATCCACCGTCGCTGCAAACGCAGTCATGGAGCTCGCAAAGAAAAACGGCATCGACGTCGAGATCTGCCAGTGCCGCATCTCGGAGATCGCCTCGAACTTGGATAACGCCGTCCTCATCGTCCCGACCTCTCGCCTCAAGCGCGACTTTGGCATCCCCATCGTCCCCGGTACCGCGTTCATCTCGGGCGTCGGCACCGAGAAGGTCGAGGCGAAGATACTCAAGGCACTGAAGGACAAGTAGGTCACAGACAGCTAGCTGCCATTATTTTTTTAGGGTCATGTTCTTGATACAGAAGGAAGGGAGTGTTAAAGACCATGCTTGATGGAGCGATCTTCACTATCAAGTACATCATCGATATGGGCGCCTCGGTCATGCTACCCATCATCATCGCAATACTCAGCATCGTCGTGGGGGTGGGACCTGGCAAGGCCGTTCGTGCCGGCCTTATGATCGGCGTGGGCTTCGTCGGCCTGAACCTCATTGTGACGCTCATGAACGATCAGCTGGGTCCTGCCGCACAGGCCATGAGCGAGCGCTTTGGCTTGTCACTGACCATCATCGACCAGGGCTGGCCGGGCATCTCTCCGGCAGCCTGGGCCTCGCAGATCGCCTACGTGGCTATCCCGCTTGCCGTTGCCATTAACGTCGTTATGCTGCTTCTCAAGCTTACCAAGGTCGTTAATGTCGACATATGGAACATCTGGCACTTCACGTTCACAGGTGCGATCGCCTACGTCGTCACCGGAAACTATTGGATCGGCATGCTGGGGGTCGCAATCCATGCCATCGTAGCCTACAAGCTCGGTGACATTTGGGCCCCTGTCATGGAGGAGTACTTCGAGCTGGACGGCATCACCGTTCCCCACGGAGACTCTGCCTTCATGGGACCCTATGCGGTGTGCGTGGACTGGCTGATCGATAGGATCCCGGTTCTTCGTGACGTTGACATCAACGCGGACACCCTGCAGGAGAAGATCGGCGTCTTCGGTGAGCCCGTCGTCATAGGATTTGCCCTCGGCGCCATCATCGGCCTACTCGCGGGCTATGACGTCGCCGGCTTCCTAAAGTTGGGCGTGAACATGGCTGCCGTCATGGTCCTCATGCCCAAGATCGTCAAGTGCATCATGGACGGTCTCATGCCACTCACAGAGTCCGCCAAGAAGGTCATGAACGAGCGGTTCGGAGGCGAGCAGTACTACATCGGTCTCGACCCTGCCATCCTCCTCGGTGACTCCCAGGTCGTCACCGCAGGACTCATCTTCATCCCCATCACGCTGCTTCTGGCGATCATCATACCGGGCAATCGCGTCCTTCCCTTTGGTGACCTCGCGACCATCGGCTTCTTCATCGCCATCGCCGTCGGCATCCACAAGGGCAACCTGTTCCGCACGCTCTTCTCGGGGACGTTGATCATGTCTATCATCATCTGGATCGCCAACCAGACGGTGGACTGGGTCACCGCGCTCGGGACCTCCACAGGTATCTTCACCCTTGCCCCAGGAGCCCAGATTGCGGCACTCGATCAGGGTGGGTGGCCCATCACCTATGTCTTCACGTCGATCTGCAGCATGCAGAACCTGGTTTCGGTCATCCTGATCACCGGTTCGTACGTCGCCTGCCTCGTGATGTCAGTACGTTTCTCGAAGAGGCGCGCCGCAGAGGTCGCTGTCGCGCGCAAGGATGAGGACGACGAGCTATAGGCCCCTCTAGGGAGTAACGGGAGGCGGGTGTTGGGCATCGCCTCTTGAGGATGTGCCAAGACATCAACACCAACGAACGCTCCTTTATCGCGAGAGCTCATGAGAGCTCATAGGTATGGGAAAAGGAAGGGAGCATTGCCATGAAGGCGGGAGTCGTACATGCGCGCGAGGACATTCGCTACGAGGACATCGAGCGTCCTGCGCCCAAGAGGGGTGAGGTTCTGATCAAAGTCAAGTACACGGGGATCTGTGGCTCTGACGTGCCGCGCGTGAACGGTGACGCATGTCACTTCTACCCCAACGTCCTCGGGCACGAGTTCTCGGGCACCGTCGAGGACGTAGGCGAGGGGGTCACGTCGCTTGGGGCCAAAGATCGCGTGGCCGGCGTGCCCTTGGTTCCCTGTATGGAGTGTGATGACTGCAGGCGCGGTGACTTCTCGCTCTGCAAGCACTACACGTTCATCGGCTCGCGCCGTTTTGGCAGCTTTGCGGAGTACGTGTGCGTACCCGAGGCCAACGCCGTTAAGGTTGCCGATGAGGTGAGCTTCGAGCAGGCCGCGCTCTTTGAGCCTGCCACCATCGCCGTCCACGGCCTGGACTGCGTTCCCTACAGAGGTGGCAAAACGGTCGCCATCGTGGGCGGCGGAACCATCGGGCTTCTCACCGCGCAGTTCGCAAAGATCTATGGCGCGGCTAGGCTCGTCGTGTTCGACGTCCAGAGGGAGCGCCTGGAGCTTGCCAAGAGCCTCGGCGCGGACGATGTCGTTGACTCGAGTGAGGAGGGGTGGCTAGAGGGTGCCCTCGAACTCACTGGTGGGCGTGGCTTCGACTACGTCTATGGCACGGCAGGAGCGGTGCCCACGATCAAGATGCCCTTCGATCTTGTGGCAAACAAGGGATATGTATGCTACATCGGCACCCCCACGCGCGAGATCAGCTTCTCGATCGATGAGTGGGAGAAGATAAACCGTAGGGAGTTTACGCTCACTGGTTCGTGGATGAGCTACTCCGCGCCGTTTCCCGGGCAGGAGTGGAAGACCGTCGCGCACTTTTTTGCGACTGGCCAGCTCAGGTACGAGGGGCTCGTGTTCAAGACCCTTCCGCTGAGCCGGATAGCCGATGCCTTCGAGATGTACAAGACACCCGGTGCCGTGAAGGGCAAGATCCTCATCGATTCTGAGGCGTAGGGCAGCATCGCTACCTCTGGCGTCGCGACCTCACCAGGTTCGGCCGTGCCTGAATGCATGGCCGGACCTTCGCGTCATGCGGGTCGTCTGCCCAGAGTGGCCGGTGAGCTCACCGGCGAGCGCACATCTCGTCGAGCGTCGCGAACCGGACCGCATCCTCGCCGAGGTCGACCTCACGCCTGCGGAGCAGCGGACTCGTTTCGGCTGGGCGGCTTCGGTCGCCGCTGGCCGAAGCCGTATGAGCGCGTCGCGTGAGCCGATGGCATACATTCTGGGTGGTCCTGTCGCCTTCCTATACTCAGCGAGTTTCTCCAGTACGTTTTCACCATGCTGATCGACAAAAGCCCACCCACCGTTGATCTTTTTCTTAAGGTGACGAAAACGTACACTTTTATAGAGACTGGTCAAGTATCGGGACTCATAGCCGTGCCCGTTGTGCGTCGGACGCGGGCAAAAGCCTAGCCAACTTAAATCTTGTCAAAGCACACGGCGGTATTCCAGTATCCGTCCCTGTGGGTACGGGATGCGTCTGAGTTGTCTGTTCTTGTTTCCCGTGACTTTGAATAGATCGGTAAATCCATCCTCATCTCGCTTAAACCTTTCCGGCATAACTTCGACGTTCAGGTGACGGTGCCATGAAAAGGCCCGGGCTGACGCATATTGAACTAACGGATGGCCGGTACGAGGTGGCCAGGGGGTCTCGGGACCCTCTGGCGCACATCTCCGTGTTTCGAGGACCTACGCTTCTAAGGCGCGCCGACTTCTGGCGTCGTGATGGCTCAGCTGCACTCCCGCGCCCACACCCAGGTGCCTGCAAGTGAGGGGCCAAAAGCTTCGGCCAGCTCCTCCGCGCCCATCTCGGGCTGGCCGCCCCCCAAGGCCCACTTCCCGGTGTAGGGAGGCGTCGCGGGAGGGTTGGGCAGGCTCGCGAGCCACGGGCTCAGTGAGGGGTCGCAGGGTCTGAACGAGAAATCGGGACCGAGCCTGACCTCACTGAGCTCATCGCAATAGGAGAACATCTCCCGCAGGAACTCGACGCTGGACATATCCCAACCCGTCATGTCCAGCGAGGAAAGCGAGACACAGCCATCGAACATGCCACTCATGTCCCGCACGCTTGATACGTCCCATGTGGAGACATCCAGGGAGGCGAGCGAGGGGCAGATGAGGAACATGCCCTCCATGTTCTCCACCCGCGAGACGTTCCAGCCGGAGACGTCGAGCGAGGCCAGTGAGGTACACCTCTGAAACATGCCCCCCATGTTCCTCACCTGTGAGGTGTCCCAGCTGGAGGCTTCGAGAGAGGTTAGTGAGTGGCAGTCACAGAACATGCTGCGCATGTCACCAACCCTTGAGGTGTCCCAGCCGGAGGCATCGAGCGATGCCAGTGAGCGACAGTCGCAGAACATCAGGGACATGTCGCTGACCCCGGAGACGTCCCAGCCAAAGAGGTCGAGCGAGGTCAACGATCGACAGTCGCGGAACATGCCGCGCATGTTCTCCACCCTGGAGACGTTCCAGCCAAAGAGATCGAGAGAGGAAAGGGCCTGGCACTCGTAGAACATCAGGGACATGTCGCTGACCCCGGAGACGTCCCAACCGGAGAGGTCGAGGGAGTCCAGGACGTAGCACGACTCAAACATGCGGGACATGTCCGTGACGCCCGAGACGTCCCAGTTCGAGGCGTCAAGGTGCCAGAGCGCCGGGCACAGGCCAAACATACCGGACATGTCGCGTGTCCGCGAGGTGTCGAGGCCCGTAAGGTACATCTCTGAGCAGCGCTCCAGCCCGAAGAACAGGTAGGAGCACCCCGCACCCAGGCGCACCTTTCCCAGGACCCTGACAACTGCGATCTCAAGGCGCTGGTCGTGCCAGGGGGCGTCGGTCGGGCTGCCTGTGAGGCAGGGCGCCTCGCCTGAAACGCACCCCGCCGCAGGCGCGAGCCAGAGGGTGCCAAAGGCGTCCAGAGCCCAGCGGCAGCTCCCCCACGCCTTCCATATGGCGTCGTCATCGGGCGGGGCATCGGCTGCGACCGGTGCGGGGATCGGATCCCCCCAGGCTCGACCAACGTCGCAGTTCACGTGGAAGGTCATGTTGGCAAACTCTCTTCGACAAGGATCAAGGTTGGGGTTTCTCACGTAGATGTCATAGGAACAGTCATCGAACTCGCTGAAGTCCATGCCCCACTTCTCGGCCAAGCGGGTCTCGTCGTGGAAGGCCTCGGTCGCTCCTGCGAAGAGACGGATCACCTCGAAGAGAAGATCGAACACCTCCGTGCGAGGCCTGCATGCGATGGGGCCGCCGTAGACGACGTCACCTTGCATGTCTTGGTGAGCCAGCTTGTTTCGATTGTGCTCGGGGATAAACCAGACTCGCTCGCCACCGAAGCAGACGTCAGAGCAGTGTTCCGTAACGGATACGCAGAAGCCCCCGCCCCATCCGTCAAGAAGCAGCGCAAACGTCTGGTCGTCCTCCTCTTCCTCGTCCATTATAAGCGTCAGGAGGTGGGAGAAGTCACTCAGTTGGAGGCGCCTGAGGAGAAGCTGGTGAGCCTCCCAGGTTCGAACACCCATCCCCGGTCCCGTAAGGCACCGCGACGGGTTCGCGCCAAGAAACGGACGACTGACTCTTCTGCGAATCGGCCGTGCGAGGAGTGCCGATAGTCCGGTGGCTTCCTGGGGAGGCTCGGGGCGGGGTCTGTCGGGCACGAGCACGTACGGCTCCCTGGCGGGCGCGGAAGGCTCTTCAGCTGCAGGAGGATCTGACTCACCGGCTGCGATGCCATCCTCAATGACGCCCCAGCCGGCGGTCTCCCAGTCGGCTCCCGTCGCATCGCAGTTCACGTGAACGATGACGTTGGCGAGGCGCACGGCGCGCGGGGCGGAGCGCCCATCCCTCACATAGAGGTCATAGGTGCACTCAGAGAAGGGGTCGAGGCCGGGCGATATCCATCTCATCCGGCCACCCTCGACCGTCTCGTCGTGGAAGACGCCCGTCGCCCCGGCAAGGGTACCCGCCAGTTCGAGCAAGACAGCGAGCACCTCGGCGCGCGGGCGTCCCTCGAAGGGGCCGCCGTAGAGGATGTCATCGTGAGAGGAGGGCCGGGCTAGCTCGGGGCGCAGAGACTCAGCGGCCACTACGACGCGCTCTCCCAGGGCACAGACCTCGCACAGGCTCGGGCCGATGCCCACCCACAGGTCGCCCGCCGTTCCGTTGAGGCGCAGGCAGCACGCGGAGCCATCCTCACCGCCCTCCACGTCGTAGGTCAGCAGTGTTCCGACATCGCCCGCCTGCAGGGCGCGGGAGAGCCACGCAGCCTCCTCGCGCGGGCTAGCTCCCGTGGCGGGAGGATCCGGTGGGGCGGCCCAGCCGGATCCCACGTGGAAGGTCACGTTGGCGACTACCCGCTCGCCGGGTTCCAAGAGGGGGTTGTCCACGTAGATGTCGAAGTGCGACTCCCCGGGACCCTCTGACGTCGTGTGACGGGCGCTGCGGGCGCCGGTGAGGATACGTAGGGCCTCGGCGAGGACGTCTCCCGCTGCAGTGGGGTCCCGGCAGATGACGTCGCCTGCTGTGGGCGACGGGCCGCCCTCGGAAGCGCCGGGGCCAGCGGCCCAGACGCGCTCATCCCAGAGGGACACCGTCGAAGCACCGGGACTCGTCTCGACGACCAGGCCGCTGTCCGCGCCGTTGATGCGGGTGCGAAGCGTTTGGCCTTCCTGCTCGGTCTTGTCGACCCGAATGGGGAGGGGGCCGTCAGATGAGGCGGAGCGGATGACGTGGCTGAGGAACTCCTCGGACGGGGATACCTGCCTCTTCCACCTCGAGGAGGCGTCCCCTGGGGATATGTAGGCGCACAGGTCCTTATGTCTCTGGCGGATGAGCCTTCCCATGCCGTCCTCCCATCCCTCTGTTGATCCCCCGCATACTGTTAGCGTCGGTCGCATCGCCATGCTATCGATAATATACAAAATCCTACTATACGATAGAGACTTCGTGAGTTCGTGTGGGTAGGTGGTTGCGTCACCGCCCCGGTGGGGTGGGCCTCAGGTCCGAACATCTGAGTAGCGCG
The DNA here is from genome assembly GCF_001189515.2 of Olsenella sp. oral taxon 807. Lineage (NCBI taxonomy): Bacteria > Bacillati > Actinomycetota > Coriobacteriia > Coriobacteriales > Atopobiaceae > Olsenella > Olsenella sp. oral taxon 807. Next base: position 1,122,959 of record NZ_CP012069.2, read on the forward strand.
GGGCCATGGGGCCGTCGATGTCATGGGACCCGTGGCCCCGCCCGGTCGCGCGAGCGGCCGTGGGTATGCAGGAGTGTACACAGATCGGAGAAAATGGGCTCTCGGTTCTGTTTTGGGGCATTCGTGTACACTGTTGCGACGCGATTCGCCGAGGCGTCAACCCACGCTAACTCTCGAAGAGCCATACGATATCAGCCTTTTCATTGGTGCTAACACCCTCGATGTCTCGCTGATCGCATGCTGCTTGGGTTCCACGATGCTCTACTCTACAGTCGGCTCGGCCACCCACAATGCCGTCACGGCCGGTGGGTTGGGGCCCTCAACCGACGGCACGGACCTCGACATGGCTCATGATCGCGTCGCGGTCCGCCGGATCGTATTCGCCCGTGTTTGGCGACATCGCCGCGGCAGACGCGACGGCGATGGCATAGGCCAGCGCCTCCCTCGGGGCCATCGCGCGCTCGAACGCCACGGCGAAGGCGGCTACCATTGAGTCTCCGCAGCCCACGGTGTTTGCCACCTTGACCTTTGGGGGGATGGCCCGAAAGCAGCCTTCTTCGCAGGCGAGCAGGGCCCCGTCCTTGCCCAGTGAGATCACGACCTGCTCCACGCCATCCTCGCGCAGGCTCCTCGCCTGTGTGACGACATTGTCCTGAGCCGTGGCCATAGCACCCAAGAGTGCCTCGATCTCGTCCTGGTTGGGTTTTATCATCGTGGGACTAGCCTCAAGGCCAAGCCTGAGCTCCTCGCCCGAGCTGTCGAGGATGACCCGTTTGCCCTCGCCTAAGGCGAGCCTGACGAGCTTTTGGTAGCTGTCCTTGCCCACGCCGGCAGGCAGGCTTCCCGAGAGCGTGACGACGTCTGAGCCTGCGATGATGGAGGGAAACTCTGCAAGGTAGGCCTCAAACTCGTCGACGCCCACGGTGGGCCCGGGCTCGAGGAACTCGGTCGAGGAGAACATGGGGTCCAGGATGTTCACACAGCTGCGTGTCTCACCGGCGATGTGCCCGAACCTGCTCCGTATGCCGTCCGCCTCGGCGAGGGCCTCGAGGTACTGCCCGTTGAACCCGCCCACGAGTCCTGTTGCCTGCACGTCTGACCCGCAGAGCCTGGCGACGCGCGCGACGTTGAGGCCCTTGCCTCCGGCGCTGTTTGCCACCCGCGCCACGCGCATGACCGTGCCACCCACTATCTCGTGCTCCATGTGGTAGGCCTTGTCGATGGATGCGTTGAGCGTGACCGTCGTTATCATTGCTTGCCTCCTCGGTAGAAGGGGCGCCTGGGGCGACTTGCCTGGTATGCGGTCGTCCCAGACGCCAACAGGATGTGCCCTACGCCTTGTTCGTGGAGCCAAGATTGTCCATGTGGCTCTCGACAACGGCCTGGATCTCATCCATGCCGGGAGCGGCTGGCTTTTTGGGATCAAAGCACGCGGGGTCCTTTTCCATGTGGCCCATGAAGCCGTGCATGAAGGCCTGGCGCAGCTCGGTGGCATAGTTCACCTTACATATGCCGTTGGCGATGGCCTCAGCCACCTGGTCGTCGGGTACGCCGGAGGTGCCGTGGAGCACCAGGGGTATGCTCAGGCGAGAGCAGATGGCCTTGAGGACGCCTTGCTCGATGTGAGGCGTACCCTTGTAGATGCCGTGCACGGTCCCCACCCCAACGGCCAGCGAGCTGCACTGGGTGCGCGCGACGAACTCTTCGGCCTCGTCGGGGTCAGTATAGGGGCTCTCGCCCTCGACGGCTGGTCCGTCATCCTCCTTGCCACCCACCTTGCCGAGCTCGGCCTCGACGGGGAGGTTGATGGGCAGTGCTACCTTGGTGACCGACTCGGTGAGGGCGATGTTGTCCTCGAAGGGGACGTGTGACCCATCGATCATAACGGAGCTGTAGCCTGCGCGGATGGCCTGTACGCAGCGGTCGAAGCCGTTGCCGTGGTCCAGGTGCAGGGCAACGGGCACGTCGGCGCTCTCGGCTGCGCAGCGAACCATGGCCACGAAGTAGTCGAGGCTCGCGTACCTTACCGTGCCGGGGGTTGTCTGCATGATGACGGGCGACCTCTTCGATTGCGCCGCACGGACAACCGCCATGACGAACTCGAGGTTCTCGACGTTGAAGGCGCCGACGGCATAGTGGCCCTCCTGTGCCCTGAGCAGCATTTCCTTGGTGGTGACGAACATAGTGACCTCCTTGTCCCTGCATCGTTCCGTGGCGTACGATGCGCTTGTCGAGACTCATTCTAGGTGGGTCAGAAGGACTTTTCATTTTAGAAATATCACTACGTATCAAGATCGAGACCTCAAAGAGAAAGAAAAAGTAAGTAGAATAGAATTCATTATAGAATAAGCTGGTAAATAGATACTATTGAGCTGTAAATCTCTAGATTGATCAATCAGTCGCATTTTCTTACGCAAGAAAAGAAAATGTATTATACTTGCTAATAAGAAAGTATAGCACAACATAATTTCTACACAGACAGAAAGTGAGGAGGAGCATATGGTCGAGAAGGAGCTGCCGGGACCTGAGGAGAGGCGTGCCGCCATCCTAGAGCTGCTCTCCAGGGAGTCCTCGGTACGAGTGACGCAGCTCGCGAGGGCCTTCGGCATCTCTCGCGTCACGGCGCGAGCAGACTTAGACGCGCTCGAGCGCGATGGAAAGCTCCGGCGCACACATGGCGGGGCCGTGTCGCTGTCACATCAGCTTACCGTCTCTGTTCAGGAGAGGCGTGCGAGCGTGAACGCAGAGGCGAAGCGCGCCATCGCCCAGGTTGCCGCAGGACTCGTCTGCGATGGGGACACGCTGCTGCTCGATTCGGGAACGACTGCGCTCGAATTTGTGCGGGCGCTCTTCGCGTCAAGCGGGCTCACGATACTCACGGCGGACCTCACCATCGCGGAGCACATCGATCATTCCATGCCAAGCTGCGATGTCGTGCTCCTGGGCGGGATGCTGCGCAAGGCTCACCGCTACACGACGGGACCCTTGGCCCTCTCCGCCCTGGCGAGCCTTCATGCCCGCAAGGCCTTCCTCTGTCCGGGAGCCTACGTGGGCGGCCGTGGCTTCATGACCGACTACCAGAGCATGGCCGAGCTCAAGCGGGCGATGCTGTCAGCGGCGGACAAGCGCTATTGCCTTCTGGATGCGAGCAAGGTGGGCGCGGCCGGCCTCATCCGCTTTGCAGACGTGGCCGACTTTGATGCCATCATTATGGACTCGGACCCGGACGCTGCCATGGCCTCTGCACTTGAGGGTACCGGCGTGAGCCTCACGCTCGCACGAGCCTCACGCCCGTAAGGCCGCGCGTATCGCCAGCGCCAACTGAGTCCTGCCCACGGGGAGGGGGCCGTCTGCGCCCCTCTTTCTCCTCGCTTGGGCGTCTATGAGATTCCGGACAACGCTACGCCAGTGTTCTGATGCTGTCTATGCTGCTTTTGCGTTGACCCCTAGGTGGTCGCAACAGTTGAGGTTGCATGCGAAGGTGATAGCTCCACAAAGATGTAGAAATTTAAGGAAACGAATCCTTGCAATTCCCAGCCTCGCCTATAAAATGAAATCCGAATTCGAATTCTGAGCGGGTACGGGTTTTGGTGCGGGAGCGACGTAGGACAGCGAGGTGGGCATGGTGGTGAGGCGCGCGTACAACACGAGGCAGCGGCAGGCCGTCGCCGCGTTTCTTGCCGCGCACGCCGATCGATACCTGAGCGTGGACGACGTCTTTGGTCTCATGCGCACGGAGGGTTCGAGCGTCGGCCGTACGACGGCGTATCGCACGCTCGAGTCATTGTCCAGGGAGGGCGAGGTCGCGAAGGCCTTCGTCCCAGGGGGTGGTGAGGCACGGTATCGCCTCATAGATCCAGCTCGTCGCGATGAGGGGCAGCTGGTGTGCCTGGATTGCGGAAAAGTGCTCTCGCTTGATTGCGAGATGCTCGTCGAGTTTACGCGTCACGTTCAGGCGGACCATGGCTTCTCCATCGACCCGACGCGTACCGTGCTGTACGGCTTATGTCAGGAATGTATGGCTTCAAGAGAGGCAGGATCTGATGACAGGTAAAAAGGTTATGTTCACGCGCCGTGGTGCCTTGGGGCTCATGGGATCTGCCGCGGCGTTCGTGCTCGCAGGCTGCTCTTCGGGAGGACAGAAGAAGGAGGGGGGTCAGGGCGGCACTGGCACCAATGCTGCCGCCGGTGGGTCGGGCGCAAAGCTCAAGGTGGCGGCGAGCTTCTACCCCATGTACGACTTCACCTCAAAGGTTGGCGGAGATCGCGTCGAGGTCAGTTGTCTGGTGCCAGCAGGCACTGAGCCCCACGACTGGGAGCCCTCGACCACGGACATGCGTACCATCACCGACGCGAAGCTGCTCGTCTACAACGGTGCTGGCATGGAGCACTGGGTGAGCGACACCCTCGAGGGTCTTGGGAGCGACGCCCCCAAATCCGTCGAGGCGAGCAAGGGTCTCTCCCTGCTCAAGCTGAGCGCAGAGGCGCTTAGCGAGGAGAAGGCCGAGCACGAGCGGGCAGGCGAGGATCCGAGCAAGGTCTCCGACACCGACCCGCACTGCTGGCTCTCGCCACGGCGTGCGAAGCAAGAGATGGAGAACATCAAGGATGCCCTCGCTGCGGCAGATCCCGACGGCAAGGACGCCTACGAGGCGAACTGCCAGAAGTGGGGTGCCGAGTTCGACAAGCTCGACGCCGAGTTCAAGAGTGGTCTTGAGGGGCTGCCGCACAAGAACATCGTCGTGAGCCACGAGGCCTTCGGCTACCTTTGCGACGACTATGGCCTCACCCAGCTGCCCATAGAGGGCATCGAGGCGGATGCCGAGCCAGATGCCCAGCAGATGGCCAAGATCACGGACTTTGTCAAGCAGAACGGGGTTACGACCATCTTCAGCGAGGAGCTCGTGAGTCCCAAGGTCGCGCAGTCCATCGCGGATGCGACCGGCGCCTCCGTCGAGGAGCTCAACCCCTTGGAGGGTCTCAGCGAGGAGGAGCTGGCGTCTGGCGATGACTACTTCTCGACCATGCGCGAGAACCTCGATAAGCTCAAGAAGGCGCTTGCCTGATGCCAGAGCGCACCGCCGAAGCGGGTCATCTCCATTCCGCAGACGGGACGCCCGTCGTCCTTCACGACGTGCGCTTCTCGTATCGCGGCGACGAGGTCCTGCGTGGCGCCTGCATGAGCGTCGCGGCGGGGGAGATCTGCGCCCTGGTGGGGGACAATGGTGCGGGAAAGTCAACCATCGCCCGGCTCGTGGTCGGGGAGATCATGCCCGCGTCCGGTACCGTCGAGCTCTTTGGCGAGGATCCCGCACGCTTTCGCGACTGGGCGCGCGTCGGCTATGTCCCGCAGCTTCTCCCCGAGGCCGTCTCTCGCTTTCCCGCAAGCGTGTCGGAGCTGGTCGATGCGAGCCAGTACGCGAGCGCACGGGGGATTGGCCGTAAAGAGCGCCACAAGCGCAGCATGGCGGCGCTCGAGCGGGTCGGCATGCGAGGCTTCGTGCGTCACCTCATCAGTGAGCTTTCTGGAGGACAGCTTCAGCGTGTGCGCTTGGCCTGCGCCCTGGTGGGCGACCCGTGCCTGCTCATACTGGATGAGCCCACCAACGGGCTTGACAGCGAGAGCCGCGAGGTCTTTTATCGGCTGGTCGGTGAAGCGCACGCCGAAAGGGGCATGGCAGTCCTGCTCGTGACCCATGACCTGGGGGCCCTCGCGGGACTTGGCGCCAAGGTGGTCAGGATACGTGATGGCTTGGCATGGCCGGAGCCACAGGCAGAGGCAAGCGCATCTGCCGCATTGGCGCCAGGCAAGAGGGGGGCATAGGTGCTCGACTACGTGTTCATGCAGAGGAGTCTCGTCGTGGGGGTGCTCTTGGGCGTCATCATCCCGCTTGTGGGCGTGACGGTGGTGCTCAAGCGCCTCTCGATGATAGGAGACGCGCTCTCGCACACCTCGCTTGCAGGTGTCGCGGGGGGCCTCGTCGCTGGGGTCAGCCCCGTGGCGGGCGCGGTCGTCGCCTGTCTTGCGGGCGCCCTCTGTGTCGAGGGTGTCCGCAGGCGTTTTCGTGAGCAGTCTGAGCTTGCCGTCGCCATCGTCATGGCGACGGGCATCGGCCTCGCGGGCGTGCTCTCGGGCTTCGTGCCCAACGCGTCGAGCTTCAACAGCTTCATGTTCGGGAGCATCCTTACGGTGAGCGCCGAGGAGACTGTGGGCATCGCCGCCGTCAGCCTGCTTGCCACCGCGTTTTGCGTGCTTGCGCGTCGCGAGCTCTTTCTCATGTCGTTCGACGAGAGACATGCCAGGGCCGTGGGGGTCCCGGTGAGCGTGGCAAACGTCGCCTTCGTGATGATGGTTGCGCTCGTGGTTGCGGTGGCGGCGCGCACGGTGGGTTCCCTCATCGTGTCATCGATGATGGTGGTGCCGGTTGCCTGTGCCCTGCAGCTCGCCCGTAGCTGGAGGCAGGTCTGCATCTTTGCAAGCTCGATAGGCGTCCTGACGACGGTGGCTGGGCTCGTGGCCTCGTACTACCTTGGCCTCAAGCCAGGCGGCACCATCGTGCTCATGGCCGTCGCACTGCTTGTGGTGGTCCTTGTGGCCAAGAGAGTCACAGCCTTCGCGCGACACACCCGCTGATCGTCGCGCGGACCGTTGGCGGGTCGGTGTCTGGGGCTGTGCGCCGCACTTGTTGCGCATCGCGCGCCATCCGCCACTTGTTGCGCGGCGCCTGTCGCCCAGCGGGAAAGTGCCCGCCAATCTGGCGGGCACTTTCGTAAGGACATTTGCCCAGTTGGCGAGAAAAACTCGGTACCCGCCAATCTGGCGGGCGGGTCGCCATCAACGCCACCTAGGACCGCGCCATAGGAGGACTGTAGTAGGCCATGACGGAAACCGACATGAGGGTGACCAACCGCAGCTGCTTTGAGAGGAGGACCGATCTGATGCGAGCCCCCCTCATAGCAGGATATCCCTCCGCGTCCGTATTGGATACCAGAGCAAGAACGCGGCCACGAGTGCCAAGACCACGGGCAGGCCAAAGAAGTATCCGTAGGACAGGCCCTCAAGCGTTGCCTCGGGAAAGAAATAGAACTGCATTTGGAGCCTACGGGGTAGGATGAACGAGACGATGAACACGATGGCCATTGGCAGGCCAATGAGTATATGGCGACGAAATGACCTGAACAAGGAGATGCCGAGTGTTATGACCGAGACGAGTCCGCCTATCAGGCTTGCGTACAGCATGTACATGAGGTTTAACACGTAGGGATGATTGAAGTACAGGTTGGGAAACAGCACGTTGCGGGAGATGATGTTGACCCGTATGTTATCGAGGTGCGCCCCTTCATTCATGAGGGCCTGAAAGCCAAACTCTGGGGAGTTCAGGGGAAATATGAGCAGCGAGAGAAGCTGCGAGAGCAAAAGCGGCACAAACACAACTGCGAACCCACCGATGAAGGCCACACAGGCCGAGGAGCGAACGTAGTCGGCCATGCTCGTCCTCGTGGCGAGCAGGATCGCAGTCTGTCGCTTTCGGTCAGCCTCGATGGAGTCGGCGTACACGGACGCGGACAGGATGAAGAAGAGCAGGTAGAACCAGATGTGGATCGCAACGATCTGCATGACGTCCATGTTGCCTATCCACCCGTAGGCGGCACTGGGCAGAGCATCTCTCTCGAACCCATAGAAGTGGAGACATAGCTCCACGAACGAGAGGGCGATCAAGACCAAAATGACGCAAAGCGCGATCTTTATCTCGACTCGATCCCACATCCTCTTGAGGTGGAGCACTGTCATTGGTCGCAGCTTCATAGAACGCTCCCTGTAGGGACAGGGCTCAGAGGGCAGTTCCCTGAGCCAGATGCATGTATTTCCTATCGGAGTATCTAATCATAAAAATTGATCAATCAGATGTTTGCAATTTTCCTCATAGACTTCCTTGGCGCGGCTGTACACAACGAACTGATCGGTGTTCGTACTTTCCTCGAATGAGACTATGGATGCGCCTTCTGACACTGAAATTGGGGTCACATCCGCCAACAGAATCCGCGCGTAAGGTGAATCATACATTCTGTACTGACTAGCGCCATGAGGTGCGACGTATTGAGGGGGCAATGCCTTTCTCTGCAGGAAGAACAGGTAGGTGTTTCCCTCCTTCATAAAGCCCTTTCCATGCCAGTACGAACCCTGGGCAGAAGGTCGAATTATCCGAGCCTCATCATCGTCGGACAATTTGCTATCGTCTAAACCGAGTCTCGAGATGATCTCCTTAGCTCGAGAGATCCGCATAGGCTCAAAGACCTGAACAGTCTGCCCCACCGCTAGCTCTCCTTTTATAGAGCGAATAATCTCAACGCCAGACGCAAAGGTCTGGTAGCCGTATGACCGCCCCCCATTGAAGCGCCCGACAACAATCGTGTCTGAATTCTCGATCATCGACTGCACCGAGTACAGGCCAAGGGATTCGTCTCCCTCCGGGGAGAGAGACTCCTCGCTAACCGTACTCTCGAGTACAGGCAAGGAGCGCAGAGCTTCAGGATCATTGGCGTAGTTCGTATAGGAGCTCACGGTCATGTATGCGACCGCAAGCATCATACATGACAGAAGCACGCAGAACACGATAAAGAATCTCGTCACTGTCTTAGGTCTCATGGCACCTCCCATCAGCATGAATCTATCAGATGACTTACTTCTCCGTCAGCTTTCCCTCGTACATCTCAAATTGACGACTACTCAGCTCTGTGAGCTCGGGGGTGTTGTGTGCCGCAAGAAGCACCGTGGCACCCCTCTCGTGCTCCTCGCGGATGATGCCACAGAGCAGCTCGAGGCCATGGGAGTCAAGGGCGTTGCTTGGCTCGTCCAAAAGCAGGAGGGAGGGCCCCTCCATAATCGCCTGGGCCAGCTCGAGCCGCTGCTTCATGCCCAAGGAAAACTGCTTGTAGATGCGCCTGTCGTTTGGGTCTAGGCCCACACGCCGCAGCGCGCGCTCTATGCCCTTCCTGGAGATGACGCCTCTGATCGACGCGATGAGCTCAAGGTTCTCGACCGCCGTGTACTCATCCCACAGGGCAGCTGACATCACGATCCCCATGTCAGGCGGGAAGGAGCAGTCGACGCCGACCGTGCGTCCGAACACGCTGATCGAGCCTGACGTCAGGTGGACGAGGCCAGCGATGGCCTTGAACAGCATCGACTTACCAGAGCCATTTATGCCGCTGAACGAGTATATGCCGCCTCGGTCTAGCTCGACGTTCACGTCGTCAAGCACGATCCTCTTTTGGATGAGCTTGGTGGCGTGGCTGATGCTGATCGTGTCCATGGCGACTCCTACTGTAGGTCTTGCTGTCGGAAAGAGTTCAGGGAGGCGAAAAGGGATAGCAGGCTGAGGATAGTGAGGTAGATGATGGAGTGACACTCGCTAAAGCCCGGCAGACCCGAGCCAAACACAAGATCATTGACCCTTGTGTCATGCCAGGAATGGACAAGCTGAAGCCATGGCAGGGCCTGGGCAGCCGCCAGGGTCTTGTAGCCTGCAGTCACCAGCAGCCCAATCAGAAAAAGCGTGATGGGAACCAAGCCCAAAAGATGGGATTCCGACACGAAGACGATGCAGTTGCTTACAAGAATAATGGTAAAGAACGTCAGAAAGCGAAGGAGGAACCCTGGTGCCAGGTAAAGGGCCAGGTCCTGCAAAGAAAGCTTGGGAAGCATTCCGGTAACCGAATCCAGAAGCAGAACAAATCCCAGCTCAACGAAAAGATAGACAAGGATACTTATGGCTAGCACCAGGGCCAACATGCCCGCCACGGCCCGTACCGACGCAGCCCTCACGAGAACGTGCATCGAATGCGAGATGAACTCATGCATGCAGTCACTCATGAAGTACACAAGCATAAACGAGGGAAAGAAGCATTCAAGCGTCACTAGAAACTGTGCCTCATCAGCAGAATTGGCAAAGATGCCCAAAGACCAGTAGTGGAATATAAGCGATAATCCCCCAGACGGAAAGGAGAGAAATAAGAGCGTTCCCAAGCACGCGAGGCAAGCCAGCAACAGATACTTCTTCTCGTGCCAAACCACTTTGAGAACCGTCTTGACGCTCATGCACTTCACCCCATTTCTAGCTTTACTATACAGTAAACTTGAGGCTTCGTGAGTTCGCGTGCCTACGAAATTTGGGTTTCCTGGTACGACTATCTCGTGTGGCTCACGTGGCCGCATGAGGTCTGCCGCTCCGCCGACCCGGTCGGGCCGCCTGCCGACCAGCCCCGTACTCTCCGTATCGGCTGACGTGAAGGCAGAGGGTCGCCATGCCGTATCAGGGTAGGGTTAACACGGCCTTGGGGTAGTATGTGAAAAGACATAGGTGATGGTGGTCGTGCCGGCATGGTGCTTATGTTTGTGCGCCTAGATCCACACGCCTGCCGCATCACTCGTGGGAATGAGTTGGGAGACAAAGATGTCAGCTGCCAGGTTCCTTCGGGCCAAGGTCATTGGTGTCGTGCTTCTTGCCAGCGCTCTTATCATCGCGATCGCAACCATCGTCCCGCGCGGGGAGGGCGCCCCAAAAGCCGATTCTGCCGATGTCGGCGAGCTTACCGAGGTCGCAACCAACCACTTCACACGCTTGGCGACCATCATGGTCGAGGGGCGCCAAGTCGCTCAAAATTCGTACGATTTTTGTGAAGTCGATTCCATAGAGCCCAAGGTCAATGGCGTATTATTCTCCCAAGCTGTCGAGAATCATCGACAGGAGCTCGCGCAGATGGGCGAGAAGTATTCCTCGTCGCGCAGTGACGTCACAATTGACAACATCGTCCCACAGGCAGATGGCACAATCAGGGCTGTCGCCACCGAGACCACCTACCTGACCACCGAAGGGAGTGGCATCGAGACGGGCTACTCCACCCGACATAATCTCGTCTTCTCGCCGACCCCAGGAGGCGGGTGGAAACTCCTTCATGATGAGTACCTAGAACCCACGGGGCTGCTTTCGCTCGGCGAGGCGGAGTCTCTTGTCTCGTCCAGGCCGTAATACCGTATGGCTCGTCTTCCTTGATGAGGTCTCGTGCCCCAAACATAAAAGCGCGGGCCGTGCCAAGTGACACGGCCCGCCCCTCTCCTCGACCAGGGGCTAACCTGGTCGTCCACCCGCTAGTCCTCGGACTGTCCGAGCATCCAGATGTCCTTGGACAGGGTCTCGATAAGATCGTCGGCAAAGGCGCTGATGAGGTAGTTGTCCTCCTCATCTGCGTCATGCTTGATGTCCTTGACGTCGGCAAGCAGCTGCTCGAAGTCGGCCTTCGCCGTCGCAAAGGCCTGCTTCTGGGTAACAAACTCACCCTTTGCCTCGCTGATCGTCGCGTTAGCCTTGAACTCGTCCATGTTAGCGAGCGGCTTGCCACCAATCATGCGCAGCTTCTCGGCAATCTCGTCAACTGCCTCATAGGCCTCGTTGTAGTAGTCCTCCAGCTTGGCATGCGCCTGGAAGAACGCATGATCCTTCACATACCAGTGGAGGGTCTGGAGTTTGTGGTACTCCACCGCGTAGTTGGCCAGAAGTTTGTTGAGCTTGCTCTCGAGCATAATGCTTCCCTTCTCTTGGACGCTTGCGCGTCACCTTTCTCGTTATGATACTACATGTCATGCTGCGTCAGGGGCTCTCATGTTGGACCTCGTCTCCTCTCCCCATTCACCCCCTGATGAGAAAGATAATAATAATGATTATCGTTATTGTCAATATAAAATATCAAGTATGGTGATACGATGGAAAGCGCAGGTACTCGTCGTATCACGTATGATGATAGGTGAGAAGCTGGTACGAACGAGGGGGATATGGGCGAAGAGCGGCTCACGTTGGTTGACTTCAACGAGGCACAGCGAGTCATCAAGGGCGTCTTCTTGTCTTCTTGAGAGACGACGGGCATCACGTCAAGCCCCTCGACTACATCGGCGCCGCCGCTGACCTCGACTGCAATGCGGCAATCGGGCGGGTTGTGCCCAGAATCGACCTGAGCGCGCTCGCATCGCGTATCGACTCCATCCCAAGGGAGGCCTACGGCATGCCCATGATGCCGACCGTCGTCGTACGCTTTCACAAGGAGAGCTTTCGCATGCGTCTTGAGGAAGGCCTGCTCCCCGCGCTGGAGGTGGCTCAAAGGTAAGTGCTACACCCTTGCCTTCCGTTCCTTTGGTCGGCTGGCTGTTTGCGGAGCCCCTTGGCATGCGATGGTCATATACTCTTGCCGTGGCTGCGGCACGCACCCAAAGCTCGCTGTCGTTGGAGGGATGACCTACCGCATGGGGATTGACGTCAAGCTCATACTCACGGACATAGACGGCACGATACTGCCGTATGGGCAACGGCAGGTCAGCAAGGCCTGCGTCGAGGCTTTCCGTACAGCTATAGGCGCCGGCATCCACATTGGTCCTGCGAGCGGTCGTGGGCAGAGGTGGATGGCACCGCTTCTGGGCGGCGACGAGGTCCTCTGTGCGACGGCGCTTGCCTCAAACGGTATGGAGGTCTACCTGGACGGGGAAAGGATCCATGCCGAGGTCCTGGATCGCGGCGTGCTTCGGCGCCTTGCACAGGTGCTACGCGCCATACCGGGCACGGGTCTCGTCTGCTTCGACGATGCGACGCCGCTTCTGGTGGCGGGAAGCCAGGCAGACCTCGCGTGCTGCTTTGCCCCCTATGCGAAGAAGAGCGTGCCTGTCGATGACGTGCCAGATTGCGAGATCGTGAAGGCCAACGTCTTCTTTGATGGTGATATCAGTCAGATGCATGATCTTGCCGATCGCCTGGGCCGCGTTGTGGGAGCGCTGAGTTTCGACGTGCCGCAAGCTGCCTGGCTCAACGTGATGACGCGTGGTTGGGGCAAGGGTCCGGCCATCGACGTGCTCTGCGAGCGTCTGGGCATAGACCTGACGCAGGTCGCCGTCTTTGGCGACGGCGGAAACGACGTGTCGATGCTCTCGCACGTGCCCCTGTCGTTCGCCGTGGCAGGCGCGTCGGCAGACGCCCTCGCTGCTGCCCACCATCGTATCGGTGCCTGCGAGGACGATGCGGTTGCCGCCGCCATCGAGGCACTCGCGGCAGGGGCGATGCCAACATGAGTGAGGTGGTGGCACAGTTCGATTCCCTTGACGCCGTCTTTGCGGACGGCGCCATGCGCCTGCTGCGCAGCGACTATGCGCAGGCCTCCGTCGCGCTGCTCCGCACCTTGTTCGGCGACGGGACGTCGCGCATGGAGTCCGAGATCCTCTACGCGCAGGTTGACGCCCTGCTCGACGAGCTCGATCACGCGGGTCGCAAGGTATGGCGCCATGAGGACGGCAGCAGGCTAGACGCGCGCGAGGTCGTGAACGACAAGTGGATGCGTGAGTTTCGCCTTCTGGCCAAGCGCATCCTGCCGTCGGGCATGTCGGAGCACTCGCTCAGGCCCGAGGCCCTCGCCGTGCTCGCTGCGGCACGTGACGTAGGCGATGACGAGATCATCCTCTCCAGCCCACGCATCGAGACCATCATTGAGGCGCTGACGCAGCTCTCAACCGTGGTAAACCCCGACAAGCAGGCGCGTCGCGCGGATTTGGTCTCCAAGGTGGAGAGGGCCCAGCGGGCGCTTGACGCCTTCGACGCGTCGGGAGGGGAGGCAGACGTCGACGCGAACCCAGTTGCAATGTTTCGAAACGCCCTTGACCTCATGTCCCAGATCCCTGCCGACATGAGCCGCATCGAGGGGAGGATGTATGAGGAGCGCAACAGGCTCATCGACTCCTTTCACAAGGACGAGCGCCCGGGAGGCGAGCTTGTTGCGGACTATCTGCGGCGCAGCGACGAGCTGTTCGACGGCACGGATATGGGACAGGTGTACAACGGTGCCATCACCATGTTGTCCAACAGCAAGCTCAATGCGGACATCTCCTCGCGCGTGCGTATGATCACGCGCTCCGACGCGCTTGCGAGTCTCGACGCGAGGGAGCGTGCCTCGCTCGAGCGCTCCTGGAAGGGGTTGGTCAGTGGCATGACGGGCGTGCTGAAGCTACGCAAGGCCTGCTCCCAGACGGTCTCAAACGCCATTACGCAGTATGACCATGAGACATACCGCGAGTATACGTCGTTGCTGAAGAAGCTCTACGACGTCGTGCTGGCGCGTGGGCTCGAGGGGGGACCGCTTGCGAGAAGCCCCATGCACGACTCGCTTGACACGACACAGCTGGAGTCGTTGGTGTTTCGTCTCTCGGCAAGGTCCGACCGCGAGGCGCCTCCTCCGCTCTATGCCGCAGATACAGACACGATACCGAGGATCGACATCGAGCGCCTGCGCTATTTTGGCGGTGCGCGGACCGAGGCGCTCCTCGCCGCCTTGGAGCGACAGATTCCGTCGGGAGGCTCCATGGCGCTCTCGCACGCATTCAACGCCCTCGATCCGGACATCCGCCGTGAGGTGGAGCTTTGTGGCCTCATGACGTTTGCGCTGGGCTTGGGCGTCGCCGTGGAGCAGGCGCCCCATGCTGTATACGAGTGTTACGACTTCATCGGAGACCTGCGTCCGTGGTCGGCCCCGGAAGTGATGCTCGTGAGGGAGGACGTGTCGCACGGGAGGGAGGCCAAAGATGGCTGATGACATGGTGGGACAGGATGGCTCAGGCACAGAGGGCGCGCCCGTAGGGGTGTCGCCCAAGGGTGAGCCGCTGTTTCCTGAGGACACGGGGACCTGTCCTCTTGTGGTGCGTCACGCGATCACGGCCCTCGTGAAGAAGCGCTACATCTTCGCCGAGACCGACCGAGTGGCATGGGACGGTCTCATGAGTGCGCCCGAGCTCGTGAGGAGCCGCCTTGCCGACATGCTACTTGGGCTGAGGGTCGATGACGTCGCGGGCATTGCCTATTCCTACCAGGTGCAGCTGGAGGGTGGCACGGTCCCCAACAAGGTGAAGTCCATCAGTTACTTCAACAACCTGCAGTCCTTGCTCATGACACAGCTGGTCACGAAGTACTTCAGCGCGACGGCGGCGGGCGAGACCCTCGTCTGGGTCGAGGGGGACGAGCTTCGCGAGGCCATGGAGCGCATGTTCGAGGACATGCCCGACGTCGCCCTCGCGGACAGCCACATGGAGCAGGCCATCGGCGCCATGGTGCGCAACGGCTATCTGCGCGAGGTTGTCGATGGGCGCTACCAGGTCATGCCCATCGTGGGCGTTGTCTACGGCATCGACGAGATCAAGGGCGTGCTGTCGCGCTATGGCATCGCCGATGGCGACGACGCTCAGGCCGACGTGAGGCAGTGAAAAGATCGAAGGGAGCGGGCGGATGCCAGCCGACCAATTGCAGATGGATCCTCTCGTCGAGCGGCAGTGGCAGCTCGAGTCCATGCAACTCGTGAACTTTGGCCCGTTCGACGGGTATCACAGGCTCGAGTTCAAGACAGGGTTCGCGCAGGTTCCGACCACGGTGATATCGGGAGACAGCGGTACGGGGAAGTCGACCATCGAGGATGCGTTCTTTGAGGTCATGACCCGCAACGGCAGCTACAACTCGGCCAGCAACGAGGGAGGACGGGGTGGCAGCCTCACATCCGAGAAGCGCTCGCTCATCGGGTACGTGCGCGGCAAACTGGAGGATGTCGAGGACGAGGAGGGCCGTCGCCAGGTGCAGATGCTGCGTGACGGGCACTGCAACCGATGGAGCGCCATCGTGCTGGGGTATCGCTCGGACGTGAAAACCACGTTCTCTGTGGCCAAGCTGTTCTGGATCGCTGCCGGCTATACCGCCAACTCGGACATCAAGCAGCTGCGCATGACGATGTTTCGTGACTTTGACCCACGCTCGCTCGAGTCGATCGCCGACGCCAACTTCACCGCCGAGCGCGTCCGTCGTGTCATTGGCAGTGACTTCAGGTCGTTCTCGCAGGTTGATGAGTTTTTGACCTACGTCCACCGCGTCTTGAAAGTGGACGAGCAGGGAAGCGGCAAGGAGGTCATGGACCTGCTTGGCCGGATCAGGTCAGGCTCGAGCTTCCGATCGATCGACGAGCTGTTCCGGGAGCAGGTGCTTGACAGACCCGCGACGTTCGAGGCAGCGTCGGCGGCCGTGGCGAGCTATCGCGAGCACCACAGCGCCTACGAGCGCATGCGCGAGAAACAGGAGAAGGTCAGCCTGCTCACTGAGGTGCGCGAGTTCTCTCACGAGCGCGACGAGGCGCTCGAGGCGCTCGACACGGGCAGGGCGGCGCTTGCGCCGGCGCTCTTCGACACGTGGAGGCGCAGGGTGACCCTAGACCTGCTCAAGACGAGGGTGGGCGAGCTGACAGAGAGGAAGGCCCAGCTGGAGCGTGAATGCGAGGCGAGGCGTGACGAACGCTCTCGGAGGGACGCCCGGCTCGCCGAGCTCAACGCAGAGTTGGCCGCAAGCGGCTATACCGAGAGGCTCTCTCAACTTGACAGCATGATCCTTCGGGCGCAGGAGCGCTTGTCAAGCGTACGCGCCGCATCTGAGAACCTCGATCGTGAGGTGACTCCCCACTTTGGGCACCTACCTACCTCAGAGGCGGACTTCTGCGCGCTGCAGGAGCGTGTCTCGGCCTTCGTCGAGGGCTACCCGCAGGCTCACGAGGAGTGTAGTGCGAAACACAGCTCCTGTGTCGCTCAACGGGTGCGACTTGAGCTGCAAGCCGACGAGCTCCGTAGCGACCTGGAGTACTTTCAGGGGCACCAGAGCCGCATCCCCCGAGGTCTGGGTGAGGCCCGCGAGCGTCTGGCCAAGGCATCAGGTATCCCTGCGAAGAGCCTGCCCTTTGTCGGCGAGCTCATGGAGGTCGTCGACGAGGCTTGGCGTCTGGCCATCGAGTCGGTGCACGGCGGCCTCGCCCGTACGTTGCTCGTCGATGCACGCGACTTCGAGCGCTTCAGCTCCTCCATCGACGAGCTCAGGCTCCGCAGTCGCGTCACCTTTCGTCGCGTGGACGTCGAGCGCAGCTATGATGCCTGCGCGAGAGAGGGCTACCTCTCCGAGAAGCTCACATTCGCGAGCGACTCCCCGTTCGGTCCCTGGGTGCGCAGCGTCGTGTGCGACGAGCACCATGACGCGCTCTGCGTCGGCTCCCCGCGTGAGCTGGGTGGGGAGGGTCGGCGTGTTACCATCAACGGTCAGACGAGGGATGGCTCGCGCGGGGCGCACGGGCGTGACAGGTCCTCGGAGGGCATCATCGGCTTTGACAACAGTGCTCAGGTCGAGCGACTGACAGCGGAGCTCGTCAAGGTCAGCGAAGAGCATCAGGCGGCGAAGGCTGCCGAGGACGCCGCATCCAAGGCACTGAGCGAGCTGGTCGTTCGCCAGGCGTCTGCCGAGCGCATCGCACGTTACGACTTCAGGGAGGTCGACGTTGCCAGCGCCCACGACGAGCTCGTGCACGCGCAGCACCAGAAGGATGAGTTTGTGAGGAGCAGCGGGCGACTTGAGCGGCTTGCCGCACAGGTAAAGGATGCCCGCCTGCAGCTTGAGGAGGCGATAAAGAGCCTGGGTGGCAGCGAGCGCGAGCTCCAGCTCGTGTGCGATGAGCTCACGGGCGTCCTGGGACAGAGAGACGAGCTGGTGGCCATCGAGGGTGCAGGCGAGCGGATTGAGGGGACACCTCCTGCCTTCGAGCTGTTGGGGCGTCTCGGCGGCAAGATGCTTGCCAACCATAGCGCACAGGATAACCTCAAGAGTCTCGGTCCGATAGTCGAGCAGGTGAGGCGCCAGGTCATGGAGCTGATCTCGCGTGACGTCGAGCGTGAGAGGGGCCTTAGGGCGCGTATAGAGCGCAGGCTCCAGGAGTACCAGGAAAGATGGCCCGATAACCGATTGGGCACGGAGGCCTCTTCGGCACCCGACTACCTGGTCGTCCTCTCCCAGCTGGAGGAGGAGGGCTTCCACCTGCAGAAGGATGCCTGGTTCGAGCACATGCTCGCATGGGTCAAGGAGGACCTGATCCCGCTTGACGTGGCGTTTAGGGATGCGCGCGAGAGCATCGACGACAGGCTTGAGCCCATCAACGACATCCTGCGTACCCTGCCCTTCGGCCGGGAGGGAGGTCGTCTCGAGATCGTGTGCCGCGACAGCGAGAAGGCCGAGGTACGCGAGTTCAGGCTGCTCATGCGGGAGCTGCTCGATTACGAGAGCCACAGCGACAAGGCCGAGCGCGACGCCTACTACCGAAAGGCCGAGCAGCTCATTGCCCTCATCGACCCCGAGGACACGCGTGTCGAGGCGAGGCGCAGGCGCAACGATGTCCTTGATAGGCGCCGTCACGTCCGGCTCACGGCGCGTGTCATCGCCCCGGAGCACCCCGATAAGCCCAAGGCGGTCTACAATATGCTCGCCAGCAAGTCAGGCGGCGAGGTGGCCGAGATAGTAGCCTTCATCTTGGGTGCGGCCCTGCTGTACCGCCTGGGCCAGGAGGGAGGCTCCCTTCCAGGCTTTGCCCCGGTCTTGCTCGACGAGGGGTTCATCAAGGCCGACTCGCGCTTCACGACACGCGCCCTCTCGGCGTGGCAGGGCTTTGGCTTCCAGATCATCATCGCGGTACCTGAGGAGAAGTTCCAGTCCGTCGTCGCGAAGGCTCAGCGCGTGCTTCACGTCGTGGCTGACCCGTCACGCAGGTCCTTCGTGGCGCAGCTGGACAAGGTCGGCCCCGATCTCAAGGAGAGGGCGGGCTGAGCCTGTGGCGTGCACGGGCGTCGACGAGGTAAAAGATAGGCTCGCCCGACACTACCGCAGGGTCTGGGCCGCAGAGCTCTCCGGAAGCGCGGCAGGTACGGGTGCCTGGCCGTTTCGCGTCTTTTTGGGGAGGCCCTCCCGCGCGGACCTCGAGAGAGGCTTTGCGGACATAGACGGCGAGCTCTCTGAGGTCGAGCGGTGGGCCCTGGGCCATGGGCTCCACTGCGAGCGCGAGAGGCGCCTGGTAGGGTCGGTCGCCCACAGCCTGCCGACGCACGTCTGCGCAGCGTCACTCGACGAGCTCGCCCAGGCGACGGGCATGCAAGGGCACCTCGCGCAGGCAAAGCGGCGGCTGGGAAGGCTTATGCGTGACTTTCCGAAGGTCGGTGCCGACACGCTGCTCTCGGTGCTCAAGGCCTGCGATCCTAAGGGGATGGAAGAGACGGACTTCGATCTGCTCTGCCGCGCGGCCCTGTGGTTTTCTTTTCATGACGCTCGGGGATGACGCCGCGCGAGGTCCCGCTCGAGGGCTTCCATGCGAAGTGGCTCGATGCGCACGGACGTCGTGCCCTTATCTGCCAGCTCGCAAGGCTGGATGACCTATGTCTGAGGGAGCGTCCCCATCTCGTCCGCTTCCACTACCTCGATCCTGAGCACCTTGCCGCTGGGGGCAGGGCCCATGACACGCTTTTGGAGGGGGATTGCAACGGGCCGGCCTATGAGCCACGCGTTGTCATCATCTGCGAGAACCGTGACAGCGCGCTGTGGTTTTGCGAGCTTGAGGGCGGCATCTGCGTGCTGGGAGACGGGATGGCCGGCGTGTCCAGACTCGTGAACGTCGCGTGGGTGGCTCGTTGTCGGCATCTGTTCTACTGGGGAGACATCGATGCGAGCGGCTTCGAGATACTGGCCAAGTATCGTGACAGGGGCCTTGAGGTGGAGAGCATGCTCATGGATAAAAAGACCTACACGAGGTATTGGCGCTTCGGCACGGACGTCGATGCGCGCGGCAGGAGGCTCAAGGGCAAGGACGCCTCTGCGCTCGGGGGGCTCACGACCGAGGAAAACGAGCTCTACCTCGCCCTGTGCTCGCCCGACCACAGAGGGCCTCGCCGTATCGAGCAGGAGAGGATCCCGCTCGACGTCGCACGTGCCGAGCTCAGATGCCGCATCTTGCGCCGCGAGGGCCGCTCGGGGTGATGCCAGGCGGCCGTGTGTATGAGCGCGTCTCTCCCTTGGTCTTGCGACAGGGCACTGCCACTGTGGGCGTGGCATTGACAAGACGAGGGAATCTCAGAGGGTCTTGGGCGGACCCTCTCCACAGGGTGTGGCGTTGCGTGAACTTGTGACCGAGGGCCTTGTTGAGCGCGCGGCTGTGCTACCATGCCACAGAGGCCATGACGGAGAGGTTCTCTTGTCGCGTTGCCCAAGCACGAGAGAGGGGGTCCATCGGCTGGAAGGCCCCTGCGAGGGCTGACAGGGGACGTTCACTCTATCAGCTGCGACCTGAACGGTAGACACCCTCGTCTTCACTCCCGCCCGTTCTGGCAGGGATGGGTGATCGATGCTCTCCAAGTAGGGAAGCCGTCTGTCCCACGACACGGGGCTTGATGAGTGGCCGCTCGCAGTGAACAGTGCGTGCGGCAAGCAAGGTGGTACCGCGGATCATCCGTCCTTGGGCACGTTGCCTGGGGACGTTTTTGTTTGGAGGAGAGGGGTTTCTCGTATGGCGATGTCGGATGAGCTGAGGGCGATTCAGGAACGGGTTGAGCAAGGCCTTGCAAAGGCGAGGACGCTCGAGGCCCTCGAGCAGGTGCGCGTGGCGTCGCTGGGCAAGAAGGGTTCGCTCACGGCGATCATGCGCTCGATGGGTAGGCTGCCCAAGGAGGAGCGCCCGGCCATGGGTCAGCTTGCCAACACCGTGCGCGCAAACGTCGAGGCGGCCATCGGCCAGAGAAGGGAGCAGCTTGCGAAGGCCGCGCTCGAGGCTCGGATATCGGCCGAGGTGGCCGACGTCACGCTGCCGGGCCGTCGCCTCTCGCATGGCACGGAGCATCTCATCAGCCAGATCCGCGAGGAGATCGAGGACATCTTCGTGGGGCTTGGCTATACCGTGGAGGACGGTCCCTTCGTCGAGACGACCTACTACAACTTCACGGCGCTGAATGCCCCTGAGGATCATCCCAGCCGCTCGGCACAGGACACCTTCTACGTGGTCGACAACGCCTCTAAGGGCAAGGAGTCCCACGCCCTCGGCGAGTCTGACGTCTTGCTGCGCACCCAGACCTCGGGTGTGCAGGTTCACGTGATGGAGGAGAAGAGGCCCCCCATCTACATGATCTGCCCGGGGACGGTGTTTCGCCCCGACACCGCAGACGCCAACCACCTGCCGCAGTTCACCCAGGTCGAGGGTCTCGTCGTGGATGAGGGCATCACCTTCGGAGACCTCAAGGGAACGCTCGACCACCTCTGTCGCGAGATCTTCGGCCAGGATCGCGCCACTCGCTACCGTCCTCACTTCTTCCCGTTCACAGAGCCGAGCTGCGAGGTCGACGTCTCCTGCGGCGTCTGCGGCGGGGTGGGTTGCCGTTTCTGCAAGAACACGGGGTGGCTCGAGATCCTTGGCTGCGGGATGGTCGACCCCAACGTCTTCGGCTACGTGGGCATCGACAGCGAGCGATACTCCGGCTTTGCCTTTGGCATCGGCGTCGAGCGTGTGGCGGCGCTGCGCTACGACCTGCCTGACCTGCGCATGCTCATGACAGGTGACATGCGCTTCTTAGGGCAGTTCTAGCACCGTCATCACGACACACGAGCGGGCGGCCAGCCCGCTGACGAAAGGCAGGAAAGATGCGTGTTTCATACGAGTGGCTCAAGGGCATGGTCGATGTCCCCGCAGATCCCCAGGGGCTCATCACAGAGCTTGTCCGCACAGGTACCGAGGTCGCTGCCGTCGAGCGAGTGGGAGCCGACATCACCAAGGTCGTGACCTCGCAGGTCATCGAGAAAGCCCCACACCCCGACTCCGACCACCTGTACGTCTGCAAGATGGATGTGGGCGGTTACAACACCGATGCAACGGGCAAGTCCGTTTCCCTCCAGGTGGTCTGTGGTGCCCAGAACTTCGAGCAGGGTGATAAGACCGTGACCGCCCTCATCGGCGCGACGCTTCCCGGTGGCGTCACGATCAAGAAGGGAAGGCTACGTGGCGTTGACTCCTGCGGCATGAACTGCTCGAGTCGCGAGCTGGGGCTGGGGGAGGACCAGAGCGGCATCATGATCTTGCCTGGCGACACCCCAGTGGGACTTGACTTCACCGCGTGGCGCAATATGAGCGACACCGTGATCGACTGCGAGATCACACCCAATCGCCCTGACTGCCTCTCGATGGTGGGCATGGCGACGGAGGTCTCTGCGGCGCTCGACGTGGACACCCACATCGAGCTTCCCAGGATCCAGCGCGAGTCTTCCGAGTTCGGACGTGCGGCCGATCTCGTGGACGTGAGCATCGCCGATGCGGCGCTCTGCAGCCGCTACGCCGCTCGCGTGGTGCGTAAGGTCACGATCGGCCCCAGCCCCGAGTGGCTCGCCAAGCGCGTCATCGCTGCTGGCACTCGGCCCATCAACAACGTCGTGGATGTCACGAACTATGTGATGTATCTCACAGGACAGCCCCTGCACGCCTTCGATCTGGGCAAGCTCACCGAGCGCGACGGCAAGCGGCACGTTGTCGTGCGTGCCGCAGCCGAGGGTGAGACGATCGTGACCCTCGACGGACAGGAGCGCACGCTTACGTCCGACATGGCGCTCATCACCGACGACGGGACCACCCCGATCGCGCTTGCCGGCGTCATGGGTGGCCTCAACTCCGAGATCGATGAGGACACGGTGGACGTGCTGCTCGAGTCGGCGAGCTTCGATGCCGGCCACATCTCGCGCACGAGCCGCAGGCTCGACCTCATGAGCGAGGCCTCGATGCGCTTCGAGCGCCAGGTGGACGCTGCCGCCTGCGCCAGCGTGGCAGATGTCGCTGCGGCCCTCTTCGAGCAGTGCTGCGGCGCCGTGGTCTGCGAGGGCGTGGTTGACACGTATCCCGTGCCAGCCAAGCCAGGTGAGGTCACACTGCGACCTGACCGCGTGCGCGCCCTGTGCGGCGCTCCCATAGAGACGAGCTTCATGGCGCAGCGCTTGCGCCGCCTTGGCTGTGAGGTTGAGGAGGGCGCAGACGATCACTCCGCCATGCGCGTGGTCGTACCGACAAGTCGCCCTGACCTCACTCGCGAGATCGACCTCGTCGAGGAGGTGCTGCGCCTCTGGGGTGTGGGCGACGTCACACCCACGCTTCCCGCCGCACGCAACCATGCCGGGGGCCTGACCATCGACCAGCGGCGCGTCCGCCTGATTGGCCAGGTGCTCAGGGCGGCGGGTCTCTCTGAGACGAGTACCTACAACTTCGCTGACCCCTCCGACCTCGCACACTTGCATATGGGCGAGGCTGGGAGGGGCATCCCCGTCACGATCCTGCACCCGCTCGTGGCCGACCAATCCGAGATGCGCCGCGACATGCTGCCCGGGCTTCTCCGCTCGGTGGCGTATAACCGCGACCATGGCGTTACCAACGTGCACCTCTATGAGATTGGCCGCGTCTTTTTTGCTCACGAGCACAAGAGCCAGCCTGACGAGCCGAGCTATGTGGCAGGTGTGCTCTCGGGTGCGTGGGACGATGATCGCTGGAACGCGAAGTACCCAACGCTTGACTTTTTTGACGCCAAGGGCATCGTCGAGACCCTCCTCGACGTGCTGCGCATTACGAAGCTGCGTTTTCGTGTGGCGGATCCTGACAGCTATGGCTGGCTGCAGCCTGGGCGTGCCGCCGAAGTGCTAGCGCAGGGCGAGCTCATCGGCTGGGTAGGCAACGTGCACCCCGCAGCGCTCAATCGCTTTGGCATCGATGCGCCGGTTGTGGCCTTCGAGCTCTCGGTGGCTGGCCTTCTGCGGCTGGCCAGGCGCGAGCTTCCCTATGAGGACGTGCCGACGCTGCCGGGCGTCCTCATCGACCTCGCCCTCGTCGTGGACGAGGACATGACGTACGAGCAGGTGGTACAGCGCATCAGGAGCGCGGGCGGCAAGCTTCTCGTCGACGTGCGCCTCTTTGACGTGTATCGCGATCCTGTGCGCGTGGGGATGCACAAGAAGTCGATGGCCTTCTCACTTGAGTATCGCGCGGCCGATCGGACCCTGACCTCTGCGGAGGTCGAGAAGGCCCACAGCAAGCTCGTGGCCAAGGTCATGAAGTCCACAGGCGGCGAGGTCAGAAGTTAGGAGCATGCGTCTGATGCCGAGCTGGAATGTACATACCGCACATGTCGAGCGACTCTTCTCAGATCGCTCGCCTCAGGCGCTTGGTATTCGCGATGCGAACGCCTTCCTCTTTGGGAACTTCGTGCCCGACATCTATGTGGGGTACATGGTCAGGGAGGTCACGCATACGATTGACTATAGAGATACACATTTCGTGGACCCAAGTTACGTTCCCGAGCCACGCTACTGGGAGTTCTGGGAGCGCTTCGGCCTGCCGAGCGCGGACTCTGAGGGTCGCGTCAGCGACCTCGTCCTTGGCGTCTGGTGTCACCTCGTCGCAGATCATGGCTACAACCATGAGGTCAATGCCTTCATCAAGCGCAATGGCGTGCAGAGCGGCGAGAAGACGCGCGTCCGCAAGCAGGGGGACTTTGACCTCTTTGGCCGTACGCTCGACATTTCGCTCGAGTGTCAGGTGACCGCTGCCCTCATCGAGCAGGCTGCGACCTTTCCCCAGTACGCGATCGCCGAGGCGGATGCCCGCGCTGCCGTCGCGGCAGCTGACGCCATCGTGAGGGACAACGCCGCCCACCATATCGATCAGCCGCCAGCGTACAGCCTGCTGCCGTCCTCGTTCTTTGCCGAGACCTTCGACCTCGTTAGCGTACGTCTCAAGTCAGGCCTTGAGGCCTACGCGCGAGAGGGGGCAGGTGCCCCCATCCTCACTGACGCCCACCTAGATTCGTGAGGCACTCGTGAGGCCGGGTGCGCACACAGCTTAAACATGCGCATACAGCTTAAAAGTGTGCACACTGCTTAAGCATCTTAAACAGTTTAAAGCGTCCGATGTGGACGGGCGACAACCCCAGAATGCGCCTTTCCGTGAGGCCGCCGGCGCAGAA
This sequence comes from Olsenella sp. oral taxon 807, assembly GCF_001189515.2. NCBI lineage: Bacteria > Bacillati > Actinomycetota > Coriobacteriia > Coriobacteriales > Atopobiaceae > Olsenella > Olsenella sp. oral taxon 807. The sequence continues at coordinate 1,147,857 of NZ_CP012069.2, forward strand.
TGCGCTTTTCCGTAGAATGCGCCTTTCCTCGCCTGGGCAAACGTGGCGCCGCCTCACGGAAAAGCGCATTCTGCCCAAGTTTCTCACCAAAAAGCGCACTCTGCCACCTGCGCCTCACGGAAAGACGCACTCTGGCCTGATCGACTCACGGAAAAGCGCACTCTGCGATCCCCAGGTCGCGCAGACTGCGCCTTTCCGTCACGCTGCGGCGCCCGGGAGGTGTGGAGCAACCCCCCCCCGCCAGGCTGCGGGGCACTATGGAAAATGCCTCAACTGGGCAAATGCGCTCGAGCAACCACCCGCCAGCTTGCGGGGCGGGTTGCGCGAGGGTCCGCAGATCTCGGTTCGGAGTCTAACCTCACGGAAAGGCGCACTCTGCCCAACCGGTGGGCTCCAGAATGCTTTTCCGTCACGACGCGACCGCAGAATGCGCCTTTCCGTGAGGGCGCCGGCGCAGAATGCGCTTTTCCGTAGAGTGCGCTTTTCCTCACCTAGGCAAACGTGGCGCCACCTCACGGAAAAGCGCACTCTGGTCCAGACGCCTCACGGAAAGACGCACTCTGGCCTGATCGACTCACGCAAAGGCGCACTCCGCGATCCCCAGATCGCGCAGACTGCGCCTTTCCGTGACGTCGCGGCGCCCGGGAGGCGTGGGGCAACCCCCCGCCAGGCTGCGGGGCACTATGGAGAATGGCTCAACTGGGCAAATGCGCTCGAGCAACCCCTCGCCAGCCTGCGGGGCGGCTTGCGCGGGGGCCCGCAGATCTCGGTTCGGAGTCTAACCTCACGGAAAAGCGCATTCTGCCCAAGCTTCTTACCAAAAGGCGCACTCTGTAGCCTACGCCTCACGGAAAAGCGCACTCTGCGTATGTTGGCGTACGCCTAAAGACTCGCGTCCTTGCGAAGTGAGTGATTCACACACTTCGCGAGAGCGTTGTGAGTGATTCACACACTTCTAGAGTACTTTCAACAAGTCGCTGAACTGCGCATATGTAATTTTATTGACTCGATACACGACAGATTCCGGCAAAAAATCACTCACTTCGCGTGATCCTATCGCACGATCCTGCGCGCACACGAGCCGTCCACGTCAGTTCCTGACGAACCCTACTACTGAATCTGGGACACCATCGTCATGTTGGTCGAGGTGATGTAGTCTCCCTGTGAGGGTGAGGTCTGCGGGTCGCCGGCGGTGATGACCACGAGGTCGCCAGTTTTGACCAGGCCATGCTCCTTGGCGACGGTCAGTGCGTTATAGCAGGTTGCGGAGAGGGACCCCTGCTCCGTAGTCTTGTACGCCCGGACGCCCCACTGGAAGCAGGTCTTGCGGATGGCGTGGTTCGAGGGAGACATCGCATATATCGGCAGCTTCGGACGGAAATTGGAGATCAGGCGGGCAGTACGGCCCGAGTGAGTCGGGCAGATAATGCACGTAGCGTCCACGCGGTTCGATATCTCGACGGCTGCCGCACCGATGGCAGAGTTCACATTCTTGATACCGCCACGGTCGTGGTAGTCTCGGCTCTGGGTGAGGTATCTCTCGGTGTCCTCGGCGATGGAGGCCATCATCTTGACGGCCTCGACGGGATACTTGCCTGCTGCGGTCTCGCCAGAGAGCATGATGCAGTCGGTTCCATCGTAGATGGCGTTGGCGACGTCGGCGACCTCGGCACGGGTTGGGCGCGGATTGTGGATCATGGAGTCGAGCATCTGTGTGGCCGTAATGACGGGCTTATAGTTAATATTGCACTTTCTGATAATGGTCTTCTGGATGTGAGGGACCTCTGCAGGTGGGATCTCAACGCCCAAGTCACCGCGAGCGACCATGATGCCGTCGGAGTGCTCCAGGATCTCGTCGAAGTTCTTGACGCCCATGGCGCTCTCGATCTTGGGCAGGATGTAGACGCTGCGCATGCCGCTCTCAGCGCAGAGATGGCGAATCTCATCGACGGCTGCGCCGTTGCGGATGAAGGACGCGGCGATCGCGTCGATGCCCAGCTCGCAACCAAACATGATGTCAGCCTTGTCCTGCTCGGTGACGGAGGGCAGGCTGATCTCAACGTTAGGGATGTTGACACCCTTCTTCTCGCCGAGCTCGCCACCGTTGATGATGTTGCAGTGCATGTCGTTGCCTTCGACATGGTCGACCTCAAGGCCAATGAGCCCATCGTCGATCAGCAGGATCGAGCCCTTCTCGACCTCCTGGGGCAGGAGCTTGTAGTCAAGGGAGAAACGCTCGGCCGTGCCTGCCACGCCGTCGTCTGTCGTGACGACTGTCTTTGCCCCGGTCTCAAGCGTGACCTTCTGGTGGTTCAAAAGCTCGCCGGTCCTGACCTCGGGACCCTTGGTATCGAGCATGATGGCGACGGGCAATGCGAGCTCGGCAGAGATGCGGCGCACGCGCTCGATATTGTTGCGGTGGTAGTCATGGCTGCCATGGCTGAAGTTGAAGCGGGCGACGTTCATACCGCCCTCGATGAGACCCCTCAGGACCTCGTCACTCTCGGTGGCGGGTCCCATTGTGCAAACGATCTTGGTCCTCTTGTTAGTCATGGTCGAGGACTCCTCTCTACTCTTTGAAATGGCTGGCCCGAAGACCAGCCAGGTGATGTCAAAGCTCTGTTGTCACTGGTCGCATGGCTCTCGTTGGCTGTGTGCCACGCGTATGCCTACACTCTATGCCCACAAGTGTCATTTGTCTAGCAGACGACGCTGCGCTCGATGAAATCCTTGCCGTTTGCATATGCCTCGGCGTTGTCCAGCGTGATACGGGCAATCTGACCGAGCGCCTCATGGGTGAAGAACGCTTGGTGAGAGGTCATGACGACGTTGGGGAAGGAGCAGAGGCGCGCCGTGATGGAGGATCCCAGGATCTGGTTCTCGCGATCCTGATAGACGTTGGCGTTCTCCTCCTCGTAGACGTCGAGGCCCACGGCACCGATCTTGCCCGACCTGATACCCCGGATGAGGGCGTTGGAGTCTACGAGGGCGCCGCGCGCGCTGTTGACGAGAATCACGCCGTCCTTCATCTTTGCGATTGACTCGTCGTCGATCAGGTGGTAGCTCTCCTTGTTGAGGAAAGCGTGCAGACTGATGAGGTCGGAGTTGGCATACAGGGTGTCGTAGTCCACGTACTCGTCCACGACATGCTCCTCGTCGACGAGCTTTTGGTTGGGGTACAGGTCAGAGCCCAGGACCTTCATGCCAAAGCCCTTGCAGATGCGGCAGAGCGCGGCGCCTATGCGGCCTGTGCCAAGAATGCCTGCGGTCTTGCCGTGCAGGGTGACGCCCACGAGGCCCTCGAGCGAGAAGTCGTTCTCGCGGACGCGGATGTAACCCTTGTGGATGCGGCGATTGGCGCACAGGGCCAGACCCATCGCATGCTCGGCGATAGCCTCGGGCGAGTAGGCCGGGACGCGGGTGACCCTCATGCCGACGGACTTGGCAAAGTCGACGTTGACGGCGTCGAAGCCAGCGCAGCGCATGAGAACGAGCTCGACGCCTAGGCCGCGCAGGACCTCGAGGGTCATGGCGGAGATGTCAGAGTTCACAAAGCCGCAGACGGCCTTGTATCCCTGCGCGAGGGTCGCGGTGAGCGGGGTGAGGTTTGTCTCGGTAAAGTTAACCTGGAGGTCAGGGTAGTCCTTGAGCTCCTTCTCGAACGAGATCTTGTCATAGCTCTTTGTGCCGAAAACGAGGATCTTCATGAGACGTCCCTCCAAAAAGACGTTGACGTATGACACGCTTAACTGCATTCTAGCGCAGGCATGAGGGGTCGGAGTCGCTTTTTTGGGTAGGCGTCTCGTATTTCGTGCCGGACGGCCGCGCTCTCCCGTTCTCCTTCCTGAGGTGGCGCATGGTGTGGGTCTGCAGGAGGGCTTGGTCGAGCGCCTCACGAATCGCAACGCTCCCCGACGTGACGACGATGGCGTTGAGGCCCGCTGGAGGGCTCGACCGTGCTGACCGGGCGAAGCGGCTGTGATTTCGTACGGGGCGCGGTGCGAGCGCGGGCGTAAATCCGATACTATAGCAGGAGCGTTATGCAGCGCGCCCGGCACGGCAGCCTTGGTAGGCCCTCGCCCCTCCTGGGGACACGTACGTGGGCATCAATCTGTCGGGCGTGACGAGACTCTATGGCGGCAACCCAGCCGCACGGCCCAGGAGGGAAGATGAGAGAGTATCTGATACCAGCTGATGACGTACTCAAGGAGTGCGGAAGCGACGGTGCGCGAGGTCTCGACGTGGCCGTCTTCGAGGAACGTCTTGAGCAAAATGGTCCGAACAGGCTTAAGGAGGCCGAGAGGACCCCGCTCTGGATTCGCTTCTTCCAGCAGATGGCCGACCCCATGGTGATCATGCTGATCGTGGCTGCGGTCATCTCGGCCGTGACGAGTATCGCCCAGGGCGAGGCGGACTTCGCTGATGTGATCATCATCATGTTCGTTGTCGTGCTGAACTCGATCCTCGGCGTCGTTCAGGAGGAGAAGTCCGAGGAGGCGCTCGCGGCGCTGCAGGAGATGGCTGCGGCAACGAGCAAGGTCATCAGAGGCGGCGAGCAGCTCAGTGTGCCTTCCTCCGAGATTGTCGTGGGAGACATCGTGGTCCTTGAGGCCGGTGACTCCGTGCCTGCTGACTGTCGCATCCTTGAGAGTGCGAGCATGAAGGTCGAGGAGGCGGCCCTCACCGGCGAGTCAGTGCCTGTGACCAAGCGTGCCGACGTGATCGAGCTCACCGAGGGGGCAGACGACGTTCCCCTCGGCGATCGCAAGAACATGTGTTACATGGGCTCCACCGTCGTCTTTGGCCGTGGCCGCGCCGTCGTGGTCGCCTGCGGCATGGATACCGAGATGGGCAAGATCGCCGACGCCATCTCGCGGACCGAAGACGAGCAGACACCGCTTCAGGTCAAGCTCGACGAGCTCTCGAAGGCGATGACCATCCTGGTCATCGCCATCTCCGTGGTCATCTTCCTCACGGGCTTCATCAAGTACGGCCTCGGCTTCCTCTCCAACGTTAGCCACGTGCTTGACACCTTCATGATCGCCGTGTCGGTCGCCGTCGCAGCCATTCCGGAGGGCCTCGTTGCGGTCGTGACGATCGTGCTCTCCATGGGCGTCACCAAGATGAGCCAGCGCCACGCCATCATCCGCAAGCTCTCGGCCGTGGAGACGCTAGGATGTACGCAGATCATCTGCTCGGACAAGACGGGCACGCTCACGCAGAACAAGATGACCGTCGTCGAGCACGCGACCGAGAACCTCAGCGCCCACGTGCGCAGCATGGCTCTTGCCTCCGACGCGAAGTGGGACGCCGCAGATGGCGTTGCGAAGGGTGAGCCCACCGAGGCCGCCCTCGTCACCGATGCCGCCAAGATGGGCTTCACCACGGCCCACCTCGACGAGAGCCGCCCGCGCATAGGCGAGGCGCCCTTTGACTCCACACGCAAGATGATGTCTGTCGTCGTGCGCGGCAAGGGTTCGGTCATGCAGCATACCAAGGGTGGCCCCGACGTCGTGCTCGCGCGCTGCACCACCTACCTCTCGGAGACCGGCATCGTCCCCATGACCGATGAGCTGCGCTCGGAGATCATGGAGCAGAACAAGGCCATGGCCGACAAGGCGCTGCGCGTCATGGCCTCCGCACGCCGTGACTGGGGAGCAAGCGGCCCTGAGAGCTATGATCCCTCCTACCTCGAGCACGACCTCACCTTCGTGGGCCTCTCGGGCATGATCGATCCCGTCCGCCCCGAGGTGAGGGCGGCCGTCGAGGAGGCCCACTCAGCCGGTATCCGCGTCGTCATGATCACGGGTGATCATATCGACACCGCTGTCGCCATCGCCAGAGAGCTCGGCATCATCGAGCGTAGGAGTCAGGCCATCACCGGTGCGGAGCTTGACCGGGTCTCTGACGAGGAGCTGGCAGACACGATCGGCGACTACGGCGTCTATGCCCGCGTTCAGCCCGAGCATAAGGTCCGCATCGTTGACGCGTGGAAGGCTCAGGGTAAGGTCGTCGGCATGACGGGCGACGGTGTGAACGATGCGCCCTCGATCAAGCGGGCGGACATCGGCATTGGCATGGGCATCACAGGCACCGACGTCACCAAGAACGTCGCCGACATGGTGCTCGCCGACGACAACTTCGCCACCATCATTGGCGCGGTCGAAGAGGGCAGGCGCATCTACGACAACATTCGCAAGTGCATACAGTTTCTGCTCTCCTCCAACCTCGCCGAGGTCATCTCGGTCTTCGTCGCATCCCTCGTCGGCTTTACGATACTGGAGCCCACACACCTGCTCTGGATCAACCTCATCACCGACTCGCTGCCCGCGCTCGCGATGGCCACGGAGGCCGCCGAACCCAACATCATGGGGCGCAAGCCCCGCGACGCGAAGGATGGCATCTTCTCGGGCGGCCTTGGCGTTGACACACTGGTACAGGGGGTCGTGATCTCGGTGCTCACCTTGGTCAGCTACTTCATCGGGCATTGGTACGAGTACCATACCCTTGACATCGGCCAGGTCCTGCAGGATCCATCGGCTGGCGTGAAGGGCATGACGATGGCCTTCCTGACGCTCTCCATGGTCGAGATGTTCCACTCGCTCAACATGCGCAGTCGCCGCGCGTCACTCTTTACGCTCAAGGGACAGAACAAGTGGCTGTGGGGCGCCTTCGTCGTGGCGCTGCTTCTGACCTACCTAGCCATCGAGACACCCCTTTCCGTCGCGTTCCACTTCGCTGAGATAGACCTCACGCTATATGGCATCGCCATGGGCCTTGCCCTCCTCATCATTCCTATCGTCGAGATCGAGAAGGCCGTCATGCGCGCCATTGACAGGGGCAGGGAGTAGAAGGGCAGGGGGCCTCGTGTCCAAGCGCAAGCGCAGCGCTACGGGTGGGAGACGCCAGGGCCCCGGTGGGACCAGGGATGTTCTGTTGGCGCTTCCATCCCTGCGTGACCTGCCCGTCTGGGGCGACCTCTCTCCCAGCGAGAGGCAGCGCGCCGACTTCACGAGGATGCGCGAGACCCTCGCCTCGACAGGGGACGTGAAGCGAGAGGAGCTCTTCCTCGGCTGTGTCGTCTGTCTTGACAGGGGCTTTCCCGCTGTCCTCTTCGAGGGTGGGGTCGTGCGCGCCGAGTTTGCAGCGCAGCTCACCAAGAGTGGCTTCTCGCGCATCGCCGTTGGCGACTGGGTGTGTTTGCGCATCGTCCCAGAGCATGAGGTGGCACAGGCGGTGGGCATCGTATTGAGGGAGAACGACATCGCCAGATGGCGCGGTGGCTCGCGTGGCGAGAGGCAGACCCTTGCCGCTAACGTCGACTTGGTGCTCGTCGTGCAACCTTTGGGTGGCGGCGATGGCGGCGCGGGCCTTGCTCGCATCGCCCGCTCGGCGCTTGTCGCCGCAAACTGTCACGCACGCATTGCGGTCGTGCTCACCAAGGCCGATCGCCTCGACGTGGAAGGGGTCGTCCGTGCGGTCGCAGGGGTGCGGGAGCTCTTGGGAGACGGCGTGCCCGTGGTGGCGACGTCAGCTGCCGACGTCGCCCGTGAGTGCGAGTCACGTGGCGAGGCGGTGCGGGCGCTCGGAGCTTCCTGGGGCCTCGATGGCGTTCGTGAGCTGGTGCCCAAGGGGACGGTGTCCATCGTGTTGGGCGAGTCCGGTGCGGGGAAGTCGACGGTCCTGAACAGGATCCTTGGGTATGACGTCCTCAAGACGGGGGCGGTGCGTGACCGTGACGGGGCCGGTCGCCACACCACGGTGGCGAGGCGCATGGTACGCCTGCCGGGCGGTGGCGTCATCGTGGATGAGCCGGGGCTCAGGAGCCTGCCACTCGTCGGCCACGAGCGTGGGTTGGCAGCTCTCTTTCCCGAGGTGGCCCGCGTTGCCCAAGAGTGCCGCTTTCGTGACTGCACGCACACGCATGAGCCGGGATGCGCCGTGCGCCGTGCGCTTTTTGACAAAACGTGCGAAAAGGCGAGGGTTGATGCGTGGGTCGCGCTCGCCGCAGAGATGAGGACGGGCGCTAGCTCGCTCGATCCCGACGTGGTGTTGTGATTTTTTCCCTACCCCTTGAATGTTGATGGCGCTCCGAGCTGCGGCGGGGCGCCTTTTTGTTAGGCAAGCGCTATCTGCGGGCCAGTCGCCGGCAAGCAAGAAAAAGAATCTGGGCAGTTCAGAGGCCCATTCTCCCCGACAATCCTATCAAGCGCAGGAGTTCCTCACACAGAGGGGGCCGCGCGGGAGGGTGGAGCCCATGACGAGGGGAGAGGGATGACGCTCAGGTTCAGGCTCATATTCGCGACGGCATGCGCCGTTCTCGCGATCATGTTGGGAGCGGCGTACTCGGACAAGGTCAAGGCAGACGTGGAGCGGCAAAGGAGTGACGCCATCGCCCGCTATGGAGGCGAGGTCGTGGGCGTCGTCGTCACCAAAGACGGTCTCAGGCCGGGTGACGTGGTCGAGGCCTCCGACGTTGGTATGCGTGACTGGGTAGCCGAGCTCGTTCCCGAGGGAGCACTCACGGGACTCAACGACGCCGTGGGCAGGGAGGTCACCTGTCCAGTGGCACGAAACTCCATCATGACCCAGACCTGCTTCGAGAGTGAGTCGGAACTTGCCGAGGTCCCTGCGGGGTTCGTGGGTGTGAGCATTCCCTTCTCCGACAAGCTGGGCGTCTCCCGCAACGTCGCGAGGGGCGCGAAGCTCATTGCCTACGCGGTCGATAAGGACGGCTCGAAGCAGATCGGCACGGGGATAGAGGTGCTCTCCAGCTCGGCTGCGACTGCGAGTGCCACATCTGCCGCCCAGATCGTGGTGGCAGTCAGGGCGTCCGATGTCGAGAGGGTGCTCTCTGCCAGCAACATCGGCACCCTCAAGTTCGTCGTCCCCGCAGATGACGTGGATGCCAAGGACGTGGGCGCAGGACCCAACGCGGGTGCACCTCCCCAGGCTCCACAGGCCGTGGTGGGTGAGGGAGGGGCTGCTGCCCCCGAGGCAGGGACGCCGTAAGGATGCAAGCGTGATGGGACGCAGGACAGGGATGGGAAAGACAATGGGCGAGAACATAAACGGTACGTGTGACCTGTGGTTGGGCTATACGAGCAAGAGGACGCGTAGGGACTTGATTAGGGCGCTGAGGTTGGTCGCACCTCATGCTTCGCTGAGTTTCTTGGGCAGTGCGAAAGAACTGCGTGACGCCTTTCTGGACGAGGAACCAGGCACGGTTGGCGCGATGGTCGGTCTCAGTGAGCGAGGCGTCTCGGACGTGAACCTTGCGGCGGCCATCGCGAGGGACGGTCGAGCGGCACAGGTCGCCCTCGTGTCGAGAGGTGCATCAGGATCGCTCAGGTCTCGTGCCGCGCGTGCCGGTGTCACCCAGGTCATCGACATACAGGATGCATCCCTTCCATCTTACGGCCCCTCCCAGGGCTTGGGACAATCTGCTGAAGTGACCAGGGAGAAAAACGAACAGGTCGAGGGTCAAACACGTAGGCAGGGGAGGGGACGACAAACAAGGCGAAAGCCGAAGGCCCTTGCTGCGGCATCGAGCCCTGCAGGGAAGCATGCGCAGGGATCAGTCCGTGTGACAGCTGATGCCGGAGTGCCTGTGGCTGATACCTCTGCGGCGGGGGCCGCCTCTGTTGATGACGTCCAAAACGCCGAGGGGAGAGCCGCTTGCGAGGACGATCTCGCCACTCATGATGACACGTCACCTCTCATCACCTTTGTCTCGGGTCGCGGGGGCGTCGGCAAGACGACGCTCGTCGCCACCTGTGCCGTGCGAGCAGCCTCCTGGGGCATGAGCGTCGCTGTCGTGGACCTCGACCTCTCATGCGGCAACCTTTTCTCCTGCTTCGGGGCATCGCACGGCGTGGACCTCACTCGGCTCGCACAAGAGGGCATGACGGCGGAGCGTATGGGCAGGTCGAGCATACGGCTCGCAAAAAACGTACTCCTCTGGGGTCCCTGCGAGAGGCCCGAGGACGCCGAGGTCTTCATGCCACATGTGGGAGAGCTCCTCGACTATCTGCAGAGTCGCTTCGGGTTGGTGCTGGTGGACAGCTCAACGACATTCAACGAGGCCGTGGCGCGCGCCGCCCAGGCGGCGGACCGCCTTGTGCTCGTGAGCGGTCAGGAGGCGGGTGCCCTCGCGTCGCTCGCAAGGACAAGTGCTCTGGCTGTGCGCTTGGGCGTGGCGCGGACGCGCATCGTGCGTGTCGAGAGCTCAGCAAACCTCAGGGTCACGCCGCCCGCGCTACTCGGAAGGGCCGAGATCGGTCTCGAGGGGGCACGGCTCTTCAGGGTCGCGGACGGTGGAGATGACGTGCGGGACCTGATCGGATCAGGCGCGGTCGCGTCGCTCGCGCTGGAGGAGGGGGAGTTTAGCGACTCAACTGGGTTGTTTCTGGCTCAACTCCTCTCGGAGTTGGGGAGGCTTCCGGACTCGGATGCGGCACGACAAGATCTGCAGGCCAAGGTGGGCCGCAAGAGATTCTCTCTCTTCGGACTCAGGAAGGAGGCGTAGCGGTGTCGTTGCTGGAACTGGTCAGGGAGCAGGAGTCGCAGGTTGAGGGCGGCACCATGGTCGCTCTGCGCAGGCCTTCTGAGGAGGATGTGACCGAGCGCCTCAAGGGCGATCTCGTTGAGCGCCTCGGTCTTGGCGTGGTCGCTCAATTCGCTGCGGGTTCTGACATCTCGCGTGCCCGCAGAGAACTGTCTGTGACCTGCCGCGCGATCCTCAATACGGCTGCCTATGCCGACGTTGCCCTCGATGACAGGGAGAGGCTGGTCAGGAGGACTCTCGATGACATATGTGGTCTCGGTCCTTTGCAAGAGCTCCTCGAGGACGAGGAGGTAAGCGAGGTCGTGGTCAACGGCACACGTGGTCTCTTCTTCGAGAAGCACGGGCGCCTACAGGCGGCACAGGCGGTGTTCGAGTCGGACGAGCAGATCCTCATGATCATCGACCGCATACTCGCTCCTCTGGGTCGGCGCCTCGACAGGGCGAGTCCCATCGTGAACGCTCGCCTCGCGAACGGGGATCGCGTGAACGCGGTGGCGGCGCCGGTCTCGGTGGACGGGCCAGCGGTGACCATCCGTAAGTTCTCGAACCGCATCTCATCCTTGGAGAGACTCGTAAGCCTTGGGTCGCTTCCCGAGTGGTATGCCCGGCTCCTCTCGCTCGCCGTGCGGATGCGCGAGGACATCGCCGTCGCGGGGGGCACGGGTTCGGGCAAGACGACGCTCTTGAATGCGCTCTCATGCGAGATAGGCCTCGAGGAGCGCATCGTGACCATCGAGGACTCTGCTGAGCTGCGCTTCGACCGGCATCCCGACGTCGTGAGGCTCGAGGCAAGGGACTCCTCCATAGAGGGGACGGGTGAGGTGACCATACGCGATCTCGTCAAGAACGCCCTGCGCATGCGACCCGACCGCATCATCGTCGGGGAATGTCGCTCCGAGGAGACCATCGACATGCTCCAGGCGATGAACACGGGGCACGACGGTTCGCTGACGACGCTCCATGCGGGCACGCCCAAGGAGGCGATCCTGCGCCTTGTGCTCATGGCCCGCTTTGGGATGGACCTTCCGACAGAGGTCATCGAGGCCCAGATCGCGACAGCGCTCGATCTTCTGGTGATGAGCCATCGCATGAGCGACGGTCTGCGCTTCATCGGGTCTCTGAGCGAGGTCAGTCTGGGCGAGGACGATGGTGTGAGGCTCGTTGAATGCGTCCGTTTCGACGAGCTCGAGCGTAACTGGAAGCTCGTCCGTGAGCCTCGGTTTGTGGACGCGGCCCTGAGGGCGGGCATGGTGGGCGAGCAGGAGGTGAGGTCATGGAGGTCCCGTTTTCCATAGGTCTCGGCATGTTGGCGTGGGTGTGCTGCTTTGTTCAGCTTGACGGAGGGGATCGGCAGGTATTCAGTGTCCTGAGGGGACGCCTGCGACTTGCGCGCGAGCTAAACAAGCTGCTGTGGGCGCTTTCCAAGACGGTGCCGGTAGGTCGGCTCCTTACGCTCGACTCCTGGAGGCATGCGTCAGACGCGCTGGCGCGACGGCTCCAGGGCAAGAGCATCCTGCTCGTGCGCGAGCAGGCCTGCGCCCTGATCTTGCTGGTTGCGATGCTTCTGATGCTCATGCTTCACAGCGTGGTCGCCACGCTTGTCATCGCGACCACTCTTGGTGTCGGCATCCCGGCTTGGCATGCGTCTTGCCTGCGTCGAGACGGACAGGACCTTCTGCGAGAGATGCCCAACGTATTCCGCACGCTCGCCATGGCCTTAGGTTCCGGAGAGACGCTCTCTCAGGCCATCGGCTACGCGGGGACGCACGCGGGCGGCGTCGCGGGCGCCGCGTTCTCGCGGGCGAGCCTGCGCTTGAGCTGCGGGGCATCAGTGAGCGAGGCGATCGACAGGCTCTGCGAGGAGCTCGATGCCCCGGGTGTTGGGCTGCTCTGCACGGCGCTCGTCATATCTCAGCGTACGGGCAGTCCCCTCAAGGGTCTCCTCGAGCACTCGGCACGTCTGATCGAGCGGCAGAGCGAGTTCGAACGCATGCTCGCGGTGAAGACGGCGCAGGTAAGGCTCTCGGTACGTGTCGTCTCTGCCATACCTGCCCTCCTTGTCGTGGGGCTGTCGGCGCTCTCGGTTGACTTCAGGAACGGGATCATGACACCTGCGGGAACGTTCAGCCTGGTTGTGGCGACGATCTTGGATGTGCTTGCGATGGCGATCATCAAACGGCAGATGGGAGGAATTCTCGAATGAGAGATCTTACAGCTCTCTTTGTGCTCTCGCTCGGCGTTGTGGCCTGGCTTGCCTCGTTCGTCCTCGTCGCATTGGGTCGATCTGGCTCGCCTCCGTCTTCTGCAGCGAGCACCTCCTTCAGGGAGGCGCTGGAGGCCGTCTGCGCCGAGCTGCGAAGCCTGCCGCTTTTGAGGGACCTGAGCGCACAGTCCGCGCGGCGCACGAGACGCACGTGCCTCCTGCGTGAGCTGCCGCAGCTTCTTGACATCGTGATGCTGGGGCTTCTCTCGGGTCTCTCGTTTGATGCCTCGCTCGAGCTCTACTGCGGACGCTTCGAGACCCAGACCGCAGCGCTCTTCAGGGAGGCACTGACGAGCTGGCGCATGGGCATGTGCAGTCGCGAGAAGGCGCTTGCGGACATGGCGGAGGAGTTTGACGTCGACGCGCTCAGGCGCTTCTCGTCGGCGGTCTCCCAGGCCCTGCACTTTGGCGCTCCGCTTGCGCTCGTCCTCGAGAGACAGGCTGACGTGATCAGGCAAGAGCAGCGCAGCGACGTCGAGGAGGAGATAGAAAAAACACCTGTACGCATGATGGTCCCCTTAGGGACGATGGTCGTGCCGGCGATGCTCTTGGCGATTCTGGGACCACTTTTGGGAGCTTCCGTCAGGTTGGGGTAGTCAGGTGCCGGCGTGTTGCCGGACGAGGAGGAAAGGAGAAGGGAAGATGGGCATGAGGCTGCAAGAGGTCATGGACTGGGTGCTTGGCATCATGGTCCTGGGGAGGAGCGAGCGCGGTCAGGGAACGACGGAGTACGCGATTCTCGTCGGTGTCCTCGTCGTGATCGCGGTACTCTCCATCATCGCCTTCAGGGGCAAGATTCAGGAGTTGTGGGATGCGATTGCAGATGGCATCGGATCACTCTAGGCGTATGGTGCGCCATCGCCATCTGGGTGGGAAGAGCCACGGTCGCGCTGCGGAGCGCGCGTTGGTTGCCCTCTCTCTTGTCGTGCTCCTCGTCTCGACTTGGGGGGTGAGCGGTCGTTCGACTGAAAGCCGTGGCCTTCCACCGGTGTCGTTGCCGTCTGCGTCCTTTGAGGGCGGAAATGCCAGTTGCCTGAGCGAGGGGGTGTCCTTTTCAGGTGACGTGACCCCAGGAGGGGACGGGACAAGAAGCTGGGAGAGCGAGCGGCCGCTCACCGAGGAGGCGCAAACAATACTTGTCGGCTATCGGCAGAGGAAAGACTGCGTACTTGTGCGTGCGGGCTACGTCGATCTTGTTGGGCAGGCCTGGAGTTGTGTCATTCAGGGGGATGGCTGGGTGGACATCTGCGTGGTGCGGGAGACGGACGTGGGGAGTTCAAAGGTGAGCGTGAGTAGGATCGAGAATTCGATGTGGGAGGAGAGTCTGAATGCTGAGGGAGCGTATGGGTAGGGAGAGCGGACAGGCTACGGTCGAGTACGGACTGGTACTTTTTGCCTTTCTGACTTTGATCGTGGCGCTTGGTGTGCTGTGGCACTGGACGGCTGGTGGGGAACTGCTTGCGGGAGCAGTCAGGGCGGCTTCACACAGCTGGGGAGAGGGTGGGGCTCTTGGCATGTCTCAGGACGTCCTTCTGTACTAACTGCTGTGGTAACCAACGTTGCACCCTTTGCCCGCTCCATCTATCGGAGCATGGGCAGGCGAGCGTCGAGGCTGCATTCCTGCTTCCGGCGACCATGCTCCTCTTGGCCCTGCTCATTGAGCCCGCTTGTATGGGATATACCCTTGCCGTGATGCGTGCGAGTGCGGCCGAGACGGCGCGGGTCGCGGCCACCGACTATGACGGGGACTTTGCCGACTGCGCCGACTTTGCGAAGAGGAGGCTCAGGGCCATCCCGGAGGTCTCGATCTTTCACGTGGGTGGTGAGGACGACTGGGAGATCCAGATTGTCCGTGACGAGCGGAGCGTGCACGTGAGCATACGAGGGCACGTCCGTCCCCTGCCGCTTGTGGGGGTGCTCGCCTCGGCGTTTAGGAGTGCGGATGGGCGAGGTGTGATCCTTGAGGCGAACTTTTCCGAGAAGGTGCGTGCAGATTGGGTCGGAGGTACCTATGATACTTGGCAGGAGATGTGGGGCTGACGGACGCGGAGCAGTCCGTATTTTCTCCGGGATTTCCACGTTTGTCAGGGATGATGGGGGCTATACCACCATCACGGTGGCCGTAGCCCTGCTCGTGAGCTTGGCGCTGGTGTTCTCAACGGCCTCGGTCGTCTGGACAAGCGAGAGATCCGCAGACGTCCAGACGGTTGCGGACTCTGCGGCGATGTCGGGTGCGAACGTCGTTGCCGCCTATTCGACCATCGCTCAGGTTCTCGATGCCTGCGTGCTCAGCATGGGGATCCTTGGGACGTCAATCTTGGGTGCGGGCATGGTTCTGGCGGCCATTCCCGTTGTGCAGGGGATGGCTCCGGAAGTCATCGACGCGGGACGTCAGATACTCTCGGCGCGGAGGGATTTCGCGAAATCTGCGGCCGAGGGTCTCAAGAGGCTCGAGGGGGCGATTCCCGCGCTCGTCGCGGCCAACGCAGCCTCATGCGCCTCTGCCAACTCGAGCGAAGGCGTGAATTACGTTGGGTTTGCCATCCCGCTGCCCATGGAGAGCGAGTCTGAGTTCTTCCAGATCGATGAGGTGGATGACGAGGAGCTGGGTGAGCGTGCCGAAGAGCTCAGGCAGGCGAGCGCCAAGAAGGAAGGGGATGACCGTCGCGCCCGCGACGCCAAGGAGAAGGCTTGGCGGGCCGACACGATCGACAGCCCCTTGTGCATGAGGAGTCGTGCCGAGAAGCTCGCGGGCCTCTCGACCGTTCAAAACCCTCACTATCCCAGCGTGGACGAATGGCACTTCGAGTACGCTCGCGTCCGTGCCCAAAACTACTACCTGAGGCGTTGGCAGACGGAGCCTGCCGCAGGCTCGAGTGCCAAGGAGCTTCAGCGCTCGTGCGCGAGGAAGGTGTTCTATCGCTATGCGTATGAGCACATCTCAAGCGCACGGTGTATAGAGGGCGAGAGCGTCTCAATCGACCTTCCTGATCTTCCCCACACGGCGAAGATGGTCAGGGAATCGTCGCTCTATGTCGATTCGACATGGCCCTGTACCGTCGAGGGCGGTGTCAGGACCCTCCACTGCTCTCCCACCTGTCCCGGTGCGAGAGGTCGGGAGGCGGGCAGTGCCTCGTTGTCCGACATCGAGTCAGGAGCGGTCAAGCGCTGCGATGAGTGTGGGATGGACACCGTCGCGATGGGAAACGTCGCGAACGCCTCGACGAACATCAACAACGGCTTCGAACACTACTGGCGCATCGTTGTCGAGGCCTCGCGTGAGTATGAGAGAGCCTGTGAGGACGGGCGAGATGCCGAGCGCGAGATGAAGGAGAAGGCCGATGAGGGCGAGTCGGCCTTTGAGAGGGCTATGGCCCTGCTTGCGGTAAGGAGGCCACGGCTCAGGCCACCTGGTGCCTATGGTTGTGTCGCTATTGTGAGACGAGCCGAGACAAATGTGCCCGAAGGACTCGTGGGGTCCTTCGTTAAGGGTGACACCCGACTTCCGGCGGGTATGGCCATCTCTGCTGCGACGCTGGCTCCAGACGAGGGAACCGACGGACATAATGTGCTCTCAAGCGTGTTTGAGGGTCTTGGCAGGGATGACCGACCCATCGTTATCTCGTTTCTGGGAAACATTACCCAGTTATGGGGGAGGCTGCTTGTGGCCTATGGGTCTGGGCACGAGAGCGTCTCTTCCTCCGTGAGAGAGCTTTTGGGCAGGATCGATGGTGTGGCCGGCAGTCAGTTCGCTTCTGGACTCGGAAGGAGGCTTGGATCGATCGTAGAGGCCGTGGGATTTGAGCCAGCGGACATGAGGCTCAGAAAGCCGGTGCTGGTCAACAGCCAGACGGTCCTTGACAAGGCGGGGCTTTGGCGAGGTAGCGAGGTGAGGGAGCTCGTGGCGTCGCTTCCCGCAGACTCACAGGGTCAAGCGATGATAGGCATCGAGCAGGTACGGCAGAGGTTCGGGGGCAAGGAGCTCACAATTGCCGAGCTACCCGTCCCAGGTACTACCATAAGGATACCGCTCACGGTAAGACTGGAAGACCTCATGGGGGTGGGCTAGTGGTCCGTGCGCCGGCGAGAAAAGACAGCGGTCAGATGACCGTCGAGCTTGCCGTGTTAACCCCCGTGGTCATTGCCGTCGCGCTCATCGTGTTCAACCTGGTGCGCTTCATGAGTCTCTGTGCGAGCTTTGACAGGATCTCGCTCGACGCGGTCGTGGCCCATGGCATCGCCCCGGCTGGTGAGCAGAGTCGTGCTGCGGCAGTCGATGAGGTGAGGGCCTGCATAGAGCAGGCGATGGGAAGCGATCTGATCGAGGTGGAGGTCGTTGCCCATGACGTGGATGCGAGGGCGGATACAAGAGGCGGGCAGGAGCTCAAGTTCCCCGTGTCTCCCCTGTTTACGAGCTTTAGCTGCACGTTGATCTATCACCCCTGGCCACGCATCGGGAGTCTGGCCGGCGTGAGCTTGGGGACACCCGTGACGCTCGTGCACGAGAGAACGCTTGTGGTGGACAGGTTTAGGGCTGGTGTGGTGGTCTGACGTGTCGAGAAGTTGCCTGCGAGCGGTGGGTCGATAGGCGTTGGCCCTGCGGGCTGGGGGCAGACATTGCCTGGGCGTGTGCGACTTGTGGCACCGATGCAGGGCCAGTCCTGCTGCGGCGGCGTCTTGGCGTTTGAGGGAGGAGCTGAGGATGAAGACAGTGTGGAACTATGGGACGGCTGGACAGAGCTGGAGAGAGGAGGATCGACATGACGCCCCCCGCGTATCTGGGGGAAGGCATGCGAGGGGACAGCATCTTGAGGATGGCTCACTGCTTGTTACGTCGAGGGCCCTCGACCTAAGGCACAGCGAGGATGCTGGCAATCATGCAGCTCCTCCCTCCGGACCCGATGAATATGCGCTTGCCAGTCTCAACGGCTGCCAGCACACCAAGACCTGCCCACGCTGTGGGGCGGAACTCTTCATTGACATGGACGTCTGCTACGAGTGTCTCTATGACTTCTCGAGAGAGAAGTCAAGATCATCCGAAGCGTCTGCTGCTGGCGGCATGGACGAACCTGGGCGGCCAGTCGTATGGAACCAGGGCACCTGCCCGTTTGCCTTGGAGCTTTCAGCTGATCAGACGATTGGTCTGCCGGAAGATGGCCCTGGAGCCAAGACCCCAAAGGTTCCGAGCCTCAGGGTCCGTTGCGCCGACATGGACGTGACGATTCCCCTTGGCCCAGGTGGTTTGCTCGTGGGCCGCTCACCCGATTGCGATGTGGTGCTCCACTCGGTGGCTGTGTCACGCAGACACGTTCGCTTCAGGTATAGGGGCAAACTCGCCGACATCGAGGATCTCGGGGCGACTAATCCCGCCATGCTGCGCGGCCGTGAGGTGTCGGGAACGCAGCCTGTGGCAGTGGGGGAGACCGTGGACGTCTGTGGCGTCCTCTTCACCTTTCTGGCCCCAGCGCTGTAGTGGACACCTGAGTGGGTGTTGGCCTTAGGCGCTGGACAGAGAAGCGTGGTTTCCACCAAAGCTCCGATGGGCACAAAAAAGTCCCACACCCGCATCCGCGAGCGTGGGACCCTCTTCATCTGGTGGCGGGGAAGGGAATCGAACCCCTGACACGGGGATTTTCAGTCCCCTGCTCTACCAACTGAGCTACCCAGCCAAATTACTGAACAAACAGCCTATTTAGAATATCAAAGTCACGGCCAAAGTCAACGTCCTTCTCGGATTCTTTAGAAGGCACCTCCGCCGCCCCCGTCGCCGAAGCCGCCGCCCCCACCGCCGGAGAAGCCGCCGCCCCCACCATCGCCAGAGCTCATGGAGGAGGCAGCGAGGGAGGCTGTGCTCACGCTATGGGCATGGGCGACCGAACCAGAGAATGCGTTGACGGGCATATCCCTCGTGCCCCCATAGTAGTACCAGCCGTAGACCGGCGCGATCCTCGCGTCCTCAAGTATCTGTGGCATCGTAGTCTTGAGCTGCTTTATTACCTCATCTGCCACATCGAGAACCACGGCCATTACAAGGAGCTGGTTCCAGAGGACGACGTCGGTTGGTATAGCCTCGCCGAGGCGCGTGAAGTCTTTGAGCCACCGACGGAGTGCCTTAAGCTTTGCCTGCAGCTCGAGCGCCTCATCCGAGAGGCTGTTTAATTTTGATGCTACAGCGCAGCTCCCCCAGGCTGCCGCAGCGAGCACTGCCACGACGCCGAAGCCTAGCGGTATCGGGACGATCTCGACAATTGTGAAGGCTATCATGGCTATTGCGAGTAGGGTGTTAAGAACCCCCAGACCGATGAGGGCACCCTTGCCCGTGCCCCTTGTGTCATTGAAGAAGCCTCGAGAGATGCAGCTACCCTCTATGACCGACTCCCAGGTCTCATAGGCGCTCGAGTATTGCTCTGCATGCTCCTTTGCGATTGTCTCCATGCGGTTAAAGTAGAGCTCCTGATGGCTTCCCTCGTAAGGCGCGACCTTATCGAAGAGGAAGGTGAGCGTGGCGTAGTCAACTTTCTTCCTTTTCTCAGTCTCTTGGCTGATGTCTTGCTCCGTGCGTGTCAGACGATAATCCTCGTCGGTTCGCTCGCTACCCAAGAATCCCTGCTTAGTGGTCCTCACGAGGTCAAGCTGGACGGCCCCGATGTCCGTAAGGCGCATGAGCGAGGCCGTGAGCTCCTTTCCGTGTGGCTTGCCATTACTCAGGAGGGCGCCCAGCACGGCAGGATGGTCGTCGCTCGGCACGTCACGGAAGTAGTCATCATCGAACTGGGGCTTGTGGGTCCTTTTGTACTTGCCCCAGCGGAACAGAGAGAAGGCTATCGATCCCAATGCTACCAGGCACGCCAATGCCAGGGAGCCATAGCTAAAGACGATGGCCGCCTGTCGCTTGGCGTTTGCCTGGTCTGCCCAGCTCTGCTCCTCGGAGAGAATCGTCTGGAGCTTGCTCATGTTGATTGTCTGCGTGTCTGAGAGCCAGAAGGTGGGGAAGGTGATGCGTGCCTCGGCATACTCAGAACCTCCGACGCCGGGCAAGGTGTAGACGATATCGTTTCCCTTGAAGTTGACGTTGCCGTCGAGGGGCCCATGCCCCCAGGCGCGGACGTTCTCCTCGGCACTGACCATGGCGCCATCGGGTACGGGTAGGTGGATCGTGCAGGTCACGTTCTTGGACTCGACGTCCCAGCCGCTCGAGACGAACTTCCAGTACAGCTCCGAGGTGTCGGTGTAGCGTGCCGCAAGGTTTGTGTCGGTGTATGCGATGAAGAATTGTACCTTCTCGTCGGTGTGCGGCGAGTAGAGCTTGACCTTGATGGCGCCCTTCTCCTGACTTATTGAGTAGGTGTTGGGGCTGCCGGAAGACGACTGCGTGAAAACGGTGAGCCGGCCGTTCTCGATGATGCCGACGGTATCGATGCTTGTCTCGATCTGCCTGCCATCGTAGTCACCTGTGGGAATCTTCCAGTAGATACCGTTGTACGAGCCGTTGAAGTCGAACTCACGCGTCTCGCCCACGCTGAGCGACCCGTCTGTGGCAACCGTGGCATCTATGTCCACGTAATCGATGGAGTAGCTCCTCGCCAGGGCCCGTGACGGAAGCGCAACGAGCGCAAGCGCGGCGATCGATGCGATCACAAGCATTGCGCGAACCCTGTACAGAGTCGTCGATAGTCCCGGGCGTGGCGTCATGGCATGCTCCTTTGAGATGCAAGGCGAGTATCCATGAGAGAATATACCAGAGCTGCTTGGCAAAGGACGTTGGGACTGGCGTGTGGTGGGCCAAGCAGGGATGGGAAGGGTCCGTGGTACGAAAGACGCCCCGGTCGCGAGCGCAAGACCCGTGCTAATGGAACTGGTGTATTCGCGTCTGGGTCATCTTGTGCCATTGGCCGAAAGCTATTGAGCGGTCGTTGTCCTAACAGAACCTGACCTCGAAGCCGCGCTCGTCCGAGACGGGATCGATCTCTACCTTCTCGTCTATGCGGTAGTCGATGGGATAGCGGACGTATGAGGAGGAAAGACCCCCAAACCATCGGCTGATCTGATCGTTTGTGCCCTGAAGCTCCATCGCGACCGTGCCGTCGCTATCGTTTCTGACCCAACCGGTGCAACCCGTCTTGTCCGCGACTATCCGGGAGGTCCAGCGGAAGCCCACTCCCTGGACCTCCCCGCGAAAGCGCAGCCTGAGTCTGCGGAGACTCTCGGGGGCATCTCCGCTTTCTGTGTCCTTCCGTCTGAAGCAGAACATCTGGAGTCCTCCTTTTGCCTATGGGCGGATTGCGCGTATTTGGGCACTTATGCGTACAATACCATGTGAGGCTCGGATGTATCGTCACCATGTGCTCGGGAGGCAGTCGTCAGCAGCTGGCCACGCCTCGTCCGGGCGGCTTCAGGAGGTCTGATGAACACAAGCAGGAGAAACTTCCTTGCCCTTACGTCTGGGCTTGGCGCCCTTGGTCTTGCGGCGTGTGCGCCAAAGCAGGGCGGTTCTGGTAATGAGGACCATGGGGGTACGGGTACCCAAGAGCCTGAGGTCAACCTCAGGGAGTTCGAGGACCTCAAGCTCGACGTTGACGCATGGCAGTATGACAAGGGTAACGACTGCTACTATCAGCTCGGTCTCAAGTACTGCACCAAGCCGGCAAGTACCACCTACGAGTCGCTGGCTATCTTCGTTCCCGGTGCGTATTTTGACGCCACGGCAAAGGGCAACAGGTACAGCTGCTCCGTCAAGAAGGATGCCACTGTTGGGACCCTGAGCCCTGTCACGGCACCTGCGGTCATGCCGATCAACTCGGTGAGGCTCTCTGCCCAGGCTTGTCCGGAGTCATATAGCTATGAGGGTCTCTCTCGCTACCTGAAGGCAGGGCTCGTCTACGTGTATGCGGGCTTTCGAGGTCGTTCGAGCGGTTATGACAGCAGCTCGAAGGCCATGATAGCCGGTGGCTCCCCTTGGCCTGTCGTTGGTCTCAAGGCGGCCGTGCGCTACCTGCGCTATAACGCCGCAAGCCTCCCCATCGATCCCGAGCGTATCTTCGTTTTTGGGTACGGTGCGGGAGGGGGGCTGAGCGCGACCATGGGAGCGATGGGTGACAGCGATCTCTATGCCCCGTATCTCGACAGCATTGGGGCGGCGACACACGACGCGCAAGGCGCCGCTCTCTCGGACAAGATCTACGGCTCGGCATCATGGTGTCCTATAACGTCCTTCGATACGCAAGACAGCGCCTACGAGTGGATGATGGGGCAGTTCGCAAGTACAGATACCCGCGCGAGCGACGCATGGACCAAGCTTCTCTCGACAGACCTCGCTACCGCGTACGGCGACTATGTCAACGGCATGGACCTCCGCGACGACAGCGACAATGCGCTCAGGCTCAGCGCCGTCGATGACGGAGCCTACGTGGACGGTAGCTACTACGAGTACGTCATGGACACGATAGAGTCCTCTGCGGCGGATTTCTTCTCTCGCACGAGCTTTCCCTATACTTATACGCCCGCACAGATGGGTGATCCCTGCTTTCCGGGCAATCCTAACTTAGTGAGAGAGAGCGAGGCGGCCGCCAACGAGGCGACGACCGAGGAGGGCACATCGGGCTCGACCTCAATCACATCTGGCGTGAGTTCTGTGAAATCGACGGTTTATGATTCGGCCTCAGCGTATCTCAGCGCCCTCAACAGCAACGGTCGTTGGATCACCTATAGCTCGAATCTGGGTACAGTGAGGATCTCGAGCCTGTGGGACTTCGTCACGCGCTGCCGCCCGGCCTCCCGTTCGGTCGCCGCCTTCGACATGCTCGATCGCAGCTCCAGCTACAACCAGCTCTTTGGCATTGGCGAGGAGAGCACCTTGCACTTCGACCAGACGGTGGGTGGACTCTTGGCATCTAAGCAGGCCAGCTATGCCGCTGCCAAAGGCTTTGATGCAACGCTCGTGACGGAGTGGTCGGACGATCTGGCAAAGAGAGACTCGATGGACAACGGTATGGCCACGCGCATTGCTGCCATGAATCCACTCTACACTCTGAGTGGTCACTATGATGGCTTTGGCAAGTCGGGCGTCGCGGCGCATTGGCGCATCAACTCGGGACTCTTCCAGACTGCCGCTGCCCTGACCGGTGAACTCAATCTGGTGCTGGCGCTCAGACACTACGATGGGGTGGCGGACGTGAGTTACGAGACGGTGTGGGGCCGTGGATTCGAGCTTGCAGAGCGTCAAGGGGATCCGCAGGACAATCTGGTTTCCTGGATTGTCTCATGCTGTCCTGCCGTGGCAAAGGATGGCAACACACCAAAGGGAGATTCGGGTGGGGACGGAGATAGCCCCAATGACCCTTCGTAGGGTTCTGCGTCCTCGTCTGAGTGATGGGCTGGCGAGTTCTCAGGCAGGCTGTCGATAGCGATGGGTTTTGCGAGTCTCTCGATGCGTTTGGACGAACTCGTCGGCGCGTCTTGTGTACAAAAAGCACACTCTTTGGCCCTTGCGTAAGAGGGCGAGGACCATCACGCTTGCAGCATTCTCATCATGAGGTGATGAAACCCATTACCTTACACAATGTTTTTTGACCACACAAGGGTAAATCGGTAAGAGTTATATTTTTCTCCTTTTTGTGTTAAAATGGATGTCATAAGCACGAAAGGAGAATTTGTATGTATGAAGTAGGTGAGTACATCGTCCATCCCGGGCAGGGCGTCTGCAAGGTCGAGGATGTTATCGAGAACCCTGAGGTGAGCTATATGCTCATGCCCGTAGGTACGTCCAATCCCATGCGCATTAGCTTCCCGATCTCCGGTGAGAATCGATTGAGACCCGTCCTGTCACACGATGAGGCACAGGAACTCGTAGACGAGTATACCGACCTATCCATCGATGACTACCGCTCGGCAAGCATCGCTCTTGAGGAGCAGTACTACAGGGATAAGATTCGTCGCGGCACCTGCCTCGACTCCGTGCGTACCGTCAAGACCTTCCGTCACCGTATCGACGAGGCGAAGGCCAACAACAAGAGGCCCCCCGTCGTGTACGAGCGCATTCTCAAACAGGCCATCGAGCGCTCGCTCGAGGAGCTCTCGATCGCACTCGACATGTCAAAAGACGACATTGTTTCGCTTTTCGAGTCCAGGGAGTCAGACGTGCAGGACAACTAGCAACAGCTGGCATGAAGCTCTCATAATGGTCCCCGCGATTCCTGATGGGTAACGTGGGCCTTTGGGGTCGCTTAGCGCCCCGACAGTTCATATGGCTGCCACTGTGACAGGTGGGTTCATTGTCTCTGGCTCGCTCGTATTGCCGGCCCGTTACTCGTCACCCGCTCAGGAAACGTGCAATCGGGGCGAAGTTTGTCAGCAATCAAGGTCACGGCCCCGAGTTTGATCAAAGGCCAGGTGATGGGTTTTTGGCAATGTGGGCTGCTCCTTGGCGGGTGCACCCACCCTAAGCCCCGGCGGATCGTGACGCCTGCTGAAAACTGTGAGAGGGCGTGAGAGGGCAAATACATCAGCTTGACTGCCTGCGAAGGAATGTTTTAGCTACCCCATGTTGACCAAGATTATCCTGCGTCTCAATGAGAGCACTCTGTTACAGTTGGAAGTCGAGGGCTTCCCATGACGTACAATAAACCTCTGTGTGAGAGGTGTCGCCAATCGGATGGTCTCCCTGTTGGTTGGCACCCACAGGGAGGGCAAGCGCAAGTTCGTGCACGACAGACGAGTGCGATCGCACGGGGCGACGAGAGGCAGCCCTAGAGAAGATGGATGCCCGTCTTTAGCTGTTGCGAAGGTTATTTGCATAGGTCAGCGAGGGCTTGTCGATGCCTATCAGCTGGCGGACTCTTCATGCCCGTGATGGTCTGACAAAGACCAAGAGAGTTTTTTGGTTTATTTGCTTGTATGAAGGCGTTTTGTACGCCCCTACGCTAAGGAGAGGTCATGGTAGACAACGTTGACACATCTCAGGCTCGTGCCATCGTCACGGTACTGGGCTCGGATCAACCTGGCATCGTCGCGGCGGTCTCGGGTACTCTCGCTGGTCATGACATCAATATCCTCGACATCTCGCAGACTATTCTGAAAGAGATCTTTACAATGACGATGCTTGTGGACGTGAGTGCCTCCGACGTTGAGTTCAAGCAGGTTCAGGAGCAGCTTGACCAGCTCGCTGAGACGCTTGGCGTACAGATCACCATGCAACGTGAAGAGGTCTTCAACTTTATGTATCGTCTCTAGCCCTGTTGTAGCGTGGCCCTTGTGGGAATGGCGCATGGCGGCGGTCAATGGATGGGGAGGGATTTATGGCAGGCAAAGGTAGCGAGAGGTTCTCTGGGCGCTTTCTTACGAGAGGAGAGACGTCGGCGTTCGCGCACATGGCTGATGGGTATCCCATGCCATCAGAGGGCCTCGGACGTCCTCCCATCTCAGACAGGCTGTACGAGGGCATGCAAGGCATCGATGAGGTGCCTGCAGAACTCTATGCGCAGCGCCATGTCAAGAGGGGGCTGCGTAACTCCGACGGTTCGGGCGTGCTCGTGGGGCTCACCACGATCTCCGATGTGCATGGCTACAGCAAGGTTAACGGCATGGTCGTACCCGACAGAGGGGAGCTCAGGCTTCGCGGCTATCGCATTGGCGACCTCGTGCGCGGCTGCCACGACGCAGATCGCTTTGGCTATGAGGAGGTCGCCTTCCTCCTGTTCACAGGTTCCTTACCCAATCAGGCCGAGCTTGATGACTTCAAGGCGCGCATCGCGATGCGCAGGCAATTACCCGAGGGGTATCTGGGTATCTTCCCCCGCACCACCTATGGCCACTCTATTATGAACGTCCTCCAGCGGGCGACCCTCTTGCTCTACGCTTTCGACCGTAATCCTGATGACACCTCGCCCACCCACGAGATAGACGTCGCGATCTCTCTCCTCGGTCGTCTACCGCGTGTGGCGTCCATCGCCTACCAGGCCTCTGTCGCCGATCGGGAGGGCAACCGACTCAGGATTCCGCCCGCGCGCGAGAGCTACACCATGGCCGAGACGATTCTGGACATCCTCCGTGGTGACGAGGGCTTCTCTCGCGAGGAGTCCATGATGCTTGACGTGATGCTCATGCTGCATGCAGAGCATGGTGGTGGCAACAACTCAACCTTCTCGTGCCGCGTCCTCTCGTCGTCGGGTACGGATGCCTACAGCAGCTATGCGGCCGCCCTTGGCTCACTCAAGGGTCCCAAGCATGGTGGTGCGAACTTTAAGGCCAGTGAGATGATGGAGGACATCGCCGATCACGTGCACGACTGGTCGAGCGATCAGGAGGTGTCGGACTATCTCATGAAGGTGCTCAGGAAAGAGACCTTTGACCACTCGGGGCTCATCTACGGCCTGGGGCATGCCGTCTATACCATCACGGACCCACGTGCCGAGGCCGTGCGCTCCTATGCCCGCGCGTTAGCCGAGAAAAAGGGTGAGCTCGATCGCTTCGAGCTCATACGTCGCATCGAGCGCCTGGGACCCCAGCTCATGCGTGATGTCATGCACATAACGAAGCCCATCTCGACCAATATCGACATGTATACGGGCTTCGTCTACACCATGCTGGGCATCCCGAAGGATCTCTTCACACCGCTCTTTGCACTGTCGCGTCTGAGCGGCTGGGCAGCACACCGCATGGAGGAGCTCTATGGGCCGGCGCGCATCATACGACCGGCGTATAGTGCCTACATGGATGACAGGGCCTATGTGCCCATCGAGGAGCGCTAGTTAGGTGGGTGTGATGGGCATGAGTGACAAAGGTTCGGACCTGAGCCATGGGGACCAAGTTGTCCCCATGGCCACCCTAAGACTCGTCTTCTGTGACATGGACTCGACCTTTCTGGCCGATGATAAGTCGATCCCCAGGGATAATGCCATGGCGCTCGATCTCCTTGCGGAGAGGGACGTTGGTTTTGTCCCATGTACGGGCCGGGCTTGGTCTGCGGTTCCTGCGGAGGTCTTGGACCATCCCGCTGTTCGATATGTCATTGCGGCGAACGGTGCCATCGTGAGAGATGTTAGGTCCAAGAGGACGCTTCGGGCGACATTGATCGGAGCGAGGCGTGCGCTCGCCCTCTTTGAGCGCGTTCGCGACATCAGTTGTACCTTTGACGTGTTCTCTAAGGGCGCATCCCGCGCCAATGCTACGCGTTTTAGGCGCATCAGGGATTTTGGCATAGACGCACCGACCGTCGATTGGCTCTTGGGTCGGCGAGTACAGCTCAGCCTCCCCACCGAGGGGATCATTAACTCCTATCCGGATGTCGAGAAGATCACGATGTACTTTGGGGATGATGACGCGCGTCAGAGGATCATTGCGGCAGCCGAGATGGATCCATCCCTCTGTTGGACAAGTAGCCATCCTTACAACGTCGAGGTCATGGATGGGGCTGCGAGCAAGGGGGCAGCTCTCAGCTGGCTGTGTGGGTGGCTGCATGTCAGTCTCACAGATGTCGTGGCCTTTGGGGACTCACCCAATGATCTGTCCATGCTTGAGGCGGCGGGCGATGGCGTCGCTATGGCCAATGCCTCGAGCGAGGTCAAGGCTGTCGCGAAACATGTGACCAGACGTGACAACGGTCAAGGCGGGGTGGGAGAGTATCTTCGCGAGCGCTATTTTGTATGGCGTTCTTGAAGTCTATAGTGCCGGAATAGTCCTTCCTTCCGGCCGCATGATGGTGGGATGGCGACGATATGTCCGCGAAGGGACTAACATGCCAAGGACACCGGAGGCCCCAGGGCTTACGGAAGGTGACATGGAGGCGCCCGGACTCAGGTGGAGGCTGCGGACTCAGGTGGAGGCCGAGAAGGGCGAGGCCGAGATCTGTTTTGGTTCATTCCTAACCTGGGCAAACACTGAATGGGCTCACAGAAACGCAGTTTGGGTGGGACGTCGAAGGCAAACTGCGCTTTTCCGTGAGGCGCCGGCTGCAGAGTGCGCTTTTCCGTGAGGTGCCGGTTGGAGAATGCACTTTTCCGTGAGGCGGCGCCACGTTTGCCCAGGTAAGGAAAAGCGCACTCTACGGAAAGGCGCATTTTGCGGTCGCGTTGTGACGGAAAAGCGCATTCTGAAGCCCACCGGTCGGGCAGAGTGCGTCTTTCCGTGAGGCCAGACTCCGAACCGAGATCTGCGGACCCTGGCACAACCCGCCCCGCAGGCTGGTGGGGGGTTGCTCGAGCGCATTTGCCCAGTTGAGGCATTCTTCATAGTGCCCCGCAGCCTGGCGGGGGGTTGCCCCACACCTCCCGGGCGCCGCAGCGTGACGGAAAGACGCACTCTGCGGTCTCCCTAACCGTCAGAATGCGCTTTTCCGTGAGGCGCCGGCTGCAGAATGCGCTTTTCCGTCACGTCGCAACCGTAGAATGCGCTTTTCCGTGAGGCGCCGGTTGGAGAATGCGCTTTTCCGTGAGGTGACACCGCGTTTGCGCAGGTAAGGAAAGGCGCACTCTACGGAAAAGCGCACTCTGGGCACACACGCGGTCCCACCGTGACGGAAAGACGCACTCTGCGGTCTCCCTAACCGTCAGAGTGCGCTTTTCCGTGAGGCGCAACCGGCAGAATGCGCCTCTCTGTGTCCGAGGCCTAGGCCTCTCCGTGCTCCTCGACGTCGGCGCTTTCCCCGTCCATGTCCTCGATCTCATCCTCATCGACGACAAGCGGCTTGAAGCTTGCGGTGTTGCCGCCCACGACCTCGTTCTCCACCTCCTCGACGGACTCAGCGAGCTCGTTGTGCATCGTGACGGAAAAGATATCTTCATCGTCTTCCGCGTCGTCTGTGGCGGTGACGCTGCGGGTGGTGACCCGGGGTGTGGCGGCATCAGACTGCGCGATGCGCTTGAGTCTGTGTTGGCGCTTGGTGCGGCTAAAGAGCGGCACGTACTCGAAGATGATGCTCGAGTTCTCGAGCCCGTACCAACGGGCAGGCGAGCCGGCGAGGCGACGAATGAGGTACTTCGCGCCGATGACGCTGGCATTGAAACCCGAGATACTCGACTCGGGTGAGAGCATCTTGCGAATCAGGCAGAAACGGAAGTCCCCCACCTTGCCGTGGTCACGGTAGATCGAGTACTTATGATCCTGGGGCGCGAGTTGGTTGTGCTTCATAAGATCCGCGACGATCTGGTAGAGGTAGGTGTTGACGCGCTGGTTAACGCGGAAGCCAAGCCTCAGCTGCACTTTGAACACGAAGTTGGTGCCAAAGTCGTTGACCATGTACTCATAGGTGTAGGGCTCGTTCGTCACGTTGACGTTGAGGAAGTAGTATGCCCGGGCTCGCTTCGGGCGCTTGTCCAAGATAGAGTAGAGAATGTCGCGATCAAGTTTGTCAGGCGAGGAGTCGTTGGTCAGAAAGACCAGGTTGTCTGCCGTGTGGGGAAAGTCATCATCATGCGAGAGTGCCTCGAGCTGGTCGAGATACTCCGCCACAGGCAGGTAAACGGACTGCGTGCGCTCTATGGCGGTCCCACGTCTCCAGATGTACATGACAGCGAAGATGAGCGTTGCCATGAGCACCGTGAACCAGCCGCCATGGAAGAACTTGGTCAGGCTCGAGAAGAAGAACATGAGCTCGATAGCACCGAAGGCCGCCGCGAACACCACCGCAAAGGGTAGCTGGTGCCGAATGCGAGACAGGTAGGTGAACAACAGGACCGTGGTCATGAGCATCGTGACCGTGATGGCCAGGCCGTAGGCCGCCTCCATGTTGCTCGAGCGTTGGAAGAGGAGCACCACGCCGATGCAGGCCACCCACATAACGCCGTTAATGAGTGGGATGTAGATCTGACCGCGCGTCTCGGAGGGGTAGTTGATCTTCATATGCGGAAGCAGGTCAAGGCGGATGGCCTCCGACACGATAGAGTAGGAGCCCGTGATCAGGGCCTGTGAGGCAATGATGGCCGCGAGCGTGGAGAGCACGACGGCGAAGGTGCGCCAGTCTTCGGGAATCATCTGGAAAAAGGGATTGACATCAGGGATGGCGCCCATCGCGGCGTTGTTCCTATTGCTGAGTATCCAGGCCCCCTGTCCCAGGTAGTTGAGGATGAGGCAGGCCTTGACGAAGGGCCAGGTGGCGTAGATGTTAGGCTTACCCACATGACCCATGTCGGAGTACAGCGCCTCGGCACCTGTGGTGCAGAGGAAGACGTTACCTAAGACCATGAGGCCCGCAGCGTTTATCGAGCCGTCGAAGAGGAAGCGAACGCCACGCAGGGGGTTTAGTGCGCGAAATACGCCGAGGCTCCCACCGATGATGTTCATGATGCCGGCAATGCCCAGATATAAGAACCATATCGTCATGATTGGACCAAAGAGCTTGCCAATAGTTGAGGTACCTGCCCTTTGGATGAAGAAAAGTGCGCAGAGTATCGCGACCGTGATGATGATCACGATGTTCTGATCCTCCCCAATGAGAGCGTAGAAGAAGTCTATGGTGCGTAGCCCCTCGATAGCTGTGGTGACTGTGACGGCGGGGGTCAGGATGCCGTCAGCGAGCAGCGCCGCGCCTCCCACCATGGCCGGTATGATGAGCCACCTTGCGCAGCGCTTGACGAGGCTGTAGAGGGCAAAGATGCCACCCTCATTGTGGTTGTCCGCCCTCATGGCGACGAGTACGTACTTGACCGTGGTGATGAGAGTGAGCGTCCATATGATGAGCGAGAGAGCACCGAGCACTGTCTCCTCGCCCATTGTGGCAAGGCCACCGTTGCCCTCGATGATGGCCTTCAGGGTGTACATGGGGCTTGTGCCGATGTCTCCGTAGACGACACCGAGCGTGACCAGCATCATGCCGGCTGAGAGGGGAATGCCCACCTGGCGCAGCTTCCGACGCCTCTTGAGACGCTCCCTCTCTCTCTCGTCGATTACCGCAGTCTGTCTGTCCATAGCCCTTCCATTCAATCGAGCGATCTGCCAGTGGTGACGGGTCCGTCACCGGATAAGCCGACAGGTGACCTTCCTTCTGCCTCATCGGGGCATATCATCATTACCAGCATAGTCTAGCGGTGTGCGCGGCCCGTTTCCATCCTCATGGGCCACAAGCCGGTCGGATCCGCTATTTCGCTCGACTTGTCGGCATGGTTCATCGAACGTACACCTTGGGTCTTGTTACCCCTCCCGTTGCCATGCCTGCGCTATCGTGTCATCGTGACGCAGTGCGACGACCTACAGGGAGGAACCATGACAGACGAGACCGAGCGAGACCAGAAGACGAAGGCGTCTCTGCCGACGCCCGACAGTGGTGTCGGTGCCGTACCGAAAGATGCGTTCATGACGGTGCCTGCCGACCCGAGGGTCCAGACGCCCGATGCCGCTCAGGCCCGGCTGAGCTGGGATGGCTCGGGGATCAGTGCCAAGGAGCACATCGACTACGAGTGCGAGGCCGCCCACCTTGACGTGCGCTCGGATACCGGGACCCTTGTCGGCAGGATGTTCTCGCTCAGCTACGTGAGCTTGGCAGAGGGTAACAGGCCCGATCCCGCCCGTCCGGTGACCTTTGCCTACAACGGCGGCCCCGGTTGCGCCTCTGTGCCCATAAACTTCGGTGGCATAGGGCCCCGCCGCGTGAGGACCGACGGCACCAGCCACCTCGCCTTTCCGGTGGAGGTGGAGGATAACCCCTCGACGCTCTTGCGTCAGAGCGATCTCGTCTTCCTCGATGCGCTTGGGACTGGTTGGTCGAGTGTCGCCGAGGGGGCGGACACGTCCAAGGTCTTCGGCGTGGATGGAGACGCGGACGCCTTTGCTCGCGCCATCACGACGTGGCTCGAGAAGAACAATCGCTGGTCAAGTCCCCTGTACCTCTTCGGCGAGTCCTACGGCACCGTGCGCAACGCCGTCCTCATGCGCCTTTTGGGCGAGCGTGGCATCAAGGTGGTCGGGGTGACGATGCTCTCGGCGATCTTCGACTGGGTGCAGACCATCGAGGGAGAGGACCTCTATCACCTGGGCATGATGCCCACGATGGCGGCTACCGCGCACTACTTTGGCAAGGCGGGGAAGGGAAGGCCTGTCGAGGAGTGGTTTGATGCGGCCATGAGCTGGAACGAGGAGGCCTACGCCCCGGCCCTCCTGCGTGGCGACCGCCTGCCTGAAGAGCGCGAGGCAGAGCTCGCCGAGCAGCTCTCTGCCTTTATCGGCCTTTCGGCAAAGAAGCTGCGGCGCCAGCACCTGCGTGTCACCCTCGACGACTTCAGGAGGCACATCCTGGAGGAAGAGGGGAGGGTGTGCGGAAGGCTCGACACGCGCTTCTCGTCCGATGCCCCTCTGCCGACCCAGTCGAGCAGCGAGTGGTTTGAGGGGGAGGATGCCGCAGACGACGCGGTCGAATCCAGCATGACTTCGGCGTTCAGGGCCTTCCTCCGTGATGTGCTGGGATATCGGGGTCCTGCGCGCTACCTCTCGAACAACTACGAGCGCGTGGGCGTGAACTGGAAGTGGAGCCATAAGGAGCCCGGCAAGGGCTGGGAGAACGCATCCCCTAACGTTGCCTACGACATTGCCGTTGCTCTGCGCCGCAACCCCACGATGAAGCTCGCCATCCTCGGAGGTCGCTATGATGCCGCTACTACCTATTGGAACGTGGTGCACGATATGGCGTGCCAGTTTCTCTCGTCTGCGCTCAAGGAGCGCGTGGAGTGGCATTTGTACAACTGTGGTCACATGGCCTACGTGGATGTGCCGACGCTTGCGCGGATGGCCGCCGACATGGAGGCCTTCTACGCGAAGGCGTGAGACGCAACAGGTGGGCCGCAGCGGGCGAGTGCCAGTATGCCCGCGAGGCCTAGGGCCCGTCTTCCTTCGGACCTACGCCTCTGGCGTGCGTCTCACGAGGTAGCAGTGGTGTATCTTGGGGCTGCGTGAGAAGTCCTCTGGTATCGTCTGGGGCGTGATGTCCTCGATGGTGACGCCTGCGCGCCCGAGCTTTCCCACGTCAGGCCGAAACGTGCGCAGGTTGCAGGAGAACAGCGCCACGCCCGCGCGCGTGAGGAGACGTGACACCCCAATGAGGAGCTCTGCGTGATCACGCTGGACGTCCCAGCTCCCACGCATCCCTTTGGAGTTCGAGAAGGTGGGCACGTCGCAGAAGATGAGGTCCCAGCGGTTTTTTGTGCGTCTCTGCTCACTCACCCACTGTGTGACGTCTGCCTGCACGTACTCGTGCTCGGGACCGGTGAAGCCGTTTTGCCTCATATTGCGCCGTGCCCAGTCGAGCGAGGGACGGCTCAGGTCGACGCTCGTCGTGTGCTTGCAGCCTCCGTCCGCCGCGTAGCAGCTTGCGGTCCCCGTGTAGGCAAAGAGGTTGAGAAAGCGCTTCGAGCCCTTGGTCTTCTTGGCCATCTCTCGGATCATGGAGCGGGTGTCTCGGTGGTCGAGGAAGATGCCGCAATCGAGGCGTGACTGGAAGTTGGCCTCAAAGATGAGCCCGCCCTCGTCGATGAGCTGCGCGCCTTCGGGCGGACGCAGGCGGGGGGGTCGAGAGGCACGGTCGCTCCGACCGCGTCTGCCTTGGCTGCCGTACTTTCCCATGGCGCCACCGACTTGTGACTCGCTGGCATACTGAGAGCCTCCACGTGACCTCCTGCGGACGCGAACGAAGACGTTGGCGGACTCGACCCCAAGCACATCAGGTGCGATAGAGAGCACATCCAGAAGGCGCATCCGAGCCAAGACAGGGTCCACGTCCGTGGGAGCCGCATACTCATAGACCTGTAGCCAGCGATCGCGTCCACGGCGCGTGGGGGTGTGGGTCGAGCCCTCGAAGAGGTCGAGGGTCACGGCGTAGTCGGGCAGGTCGGCGTCGTACACGCGATAGCAGCTGACGTCCTCGCGGCGCGCCCACTTGGCGCGCGCCTTTGCCACCTTGGTAAGGCGGTGGCAGAACTGTGCCGAGCCCTCGACGAGCGTCAAGATGAGCTTGGGAGTACCGCCCCCGTGGCCGAAGACTTGCACGCTGGAATGGCTCGCATTGCCTCGGCTGTCCAAACTGGTGTCGTAGGTCCTGATGCTCGCCGCGCTCTGCCCCACGAGGACGTCGATGGTCGATCTCGCGGTCAGGCCGAGCGCGCGGTCGAGGATCGGGTTGTGTGTCAGGGATACGATCGCGGCGGGGTCCGCGTTTTTCAGCCCCTCCATGGCTGATGAGGCAAAGGCCAGCGCGGCCGCCTCCTTCGCATCCTCGCCTCCTCGTATCCACGAGAGGTCGTAGGCGATAAGGGGAGAGAGCCCCGCTGCGCTCGCGGTTTGCGCGCCTGGGCGCCAGAAGCGCGGCTCCAGATCTATGCCCATCGAGCGGAGCAGGTGACGTGTCTCTGACTCGCTCGCAGGGCGATTGTCGCAGCCGACAAGCTCGACCGTGCAAGCTTTCTCTGCCAGTCCCTTTCTGGCACCGTCCGCGCGGTCGTGGGCTTCCCCGAGAAGACCTTCCCACAGGCTGCGGTCGTGTCCTGCCCATCCCTCGAATCCCCAGCGCGCCCTCAAAAGCGCAGGGGCCCTGTCAAGAGCCTGTTGCGCTGCCTCGGCGAGCAGCACGCCCGCGCCAGGAAAGACGGACACCAGACTCGCCTCGCCCTGTCCCAGCTGGCGATTCCAGCCACCAGCCGCCAAGAGCGCCGCCGCGTAGTCTGCGCGAAGCGGCAAGAGGCCTGCGACCCCGCCCTTTCGGCTCCGCCACGAGGAAGGGCTCTTTCGCCTCTCGCGCCTAAAGAGTGGCTCTCCCGAGAGGTCGATGCCAAGCGTTGCCCTCTTACCTGAGATACGCGCGACTATGCGCAGGTCGGGATCGGCGACGCGTATAAGCGGCCGTGTGCCGCGCATTGACATGAGGCGATCGACGATGGCATCCTTAGTCCTCAAGGCCGTGAATCGAGTATCTTTGAGCTGGGCGTTGGTACCGTGGGCGTCGATGGCGATAGAAGAGGCGCAAGGGATGTGCTCCTCCCATGCGATCGAGGAGACACCCTCGTAGAGGGCGTCGGAATCGGACGCGTCGACCCGTCCGAGTACGAGCACGACGCGAGAGGCGAGACGCGACCACAGACAGACGCGATAGGCGTCCTCAAGCGTGCCCGCAAACGCGACTTGGCCACGTAGGGGACGCGGCTTTGGGATGCCCAGCTCCCTCAGCTCGTCTGCCAGCAGCCGCTCGAAGCCCTTGGGGCAGCTTGCAAAAAAGGAGGGGCGCGTTGTCCCACCGTTCGTTTCCGTGTCTGTCTCGCACATTGAGTTACCCTTCGTATGGTTTCACTTACTTTACTTGAGCGCAGCACTAAGTGAATGCTTGCCACTTACCGATTTTTACTAGCTAGCGTGATAAGGACTGAATCAATAGATCAGTTTTGTTTATAATGGCACATGTTCGTGATGGGTTGATGTTGTTGCATCTCAGGAGGCTTGGATGAAAAAGTGTATGAGTTTATCGACTGCAAGAATCTTCCTCATGACCCTGCTTGTTTCTCTCACCCTCTCGCTGCCGGCGCTCGCCGATACGCCGTCGAGGGTACAGGTCGGGATCTTCTTTAACAGCATGGAAGACTGTACAGATTCCGTCTACGTGTCGTTTAATGGGGAGAAGTTCCAGAAGGTCGGGGAGGTCCTTCGTGACAAGACGCCAAACGACGCTCGAACGCTCTGGGCATACACCGCACCTGGCACTAACTATAACGTTGGATGCCTGCACGATCCCTCTGCCCAGTATCATGCTGGCACATTCTGGAGCATGTCTGGATGGACCAATGGAGATACCTTCATCCCCATGCTCGCCGCCTCGCCCGATCTCATAAACTGGAGCTATCCTAACAGTGGCAGTAGCACCAACGTCAAATGCTCAGTTACACCCTATGGTAGGGGCAGGCAGCGTGATAACGGGAACTTTGACGTTGCGGGCCCCGATCTGTTCATCGATGACGACGGTACGGCGTGGATTGTCGCGTCCTTTGGCTACTTTGCACCCAATCATGGCGACAATAGCCAAAACGATGTAATGACCCCCTATTTGATACAGGTTGGAAAGATTGCCCCTGGGTACGGCTCCCAGGTACCCACCGATGCAAACTCAAAGGGGGCACAGCCAAAAGGTGTCTCGTACAGCCAGGCTACACCCATCAACCTCTCTCAGATTGGGACTGGTGGCGGACAGAGCCTCAACTGGATTGACGGATCGTTGTATAAAGAGGGCGGTACGTATTATCTGTCTATCAAACGAGACGGCATTACAAATCAGATCTGGAAGACTAACTCCCTTAGCCTCAATAGCTCTTGGTCGCTTGTATGTGGCAACGTGGTAACTGGCTACGAGGGTCCTAGCTTGACGAAGCTTGATGGCAACTATCTCATGTATACCGATAAGCTTGCTGACTATCCGATGGGGCACTCTGATGGTAGGACCGGCATCTTTGTCACGAGCTCGGGCAGACTCGACGGTGGTTGGGGTAACACCCATCGGATCAGTACCGTCGATAGGGAGGGTAACGGAATCCCCAATCGCCACGGTAGCGTTATCACGCTGACCGATAGAACTGCCATCGGAAAAGTCATGGCGGCGCGCTCGAGGGCTGGTTATGGGGATACGCAGCCGGTCTATCGTCTCTACAACAGATGGTCAGGAGAGCACCTGTTCACAACCGATAAGTCAGAATACGATAGCTTAGCGCGGGTTGGATGGAAGCAGGAAAACGTCGGGTGGAATGCACCAAACTTCTCGTCGACTCCCGTATATCGTCTTTATAATCGCTGGAGCGGTGACCACCTCTATACGACTGACAGGTCAGAGTATGATAAGCTTGCGAGGATCGGTTGGACTCAAGAGGGTGTTCAGCTTTATAGCGGAGGCAGTAGGGCCATCTATCGCCTCTTTAACCCCTATGTGAAGGTGGGGACGCACCTTTTCACGACAGATGCGAATGAGTACGAGCGACTCGCAAGGATGGGTTGGCGGAAGGAGGGAAAGCAGCTGTACGGTATGTAGCGGACTATTCCTCGATATTTCTCTAGGATTTTGAGCCTTTGGAGCGGATCGGCCACTCATGCAGCCGGTCCGCTCCCTGTATGTTGGAGACCAGTGGGTAGGACAGAGGCAAGATGTTTACAGGGGTACGAAGGACTCCTCCCGAAAAAGCATGACCGCCCGCCAGGGAGTCAATGACGTGCGCATGTCCAACGATTAGAATAAGGCTAGCTATCTAGCTATGTTGGCAGTGGATGGTGCCGTACGGCACACGACTCAGAGGAGAATGCCATGGATCAGCACACTCAAGCAAAGGTAGAGCTCTGGAAGGACAACGTCACCGAGCCTGACCTCAAGGCCGAGCTCGAGGGGCTCATGGGTGACGAGGAGAGGCTCAACGACGCATTCTATCGTGACCTTGCGTTCGGAACGGCTGGTCTACGCGGTGTGCTCGGGGTGGGGACCAACCGCATGAACGTCTACGTCGTGGCTCAGGCCACCCAAGGGGTGGCGGACTACCTCAATGCCCACTATGACAAGCCGACCCTCGCGCTTGCCCGCGACTCCCGCCTGAAGGGGGAGGATTTCCAGAGGGTCACGGCCAGCGTGCTTGCGGCAAACGGCGTGCACGTCTTTGTCTACCCTCGCATCGAGCCTGTGCCCACGCTCTCCTTCGCGGTGCGCTACCTGCATACCTCCGCAGGCATCGTGCTCACGGCCTCCCACAACCCCGCCAAGTACAACGGCTACAAGGTCTATAATGATAACGGTGGCCAGATCACCGATGAGGCCGCTGCCGAAATCAGCGCAAACATCGAGGCCGTAGACCCCTTCGGCGGCGTCAAGACGATGGACTTTGACGAGGGGCTCAGGAGGGGACTCATCGAGTGGACGCCCGAGGAGGTTCTCGACTCCTTCATCACCAACGTCAAGAAGGTCTCCATTCCGAACTTCAAGGCCGACGAGTCATACTCCGTGGTCTATACACCGCTCAACGGAACTGGCATAGAGTGCGTGACGCGCATCCTCAAGGAGATTGGCGTCGAGAAGGTCTTCGTCGTGCCCGAGCAGGCAAAACCTGACGGTAACTTTCCCACCTGCACGTATCCCAATCCAGAGTTCCGCGAGGCCCTTGAGCTTGCCCTCAAGCTCGCTGATGAGAAGAAGCCAAAGCTCGTCGTCGCGACCGATCCGGATGCCGACCGCATGGGTACCGCCATCCCGCACGACGGCGAGTACAAACTCCTCTCCGGCAACGAGATGGGCGTTCTGCTCATGGATTGGCTCTCCAATATGGCTGCAGCCAACGGCGAGGACGTGAGGCGCAAGGTGGCGGTGACGACGATCGTCTCCTCCGCGATGCCCGATGTCCTGGCCGAGGACAAAGGCTTCGAGCTGCGTCGTGTCCTCACGGGCTTCAAGTACATAGGGGATCAGATCGACCACCTCAAGGATGAGGGCGAGGAAGACCGCTTTCTCATGGGCTTCGAAGAGTCCTATGGATATCTTGTGGGCACGCACGCCCGAGACAAGGATGCCATCGTCGCCGTCGAGATGGCCGTCGAGATGGCCTCCCACTACGCGACGCAGGGCAAAGACCTCTATGAGGCCATGGAGGACCTCTATAAGAAATATGGCTACTACCTGAACGGCACTGTGAATGCCGCCTTCCCAGGTGCCGCTGGGGCCGACAAGATGGCCTCCATCATGAACGGCCTGCGCAATGACCCGCCCAAGGAGATCGGCGGTTACAAGGTTGTTGGGATGACCGACTATGATACGGGTGCCGAGATGCCGCGCGTATCGGGACTCCAGAAGGAGGCAGCACAGACGTTGCCGCCAGCCAATGTGATCGAGTTTCGTCTTGAGCAGGGTAATAAGGTCATCTTCCGTCCCTCCGGTACCGAACCCAAGGTCAAGGCATACCTCTTCTCCAAGGGTGCCACTCGCGCCGAGGCAGAAGCCGTTCGTGCGAAGCTTCAGGAGGCGGCCGAGCGGATCCTCTCGTAGACTGAGGTATCAAGGGCGCGCGAGCAGCCCGTAGATGAGAGCGCAACTAAAGAGACTGCGAACCACGAGGGGCTGTGCCACACTTTTGGCACAGCCCCTTCTGTGAGTGAGCTGCAGGCTGACTTCCAGCCCTAGCTGCTCAAAGCATAGAGCTCATCTGTATTTGCAGCGATGGTGCCCAGGTCCCAGGTATGGTTCGAAGCCTCGAGGGATGTAGGGTCATGAAGCGTCACGGAGCCGTCGCTGTTCTGTCTGACGGCCAATGCCCAGTGTTCATACTGCCCGTCAAAGTTGGCCTTGAGTTTCACGATCGCCACGGATTTCTTTGATGAAAGGACCGACCTGAGTGTGTCGGCGGAGGGTGATGAGTACTCTTTGCACTCAAGCCCAAGTTGCTTTGCCTCGTAGATGAAGAGGTCCCCTGTGGTCGCAATGTCCTCCGAGCTGGTGTACCCCTTTGACTCTGCATCTGCCGCAAAGGTAGCCGGCGTCTTGTCCACCTTGTTTGAGAGGCCCATGTAGGCCATCGCAAGGCTCGTGGGGCCTGAACCAGTCACGCCGATGACGCTTTGTGCGTAGTCTACGTATCCCCACCGTATGTCCCAATTAAAGAGTTGAGGGAACTCACCCTTCTCATTGGTCTGCCCATAGTCGGTAGCCCTATGCTCGGCCGTGGGGTAGGCAGCCACGAAGTCGATGGCCGCAGGCTCGTTGATGGCAAGCTCAGGCAACCGAGCGTCAGGGTAGCGATCGGCGTTCTTTGCGATGGTCGCGAACTTCTCATTCCGATCAAGTACGGTCGTGAACTTTGATGTCAGGTCCTTGGGGGTGTTGGCAGAGACACGCGAATCCCACTGATTCGTTGCGCCCGTGTCTTCCTGATGCGTCTGTGTCGGTTGCTCCGATGACTGTCCCTGTACACAGCTCGCTATGCTAAGAGCCGCGATCAGAACGATAACAACGGCTGCTGCACCAAGGATCAGCATACGGTTGGAGATGCCGTATCGGGAGAGCAAGCCCCTGTGACGGTTGTCAAAGTCGATCTGCTGCCTGCGCCCCCTCAGTGAGTATCCGGTATCGAGTCCCGTCAGCGTCCGATAGTTTTGATCACCGTGGTGCCTCGAACCCTTCCGTTGGACCTTGGTGGGTCGAGGTCCTCGCCTACCCCGCGACTGTGAGCCGATGCTAGTCCGACGTGGCTCGTCCCGTCCCGCACGCGTGCTCGGGACGTAGCCCGACTTACCGGGGTTGGATCCGCGCCCTCGTTTCATGTCATCGTAAGCAGCCATGTAAACCCTCTTGTCAGTCTATGCCAGCTGTTCCCGCATACGGTACGTTGGCTAATAGTATTGCATACTTGAGGGACAATTGACCCGAGACTGCCTGCTTGGCAGCCAATGGCGACTCTTTGGCAGCCTCAATGCCTGCAGGTGGCGTAGGACTAGTCACATGCTAGAATAAGCCGCATTGTCTACGAGAGGTGGTGGGGCGTGGGTCTCAAAAAGCTGATGCAGCAGTTTCTTAAGTTTGGCGTGGTGGGCGTCGTGGCGTTTGCGATTGATTATGGCATACTGATGCTGCTGTCGCGGGGCTTAGGCATGAACACCCTCCTGTCTGCGGCAATCTCCTTCACACTATCGCTCATCTTCAACTATGTCGCGTCAATGCGCTATGTCTTCACGCATCGTGCAGACATCAGTCGGCGGCGCGAATTCGTGGTTTTCGTCATCCTTTCCGCCATCGGACTGGCCATCAACGAGTTGTGCATGTGGGGTGGCACGGCACTTTTGGGCGAGGGTGCCCTTGAGGTCACTCTCACCAAGCTCTTTGCCACCGCTGTCGTCATGGTCTGGAACTTCTTCAGTCGCAAGCGGTGGCTTGATGGTGGGGGCAACGCAGGCTAGACCAATCCTGCCGCGCGAGTCCCTGCGAAAAGACACTCTTTTGGTCATGTGCGAGGCCCTGATGGATTATCCATGTTGTAGCAAAGCGTACTGGTTTTTCTCAATAGTTTGCATAGCATTGTTTCTACAGTGATAGTATGTGTCTATCTGGTTGCATTTATTTTGAGAGACCAAGGCACCCGTGCCTTGTCGAGAGGGACATAAGCAATGGTTAAGAGACGCACCAACAGGCAAGATGCCATCAGGGACATCGTACGGAGTAAGTCTATACGAACCCAGAGGGTGCTCGTCGATGAGCTTCAGGCAATCGGCTTCAACTGCACGCAGGCAACGATCTCACGTGACATTGCTGACATGGGCCTGCGAAAGCTGAGCGAAGGTTTTTATGTACTTGCCGAGGACCTGCACCTACAACGAATGGTCTCCGAGTTTGTCGTCTCTGTGGATGGCGCAGACAACCTTGTTGTGATCAAGACGCAGCCGGGCACCGCGCCGGGCGTTGCCGCAGCCGTAGATGCGGCCACCCTGCCAGAGGTCAAGGGTTCTGTTGCCGGTAACGATACGCTTCTCGTGATCACTCGCGACAGCGATGCCGCCACCGATTTCATGGGCTTGATCTCTAAGTTGGGGAGTACCCGAGCATAGCTGACAACATGCGTCGCACGTATGTAGGCATACGGTATCCCTCTCTATGCAGGATACTGTTGTAGTTGCATGCCCCAGTTAGGGTCCATTTCTCTGTCTGCTGGGTCTGCAGACGCCACCGCACGGAAGTTTGGTTGACCAGTAATTGTCATCCTTGAAGATTTCTGGTCGAGTATCTGCATCTGTACCTGTCACGGAAAGCTAGGATGACCTACCCGCTCTCTGCTAGTCATCCGAATTGTTGGTATCGGTACCTGTCCTGCTCCTAGAGCTGCTGGTGCTCCTTTTCCTGGACGTTCCAGGCTCGTTGGCCTTCGGGAACGACCATTCGCTATTAGACTTGTAGTCGACTGTCTCGTTTGTGCTGGGAAACTCCTCACGATCCACCCCGGCGAGCGCCGCGTTCACAAATCTGACGAAGATGGGTACGGCAGTGTTGTAGGGATGACCATACGAACCTCCCACGCGAACCGATGACTCCTCCATGTAGCCGCACCAGATGGCAACCGAGAGTTGAGGGGTAATGCCACAGAACCAGAGGTCTCGGTAGTTCTCGGAGGTGCCGGTCTTTCCTGCCACGGGTTGTTTCGCATTCATTGTCGAGGCTATGACGCTTGCCGTGCCGTTGCCCTTGCAGACGCCCTCCATGACATCGCGTGCCGACTCGGCGACGGGGGCGCTGATGGCCTGCGCCGGTGAGTCCACGTGCTCGTAGACAGTATTACCATTGCGATCCTCAATCTTTGTGATGGCTATGGCCTTACGGTGAACACCGTTTGTGGCGATAGTCGCGTACGCCTCAGCCATCTGGATGGGCGGTATGCCTGTGGTTCCCAAGGTGAGCGAGTCATAGTTCTCCATCTGCGCGGTAATGCCCATCGCCTGGGCGGTCGAGATGATCGTGTCGGTCCCGATTGCCTGAGCTACCTGTACGAACCCCGTGTTTGACGAACGTGCGAAGGCCTTCGCTAGGCTCAACGTTCCGTAGCTCTCGTTCCCAAAGTTCTGTACCCTCCACGTGGACGTGAACTGCATTGGTGAGTTACAGTTTATGGATATGTTGGGGTTCATGCCCTGCGATATGGCGTCCACAAGGGTGAAAGTCTTGAAGCTCGATCCTACCTGTCGCGTTGACTGCGTCGCCATGTTGTACTGACTCTGCTCGTAGCTCTTGCCCCCGACCATGGCAACCACATAGCCCGTGTTTGGGTCGATGGCCGCGAGCGCAGCTTGGAGCCGCCTGTTGTTTATGGCATCGAGCTGGGTGCTGACCGCCTGCTCGGCATCTTCCTGGATTGACGGATCGAGCGTGGTGTGGATCTTGAGGCCGCCCTTCATGACGATGTCGCGATCGAAGTCCTCGAGGAGGAGCTGCTTAACGTAGTCGGTGAAGTATGGGTACCTGATCGTTGGATTCCCGAAGGTCCCCTCGTTGCATTCTATGGGTTCTGCCACCGCTGCGTCGTGCTGCTCTTGGCTAATCTCGCCTACGGAAAGCATGCGTGCCAGCACCGTGTTGCGGCGAGCCTTTGCCATGTTGGGATTTAGCAATGGATCGTAGGCCGAGGGAGACTGCGGTAGCCCGCAGAGCGTGGCCGCCTCTGCCAGGGTGAGGTCCTTGGCACTCTTATTGAAGTACGTGATAGACGCAGCTTCGATCCCGTAGGCGCTGTGGCCAAAGTAGATGGTATTGAGGTACATCGTCAGAATCTGATCTTTATTGTACATCTTCTCCATCTGGATAGCTATGTAGGCTTCGCGCACCTTGCGCTTGAGCGTCGACTCAAACTGCTCGTTTGACAGGACGGTATTGCGCACAAGTTGCTGCGTGATAGTGGACGCGCCCTCCGAGCCCCCGGAGATCTGCACGTAGACGGCACGCATGATGCCCTGCGGATCGACTCCCTTGTGTTGGTAGAAGCGCTTGTCCTCGGTGGCTATGATGCCCTTGAGTACATAGTCCGAGATCTCGCTCTTGTCGACGGAACGGCGGTTCTGCAGATAGTACTCGCTGATCACCGAGTTGTCAGCCGCATACACGGTGGTGGGCTCGGCAACGAGGTAGGCATTTGCCGAGGAGTAGTCCGGGAGCTCGCTGAGCCAGTTCGTGACGAGCGCTCCGACAGAGAGAAACATCGCCATCACGAACAGGGCTATGAAGCCGAAGAATCCGGCTATGCTGAAGCTTACGATATGAGTGCGGGAACGCGTGCGTGCCCTACGGGTACGAATGCCCATGAATGCCTCCTTGCGATGTATAACCATCACATTATAGGATAGAGGCATGGATGAATCTGTTGCGACTTATGGCTCTTGACGCACTGTGGAAAAGGAGCATGCTGAGGTGGTATGAAAAATCCTCGTGGCAATCGACGTGGGGGGCGCCGTCCGTTCGCCTTCCTTATATATGCTCCTTGTGTCTCTGTCGCCGGTAGATGACAGAGGGAGGAAGGTGTGTGAGACTGAACTGTTGGATGGCGCGTATGAAGACCATGCCTGCTGTCATGTGCTTTGCTGGGTATTCCGGAGGTCGGTATGGAAAAACATTTGAGACAAGCGGGTTCCATGGAGTGGGGTGACAGGGATGGTCACGATGTCAAGGAGGGGTGGACTACACGCTCGCAGCGGCCTCTTGAGCAGCTACAGTCCCTCTCCCAGCACGTCTACATACCACCCTCCCGTTCCGGTCGCATGCGTACATCGCGTGGTGGATCTGTGGGGAGGGGAGCTTCTGGCACGAACCATGGGTCGCCTGCATCGACGATTGGCCATGTCATTGCCTCGGTGATCGGCGTAACCATAGTCTTACTTCTGGTGGTGGGAGGGCTCACAGCATACAACGTCTACAACAGCGCCAAAAGAGTTGCCTCTGAGGCAAGTAACATCATGGCCTGTGTCGACAAGTTTGAGACTGCCACAAGGGATGGCAACCCCCAGGCACTCCGATCTGCGGCAAGCGACATCAATGGATCTGCCCATGGCATCCAGAACGAACTCGGCAGCCCTTGGTGGGTCATTGCATCACTCGTCCCGGTATACGGTTCCGACGTCAAGAGCGCGCAGACGCTTGCAGACAGCATGGTCGATCTTTCCGACAACGCCCTGTCGCCGCTCGCATACGACTCAGGCGTGTTGAGCCTCTCCAGTCTCGTGAGCGATGGCGCCATCAACGCCGATGCCATCTCGTCTCTCGCTTCGACCTGCCAGGCGGCCCAGCCCATCGTGCGCAGGAATGCGGAGGCTATCAACGCCCTGCCCGATGCCCATATCGAGCAATTCGCTACGGTGTTCCGCAAAGTGAGGGGTCGGTTGTCCTCTTTCGATGACGCCCTCACGAAGGCGAACAGGATCT
This sequence comes from Olsenella sp. oral taxon 807, assembly GCF_001189515.2. Lineage (NCBI taxonomy): Bacteria > Bacillati > Actinomycetota > Coriobacteriia > Coriobacteriales > Atopobiaceae > Olsenella > Olsenella sp. oral taxon 807. Next base: position 1,192,554 of record NZ_CP012069.2, read on the forward strand.
TGCCGGTTTTGCCTGATATGCTTGGCGCTGGTGGGCAGACGAGGCGCTATCTGATTGTTGCGCAGAGTAATGCGGAGCTTCGACCAACGGGTGGCCTTCCTGGATCTTGGGGTCTTATGGAGGTTACTGATGGAAAGATTGTGTTGGGTAAGTTCAGCTCGCCGGGGACTAGTCGGAGTTCGGATGGGGTAGTTATGTCGCCTGACGAAGTGGAGGTCTTCGCCGACGTCTACCAAGACATGCAGGCTGAGCGAAAGCCAACGAATTGCAACTTTAATCCCAACTTCCCACGCACTGCAGAGTTCCTGCGAGGCTTCTGGCGTAATCACGCAGGTGATGATGTGGATGGCGTGATCGCGATCGACCCTGTGTTCCTACAGTACGTCCTTGCTGTGACCGGCGGTGTAACCACAAGCATAGGTGCGACGATCGATGGTGCTAATGCAGCCAAACACCTTCTCAACCGCGTATATTGGGATGTTCCCTTGAGCGAACAGGACTCCTATTTTAATGACGTGGCAGGGCAGGTCTGCACAAAGATATTTTCTGGCATGGAATCCTCGAACATAGCTGATCTAGCACGTGCTATCGGAAAGGGTATAGATGGAGGCAACGTTCAGGTGTGGATGGCAGAGCCAGGTGAACAGGGTGTTATGCGAGAGCTGCACGCTTCTGGTGAGGTGTCTTCAGACCCCTCACATCCAGTGATTGGGGTCTACTACTACAATTATGACCATTGTAAGTCTGACTGGTACATGTCATCTGATACGAGTGTGGGGATAGCGAGGGCAAATGACGACGGAACAGTCAGTTATTCTGTGACGACGAGCATTACGAATTCACTGACACGCGAAATTCTCAATTCGGCTCCTTCGTACGTCAACGCTGCTGATGGAACGCTAAGTAACGAAGTTATCTTATACGCGCCTGCGGGGGGTTTCATTTCCGACATCAACTGTACAAGCGATGATCTTACGTTTGAGTTCAGGTCATGTAGTCTGGATGGCTTTAATGTGTGGTCTGGGCTTGTCTTCACGAGGGCATCCGGGTTCTCAACAATACGCTATACCGTCACGGTTCCGAAAGAGGCCGCAACAGTCCCAACGGTAAGAACTACTCCGATGGCCTCTGCATCTGTAAGCATATAGAAGGACGGTGCATGCAACGTTGGGAAAAAGGTCTCGCATGGAAAGGGGAAGGAAGCTCGAGAAGATTGGCTCTCTGTTGGAGAGTATGAGTCTTGGTATCTTTGTGGCCATTATGGCACTGCTTGTGGCCCTATGCGCGTTTGTCACTACGCTCTTCTCTGATATGGTTAATGAGAGCTTCGTATTCAGAACGTGGCTTTGCCCGCAGCATCTCGATCAAATGTTGCTCGGGCTTGTTATGGCAGGCGCCATCACGCTGGTTCTTTGGTTCGTTCGAAATGTCTCGGAGCGTCTTGATGAGCGAGTCGTTACCCTAGTATCATTGATCGTCATGATAATAATAAGCTGCTACTTTGTCTTCAATACTCCACATGCAAGGCAAGGATTTCCTGACTCATCGTCTTTGATAGCTTATGCATCCCAACATGTCCAAGGAGACTACCAGGCATTTCAGCCAGATGCTCCTTTTTTGCAGATTGATGTCCCCAATGCGTACTCGTATTTTTCTCTGTACCCATTTCAAGCGGGTGCGTTTTACTACTTTGTTGTTATCTTTCGTATTTTCGGTGCGGGCAATATTCTTGCAGTAGAGGGCATGAACATCGTCGCAAATACGCTTGCGTTCATTGGGCTTGTGGGAGCGTCGCACATGATGCTCAAAACCAAATGCGCAAGACTCCTCTTGGTAGTGCTCCTCGGGCTGTGTCTTCCCTTCTCCCTGTCGACAACATTCCCATATGGAAATTCGATGGGCTTTGGACTCATTTGTCTTTTTCTCTGGGCACAGGTCGCTGCTCTCAAGAGCAAATCGTGGATAAAGATAGCCTCTCTGCAGCTGATGTCACTGGTGGTCCTAACATTCTCCCTTATTATTAAACCGACTTTCAAGCTTGTTGCGCTCGGAGCATGTCTCTGCTGGTTTGTTGTCGCACTCAAGAGGGCAAGGTTCCGAGGACTTGTCTGCGTTTTGGTTACGACACTGGTGGCGAACGGCCTCAGCGGCCTTCCGACGTCTTTGTTGGAAAGACGCTACAACGTCAGCTTTGGTCCCGGCCTTCCAACAGTCTCATGGATCGAGATCGGACTCACCGAGGCAGAAGGTACCACATGCAGACCGGGCATGTGGGATGCAAACGCGATCCAGCAATTCGTCTCCTTTGACCGCGATACGCGTCTCGTGGGAGAGGCCGCCTCGAGATCAGTGATGAGCCAGTTGTCGCACTTCGTGGGCCATCCCTCCTACGCACTATGGTTTTTTGCTACAAAGTTATCTGAAGAATGGGCTGAGCCCAGTTTCCAATCGGTTATGTACACCCATATACATTATGATGCGGACGGCAATCTCACGAACACCGCCCTTCTCGAGAGTGTTCCTGTGGTTGCATACATGGATGGCTATCAGCTCGTGGTGATGGCTGGTGCGTTCATTGGTTCTATGGAGATCTTTCGAAGGCGCAAGGCGGGAGAAAGCGATCCATTCCTTCTCTTGGCGTATTGTGTTGGGATTGGCTTTGCCTGCTATGTGCTGTGGGAGGCAAAACCTGTGTATCTGATGCCCTTCTTCGTTCTATTGCTGCCTGTGGCATCCTATGGCTTGGACCTATGGCTACCATCTCCATGGAAGAAAGTGGTTCGTGCGAAGCATCTTCGCGTTGCTGCTACCATGACTGAGGACGATAAAGAGTAATCGGGCTGCGTCATGCAGCGCGCTTAGATAACATGCAGCGACACCGAAAGAGGTATTACGTTGAAATTCGTGAAGATTGCCAATGTCCTCTTGGAGGATACTCGTCAATTTAACACCACCCCTCTCCTGTATGTGAGGAGCTCACAGGGGGTGGTGCCAGCTGATGAGGATAGCTGGATGCTGCAGGGGCCAGGAGCCTTTGACTTTACGACGTTCTTTAATGCGCTCTCGATAGGCAAGTACGATAAGTACACCTCCGCCAAGGCCTATCGCCTACACCTTGAGCTCAAGGGGGCGGCGGCTAGAGTCAAGTTGACTCGTGTCGATCAGTTCGACTACTACTCTCGTCCACAGAGGGAGGGTATAGTCGAGATCGCCGCGTGTGGTGAGTGGTCTTTGGTAGACATCGATCTCTCATATCGTGACCCTGATGTGCTCGTTGGCTTTATCGTCGAAACAGACGGGGATGTATGGTTGAGGAATGGGCACTACAGCGCCCTTGTTGAGGAGAGCGACATACGTGAGGTCAACCTTGCCCTCTCTACGACTACCTTTAAGAAGGAGCAGTTTATCACGCGCAACATCGATCTTGTGCGAAGGGAGATCTTGGGTAGCCAAGAGGAGATCGCAGCGCATTTCCGCATGTACGTTATCGATAACGGCCGCACGCTTGACACCAAGACGCTTACAAGTAACGGTATCGAGATTTACCCCAATAGCAACGTCGGTGGCTCGGGCGGGTTTGCCTACGGTATGCTCTTGGCGCAGAACCAGGGTGATGTCACGCATGTCCTACTCATGGACGATGACGTGGAGGTCTCGCCTGAGAGCATCAAACGCAGCTATGCCCTTCTTACCATTGTGAACGAGCGCTATGCCGAGGCGTTCATTAGTGGCGCCATGATGAATTTTGACGAGCCGGACATCCACTGGGAGGACGTCGGTTACATGACGCAGGGAGGCGTCTATCGTTCCCTCAAGCCACTTCTGAGAATGAGCGTCTTACATGATTGCACGACAAGCGAGAGCTTTGAGCCAGACGTCGCCACATGGGATGATCTGAAGCAACGCTATGCTGCTTGGTGGTACTGTTGTATCCCCGTCTCTGTGATTCGTAAAAACGGTATGCCGCTTCCCTTTTTTGTGCGATTCGATGATGCGGAGTATGGTATGCGCTGTAAGCCTCGCATCATGACGCTTAATGGTATTTGTATTTGGCACCTTGCCTTTTTCATGCGCTACAACGCTGCCGTCGAGCGCTACCAGACTATGAGGAACGGTCTAGTCGGTCAGGCAATCACAGGCGTTGCGCCTCTCACCGACTTTACTGAGGAGCTTCGGCGCAATGTCATGATTGAGCTCGTGAAGTTCAACTACGCGGATGCCGAGCTTGTACTGGAGGGATTCGAGGATTATCTTGCCGGACCGGGCCGGTTCCTTCAGAAGGGCTTCGCTGAGAGACGCTTCATGGACGCTAACAGGAACAAGGAGAAGCAGCTTCCGTTCGCTGAGCTCAGGGAGCTCGTTAAAGATCAGTTTAGCCTCGACTTGGAAAAGATCGGCACCGATGAGATCCTGCGCGATCTGCCCTTGGGAGGTAGACTGCACGGCCTTACCTACAACCTTTACCATACACGCTTGTTTGAGCGCTCGCTCAATGGTCAGCTTTACGGAAAGCTGAGACCTTTTGGCAGCAGCACTGCCGTTATTGAAGGGTTGGGCTGGGCGTGTCCCTATGGCAAGCTATACGGCGTTGATAATGTCATTGCCATAAATATCCAGCAGAAGGTTGGCGTCATTCGTCACCGCGACGCACGGCGGGCACGGGTCCTTTGGCGTCGGTTTCAGGAAGATCTCAGGCGTTATGGGAAGGAAAAGTCTGCCCTGAATAGGAGCTATGCCGACGTTCGAGCAGAGGTGACTTCTGTGGATTTCTGGAGGGATTATCTTGACATCTAGCAGCGTAGATGTTGCGAGACAAGCTCCAAGTCTAGCGATTGTTGTTCCCTGCTATAACGAAGAAGAGGTCCTGCAGCAGTCTGGGGCAGTTTTGCTCGACAAGCTTGAGGTACTGAAGGGAAGGGGGCTTGCAAATCAAAATAGCAGAGTTATTTTCGTCGATGACGGCAGCGAGGATCATACGTGGGGTATTATTCGTGCCCTACATGAGGAGAGAGACTACGCTGAGGGTATTAGGCTCTCTCACAACAGAGGCCATCAAAATGCCCTCCTCTGCGGGCTCATGCGCTCACTGGAGAGGGGTTTTGATGCTACCATCTCGATCGATGCGGATCTGCAGGATGATATTGACGTTATGGATGACATGCTACGCAAGTATCTGCAAGGCGCGGAGATCGTCTATGGGGTACGTAACAACCGCGACACGGACTCCTCCTTCAAGCGCCTTACCGCAAGGGGCTACTACCACGTTATGCGCGGCCTCGGAACCGAGATCATTGCGGATAGCGCTGACTTCAGGCTTATGAGTTCTGTCGCGTTGAGGGGGCTGTCCGAGTATGGCGAGAGGAACCTCTTCTTGCGTGGCATCGTCCCATCCCTCGGCTTTAGGACCGAGAAAGTCTACTATAGGCGCAAGGAGCGACTGGCAGGTGAATCGAAGTATCCGCTCCGCAAGATGATCGCCCTGGCCATTGAGGGCATCACATCCTTTAGCGTGAAACCCCTCGTGATGATTACGACTCTTGGGCTCATCTCGATGCTTGTTGCCATCGCCATGCTTATCTATACGATAGTAAGTGTCGCGATGGGACATGCGGTTGCTGGATGGGGGTCGATGATGGTGTCAATCTGGCTCGTTGGTGGGCTACTCATGATATCCATGGGCGTGACGGGAGGGTATGTCGGCAAGGTGTACCTTGAGGTCAAGCACCGCCCTCGCTATCTCATAGAGGACGAGCTCATCTGACGGCTACTCTCTGCCCTGAGAAGAGCTCTTGCAGATATTCTCAGTTTTTGTTTGTGCTTGATGCTCGCTTTGAGTCTACGCATTGGGAAAGGTGGTCCGCTTTTGCAGCTGTGCGATAAGCACGTTGAGCTATGGTGTCCGACGTCGCAAGTCATGCGGCGTTACTCCCATGCGCCTCGCAAAATCATATGGTGAAGGGAGTAGTTTTGCTACCAGTAGACAAGCAACTTAAGGTCATCACATCGGGCACCATGCAGATCGTGCCCGAGGAGGAGCTCAAAAGGAAGCTTGCGAAGGGGCGGCCCCTCAACGTCAAGTTGGGTGTGGATCCCACCTCGCCTGACTTGCACCTTGGTCATGCGGTACCCCTGCGAAAGATGCGCCAGTTCCAAGACCTAGGACATACGGTCACACTCATCATAGGCAACGGAACTGCCCTCATCGGTGATCCCTCGGGTCGCGACAGCACGCGCCCGCCACTCACTGAGGAGCAGGTCGAGGCAAACGCCCAGACGTACGTTGAGCAGGCTATGAAGGTGCTCGATCCTACGAGGACGACCATCGTTCACAATGGCGATTGGCTGAAGCCCCTCAACCTCGCGCAGATGCTCGGTCTCATGAGTCGATTCAACGTTGCGCGTATCCTCGAGCGCGAGGACTTCCACAGGCGTTATGCCGAGGGTCGCTCCATCGCCCTGCACGAGTTTATCTATCCCGTGCTCCAAGCATATGACTCTGTGGTCATCAAGGCGGATGTCGAGATGGGCGGCAACGACCAGATCTTTAACCTGCTCGCCGGACGAGACCTCATGCGCGCAAGAGGCATGGAGCCGCAGGTGGCCCTCACAATGCCACTTCTGGTGGGCACTGACGGTGTCAAAAAGATGTCTAAGAGCTACGGCAACTACGTTGGTCTGACCGATGAGCCATCGGATATGTTTGGTAAGATCATGAGCATCACCGACGAGCTTGTACCCATGTACTTTCGTCTCTGCTCCACGATACCCCCAGATGAAGTTGACGCGATAGATCGTGCCTATGCTGACGGCACGGCAGACCCTTACGAACTTAAGCGTGCCCTTGCCGCCAACATCGTTGACCTCTATCATGGCGCGGGGGAGGGAACAAGGGCGATGAATGCCTTCGACGCTACGTTCAGGAAGAGCGAGGTTCCCGCTGACATCGCAGAGTTTCCACACTCTGTCGTCGAGGTCAACGACCAGGGACAGGTTTATTTGGGAAAGCTGCTTGTAAACGTGAAGATTGTGAAGAGCGCAGGAGAGGCGAGACGCCTCATCGATGGTGGTGGTGTTAAGATTAATGGTAAGACGGTAGCCTCGAGGTGCTACAACGTGGAGCATTCCCTCCTTTCAAAGGGCACCGTCCTGCAAGTAGGCAAACGTCGGTGGGCAAGGCTGGTGTGACATCACGTTCACTAATGGGACGTCGACTGTCGTGAGAGGCGACGCAAGAGGACATGAGTGTTGCGTGTTGACATCCTATCGCCGAGGGAGTGGCTAGATGGCGTACGTGAGCGAGAGTTTCGAGGACGTTGCTGTCCTTATCCCCTGCTACAACGAGGCGCAGACTATAGGTAAGGTCGTGGATGACTTCAGGAGAGAACTTCCTGGCGCCACGATCTGGGTCTATGACAACAACTCTGCTGATGACACAGCGGACATAGCC